>NZ_CP097291.1:2585961-3878942 GCF_027595165.1 Providencia sp. PROV188
AAATTCAGAAGGATGCATACCGCCCTCTTTCATTAATCTAAATCGTGTTTCACCGAACACTTGCCGTTGTCGCCATTCTGGTTGTCGCTGCACCCAATCAAGAAAATTGGTCTCAGCTGGAACTTGCCCATCCATTGATGCTCTCGTTCCTGCGTCCATCTCATTCACATCAATACCTAATTCACGCCATGACTTAGTGACGAGAGTTTCCGTTGAGCGACAATTAAAATGGATTTTACCGGGACCTTGTAGATAGGGGATTTTGTGTCCTATTGGTTTACCTTCCAATGTATACTTCAACCTATCCCGCACAACACAGACATGAGAGGTTTTATTATCAAGGGTTGATAACCATTGCTTGCAATCAAAAATGTCTTTATTCGCCTCCGCAAATTGCTCTCGTGCTGTGGCTTGCAAATGATTAATTGCTGTCTTTGCTATTGCTGTTGCGTTAGCTCGGCTTAGCTGTAATACGCCATCTTTGTAACCTTGGCTTGCATGCCCGCGGATCTTGCGACCAATCTCTACAGCGCTATCTCCATTTAAATAACCACTACGAACAGCATTGCCTATTCTTTTCATGCGATCTGCTTCTAAACCATTAGCCCATTCAGTGAGTAATTTCCCTTGAAATGGGCGAGACATTACTGAAGAAAATAACATCTCCTCTGTAATACCCATAAGCGGGTATTGGCGTAGAACAGCATCAGGCAATAAAGCATCAAGTAATGAGGAGTAATAACCAGCTTCATGCAATGCATACTCTCTCATTTCGCCTATTAACAACGTAAAAGCGCTATCAATTGCACGCGTATTAATAGCTTTCACGCTCGATAGTAATGACTCTAATCGCCTTGAAGTAAAGCTATTAACGTCAATAGTGGCATCATCTAAAGCAACAATAAGCGAAGCTGTTAATTCAGCGTCAAATTCATTGAGTGCATTTATCATGCGCCTTGCAACACCCGTAGAATAACGACCAGAAAACAAAGAGTGAGCAATCAATTCATCCCTTAATCGCTCATTCACTGATTTCATGTTTCACCTACTATTGTCGGCTCTTGGTTGTTAAGCTCATCAACCACCATATCAACATCATCAGCGGGGTCGATAACATCATATTTTTGTAAACTTCTCACCAAATCAGATTTACGCGTTGCTCCAGATTGCCACGCAGCAACAATTTCACGGATCATCGAACTGTCAGCAATGTGATTAACGAGGTCTTTGTTAATTTCAAAAGAAGTGTCTTTAGTATCTAAACCTAAGTATTCAGCGCACCACATTAACGCTTTGCTAAACGCATCTGAGACATTTGAGCAACAAATACTGAGAATAGAGGTTTGAGCACTTTGCTCCCCCACAGATTGAATAATCGTTTTGACTTTACTATCTGAAGAAACTAACTGAGCACCTAAAGCCACCATGTAATCGCGCTTACTGTCCATAGCTTCTTTAGCCAACATATTTGGCTGAGCTTGAACGTATCCATAAGAACCTTTATCAGGCAATAAGATTGGTGAACGAGAGCCAACCATGACACCTTTTTCTTGCAGCCAGTCGCGCCACTGCTCATTTAATCCACCAATGTAAGGCTGTACTTGCCCACAGAAAAACACGGAATCTTCGTAGTCTGCAGAATTTCGATAATGCCCTAAATTGATTTTTGCTAGCCCTAACAATGGAGCTTCATCAATAGTGTGATCGTTATTCTGAGCGCCAATAAACGTAAATGGAATTTCATCCCAAGCACCATTACCTGCACGTTCAGGAATATATTCAGAGTGGATTTGATACACGCTGCTGCCAGCAGGCTTACGATATACTCTGCAGATAAACTTGCCATTTTCTATCGCTAATACTCGGTATTGAATAGTATCTTTAAATCCAAAACCATCCTCTTCCTCAACCATTTCGCGAAGAACCACCAGCGTTAAAATGGTTCGACCGTTGATACGGTCTGCTCGCCAGTTAATGATATCCTCAGCTTGATATTGAAATATGTACGGGAGCTTAGAGTCGCTGTTGTAATCAACATATAACCCATGCCGTCCCACTTCCAATATCGATTCAAGAGAAGATTGAGCTAATTGATAAATGCTTGAACCCGCACCATCAGCATCATCTTTTAAACAAGACAGTTTTTCAGTGACCGCAACTAGTGGGTCTTTCTTGAATGCCATCCCTATCATACCGTTACGAGTGTTACCTGTTATTGGGTAAAACACCGCACGGTCTTGATAGTCCTTATTACGTTTCTTTTTGCGCTTATTGTCTTGCTCTTCAAGCTCAGGAAGATAACTTTTTATATCTTCACCACCTCGGCAAACAGAACGCACTAAAGCCCACTGAGGAGCAGCCGTTTTATACTCCGGTCGAGTAAAATCTACATTATTTATACTCATCAGAAGGTTGTTCCTAAGTTGATTTCAAATGCTGGACGTTTAACATTTCGCCTACTTACAGCAAAATATCTAAATCCATCAGCATCATGTGATGTGTAGTCGTGAAGTGGTTTATCTTTCCAGCAACCTCGTTTGTCATCCCACTCTTTGCGATACGCTTCAAGATGAGCAATGCCTTCAGCACATTTATGTTCATCAAAAACACAACGAGGGAGAATTTCACGTACAGCCTCAATACCTTCATCAATCGAAAGCTTTGGCACTACGTCAAATCGAATTGAGTAAACTTGCCCATCAATTTCATACCCTTCTCGAGCTAGTTCTCTACGTGATTTCGCATCTGAACCAAACTCGCGGTTATCAATATCATGTGGTCCATTATGACTCGCGTATGTGTAGCCTTTATCTTTCAGCACTTTCATATAATGTCTTAGGCCTTCACCACTGTTTGAGTAATGGTCTATCACATGGAATTCATCACCTACTTCACGAATAAACCAAATTGAGGTTGAGTCACCAACGCCAATATCCCAATACGTATGCACAGGTAAGTGGGAATTATCAGGGAGTGTGCTAATGCGTTTATTTTCGTACAGAAAGCGGAATTGCTTAGCGTAATAAGCACCTTCAACGGATTGCTGGAATGCCTCAGACGGTATTGACGGGTACTCCCGCTTCATGTCTTCACCAAGCGTTTTCTCTTTGGCGTAGTACCATGCTTTCTGACGCTCGTTGAGGTGAATGCCATGCTTGCGGGATGTCTCATCAAAGTAATCAATTAATCGCTGAGGTAATTGCTCAACAGGATCAATCGCATACTCAGGGTTCTTCCACCATGAAAAGAAAAAGAATTTCCAATCTAAGTTAGATAGCGTTTTACACTGAATTTGCGCTTTTTCGGCCGACTGACAATAATCATAGAAATAACCAGCTCGCCCCTCAGCAGTGCTTTCAATTGTCGTAAAACAGTCACTTGATACAGCTTCAAACGCACCAGTAACTATCTCACGAGCTTTTTCAGGGTACTTTGCACATATCTTTCCGAACTCAGATACATGCAAGTATCGAAGAGTGCCACCACGAAATGACGTGCTGATATAAAGTGACCCGCCTTTGCTAAAAACCAATTCACCAGCCGCATCATTACTCGCCGGATTTGCAGCTTTAATTTCTTCGGGTAGCTTTTCATAGGCATACTTTATCTTTTCTCTAAATAGCCTTTTAGCATCGTTAAGTGTATGAGCAATCAATGCACATTTAGCCGCCTCAAATAACGCTGCATCTAATTGGATAATGCAAACCTCAGTCGTGAAACCCAGCTGACGAGCCTTTAAGATAATGTTTCGCGTATGCATCCCTTCAAAGTATTCAAGCTGCTCAGGCGTCATTTTAAATCGAACTGGCTTACCTTCTTTGTTGGTGATCCAGTACAAGTGATTCAATCGCCAGAGCTTATCTCTTAATAATGCAAGATATTCTGGCTTCATACTTATTCCTTCGATAGGTCGTCCATCAGTGACGATATAGAGTCGGATACTTTATTCTGCTGCGTGTCATCCAGCCCGTACGCCTGGCGCTCAAGTCCAATTAGGTTTTTAAGTGTCTCGCTTAATGCTTTAGCAGATTTAACACGTTCGGGGAGAGAGATGATTGAATTGTAGAGTTCATTGAGTTTGTCTCGCCCATTGCTATCAGGCTCAAACATTAATTCACCTAGCTTCCTTAAAGCAGGTACATCCGTACATTCAGCAGATAGCTCATTAAATAAACTGTTGGTTAACTCCCTAGCCCTGCGAATATCACCCCTATGTTCCATACGAACATTAGCAATGACTTCAGCATTAGCTTCGATAAGTAGCCGCTCAGAAATAGCCTTCTCAGCGGCAACCAGAGTGGCAACCTCTCTTTTGGCAACCAAGTTTTCAGCTCTAGCCTTAACCTTTGCCTTTAAATCTCGTTCCCATCCTTCTTTCTTTGCGCGTTTACTTATCGCTTGATGGGTTATCTCATATTGAGAGGCTATTTCTCTTATAGACATTACGCCAGCTCGGTAAGCAGACTCAATAGCCTCCCAATCTGGTCTTTTGAACATTATTCACCCTCATGATAAATCAAAAAGCCAATACAAAAACAAGATCTGCATCTTTCACAAAAATCTTTAATTTGATTTAAATCAGAACAATAACAATTAAATTGTTGTATTTTAGTTTTTCATTGTTAATTTCATTGCTAAATGCAATATTTAGTATTGCTGCAATCCCCCTTATTGTGTTCATTGCAATAAGGGGTTTTTTATCTACAAACTCTTATCTTTACATCTTAGCCAGCAATTCTTCTGTCGATTGGTTTCACCAAAAATCTAAAACCTTCAGCAAGAAAACACTTATGCTTTAACTATTAACATTTCTTAAAGAGTTTCTCATAACAAATTAAAACCATTTTTAGCGAAAATATTTACATTGAAGGTATGTTATTTTAAATATTTAAAGGAGAGTCAAATGAAACTAACTTCAATAGACCATGTGCATGTATATGTCGATGACCTCAATGAAGCCGTAAAATGGTATAAAGATATTTTATTCTTTACCGTTACACCCAAATACAAGTTTTGGTTTGACCAGGGTGGTCCATTAGTCATAAACAATAATGATGTCCACCTTTCCTTATTTAAAAGGACATCACAAAGCATCGGTAACACAATCGCTTTTGGTACAGATAAGACTACACTGATGGAATCCATAGAACACCTGAGAATCAACAACATTCAATTTTCTATCGTTGACCATGATGTGTCTATATCCATCTATTTCACCGACCCATACGAAAATAAGTATGAAATAACAACATATGAGCACTTCAAAATATAAAAATCATAGTTAATTTGATAATAAAAAACCCGCACTAAGCGGGTCTACGAGAATTCTTATCATTTTATATCTGGCTAGATATCACCCATTGATTTAGGGATCACCTTTTCACCATACTCTTCTGCAATGGCCAATATTTCCTTATATGGTCTAGCAAATGGACCAACTACAACAGTAATATTTTGGCTCTCCGCTTCTTCTGGCGTCAACATCATAGTTTCTACTGTCATTACTAATGCAACTTTTAATGCCGCACCAGTCCAGGGAAAATACTTAGTTTCGTCCCTTTGACAACCATCCATTACAGCCCCCCTGATTCATTCTCAAGATACTTACGAAACACAGAGACTGTAAGATTATCCTAGCCAAATAGGTAAAGCTATCGATAATAAAAATAGAAGGAAGCCAATTAATAAGTATTGGAATACATTAAGCATACGGATAAATATCTCTTCTAATATCATAGAATGTACCCTTCATTGCTAATGTTGATTGATCACATAATAAGTATTAACACTTAAAATATAGCAGCTAATTTTTATTTGTCAGATATCACTGATCTTCTGATTTAACATCTATGCTAGAGGTTAATATTAATATGACAGCTCTATGCAAATGAAAATATCAATCAAATTGTTCTGCTATAGTTAAACTATGATGTTTTGTGACTTATAACTTCACACCTAAAAGGAAGAAAATATGTTGAAAAAAATCAGTTTCCTCATCTGCTCATTAGCTGTTGTTTTCACATTAACTGCCTGTAACACCACTAAAGGTGTTGGTGAAGACATAGAGGCTGGAGGCAAAGCAATACAGAGAGTAGCCGAGTAAAACCTACATTTAACCGATTAATAAAACACTAGCGGGTTAAAGATGAAGATATCTTCTAGTGTTTTACTGCTATCAACGGATAGCTTTAAATATTTCACTTAAGTATACTCATTAAGCTTTTTTGAAAGAATTTCTATTAACTGACTCTAGCTTATAAGGAATATTGCATATGAAAAGAAGAATAATTATTGCTACTTTAATGACATTATTTATTCCAGCCATTGCAAGTGCTTCATGCGAAAGCGTTGTTGAAGAAATTACGCAGAAGATTATTAACAATGGCGTACCTGCAGAGAGCTTTACCATTACTGTCGTTTCAAATGAAGAAGCTGCTTCACAACAAGGTACTGTTGTAGGTAACTGTTCTAATGAAACACAAAAAATTATTTATACAAAAAAATAATTTGCCCCAAAAGGGCTTGCCACAAAGCCCTTTCCTTTCTCATTACCAACTTAATAAAACGTAATCATCTCCCAGCAAATGGTCGCCAACGAGAAATTAATTTGTGTTATTTACTTTTGTAAATTTCTCTGCCGCTATCGCGATTACAATCTAGGCTAACCTACCGAGACTCTTTGCTGTTCAATTTTTCGTATAACTATACTTTCTATTAAAAACTTCGCTATTTTGCGAGGCTCGGATTCGTAATATCCGCTTGAGATTACTACCTTTTTAATGTTGTGGTCATTCACGATTAACGTATAGTGACGTTACATTCATGAACTATTATTCTCTACTTCGCCCCGATATCTGGGGCATTTTTATTTTTTCCTTACAAAAAATTATTGTTCTACACCTGCTGATGCATAAAGGCAAAACAAGCTACATCTATACCGTATCACTCTAATCTTATTTATTGCATTCAGCTAGTATTGCCCTAAATAACTCAATCGCTCTCCAGATGTCATCTTGAGTATCTCCGTCCCAGTCAGGCACGACCATTAGTTCAGATTTAAAATATTTGAGTTTAATGTGTGCTTCTGCTATTTCATCTCGACCACACTTTGCGGCGATACGAGATATTGCGTCATTTGACAACTTCGAATACCAGTTATCTTTTCCTCGTTCGCTTATAATAAGTTGATATAGTTTGCTCATAATAAATTATTGCTATACCTATTTTTGCTGACTGGAAAACCAGATCGTCTTAATTTATATAATGTGACATAAGACAAACTATAAGCTCAACTACTATTGGTTTAAACACTCCGTTCTAATGTAATCTTGCAAGCCAAGTATCATTTGCTTGGACTCTGCGATTCGCTGCCTGAGTAGCCAATAATTTCCGATAGCGGAGTCAGTAGGTCTGGCGGTGATTGCATCATCCAAGCCGGAGGTGGTAGTGCTTTCGGCTTTTTTACAGCTGGCTCGGATGTACACCCGCTCAGGATTACGCTCAGAAGCAATACGCAACTCATCAATTTCAATCTTTGCATTAGCTAGCTCCTGAGTATGTCTAATATCGAGTTCATGAAGGGCTTGAACACGTTCTTGGTAATCTTTATTGATTTTGACTTGTTCTGTCAGCTCAACGAACAATTCAGCATTCTTAGAGTTTAATTCACCTATTCTCTCGTGCTGTTTCCACATTCCCCATATGGCTACCCATGCAGCGATAAATAGTAATGCTCTAACTGTATTCATGGTAGTTACCATATAGATGATTAAAAATTAATTTACCGACCTTTGTAATGGTCGATGGCTTTCTGGCAGCGCTTTTCTAAACTGGTCTTATCAATGCCACATGTGTTATCTGTGAGTAAATAAAATCCACTCACCAGAAATGCTGCTATATAGATAATTAATCCAATCACTGCGACTACATACTTCCATGGCATATAGCCGCCTCCGCTTCTCTACGATTAACTAGACCACGCCATACCTTACCGCCAGCGTAAACCCATTTTTTTAGCTCTTCACAAGCACCATATTTGTCACCGGCGTTTAGCTTTTTAAGCATCGTCGACTTAGCAAATGCGCCGGTACCAACATTGAATGCGAATGAATACAGTGCAGCTTTGGTGTACTCGTCAATTGGCACCTTAACCAATTTATCGACCTGCAGCTTTGTTCGCTGAAAGTCAGCCTCAAGCAATTCGTAGCATTCTTCTTCTGAGTAAATTTTATTGGTGACAATGTCTTTTCCCGTATGGCCATAACAGACCGTTAATACCCCGCCCACATCTTCATAGGGCTCATATCTAACACCTTCAAAATGCGCAATCACCGTTAAAGCGATAGCCGTAGCCCCTGCGCTAACAAGCACAGTTAGTTTTTGTTTGAGTGACATTAGATATCCTTAGGAGCTTTCGCCATCAGACTGGCGACAACTTTAGATTTTGCTGAAGGGTTTTGAGGATCGATTTTATGAACCAGTTCTTCGAATAAACGAGTTCGCTTTCGTTGCTCCCGTCTATTCATGAAAAAAGTAGCGAGACCAAGAATGATGCTGAACGCCATCCCAATAATAAAGCCCCACTCATAAAGTGATAAGCTTGCGAAAAATGCTGTTAGCCCAGCACTGCCGTAGGCTGCGTTGCTATATTTATCCATACGCATGATTTCACCCCTACGGAGTGCCTGAGATTGAGTTAATAAAAAGCCGACCGCAAAATTGCAGTAATTAAACATGTTGTGTGTGATTTGCGGTGGCTATATAAGGAAAAAGGCCGCATCAAGCGACCTATAGAAATGTGGAGTATTTTATGTAAACGCTGCAATTGCTAGGATTATAGCTAATCCACTCTGCAATTTTGCCATGTCAGTATGCAACCTTGTAGGTGATTCTTTATTTTCCTTCTCCGATGCCTGAGAACAAAAAGAAATACATACAAAAGAATATAAGGCGTACCAAAATGATAATTTGGCATAATAAAATGTATGAGCGAAAGAATCACCAAACAATCCACCACTTGATGACCCAAAATTAAAAATAGCAAAACAAAGATATCCAATAATCCCAATATAAAAGAGAATTGCTGGGAGCAAATTTTTCCCATTCAGTGTCTTTTTCTTACTCATACCATAGCTACCGAGTTGAATTTCATCTCACCTTATCTTGGATGCTTTACATCTACCACATGAACTATCCGGAAATTCCGAATAGTTGGAATTTGAATTAATGCATGCTACAACGTTAAGAAATTAACTTAAATGGAATTTACTATGTTTCGAGACTTGGATAAATATTTAACATATGCATCAATTCTAGGCATGATTATTCCAACGATTTTGATATTTCTACTAAAAAATCCAAAACATATCAGTTTTCTAAAACATTCAGTTATTCTGCTACTGAGCATGATATTGATATTATCAATCATGTTCTTTGTGCACTTACTATATGTGGGCTCTTTTACCCTCACATAGAAGAGCACCGCTGAAGTGGGGCTTAGTATTTACTATTGTTTCATATTACAAACTTCTCAGTTTCAAGCTTTACTTGTTTTAGAAAGCAAAAAACCCAGCTCATTGGCTGGGTTTTGAAATTTTGAGTATTATACTAAGCAGCTTACATCGCTGACTTACAAAATACATTTAGCACCGGGATGATTACTTTTGGTTGCTTCAAAATGATAGAGTCTATATAGAGTGCCTTTATCTTAAGGGCATCTCATAAAGAGGTCGATCTTAAAGTGCCACTACATTTACAGCAGCTGGACCTTTTGCGCCATTTTCTACTGAGAAGCTGACTTTTTGCCCTTCATTAAGGGTTTTGAAGCTATCACTTTGGATTGCAGAAAAGTGAACAAACACATCTTTGCTTCCATCTTCAGGAGAAATAAAGCCAAAGCCTTTAGATTCGTTAAACCATTTTACTAAACCAGTCATTGTATTAGACATATTGAATTCCTTTGAATTTTTAATTGTTGCCACATGGCGTATAGGTTTGATTTTTCTTGATACTTATGGAACTAATTAGAAGGAATTCACTACGAATGGGTATCTATGGGATAACGCTAGACGGGGGAACTTTTCAAAACTTGCTTTCATAAATAGGTCTGTACTTCCAAACCGATGAGTATATTTACTCATACATCCTTACGTATAGCAAGGTTTTTTTCATAGATACTACGATTATTTTAATAATCAATATGGATTTAACGATATATTCAATACAAGAATAGAGAAATAACCCAATGATAAATAACCATTTAATGTTCTAACAACCCATGCATCAAATACCATTTAATAAAAGCCACGTAAGACGTAGCCTTGTATTAATAAAATGTGATGACTCTAAAATAACATTAATTACATTTAATGGATTTAAGGCTTTCTAGCTGAGTAAGGCGAGATTGTACTTTTTTTCTAGCATCACCCTTTGCCATACCATTTCCAATACCAAAATCACCTAAGAAGCCAAGAACTGTTTTCCCATCAAACTCCCCTGTACTTTCGATTTCGTTCTGAATACCGCGGGTTTTAGCTATTTCTATCTTAAGGTCATTACAAGTCATGATAGATGACTCTTCAGCGGTTAATACTGCTGCTTGTGGATATTGTTTGGTCGCACAAGAGATAAGGAATAAGGATGATAGAGTGACTAACAAGACAGATTTTTTCATGATGAATACCACTTAACTTAAGAAAAATTAAGTGTAAATACCCGCCATCAGTTTTAATCATTCAATAAAACATATAAAAACACATATTATCAATACGTTAATATTACATGTTGTATGCCATCACTCATCATCATTTAACACATTTATCTTGTTGGTCCCATGCAAAACCCATTATTACAACTAGCAAATCCAGCTATCGCTTTATTAGAGAAGGTGTGACTAAATTTTGGGTGAGTCCATACATTTGGCTGGACATACAACCTTACTTTATTTCCAGTTGTATAATAGTAATAAGCTTGCTGAAAAAACTGATCATAAGATGATGCCCATTCTGATTTATTAGAAACGGCACAGGCGACAACATCGCCACCATGATTCACTGCTTTCACACAAAAATAGCGTCCCCCTTCTATTTGTCCCGAACTAAAATTAGCTAAAGTCACATCTGAATAATATTCAATCTTAGGGTCCAAAGTGTCTATAGCAAATGCGGTTGGGGCAATTAATAAAAATACAGGGAATAAACTACTCAATCTCATACAATTCACTCAAATTTTGCAGAAAACAAAGCCCCACTGAAGTGAGGCTCATAAGCTGCTGACGTTGTAGTCATTCTTATCACAATATCAGCTATTTTACGATCGTAAAGTATTTTATTAAATCTTCTCTACATACCTATCTAGTTCTAATTTTATGTCTAACATAATCAACATTCCGTCAATGACCCCCTCCGCTTTTTGAAGTTTTTTCCCTATATGGGTATCTGAGCATTTATGTTCTCTAGCTAGCTGCATGAATGTTTTCCCAAATAAATAATAATCCAGTAGCAGGTCATGCATCTCTTTATTCTTTATACTTAATTGAGCCATACAGCTAGAGATAATCATGGCGTCATCTTCACAACATTGAGGTCGAGATTTCACCTTACTAGGTATTAAGCGGCTAAATCCTGCCGCTGTCGAATACCATTGAACTGACTCGATGTTATCCGCAGCCCATGCGCCCCACATTTCTAGTACTTGTTGAATATTACGCATCCGTTACCTCGTATGAATTTGCAAGCTTTTGCCGTCGAATTCAGCGTTAATACGTTTAGCTATAGAAATGGCACTATCTGATTCTTTGGCGAGATTTGAGGTGCCTCTTTCTCTTGTCTTGTACATAGTCATTAATCGCCCATTTATCACAGCATGATTTTCAGCCTTAACATCGGTAGAATATTTTTTTACTGTCGCGCGATAACATCCTAGGTACCGAGAAACCTCAGCCATATTTCCATATGTCTTAATAAGCAACTCTGGAATAGTCGTGATTTCAGCTTTCATAAATCCCCCATCTGATAAGTGATCCCTTGCTGGTACCAATCAGGTAACGTGAACTCAATTCGACCTATTACACCGCTAGCCCGTAGCGCCTGAATTCTTTTAAGCTCAATCTTCATGTGCTGATATAACTCATCCATTTGCCACGGTTTCAACTTCACTGAAGTACCTGCTAAACGAGCTACGCGGTCAATCGTCATTTCGCTGTAAGTGATAACAGCGTGAGCATTGAATTCGTGTGGGTCTTCGCCGAGTTTTCGATGGCAACCTACGCAGTGAGCGAAAGCATTAAAGGGATGGTATCGGGTTGATTTGTGTCGTCGTGATTTGAAATGTGAACAGTGGAGTTTTGAAGGTTCGTGTCTAAATTGTCTTCCGCAGTAGTCGCATTCATAATTTGCTCTTTCCCGGACCAACTGCGAAAACAGAATATCGTGCTTGTCGCGTTTTAATGCCATTTATTTCTCCTGAATACCCCACTCAGCGACTACAATCACAACCATCGGGTTTTCGCTTAACTCTATCGTCCTCATAGCATCTACTGCATGCGGTAATATAAATTTGCGCTTTAATACTCCAGCACACTTCCTGACCGCATCATTGGATTTATGTATAGCCCAGCATAATTTAAGGGTAGTAAGTGCGCTCATAAACACTTCAGCCTCATTTCTCATCTCTCTTGTTGCTCCTTAAGTTTCATATACTCAGAGTTATTGGGGATGATGATTGGGATGCCTTTCTCAATACACCATTGCTCATGTTTCTCCATCATGTAGAGCATCCGTACTTTATCCATCTTGCTAGTTTTCTCACGCTCTCCATTTTCATCGCGACCTAACCAGTGACCGACAAAATATTCATGCGTTTCTTCATTAGTGATTGGCTTTGATAGAACGACTTCACCAGCTCCATTTTTAATATCAATGACAACACCACGCGCACGTAGCCAATCGCCTGTAGTTTCTATCCACATGCGCCATGTTCTGTTCATTGGTATTGTTCTGAGGTCACGCCATTCGGTGATTCTGATTCGGTACCGCTTACCGGTTTCTGTTACTTCTGAGAGGGTTTTGAAAATGACTTTGAGATTAGATTTGTGGAGACAGATATCATCTGTCAATTAGCCTCCTATTTTACCCTTGCGAAAATTAGTTTTGAGGCGTAGCCTAACAACGTTAACTCGTTAATTAATCAGTTTTTACCTAGCGGCCATCGTATAATGGCTATTACCTCAGCCTTCCAAGCTGATGATGTGGGTTCGATTCCCACTGGCCGCTCCAATCGTTTTATCCCAACTAACTCTCAACTCCATTGCTAAGTTTAGCTATCAACTCATTTTGCCAAACCTTGATATAAGCTGTTCCACGAGGGAAGCATCTCAATAATTTTTGATTCAATTTACTTTGAATATTTAAGTAGTTCATCCCATTGAGCTTATGTCCTTTCTTTAATGACAGTAACTTACTATTGATATAACAATTGTTTTTTTCATCTAGCTTATGGTCTTTATGAAATAAAATACTCATTTTGTAATCTCTTAGCCGACAGCACTGTGATATTCAACATTCAAGTCATCAAGGCTAGCGTTACCTAAATTAGCCCAAAAGACAATCGTTGCCTCAGCATCCAACGCACACTCCGCTAACATTAGCTTTTCAAATGGCTTTCCATTCCATGTACCGGTAATGTTGTATACCGCTTCATCATTCATCTTAAAACCCCTTATGATTCCATGTGTTACTTGAATCCATATTTGCTTTTCCACTCAGCAATGATTGATAACGCTTTGTCACGCTTAGTGGGTATCACTGCGCTTTCAAGTTGCAAAACTGGATCAGGTATTTTCTCACCAGATTTAATACGATTAGCCATAGTCTTAAGCTCAGACGCGCAAAGCTTTATAACCTCTGAATCCGATAAGTTTCGACTTCGCATTTCTGAGTAAATTTTAGTGACCATCCAGTAACAAGCGTTCGACTGCCAATTAAATCTACGCCAACCTCGCTCAGAGCAATACTTCTTGAACATGTCGTATAGTTCAGTTTCTGTGGGCAATCCGAGCTGAGTAAAATCTTCCTGTTTGCACCACTTGATGAATTGACCGACAGCAGGGAAAAAAGGCGAATCACTAGCCCTCGCGTGTCTCATTCCGTTTTGAAGTTGCTCGCGGGTAGTAATTCCATTTTCAGCAAAAGCGGCAATCCACTGGCGTTTAGCTGCGAGTTCGTCGCTTTCATTTTTGAATATGGTATTTACTGCCGCAGGAAAGATTTGTTTCAGGTTTCGGAATAGCACATCAACGAGTTGCTCAGCTTGTGGGCTTACTATTTTTTGCGGCGTACTGTCTTGAGCAATTTTAGTCAGTACGCCTGCATCACGATTAGCAATTGCAGTTGCCAAATGAGATTTCATATAAATTCATTCTCCCATGCTTCACGAGTATTCCAGCTTTGTGTTGGCTCTTGCTCTACAACTCGTTTGTTTCGGTTTGGTTGCTGACTTTGAATGACTAAAGTCGCCCATTTTTTGCGAAGTTTTGCAGGAGATAACACGACGCTACACCAGAAGGAATCGCGGTTAGCCCATTGGAATAATCGGCAAATATCTTTGTGTGAATACCCATCTAGTTGGCGCATCAAGCGAATATCATTAGCCCATGATGACCAGTTTGGCTCTTTGGTTGCAGGGCTGATTATCAACACTTGCGAGTAAATCCATTGAGCGGCCTTCAAGTCGTCAGCATTTCCCCACTTGTTACCTTTGGGGGAACAAACAACAGCATTGGGATCAACCACTGAAATTTTTTCGGATGGTTGGTCAGGGGATTCGATAGAATTCTCTGACGATATATTATTTATTTCTTTTTTCTTTAAAGTATTTCTTTTGTGTGTCTCCAGATTAGAGACATCATTTGTCTCTAAGTTAGAGACGTTTTTTGTCTTCAAGTTAGAGACACTGTCTCTAGATTGATTTTTCCATGCTGAAACCTCTTTGTTGACACCAATTTTTTTACCATCAAGAATGATATAATTCATTGAAAGTAATTCATTCTTTGCCTTATTAACGTTCTGCCTTGATAGTTTGGTCATCTCAGCTAATTGAGAGTCAGATATTCGATCGCTTTTCTTTCCAAAACCATAAGTTTTACGAATTAACGCAAGCATGACTCTAAATTGCCTTGCGGTTAGGTCGCAGCACATCAGCGATTCAAGTAACTCGTTGGCAAACTTTGTATAGCCACTGTCCAACTCTGCCATTCTTGGTTTCTCCGGCTTAACGGGAAATTTAAATACCTCCGCTGTATTCATAGCGACCTCCATATCGATTTGTGATGTAACTCATTTTCATTTATAATTACCTTGTGAAATTAAATAATTAATGCGCCTCAGTTGCTCCAACAACTGGGGCGTTTTCTCGAGTAAGCAAGCGTGAAAGCTCGCCAATTTGCTTCCACAAAAATCTGTATTCCTCTTCACTAATTTTCTTTTCACCCGGCAAAACAAAATCAATTACCCCTGCCGCTGCTAATGTCTCGCATAGCTCAGGTATCTTTTCGGTTCTACGAGTGATAGTTGAGTCATGAACGCCTAATGATTTAGCGATGACTGTTTGAGATGTTGTTCTGATAACTTGATAAGCGGTTGCTACCAAGTGATTGGATACAAATCGGTTAAACGATTTGCGTGAATTTGCGTTTTCCATAATTTATATTCCTTCATATACAGTTAATCCGTTACCCACGATCCTATGGGTGTATCTAAAAGTGCGCTTTTTCAGCGCAGACATGTTAAAGAGCTATTTTGATTACATATATCTTTGTGGATACAAAATTTGCATTTCTGTAATTTTATCGCCGTAGAATCTAGCTAATCTCTCAGCTAACTCTAGTGAAGCAGCCTGAGTTCCTCGCTCTAATCTGCTCAAATTGCCAACATCGCAATTGATAGCGTTGGCAACTTCTGAAATTGTTAGTTTCTTTTCTAGGCGAATTTTCCTTAACGGTGTTTGCATATTTCACTCCTTTTAAATGCGTATTACGCATACTACCACACAAATAAATATGCGCAATACGCCTTGTGTAGTACGCATAAATAAAGTTGAATTAAGGTATGAAAATAGGAACTAGAATTCGTGAAATACGAAAAAGTAAAGGGATGACAATCCTTGAATTAGCCACTGCTATTGGTAGCGATGTGGGTAATATCTCTCGCCTAGAAACTAATAAACAAGGCTATTCAGAAAATACACTGGTAAAAATAGCATCAGCACTAGGCGTCACTGTTGCAGATTTATTTACTGAAAACCCTGTACGACTCGACGAAATTGAATACATTGGTGAATTACCATCCGGGCTAGTGCCAGTTCGAGGAGAAGCAGTTCTTGGTGTAGATGGCGCTGTTGATATGATGGAAGAGCATAACGGCTGGTTAAAGATTTATAGTGATGACAAAGATGCTTACGGATTAAAGGTCAAAGGCGACAGTATGTGGCCAAGAATTCAATCTGGCGAGTATGTAGTTGTTGAACCCAATACAAGTATTAGAGCTGGTGATGAAGTATTCGTTAGAACTATCGAAGGTCACAATATGATCAAGATATTCAACAAAACCAGAGATGGGGACTATCAATTTACTAGTGTCAATAACGCACACAAACCTATTACGTTAATGCCAAATCAAGTAGATACTATCCATTATGTTGCAGCTATAGTGAAACCAACTAAATACATTGATAAGTGTGACAATATTAATCCACTACATCGAATAGTATAAAATTAGGTGACCTTTTGAGGAGAAAGCATGGCATTCAATGATATTGAACTAGCAAATATTGAAAAGTGCTTGGAATTTTTCTTAGAAAAACGCCGCCCAGCAGAACATCTCAGAGATGAGCTCGATTTACAGTATCGTATTGAAGATGACTCGGTCGTTATATTCGAGGTTAGACAGCTAACATGGAGTGACTCAAGAGTAGAAGAACCTGTAGCAAAAATAATACATAACAAAATCACAGGCTCTTGGTCACTACTATGGATGGATAAAGACAGTAACTGGCATCATTACGATGAAAAAATGTTAGGTAGTTTTTCAGATGCTATTAAGCTTGTAGAAGATGATTTACAAGGTTACTTTTTCGGCTGACGACACACTTTAGTGTGTGCATTTGTTAAATATTAATGGATGACTAATAGTGGCAAAGTGTACTGATTATCAACCTAGCCAAGTAGAAGTTGACAATATCCTATACTGTGAAAAGTTCGTTGACTTCTCTGGTGTTAGCTGGACGGAAAAACCGCCTCCAAACAGACCACTTTTATGGCTTCAAATGAATATTTTGCCATTAGACAGCGATGGAATACCATTGCAAGGCTTAACTATTTTAATCCAATGGAAACCTGATCATGAGCCAAAGCAAGATGGCGATGAAATATTTCCAAAGATTAATATTGTAGCACTTTATAACAAGAAACGAATATTTGCAGTTGATAGCTATCCATTTGATGGACATACAAATAGATATAAAGTAGATCATCCTGACTTTGTAAATTATATTTTAGGTGCCCACTACCATGTTTACTATGAAGAAGCTGGGCGCTATAGTGACGTAGGATTCCCAATTAAAGAAGCTATAAAATCAGATGATATCAGAGGGTTTTGGCAGTTTTTTTGCAAACATTTAAATATAAAATGCATAGGTGAACTCCCTATACCTTTAGAAGATATATCTGGACAAATAGGATTACCATTATGATGTGCTCAACAGTCATATCTAATCTTGGTTTTGAATGTCACCCTATAGGTGCTGAATTACTAAGAATCATTAGCCCATTCACTTTCTGTGATGATGGGGAGCATGTTGGCGCCTTCGTAAAAGAAATTAATGGTAAATATCTTGTAAGTGACCGATGCGACGCACTAATGAATATGGAAGCACGGGGCATTTCACTTACAAAAAAAAGAATTGATGAAATACGTAGCTTTATAAGCCATCAAGGCGCAGAACTTAACGACAGAGGTGAAATTGTTAGTTGGGCAACAGAAGAGACAGTTGGGTCAGCTACATCTAATGTAATCAGAGCTGGTATATTGGCCTCCACCTTATCTATTGATTGGCATCAATCGGTCAGAGTTGAAAAATTTGAAAGTGAAGTTATAGATTATTTATATCACTCCAGCTTAAAAGATAATATTTCATTGAAGTCTAATGTATTAGGAATGAGCGGGCATAACATAGTCATTCCAGTGACAGTTAATACAGAAGTACCAAAGTATCTTTTTACATCTAGCGTAAAACAAGGTGGAAGCTGGAATAGTGCATACTCTCTACTTGGTAAGCTAATTGATCTAAAAAATGCAAACGCCACATTAAATAATCGATATGTTGTTGTTGATAGCGAATCAATTGGTGCTCAAATGCAACAACTATCTCTTTTATTTAATGAAATAAGCCATGTATTACCTTTTGCCAAAAGAGATAAATGGATATCTAAGCTAGCCGCATAACTTTCACTGCCCAGGCCCTCCCCGCGAGGGCTTTTTTGTATATAGAACCTACAGCCACTTAAACGGATAACCACATGAAAAAAATCATGATTTTATCAGCTTTAATTTCGTTAACTGCCTGCTCTTCAGGAAAAAATGACAACTCCCCTGCACAAGTAGGAATGGCTAACCCTGCTTCTGTTTATTGCGCGAAAATAGGCGGAAAACTAGATATAGTTAACACCAATGATGGACAAGTCGGATATTGTACCCTCCCCTCCGGTGAAAAAATTGAAGAGTGGTCTTTGTACAGAAGAGATCACAAATAAACATAAAAGCCCTAATGGGCTTTTTTGCCCATAATTCCCTACCTGTGTGATTTTCATTTCTCACCTAGAAAATAAATAAAATTAATTTAGTAAAAAAATCATAAAGATGCGTATGAATCACATAAATGTAGATATCAAACCAAAATATGCGCTTGACGCATTTGCGTAAAATACATATTATTATTTACACCAAAGGCAAGGAGCCTTAGATGAATAGAATGTTAGCTCTTTAACAACTCGCGCTGAAAAAGCGCAAACCAACAGTAGTAGATTTTGGGATTGGTTTATAAGCAGGCTGATGTGTTAGCAGTTAGCACATGCCATCAATAATCAATAACCAATCACCAAAGCAAACTGCAAGGAGAAACTATGTGTAACTTTCACGGCTACAACAATGCAAGATCACGCAGAATGCAACGCAGGAAGGCATTGCTAGAATCATACGAACTAACCGAAAGCTTAAAAACCGCAATACATGGCAAATCAGAAAAACAAAAAAAGCCCCCGACCTTATCATTAACGCGCAAACCAATTAGCCGAGTTGAAAAAGCAATATCAATTCGCAGTACTAAAGTTTATGACTCAGTAGATAATACCTGCTTACCCAACGCTAGTATTTATTCAACTAAATATAGGACGTCAGGAACTTTATTAGAGTCAGGCGAAGTGACAGCGAGAGCTTAAAGCTCATTAGGTGAGCGGGTGATAGATAAGAATTAGAAATATGATAAAGCCCTATTAAGGGCTTTGAATGACTAAACGTTTTTACGTTCGATTGTCTGCTCACCCCAAAACAACTTATCGTCTGTTGTTTTAGAAAAAGCTAGAGGGAGCACTTCATCAGAACCTTCTTCCCAAATTTTCTCAGCTAAAACTTCATCATTTTTAGCTAGCTCAAATATAGCTTGAGCAATCTCAATTGAAGTTTCACGGACTTTCGCCCACTCAGATATGTGATGATCTTTCATGCTTTATATCCCTTAGTAGTTGGTACTAAGGGAAATAATAGCATGAATACAGAAATTTAAAAAAGCAGCTTAACTTGCACTGCAATTACAAAAGTTCACGCTCAACAATACCCCACTGAAAGATTAATAAGGAGGCAAAATGCCACACGCTAAAGCATCAGTAGATATTAATTTGAAACTCATTCTGTCTGATGAAATGCAACCCAAAGTAAAAGGTATGGCTGAAATATCTGTACCTGAAAATGAGCCAAATATTCAAATGCTATTGGATGAGTTTGTGAAAAATCTAATCGGGAATACCGCGGTGAAAACTGCACTCAAAAAAGCCGCATTAAGAACACTAGTCAGAGACATTATTCATTAAAAACAACTTACCTCTTTCATATTTAATCGAATAAATATCACCAACATCAGGGGACTTTCTATCGCTATCGCAAGATAAGTGAGGATTTCGCACATCCGGAGATAAGCATGAATATAGATAAATACAAACTTTGTTTAGCTCAATCACAAGCTGGAATTGCACGCTATCTCAAGGATGAGAACGGATGGAGCGAAGCAAATGAAACATTAAAGACAGCATATGGAGTCAAGCATGAATGCAAAACAGAAATACATAAAACAGCAAATATTCGCCTTACTGCGCGAATCTGACATGACTGATAAGCAAATAGACGAATTAGTCGCTGACTGGAAATTTAAACAGCAATGCGAAAAGACAAATCGAATCCTACGGCAAGTTAACTCTCGTGGGTCATACGCATTCACGTAAGGATGAGCCATGAGAATTCAAATATATAGCCCTGACCCTAAGTTTGATATTGGAGAAATAGCTATTGATATTTATAACGAAATTGACGGAGAGGAACTTCGGCAACTATCGGAATCAACCAAGGATAGAATTCTAAAGAAAATACAGGATGTATTGGAAGAGAGGCTTATTCAATGAACGAAGGTATTTATTACAACATTTCAAATGAAGACTATCACCATGGATTAGGTATTAGTAAGTCACAACTTGACCTGATAGATGAATCTCCAGCTGATTTTATATGGCATAGGGACGCGCCAGTAGATAACGAAAAAATAAAAGCTCTAGATTTTGGCACGGCTTTGCATTGTTTATTGCTAGAGCCTGATAAATTTCAAAAAAGATTTAGGATTGCACCAGAAGTAAATCGTAGAACCAATGCTGGGAAAGAACAAGAAAAGGAATTTCTTGAAATGTGTGAAAAGGAAAATATCACACCAATTACCAATGAAGATAACAGGAAGTTATCACTCATGAAAGATAGCGCGATGGCTCACCCAATAGCTCGATGGTGCTTGGAGGCGAAAGGAATCGCTGAAAGCAGCATCTATTGGAAAGACAAGGATACGAACATTCTTTGTCGTTGTAGACCGGACAAGTTAATCGAAGATCATCACTGGCTAGTTGATGTAAAAAGCACTGCCGACATACAGAAGTTTGAACGCTCTATGTATGAGTACCGATATCACGTACAGGACTCTTTCTATTCGGATGGATATAAGTCACTAACGGGTGAAATGCCTGTTTTTGTTTTTCTTGCCGTAAGCACAACCATTAATTGCGGGCGTTATCCAGTCAGAGTGTTCGTATTAGATGAACAAGCCAAGTCTGTTGGTCGCATCACTTATAAACAAAACTTAATCACATATGCAGAATGCCTTAAAACTGACGAATGGGCAGGCATTCGCACGCTATCTCTGCCTAGCTGGGCTAAGGAATTAAAACATGAGCACACCACCACTAGCTAAAGCTGATTTACACAAAACCCAAGGAACAGAAGTAAAAATAAAAACTAATGAACAAAAACTTGTAGAGTTTATTAATCAGCCCGGAATGAAAGCCCAATTAGCAGCTGCGTTACCTAAACATATCACATCTGACCGCATGATTAGAATTGTCAGTACCGAGATTCGTAAAACCCCTTCTCTTGCAAATTGTGATATTCAAAGTTTTATTGGTGCTGTCGTTCAATGCTCACAACTAGGATTAGAGCCGGGTAATGCATTAGGTCATGCCTACCTTCTGCCTTTCGGTAATGGTAAGTCAAATAACGGTCAACAAAATGTTCAACTCATCATTGGCTACCGAGGCATGATTGATTTAGCAAGGCGCTCAGGTCAAATCATCAGTATATCCGCCAGAACAGTGCGCCAAGGCGATAACTTTCATTTTGAATATGGGTTAAATGAAAACTTAACTCATATACCCGAAGGAAATGAAGATTCACCAATTACCCATGTTTATGCTGTTGCTAGGTTAAAAGATGGAGGTGTTCAATTCGAGGTTATGACCTATAACCAAATAGAAAAAGTTCGTAATTTAAGTAAAGCGGGTAAAAATGGACCATGGGTTACCCACTGGGAGGAGATGGCAAAGAAAACAGTCATTCGCCGACTTTTTAAATACTTACCTGTTTCCATCGAGATGCAAAAAGCCATCATGCTTGACGAAAAAGCAGAGGCACATATCGAACAAGAGCACTCTGCAATTTTTGAAGCTGAATTTGAAGAGGTAGAAAACAATGGCAATTAACCTATTCATCGTTACGGCTCACTTAGGGAAAGACTGTGAGCAACGATGGACTCCAAATAGAAAAGCAATTGCATTATTCAGTCTCCCTGTAAAGCAGGGCTACGGTGAGCATGAAAAAACATCATGGGTTATCTGTAAGATGTTTGGAGTTAAAGCTGAAAAACTTCCTCAATACTTAACAAAAGGAACAAAAGTTACGGTCACTGGTGAGTTCGTCATGGAAGAATGGACTACCCAAAATGGGGAGAAAAAATCAGCGCCAGTAATCATTGTTGATAAAATTGAGTTTGGCAATAATCAGGCAGGAAGCCAACAGCCAGCGCTACAACCTCAACAGCCACAGCAACAAGCTCCGCAGAATGACCCGCCTATGGGTTGGGATGACGAAATTCCCTTTGCTCCTATCGGACTCCCCTACCCACGCCACACTATTTATGTGATTTAACCAAGGGATATATTTGCAAGGATGCAAACAGGAGATAGATATGAAAGACAGAATCAAGTTTAACGATGCCATGTTAGCCGCTGTCATGGATGGCACAAAAACGCAGGCACGTAGACCGATTGATCCACAACCAAAGGTAACCGAGGATGAGTTACGCAAACTTGGTGCATGGCAAGAAGGTTACTCACTGTCAGAGCAGGTATGTGTAGCATGGCGGCATGGCTTTATTGATGTTGATTGCCCGTATGGTGAGGTTGGCGACATCATTAACGTTGCGGACAAAGACGGTAATATTAAAGGGAAAATTGAAATTACTGATGTTTGGATTCAGAAAGCTCAGGAGATATCGCAGCAAGACGCTATGAAAGAAGGCGCGCCACCAAGCCATCCATCGATTGATGTTGTATCGCGTGAGCTTTGCCTACCTGATTTTTCACGTTCATGGTTCGCTCAAGTATGGATGGATATATACGGAGAAGAAAGCTGGAATGTTAACCCTTGGGTATGGGTTATTGAGTTTAAGAAGGTGAATTAAAATTTTTTAATGAAACTAGCCTTATATTTATTATAATAACCCTTACTTTTAATAAAATGCAGGGTCACATATGTCTGAAAATAAAGATGAATCATTCATAACATTTAGTTGTGTGATAGATACAATGATATCTTTATCACTACTTGTTTTGATCGTGTTAAGTATGTATTCGAAAGAAGTTGATATTATTAATCTAGGTGTTTTTCTTACTTCATTTATAGTCTATTACTTATCTATATGGAGAACGGACAATACCTCAAAGGTTTTATTGAATGCAACAACCATTACATTACTGACTATCTCAGGTATTTTGATTTACAAAGGTTCTGACAACCCAATAAGCAATTTCTTTAGGCTATATTATTTCGAGATCACCATATCTTTAATGGTAGTATATTTAATTAATATTTCCTTTCAATTCAGGAGAAAAAAAAGAAAAACAGAAATAGAGAAAAGAAACAAAATTGAAATAGAGAAGAATCAAGAAATAACAATGAATATGATAAATGAAATTGAATATTCACTTAAAGAGATATCTGAAAACATAAAATTACTAAAAATCAACATAAAAAGAATAAAATTATAACCGACACCCTGCACTAGCAGGGTTTTTTATAACTAAAATTCAAAGTAACAATTCATGCAAATAATCGGATATGTATTACTGCTTGTAATGCAGGGTTCTGCTGTACCTGCATCTGAGCAAATATACATACAGACTAATGCGAGAGCTGTAGTGAGGCTTTTAAGAGAGAATCAATAATTAAATCCATCTATAGCAAAATATGGAGACTATTATGAATACAAACCTTTCTGTTGAGTGCTTACCAATATCTAAATACTGTGAATTGTTTGGTGAGAGCACTGATGCAATCAATAAACGAGTTCAAAGGCGCTTCTGGCAAGAGGGAGTGCATGTATTAAAGGTCGATGGTGCAAAAGAGCGTTGGATTGATATAAAGGAAGTCAACAAATGGGTCAGAAAAAACAAGCAGGATACCTACTACCAAGAGGCGTAACCATCCGTCAAAATAAAACCAAAAATACTTTGGTTATTACATTCACTTATAAAGGGGTTCTGTGTAGGGAACCCCTATCCCGGCTAACCGTAGATAATAAAAATATTAAATATGCAGAAAGGCTACTCGCCGAAATTCAGAATCATATAGAAAAAGGTACATTTAATTACCACAAGTATTTCCCTAACTCTAAAAAATCAAATTTCTTCGGTGATAATAATCGTGAAAAAAGAGTTATTGATTATTTGGAGGAGTATCTTGTGATTTGTGAAACTAGAAATCTGTCACCATCGACTATCAAAGGCTATGAAAAATGCAAAAGTTCCCTATCAGATTTGCACCAATTACATGTTTCATCACTCACACCTGCAATCCTAAAAAACTGGATACAAAAGCAAACGACAGTATTAAAAACCATCCGTAATCAGCTCTCTTTCTTGCGTAGCTCGCTAGATGAAGCCATTACTGATGGGATTATATCAATTAATCCAGTCAGCCTAGTATCAGCATCAAGATATCAATCAAAAAATAGTGGTTCTGAAAGTAACTATATTGTTGACCCATTATCACCACAAGAAGTATCCGCCCTACTCGCTGCAGCAAAATACGAGCAATGGAAAAACTTATTCCAGTTTGCCATTAATACTGGATTAAGAAGCTCCGAATTATGTGCATTGAGATGGAGTGATATAGATTTCATAGAAAATACCGCACATGTGCAGTCCGCAAGTGTCGTTGGCGTTATTAAGAAAACCAAAACTAAAGCCGGTACCAGAAAGGTAGAATTGAACAGTGAAGCAATGAACGCCTTGAATGACCAGAAGCAATTCACGTTTATGAAAGATGGTGTGATTTTTGAAGACCCAAAAACAAATAAAGCTTGGGCAGGCGCTGATGCAATCAGAAAGAAAGCATGGGTGCCAACGCTGAAAAAAGCGGGCATTCGATATCGCAATCCATATCAAACAAGGCATACATTTGCCACGAGACATATTAGCCAAGGCGCTAACCTGTTTTGGCTAGCTGGGCAAATGGGGCATAAAGGGCCTGAAATGTTGTTTAGGCACTATGGGGGATATCTTAAGGAGTATGACGGAAGTACGGTGAATAATATTCATAGATCAAAATTAATTTGATATATAGGTTATTCATCTCGATCATAATAAAACTCAATTACCCGAATTATGCTAACTTCAGGCAATGAGAGATAACCTAAATCTTATTATAGTAATGAAAAATTAAAAAATCCTTAGTATAAATTTTAATTAAATTCATTGTTCATTACTAATCAAGGTCAAGGTATATATATTTATTAACTTGAGTAATACCATTTGCCTCATATACTTTAACCAAACGATTATTTGATTTATCATAAGATATAGAATCGAACAAACAAGCGTCACTAACATTGCTATTTATTTTTTGTAATGAATTATAGTTTCTACGAACCCAACTAAGTACAGCCTTATGCAAGGCGTATGTATTTCTACTAGTTCTTTTTTCACTAGGCTTCAATCCTAATGTCGATAAACAAAACCCTAAAATACGAGCTCCTTTGAAGTTAGGACTTGTATTCAATCTAATTATTTCATTGTAAATTAATCGACGTAACTTATGCTGAATAATTTTACTAGCTTCCCCTGTTTCTTTAGGACTAAGAAAAAATGAATTAAAAACTGAGTTGTGATGAATTGACCACATACTATACAAAGGTTTTGATATATAAGATGCATTATGAATCACGTCAAACATTGCATTTGATAAAGAATCGTAAATACAACTAGAAAAACCTAAATCGTCACCTCTAATACGTAAATTATAATTGAATTGGGTGTCTCTTGCATTTAACTTCTGAATCGCAGTCTCAAAAAATTTAGTTATCACTTTCAACTTTCGCGCTGAGTCTGACTGCCAAATATTATCAAGACCATTCAATGTATAAAGCTGACTTGAATGCTGAACTATCCGGTCTATCGTTCTTGAAAAAACATATGAGTGAGAGTAATTCTTTTTACCAAAATAATCCTCAACGAATAATGAGAAAGCTCCCACATATGCTTTTAACTCTTTATCTGACCATGTTTGCTCTAATTCATAGTCAATATCAAAAGCAGTACCTATATTTTCAACAAGATCAAACTTTCCAAATATAGCGCTACTCAATGGCTTAATTTTCCCTATGATGCCCGATTCATAATGACTTGATTCATGATATAAAAATGAATCATTATACCTCAATGCTTCAGTTGTTATATTTTTAGAAAATATGCGTATATTCACATTGTATTTGTTTTTACTCTCTATATCTAAAAACAGATATAATACAAATGTTTGTGATGATTCTATAACTGCTTGACAAAAACGTTTATCTGAAATAAGACCTAAGATCTCATTAGCAGCACGTTCAATCATCGGAATATCTTTTATATCTCTTCTATCTCTAAATTTTAATGGTAAACTAGTTGCATATAAAATAATCTTATCTGTGGATCTTGACAATTCATCAGAGACAATTGCAAGCTCACTTTTGGATCCCTTCAAAATATAATTATAAACAGTTTCAATATACCTTCTATATGTCATCTTACTAAATTTTGAAGGTCTAATAAATGCGAACCATACCCAAGAAATAAATGTTAGAAAGTAAACCCCAGCTAACAATGCTTGCCAAGTAACTGAGGAAATAAGATTTCCCTTGATCACAGGAAAACCATTAGCCCTCCATAGATCTGTCATCAAAGATAAAATCCCTACGAATAAAACAACCCAAAAAGTGATTTTCTCCAGAGGTACTGGGGCAGTTTTAACCCTAAAACGATAACGAGTATCTGCTATAGTCCATGCTAATACCATCAATGCTAAACCAGCTAAAAACTCAGAAAAACCAAAAATTTTAGGGCTATTAGGATCAAGATTAACCAAACATAAAACTTCATTACAAGCATTTATCATAATTAACATTCTAGTTGAATTTTTCTCTATATTCTAACTGATTAAAAAATGACTTCAAGCAAGTAGTATTTACACAGAATTATATTATTTACTCATCTTAACTAAGATTTAATTATTTTTAAGCAATCTCATTCCCTTATAGATTAAAAACATAAACATGGTTTTAATATGACTACATCACGCCCTCCATGTGCACGCCTAGTGCACATGATGGAAGCTTAGTAAAAATACCCTTTAATATTCAAACAATTGAAAAATTCCGGATGCAGATTCAACTCCCGCCAGCCCGCCAATTCATCATGAGCGGGCTTTTTTTATATCCTACGCAGCCTAATATAACCTAACTACCACAACCACTTTAGACTGCCTCCAACAACCCATCAATGATGCATCATTTCATGCACAATATCCTTACCGCTCATAGAATATGGATAATACGTTGGCCAATTATCTAATTGAGTCAATAAAGCCTCTTGAGATTCATTTCCCATATAGAGATGAAAATGCCCAGCTTTTTCTGGCGCAATAATATGATCACTAAATTGAATAAACTTAGGGGCTTGGCTATCTTTATCCTTACACTCAAATAAATAACGGACGCCCTTCTTACCTGAAGAATAATTTAAAACTCGGTAACCCGCGTAATCATATTGGCACTGAGAGACTTTATCCCCTCGGTGAAATTCAATAATATTATTCTCAATGCCAATCATATCCACATCAGTTTTATACCCTTTGGCATAATAATCTCGATATTCTTGCGCTGTTTTATCCTTATTCTTTGCAGCCTTATTCTGCATTACGGGATCTAACGTTCCATTAGCAAGATAAGGCTCCACAGATTGCCAAACACCGTCCCAATCACTCAATTGACGGTCTTTAACATCACTATTATCAAAAATACCTTTTGCAGCATTGCGTTGTGCTTCCGTTTGCGGCTTATCATGATGATGTTCATGCGCCATCGCTGTGTAACTGAATAAACTAGTAAGCACAAGCAATGAAAGAATATTTTTTACCATCATTTTTCTTCTCTCGTTTGAACAAAATTCCCAAAACGCTTATTAAAGCGAGCAACATTCCCTTCCTGTGAATGGGTTTTCTGTTTCCCTGTATAAAACGGGTGTGAATGAGAGGACACATCGAGAAGAACATATGGATAACTTTGCCCTTCAAACTCAACAGTTCTCTCTGTTTTTATCGTCGACCCAACTTTGAAATACACATCAGCAGCGGTATCGTGAAAAATCACTGTCCGATAATCCGGATGAATATTCGGCTTCATAGCCCCTCCAATTGTTATGTTATAATATAACAATAATATTTTTTTTCATCGTTGACTACTCTTTTTTAGCCTTAATATTTATATGGTTTATTCAGTTTATTGTTGGCTGATGATTAAAAATACCAAACAGTACGATCGGAAAGCCAAACGAGGACGATGAAACAAATCCAAAGTTGATGGTAAAAATTGCAGTCAATGATGAGTAATGAAAGCGTTTAATGATCAATAGCAATTCATTTTTATAAGAAGAGAATTAAGGTAGAAGCAATTCTAAACTCTCGATTTTGATAACAATTAATACTCCGCTATCGCCCTACCCATAGAAAATTCACCCTTCAAAACATCATGTTAACTATATATTTCTCATCAAGGGCTCCAACTTGACAATATTTAATCCGACATAACTACTATTAAGTTACTATTTAGATAAAACAACTGTATTTTTGAATTGGTAAGGATAAACATCCGTATTTTATCGTATCGTTTACCTGAAAAATGACGCCCTGCTCTATGATTGTTTCATTAAATTTAATATAAGAATAAAGAAATAACCTAATTTAGTCTGAACTAAACAATTTTAATAAAAAAAACTAATGATTATTTTTATATCTTACTCGTCTACGCATTTGAGGTTTTATACTTATTTAATTAGAATTTTTGCCTATTGATGTTAAGCACTACTCAAACTTATATGTCATGAAGGAAATGAAAATGACAGGAAAATATCCTATTGCCAAAATAGTGGGGAGCAGAATAAAGAAACTTAGAAAAGAATACGGATTAACAGGAACAGAAGTAGCAGCGTATCTCAATGTGAGTCAACAACAGTATTCTCGTTATGAGCGTGGTATCAATAGAATTGATATAGATTCGCTCGTTATAATAGCTGACTTCTTCAAAATAAGTATACATTACTTCTTTGAAGACATCTCCATCGCACAAGTAAATAACAGAGCAGTGCAAGCAGAAATATATTAATAATGAATACCTGCATTCGAAGTTACGCTCTAAATTTTAAGGATCTCCTTATATTTATCCTATCATTTAACGAATAATCTATGCTCACATTTTCGGGCACTATAATTCATTAGAGTTAATGAACATTACGCATCCATTAAATTACTGTGGTATCAATATATTGATATCACGTTATTAACCTGCTAAGGCACAGTCTTAGCCTATTAAAATTAGTATTACATAAAGGATTTAAAAATGAAAAAGACATTATTAACCACTTCAATTATCGCATTAACTTTAGGTGCGGCGTCGACTGCATTTGCAGCTGATGTAGGAAGCGGCACAATTGAATTTAATGGCACAGTGAATACCGGTGCTTGTACTATTGCACCTTCTTCAGTAAATAAAGAAGTTCAATTAGGTTCTGTACCAGTAGCATCATTGAAAACAGCCGGAGCACAAGGTCCAAACGTTGACTTCACATTAGAATTATCTGACTGCGTATTAGATCCAACTGAAAGTGAGACAGATTATTCTAAAGTTAAAGTAAGCTTTACTGGCCAAATGGATACCGCTGGTAACTTATGGGCGAGTACAGGTACGGCACAAAACGTAGGTGTCTTATTCCAAAATGATGCTGGTCAAAGCATCAAAACTGGCGACACTATTACTCAAAATCTGAACGCAGGTGCAAATACAATTCACTTATCTGCACGCATGCAAGCATTAGGTCAAGCAACTTCAGGTTCTGTTAAATCAACTGTTGCATACGTTTTAGATTATCAATAATTTTTAATATTACTATTCATTGTAATAAACTTTAATTAGTAATTAATTTACTGGATATGCTACGCCTAAAATTCATAGCATATCCAGTTATTATTTAAATAAAAACCTATAACAATAATACTTTTTATATAATATTCCGGTCAATTAAAATGAACAAATTTAAACAAAACATAGTGACGAGTTTAATATCTAGCTTATTTTTATATTCAAACTATGTAAATGCAGACTCTGTTCAATTTAATCAGGATGCTTTATCTATTTCTGGCGATACAAATATTGACTTGAGTTCATTTGAAAAAAATCACTCACAGGAAGGCGCTTATTTTTCTAACGTATCAATTAACGGTAGAAGGACAAACTTTTTTGATAAAATTGACTTCTTTAATAAAGAAGGATCTATACAACCCTGCATTTCACAAAAAATAATAGACGTTATTGGCTTAAAAGAAGAGTTCATCAATAAAATACCAACATGGTCAGATGGCCAGTGCTATGATTTATCAGCACAGGACGATAATATTTCATCACTCTTTGATGATGAAAAGCAAGAACTTTCATTATCAATACCGCAAGCTTATTTCCTATACTCAGATGAAAACTGGGTGCCGCCTATGCAACGTGAAGTAGGCATTAATGCACTAGTATTTGACTATAATATAGTAGAAAACTACATAAAATATAAGAATGCTCAAGATACAAATAACTTAAGCTCATTTGGTGCCATTGGTACAAATATGGGACGTTGGAGATTCCGTAGTAACTATCAATTCCAAAAAGATTTTAATAATAGTAACAACGATAGTTTTAAATGGGTTCAAACCTATCTTTTTACTGATTTACCTGACTTATCAGCTAAGTTCTTTGTAGGAAAATATTATACAGCTAGCCAGATTTTTGATTCTGTACGCTTTAATGGCGTAAGTGTTTTCACTGACGACAATATGCTGCCATCAATTCTAAGAGGTTATGCACCAAATATAACCGGTACAGCAACCAGTAACGCGACTGTCGTTATTTCTCAGAATGGACGTATATTAAGCCAAGTAAAGGTTGCTCCAGGACCTTTTTCTATTGATAACTTGAGTTCTGCTTTATCGGGTACCTTAGACGTCAAAATTACGGAAGAAGATGGTTCTGTTAGAGAGTACCAAATATCATCAACTAACATTCCATTTTTAACTCGACCAGGTATGTTTCAATATAAATTAAATGCCGGTCGATTAGCACCAATGGGTGAAAATAATGTTGATAATGATTTTATTTCAACCGAATTTTCTTGGGGATTATTTAATAACTTATCCGTTTTTGGTGGTTTATTTTCAACATCAGATAGTGAATATATTGCTTATAATGCGGGTCTAGGTATAAACATGGAGCGCTTAGGTGCAATATCATTTGATATTACACAGTCTAAAAATCGCTTACATACTACAAATTCAAGTACAGGTGAAAGCTATAGAATCAATTATGCAAAACGATTCTCTAACTCCAGTCGACTCGATTTAACTGGATATCAGTTCTCAAATGAAGGATTCATGTCCGTTAATAATTTTATTTATACGAAAGGTAATCCATCGAACCATCATTTTCGCCAGAAAAATGTTTTTACAACATCATTTACTCAGCAAATACCTGATTTCAATGCTGATGTAAGCTTAAGTTATTCAAGAGAAAGTTATTGGAATGAACCTAAAAACAACGATACTTTAAGTGTATCGTTTAATAAAACAATTAAAAATGACTTTTTTGATAATGCGCTTTTATCATTATCAGTCAGTGAAAGTAGTTATGTGAGAGGAAGTAAATCTAAGCAGGCTTATCTTTCATTAAGTATTCCTTTTGTTGGCGAAAAGAATTCGCGATTACAATATTTTAGTTCATACAATGACCAAGATAAAAAATACAGTAATAATGTTAATTACCATACAAAAATCGATAGCAATAATTTAAGCCTGGGACTTTCGACAAGAGACTTTTTTGAAAATACAACGATAAACGCATCTGCATCTCGTGATACCCAATATGGGACAGCACAGATAACGGGTTCATTTGGTGATGATTATCGTACATTAAGCGGAACGCTAGATGGCTCATTAACAATTACAAGCCAAGGTCCTGTTTTACATAGAAGAGTCTATGACAATCAAGCAAGAATGGTGATTGATACCGATAATGCTAAAGATGTTTCAATCAATCAAAACGAGTCAATTACAAATAGATTTGGCTTAGCGGCAATTAGTAATGTGCCGACATATTACAAATCAACTCAATATGTTGATCTGAATAATATACCTGAAAATGTCAGTGTGGATGATAGCGTCATTGAATCAACTTTAACTGATGGTGCCGTCGGTTATGCAAAACTCAATACGATTATTGGCGAAAAAGCATTAATTACCATCAAGTTTCCTGATGGAAAAACACCACCGTTTGGAGCTTTAGTTTATGACTCAGCAAAAGATACCGTATTAGGTATGGTTGCTGAGAATGGTCAAGTTTATTTAACCGGAATTCAACCGAACCAAAAATTAATCGTTAAATGGAATGGTGGGCAATCATGTCAATTAGTGACGGATAGCCAGATCATTCAAAACATCAATAATGTGATTTGTAATAAAGAATAAAATATTATGAAAAAATTTAAATTAATTATCAGTAGCTTATTACTAGTTAGTGCATATACACATGCATCAATTTCAGCAGACCGTACACGAGTCATTTATAATGAAGCCAGCAAAGGCGTTAGCATTGTTGTAGAAAATACTGACAGTAAAGACCCTTTTTTAGTTCAATCTTGGATTGAAGATGAAAATAGCCATAAAATTTCTGATCCATTAATAGCATTGCCATTATTGCAGCGTATTGAGCCCAATCAAAAGAAGCAAGTCAGGATCAGCACTACGAAAAATAATTTGAAAGCTCCAAGTGATAAAGAATCATTATTCTATTTTAATGTACTAGGAATACCGCCAAAAAGTGAACTAGAGAATGCGGTTGAAATTGTTATTCAATCTAGATTTAAACTTTTTTATCGACCAACAGGATTGAAAAAATACCCTGATAATAACTGGCAAAAAGAATTAAAAATTGAAAAAAGTGGTAATTCATTAAAGTTAACAAATCCAACTCCTTACCATGTTGTGATTATTAACATTAATGATAATGCGAGTAAAGTTGAAAATTTCCAAGAAATAGTTATTAAACCAAATAGTAATGCCAGCTACTCCTTGAATGATAAAAAAATAAAGTCATCCAACATGGTATTAACGTATATTGATGATTATGGAACACCAAAACTATTAAATTATACCTGCCAAAGTGCAACATGTTCATTAGTTAATGAAAAATAGGAAGAGATCATGACACCCTATTTTAATAAAGTAGTATCAATTATTATAATTTCGCTTTCGTTTTTAAGCTTTAATGCACTTGGAGCCGTAGCAAACTGCAAACCCGCGGCTGGTGGAACATCGATACAACAAGATATTAAATTTGATATTACAAGCAATAGTAGCGCTATAACAACCGGAACACAATTAGCGACTGCATTATCTTCTTTTATGTCTTTACAATGTGATTTTACAGGAAGCGTAGCTACACCTAATCACGTTTATTTTAAAAATGTTGTTCCTCAACAAACTAAAACACTATTAATAAATAGCGGCGTTACCGTTACTCAGCAAAGCGCAATTGGTGGGGGTACAATTGCAACAATTACCAACGCCAGCGTACCTAATATTGACTTAGGATATTGGAGCCAACCTTCAGTAGGCACTGCTGTAAATATTGGTATCATGTATAATTTTGCCGTCCTAAAAGGTAGTAATGCATTAAAACCATTTGATACAGGTAATTTTTTATTAGGTTATCATGAAGATTATCAAGGTAAATATATTGGTGCTCCTGTATATGCACATATCATTGGTAATTTAACGTTACTCTGCCCTACTCCTGAAGTCAGTGTGACTACATCAAATGGAGGAACTGTTGGCTTTGGTACTATTTCGCCAAAACAAATGAATGCTGGGGAAGTTGTCAGCCGTACATTTAATATAGGCATGTCAGTTCCACAAAATTGTGAAACAGGGTTAAATGTATCTGTTCGATTTGAACCAAATAATAATTCTATATTGGGAAATAAATACCTTGATATGGGAAATGGATTACAGACCGTAATTAAAAGTAATTCAACCGAACTCGAATTTAACCAAAATTATGCTATTGGCGAAATTAAACCGCAATCACCTGTAAATGTGCCATACACTGCAACCTTAAGTCAAATTAGCGGGCGCTCAATTACGTCTGGTCCATTTTCTAAAACAATACGTGTCGTAGTTTCTTATTAGTAATTCGAGGCATCTGTGATAACTGCGTTTTTATCATTAATGCCTTTCTTTAAAAATAGCCCTAAATAGACGATCGTTATTTGACATTTTTTGGGTGTTGCTGTACTAAGTACAAGTACACATAATAAGGAGTAACTTAGATGAAAAAGTTAACCTTAGCCTTAGTTGATGACCACCCGATTGTCTTATCAGGCTTAAAAGAAACACTATCCCAATCACACAACTTATCCATCGAAGGTGCATTTACCAGCGATGCTGAGTTGTTTTCTTTTTTAAATCACCATACTGTTGATGTCATTGTTACTGACTATATGATGCCCAATAACACGCAATCAAGTGATGGGCAAAATTATATCCAATTTCTACAGCGTAAATACCCAAATACAGCGTTAGTGGTATTAACGATGATATCTAACCCCATGATTATTCAAACGTTATACGATAACAATGTCAATGCGGTTGTCTCGAAGGAAGCGCCACTACCAGAGCTAATCAAAGCCATTACCTTAGCGGGTCAAGGAAAACAATACCGTCAACCTATTGCAGATTTAACGACAACAATAAAAAGCCGTAAAGCTTCGACCCTTGATGAAAGAGTGAAAACACTCTCGCCTCGAGAGTTAGAAGTATTGCGCTTATTTGTTCAGGGAAAACCGATTGTTGAAATCGCCAAATTGCTCAATAGAAGTGATAAAACCATTAGTCTGCAAAAAAATGCAGCCATGCGTAAATTAGGTGTTGAAAATAACCAAGCTCTAATCAGTTATTGCATTACACACCATTTGTTTGACTAAGCTTATTTAGCCAAAACGTTAATTCATCGCAAATCACTTTATAGGTATCGGCTATGTTTAAGTTTGGTTTTTCCATATTCAACAACTCTTCAAGCACGTGAAGTCTACTAGCAAGTTCACGCTGTTCCACGCTCACTAATGCGCCCCGAATACGATGTGACAGCTGTTTTACTGCCTCTATGTTATTATTTTTCACCGCTTCGCAAAGATCATGAATATCAACAGTAAAATGTTGAATAATATTATCTCGGTCATTGCTATCAAGTGGGTTAATAAATACCATAGTGGCAGAATCAGAGAGAAGCGTAGAAGAATAGGTAGGGAAGAAACGGTTGAATAATTGCGCTAAAGTATCTAGTTCAATTGGCTTAACTAACCAGGTATCCATCCCTGCGGCTAAACAGCGTTCTTCTTCATCCTTCAAACCATTTGCCGTAACACCAACAATCGGGCAAGTTTCACCTTCACTCCGCAGCTGTTTAGTTAACTCATACCCATTACGGTAAGGCATATTGACGTCAGTTAAAACAATATCAATGACTTCATTATCCCAAATAACTAAGGCCTCTTCGCCATCGCTAGCCATAAAGACTTCGCAACCAAGTAATTCTAACTGCTCTTGCAGTATAACCTGATTTATTGGGTTATCTTCTGCAACTAAAACACGCAATGAGTATTCATTCGCATAAGATGGTGTCTGTTGAATTGGACAGCTTAAAGGCAATATTGAATTTTCATCATTTTGCAGTAAAAAAAGCTGTTGATTTAATTCAGATAAACGGAAGCTTGCTTCATCACTTATCCATATTTTCCCTTGCCAATTTTTAGGTAATGAAAAGTTCTCGATTAAAATACTTACGGCAATGACCAATGATGAGTCTTCAGGCAACTCAGCCTCTGTGAAATAGACTTTTGCTCCCCAACGAGTTAGCCAATCATACACATTGTTGGTTAGTAGAGGATCTATTGTCCGCAGCCAAATATGTGAACCCGTTAAACTCTTCCAATGTATATTGTTGTGATCTAGTTCTAACGGCAATGTCACTTTAAAAGAGCTACCATGCATCAGCTCGCTTGCTACGCTGATTTCGCCCCCCATCAGCTTGACTAATTTTGAGCAGATAAATAAACCTAAGCCTGTTCCTCCGTAGGTATGGTCTCCAGAGTGTGCTTGATAGAAAGGTTCAAATAACTTTTCTTGTTCTTCTTTACTAATTCCAACGCCAGTATCGTTTACAAACAATATGATATTGTTATTGTCACCATTTTTTAATTCAATCGTCACTTTACCATGATGTGTAAACTTAATAGCGTTACTGACTAGGTTACCAAATATTTGTTGTAATCGTGCTGAGTCACCAATTCTAATGGCATAGATATTAGGATCAATAATGGCAAATAACTGAAGTTTCTTCTGTTGAGCTAGGCCTTGATATAACTGAACGGTTTGCTGTATTAAATCGAGTAGGTCAAATGACTGGTGTTGAATATGAATTTGATTGGCTTCTATTTTACTGATATCAAGAATATCCCCGATAAGATGCATTAATAAATGCGATGTTGTAGACATTCTATCAAGAAAATGTTTTTGCTTAGGAGTTAATGCTGTATTTTCTAATAATTCTAATGTCCCAATAATACCATAAAGCGGAGTTCGTATTTCATGGCTCATCGTGGCTAAAAAGGTTGATTTAGCTTGGTTAGCTTCTTCAGCTAAACGCTTAGCATGATTAAGCTGTGCTTCTGTTTCTGCTTGTATAGTGATATCAGTAAATGCACATAAAATAACTGGGCGTTGCTGATAATGGGTTGCAGTGCTAACAATATAGATAGCGTGCTTCCCTGATTTTAAAACAGTCGTAACCTGCTTCTGATCAGAAATAACACGGCGAAGTAATTCATTATATTCAATAGAATCATAAGGATGAGAAGTATCTGGAATTTTTAACCAGTGCTGAGCTAGTTCATTAGCAAAACGAAGTCCTAGTGTTTCTTTATCAATAACACAAAGCCCTATCGGTGTGGTTGCAATCAATGTTTGATTGAACTCTTCACTTTCTAAAATAACTTGTTGTGAATGTACCGCAGGCTGTAATATTTTTTTATGGTACCAATGTTTATAACCCCAGCCGCAGAAAATACTAAACAGAAGAGATATAACAAGGCTAATTGGCAACCATAAGTTATCTTCAAAAAATGCGGCATAACTAATTCGGTAATAGCCCACCCAATCTGTATTTTCAAAACTTAATTTCATCACCAAGCCATTTTGTGTATAAAAAATACCTTCTAATGGCTCAACAGGAACAGCTGACTCTCCCAATAATAGGCCAAAATCTTCATGCAAAAGCCAGAATTCATGCCTCAATGTTGGGTTTAACATTTTCTCTAGCATACTAAGATGATCTTTACTTAACAGAGAAACTGCATAAATATCTTTTGGTGAAAGATGAGCACTTTGCCACAAATCAGCATTGAAGCCTGCTGGAACAATGCCCATTAAATTATTTTTAAAATTTTCTGCTTTTAGCCAAATAACTGGGGGTTCTTGCTCGTCTTGTTTTATATCAGCAAACTGCTTATTTATTAATGATAAATTTTTTCTAACACTATCGGTTACTGAGCGAAATAATTCAGGCGAAATAGCCTCTCCCCCCATTAAAGTACCAACCGATGGAACGCTAATGCTAATATAGTCATGCTCGTTAACAAAAAATACAGCAGCGGCTGGATAGTATGAGCGCCCCCAAAATGTGGAGTAAAAATCTGCTAAATAAGCCCCTAATGAAAATAAAATACTCGGAACTCTGGAGCACTCTAAATTGGTTCCACAAGCTAAAGTGAATGGCATAGCAACGATAGACTCTTTACCTTCTAATAGTCTTAATGGCCATTCTTTCGGTAAAAATTGATCATTGATGGAGTAAGTTCGACTTTCAAGCAGTTCAGATAAATCTTGATTCTGTTTATTTAGTGCTTTTAAAAAAGTTTCTTGTTCAATCAAATAACCAATAAAAGATTTGAATTCAACTTCTAAACGCCTGGTTTCTTGCTGAACAATCCTATCAGCACTCCAAAATAATGTTGTGATTAATACAAATAAAAGAGGCAGAGTAACTGTTAATATACTATTAGTACGCCCAGAACTGCGCGTTATACGAGAAAAAGCAGTTGGTGATTTATTTGGCATCGTACTATTCTCTGCTATGATAGGGACAATCCAATATATCTATCATAATATAAAATAAGCCAAGTAAACAGAAAAGTTTTTACTTTAATATTTATACAATTGCAGATGTATAATAATCTTTTAAGTCATCTAGTTCCCAACCAAAACCATTTAAACCTGAAATATACATAGATAATTTAGGATGACGCCCAATTATATAGAATAACCTATTATAAAACTCAGGAAAATTAACTTCAATAATTAATAGATATTTGAATAAAACATCAACTGTAAGCGCATTTTCACCACGCTCATATCTTGATAATTGTTGTTGACTAATACCTAACTTTTTTGCAACACATTCCCCACTAATACCTTTTTCAATGCGATACTTTTGCATACACTTTCCTACCAGTTGACTGATATAATATAGTTTTTCTTTTTTCATGATAGATAACAACCTTAATGTCATAAATTAAATCTACTGCCTAGCGCCAAATTATACTAGGTTAGAATCCCGATAATATAAGGTATTCCTTATTTGATGGTCGACAAAGATAATGAATTGAAAACTAAGAATTTTATATTAATCAATTAAACAATATCATTACAAAAGCACAGTTCACCCTTTACTTATAAAGTATAGTAAATACGTAAGGCGAATATTAATGAAAAGTTTCAATCTTTCATACAACACTATATTTTATTTAAATATTCGTTAAGTACAACAACATATCATAAAAAATAATATTCTGTTTTTTTTAATTAAAAACCCTGCTTGCTTGTATATAAAAAATCACTTTTATATACATAAATAAAATAAGTCACTCAACCAAACACCAATAAAGAGTGATGATAAGTATTATTCTTACGCTTACAACGCTGAACTTTAGACTAAAAATACACCGGTATAGCTTTAAGCATTAAAATATAAACTAAATCAAGAGATAAAGCTGATGGTGTTCCAAAAAAGACTTTTATATGAATTTAATAAATAAAATTTACATATCACACCATAAAAACATAGCTAGGTAAAAAAACCATTTTGACAAAAAGTGCGAAAGATTCCTTCACTATTTTCGTACCATAGTAAATACAATAGCTTAATTAATTATCAAAATAAAAAACTTCATATTACAATCATATTTTACTAGTAAAATATTCAAAGTAGCAGACTAGAACATTAAGAATTCAATATTATTTAAATATAAAACTAATATTTTTGCCATCTGATCAGCTCAAAAAATGAATTGCATTAAATCGTCAACAAGCACATCGAGTCAAAGTGAAACCCATCTATTTACCTCCCCTCATCATGAAATTTCTTCATGTTCGAAGTGAAATTAAGTCGCTTTAACTCCCTGTCTCGCTCTGGCATAAATTAAACATATTAACTTACTGGCTACATAAAATTGATGAATGAGAAAACGTGCAACATCTCTGTAATCAAGAAATAAACGCCGTTTTCCTATTAGAGCTAGGATGCAAAAATCATGAATACAGAATTTACCTTTAATATTACGCGCAGCATTTTTGATGAAAATTACAACCCATCGGAAAACACGCGGATTACTACCAACTTTGCAAATTTAGCCAGAGGCAAAAGCCGCCAAGAAAATCTGCGTAACGCATTGTCGATGATCAACAACCGCTTCAATTCATTGGCGTATTGGGATAACCCTAAAAACGATCGCTATGCTGTTGAGTTGGAAATTATCTCTGTCGAGATGAATATCGAAGAAAAAGATAGCGCCTTCCCTGTCATTGAAATATTAAAAACCAGCATCATCGATAAAAAAACGCAGCAACGTATTGAAGGGATTGTAGGGAATAATTTTTCTTCCTACGTGCGGGACTATGATTTTAGCGTTTTACTTTTGGAACATAACAAAGACCAAGCAGAGTTTAGTATTCCTACTAAATTTGGCTGCCTGCATGGCAATATTTTTAAATCGTTTATTAATTCCAAAGAGTACAAAGCGAACTTTAATAAATCACCGGTGATCTGTTTAAGTGTCTCAAATAGAGATACCTACCATCGCACTGGGAATCAACACCCTATATTAGGTATTGAATATCAGCCAAGTAACGCTTCTTTAACGGAGCAATACTTCGCAAAAATGGGCTTACAGGTTCGTTACTTTATGCCGAAAAATAGCGTTGCCCCTTTGGCCTTTTATTTTACGGGAGACTTGCTGAGCGACTACAGCAACCTTGAGTTAATCAGCACTATTAGCACCATGGAAACGTTCCAAAAAATTTATCGTCCTGAAATTTATAATGCCAACACGGTAGCGGGTGAATGTTATCAACCGAGCTTAAATCAGCAGGATTACTCATTAACCAAAATTGTTTATGACCGTGAAGAGCGCAGCCAACTTGCCATTGAACAAGGTAAATTTACTGAAGAACACTTCATTAAGCCTTACCAAACGATCCTTGAAAAATGGTCTGCAAGCTATTCCGTTTAATAAAAATCGGTCAATTTAATAAAATCGCGTATTTATAAAAAATAAAATAAAAGGTCACCTGCAATGAAAATATTATTACCTACTTCCACAGCCGGTAGCTTACCGAAACCATCTTGGTTAGCTGAACCAGAAAAGCTTTGGTCCCCATGGAAACTGAACAACGAAGAACTTATCACCGGCAAACAAGATGCCCTGCGTTTATCACTGGACGATCAATTACGTGCGGGTATCGACATCGTGAGCGATGGCGAACAAACTCGCCAACACTTTGTGACCACCTTTATTGAACACTTGAGTGGTGTGGATTTTGAAAAGCGCCAAGTGGTAAAAATTCGTGACCGTTACGATGCCAGCGTACCAACCGTTGTGGGCGCTGTTGCTCGCCAAAAGCCAGTATTTGTGGATGATGCTAAGTATCTTCGTCAACTCACTGACAAACCGATTAAATGGGCATTACCGGGTCCAATGACCATGATCGACACGCTCTATGATAACCACTATAAAAGCCGTGAAAAATTGGCGTGGGAGTTTGCTAAAATTCTTAACCAAGAAGCCAGAGAGTTAGAAGCCGCAGGTGTCGATATTATCCAATTTGATGAACCCGCATTTAACGTATTTTTTGATGAAGTCAATGACTGGGGGATCGCTGCCCTCGAAAGAGCCATTGAAGGACTGAAATGCGAAACTGCAGTACATATCTGTTATGGTTATGGCATTAAAGCCAACACCGATTGGAAGAAAACATTAGGTTCTGAGTGGCGACAATACGAAGAAGCTTTCCCGAAACTGCAAAGCTCAAATATCGATATCGTTTCACTGGAATGCCACAACTCCAATGTCCCGATGGACTTGATTGAGCTTATCCGTGGTAAAAAAGTGATGGTCGGTGCAATTGACGTGGCAACCAACACTGTCGAAACTCCGGAAGAAGTCGCCAATACATTGCGAAAAGCCCTACAATTTGTTGATGCAGACAAACTTTACCCATCAACTAACTGTGGCATGGCGCCATTATCTCGCGATGTTGCCAGAGGGAAACTCAACGCGTTAAGCGCAGGCGCAGAGATCATCCGAAAAGAACTTGGCGCAAAATAAATTACCCCAGATTTGGCGATCTCATCCATCGCCAAATCTCATCATTTTTAAACCCTTCATCGCCACTCACACCCTTTATTCGTATTTACTGAAAATCTCTGAAATTCTTTCAGCCATTATCACAGAAACCCTCTATCAATGTTGCTGTCTAGACATTTTCCCTCCTATACTTTTTTTGCTCAAAAAGTGACTAATAACAAAATAACTGGAAGGAAATAATCATGAAATTATCTCTACTAGGATGTTTATTGGCAGCTTCATTTTCTTTGCACGCTTATGCCGCAAGCGAGCCACCAATCCGATTAGTGATCCACGGGGGAGCCGGTACTATTACCAAAGACACCATTACTCCAGCACAAGAAAAAGAGTATCAAGAAAAACTGACCGAAGCCTTAGAAGCAGGCTATGCGGTACTCAATAAAGGCGGTAGTAGCCTTGATGCGGTACAAGCCTCTATTAATGTGATGGAAGATTCCCCGCTATTTAACGCAGGAAAAGGCGCCGTTTTTACCCACGAAGGCAAAAATGAAATGGATGCGTCGATTATGGATGGCAGCAACCGTAAAGCAGGGGCTGTGGCAGGTGTCACCAACATTAAAAACCCGATTAATGCCGCTTATGCCGTCATGACCAAAAGCCCTCATGTCATGATGGTTTCTAAAGGTGCTGAGCAATTCGCCGCAGAACAAGGTCTTGAAATCGTTGACCCATCCTATTTCCGCACTGACTTCCGTTGGCAGCAACTTCAAAAAGCCAAAGAAAAAGAGAAAGTGGTACTCGACCATGACGGTAAAACTGCCGCTCTCTTTATTGATCCAATGATGTATGACTACAAATATGGCACTGTTGGCGCGGTCGCTCTCGATAAAAACGGTAATATCGCCGCAGGGACATCCACAGGTGGCATGACCAACAAACGCTTCGGTCGCGTCGGTGACTCCCCTATCATTGGTGCAGGGAACTACGCTGACAACAATACCGTCGCCGTTTCAGCCACAGGCTCTGGCGAAATGTTCATCCGTACCGCAACCGCCCACAATATCGCTGCTCAAGTCAAATACAACAAAACGCCTATCGACCAAGCCGCCCGTAATGCACTGGATGAAGTCAAAGAGCTAAACGGAAGTGGCGGTGTGATTGTGTTGGATAAAACCGGTAACTACGCGATGGAGTTTAATTCAGAAGGGATGTACCGCGGAACAATAGGTAATGATGGTAAACCGCAAGTCGCGATTTATAAAAACGATTAAGTTCCTAGTATTTAAATTTGCTACACCATAAAAATACAAAAGCCCACCAATGTGGGCTTTATAAACGATATCTCTATAAGCTCGTCTCTATAAACCATGCCTATATAGACAACAGCTTTCAGCCTAATGACTTTTCAACTGCGCCACTGGCCAAATACCCTTTATGGAACGCAGCTTGCCTTGGAGAGATACGCGCAACCGCCTCTGCTGAGCAAGAGGCATCCACCAGTACAAAACTGGCATCATCCCCTTTTGCTGGCCACACTTGCTTGCCCTTTTCATCCAGTGGCAATACATTGCCCGTGGCGATAGCAAGGGAGCGAGATAATGCCAACTCATCAGGGCGCGTGTACAACTGCGCATATAGATTGGCTTTTTCTAACATGTCCCCGAGACCAAATGGCGACCAGTGATCAATCACACTGTCAGTCCCTGTCATCACAAACACACCATTTTTATTCAGCGTTTTTAATGGCATATGTAATGTACCGATAGGCACTGTCGACGCTATCGTAATCTGCTGCTCAGCCAACCGTTTTGCCATCACATCGGCATCTTCAGGATTTAACATAGCTAACGCAAATGCATGGCTAATCGTCACCTTGCCACGCAAGCTGCGGTTTTCATCCACCGTTTTTATCATATAGTTGATAGCAGCAAGTCCTGCCGGGCTTGTCTCATGCAGATGGATATCAACCCCTTTGTTGTAATCCAGCGCAATCTGGAACATCGCATCAAGGGATTTTTCCATCGCGCCATCCACATTGGTCGGATCTAACCCTCCCACATAGTGTGCACCCGCTTGCATCGCTTCTCGCATCAAAGGGACTGATTTTGACAGCAACAAGCCATGTTGAGGGAATGCCACAATTTCACACGTGAGATCTTGCTGACGTTTATCCAACACTTTTTGCAGTGCTTCAAGGTTTTTTAATCCAGAAACAGGCTCAATATTGCAATGGCTGCGCGCGATAGTCGACCCGTGAGATTGAATCAAATCAATCAGCGCATGCGCTCTTTCTTGCGTGAAAGGCTGCAATTCAGGCAACATTTTCTGTTCAAGGGCTATCATATCCATAATGGTTTTACCTTCACGGGACTGTGGCGCTTGCCATGCTCCTCCGTAAAAGGTTTTATCCAGATGAATATGCATATCTCGAAATGCAGGAAGCATCAATTTGCCTTGCGCACTGTACGCATTCAGAACGGTATTTGGATGCTGTTTATTGGGTAACACCGCCACGATTTTACCATCATTAATTTCGATAGTTTTTAGCTCAGTTTGTGTCCCCATTACCGTACTATCACGGAAATTAAAACCTGTTTCGAGTAACGCATCATCAAGATAATAATGTTTATCTGTGATACGAGAAACACCAGACTGCGGTACGCTTTGCACCGCCGCCCCCGCAGATACTGAACCTAATAATGTACAAGCCGCCACCACTTTTGCGCTTGTCGTCAGAAACTCTCTGCGACCAGACAACTGTTCTGTATTCATAGCAACTCCTTATCATCGGGAGTTCGACCTTATCGTATAAGGCCGAACGAGTGAGGCTTAGCCTTGAATAATATGGGTTCCCGTCTCGCCACGTAATGCTGCTGGCAGAGCTTCAGGCGTCGTGATAATCACGCGCTTACCGCCATTAGCGATAAACGATAAACTGGCTTCGATTTTCGGTAGCATGCTTCCTGCTGGGAAGTGCCCCTCTGCCATATAGCGTTTCATATCCGTCGTTGAGGTTTCACCAAGGGCTTTTTGTTCCGGTTTGCCAAAGTGAATACACACCTTTTCAACGCCCGTGGTGATGATTAAAATGTCCGCATTGAGCTCTTTAGCCAGTAGCGTAGTCGATAAATCTTTATCAATAACAGCATCCACACTTTGATAACCGCCCTGCCCATTATTCACAACAGGGATCCCACCGCCGCCAGCCGCAACAACCACATAATCATGTTCGGTCAATGTACGAATTGCTGCTGACTCAATGACTCGTTTAGGTTCAGGGGATGCCACCACGCGGCGATATCCGCGTCCTGAATCTTCAACAAAGTGCCAATCAGGGTTTTCCTGCTGCAATACATCAGCTTGTTCTTTACTGAAAAATGCGCCAATCGGCTTAGTCGGAGCCGCAAAGTTCGGGTCATTTTTATCAACTTCCACTTGGGTCACTACCGTTACTGCTTGGCGATGTTGCTGTTTCGCTAATACGTTAGTAAGTGCTTGCTGGACTAAATAGCCAATCCCCCCTTGAGTATCCGCCACACAGTTAGCCAGCGGTGTCAGTGGTAATCCTTCCGTCACATGAGCAATTTCAGCGCGACGTAAATCCAACCCCACCTGCGGTCCATTGCCGTGAGTCAGCACAATATTGTAATTACCTTTAAGCATATCGCTGATGTGCTGAGCCACTTCCTGAACCGCTTTTTCTTGAGCTTCAATGGATTGGCTGCTGTTATCTTTAATAATACTGTTGCCCCCGATGGCAACAACCACGAGTTCTTTCATGATTAAGGATCCTGATACCGAATATTTAGCAGATAGTGGGTGTATCGCGTACACCCACTATAAAGATTGGCTTATTACGCTGATTTACTAAGCTTTTCAGCTTTTTCAGCTTGTTGCTGCTCCACTGATTGGCGACCATCTAAAAAGTGTTTGATAACAAACAAAGCCGCCATCATGAGGTATGCGTAGACAAACATCAATGCCGAACCTGTTGCAATACCCACAGCCGGAGAATGGATGATGCCAAAGAAGACCAATACTGCACCCACTGCCGCCGCAATCGCGCCACGTAACGGCTTGTTTAAGATAGCGAAGATAGCGATACAGCCCCATAACATACTTGCCAACGGTGCACCGTTACCTAAGTGAACCAGACCTTGATAGTAAACGCCTTTATGTAACAGAACTTCCGTACCAATCGCGCTTGCAGACGTACCTGCCGCTCCCATGACACTGTTAACCATCGTCAATGCCCAGTTCGCAATCCATGGGAATAGACAGATGAAAATCACAGGTACTTCGACTTTCGGTGTTTCTCGCACCACTTGGTTAGCGGTCACTACACCGATAAACACTAAGATAGGGACAATGGCCGTCATTGGGATCACTGCGAGCATAAATGCGCCAATACCAAATAACGGGACGATAAACATGGTGATACCGGATGCTAAGGTATAACCCACACTCGCGCCCATCGCTTTCCAACCCGCATGACCCACATACACTGTCACAGGGAATGGATTACCCAGCACAACACCCACGGTTGAAGATAAACCGTTTGCCAGCATCACTTTACGTGTGTTGTATTCATCACCCGCTGCGTGAGCGCTTTCAATATTTTCAAGGTCAAAGATGTAGTTCGCTAAACCTAAAGGTACCGCTGAGGCTAAGTACGGCAGTGCATGAGGTAAACCTTGGAAGAAGCTATCCACATGGATGCTTGGCGGGTTAAAACCAAATGACGCCATGGATGCCGTAATCGCTTCTGGGCTTTGTAAACCCGAAATCCATGCTAAGGCAGAACCCGCGATAAGCAGCAGCAACCCTGTAGGAATACGTGCAAAGATAGGCTTTTTACCAAACCAGTTGATGAAAATTAACAGTAGGACAATAAACGATACCGTTGGTGCTTCAAATGCTTGCAGCATCGGGTTCATTGCCAGTAACAATAATCCGAGACCCGATAAACACGATAATAATACGGTACGCGGGATCATCTTACGGATGGTTTCACCAAGGAAAGAGCCCCCCACTAAAATCATTGATTCCACAAAACACCAGACCAACGCAATTTGCAGAGCAAATTCAGGATCTTTGGTGGTTTGGTAAACCGGCATGATCACTAAGAAGGTCACGGTGAAGATAGAAGGCGCACTTGGACCTGATGGTAGTGCCGTAACGTCATTTCGTCCTGTTTGCTTGATCATCTGCTGACCAAAGTAAGCGTAACTTACACTGGCAAGCAATACAGCAAAACCAAACGCTGGCGCGATACGACCATAAACAATTTCCGCTGGGATGCCGACAACAAAAATCAGTAAGCCCATCATGGTGAGTAGGTTCGTGAGGTTATTGGTCATCAAACCAAAATAGGCCGCCAAATCACCACGTTTCCATTTAATATTTAATAGACTCATATTCTTACTCCCATTCCCCTCACACCTTAGCAGCACGTTGTTGACGGTCTATCTCTTATGCCACTGAACAATTCAGGGAATGCGTTGCTTTATTTTTATCGCCCGGCCGAAGCCGGGCATTATTTTTTGCTTAGTGAGTTTTGGGCTCAATACCACTATGCATAGTGTTTCGCGTAAGAAAGCATCGCTTTTTCGAAGCAATCAAACGGAGGATGTACAATCCCTGCCCCAATCATTCCAATACCTGCATCTTTATGCGCAATCGCCGTGTTAATCACCGGAAGAATGCCACTAGCTGCAACTTTCGTGATATCAATCGCTGTCGGAATTCCCATGAAACCTAGCAATGGAATGGTGACGTTCGGGTTCTCACCAAGGGTGATTTCACGCATTTGGCGAGAAAAATCCACCGCTTCTTCAACGGTTCCCCCAACGAGCGCCACGATAGCCGGTGCTGTTGCCATCGCAAATCCACCAATCCCGTAAGTTTCTGTGATAGCCGAGTCACCAATATCTAAACCTGAATCTTCCGGTTTATAACCCGCGAACATTGGACCAATAACTTGCTGAGAAGGACCTGTAAACCACTGCCCCGGTAACCCGCTAATGCGTAAACCAAACTCATAACCATTACGTGCCATGGTAGTCACGACAGTACTGTATTCAATGCCGTGCGCCGCATCCATTGAGGCTTTACACATTGCCATCCATGTAGGACCCGAGAAATAGTCACTACTTGCCACGAAATCAAACACTTCTTTTTGCTGTGCAACCGTAAAATTGGTTTGAATAATTCCCGTGGTCAGCGCTTGGATCAGCAATGTTGTTCCCGCATTGTTACGGTTATGGCATTCATCACCCATATGTAACGCTTGTGCCAACATTAAGCGCAGGTCGATTTCACCGACGATTTTCATGGCGTCACGCAGCATTGGACCCAGTACATCACGCATCCAATTCAAGCGGTCAATAACGCTTTGGTCATTGGCACCCATGCGTAAGATTTTTGCCATCTGCTCACTCAAGTTAGTGAATGCGCGGTTACCGTAAGTTTTGTTTTCAACAATGTGCATAAACATCGATGCCGATGTCACGCCCGCCATTGACCCTACGCAATCATGTTCATGACATGGGGAAAAGATAATTTCACCCGAAGCTGCAACACGTTCCGCATCCGCTAAGTCTTTCGCCAATCCTTCAAAAACTAAAGCACCTGTCACCGCGCCTTTCATCGCGCCACACATATCTTTCCATGCCACTGGTGGACCGGCATGTAGAATGGTGTTTTTCGTCATGCCCGGTACCACATTAATGGCTTGGTCATAACCCACGAGCACAGGCTGGGACTGAATAATACGCTCAAGCGCTTGTGCGTTCGCCACTGCAATTTTTTCTTGTAACGCCGCGTTGCCTTCAATTTGGTCAAGCGCGCGGATCACAGCAACGTTACCTTGCCCCGGCGGCGTCCAATTCAGCTGAGTCACCGGAACGTGCTGTTTTTTCAGATCATCACTGAACATCTCAATGCCGATATTGATAACGTTCAATGGTTGTTTAAATAATGAAGTCATTACGCTTTCTCCCCTTTCCAGACAAACTCACGTCCTAATAAACCTGTATTGGTACTGCTACTCGCCCAAATCACACCTGCGTCGGTGAGCATCTTGACCTGTGCATCCATCGATGGCGTATCTTGGTCAGTACCCAGCACATAGCCAAGGATCACCAGTTCACGTCCTTCTTGTTTCGCTATCGCTTTTGCTGTTTTGATAGCGTCAATCATCACGCCGACCGGATCTTCATGAGAGCCAAAGCCAAGCACGAAATCCATCATGATCACACCAACTTCCGGGTCACGAGCTTCTTGCAGTAAACGCTCTATTCGGTTTGTTGGATCAATCATTGGGTGTGGCTTACCATTGGTAAAATCATCATCACCAAAGTCAAGGAAGGTATGGGCGACACTTTTATTGATATCTTTCAGACGGTAGTCAGGGTTAGGTTGAATATTGCTGTAGACGTCATCGTATTTTTCCAGCGCTGCAAACATGGCTTCATCACACAATGTCCCGCCACAGAAAAGACCACGAATGTATTTTTGTTCCGGTTTAAGTAACGCTCTAACTTCATCAATTAAAGGTAAGTTGAGAGGATGAAGGTCTAAATCTTCTTTACGAATACCTGTCAGTAAAACCGCTTTCAGAGCAGCTTCTTTGGTGCCTTGGGCAAAGGTTAAGCCTGGTTTATCATCCGGTAACGGTTGACTTCCTAAGAAACAAACCACCACTGGCTTATGGCATTTTTCAGCTTGTTCTAACACTTTTTTGGCAACCATTGGTGCTGGTGGCTTAGAAATGAGTGCAATGACTTGGGTTTCATCATCCGCATCCAGCATTTTGAGTGCATCAATCATCATGATGCCGCCAATTTTTTCACTTAGGTCACGACCACCCGTACCGATTAGCTGAGAAACTCCAGCACCAAATTCATGGATTCGCACGCTCAGTTCTTGGCTCCCCGTACCGGATGCCCCAATAATTCCGATGCTACCGCGACGAACATTGTTACCAAAACACAAGGCTGTCCCATTGATGATCGCTGTCCCGCAGTCTGGTCCCATCATCAACAACCCTTTTTGGCTCGCCAACTGTTTCAGTGCCAGCTCATCGTCTATCGAGACGTTATCGGAGAACAGCATCACGTTGAGATCATTTTCCAGTGCAATACGCGCTTCACGAGCCGCAAATTGCCCATTAACCGAAATAACCGCTAAGTTGGCATCAGGAATGTGCGTTTTTGCAGAGTTGATTGTGGCATATTTGGCTTCATGCTGCCCACCGCCTTGATTTTTCTTATTAAACAGGTCTTCGATAGCAATCAATGTCGCATCATTGGCTTCATCGCTAGGTCCTTTAATCACTATCATTAAATCGCCGTTTTTGGCTTCTTCTAATTCTGGTGTTAATAAACCTAAGTTTCTTAATACGCCTTTATTCATTTCTGTTGCCATTGCCACAAAGGCTTGCTCAACATTTTCAAGTTGATTGGCTTTGGTGGAAATAGACATCAATGACACTGAATCAAAATAGGTATTCTTTTTTATGACCACTTTAGTCGACATGTGTTTCTCCGAAATAATGAGTCAGAAACAGCGCATCGCGAATGCCAAATAGCATGTCGCAACCTGAACTAGACCCGATATTTAAAATCTCTAAAATTTGTGGATAAATATTTGTTTCTCGCCCATCAACTAAACATTGGATCAGTTGATGCATATTTTCGCGATACTCTTGGTTTAATGCTTTTTCTAACGTGATGGCACTGATGGGTGTTGTATTCGCCTTGCTTTGCGAAATCCCTTGATAAAAGCTCGGATAGCAGGAATTCGCAGGGTGATGTTTCAACAACAAAAAAGCCATTAGTCCCACTAAATAATCATCTCCCGAAGGCGTTAACCCAATTCCTAACCCAACAAACTGGCTCACAATATGAGTTAATGCTTGGTACCGTTTATTGATTAATAAATTAATTAAGCTAGAGCGTAATTCATTTAATTTTTTTGATGATTCAAGATAAAAACAATTATCCCCTTGGTAGTTAAACAGAGAGTGTGTTTTATCATTTAAAATAGAATCAATTTCGTTAATTTTAGACTGAAGAAAATAACGGTACTTTTCTTCTGTTAATTTTTCATTAATAAAATAAACCGTTGGTGGGTTCCATTTCTTACATAATAAAAATGAAATAGTATATTTCTCACCAATATGGATTTCATTATTTAAAATATAAACAGAATCCCCCGCAGTAATATTTAATGGTGAAAAATCCTTATTAATAATTCGGCAGCTATTAGGAGCATTATCCGTTTGCGAGCCAAGCAAGGTATAAAGTTGATTATCAATTGAAAAATTAATGGCTTTATTAAAAACCTGCTCTATATTCCCTGTTAATGATGGCTGATGCAAAAGATGCAAGAAATGTGCATCAGCCGTTAACCCATAAATGCTTTGCCGCTGAGATTGGTGTCTGTTCACAATCCCCCTTATGGGTGGTTACGCACCCGCTGCAATCAGTAACTCAGCAATTTCGTGATAGCCTTTTTCCTGTGCCAGCTCTAACGGCTTTTTACCGTATTTATCTGTCATATGTGGGTTGGCACCATGATCTAACAGCATTTTTACGATTTGCTGCTGTTTTACTCCACCATCATTCAGCACAATCGCTTCTAGTAATGGAGTCCAACCGACAAAGTTGGTGTGGTTAACATTAATATCCGTGTTTTCCAGTAATTCACGCACAATTTCCACATGCCCTTTTTCACTCGCTGGCGTGATCCCAACACCACCAAAACGGGTTAGTAAATCTAAATTAGGATTAGCAGGTAATACTAAACGTAATAATGTTAAATCATTATTTAGGCAACTTAATAAAAATGGGTTAAAACACGTTTGGTCTTGTTTATTAATATCAGCACCCGCATGAATAAGAAAATCAACGCACTCATAGTGCTGATTTAAACTGGCATTCACAATTGCAGTGCGACCTTGGCGATTGGTACTATTAATATCAACACCTTTTTCAAGGCAATTTTTTAAAATAGCTAATTGACCTTGTTCTGCTGCTTTAAGAAAATCTTGAACGAGTGTGTTTTCTGTCATAACGCTCTCCACATTTAGCTATTTCAATTTTCTGATAGCCAAATTAAATATGAATTAAAGATTATTTAGCATGGTTAGAGCATAACAATTGCCATTAATAAATAGAATCCATTTAAATTTAATTCATCAATCTGCCACCTTATTATTGATTTAAATTCAACAATCGAGCATTTTTGTGCGTGAAAGCATCCTTCACTGACCTTTTCTGATGTTTTTTTGTCTATTTTCTATGCGATTTGACCAAATAATTTTGTTAATCTGTTTGCCCATTTTTTCTTTCTTCAATTTTGTGACAGCCATCAAATCAAAGGTTTTAGAATTGTTAATATTGTGATTTTTTTGTTTATTAACCCGATATTTCCTAATGACTAATTTTTTATTAAATTCAATAATATTAATTAGTTTGAATGTAAACATGCGTTTCATTAGTTGCTTTTTAGGGTGACATAAATTAAATACTATTTATTGTACAGAATAGATAAATATCCCCGCTGAGGGCTATTAAAAACAATCGATAAAAAGCCTGTTTTTTAAGCTATTGAATTGTATTCACAGAAAACGTTATTTCGGCTAATTTTCACGCACTTTGGGACACGACACATGAACTCTATTTTTACTGAAGAAAATTTATTGACCTATACCACCGCGGCTAAATTTGCCAGTTTCAGTAAAGCGGCCGAAGAACTTGGGATTACCACCTCCGCGGTGAGCTACACTATAAAACGTATCGAAACTTATTTAGATGTCGCACTGTTTATCCGCGATACCCGTAATATTGAACTGACCGAAGCGGGATACTATTTTTATCGCAAAGCCACCGACCTTCTGAATAATTTTCATCTCATCAAAAAAAGTATCGACTCCATTGAACAAGGGATTGAAGCCCGTGTTCGCATCTGTATCAATCAGTTGATCTACACCCCTTACCATACGGCGAAGTTGCTACAAATCTTGAAAAAGCAATTTGGTACCTGCCAGATCACTGTGACCACAGAAGTGTATAACGGTGTTTGGGATGCCATTATCAATAACCATGCGGATATTGCGATTGGGGCGCCGGGTACACTCATGGATGGCGGCGGGATTGATTACACAGAAATTGGTGCCATACACTGGCAGTTTGCCATAGCATCTAGCCACCCTTTAGCCTTAATGCCTGAGCCAATTGCCGAAAGCCAGCTTCGCCTCTACCCAAATATTATGGTGGAAGATACGGCGCATACCATCAATAAACGCGTTGGGTGGCTACTGCACGGGCAAGAGGCGATTCAAGTGCCTGATTTCAACACCAAATGCCAGTGCCAAATTTTAGGTGAAGGGATCGGATTCCTACCCGACTATATGGTTAAAGAACATGTAAAAACCGGTGTGTTAGTCACGAAGCAAATACAAAACCCAAGGCAGGATTCTCACATGCTATTAGCCACTCAACACTCTGCGACAGGGCTAGTCACCCAATGGATCAGAAAAGAGTTTATGGCAAATGGGGTCTTAACGGAACTTTACAGTGATTTGCTCAAGCCCATCGCCAATTAACGCGGTTCTAATTGATGAGCTAACTGCTCCGCCAATACTGAAACCATCTCCGATGACTCTTTGTGGAAATGCATCGCCAGTTCCATCTCTTGGGCTGGAGGAAACCCCTCTTCTGCTGTCAAGATCCGATGCTGGGGTAATTTCGCGCGTACGGGTAACAGGCTAACGCCTAATCCGTCGGTAATCGCACTTTGGATACCCGCTAGGCTAGTGCAAGTGTATGTAATGTGCCAAGGGCGTTGTTCATTATCTAGCAACCTAAACATATCATTCCGGTACAGCCCATTCTCTGGAAAAACAATCAGAGGAACAGAATCCGAGGGAAAAACATGTTGCTGGCGACTCGCTAGCCAGCAAAGAGGCTCTGACCAATGATAATCACTATGAAACTCCCCTTTTCGTTGTTTCACAATGATCAAATCCAACTCACCATGTTGATAGCGTTGCTGTAGTTGGCGACTCAACCCGCTAGTCACCTCTAATCGGACATTAGGATGCGCTTGCATAAATGCCGCCAATGTTGGTGTCACTAATCCCGACGTCAAATCTTCAGGAAACCCTAATCGCAGAGTTTGAATAATCGCATTGCCTGTTATTTTCATAAAAAACGTATCGTTAAGTGCCAGAATATTTTTCGCGTATCCCAGCAACACTTCCCCTGTTTCTGTCAGGGTTAACATCCGATGCCCCCTTACAAACAACGGCTGTCCAATAAGACTTTCTAATCGCTGAACTTGCTGACTTAACGTCGATTGCGTTGAATTTAATTGTTGTGAAGCCACCGTAAAATTTCCCGTTTCTGCGACGGTAACGAATGTTTTCAATAATACAAAATTAAGCAACGAATTCATTTTTTTAATACCTGAGATTTAATTATTTAATTTTTAAATATCACAGTTTTTGATTAGATTGAAGGGAACAACGCATTTGATGGACATTACTGAAATGACACCATGTCAACTCATCAGTAATCTTATTAGAATACTCGATAAATCAGGAGCACAAACCATGCTCGATAAACAATTTTTACAACATGCAATCACCCTCGCCGCTGACAATGTTGCCGCAGGTGGGCGTCCATTTGGTGCAGTGGTCGTCAAAAATGAGCAAATTATTGCCACTGGCGTGAATCAAATGTTGGAGCGACACGACCCTACCGCACACGCTGAATTACTCGCATTACGCCAAGCAGGAGAGGTGCTAAATAGCGTCAGACTCGATGATTGCACCGTTTATGCTAGCGGTCAGCCTTGCCCTATGTGCCTTGCTGCGATCCGCATGTCTGGCATTAAACGTGTTGTTTATGCCTATTCGAACCAAGATGCTGAACCTTTTGGATTATCAACAGAGGCGATAGCTGAAGCATTAAGAGCCTCTCCTGACCAACAAAGTGGTTTGCAATTTATCCAATTAAAACCGAAGGATGAGACGCAATCCATGCTGTATCAAACTTGGTGGCAACAGCATCACGCGTAAACATGAAAAAACCACTTTCTGCCTCTTTTGGCCTGATTCTGACGATTGCCCTTGTCGGTATTAATTTACGCCCCTTTATGACAGGACCTGGGCCAGTCATCGAAAATATCATTCAAACCACCGGAATGAGCTACCAGAGCGTTTCACTGTTAACGCTGATCCCCATGTTACTCATGGGTTTTGGAGCTTTGGTCGTCCCCGCATTAAATCAAAAATTAGGTGATAAGTGGGGTATCAGCCTCGCGATGCTACTGCTGCTGATAGGCTCTTTCTGCCGATTATTTGTTTCTGATGCGAACGCACTGTTAATGACCGCATTTTTGTGTGGAATGGGAGCGGCTTATATTCAAGCGGTTTTCCCCGGTTTGATAAAATTTTCGTTTCCACAAAAAATGGCCGCCATGACGGGATTATATTCAGCTACCTTAATGGTCGGTGGCGCGCTGGGAGCGCAATTAACACCGCTAATTACCCACCTTTCAGGGAATTGGCAAAGTGGGCTAGCATGGCTTGCATTTCCAGCACTGATCGCCCTGATTGCCGTCTTCATGAATATTCGCTCTTCGAACACGAAAAATACGCCAGCTCAGCTGAGTGTATTAACTTATCTTAAGCTGCCCAGAGCATGGCTATTAATGGCGGGATTTGGTTTAGTGAATGCGGGTTATGCAACTGCCGTGACATGGCTGGCACCTTTCTTTCAACAACAAGGATTTAGTGCTACAGAAAGCGGTTCTCTGGTGGCGATTTTAACCGTTTTTCAAGCTGCTGCGGCACTGATGATCCCGGTATTAGCATCCCATAATATTGACCGTCGCTTTTGGCTCACTGTCACGCTGGTGAGCCAAGCATTGGGATTTGCCGGGTTAATCCTGTTTCCTAATACACTACCGTTGCTGTGGGTAGGTCTGCTGGGCTGCGGACTGGGTGGCTGCTTCGCCTTAACCATTATTACCTCTTTAGATCATATCCCTCATCCTGCTAGCGCAGGGATCCTGACTGCCTTAATGCAAGCAGGCGGTTTTATCATCGCCGCTTTTGGACCTTTGGTTGCGGCAGCATTACAGCAATTTAGTCACAGTTTTACCCCTGTTTGGTTGCTGCATTGTGTCCTAGTTATGATGACATTACTGCTATTTTTGCGTTTAAATCCTAAAAAGTATCACCAGATTTTTAGCGTGAAATAAGCTTAGTTACCAAGGAGATGGCCTCATTGCCATCTCCTTCACGCTACGCAGTGGTTTTTTCTTGCGCCAATGCAGATTTTGGTAACCCAAAAATTTTGTCAAATGCCCAGTTAAAGAAAAAAGTATAAATCGGGATAAAGATAATCAGGGCAAAATCTAAAATAAGTGCCTGCCAGAGCGATATTGATAACCACCATGCAATCAATGGGATCAAAAATACCACCAGCGTTAGCTGGAATAACACCGCATGAGCAAAACGACGTCTAAACGTTCTAATTCTTGATTTCTGCTTTGATTCCCAATATTCAAATACCACATTGAAAATAAAATTCCATGTCACCGCAATCGTGGTGATCACCAGTGCTAAAGGTCCTGTGGTTCCCGCGGAATTCCCCGAAAGAAAAGCCAGTGCCAACGATGAAATCATCCAGCCAATAACTTCGTAGCTCGTAATAAAAACCACTTTACGTTTAATACCTTGCATTTTTTATCTCATATTCTGTTTGCCGAAGGCTGGTAAATTAAATCAATATTAATGATAATAAAAGTCAGCTACTATCAACAAAACTGAAAGGTCTAAGATGCCATTTAATAGTGAAAACCTGATGATTTTCTTAACTGTGCTCGATAAAGGCTCTTTTTCCGCAGCGGCAAGAGCACTTCATCGAGTCCCTTCCGCGATTAGCATGGCAATTGCCAACCTTGAAGCAGAGCTTGGTTTTTCGCTGTTTGAGCGCCATACGCGAGAACCCAAACCTACGGAACAAGCGCTTTCCCTCGCCCCCTATGCACGAAATATTGTGGATAACTTACGTCAGTTGAATGTTTTCTCACGAGAACTCACTCAGGGGGTGGAGAGTACACTCACAATCGGGGTCGCTGAAGGGGTTAATCCCAATGTGTTAGTTGATACATTGCACGCCCTGAGCCAACGTTATCCGTTGATGCATGTGGAGCTGATCACCGCTCCTCAAGATGATATTTTGCCACTATTGCACAGTGAGCGCGTTCAATTGGCTATCGCTTTTGGTGGGTTATATGTCAATGCTCAGGAACAATTCGAATGTATTGGTTATGAATCATTAACAGCGACCATCAGCGCCGATTATCCCTCTAATAAACCGAATAATGCGCTGTATATCGAAGATCTTGTTCAAACACGCCAGATTATTGTCGCTAGCCCTCACCACCCTATCAGTGATTTCCGCTCTATTGTTTCTAGCCATTATTGGCGTACGGATAGCTTCACGATGGCGTTAGAATTAGTTAAAAAAGGGATGGGTTGGGGAAATTTACCGGCTTCATTAATCAAAACTGATTTAGAGGCAGGTTTACTCAAGCGTTTAGAATTTAAAAACACCCCGAATGGCTTAGTGCTTCCTGTCCATGTGGTCTGTTTAAAAGGTCAAGTACTCAAACGCGGTGCCCAAGAGTGTATCGAGCTTTTAAAAATAAATATGTACTAACAAATTTCAGTAATTTCAGGATCGGCTCAATCCCCCTCCAAAAGTTAGGTAAATCCCCATTTACATCATAAAGGTAGCCCGTATCCGCGATACGGCTCTTTTGTTGGTAAACAGTGTTTGTTGATCAATTGTGAAAATCACTTGATATTGCCAATGCTTTTAAAGATAATAATTATCAATATCATTCTTATTGACAACAAAATTTCTGTGGTGAACAACATGACCAAGCCACTTTCTGACATTATTGAAGAAACCACAAAATCAACCTCACTGACTGATTTTGCTGCTAAAAATGGGCTTATTGAAAGCCAAAAATTATTAGGTGCATCAGGCAAAATTGCCATTGAACACCGCGGTGAAATTTATCAATTGCGCCAAACTCGCACAGGTAAATTAATTCTGACCAAATAGTTTTTAGTCTTCACAACGCAGTTTGCTTTAAAAATACTGTTTGTTTTAAAAACACAATTAGCTTTAAAAACACAATATATCTCGCAAGCCACCTAAGTCGTCATGCTAGGCAGCCAGCTTAACTCTATACATCAGGACACAGTTTCTTATGGTGTTTATTACGGGCTTTGCTGCTGTAAATCTGGATAACCTCAAGGCGAACTTTCGAACCCTATCATCGCTTGTTGGGTTCAAATACCCCTTTTCCCCTATTCCGTTGAAAGCGTCTTTGTCTCAACACCCTATAAACACGCCATAACGCTCTGATGATAAGTCAGTTTTTAACGGTGCATCGCACTCATCAAAGAGTTAACAATTTTTAGGGAGTATCACCTGTATGTCTCAAGTATTACGCTTATCTGTGCTGGCGAGTGCCTTGCTGCCTCTAATGGCAACCGCACAGACTGAAAAATCTCCAACTAACAATAACCATTTAACTAACAGTCACCACGATGTGATGACGGTGTATGCCACGGGTAATGAGCGAGATAGCTTTAATACGCCGATGATGGTTACCGTCATTAAAAATGATTCACCAGAAACCAAAACAGCCAATAATGCTAACGATATTTTGCGGAAAGTGCCGGGCATTGCACTGACAGGAACTAGCCGTACTAACGGTCAAGATATCAGCATGCGCGGATTTGACCGTCGTGGAATTTTGACGTTAGTCGATGGCGTTCGCCAAGGTACGGATACTGGGCACATTAACGGAACATTTCTTGATCCCGCGCTTATCAAACAAGTGGAAATCATTCGCGGTCCATCAGCGCTTTTATATGGCAGCGGCGCGATGGGTGGCGTGATTGCTTGGGAAACCGTGAATGCGAAAGATTTACTGCGTGAAGGTCAAAGCCAAGGTTTCCGCGTTTTCACTCAAGGCGCTACCGGGGATCACAGCTTTGGCTTTGGCGGCTCCGCTTTTGGTAAAACCGATGACTTTGACGGGCTATTCAGCTTTGTGACGAAAGAAAGCGGTGATGTTCGTCTTGGCGGCGGCGAGAAAATGGATAACAAAGAAACCATTGCCAATATGCTCGGTAAAGGCACATGGCAACTGGATGATGCGCAAACCCTGTCGGGACAAATTCGTTATTACAATAATGATGCTTATGAGCCAAAAGATCCGCAACAGCTCGCCACCAGCAACGATAATAAGAAGGTTAACCGCACAACGCGTCAGCGTGACTTGCAAGCAACCTATCAGTTAAATCCAGACGATAATTCATGGCTCAATTTAAAAGCGACTCCGTATTACTCTGATGTAAATATCACCTCCAAAGGGAAAGAATCTAACTACGAAGGACGCAGCCAAAAAACGTATGGTATCAAACTGGATAACCGCTCCGATATCTATGAGTTACCACTCGCTGCACACAACTTTACCTACGGTACTGAAGCGTATCGTCAAAAACAGACCCCTTACGCTGGAACCACTCAGTTCCCTGATGCAGAGATCACCTTTGCGGCTGGCTTTATTCAGGATGAGATTACCTTAAAAGATTTGCCTGTTTCCTTCATTTTGGGAACTCGCTATGACAACTACAAGTCCACCGCCAAGGGCAATAAAGATGTCAAAGAAGATCAATGGTCATCAAAAGCGGCGGTGAGCATCACACCAACCGAGTGGTCAATGCTGTTTGCGTCATACTCTGAAGCTTTCCGTGCTCCAACAATGATGGAAATGTACAACGATTCCCTTCACTTCAAAGGTGGTCCTATTTCCAACTATTGGCGCCCTAACCCAGACTTAAAGCCTGAATCCACACGAACTGCGGAATATGGTTTTGGTTTACGCTTTGATGACTTACTCATGGCTCGCGATAACCTGCGCTTCAAAGCCAGCTATTTCGATACAAAAGCTAAAGATTACATTAACACCTACGTCAATACAGACCGTGTTAACTGGAATAACAACTACACCACATCCATTAATACCAAGCGCGCTAAAATTTGGGGAACGGATGTGTCATTGGATTACACCACCGACTACTTTGCGTGGGGTCTCGCCTATAACCACACCGTCGGCGTCAATGAATATACAGGCAAAGCCATTGAATCCATTAAACCGGATTCACTCACCAGTAATCTCTCTATTCCAGTTGCAGACAGCGGTTTCTCTGTGGGCTGGTTAGGTGAGTTTACGACTCATACCGATTTCGATAAAACATCCAAATTGAAGCAACAACCAGGCTACGCCGTTCATGATTTCTATCTAAATTATCAAGGAGATGGAAGTCTTAAAGGGTTAGATACCAGTGTTGTTTTAGGAAATGCTTTTGACAAAGAGTATTACTCCTCTCAGGGGATTCCCCAAGATGGTCGTAATGCTAAGCTGCTCGTCAGCTTCCAATGGTAATTCACACTATATTGGTAATTCACACTACATAAAGGAGAAACCTGTGAATTCAGCACTTTTCGAACGTTATCAACAAGCCAAAGCAGATAATAAAGCTAGGTATGCGAGAGACCTCGCTGCTTATCTGAATGTTTCTGAAGGGGAATTACTGCATAGCCGCGTTGGGCGCGATAAGGCTAAACGCCTGAGCATTGATGCGCCAACGTTATTAACTGCTTTGGAGGCTGTCGGTCCAGTCAAGGCTATTACCCGTAATGAGTATGTGGTCCATGAGCAAGTCGGGCGCTATGAGAATGCTAAATTTAGCCCTCACGGCGGTTTAATTCTTAATCCACGCGCACTGGATTTGCGTATGTTTTTCTCTCATTGGGACAGCATTTTTACGCTCTCTGAAGAGGCTAAACGAGGTGAACGTCATAGTATCCAATTCTTTGATAAACATGGCGATGCACTGCACAAAGTGTATACCACCGATGAAACCGATATGGATGCATGGAATGCGCTTATCGAAAAATACGTAACCACCGAAAACCCACTATTATCCGTTGAAAAAGTGCAGCCACACCACGCTCAGCCAATTAGCGATGAGCTAAAACAACAGCTTGACCAAGAGTGGCGCAATATGACGGATGTTCACCAATTTTTCATCTTATTGAAGAAAAATAACTTAAGCCGTCAACAAGTGTTCCGCGCTGTCAGTGATGATTTAGCTTGGCAGGTGCCAAATGATTCATTCAATCAGCTGGTTAATACAGCTTTCGCTGATCAAAACGAAATTATGATTTTCGTAGGTAACCGTGGATGTGTGCAAATTTTCACAGGCAAAATCAAACGCTTGATGCCACACCAAACTGAAGGTTCTGACATCAAATGGCTGAATATTTTCAACCCTGATTTCACGCTGCATATGATTGAAAATGGTGTTGCAGAGTGTTGGGTCACTCGTAAACCAACGGAAGATGGTTTTGTGACAAGCCTGGAAGTGTTTGATGACCAAGGCAATCAAATCGCACAAATGTACGGACAACGCACTGAAGGGACGCCAGAGCAAGAACACTGGCGCCAGCAAGTCATGTCCCTGCCAAGAATCTAACACAGGTATTTGACGATGAAACAATGGCTTCTAATGGTAATCACACTGGCAACCTCATTGGTTGCCCATGGCGCTGACCGTTTAGTGACACTCGGTGGCGATGTAACTGAAATTGTCTATGCGCTCGGCGCACAAGATAGTCTGGTTGGGCGCGACAGTAGCAGTTTACATCCCGAGCAAGCAACTAAGTTGCCCGATGTCGGCTATATGCGAACACTAAACCCAGAAGGCGTGCTCTCTTTGCGTCCAACGTTGGTGCTCGCCAGTGAGCTTTCCCAACCTTCAATTTCATTAACCCAAATTGAAAAAAGCGGCGTTAAAGTGATTAAAGTGACAGGAAAACCGAAATTAGAAGCCATTCCTGAAAAAATCACCACCATCGCCAATGCGGTGGGATTACCCGAGAACGGAAAAAAGTTAGTCGAACAATTTAATGCCGAGCTACTCGCCATCCCCACTAGCCCTCTGAATAAAAAAGTGGTTTTCTTAATGAGCCATGGTGGAATACAACCGATGGCAGCTGGGCAAAAAACGGCAGCCGATAGCATGATCAAGGCCGTTGGTGCACAAAATGCCATGCAAAACTTCTCTAGCTATCGTCCGCTATCTCAAGAAGGTCTTATTTACAGCCAGCCAGACCTCGTCGTGATCTCTGAGCAAGGTGTAAAATCCTTAGGTGGCGTTGACAAAGTTTGGGAATTACCGGGGTTAGCACTCACTCCTGCAGGAAAAAATCGTGCTCTTTTAGTCGTGGATGATACTGGTATGTTGAGCTTCAGCTTAAGCACCCCCAAAGTCATGCAGCAGTTAAGAGAGGCGTTAGAAAAAAGCGAATGAGCCGTTTTAAGCACCCTTTATTTAAAATTTTGATGTTATTGGTGTTACTGGGGGCAGTCACTTTGGCTGCCTCTACCGCTGGTGCAATTAACTTACCGTTAAAAGTGCTTTGGTTTGCACCATCCACCGATCCTGACTGGCAAATTTGGCTCACCATTCGTCTACCAAGAGTGTTACTCGCCATTTTAGTGGGATTGGCTTTAGCGGTTTCCGGTGGGATGATGCAAGGGTTATTTCGCAACCCTCTCGCTGACCCTAGTTTATTAGGGGTAAGCAGTGGTGCCGCATTGTGTGTGGCAGCATTCATCATTTTACCGTTCTCCTTACCCACATTAATGCTCAATTACGGCCATCTTGGCGCAGCATTCGTTGGCAGCTTAGCGGTTTCACTGATCATTTTTAGCCTCAATCGTATGTCTAATGGCAATTTGGCACGGCTGCTATTAGCAGGAATTGCCATCAATGCCCTATGTATGTCACTAATTGGGGTACTGAGCTATATGAGTAATGACCAACAGTTACGCACATTTAGCTTGTGGATGATGGGGTCATTAGGCAATGTGAATTGGACATCGCTAGCGATTGCCGCCAGTGTGATTATCCCCACTTGCTTACTCTGCTTTTGGCAAGGCAATACATTGAATATTCTGCAATTAGGGGATGAAGATGCACACTATTTAGGGATAAATGTTGAACGCAGTAAGTTTGTTTTATTATTCCTAAGCGCCCTATTAATTGGCTGCGCCGTTGCTATGAGTGGTGTGATTGGCTTTATCGGGCTCGTTGTTCCTCACTTAATACGTATGACATTGGGACCCGATCATCGTTGGCTTATTCCTGGTTCTGCCATTGTGGGTGCTTGCTTACTCTTAGTTGCCGATACCCTTGCTCGCACTTTAGCCGTTCCCGCAGAAATCCCCGTGGGCTTATTAACGGGTTTGATTGGCGGACCTTACTTTTTATGGCTAATACTGCGCCAACCTGCCGGAAGGATCTAACCGATGCCCAATTTACTCGATGCTAAAAACCTCAGTTATCGTATTAATAATCGAACATTAATCGATGATATCAGTTTGTCTATACAGCAAAATCAAATGGTGGTGATTATTGGTCCTAATGGTGCGGGAAAATCCAGTTTATTGAAATTGCTCACAGGCTACACCTCCCCCTCTCAAGGTGAGTGCCAGCTAGAAGGTCGCCCATTACCTGAATGGGAGCCTCAAAGCCTCGCTAAAAAACGTGCCGTGATGAAACAGCATAGCCATTTACAGTTTGCGTTCAGTGTTGAGGATGTTGTGGCGATGGGAAGAACTCCTTATGGTTCTGAACATAAGCAACGCGCCATTGATATTGCTATGGAGCAAACCCACTGCACCCCACTACGCCATCACGATTATCGCCAATTATCCGGTGGTGAACAGCAGCGTGTTCAGCTTGCGCGAGTGTTAGCTCAATTATGGCAACCGGAACCAACACCAGCCTGTTTATTCCTTGATGAGCCTACTTCTGCCCTTGATTTATACCATCAACAGCACAGTTTGCGGCTATTGCATCAGCTTACCCGTGAAAGGCCGCTAGGCGTTTGTTGTGTGTTGCATGATTTGAACCTCACCGCACTCTATGCCGATAAAGTGTATCTTATTCATCAAGGGAAATTAGTTGTGGCTGGAACACCACAAGAAGTGTTAACTACCGAGAATTTAACCCAGTGGTATCAAGCGGATTTAGGGGTACAGCCGCATCCAGAAACGGCAACCCCTCATGTGTATCTGCGCCATTAATAAACAGCCGCGGCTTTCATCATGCTCTATCACATAATGAAGACCGCGACTTAACATCATAATAAATTGAAGTATTTATTTGGCTTCGGTGGTGGCGGTAACTGCTTAGCATCAATCATATCAAGAGCATTGCGTTCAAGCCCGTTACATAACGCATTCAGTGGCAAGCTGTTATCCAGCACATCGAATGGGTCTTCCAATTGTTCCGCTAATGCATCCCACGCCAAGAACGTATAGGAAACAAATACTGAAACCAAAGGCGTCATGTAATGTAAATCCCCCACCAACGCAAACGGTAATAATGTACAAAATAAATAGACCGTACGTTGCAGGATCAATGTATAAGCGAAGGGGATCGGCGTATTCGAAATACGTTCACAGCCGCCTAAAACTTCAGATAACCCGTTCACATCTTTATTGATAGACTGAAACAGCACATCGCTGATCAGATTGTTATCTCGCAATGCCCCGACACTCAAACCAATATGCATAAGAATTCGGCTGGTGGGAAAAGGGCTTCTAATAACATCTAAAAAAACATCTCGCGGCAATAAACGATACAAATCTATATTTGGGTTAGTACGTCTAAGTTCGTGATTTAAGCTCCAACTAAACGCAATCAACAAATTAGCAAATGTGCGATGCGCTTCAGGATCATTCGGCAATAATCCTTTTATGTTTCTTAAAATATTACGTTGGTTGGTTAATATTGCGCCCCAAAGCGTTCTTGCTTCAACTAAGCGGCTGTAGCAGGCGTTATTACGGAACCCCAAAAAGATAGCTATTGCTATCCCTAATAAGCTAAATGGGGCTATTGTCAGATGGATCCCTAATTGCTCGTACCATTGATAGATTAAAATAGCGACAATGGACATCATAATATTAAGCGATAATCTAAAGGTGATTTTAGACAGCACGGAACCGTGCCAGTCGAACAACCTAAAGAACCAGTGTTGATGCGGGCGAATGACCATAAATTAATAGTAATTGAAAGGATAGTTATGTGTGATGATTATCACATAAATTATTTTGGCAATCCATATTTTGATGATCTCATCAATTTACTCACCTTAAGCTAAATAGTTTAGTAATAAACTATTTAATTGTTTATCTATTCTATCATCTATTTATTATTTTTCATTTTTTAAGATTTCAGGTATTGACTCAGATTAATTTATAATTAATTTAACCTAGGCAATACTAGCATTTGAAATGCTTATTTAATTTAAAATTAATAACCAAGTAAATTAAACAATTTATATACAGCACGCAAATATAATCAATTGATTAATTTTTGGTTATATTTTGATTAAATATCAAATAGCTAGCATTGTATTAAGTTAAATTCTTAAGGAACTCTTAATATTAGCGGCAATATTACCGTTATCATTTAATCATCATTTAAAAAATGATTAATATAATTCCAATTATAAAAAAATTAATAAAATTTTAATTTATTAAGAATGGTTGTTTGTTTATGAAAAAAACAGAATATTTTCTAAAAAAATTCCGTGCGCTAATCATGAGTGACAAAAGTTATCTCACGAATAAATTTATTAAAAAATTAGGGTATTACCCTAACTTTAATGCGCCGAAAAGCTTTAATGAAAAAGTGAATTTCCGTATGATCCATGACCGAAATCCACTGCATAGTCAATTCGCCGATAAACTCGCGGTGCGTGACTATGTTACGCAGACTATCGGGCAAGAACATATCGTTCCTATTCTCGCCACTTATCAACATGTGGATGAAATTGATATTACGAAACTGCCCCAGCGCTTTGTATTGAAATGCACCCACGACAGCGGCAGCAGTATTATTTGCACCGATAAATCACAGTTTGATTTACAAAAAGCCAAAGACAAGCTGTCATTCCATTTACTCAAAAATCTCTATTACATTACTCGTGAACGCCATTATAAAAATATTCCTGCGCAGATTATTTGCGAGGAATATATCGATTTGTTTGAGCAGAAAAAGAGAAAGCTAGTACCCGAAACCTGCCGCATTCATTGTTTCTCGGGTAAACCCGTTTACGCAGAAATCGATTATACCGACGAAGATGGCACCGAGTTTATCAACCTTTATGATACGGAATGGCAATTGCAGCCGGTCAGTTTTGGTTATCCTCAAATGCTAGAACCGGTCAGTGAACCAACACAATTTAGAGAGATGCTAAGATTAGCTGAAATTTTAGTGACGCCATTCGATTATTGCCGAGCTGACTTTTTAATGGCAGAAAACAAACTCTATTTTAGTGAACTTACCTTCGCACCCAATGCGGGACGTACCGTGATCAGCCCACTCTCTTGGGACTTTAAACTTGGAGAGTTATGGGAGCAGAAAATCACAACGCCAAACATGCTTCATTCACGCAAACCTGAGCTCGTACTCGCCAACCTCAATAAGAAAAAATAGCCATAAAAAAACGCGCTACTCATTCAAGATAGCGCGTTTTTTTTCATTACTAGTGGCGAGCAATTTATCAAGCACGGTCAGTTTGCCAATACACTTGCCTTACGACGTAAACTTGCAATCAGCATATAAATTGCCGTCACTAACAGCACAATAAAGAAGAAATTCGTTAACCCGCTATGTTGTTCTAACATTGTTCCCGCTGCGATAGGTCCCATCGCAGAGCCCACACTATAACTAAATAACATCACTTGGGTCGCTGCCACAATAAATGACGAGTCCAAATTATCACACGCTAAAGTGATCGCTATCGGATACAAGGCAAATGATGACATTCCTAGCAGGGCTAGCGCCACAATCATCACCACATAATCTGATGAGATGTAAATCATACCCATCGCAAAAACACCTAATAATGAAACCATGGCTAATAATAAGGTTTTGCTCATCATTACTGACAATTTACTGATCACTGGCTGAATTAACATGCCACCCAAAATAATGGATGCCATCAAAACACCAACTTGATCCGTCGTAAAATTATCTTTTTTCAGTGATAGCGGCATTAGCCCATAAATGGTTCCCATCACAATACCGGATACCATACACCCCATAATAGCTGGCTTACTTAAACGAGTGATCTGCTTAAATGATAATTTTTGATGCAAGCCACTTGCTGGTTGCCCTTGACGTACCAATAAAGGCGGTAAAACTGCCACTAGCAGTAAACCGAGTACCACAATAAAAGGAACAACGCCCTGAGTACCAATCACACCAATAGCAAGCTGCCCAAGTGTTGTTCCCCCATATAACGAGGTCATATAGAAACTCAGTCGTTTTGCTCGCTCTTTTGGATTATCACCAATCAGTAACCAAGATTCCACCACGACAAAAATTCCTGCTACCGCAATACCCGCAATTAAACGATTTGGTAGCCAAGCTTCAATTGTCGGTGTCCATGGCAGTAAAACAACCGTTGCTGCCAACATTAATAAGAAACTAATAAAGGAGAGACGGTGACCAATTTTTGCGATCACAGGCTCAATCATCATTGAGCCAATTAATAAACCAATATAGTAGGCACTCGCTAACCAGCCTGCATATTGCGTATCAATGTCAAAGCTACCCATTGATAACGGGATCAAGCTCATCAAGTAACCTGAAGCAATAGCAAATAGTGTTAAGCCTGCAACAGGTACAAAGGTATTGTCGCCTTTACGCATTAACATGGTGGACATTTTCACGTCCTACTCTCCAAAAATAAGATAAATATTGTGCGCTGCAGACGTCGATAATCACGGCAAAATCATTCATAAAAATGAATATATTTTAGCGACTGGTGCAGTGATGAAATTAAATAGATGAGGCTAATTTGAGCGCAATATAGATCTTTCAAGACCGGAATGACAATGAGAAAAACTAATGATGACTAGTAAATTTATTTATGTGAGAAAAATCACGTTTTTTTATGCAGTAAAACCCCCTAGAAAATCGTCATAAAAACAAATAATTCATTTAATATCAATATTATAAAAAGAAAACCGAAAAATCCCTATCGTTACTTTTTGAAACAAAACTTCCTACTTCCATCCTCTCTTTCAAAATATATTTATCACTTTTCTTAAAAAGAAATCTATTCAAAACTATTTTTGCTAATTAATTAGCCTCAGGCTTATCAATATACTTAATTAGTGGTATTTATTACTCAAACGCCCATTCTTTATAAATTATTATCTTTTTTTAATAATCATCTTCTAACTTCTGGTTGTCTTCTAACTGTCTTCTAACTTCGAGTTGCCTTCTAACTAGTTTTTGCTGTGGCAAGGCGGTAAGCATCAGTTAGCCTGGGGAGCATACATAAGTATGTGACTCAGGTAACTTATGCGAAACCAACACAGCCACAGTGAAAACTAGGACGAAGACAAGCGTCGCCATAAAGTTGTCCGACTGATACCGAGAAACTCCGCCACCGCCTTACGATCCCCATTAAACCTTGCCATCACTTCCTCTAGCGTCTCGGTTCCTTCCTGCGTCTTTGCCGGATTTACCTTTGTTTTCCTTTCTGGCGATAGCATCTTGAGCATGTCTGGATTGATGCTTTTATCCGCATAGGCACTACAATAGAGCGCGACACGCTCCATTAAGTTACGTAATTCTCGTACATTGCCTGGCCATGAATAGGAGAGAAAAAAGTCTCGACAACTGAGAAGTTGCTTAACTCTAAAGGCTGGAAGAGGCAGTTGTAATCCGGCAAAAGCAAGTTTCAATAATCGTTCTGCAAGCGTGAAAATATCCTCATTACGCTCTGATAATGCGGGAACTTTCATGCGAAGAACACCTAGGCGATAGAAAAGATCGCCACGGAATTTGCCTTGCGCTACCCATTCATCAAGGTCGCAGTGGGTCGCACAGATAACACGAACGTTAACCTGTAGCGGTCGATACCCTCCTACTCGTACCACGGAACGCTCTTCTAACACCCGCAATAACCGAGTTTGTAACGCTATTGGCATCTCGCCGATTTCATCAAGAAAAAGGGTTCCCCCATTCGCTAGTTCAAACAACCCTGCTCGACCGCCTCTACGCGAGCCAGTAAATGCGCCTTCTTCGTAACCAAACAGTTCCGCTTCCAGTAATGTTTCAGGAATGGCACCACAGTTGACGGCCACAAATGGCATTTGCTGTTTACTGCGTTTTTGCTGATTAAACAAACTGTATTCGTGATGAATAGCTTGGGCCACCATCTCTTTCCCCGTGCCACTTTCACCTTGTATTAACACCGTGGCATCTGAACGGGCATACAACATAATGGTTTGACGAACTCGCTCCATTGCAGGCGACAAACCAATCAGGTCATTAATCGTGTGTCTAACTTTTGCTGTATTCAGTTGAGGATAACGTGATTGCTCAGTCACATGGCGATGGGACATTCTGCTGAGCTCAATCGCATCAGAAAAGGCTTGTCGAATGGTCTGTGTCGAGTAGATAAAAATCCCTGTCATACCCATTTCTTCAGCAAGATCTGTAATTAATCCCGCTCCCACAATGACTTTTACCCCCATGGCTTTTAGTGCTTTTAGTTGTGCTCGAGCATCTTCGGCAGTGACATAGCTGCGCTGTTCAATCTGTAATCCAAAATTATGTTGAAACTGCTCTAATGCAGGGATAATTTTTTGATAACTAATAATGCCAACTTTATCGCTAATTTCCCGAGCCTTCGCTAATGCTTGCATCACATCAAAGCCATTAATATTCACAATAATAACGGGAACCGAAACATGACTTTTTAAATATGCCCCATTAGAGCCTGCGCTGATAATCGCGTCACAATGCCCCTTCTTTAAACGGCGTCGAACTTCTTCCGCGGCTTGCTCAAAACCGATATTCAGTGGAGTGATGTCAGCTTGTGCACTAAATTCAGGGCTAATATCACGAAATAGCGTGTAAAGACGAGATACTGACACCGTCCAAATAATGGGTTTATCCATTGTTCTCCTCCACTGGGTTTACTTCTACGCGGGGTTTGCTTCGCGCTGTGATGTTTCACTTTTGTTTCATGAAACAATATATCGACTCAATGAAACATGCTAACCAATTGGTTAAAAAATGGCTTTCTTGTCACATAAAAATAAAAGCTTTTATCTTATTGATATTTAAAACTTAATAATAACCTCACGCTTTCCTTCTGAACTGGCACATCAATTGCTACCTAACTATAGTTAGTAAAAGTCATATCGTTAGTAAAAGTCATTTACACATGATTAACCAACTCCGAGGTGTTTATGTCTAGCCGTTCCGCAGGTCAAAAATTTCGAGATGCCGTTAACAGCGAATCCCCTCTTCAATTGGTCGGTACTATCAATGCAAACCATGCACTCCTTGCTCAACAAGCTGGGTATAAAGCCATTTATTTGTCTGGCGGCGGCGTGGCGGCTGGTTCATTAGGGATCCCAGATTTAGGCATTTCTACACTGGATGATGTGCTGATTGATATTCGTCGCATTACTGATGTCTGTGATTTACCGTTAATGGTGGATGCGGATATTGGTTTTGGTCCTTCCGCATTTAACGTAGCCCGTACCGTCAAGTCGATGGCGAAAGCGGGTGCTGCTGGGCTGCACTTGGAAGACCAAGTTGGCGCGAAGCGTTGTGGTCATCGCCCTAATAAAGAAATTGTGTCCACTCAAGAAATGGTTGACCGAATCAAAGCTGCTGTCGATGCAAGAACAGATGAAAATTTTGTCATCATGGCACGCACTGATGCGCTGGCCGTTGAAGGGCTTGAGGCAGCTTTAGAGCGAGCAAGTGCTTACATCGAGGCGGGTGCCGATATGCTGTTTCCCGAAGCGATTACTGAGTTAGGCATGTATCAGCAATTTACTCAACATACGCAAGTGCCTGTATTAGCTAACTTAACTGAATTTGGTCAAACTCCGCTGTTTACTTTAGATGAGTTACGAAGTGTCGGCATTGCCATCGCCTTGTATCCACTTTCCGCTTTTCGTGCCATGAATAAAGCCGCTGAGCAGGTATATAACACCTTACGCCAGCAAGGCACCCAGAAAAATGTCGTGTCACTTATGCAGACTCGTGAAGAGCTCTATAAATCCATTAATTACTATCAGTATGAAGAAAAACTGGATGCGTTATTTTCACAAAATAAAAAACGCTAATTTCTTTTCTTGCAGCACATAAACCGTGAATCGAGCAAGTTGTAATCTCTTCTGCCCCCTACAAGGAATCAATGATGAATGAGCAACTTAAAAGTACTGGTTTCAAACCCAAAAAATCAGTCGCCTTATCAGGCGTAACCGCTGGCAATACGGCACTTTGTACCGTAGGTCGAAATGGTAATGACCTCCACTATCGGGGCTATGATATCCACGATTTAGCCACTCAGTGTGAATATGAAGAAGTCGCCTATTTACTTATCCACGATAAACTCCCTAACCGCACTGAATTGTCAGCGTACAAAGAAAAACTTAAACCTCTAAGGGGTTTGCCGACAAATGTAAAGCAAACATTAGAGTCCATCCCTGCCAATACGCATCCGATGGATGTCATTCGCACTGGCGTTTCGATGATGGGCTGTGTATTACCAGAAAAAGATGTGCATACAGTCGCTGGCGCTAAAGATATTGCCGACCGATTACTTGCATCTCTGGGTTCCATTTTGCTGTATTGGTACCACTTTAGCCACCATGGTCGCCGTATTGAAACCATGACTGATGATGACTCCATTGGCGCCCATTTTTTGCATCTGTTACACGGTAAAAAACCATCTCCTCAGTGGGAAAAATTCATGCATATTGCCTCTATTTTATATGCAGAACATGAGTTTAACGCCTCAACATTTGCAGCTCGTGTGATTGCTGGAACGGGCACCGATTTTTACTCAGCAATTACAGGTGCCATTGCGGCGTTAAGGGGACCGAAGCATGGTGGCGCCAATGAAGTTTCATTAGAAATTCAGCAACGCTATGCCTCTATTGAGGAGGCGGAACAAGACATCGTGGCTCGAATTAAAAACTCAGAAGTTATTATTGGCTTTGGTCACCCCGTTTATACCTTGGCTGATCCCCGCCATCCAATCATCAAATCCGTCGCCTTACAGCTTTCAGAACAAAGTATGAATCGGCATTTGTACACCATTGCAGATCATATTGAATCCGTTATGAAACGTGAAAAAAACATGTTTCCTAATCTAGATTGGTTCTCTGCGGTGGTTTATCACTTAATGGGCGTTCCTACGGCGATGTACACCCCATTGTTTGCCATCGCACGGATTGCGGGATGGTCAGCTCATGTGATTGAACAACGCCAAGATAATAAAATTATTCGTCCTTCAGCAAACTACACTGGCCCAGAAAATAAACTCTTTGTTCCCATTGAACAGCGCTAATTAAGGTAAAAATAATGACCACGCAAACTCAAATGACCCCACATGTTCAATTTGATAAAGTGATGACGGATATTGTCGATTATGTTATTGATTTTCCTATCACTTCAACGTTAGCTTACGATACCGCCTATTACTGTTTACTGGACACACTAGGCTGTGGAATGGAATCACTTGAATATCCGGCTTGCAAAAAGTTATTAGGCCCTATCGTCCCTGGTACACACGTCCCAAATGGCACAAAAATTCCCGGAACACAATTTCAATTAGACCCTGTTCAAGCTGCATTTAATATTGGAACCTTATGCCGCTGGTTAGACTTCAACGACACTTGGCTAGCCGCGGAATGGGGACATCCTTCCGATAACCTAGGTGGTATTTTAGCCACCGCGGATTGGCTTTCTCGTGAAAATCTCGCTAGAGGCAAAAAGCCGTTAGTGATCCGAGACGTCCTCACAGCCATGATCAAAGCTCATGAAATTCAAGGCTGTATCGCTCTCGAAAACGCGTTTAATAAAGTCGGTCTTGACCATGTCATTCTGGTCAAAGTGGCATCAACCGCCGTCGTGGCTCAAATGCTAGGACTCTCCCGTGAGCAAATTCTCAATGCTGTTTCCCTTGCATGGGTTGATGGTCATAGCTTACGTACCTATCGACACACTCCAAACACAGGCTCCCGCAAGTCATGGGCAGCAGGTGATGCCACCTCGCGCGCAGTTCGCTTGGCACTCATGGCGCAAAAAGGAGAAATGGGCTATCCAACTGCATTAACTGCCAAAACATGGGGCTTTTATGACTCTCTGTTCCGTGGTCAGCCGTTTAAATTCCAGCGACCTTATGGCTCTTATGTAATGGAAAATGTATTGTTCAAAATTTCTTTTCCGGCAGAATTTCACGCTCAAACCGCAGTTGAAGCCGCTTTACAATTGCATGAACAACTTAGTTCAATGGGAAAAACCGCTGACGATATCGAGTCTATATCAATTCGTACCCATGAAGCTTGTGTGCGCATTATTGATAAACAAGGACCATTACAGAACCCGGCAGACCGCGATCATTGCATTCAATATATGGTAGCAATTCCGCTTATTTTTGGTCGCCTTACCGCATCTGACTATGAGGATAGTATCGCTCAAGATAGCCGAATTGATACGCTGCGTGCCAAAATGCATTGTCATGAAGACCCTGAGTTTACACAGGATTATCATGATCCTGACAAGCGCTCTATCACCAACGGTCTGACTATCACATTAAAAGATGGGCAAACCTTGAGTGAAGTCGTTATCGAATACCCTGTTGGTCACAAACGCCGTCGTCCAGAAGGTATGCCTCTATTACTTAAAAAGTTCAGAACCAACTTAGCGCGTCAATTCCCAGAAGCTCAACAACTGAGAATTTTATCTGCATCATTGGACAAGCCATTGTTTGAGAATATGCCTGTTAATGAATTTCTCGATTTATGGGTGATTTAGTTTTGTTATTTTTTTGATTTACAGACAGTCAAAGGCTCCGCTCCATCGAATACCGTTGACTGTCTGCTCATCACAAATACCCCGGTTTATGGCATTTGTGGCACAAGTGTAGAAGTATCATCTTGTCCCGTGGCAATATTTTCCGCTGGTCCTAATGACGCCATCACTTCTTCCCTTAACTTTTCTACCTCTTCATCAATTTCTTGACGCATTTCTGGTGAACATTTTTCTAGTAACTCGCTTAACGTACCCATAATCCCTCCGGTTTCACTAAGTGAGATGCATATTCCGCATCTGCTGATTTAATCAACTTGATATAAAATTGACTCTCGTCACAACCCTTTTTATTACCTGCACATAACACAATTCCACAACTTCTTGGATCAAACGCAAAACAAACTCGAATGGGTACCCCCGAAACTTGGATCCTGAGTTCTTTCATATGAATAAATTTAGAAAGTTTTAATCTATCTGCATAAGGGCGCCCTAAATGAGGTCCATATTCAGAAAGAATCAAAAGCATCGAAAGTACTTTCTTTTTTACTTGATAGTTTTGAATCTCTAACCAATCGTCAAACAAAATCCTCGTTCTTATCGTCCATGTCAACAAATTAAACCTCCTTACTTTGAGAAAAAAATTCAACTCTCTGGTTATTAAGAAAAACTCATTTTCTAAAAAAACAGAAATCAAATAACCGATTAAATACGGGGTATTGCTGTTATAACGAAAAAATTAAGTAGATTAAATAAAAAAAGAAACTCGATAAAATGAATGGAATGCGCTTCGCAGAAATCGCGGCAAGAATAAAACAGGCGAAATAATATCAAAGTAAATTATTAAGTTTTATTTGCTTATTTTGATTATGATAGAAACAAAAAAGCCCCAGTTTACTCAACTAGGGCTTCAAAAATGTCAGTCTAGGAATTTACTTTAGCAATCTCGCTCTCACTGATTTACCTTTGATTTTACCTTGCTGTAATTGCTTCCACGCTTTGTTCGCCACTGATTTTTTAATAGCGACATAGGCATGCATGGGGTGAATCGCAATTTTACCAATATCATCCCCTTCTAGACCAACCTCTCCAGTTAATGCGCCCAGAATATCCCCAGGACGTATTTTGGCTTTTTTACCGCCATCTAGGCATAAGGTTGCCCATTGGGCTTCTAATGGTGTAATGCGCAATCCTGTTGGCTCTGGCAGCCAATTCAGCTTCATGTTAAGCATCTCTTCGAGCACGTTTGCGCGTTGAGCTTCTTCAGGTGAGCATAGGCTTATTGCTAAGCCGCTTTGTCCTGCACGAGCTGTACGACCAATGCGATGAACATGCACTTCAGGATCCCAAGACAATTCAAAGTTAATCACCATTTCCAGTGCTTTAATGTCTAAACCTCGAGACGCCACATCCGTCGCGACCAAGACTCGGCTACTACCATTTGCAAATTGGACTAAGGTTTGGTCGCGATCGCGCTGTTCCATATCACCATGCAAGACTAGGACACTTTGACGGCTATCCATTAAAGCATCATAAACCGCCTGGCAATCCTTTTTCGTGTTACAGAACACGACACAAGAAGCTGGCTGTTCACGGCTTAACAGCTTTTGCAGTAAGTCAATTTTGTCATGTCGAGACACTTCATAAAACTGCTGCTCCACGTCAGGTAATTCGTTAACCGAATTAATTTCAATGGTTTGTGGATTATTTTGGATACGTCGGCTAATTGCTGCAATGCTATCCGGCCATGTTGCTGAGAATAAAAGTGTTTGTCTATCTTCTGGCGCGAAAGAGATTACTGCGTCAATATCATCCGCAAACCCCATATCTAACATTCGGTCGGCTTCATCAAGTACCAGTGTCTGTAAATGATCTAACCGCACCGTTTCTTTATGTAAGTGGTCAAGCAAACGCCCTGGTGTTGCCACCAAAATATGTGCTGCATGCACTAAAGAATCACGCTGAACACTAAAAGGTACACCGCCACATAAAGTTAAAATTTTGAGATTAGGAATATAACGCGCTAAACGGCGTAATTCATTCGCGACTTGATCCGCTAATTCTCTTGTTGGGCATAAAATGAGGGATTGGGTATTAAAGTTTTTTGCATCAATACGTTGTAATAGCCCTAGACCAAAAGCAGCTGTTTTTCCACTCCCCGTCTTAGCTTGAGCTCGCACATCTTTGCCAGCAAGGATAGCGGGTAATGCCGCTTCTTGAATTGGGGTCATGGTTAGAAAACCCAATTCATTGAGATTGGAGAGCTGCTCCGCAGGAAGCGCATTTAGTTCAGCAAATGAAGTCACAGTTAACATTCCGAATAAAATAAAAGAGATCATCACGAGGGATCATAGCCCCTCGTACATGATACTAAAAAATAAATTGATAGCGAGTTTGACTGGTATAAATATGATTAGCTTTGGCTATGATAGGGTTTGCACCATCTGATTCAGCATGCCCTAAACCATCAAATGGGTATTGCGGAGCCAACACTATTCCAGAAAATGGCGTATAGGTTTTACTTTTACCTAAAACGGAGACTAAATGGTTCCCCGTATACAGATGGATTGCAGGTGATGTACTCATCATATTCATTTGTACATCACCATTGGGAGAACCCAGTGTCGCCACAATTTGTTGCCCGTCGACTACTGGCTCATCAAACACAAAAGTATGATCGTATCCACCTACCGCTTGTTGCTCTTCGTCTTGTAAAAAGTCACAACCAATGCGTTTCTTTTGCCTAAAGTCGAAATAAGTGTCAGTAACTTCACGCCACTCTCCCGTTGGAAGCCCTTCATTATCTTGTGGCAAGAAATACGCAGCCTGCATTTGGAGATCATGCTCAAATGCAGTACGATCTGATTGTTCACCCGCAAGATTAAAATAGGTGTAATTAGTCAGGTTAACCGGGCAATCTTGGTTACATTGATATCGGTAGTTAATGACTACTTGGTTATCATCAGTGAGCTCATAATGTACTTCAACTTTTAATTCCCCCGGAAAACCTTGGTCACCATCAGAAGATACAAGGGTAAAAATCGCTTGCTGTTGGTCAGGTTGAGCGATTGACCACACTCGATAACTAAAGTTATCACGCCCACCATGCAAACAATGTGCACCTTGATTATGTGCAAGTTGATACTTACGACCTTCAAGATCAAAAGTGGAATTTGCAATACGATTTGCGACTCGTCCTACCGTTGCGCCAAAATAGACTCGCTGCTCCATTTGAGCGGCCATATTAGGCGATCCTAAAATGATATCGCGTTTACCACTCGCCAACGGTAATATACAACTCACCCAGCTGGCGCCTAAACTACTCAAAATAATTTTCATTCCCTGTTTATTTGTGAGTGCTACGACCTTCGGTGTGCGCAGAGTGTGACGTTGTTGCTTGGTAAACTGCATTTTTCCCTAATATCCCTTATATTTCCACTTATCGTGTAACCAACATAATTTAACAATAATAAAACGAATTCTCGATGACGTAAAAAGAAAAAAGCTGAGCGCATAATACGTCAGCTTTTTCAAAAGTGCTTAATGATTAAATAAGAATTAATGCAAACAATCTTTATCATAAGGGTCTAAGTGGGTCATAACATCCAGTACTTGTGGGTTTTTCATTAATTGTTTCCTTACGTTTACCGCTATATCATGCCCTTCTAGAATTGTCATTTGACCATCTAACTCTAAATGAACATCCACAAGGAAAAAGTCGCCAGATTTGCGTGTCTTCAAATCGTGGAATCCTTTAACTCCCGGAATACCTCGAAGAACATCGCTCAATTGTTCAAGCGTTTCTTCATCAGCCCCTTTATCCATTAAGTCTTGCATAGATTGATAAGTGAATTTGAATCCCATTCGGAAGACAAATGTCCCCACAATTAAAGCAGCAATAGGGTCAAGAATGCGGATACCGCATAAACTACCAATAATCCCGATAGCGACGACTAATGAAGAGGCTGCATCAGAACGCGCATGCCAAGCATTCGCCACTAACATGCTAGAATTAACTTTATTTGCTACATGCAGCATGTAGCGGAATAAGCCTTCTTTCGCAACCAAAGCCGTTAATGCAGCAACTAATGCAATCGTATGAACTTCTGGGATTAAATCTGGGTTAATCATTTTTTCGACCGCAGACCACCCCATTCCCACACCCACGATCAACAAAATAATCCCTAAAATAAGGGATGCACCATTTTCATAACGGAAATGACCATATGGGTGATCAGCATCTGGCTTCTTATGGCTTTTTTTATTCGCAATAAGGACAACAAAGTCTGCAACTAAATCCGAAAGTGTATGAATACCATCAGCAATTAAGCCTGAAGAGTGGGAAAATATCCCAACAATAATTTGCCAAATAGACAATAGAGTATTCACCGCCACACTGATCAAAGTGCTTTTTTTTGCGGCTTTAAATTTCTCTTGTTGCAATTCGAATTCATTTTTCCCGGAAGCTGGGATTTCATGTTTATGCATAGTTTATTTTCTTAATGAAAAACAAAACAATTATCATTTAAATATAGTTTATTTTCAATGACTTAATCAAGCTCAATGATATTCTCATATTGTTTGTTAAATGTCTCATAATAAATTGTAAATAATTGATTATATTGATTGAGAATGGTTATTCTTTATTTTTCTATCCTTGATAAGATAAAAAGCCATAATCAGATAAAAGCTATAAAGGAAGATATTCATAACTAACCTATCCTCTATTATAGATAGAGTGTAGGTTCATCTTTATTAGATAGCCATGTTACTGTGAATTCAATATCACAAAATCATAAGTGTAATATGACTTATAAAATGATAGGTATATAATCAAATTAAAATAACAAATGAAGAGGTGGCTATGTATAAGAAAATATTGGTTCCTATTGATCTGTTAGAAGATGATTTAAATTCAAACATCATCAAACATGTGGAAGATTTGGCAACGTTGGGGAAGCCTGAGATTCACTTTTTCTCGGTGATCCCAAGTGTAGAACTATTTTTTGGTATTGAAGTCGCTATCTTACCTGAAAGCCATAAAAACTCGGCTGAGCGTGCAACACTCGCAATGCGGGCATTAGAAGAAGTGATCAAAGATACTAAAATTCCAAGTTCTCAAATTACATGTCAAGTGAGTATTGGTTCAGCAAAAGACGAAATTTTAGATTACTCAAAAACCATTAATGCCGACCTAATTGTCGTCGGTTCTCATCATCCAAGCACATCCACTTATTTATTAGGTTCGACTGCATCCGCCATTGTGCGTCATGCGCAAACATCAGTGTTTGTCGTTCGTTAATCTAAAGCTTACAAAATAAAAATGCCGCATCATAGAAAACTGACGCGGCATTTTAATGCATTATTTCTTAACAGAGTTCATTAATTTATCGTCTGTCGACCAAATGCGGTATTTCACTTCCATATCTTTTGGCGCATAAACAACAATTGGGAGTTTGCTGTTATAACGAACAAATGCTTCATCACCTAATTGAGTGGTAATAAAGCGGTCTTTTGCAGGTTCGCTACAAGCCATCATTGTTGAGGCAGGTCCTTTGACTTCGTCTAATTTGTAGTAGTTATATCCCCAACCCTCTAAGGTTTTTTCTTCTAAGTCACCCATAAACCATTGGCGATTACAATCTGCTTTAATGGTTTTTCCGATAACCAGCTCAACCATGTAGTCATATTCATTTTGCTGAGTATCAAGCTGGATCACATGACGAGTCATACCAGATTCTGCTTTCGGGTAAGGCGCGATCTTTCCTAAATCTTCAGTCGCCATTGCACAAGAAGACACTGCTACCGCAGCCATTACAGACAAAATCGCTTTTTTCATCATAAAATTCCTATTGGTAAAAAAATAACAACATTAAAAACTAGGGTTTGATACATAGTAGGTCAATTCAACCACTTTAATCACTATAGATGATTCTTAATTACAAAAATATAGATAACTCATTAATCCTTTAGTGATAATACTTAATATTAGTATAAGGATCATAAAATTAATAAAAATTATGTAAATCCGCCCCATCAATATGTACATAAAACAATCAATGGTTATACTGAAAGTGAGGCTTAATTCATTATGAGGAGGTAGTATGTTATCTGCTGATCAAGATTTAGTTTCACAATTAATCTCCACACACCCCCGCTTTCAATCTCTCTATGAGAAGCATCACCAATTAGATAAAGAAATTAGCAAGCTTGAAGGACCTTCAGGTGCCGGCTATAACGAACAGGTTGCCAAACTTAAAAAAGAAAAATTGCATCTAAAAGATGAAATGCAGAGAATAATGCAAACCAGTCGATAAGGTGCCTTTAAACTGCAGCTAATCTTACTTTATCAAATACATTGGGGTCTTAGCTTCAATGCATTAGGCTCCAATAAGTTAGCTACAACACAATTGGCGATAATACAGTGTTAATGGCATAAGAAATTTCTCTTATGCCATTTTTGCTATTAATGGGGGGAAAATGCTTTTATATTGATTTAAGCGCCTATAAATAGTTGCTATAAAGATATATATTAAATATATCTTTATTTGAGGAGAAGCGATGATGGTGGGTAAAAGAATATCGAGGGAAATCGTAACGATAGAAAAAATGATAAAAATCTATGAAAAGGCACATCCTGCTCCTGAAGACAACCCAGAACATTACCAAATACTTTTTTCCTATGCCGTAAAACGCCTAAATAAATGCCGTTATGGTGAAGAAAAACCAGCCTGTAAACAATGCCCTATACATTGCTACCAACCAAAGCAACGTGAACAAATGAAAATCATTATGCGTTGGGCCGGCCCTAAAATGCTATATCACCATCCTATTTTAGCAATTCGTCATCTCATTGATGATAAAAAACCTGTCCCGGAGCTACCTAGTCGGGAACGTACTACATCCAACCTGAAAAAATGATCTTATCAACAGAATATTTCACCACACCAATTCGGAATTACATCACTGAGAAAAACAAATTTATCGGTGTAAATGTTAAATATATTTAACGACAACTTGTTCGTTAGCCTCGTGTGTTTTTTTTCACTATCTTATTGGTTTTTTATCAGTTTTTAAACTCACTCACGTTATCTTCTCAATTTTCATCGAATCTCGATAAAATGACTTTAGCTCTCTATCATGTTTCTATTTCCAGAAATGACGTTCATATAAAAATTAGTAACCGAACATAATTAATAATCAAAACCCATGCTTATGAAAAATACAAAAATGATAACACTGCTCAATTAATACTAAAAATGAGATGTACATCTCAATATTTAGCTTAAAACGCATGTTTTGATAAAAAACAAAAATCAATATGATTCAATAATTTTATCAATAATGTCATTAACAATTTTATACATTAGATAAATTTATTATTGATACTTTTAACGAATATACCCTAAATAATTTGCATCACTATTATTTATGATAAGACACAAATAATGACTACTTACCTTTAAAAGATAAAAAAACAATGAAAAAGCGTAAAAAAACACAAAATATTAAAATCTAAAAAATATCGAAAAACTGGAATTTAAAACCACAGTTACCGGTAACTTGTAGAATAAGTGAATAGAACACCAAATAGGTTGCTCGGAAAAACCGATTAGTTTTCCTATAAGCATCGTAAAAAGCATATTTCGAAACATTTATTAATACTTTAATTTACGATATGACATATAAAAAAACAGCTCATATAATTTCAATCATCAAGGTTATAGTGATTTTTTATATCAATAGAATTTAAAAACTTGATATTTGATTTCGACTATTACTTAAAGAGCTAATTTTAATAAAGGTGCTACTATGAACAGTCAATTAAGTCATCAGGTGATAAAAAAAGTACGCATAGATAAAAGTAACCCACATGCGATACTCGATTTAACCTCTAAGGGTCTTATCATAATAGAAAAAGGGTCAATATTGCTGGAAACTCCAGCCGCAAATGAGAGCCTACATGAAGGTGATATTCTCTACCATAAACAGGGGTCATATTCGTTTAAAACAGAGAACAATACACTAGATGGTGAATTCTTATGGATCTCATTGGATGATAAGTTTTTACGTGAGTATTTATCTCATTACGGATCACAATTAAGTGAGATTGAGCGAGCTGACAATGTCGCTAATGACATCATCAAGTTTACAACAAGCCCATTGATTAATGAGTTAAAAAATAGCTTAGAATCATTTATTCAAACTCAATATCCTGAAATGATCCTTAAATTAAGGATTAATGAGCTACTCTTGTTATTATCTTATAGTGAGCAAGGTGCAACTCTGTTGTCCAATTTACGACAACTCAGTAATCGTCAAGCTGAGCGTTTGCAGACATTCATGGAAAATAATTATTTAAAAGAGTGGAAGTTAAATGAGTTTGCCAGAACGTTTGGCATGGGCTTAACAACATTCAAAGAGCTATTTCATACTGTTTATGCAACATCACCTCGTTCTTGGATCAGTGAGAAGCGCATCATGTATGCACACCAATTATTGATAAATACGTCGATGAGTATTGTAGAAGTTTCTATGGAAGCCGGCTTTTCAAGTCAGTCTTACTTTACTCAAAGCTATCATAAGCGCTTTGGTTATACCCCCAGTAGGTCGCGTAAAGCCGCCTAGTACCTTCCTCACGTTATATGCCCTGTCAGTATAGGATTAATGTCTTAGCTACACTGACAGAAAGGCAACCCCGCTATCGTTGAAAATAAAAAAAGAGCCTACTATTTAAGTAAGCCCCTTCTTTTTATTTAGAACCTTATTAATCAGTTCGCTTGAATCACTTTCAAATCAATAATTGACATTGAGTTTGGCGGCACTTCACCAGGAATACCTTCTGGGCCATAACCACCTTCAGGCTCAATATAAATTTTGACCATTCCGCCAACACCCACTTTCTCTACGAACGAGTTCATGGGTGGTGGAAGTTGATCATAAGGTAACACCATTGGATTTTTTTCTGTATGCATAACGGTCACCTTGCCATCGGTAAGTTGTTCTCGCATGATCAATGTGATTTTTTTGTCTTTCACATTTGTAATTGGTGTACCTTTTTGTAAAACCTTATAATAAGTATAATTATCTAACTTACTGTATTTCTGCTGTTTTATACCCTGCAGGATCTTCTGATTCCGCTTTTCATTCTCTTTGGCAATAGTCGTATTATCCGCAGATGGGATTTGGATAATGGTCGGCGCTTTACCTGTAGGTGACTTTTTGCTCGTTCTTAATGCATCATTCTCTTCACGTAACTGAGTCACGCGCTGATTAAGATCCCTAATTTGCGCTTTCAGTCCCTCATCTGTTGAAAATGATTTCAAGGATGCCAACTCATCTTTTGCTTTCTTCAAACTATCTTGAACACTAGCAAGCTCCAGCTTAGATTTGTTATCCGCCGCTGTTTTTTCATCGAGCTGCTTCTTGAGTTGAAGCAATTCCTGATCTTTTTTCGAGAGATTCTCGGCATTAAATTTTTCAGCATCTAACTTTAACGCATTCAATTGTTTGTTCGCATCTAGCAGCTTTTGCTCGATGTCTGCTTGCTGTTTGTTGCGATTGGCAATGTCACCTTCAAGCTTAGCAATCAATGCTTCTTTTTCTTTGGCTTGTGACATCAATTGAGTATTTTGAGACTCTAGCTGCTGTTTATCAGACAGTTGCGCTTTTAACGAATCTTGAATGCCTTTATTCTCTTGATCTAACTTTGTTAAAGCTTCTTCTCGGCCTTTGAGTAAGCTAATTTGCTTATTCAATTCCGCAGTTAATTCTTTGACTTGTAGGTCAGTATCTTTGCCTGCAAGTTCAGTCTGTTTTTCTAATTCAGCACGCAGTTTTTGCACTTCAGTATTTGCTTGTGCTAACTGTTTTTTCGCATCCGCATAGCTTTGCTCATTCGATGTTAGCTGCGCTTGTAACTGTGCGTACTGATTTTGGCTATCCGCCAGTTGCTTAGCTATTTTTTCATGGGCATTTTGCTGAGTAACCTGTTGTTTCTTCGCTTCTGCTAACTCAACATCCAGTGCATTTTTTTGCACTAACTTAGCGGTTTGCTCAACTAATGTTGCTTGAATTTTATCGTTCTGCTGTGATTTTTCAGCGAGTTGAGTCAAAAGCTTCTGGTTTTGCTCAGATAAAGCTTTAACTTGTTTGTCGCTAGCTTGAGCCATCAACGCGGCTTTATTTTCCAGCTCTTGCTTCACGTTTTGCAAGTCTGTACTAGCCTTAGCTAGCAGCTGCTTAGATGTAGCTAATTCAGCTTCTACCACAGATTTTTGTTTTACTTTATCTGCCAGTTGCTGATTTTGTTGTTCAAGCTGCTTAACCGCGTCTTGCTGTTGTTTCAGTGCTAATTGGACATCATTTTTTTGCGCTTGAGCCTGCTTTAGCTCATCTTCACGCTGTTTCAGTAAGGCTTGTTGCTGTACTAAGTTGGCACTTACAGACTTCAGCTGTTCATCAGTATTACCAGATGACTGCAATTGCTGCTTCGCGTCAGATTGCAATTTGGTAATCTCGGAGGTTAATTGCTCGATGTGCTGATGAGCATCCGTGACTTGTTTGTCTTTGTCAGCCAACTGCTGCTTCATTTGCGCGGTCAGTTGCTGATTCTGTTGTTCAAGCAGCTTAACCGCATCTTGCTGTTGCTTGAGTGCTAATTGGACATCATTTTTTTGCGCTTGAGCCTGCTTTAGCTCATCTTCACGCTGTTTCAGTAAGGCTTCTTGCTGTACTAAGTTGGTACTCACAGACTTCAGCTGTTCATCCGTATTGCCGGATGACTGCAATTGCTGCTTCGCGTCAGATTGTAGTTTGACAATCTCGGAGGTTAATTGCTCGATGCGCTGATGAGCATCCGTGACTTGCTTGTCTTTGTCGGCAAGTTGTTTTTTCGCATTTGTCGCTTCAATCACACCATCACTCAGCTGTTTTTCCAACTGTTTGATAGTGTCTAATGACTGGCTATTTTGTTTGGTAAGGTTATCCAGATTAGCTTGTTTTTCAGCAATCACTTTCTGCGATTTAGCTAATTCACTATTCAGCCCATCGATAACAGCTTTATTATCAACAGATTTTACAACACTTTGTAATTGCTCAATTTGCAACTTACTTGCTGCAATGTCGCCACTGAGTTTAGCTATCGTCGTTTGCTTTTCAGTAATGATGCGATTTAATTCAGCAATGTCTTTATTGTAGTTAGTCAGCTTAGTGACTAACTGACCATCAGTTAGCAGCTTATTGTACGAAATCAGCTCACCAACACCTTGAGCAACGCCAAAGCGATACAGATTTTTTAATTGCTGTTGCTCAATGAGCTTTGCCAACTGAGCCAGATTGACTGAGTTTTCAGTCCCTGCTTTCTTCGTGAAATTCGAAGAATATAAGCCAAGAGGATCAATAATGACTTGGTATTTGGCAAAATCCTTCGCCAAATACTTAGGATTCCATTGATTACCTTGTAGCAAATAGGAAGATGCAGGCTGGTAAGATTGAGACTCAGAAGGCAACAAACAGACGTCGATAGCAGGTTTGATATCTGTGTCTGCTACTTGAGCTGGTTCTGCTACTTGAACAGGTGTTTTAGGCTCAATAGGTGTTGATGCCGATGCTTTTGTATTTTGAGATTCAGATGACGTCACCGCATTCGATGATCGCTGAGCCACCTTTTTCTCTTTAGTATTCTTTACTTTACCCGCCGTAACTTGACGGTTTTCTTTCGGCACAGGAACTGGCGAAAGAGAGGATAAGACATCATAACCTTGGGCTTGTGATTTAACACTCAGTGGTACTTCGACAGGTCGAGGCTTTGGTTTTTGACCTTCATTTTCAGATTGAAGGTAAGTATCAAAGTCATCGATGACATTGTTAAAACGCTCCGCGTAGGAAGCTGTTGAAAAACATGTCGAAAAAAGTGCCAGAGAGACACAAAGCCTTAGGTTAAGTCTCATAATCCATTAATTTTCTGCAAAGTTGATTCCGTTGATAGCACTGCGTTGTAACGCACCTTAGCACAAAGAACTTTTGTTTTAGATTCAATAGCCATTTGCAATAGCTCAATGGTATCTGGGCTAGCAGTTGCTTCGATTTGTTTGTATAGCTGATTAATTTCACTCACTTCTTTAAATGAGCCTACCAGACGGTTATAACTTTCTGGTGATAGCGTTTTCAATGAACTGAGTTCTTTAATACAAGTATTTAGTGGCGCAACACCCTGCTGCTCAACAGCATTTGGTGAACGATCTAAAGCATTATTTAAAACGTTCTGAGATTCAGGGTAAGAATCATCAGCCTTACTATTTTGCTGTGAATTATTCGTTGCTGCTGTGGTGGTTTGAGAATCAGCTAATGCCGTCTTTTGCGCATTTGGACCAGTGACACAGCCAGAAAGTAAAGCCGTGCTTACCGCAAGCAAAGACGCGACATAAAATTTATTTTTTAAAAACATATATTTACCTTACCAGTACTTTTCTTCGCTATTATTATGATGTCCTAGAAACCTAGTGTAAGCTAAAAACTCGCTATTTTCTATATAGCCGAATAGAGAAATAGAGACTTCTCATAAATCTTATGCATTTTTATTTTGTGCCAATTTAGTTTTACAACCACAGAATTGTTATTTTAGTACATTAATACTCATATCTCTCTAAATAAGATATCGCATACTTGTGTATATTGATTATTCTTGCACATTAATTAACATCAAAAACACATTTTATTAGTAATAAATCAAATAAGCGTTGCTCGCTCATCCTATCTCTCAGGTTTTTATAAACTTAGTCTAATTAATTAAAATCATGATATTACAAGCAGGTACATTTACTCAGTCAAAAATTGAAAATACTCACATTTTGAGATATCTCAATGAAATGATAAAGATCACTTCGATAACAAAGCTAGGTATTGAGTAAAATAAAATTCTACACTTATTAAAGCAGCCAATGAATAGCAGTTATCTTAAAAAGATATTGATCTTAAATTAACGCATAACGTGATGTAACGCAGATTTTTATTTTAATACTGGAAAGGTACAACAAATTAATTGTGGGTTTGAATGAGAGAATTAAATAAAAATACCATGATTAATTGAGAAGATTCATGCCCAGTTATTAACTGGGCATGAAAAACAAAACTTAAGCTTTGCTAGGACGTAATGCAGGGAATAGGATTACATCACGAATAGTATGGCTATTAGTAAATAGCATGACCATACGGTCAATACCAATACCTAAACCTGCTGTTGGTGGTAACCCGTGCTCTAATGCGGTCACGTAATCTTCGTCGTAGAACATCGCTTCATCATCACCTTCGTCTTTCTGACGAACTTGCTCAGCAAAACGTTCTGCTTGATCTTCTGCGTCATTTAACTCAGAGAAACCGTTACCGATTTCACGACCACCGATAAAGAATTCGAAACGATCAGTAATGAATGGATTATCATCATTACGGCGCGCTAATGGAGAAACTTCAGCCGGATATTCTGTAATAAAGGTTGGTTGAATTAAGTGGCTTTCAGCAACTTCTTCAAAGATTTCGCACTGAACACGACCTAAACCCCAGCTCTTCTCAATCTTGATTCCGATAGACTGCGCGATCGCAACCGCTTTATCCATATCATCCAGGTCAGCAACGTTAGTTTCTGGACGGTATTTGCAGATAGCTTCTTTCATCGTCATTTTGGTAAATGGTTTACCAAAATCGAACTCTTGTTCACCATATTTAACAACGGTATTGCCTAATACTTTCTGCGTTAAAATACGGAATAAGTCTTCAGTCAGCACAATCAGGTCACGGTAATCGGCATACGCCATATACAGTTCCATCATCGTGAATTCTGGGTTATGACGAGGAGATAAACCTTCGTTACGGAAGTTACGGTTGATTTCGAATACGCGTTCAAAACCACCGACAACTAAACGCTTCAGATACAGTTCCGGCGCAATACGCAGATACATATCAATATCTAATGCATTATGGTGAGTCACAAATGGACGTGCAGAAGCACCACCCGGAATAACTTGCATCATCGGAGTTTCTACTTCCATAAATCCATGTTCGACCATGAAGTTACGAACTTCCGCTAAGATCTTAGAACGAATGATGAAAGTGTTACGAGATTCATCGTTAGCAATCAGGTCAAGGTAACGTTGACGGTAACGTGTTTCTTGGTCTGATAAACCGTGGAATTTATCTGGTAATGGACGCAGAGCTTTAGTCAGCAAACGAACTTCATGACAGTGAACGGTCAATTCGCCAGTTTTAGTTTTAAATAAACGACCTTTAGCACCTAAAATGTCACCTAAGTCCCATTTTTTGAACTGTTCGTTGTAGATACCTTCTGGCAGATCATCGCGTGAGACGTAGATCTGAATACGGCCACCAACATCTTGTAATGTTGCAAATGACGCTTTACCCATGATACGACGAGTCATCATACGACCCGCAATAGTCACTTCAATGTTCAGGTCTTCCAGCTCTTCTGCAGATTTTTCACCAAATTCAGCGTGAAGCTTATCAGAGACATTTTCACGACGAAAATCATTTGGGAATGGAATACCCTGTTCGCGCAGCGCAACCAGTTTTTCTTTACGGGCTTTGAGTTCGTTATTTAAATCGGGAGCTTGTTCTGCACCCTGTTGCTCTTGAGACATTTTTTCCTCACAGGCCAGCTTTTAAACTAGCTTCAATGAATTTATCCAAATCACCATCCAGCACGGCTTGCGTGTTACGCGTTTCCACACCAGTACGTAAGTCTTTAATGCGTGCATCATCAAGGACGTAAGAACGAATTTGGCTTCCCCAGCCAATGTCCGATTTATTCTCTTCCATCGCTTGCTTATCTGCGTTCTTCTTCTGCATTTCCAGTTCGTATAATTTCGCTTTTAACTGGCGCATGGCTTGATCTTTGTTTTTATGCTGTGAACGGTCGTTCTGGCACTGAGTCACAATGTTGGTCGGTATATGGGTGATACGCACCGCAGACTCAGTTTTGTTAACGTGCTGACCACCGGCACCCGAGGCTCGGTATACGTCGATACGTAAATCAGCAGGGTTAATTTCGATATCAATATCATCATCAACTTCAGGATAGATAAACGCTGAACTAAATGAAGTATGACGACGACCGCCGGAGTCAAATGGGCTTTTGCGCACTAAACGGTGAACACCCGTTTCTGTTCTTAACCAGCCATAGGCATAATCACCGATGATTTTAATTGTTGCAGATTTTAAACCCGCCACATCACCATCTGACTCTTCGATAATTTCTGTTTTGAAGCCTTTTGACTCAGCCCAACGCAGATACATACGCATGAGCATACTTGCCCAATCTTGCGCTTCTGTACCGCCAGAACCTGCTTGTAAGTCGATATAGCAGTCAGCGCTGTCATATTCACCGGAGAACATTCGGCGGAATTCAAGTTGCTCTAACTTGCCTTGCAGTGCTTCTAACTCAGCGCCCGCTTCGTTGAACGTTTCTTCATCATCAGCTTCTACCGCCAATTCCAATAAACCTTCTACGTCTTCAATACCTTGGGTCAGTTGGTCAATTGTCTCAACAATCGCCTCAAGGGAAGAGCGTTCTTTGCCAAGTGCTTGAGCGCGTTCTGGTTCATTCCAGACATCCGGCTGCTCAAGTTCTGCATTCACTTCTTCTAAGCGTTCTTTCTTGGCATCATAGTCAAAGATACCCCCTCAGAACCGTTGTCCGTTCAGACAGGTCCTGAATTTTGCTTTTTACTGGGTTTATTTCAAACGTCATTTTCACTATCTTATAGTTGATCAATAAAGATAAATATTTTCATTCACGAACCGTTTAGTATAACGGAATTCCTGTCAGGTTTATAGGGCATCAATCCTCTATTTCTGAACGAACTTTTACCGTGGTTTTAATCGGGCCAAATGTGTTCAATCATCAATTGCACATTTTTATTTCCGCGAAACTCGTTCACATCTAACTTAAACGCGATTTTCGCTTTTTTGACGCTATTATCTGGCCATCTACGGACATCAATATTGAACATAATGCCATCCAACATCGGCCCTCCATTCACGGGTTCTAACATCAATTTTAAATGTTTCTCGCCCACCAACTTTTGTTGCAATAACTGGAAATGCCCATCAAATACAGGTTCAGGAAAAGACTGCCCCCACGGACCGCTTTCGCGAAGTAATTCCGCCGTCTCTAATGACAGTTGATTACGCAATAATTCGCCGTCACTCCAAATAACGCCCGATAATTGCTCAGGTTGAATAAGTTCTCCCATCAGCATTTCGAAATGGTATTTGAATGCGTCAAATTTGCTCTCTTCAAGCGACAGACCCGCAGCCATGGCGTGTCCACCAAACTTTTGCATTAACCCCGGTTGCAGCGTATTTAATCGCTCTAATGCATCGCGCATATGAACGCCCTGCACTGAACGACCAGAGCCTTTTAATAACCCATCTCCGGCAGGCGCGAACGCAATAACGGGGCGATGGAATTGCTCTTTAATTCGTGAAGCTAAAATCCCAACCACCCCTTGATGCCATTCGGGATGATATAGCGCTAAACCGTTCGGTAACTGATTTTCGCTGTATTCGATTTTGTTAAATAGCACCAATGCTTCTTGCTGCATACCCGCTTCAATTTCACGGCGGGTCTGATTTAAACCATCTAACTCATTGGCTAGCTGGCGTGCATGTGCCATATCATCCGTCAACAGTAATTCAATACTGACAGACATATCATCCAGCCGACCAGCCGCATTAAGTCTTGGTCCCAGCGCAAAGCCAAAATCATTCGCGACCAGACGAGAGGCATCTCGCTTAGATACCTCAATTAACGCTTTGATCCCAGCACAGCAGCGCCCTGCTCTCACTCGATTCAACCCTTGATGCACCAGAATGCGGTTGTTCGTATCCAATGGCACCACGTCTGCTACGGTACCCAGCGCGACTAAATCAAGGTATTCCGCTAAATTAGGCTCGCTGATCCCTTGCTTTTCAAACCACTGCTGTTGACGTAAATGGGCTCTTAACGCTGACATTAAATAAAACGTTACCCCAACACCAGCCAGTGATTTCGATGCAAATTGGCAATCATTAAGATTCGGATTGATGATAGCATCCGCCGTCGGTAGCGTTTCTCCCGGTAAATGGTGGTCGGTAATAATTACCTTCATCCCATACTCGTGAGCAGTCACCACGCCATCATGAGAAGAGATACCGTTATCTACCGTAATAATCAGATCCGTTCCCTGCTTATAGGCTTCGTCCACCACCAATGGCGTTAAACCGTAGCCATTTTCAAAACGGTTTGGAACGATATAGTTTAAATTCCTATACCCCATCGCTTTAAGCGCACGGATAGCTAATGCTGTACTCGTTGCACCATCAGCATCAAAATCCCCAACAATAGTGATTTTTTGGTGCTCCACCAGCGCCAAATAGAGCAGCGTTAGTGCATTTTCAACCCCTGATAGCGAACGGTAATCAAGCAAATTAGACGCTTTACGCTCCAATTGAGCGAGAGAAGTTATCCCTCTAGAGGCATAAATGCGCTGCAAAAGTTCAGGAACATTAGGCAATGCCGCGGCATTACCTGTTAATTCTCGTTGACGTAAAAAAGTTTCGACATTCACAATGATGATTATTTCTGTTCAAGTATTTGGAGTAATTCGTCAGGTTTTAAAAAGCCAGGGAGTACTTGTCCGCTTGGTAAAATAATGGCAGGCGTTCCTGTAACTTTAAATAATTGACCTAATTTCAAATGATTGCCTAAATCGATTTTACAGTCATCAATCATGGCAACTTCGTCACCTTTGAACGCTTTAGTCAACGCATCTTTTGGTAATGCATTACACCAGATTGATGCCATCTGTTTTGCTGTGTCGCTCTTCATCCCTTGACGCGGGAAGGCTAAGTAGCGCACAGTCACCCCTTTGCTGTTTAACTCACCCACTGTTTCGTGTAATTTCTTACAGTAACCACAGCTAATATCAGTAAAGACCGTTATCGCATATTTTTCATTGGGTGCTTTGAAGATGATCATCTCGTTTTTCAACGCTTCCATCTTCTTCAACAAAGGCTGGTTACTGATGTTCACCGGAACTTTTCCGCTGAGATCATAAATTGGGCCTTGTAACAGGTATTTACCATCGTCCGTCACATAAATTACGCCGTTATCCGTTTCCACCGTATTTAATCCAACAATTGGGGAAGGCTTAATGGATTCCACTTGCATATTATAATGTGCCAGTTTTTCGATAATCAGTTTTTCTTCCGTTGCGCCATAAACCGATGCCGTTAATGACGCGATACAGGCGGCTAAAACAAGTAGTTTGCGTTTCATATTTATCCTTTCACCCATCACCCTCTCGGATGATGCTGCTCATGTAAAGCACGTAGCCGCTCAGTAGCGACATGTGTGTAAATTTGGGTTGTGGATAGGTCGCTATGACCTAACAACATTTGTACAACGCGTAAGTCCGCGCCGTGATTCAATAAATGGGTTGCAAATGCATGCCTTAATACGTGAGGAGATAACGCATCCCCATCAATATTAGCAAGTACGGCATAATATTTTATTCGGTGCCAAAATGTCTGGCGGGTCATCTTTGTACCACGTTTGCTTGGAAATAAAACATCGCTAGTTTTCCCATTCAGTAAATCTGGGCGCCCTTGCGCTATATATTTTTCCAGCCAGTAAATCGCCTCTTCTCCCAGAGGGATCAAACGCTCTTTATCACCTTTACCAACGACCCGAACGACGCCTTGACGCAAGCTGATATCCGAAAATGTCAGCCCTGTCAGCTCGGAAACCCGTAAGCCACAAGCATACAATACTTCCAACATGGCTTTGTCCCGTAACTCGAGCGAGTCTTCAGTCGCAGGTGCATTAAGCAAATCTTCAACTTGTTTTTCACTGAGATCTTTGGGTAATCGCTGCGGAATTTTTGGTGCTGCGATTACCGCGGAAGGATCATCCGCTCTTATCTTTTCGCGATAAAAATATTGAAATAACCGGCGAATCGAACTTAATAAACGCGCAGAACTTGCAGCTTTGTATCCGCCATCAATACGTTCCGCGAGAAAAGATTGTAAATCAATCGACTGAACACTTTCCAAATGCAATTGCTGTGCATCCAGCCATCTATCTAACGATTGGAGGTCATTACGATAAGATGCCAAAGTGTTTTCAGCAAGATCTTGCTCCAACCAAATTGTATCAAGAAACTGTTCAATTAACGGATTCAGTTGTTTACTTTCCACGCCAGATCCTATGCCTCTTTATTATTACAGTGCAATCTATTATGCCTGATTGTAGCACCATCTGTTACAATACGTCCCTCGTGATAAAAACCAGCGCTGGATATAGTAATAATATATATGAAAATAGGTCTTTTTTACGGTTCAAGTACCTGCTACACCGAAATGGTCGCAGAAAAAATACGTGACATTCTTGGTGATGATTTCATTACCCTCCATAACGTCAAAGATACACCGCCAGAATTAATGGAACAGTACGATGCTCTTATTTTGGGTATCCCTACGTGGGATTTCGGTGAAATTCAGGAAGATTGGCTAGAAATTTGGGAAGCGCTTCCCAAACTTAACCTTGCGGATAAAATGGTCGCAATGTATGGCATGGGTGACCAAGTTGACTATAGCGAATGGTTTTTAGATGCACTTGGCATGCTCTATCACCAGCTTAAACCGACTGGCGCACAGTTTATTGGCTTTTGGCCGACTGAAGGTTATGAATTTGAAAGCCCGAAACCGCTCACGGAAGATGGTGAGATGTTTGTGGGTCTTGCATTAGATGATGTGAACCAGTTTGAACAAACCGATGAGCGAGTCGCACAATGGTGTGAGCAGATCCTACAAGAAATTGAAGCTGCTCTTTAAGCGCCAAAGACAACTAACTGCAATATCAAATATCAGGGTATTGCAGTAGTAATTGATTGAGATTGCGCCAATTCTCTTCGGAAACAGAATCCTTTGCAATCCACAAGCGAAGCTTCTGAGGCTTACCTTGCAACGCATTAAGCGTTAATAAAATACCAAAACGGCTACACCATGGCGCTTTGATAATTTCCCACTCATTCTTTTTCCATTGAAGCTTGTTGCCATTCACCAATACAGCCACACCTTTGACTTTAGCGATATTTTTTTGGCTTTTTGCCCAACTAGCTACCAACACCACTAATAATGGCAGCCAAATCATTGAATTACCTGGAGCCCATGGTGCAACAAGCAAAATAATGCCCGTTACCCCATGAAGACAGGTGGAAAAAAGCTGAGTTTTCCATGAAATGGAAAGATTAGATTTCCACAGGACCACGATTTTTATTTCTTTCTTGAATGAGTTTAATCATAGAGAACAGTTCTTCGTCCTCCGGACGCCCGTGATTCATCAACCAATTGAACAAATCTGGGTCTGGACATTCGAGCAGGCGCACAAAAACACGCTTATCGTGGTCTGTTAGCTCGTCATATTCATATTCAAAAAATGGCATGATAGAAATATCAAGCTCACGCATGCCTCTCCTGCACGCCCAATGAATTCGCGCCTTGTTATTGATATCGATTTGACTTTGCCCGCTAGGCATTCCATTATCCATTTCACTACGACCTTTTGTTGCAGTTGACTGATAAGATTGATTATTTTAAATACTCTATCAGATAATCTGTCAATAAAACATGTCACACTCTACATAGTTCACATTTTAGGTTGTAAAATACCGTTTTTCTACAAACTATTTACCCTCTTATGCTGAATAATAGGTTAATGGCACTTTAGTTCGGTTTGAGGCTTGCAATGTGACCTAGCTATTTTACCATTAAGCACCATTATCAAATAAAGAACAACAGGTGAAATCATGACTTCCCATGTAGACAACGCACAACAGTTTCCCCTCGATTCTCAGTCTTTACCCCTTGTTTTGATTTCACTGGAAAACTGGGAACTTATCCACCTACACGGCGCTGATGCAGAAAAATATCTGCAAGGACAAGTCACCGCCGATATCAGCACACTTGAGCATGCACATACACTAACCGCTCATTGCGATCCAAAAGGAAAAATGTGGAGTGACCTACGTTTATTCCATCACTTAGCCGGTTATTCTTATATTGAAAGACGCAGTGTTGCTGATGCCCAACTCGCAGAGTTAAAAAAATACGCTGTTTTCTCTAAAGTCACTTTTGAAAAGAAACCTGAACTGAAATTACTGGGTGTGGCAGGCCAAGGCGCACGAGAAGCGCTTTCATCCGTGTTCGCCACACTACCCGATACCCAAAACCAAGTCATCGCAGAAGGCAACAGTACCCTTCTACATTTTGACCTTCCCGCAGAGCGATTTTTAATTATTACAGACGAAACGACTGCTCAAAACATCACCGAGACCTTAAATGCGACATTGGTTTCTGACCAACAATGGTTAGCATTAGAAATTGCGGCGGGCTTTGCCGTTATCGACCAAGAAAATAGTGCCCAACATCTGCCTCAAGCTGCAAACTTACAAGCCATCCCTCACGGAATTAGCTTTAAAAAAGGCTGCTATACCGGCCAAGAAATGGTTGCACGCGCCAAGTTCCGTGGTGCCAATAAACGCGCGATGTACTGGCTAACGGGCACTGGCTCCTCACTTCCAACTATTGGTGATGGTGTTGAGTGGCAACTCGGTGAAAACTGGCGCCGTACCGGAACAGTACTCGCCGCCGTACGTTTAGGGAATGGAGAACTTAGCATCCAAATCATCATGAACAACGATATGGAAGCTGATAGCGTGTTTCGCGTTATGGGTGACGAGCAAAGTTGCCTGACCATTGCACCACTGCCTTATTCATTAGAAGAAGATAAATAATTGGGGTTTTTATGTCATCTGCAATAAGTAATAAGCCACTCGACGTTTTGAATTTTGGGGCTTTTACTGAAGTCGTACAATTTTTGATGGAGCTCGATAAACTGAAAAGCGTTTATCGCAAGAATAAATTATTAAACCGCGAAAGACACGAAAACACAGCCGAACATAGCTGGCAGTTTGCTGTTGCTGCTATGGCTTTTGCCCCTTATGTGCCGGGCGTTAATCTTGAACGCGCCATTAAACTTGCGCTCGTTCATGATATCGTCGAAATTGATGCAGGTGACGTTTTGGTGTTTGATAATGCCGCTCGTGAAGCCATTCATGATGACGAAGTCAAAGCAGCTAACCGCCTGTTTAATCTACTGCCAAGCCCGCAAAATGCTGAATTCTTAGCATTATGGAATGAGTATGATGCCGTCGAGACATTGGAATCGAAATATGCCAATGCCATTGATAGAGCCATGCCGATGTTATTGAACTTGCATAATCAGGGTCAAAGCTGGGTTGAAAACCATATTCGTCATGAGCAGGTCGTTAGTAAATGTGACTATATTCAGGAGATCCTCCCTGAATTTTGGTTGCAGCTTAAACAGCAATTAGAGCAAGCCCACCAAAAAGGCTGGCTGCTGTAATTAAAAAAATAAAACAAAAAACGCCAGATAAATATCTGGCGTTTTCATATTAAAAAGCTAAAAAATTAATTACATATACTCATCAATAGGCACACAAGAGCAATGTAAATGGCGGTCGCCATAAACATCATCAAGGCGTTTTACCGCTGGCCAGTACTTGTTCACTCGTGTTGCATGAGATGGGAATACCGCCAATTCACGGCTATAGCTATGACCCCACTCTTCTGCCAACTCAGTTTGAACGTGTGGCGCATTGACTAACGGGTTATCTTCCAGCGTCCATTTACCTTGAACCACTTGATCAATCTCATCGCGGATAGCCAGCATTGCATCGATAAAGCGATCGATTTCCACAATACTTTCTGACTCAGTAGGTTCGATCATCAACGTACCTGCAACTGGGAATGACATGGTTGGCGCATGGAAACCATAGTCAATCAAGCGCTTAGCAATATCCAGCTCACTGATGCCTGTATCTTTCTTGATTGGACGTAGATCCACGATACATTCATGAGCCACATAACCTTCTTGTCCGGTATAGAGGATCTCATAGCGACTCGCTAAACGCTTCGCAATATAGTTAGCGTTCAAGATTGCCACTTGGCTGGCTTTTCTCAGCCCATGAGAGCCCATCATTCGGATATACATCCAGCTAATTGGCAGAATAGAAGCGCTACCAAATGGCGCAGCAGAAACCGCACCTTGTTCGGTTAGCATTTCTTGAGTGACGACAGAGTGCCCTGGTACAAACGGTGCTAAATGTTTCTTCACACCGATAGGTCCCATACCTGGGCCGCCACCGCCATGAGGAATACAGAAGGTTTTATGTAAGTTCAAGTGAGACACATCCGCGCCGATAAAGCCCGGTGTTGTCAGCCCCACTTGTGCGTTCATATTCGCGCCATCTAAGTAAACTTGCCCGCCATATTGGTGGATAATTTCACACACTTCGCGAATGCTCTCTTCATACACACCGTGAGTTGACGGGTAAGTCACCATCACGCATGAGAGCGCTGCACTGTGCTCCTGCGCTTTTTCTCGCAGGTCAGCAAGGTCAATGTTACCTTCATCATCACAGCGTACCACCACCACTTCCATACCCGCCATGTGAGCAGAGGCTGGGTTAGTTCCGTGAGCAGAGGCTGGGATCAAACAAATATTACGTGCGCCTTCATTGCGGCTTTCATGGTAACGACGGATTGCTAACAGACCCGCATATTCCCCTTGAGCCCCTGAGTTAGGTTGCATACAGACAGCATCATATCCCGTCAATTGCACTAGCCAGTGGGAAAGCTGCTCAATCATTTGATGATAACCTTGCGCCTGCTCCGGTGGACAGAACGGGTGTAACTCACCAAATTCAGGCCACGTAATTGGCAGCATTTCCGCAGCAGCGTTAAGTTTCATAGTGCAAGAACCTAATGGGATCATCGCTTGGTTCAACGCTAAATCCTTACGCTCTAAGCTGTGCATGTAGCGCATCATTTCCGTTTCGCTATGATAACGATGGAAATTTGGATGGGATAAAATCACGTCATCACGCAACATGGCTGCTGGAATTGCACTTTCACTTTCCGAAACTTGCTTATCTAATTTTTCGAAATCCAGTTTTTGGTCAGTACCCGTGATCACAAAGAACAGTTCGTTGAGATCTTGGCGAGTGGTAATTTCACTGAACGTAACACCCACTGCACCGTGAATATCTGTCCGTAAGTTTATTTTTGCTTTTTCAGCGCGCGCTAAGACCGCCGCTTTGTCTGCTACTTCGATAGCCAGAGTATCGAACCACGTTTTATGGCGCAGAGCGATGCCTGACTCTGTAAGCGCTTTCGCAAAAATTGAGCTAAAGCGATGAATGCGCTGAGCAATCATTTTCAAGCCTTCAGGCCCATGATACACCGCATACATCGCGGCAATATTGGCCAGTAAAACTTGGGAAGTACAAATGTTGGAGTTCGCTTTTTCACGGCGGATATGCTGTTCACGAGTTTGCATCGCCATACGTAGCGCAGTATGACCTGCAGCATCACGAGAGACCCCGATAATGCGTCCCGGCATCGCACGTTTGAATTCATCTTTACACGCAAAGAATGCAGCATGAGGGCCACCATAACCCATTGGTACACCAAAACGCTGCGCTGAGCCGAAAACAATGTCAGCCCCTTGTTTTGCAGGTGCTGTCAATAACACTAATGCCATCATATCGGCAGCCACACAGCTGACAATATTCTTCGCTTTTAGTTTGGTAAATAACTCGCTGTAATCATGAATATTCCCTGTGGTGCCAACTTGTTGCAGTAATGCACCAAACACACCTTCATGTTCCAGCACTTTTTCCGCACTGTCGACAATCACTTCAAAGCCAAATGTGCCTGCACGAGTCCGCACAACATCAAGGGTTTGAGGATGGACGTCATCCGCAACGAAAAAGCGTTCTGCATTTTTCAATTTACTGATGCGTTTTGCCATCGCCATGGCTTCTGCTGCCGCTGTCGCTTCATCCAGCAAAGAAGCTGATGCTAAATCTAAGCCCGTTAAATCAATCGTTAATTGCTGGAAATTCAGCAGTGACTCAAGACGACCTTGGGAAACTTCGGGCTGATAAGGGGTATAAGCCGTATACCAGCCTGGGTTTTCGAGCAAATTACGTAAGATAACAGGAGGAAGGATCACTGGGGCATAGCCCATGCCGATATAACTTTTATAACGTTTATTTAGGGAAGCAATCCCTTTTAATTCTGCGAGCGCTTCTTGCTCGGTTGCACCACCGCCGACTCTTGGTGGCTCAGGCAGTAAAATGGCTTTCGGGACAATTTTGTCCATTAAATTATCGAGGGAAGTCGCGCCAACAGTACCTAACATGGTTTTTATTTGTTGTTCTGATGACCCTATATGGCGCGAGATAAATTCTGAACGGTTTTCTAGTTGACTCAGTGACATCGACATATCTGTGTTCCCATCCTTTTTGCTATGCGTAGCGTAGGTTATAAGACTCTAGCGATGATAAAACCTATTGATAAACTGCGAGATAAGTAGACTAGTTCAAACTAACCTTGGTTAAAAATATTCATTATGTTCTTGATATTTCGCACTGTAGCAAGCGATCACACTACAGTGCGAAACATGATGCTGTGGATTACTCTTCCGCAGCGATCATGCTCAGATAACCTTGAGCATCGATAAGGTCAGCTAACTGAGAGTCATCGCTCATCTTAATACGGAAAATCCAGCCTTCTTGATATGGCGATTCGTTCACCAGCTCTGGAGAGTCGCTGAGTGCACTGTTAACTGCAATAATTTCACCACTAATCGGTGCATAAATATCGGATGCTGCTTTCACAGATTCAACGACAGCACAGTCGTCCCCTGCGCTCACTACATCACCCACATCGGGTAAATCAACAAACACCATATCGCCTAAAGTTTCTTGCGCATGTTCAGTAATACCCACAGTGAACTCACCGTTTCCTTCATCACGCAGCCATTCGTGTTCGCGGGTATATCTTAATTCTTTAGGTGCATTGCTCATTTCTAGCCTCTCTTTTGATTCTGACCATATGTTCTTGAGAAAAAGTTTTTGAGAAAACGTTTTAAAATCAATTTGTATTAGAAAATATCTAATTACACTAATGCCTTACCTTCACGGACAAATCCTGGTTTTACCACTTCAACCGGCATTTCCCGCTGACGAATTTCAACGATGGCGTGATTTTTAATGTCACCCGGTACACGCGCTAGCGCGATACTGAAACCTAACGTTGGAGAGAATGAACCACTAGTGATCACTCCCTCATGCAATTTACCTGATTCATCCGTAAAGCGCACAACCTGTTCAGCACGTAAAATGCCTTTTTCGCGCATCACGATACCCACCAGCTTATCGGTACCTTTCGCTCGCTGTTTTTCCAACGCTTCACGGCCAATAAAGTTTCTGTCTTGCGGCTCCCAAGCAATTGTCCACCCCATATTGGCCGCTAATGGAGAAATAGACTCATCCATATCTTGCCCATAGAGATTCATACCCGCTTCAAGACGCAGAGTATCACGAGCGCCTAAACCTGCTGGATGAACGCCTGCCTTCAGTAATTTATGCCAGAAATCCACGATATGCTGTTTCGGCATCGCAATTTCATACCCTTTTTCACCGGTGTAGCCCGTGGTCGCAATAAACAGATCGCCAGTTTGAACACCATAAAAAGGCTTCATATCTTTGATGGCAGCACGTTGTTCTTCAGTCAGCAACGTGTGAACTTTTTCTTGAGATTTCGGACCTTGAACGGCAACTAATGCCAAATCATCACGTACAGTAATCGCGACCGCATAATCTTTCGCGTGCTGCTCAATCCATGCTATGTCTTTGTCTCGCGTCGCAGAGTTAACCACAAGGCGGTAGAAATCATCTTCAAGGTAATAAACAATCAGGTCATCAATCACACCACCTGATGCATTCAGCATACCTGTATACAGTGCGCGACCTTTGATGGTGAGCTTAGCAATATCATTGGCGAGAAGATAACGAAGAAAATCGCGGCAACCTTCGCCATGTAGGTCAACAATCGTCATGTGGGAAACATCAAACATTCCTGCATCGGTTCGAACAATATTATGTTCGTTGATTTGTGAACCATAGTGCAGTGGCATCATCCAGCCATGAAAATCCACCATTTTTGCGCCGCAGGCTATATGCTCATCATATAGAGTCGTTTGCTTTACCATGAATACCCTCTTTACATTACTGTGTCTGATGGGGTGATTGCGTAATGAACGGCATAAATTTTTTTCTGTGAACCCCGTTTCATCAAAACGCAAATCATCGGATTTGATTCAAAACCGCTAACATTCAAAATTGGATGCTATAAATAAAAATAGGGTGATGTACTCTCTGTATTACTGATTGCGCCCTCACATTACCAGTGGTTTTTGTTAAATAATTGAGAACGATCACTCAATCCCTTCATATTTGGCTTATTAGTGCGCAAAAAATCATCGTAATTGAGACTTAACCCAAAAATGTGGACAAATTCAGAAAAACACATAAATTAGAAAAACTAATCCGAAATCATGGGTAAATTAGTTTTTCTCAGCTATTGCTAGGCAAGACTGGTTGCGAACAAAATGGAAAGAGAAATAAAAAACCTGAGTATTTAAAATTAAACACTCAGGTTATTTGGAAGAGAAAATTCAGACGGAATTAAGCGTTATTAGTCGGTAGTTGCTTTAGCCATTTTGGCATATCCGATAAGCCCATCGCGTGGTTTAGTAGTTGAGGCTTAACACCCGGTAAACTGTCCGCTAAAACAAGACCAATATCTCGCAGCAATTTCTTCGCAGGGTTGTTGCCATCAAACAGTTCACGGAAACCTTGCATTCCCGCTAACATCACCGCTGCGCTGTGCTTGCGGCTACGTTCATAATCACGCAAATAGAAATATTGACCAAAATCTTTGCCTTCACGATGTAGCCTTCTGATTTCACCAATCAGCATAGCGACGTCCATAAAACCAAGATTCACCCCTTGGCCCGCCAAAGGATGAATGGTGTGAGCCGCATCCCCGAGTAGCGCTAAACGCTGCGCCGCAAACTGACGCGCATAACGTCCGGTTAATGGGATAGTTAAACGGTCGCTTTCTAATTGGCAAAAACCTAAATTAACATCAAATGCGACGGTCAATTCTTTCTCAAATTCTAACTTATCTAAATCTTGACGACGCGCAGCGGCTAAGTTTGGCTGAGACCAAACAATCGAACATAAGTGCGGGTCGCTTAGCGGTAAGAACGCGAGGATGCCTTCCCCATTAAAAGCCTGGCGAGCAATACCTTCATGGGAACGTTCGGTTCGAATAGTTGCTACCAGTGCGGTATGTTCATAATCCCAGAAAGTGAGCGGAATATCTGCATGACTACGCAGCCATGAATTTGCGCCGTCAGCCCCGACTATCAAGCGAGCCGTCAGCATATTTTCATCATCTAACGTGATGAAAACGTCATTTTCTCCCCATACCACCTTCTTGATGGTTGCAGGGGCCAGTAAAGTTACATCACGCAATTGGCTGGCTTTTTGCCATAAGGCATCGCGCACCACATTGTTTTCAACGATATGACCTAAATGCGAGAGATTTTGGTCTTTAGCAGAAAAAGCAATACGACCGAAACTGTGGTTATCCCACACTTCCATCCCGCTATAGGCGGCAGCACGCATCCCTTTGATTGCTGACCATACATCTAAATGAGTCAATAATTTTTCACTGGCGGCATTGATTGCCGACACGCGTAGCGCATGGGGATCGTTAGCAGAGAATGGCGTTTTAGGTGGATGGTTTTCAACGACCGCCACACGTAAACCACTGCCTTCGAGTCCACATGCCAGTGCGAGTCCAACCATACCACCACCGGCGATAACCACATCAAACGATTGCATATTTTTATTCCTCTTAGTTTTGTGGTTATTTATGTGCGACCCAGCCAAGGGTTTGGCGGGCTAAAACATCACGAACAGGCGGCAACATCTCCATCGCCATCAGGCCTAAATTACGCCCCACAATTAATGGGAAGCAACGATTAGCAAATAAGCGCACCAGACCATCGGTCATGGTGACTGTTTTTTCTCGATCGGCTAATCGGGTTTGTTGGTACTGACTTAGCAATGAATAACTGCCAATATCTTGCTGATTATCATGAGCATTGACGACTAACTCAGCTAATTGCATGACATCACGGATCCCAAGGTTGAAACCTTGCCCTGCAATTGGGTGTAATGTTTGCGCTGCATTTCCCACCAACGCAACACGGTGACTAACAGGATTCACCGCTTTTCTTAACACTAATGGGTAACAATTACGTTTACCAGCTTGGGTTATTTCCCCTAAACGCCAGCCAAATGCTTGCTGTAATTTGCGAATAAAGGTTTCATCATCCCACGCATTAATATCGTCAGCATGTTCTTGGCGATGACACCAAACTAACGAGCTACGCCCTTCAGACATAGGTAATAATGCCAAAGGACCAAATTCAGTAAAGCGTTCGAAGGCACGCCCTGCGGGGTCAATCGATGTTTTCACATTGGCAATAATTGCCACTTGTCCATAATCATCTTGCTGCCATTGCATATTGCAAGCTTGACCAATCGCAGAACGGCTACCATCCGCCGCCACTAATAAACTGCCCGTGATTTGCTCACCGCTGTCTAACGTGACAGTCACGTTGTCCACTGTACGCTCAACATGCTCCACTTTAGCAGGACAATAAAGTGTAACGCCGGGTGCTTTACGTAACAGTGAAAATAAACGAGCACCTGCTTCATGCAATTCGATCACATTACCCAATTCAGTGATTTGGTGATCTTCAGCATGAATATTAACAAACCCTGCATGCCCTCTATCGGACACATGAACGTGATTAATGGGGGTAACGCAATCAGCAAATGCAGACCAAACACCAATCGACGATAGGTACTGGCAAGTGCCGTGCGCTAACGCAATCGCTCGTGCATCAAAGCCCGGATGCTGGTTATCCGGTTGAGATGCTTCGATTAGTGATACCGAAACACGTCCTCGACTGAGTGATGAAATTGCCAGTGCCAATGTCGCGCCAGCCATTCCTCCCCCAACAATAATCACATTCATAGGTTGTTAATTACCTTCTATTATTACTTTTTACTGCTTAACCTAAGCGTTTTTTAGCCGCCGCCATTAACGCTTCAATTTCATCAGGATCTTTAACGACCATCGCCGTTAAGTTTTCATTCCCATCTTCAGTGATAAGAATGTCGTCTTCGATACGTACGCCAATACCACGGTATTGAGGCGGTACGTCAGCATCTGGCGCAATATATAATCCTGGTTCAATGGTTAGCACCATGCCCGGCTCTAAAATGCGGTCTCTTTCTACACCGTAAAAACCGACATCATGAACATCTAAGCCCAGCCAATGGCTTAAACCATGCATAAAAAATGGATGATACGCTTTGTTTTCGATCAATTGTTCGACGTCACCCTGCAAAATGCCTAATTTCACTAAGCCTTCTGTTTTAATGCGAACAATTTGACGAGTCACTTCGTGGATACTGGTGCCTGGGCGGTAAAGTTCTAATGCGGTGTTAATAGATTGAAGCACGATATCGTAAATTTCACGCTGTTCTTTGGTGAATTTTCCGTTCACAGGGAAAGTTCGGGTGATATCCCCTGCGTAACCTTCTAACTCTGCACCGGCATCAATTAGGACTAAGTCCCCATCTTTCATCGCACATTCATTTTCTGTGTAGTGCAAAATGCAGGCGTTTTCGCCACTACCGACGATGGTGTTATAAGATGGGAAACGCGCACCATGGCGAGTAAATTCATACTCAATCTCACCACAGAGTTGGTATTCATACATATTCGGGCGGCAAGTTTCCATTGCACGAATATGGGCTAATGCCGAAATTTCACCCGCTTTGCGCATGACGGCCATTTCTGCATCCGACTTAAATAGGCGCATTTCGTGCACCATTGGACGCCAGTCAATGAGCGTGCGAGGGGCTTTTAAGTTGCGACGGCTTCCTCGACGCAGAACATCCAATGCACCGAAAACCAGTTTATCCGCGTAATCAAATTCACCTTGAGCGTGATAAACCACATCGAGACCATTGAGTAATTGATAAAGCTGGTCAACGATTTCATCGAATGGCAGCGCTTTATCAATACCTAATTTTTCTGGTGCAGCATCTTGTCCTAAGCGACGCCCAAACCAAATTTCTGCGGTAAGATCGCGAACACGGTTGAATAGCACGGTGTGGCTATGTTTCTCGTCACTTTTTATTAAAACTAAAACCGCTTCTGGCTCACTAAATCCAGTCAGATATAGAAAATCACTGTGCTGGCGATACGGATATTCGCAATCCGCATTACGTTGTGCTTCAGGTGCTGAAAAAATAATAGCAGCACTTGCTGGCGCCATTTGAGCCAATAATGCATTACGACGAGAAATAAATTCCTGCTTATTCATACCGTTATTGCCTTATTATTTGGGTTTTAGATTGGTTGCTTGTTTGATAATTAGCTAAAAATCAAACGGCAATCAGTTCAAATTAGGTAAATCCGTTCCTTAACCGTAGGTGACTGACAATGCAGAAAGCCTACAGTTAGTGGGTCGCTACCTAATATTATAGATTAGTGAAGAACGGGCTTGATATTCTCAACAGCGGTTGGGCCTTTTTTCGGCTCAGCCAATGCGATATAACACAGTTGAACGGCAACTCTCACATATTCAACAACTTCTTCTAATGCTTGCTCTAACTCTTCTTGGTCTTCTTCTTCATCATAACCAAGCATACCGATGTTACGTAGATCGGTAATTACTTCACTAATCTCTTTTTTATCAGTCAGTTTAGGTTGAGCAACACCAATGCCAAGTAAGAAGTGGTTAACCCAGCCAGCTAGTGCATCCGCATGGTCAAACACAGAAGCGTCTTCATCCGGAAATAGCATATTGAATGCAAATTCGGTGTCATCTAATGCTTCAAATGTGAGGTCATACAGTTCACGCAGCGGTTGTGAAACGGTTTGCGGAAACGCAAGTCCGTCATTTGCTAGATCATGAACAAGGGTTTGCCAACCGAGGTCACGGCTTCCTCCACAAATCAGTCCGGTTATTAAACCATGGATCTCGGCGGCAGTGAGTGCGATTGAGTGCTGTTGGAGTAAGTTGTCCAACGATTCATAGTTAGGTAAAGATTTTTGTATAGACATCTGAATTCGTCATGTTAGCTTGGGATTCGTGATATGCTACCACCAAGGATAGCCGCTAGACCAGTCTGCTTTTTTTGTCTGAGTTATTATTAGCTTATTTTTATTCTAAACTAGTAATATATCGCCAATGCCTATCTAAGCATAAGCTATGCAAAAATTAACAACATTTACGCCAAATGTCCTACTTTTATTGGCGAAAAAGATTTTAGTATGGAGGTATCATGTCCGCACAACCCGTTGATATTCAGATTTTTGGGCGCTCTATGCGCGTTAATTGCCCAATAGAACAAAAAGAAGCGCTCTTAGAGTCAGCAAAAGAATTAGAAGAACGCTTAAAAACGTTAAAAGACCGAAGCGGTGTCACTAACACTGAACAACTTATTTTCATTGTCGCATTGAACGTCTGTCACGAATTAGCACAAGAAAAGACAAAAACGCGCGATTATGCTTATAATATGGAAGAGAAAATAAAAGTATTGCAGCAGACGATTGAACAAGCGTTGCACGATCAGGTGAAAATCACTGAGAGGCAGGTATTGCCCCTAGAGTAAATATGCTTATTAATCAATCACTAGTAAAATAATAAAACGAAAAATTAGGTTGCATTTACACTCTAATTTCGTACAATGAAATCACTGAGTAACGAAAGTTCTCAAAACAAATTTCTCTGAGATGCGCGTCAGTGGGTAAGTCCCCTGAGCCGATATTTCATACCAAACAGAATGTGGTTATTGCGCTGGTGAGCATGCCTGATTCGCTCAGGAAGCCTAAAGGTTGCTAAACTGCGTTCACCTTGAACCAAGGGTTCAAGGGTTACAGCCTACAACGGCATCTTGGAGACCTCCCTTCTATTTAGTCTGCGCTGTATTCTTTGCACAAAATCTCAAACCCACACTAAAAATTACGTATTCCTATTCCTTGCGATATACTGTTTTGTAAATTTTTCCACGAGTTATCAACTTGATATTAGGAATATGATTTATGGAAATGGTTATGTCAGATACGCTATCTTCACTACGTCAGCAAATCCGTAAATCTATTCGAGCTACCAGACGGGAACTGACGCCTGAAGTTCAAGATGATGCGGCACAACGCATTATCGCCCACACACTTAATCACCCAAAAGTCGCACAGGCTAAAACTATCGCCCTATTTCTTTCGTTCGATGGTGAAATTAATACACGTCCATTAATCCAAGCCCTTTGGGATCACGGTAAACAAGTTTATCTTCCCGTTATTCACCCTTTTGATCCTCACCACCTATTATTTTTGCACTACACGCCGAAGACTACCTTAGTAAAAAATAAATTTAATATTGAAGAGCCACAATTGAATGTATTAGATGTATTACCTATCGAGCGGCTGGATATTATGATGATCCCGCTGGTAGCTTTTGATAGCCAAGGGCAACGGTTAGGAATGGGAGGCGGATTTTATGATAGAACATTGGCAAATTGGCAACAAACTGGCTCTTATCCTATTGGACTCGCCCATGATTGTCAGTTAGTTGAAGATTTACCTGTCGCGCACTGGGATATTCCATTACCAGAAATTATTACCCCGAAAAAAATATGGCGCTGGTAGATACCAACGCCACTGTGCTTTTAATGAAATGTTTTTAATGCATCGACTGATTAGAACAGCAGACGAGCACGGATGGTGCCTGGTAGAGATTTTAATTTCAGTAATACTTCATCCGCTTGGCTTGGTGACTGCGTCAACACATCAATAACCACATAGCCCACATTCCCCGAGGTTCGCAAGTATTGCCCAACCACGTTAATGTTATTTTCAGTAAACACTTGGTTGATACTGTTCATGATACCAGGGCGGTTTTCATGAATGTGCAGTAAACGGTTAGTATCATCCATATGCACTGGCAGCGAAACTTCAGGGAAGTTAACCGCAGATAATGTTGAACCGTTATCTGAGTATTTTGCCAGTTTACTTGCCACTTCTAAGCCAATATTTTCTTGCGCTTCTTCCGTTGAACCACCGATATGTGGAGTCAGAATAACGTTATCGAATTTAATCAACTCAGAAATGAATGGGTCATTAGGATCGTTGTTTGCTGCTGGTTCCGTTGGGAAAACGTCAACCGCTGCACCTGATAATTTCTTGCTTTCTAACGCTGAACTTAATGCAGGAATATCAACAACAGTACCGCGTGATGCGTTGATGAAAATCGCACCTTGCTTCATTTGCTCAAACTGCACTTCGCCAAACATGTTTTTCGTGCTGGCCGTTTCAGGCACATGTAAGCTCACCACATCGCTCATTTTTAATAATTCTGGTAATGAACGAACTTGAGTTGCGTTACCTAATGGCAATTTGTTTTCGATATCATAGAAGTAAACATCCATACCGATACCTTCAGCTAAGATCCCTAACTGTGTACCGATATGACCATAACCGACAATACCTAAGCGTTTGCCACGAGCTTCAAAGCAGCCTTTCGCTTGTTTTTCCCAGATCCCGCGGTGTGCTTGCATATTCGCTTCAGGAATACGACGTAACAGAAGTAATAACTGACCTAATACCATTTCCGCCACGGAACGGGTGTTGGAGAATGGTGCATTAAAGACAGGAATACCGCGCTTCGCTGCAGCATCGAGATCAACTTGGTTGGTTCCAATACAGAAACATCCCACAGCCACCAATTTTTCTGCTGCGGCAAAGATCTCTTCCGTCAAATGAGTACGGGAGCGGATCCCCACAAAACGTGCATCTTTAATCGCTTCTTTTAATTCTTCGTCCGACAGCGCACTTTTGTGATATTCGATATTGGTGTAACCCGCTGCTTTGAGGTTATCCACAGCACTTTGGTGAACACCTTCAAGCAGTAAAAATTTAATTTTGTCTTTCTGCAAAGATACCTTGACCATTTACCCTACCCTATCGTACTTAATTTTTGACCGATGAATTTCGTATGAACTCAAAATAATTCGAGATGCACGCCATGAAATTAAGGCACTCCAGCCCCCTCACATGCACCTTGAAATAAAACGAGAATACCAACATAGCAAAATTCAGCGCAGTAGCAATACAAACGATTGCTTAGACTCTGCTAAAAAGTGTGATGAAAAAGAAGTTATGTGGTGGAAAATCTAGAGCGGTAACACAAAATAAGCATTTTGCCCACCCAATGGGCATTTGTGTGAGATATATCACCAAAATAACGGAAGGTAAAAAAAATTTAAATAATTTTCATGTTGATGATATTTACAAAAGTCATTAACCATCAAACTATTTAGTTAAAAACACGCTAATCAAAAACAAAATAAGCCAGTGAACTCAAAAAGCCACTGGCTTATCATTACATTCTGATTAATTACAACTTAATGGTTTTTACGCCATCAGCCGTTCCCATCAGCACAACATCCGCACCACGGTTAGCAAATAACCCGACTGTTACGACACCAGCAATGCCATTGATTTTATTTTCTAATGCGACTGGGTCGAGAATTTCTAAATTGTGAACATCTAAAATAACGTTGCCGTTATCCGTCACCACGTTTTCACGGTAAACCGGCTGACCACCCAGTTTGACTAGCTCACGAGCCACATAGCTACGCGCCATTGGGATCACTTCCACTGGTAGAGGGAATTTGCCCAGTACGCCCACCAGCTTAGATTGGTCTACGATACACACGAATGTTTTAGCAATGGCAGACACGATTTTTTCACGGGTTAACGCTGCACCACCGCCTTTGATCATGTTCATATTACCGTCAACTTCGTCAGCACCATCAACATAAACATCTAATGAATCCACGCTATTACAGTCAAAAACGGGAATACCCAAGGATTTTAATTTTTGCGTTGATGCTTCAGAGCTAGAGACTGCGCCTTCGATTTGCCCCTTCATTGTTGCTAATGCATCAATAAAATGAGAGGCAGTAGACCCCGTACCAACACCAACAATGGTGCCTGGTCTAACATATTCTAATGCTGCCCAACCTACTGCTTTTTTTAATTCATCCTGAGTCATGCGAGAGCCTTATACTGAAATAATGAGTCATTAAGTAGATGCTCAATAGTATATACCGGACACCCAGCAAGTTGCAGTATTGTTATTAGGGATTGTGCACTACTTCTTATGAAAAATACCCTTTAGGAATATTTGCAAGTGTTATCCCTAAAAATATGGCATAGTGATTGGCAGAATAACAAGAAGGAGAGTTTTTGATGAAGCGCCCTGATTATCGCGCCTTGCAAGCACTGGATGCCGTCATTCGTGAACGCGGATTTGAACGAGCAGCACAAAAATTGTGTATCACCCAATCTGCGGTTTCTCAACGAATCAAACAGTTAGAAAACCTTTTTGGTCAGCCTTTACTCGTGCGCACCGTTCCGCCACATCCGACTGAACAAGGTCAAAAACTGCTAGCGCTGCTTCATCAAGTAGAATTACTCGAAGAACAGTGGCTTGGAGATGAAAACAGCGGCTCTACCCCATTATTGCTCTCCTTAGCGGTCAACGCCGATAGCTTGGCAACCTGGTTCTTACCTGCATTGAATCCAGTTCTGGGCAACACCCCTATTCGCTTGAATATTCAAGTGGAAGATGAAACTCGTACCCAGGAACGTTTAAGACGCGGTGAAGTAGTCGGTGCTATCAGTATTCAGCCACAAGCGCTACCGGGCTGTTTAGTCGATAAACTGGGTGCTCTGGACTATATTTTCGTGGCATCTCCTGGCTTTGCGGCTAAATATTTCCCTGAAGGTGTAACTCGCGCATCGCTACTAAAAGCGCCTGCCGTGGCTTTTGACCACTTAGATGATATGCACCAAGCCTTTGTACAACAAAACTTTGGTCTATCGCCAGGTAGCGTCCCTTGCCATATCGTTAACTCATCGGAAGCGTTTGTGCAGCTAGCAAAACAGGGCTCAACATGCTGTATGATCCCACACTTGCAGATTGCCAGCGAATTAGAAAATGGTGAACTAATCGATTTAACACCGGGGTTGTGCCAGCGCCGTATGCTTTATTGGCATCGTTTTGCGCCAGAAAGCCGCACAATGAAGAAAGTGACTGACGCCCTGCTAAAAACAGGACGCCAGATGCTAAAACAAGATGATGAAATTGCGGCTGAAATTAACGCTTAATTTCAAAAACCACATCGACTTGGTCATTAAAATCAATACTTTGTTGCTCATAGGTCTCATCAACATTGAGATCTTGAGCAGCGGCTTTCAATGAACCGCCACGGCTACGCATCGCCATGGGGTATGGCACATCTGATGGAGCATTGTAATTAATGCTGTAAATCGGTCCTAACTGGGCATTAAACCCTTTCGCCAACGCTTCAGCCTGCTGTTGAGCATTCTTCATTGCTTGGTCACGCGCAGCATTACGATATTTCTGCGGATCATTCACGCCAAATTGGACTGAATTAATTTCATTCAATCCTGCCGCTAATGCACCATCGAGTAGAACATTCAGTTGATCCAGTTTTCTCACTTTCACTTCAACAGTTCTTGTCGCGGTATAGCCTTTTAAGGATGCTTTCGCAGACGAACTATAATCATAATTTGGTTGCGTACGCACATTGGCAGCTTCAATATCTTGCTTTTCAATGCCATTTTTCTTTAGAAATTCATAGTATTCAGCAACACGCTTATCAACGGCGGTTTTCGCAGCAGCGGCATCTTTATTGGTTACTTGCACATTAATGCTCAGCGTGGCCATATCTGGCGCCACTTTCACAGCACCACTTGCTGATGTCGAAATATGCGGCCCCTCTGGTGCGGCGCTTGCCAATGACATGGTTGGTACCGCAAGACCTGCCAGCAGGGCAGCAACAACGATAGATTTCAATTTCACAGAACCTCCCAATGGTATTTTTCTCTACAAGAAAAAGGAAGTTCATCACAAACTTCCTTTGATTAAGGTTCACATTATCATATTCAGCGCAAACTGCGATTCAGAATAATGCTAATTAATAACCCAGACCATGCATCGCGAGTTTAAATGCAATAAACCACATGACACAACCGACAAACAGGTTAATAAAACGCTGAGAGCGTGGTTTATTCAGTATAGGAGAAAACCAAGCGGCTAACATGGCTAATAAGAAAAACCACACGAATGAAGCCGTTAAGGCCCCTGCTGTAAACCATGGGCGTAATTGGCTTTCTAATTGCCCACCCACACTACCTAACACCACAAACGTATCTAAATACACATGAGGGTTAAGCCAAGTGACCGCAAATAAAGTCACAATCACTTTCCAGCGTGTCATCGTTTTACTTTCTAGCTGTAAGACCTCATCATCTGGGGTCATGGCGGTACGAAACGCACCATAGCCATACCACGCTAGGAAAGCGACCCCAGCCCATGTAATTAACGCCATCAATAACTCAGACTGGCTTAATAGCGCACTACCGCCAAATACACCAGCAATAATTAAAATCGTGTCACTTAGCGCGCATAATAATGCACTCATTAAATGAAACTGTTTGCGACTACCTTGTTGCAACACAAACGCATTTTGTGGCCCCAAGGGCAATATCATTGCAGCCCCAAGCAGAGCCCCCTGAAAATAAATCGTAAACATGCAATTTTTCCTAATAATTATTCAGATTATCTGCAAAGAATGATATCCAGAAAAAATTATTAGTGAAAACGATTAACTCTAATGGACCATAAGTAGAGCTAATCAGGATTGGCAATAACGAAATGATGAAAAGTCAGGATGAAGTTAAGGACAAAGTGCAAATAAAAATGGCGCAACTTTTAGATCACGCCATTTTTAAAGATAAATACGTTAATACTTATTCAGCAGAAATATTTTTTGCGCTGGTATTAACTTGGTGAAGATGAACATCCATTTGCGGGAATGGAATACCAATATTGTGCTTATCAAGAGCACGCTTAAAGTTTTCCATTAAATCCCAATAAACCGGCCAAGTATCGCCATTCGTTGTCCAAAAACGCACTAAATAGTTTAATGAAGATGGTGCCATTTCATTTAAACGGATAGTCACGCCTTTATCGTGCAGAATGCGCGAGTCAGCAGCAACGATATCACCCAATACTTTTTTAACCACATCAATATCAGAATTGTAAGCAACACCGACCATAATATCTTGGCGACGAAGCGGCTCACGAGTCACGTTAATGATGCTGTCACCAATAATTTTACCGTTTGGGATCACCACAATACGGTCATCTGCCGTTCTCAATGTAGTTGAGAAAATTTGCACGCTTTGTACTGTACCGTCAATCGCACCAATCTTAACAAACTCACCCGCTTTTAATGGTCTGAATACCACCAGCAGAACGCCCGCAGCAAAGTTACCTAATGAATTTTGTAATGCTAAACCAACCGCTAAACCGGCGGCACCCATTACCGCGATGACAGAGGCAGTTTGTACGCCAATTTTGCCCAGCACAGCAATTAGGGTAAATGCCACAATGGTATAGCGAGCAATAGCAGATAAGAATTCGCTAACAGTGGAGTCAATTCCTCTCATTGTCATCACGCGATTCAAACCACGGCTAACCCATTTAGCAATCATCAAACCCACAATTAAAATAACAAGTGCGGAAACGATATTGACGACATACTGGACTAGCAGATCCTGATTTGCCACAAACCAATTTGTTGCATCATTCAATGCGCCTGTAACATCATCAGTATTCATATGTATATCCTTTTCGATCAAATTTAGACTAGGAAAACTCGCTCAATTCAATTAATAACCTTGGAAACTATTAGTAAATAATTGAATAACACGCTTAAAATAATAGCTATAAATTATCAAAATATAAAATTAATCGATAAATAAAATGCTATTTATCGATTTTCGATAACAAACTCACGGTAGTCATCCAACATGTCGAAAAAGTCATTTACACCGCAAAAGGCAATACTTTCATTATCATAGTAACTCATGCCTTCTTCTAACCCATCCGTCTCAAAAGCTAATTGGTTCGCACGGATCATCACTTCCTCATCATCAAGAATAAGTGTGTATTCGTGACCAATAAACTCCCATTGCTTTTCACTGCCTTTAATCAGTTCATAATTTTCTGCGATGGTATCCAGTAAACTGAGATCATTTTTAATTTCCTCATTTAACCAGTAACCGATAGCTTCATGATCCATTGAAAATTTAGCGGTAATACTTCCTGTAATATCCTTTAAGAATTGGTAGTCCATATGCAATACCTCACACTTTGCGTCTTTGAATTAAGTATAACGCGAGTCAAGCGGGTTTGCTTAGCGCTATTACGGGCTGTCAGAAAAAATTAATGGTCGTGACTATTACGCTGCATAAATATATTTATTCGATTAAGATTGATACACACTCCCCAACTCGGTAATAGGAACGTTAATGATTAATCGATTAGACCATTTAGTCTTAACCACCACAGATCTTGATGCCTGCCTTGATTTTTACCAACGTATTTTAAAGATGTCTGTGATCACCTTCGGTGAACAACGTTTTGCCCTGCAATTTGGTCAGCAAAAGATAAACATTCACCAATATGGGAAAGAGTTTGAACCTAAGGCACATTTGCCTGTTCCAGGATCGTTAGATCTCTGCTTTATCAGTGATATGCCACTAATAGCAGTTCAAAAGCACATTGAGCAGCAAGGTGTGAAAATTATAGAGGGGCCAGTACAACGAACTGGTGCTATCGGTAAGATTATCTCTTTGTATATCAGAGATCCTGATTTGAATTTGATTGAAATTTCACAATATCTTTAACGCTCACCTAGCTATATTCGTATTCTTTGCTAAAAGCAAGATAGAAAAAACCCCAAAAATTGAATTCTCAATTCTTGGGGTTAAGTCAGTATGATTCTATCTACTGCTGATTAAACAGCAGTTTGGAAAATCACACCATCGGCTTTTTCAGTGTACTGATCCAGTCGGTCAAAGTTTAGATAGCGGTATGTATCTTCCGCAGTCTCGTCGACTTTATTCATAAACTGTTGGTACTCAGCTGGCGTTGGTAAGCGACCTAACAGAGAAGCAACTGCGGCTAACTCTGCGGATGCCAGATACACATTCGCCCCTGTACCTAAACGGTTAGGGAAGTTACGAGTCGATGTAGAAACGACTGTCGCACCATCAGCCACGCGTGCTTGGTTACCCATACACAGTGAACAACCTGGGACTTCGATACGCGCTCCGCTCTTACCAAATACGCTGTAATAACCTTCTTCAGTTAATTGCGCTGCATCCATCTTGGTTGGTGGCGCAACCCACAGGCGAGTTGGTAATTGACCTTTATGGGAATCCAGCAGCTTACCTGCCGCACGGAAATGACCAATGTTAGTCATGCAAGAACCAATGAATACTTCATCGATTTTTTCATTCTGAACATCAGACAGTAAGCGCGCATCATCTGGGTCATTTGGTGCACACAGAATTGGTTCCTTGATCTCATTAAGATCAATTTCAATCACTGCGGCATATTCTGCATCGGCATCGCCTTCAAGTAACTCAGGGTTCGCTAACCAGTTTTCCATACCTTTGATACGACGCTCAATGGTACGACGGTCGCCGTAACCTTCTGCGATCATCCATTTCAATAGGACGATGTTAGATTGCAGGTATTCGATGATTGGCGCTTTGTCCAGTTTGATAGTACAGCCCGCTGCAGAACGCTCGGCTGATGCATCCGCTAATTCAAATGCTTGCTCAACTTTCAGCTCAGGAAGGCCTTCAATTTCCAGAATACGACCAGAGAAAATGTTTTTCTTACCTTTTTTCTCAACAGTCAGTAAGCCATCTTTAATCGCATACAGTGGAATAGCATGAACAAGGTCACGTAATGTGATACCCGGCTGCATTTGTCCTTTGAAGCGAACTAATACAGATTCTGGCATATCTAGAGGCATAACACCGGTTGCTGCGGCAAAAGCCACTAAACCAGAACCTGCTGGGAATGAGATACCAATTGGGAAACGGGTATGTGAGTCACCACCAGTACCAACAGTATCTGGCAATAGCATACGGTTTAACCAAGAGTGAATGATACCGTCGCCCGGACGTAGAGAAACCCCACCACGATTCATAATAAAATCAGGCAGCGTATGGTGCGTGGTAACATCGACAGGTTTTGGATAAGCTGCCGTGTGACAGAATGACTGCATGACTAAATCTGCAGAGAATCCTAAACACGCTAAGTCTTTCAGCTCATCACGCGTCATTGGACCCGTAGTATCTTGAGAACCGACAGACGTCATTTTAGGTTCACAGTATTCGCCTGGGCGAATACCTTGGCGACCGCATGCACGACCGACCATTTTTTGTGCTAGTGAGTAACCACGATTGCTTTGTGCAACAGGTTTTGCAAGACGGAACATATCCGTTGCACCTAAACCTAATGCTTCGCGTGCTTTTGTGGTTAAGCCACGACCGATAATCAGAGGAATACGACCACCAGCACGAACTTCGTCGATTAACACATCCGTTTTTAATTCGAATGTTTCTAACAATTCGTTAGTTTCGTGATTACGAACTTCACCTTTATATGGATAGATATCAATCACATCGCCCATATTCAGCTTTGATACATCCACTTCAATTGGCAGTGCACCCGCATCTTCCATTGTGTTAAAGAAGATAGGGGCAATTTTACCGCCCAGCACCACGCCGCCGCCACGTTTGTTAGGCACGAATGGAATATCATCGCCCATAAACCATAAAACAGAGTTTGTTGCTGATTTACGAGAAGAACCCGTACCGACAACGTCACCCACATAAGCCAGCGGGAAACCTTTTTTATTCAGTTCTTCGATCTGTTTAATTGGACCTACGCTACCTGCTTCATCAGGAACGATACCATCACGCGCGTTTTTCAGCATTGCTAAAGCATGCAGAGGGATATCTGGGCGCGACCATGCATCTGGTGCAGGAGATAAATCATCGGTGTTTGTTTCGCCAGTCACTTTAAATACAGTCACTGTCATTTTTTCAGCTAATTCAGGACGTTCGTTGAACCAATCGGCATTCGCCCATGATTCAATCACTTGCTTAGCATGTGCATTTCCCGCTTTCGCTTTTTCTTCGACATCGTAGAAGTTATCGAACATGAGTAAAGTATGGGAAAGTGCTTTCGCTGCGATGGCTGCCAATTTGGCATCATCAAGAGCTTCGATTAGTGCGTGAATATTGTATCCGCCCTGCATGGTACCAAGCAGTTCAATAGCTTTTTCAGGGGAGATCAGAGGGGAGGATGTTTCGCCTTTTGCGATCGCGGCTAAAAATCCAGCTTTAACGTACGCTGCTTCATCGACGCCCGGTGGAACACGGTTGGTCAGCAGGTCTAACAAGAAATCTTCTTCACCTTTGGGTGGGTTTTTCAGTAACTCGACTAGTGCAGCTACTTGTGACGCATCTAATGGCTTAGGGACAATCCCTTGAGCGGCACGCTCGGCTACGTGCTTACGGTATTCTTCTAGCACGACGTTCTCCTCGCTTCTTTGTTATTTATATACCCGGCTGTCTGCACCATCCTGAAAAAAATTATCATCCGGTGCCAGGTCAGAGGAATTTGCTCACATAATCTCAATGGCGATAAAATTATGTCCAGCTTCGGGCAATCAGCATAGCAGAATTTAAACGTAATGTTAATTCATTCACAAGAAAGTAACATTCTTCTGCTAACTTAACCCATTAACAAACTTTATAGGGCAATTTTTAAGCTTGAAACATCATAATCCATTATAAACATCCATTAAGACCCTACTTTTTATAATCCATTTCATGGCTGAAAGCACTCTAATTAGTGCCTTTTTTCATCCCTTATCACAAATTATATTTAATAACTCATTTTTACTTATCTGACTAATTGATAAGGCAAATCATTGCGATTGGTTTAAAATTTTTTAACGGATTTTATGGGGTTTATTGGCGTTGGAGCAATGCAGGTTTAGGATAAGATAATTAAGGAAAATATAAATTGATATCGTTTTCTTCATTGAAATAAAAAAGACCAAAACATTTCTGCTTTGGTCTTCAATTCGCTTATTTTTTGCTAAAAAAGAAAATTATTTTTTCTTTTTCGCTTTAGCGTTTGGTAAGTCAGTAATGCTACCTTCGTAGATCTCTGCCGCCATACCAATTGATTCATACAGTGTCGGGTGAGCATGGATGGTTAATGCTAAATCTTCAGCATCACAGCCCATTTCGATTGCCAGACCGATTTCGCCCAGTAATTCACCACCGTTAACACCAACAACCGCACCACCGATAATACGGTTAGATTGCTTGTCAAAAATCAGCTTAGTCATACCTTCAGAGCAGTCAGATGCGATTGCACGACCTGATGCAGCCCATGGGAATGTTGCTGTTTCGTAGCTGATGTTTTTCTCTTTCGCTTCTTTCTCAGTTAAACCAACCCAAGCAACTTCTGGCTCAGTATAAGCGATTGATGGAATCACTTTAGGATCGAAGTAGTGTTTCAGACCAGAGATAACTTCTGCTGCAACGTGACCTTCGTGAACACCTTTGTGAGCCAGCATTGGTTGACCAACGATGTCACCGATAGCAAAGATGTGCGGTACGTTTGTACGCATTTGTTTATCAACATGGATGAAACCACGATCATCAACTTCAACGCCAGCTTTACCTGCGTCTAAGTTCTTACCGTTAGGTACGCGACCGATAGCAACTAACACAGCGTCATAACGTTGTGGTTCAGCCGGTGCTTTTTTACCTTCCATTGAAACGTAGATACCATCCTCTTTCGCTTCAACAGCAGTCACTTTAGTTTCTAACAGTAAGTTGAATTTCTTGCTAATTTGCTTAGTGAATACTTTAACCACGTCTTTATCCGCAGCTGGGATAACTTGGTCAAACATTTCAACCACATCAATTTGTGAACCCAGTGCATGGTATACAGTACCCATCTCAAGACCGATGATACCACCACCCATTACCAGTAGACGCTCTGGAACTTCTTGCAGTTCTAATGCATCTGTTGAATCCCAAATACGTGGATCTTCATGAGGAATAAATGGTAACTGAATTGGACGTGAACCCGCAGCAATGATCGCATTATCAAAGTTGATAGTGGTGCTGCCGTTTTCGCCTTCAACAACCAGTGTATTCGCACCAGTAAATTTACCCAGACCGTTAACTACGTTAACTTTACGGCCTTTCGCCATACCCGCTAAGCCGCCAGTCAATTGAGTAATCACTTTTTCTTTCCACAGACGAACTTTGGAAATGTCAGTTTTTGGCTCGCCAAATACGATACCATGTTCAGCTAATGCTTTAGCTTCTTCGATAACTTTAGCAACGTGCAGTAATGCTTTAGAAGGGATACAACCAACGTTTAAACAAACTCCACCAAGAGTTGAGTAACGTTCTACCAAAACAGTTTCTAAACCTAAGTCAGCGCAACGGAATGCCGCAGAATAACCTGCTGGGCCTGCACCAAGCACAACGACTTGGGCTTTAATTTCAGTACTCATCATGACCTCTTTTTGTTTTGTCCAGCGGGGCCGCCGAATAAACGAATTTTCCACTGGTAAAGTACACACCGCAAGCAGTTTACAGAATTGTTAACATCCTGAAAAGGCTGAATACGTGACGTAACTCCCAACCTTTCGTTGCAACAGCGAAAAACTCTGCCCCAGCCTAAATAAAACAGACCGGTCAATTGACCGGTCTTATTAGTTACATTACCAGACGGCGAATATCGCTCATCAGTTGTCCAACTAAAGTGATGAAGCGCGCACCATCAGCACCATCAATCACACGGTGGTCAAATGACAGAGACATAGGCAGCATTAGGCGTGGAACAAACTCGCTACCATTCCAAACTGGTTTGATAGAAGAGCGAGATAGACCCATAATTGCCACTTCTGGTGCATTCACAATCGGTGCAAAACCGGTAGTTCCGATACCACCTAAGCTAGAAATAGTGAAGCAACCACCTTGCATGTCAGCGGCGGTCAGTTTGCCTGCACGTGCTTTCTTAGACACTTCACCCAGCTCACGAGATAACTCCATAATGCCTTTTTTGTTCACATCTTTGAAAACAGGAACAACTAAGCCATTTGGTGTATCTACAGCGATACCGATGTTGATATATTTTTTCAGGAACAGACGCTGTGCATCTTCTGAAATAGAGCTGTTGAAGCGTGGCATTTCTTCCAAAGCACGAGCAACTGCTTTCATCACGAAGACCAGTGGCGTGATTTTCACATCCAGTTTTTTCTTCTCAGCTTCTTTGTTCTGCTGTTTACGGAACTCTTCAACTTCAGTGGTATCCACTTCTTCCATCAGAGTTACGTGCGGGATCATGACCCAGTTACGGCTCAGGTTAGCGCCAGAAATTTTCTGGATGCGACCCAGCTCAACTTCTTCAACTTCACCAAATTTGCTGTAATCAATTTTCGGCCATGGAAGCATACCCGGTAAACCACCGCCAGCTGCTGCTGGTGCTTCTGCACGTTTAATTGCATCTTTAACGTAAGCTTGAACGTCTTCACGTAAGATACGACCTTTACGGCCTGTACCTTTCACTTTCGCTAAGTTCACGCCAAATTCGCGAGCTAAACGACGAATTACTGGTGTTGCGTGAATATACGCATCGTTCTCAACAAATTCATTTTTGCTATCAGCTGCTTTAGCTGGCGCAGAGGCTACTGGCGCGGCTGCTGGAGCTGCAACTGGTGCAGAAGCAGGAGCTGCTGTAGGTGCAGGAGCTGCTGTAGGTGCAGGAGCTGCACCCGCAACTTCAAAAGTCATAATCAGGGAGCCAGTTTTGACTTTATCGCCAGTCGCAATCTTAATCTCTTTAACTGTACCTGCGAATGGTGCCGGTACTTCCATTGATGCTTTGTCGCCTTCAACGGTGATTAAAGATTGTTCAGCAGTTACGGTGTCGCCAACTTTTACCATTACTTCGGTAACTTCAACTTCATCACCACCGATATCTGGTACGTTAACGTCTTTGATTGCCGCTGCTGCTGGTGCCTCAGCGGATGCTGCTGGAGCAGAAACCGCTGCCGCAGGCGCTGCACCTGCAACTTCGAATACCATGATCAGCGAGCCAGTTTTCACCTTATCGCCAGTCGCAATCTTAATCTCTTTAACTGTACCTGCGAATGGTGCCGGTACTTCCATTGACGCTTTATCGCCTTCAACGGTAATCAGAGATTGTTCAGCCGTGATTGCATCACCTACTTTAACCATGATCTCAGTGACTTCAACTTCATCACCACCGATGTCTGGTACAGCAACTTCTTTCAGTGCTGCAGTAGCAGGAGCAGCTGGTGCCGCCACTGGAGCCGCAGGCGCTGCTGCTGGTGCAGATGCACCTTCTGCTGAATCAAAAATCATGATTAATTTACCAGTAGTAACTTTGTCACCCACTGCAATTTTAATCTCTTTAACCACACCCGCTTGTGGAGATGGGACTTCCATAGAAGCTTTATCACCTTCAACAGTGATGAGCGATTGCTCTGCTTCTACTTTATCACCAACTTTTACCATTACTTCGGTGACTTCAACTTCATCAGCACCGATATCTGGCACTTGGATTTCAATAGACATTGATTATTACCTCTTATGCCAAACGTGGGTTAACTTTATCTGGGTTGATGTTGTATTTTTTAATCGCTTCTTCAACGACTTTAACATCAATCTCACCACGTTTAGCCAATTCACCTAACGCTGCAACGATGACATACGTTGTATCCACTTCGAAGTGGTGACGTAGGTTCTCACGGCTATCAGAACGACCGAAACCGTCAGTACCTAATACACGGTACTCACTGGCTGGAACATAAGTACGGATTTGCTCAGCAAACAGTTTCATGTAGTCAGTCGATGCAACAGCTGGTGCATCATTCATAACTTGCGCTACATAAGGTACACGTGGCGTTGCTGATGGGTGCAGCATGTTCCAACGCTCACAGTCTTGACCATCACGCGCCAATTCAGTGAATGAGGTTACGCTGTATACGTCAGAACCAATTCCGTATTCCGCAGCCAAGATATCGGCAGCTTCACGAACGTGGCGCATCATAGAACCAGAACCTAATAACTGCACTTTACCTTTGCTGCCTTCAACTGAAGCCAGTTTATAGATACCTTTACGGATACCTTCTTCAACGCCTTCCGGCATTGCGTGCATGTGATAGTTTTCGTTCAGAGTCGTGATGTAATAGTACACGTTCTCTTGTTTCTCACCATACATACGCTCTAAACCGTCTTGCATGATAACCGCAACTTCGTAAGCGTAAGCTGGGTCATAAGAAATACAGTTAGGGATAGTCAGTGATTGAATATGGCTATGACCATCTTCGTGCTGTAAGCCTTCACCGTTTAGTGTTGTACGACCAGAAGTACCACCAATCAGGAAGCCACGAGCTTGTTGGTCACCTGCTGCCCACATTAAGTCACCAATACGTTGGAAACCAAACATAGAGTAGTAGATATAGAATGGGATCATAGGCAGGTTGTTAGTGCTGTATGATGTTGCAGCCGCTAACCATGAAGAACCTGCGCCCAGTTCGTTGATACCTTCTTGCAGGATCTGACCTTTAGAGTCTTCTTTATAGTAAGCAACTTGCTCACAATCTTGCGGTGTATATTGCTGACCTTTCGGGCTATAGATACCAATTTGACGGAATAGACCTTCCATACCGAAAGTACGTGCTTCGTCAGCAATAATTGGTACTAAACGCTCTTTGATTGAGTTGTTTTTCAACATGACATTCAGTGCGCGAACGAATGCAATTGTTGTTGAAATCTCTTTAGATTGTTCTTCCAGTAATTGACTAAAATCTGACAGAGCTGGAATTTCCAGTTTTTCATCAAATTTAGCGCGACGAGCTGGTAAGTAACCACCCAGAGCTTGGCGACGTTCGTGCAGATATTTGTATTCTTCAGAATCTTTATCGAAAGTGATTAATGGCAGTTTTTCGATTTGATCATCAGCAACTGGCACATTGAACTGATCACGGAAGTGGCGAACGCCGTCCATGTTCATTTTCTTAACTTGGTGAGCAATGTTTTTACCTTCTGCTGTTTCACCCATACCATAGCCTTTGATGGTTTGAGCTAAAATAACAGTTGGTTTGCCCTTGGTTTCTTGTGCTTTTTTAAATGCTGCATATACTTTCTTCGGATCGTGACCACCACGGTTCAGCGCCCAAATTTCGTCATCAGTCATATCTTTCACTAATGCAGCCGTTTCTGGATAACGGTTGAAGAAGTGTTCACGTACGTATGCACCATCGCGTGATTTAAATGTTTGATAGTCACCGTCAAGGGTTTCGTTCATCAATTGAACCAGTTTGCCGGTTGTATCTTTACGCAGCAGTTCATCCCAACGGTCGCCCCACATAACTTTGATAACTTGCCAGCCAGCACCACTGAAGATGCCTTCTAATTCGTTAACGATTTTACCGTTACCTGTTACTGGGCCATCAAGACGTTGCAGGTTACAGTTAATAACGAAGACTAAGTTATCTAACTTATCGCGAGTTGCGATAGTAATTGCACCTTTAGATTCTGGCTCATCCATCTCACCATCACCTAAGAACGCATAAACACGCTGTGCTGAAGTATCTTTCAGACCGCGGTTATCCAAATATTTTAAGAATTTAGCTTGGTAGATAGCATTGATTGGCCCCAGACCCATCGATACGGTTGGGAACTGCCAGAAGTCAGGCATTAATTTAGGGTGCGGATAAGAAGACAGACCATTCCCACCAATTTCTTGACGGAAGTTATTCATCTGTTCTTCAGTTAAGCGGCCTTCTAAGAATGCACGCGCATAGATACCAGGGGAGATATGACCTTGGAAGAAGACTAAATCACCACCGTCATTATTGTTATGAGCACGGAAGAAGTGGTTGAAGCAAACTTCATATAAAGTTGCGGAAGACTGGAATGATGCCATATGACCACCCAGTTCTAAATCCTTTTTAGATGCACGCAGAACGGTCATTACAGCGTTCCAGCGAATTGCAGAACGGATACGGCGTTCTAAATCCATGTTACCAGGGTATGCAGGTTCATCTTCAACAGCAATTGTGTTGATATAATCAGAACTACCAGATGCACCAGCGGCAATGTTAACACCGCCTTTACGTGCTTCGCTTAATACCTGTTCGATAATAAACTGTGCACGATCAACACCTTCTTCACGGATGACCGATTCAATCGCCTGTAGCCAGTCGCGAGTTTCAATCGGATCCACGTCATTTTTTAACATATCTGACATGGTGTATTCCTTATCTGTTATCTATTTTATATGGTTATGTGGAGCCTATCTTCCTGCCATTTTCTTCATGTTAATGAAAACAGCAGGAAGATAGGCCCTAATGTAGTTGCCGCTTTATCTCTAATTAAGAGTACTCACAGTAATGTAGACGCAGCAGTCAGGATCTACACTACCAATTTTAAATCTGGTCTAGCTTTGAAGCTGATCTAGATCTGGATGTTGCTGTAAGCGACGTAATGAACGCTCTCGGCGAGTTTGCTCACGGCCAATGTCCAGCAGCAAATCTTCAATAAAAGCAAGATGTCGATGAGACGCTTCTCTCGCTTTTTCCGGTTCCCTTGCGACAATAGCAGAAAAAATCTGTTCTCTATGCTCGCTTACTGCGTTGTACATCTCTTTTCGGGTATATAGGAACTCAAAATTCTGGCGGATATTTTGCTCTAACATAGGGATCATGCAGCGTAGCAAATGTAACAGCACTACATTATGAGCAGCTTCCGTTACAATCAGTTGATACTGTAATACCGCATCTGATTCCGCGTTAAGATCACCACTTTTCTGAGCTGATTTAATCAATTCATAGCTTTGGCGAATACGCTCTAAATCTTCTTCCGTACCACGTAATGCCGCATAGTAAGCAGCAATGCCTTCTAATGCATGGCGCGTTTCAAGAAGATCTAATTGAGATTCTGGGTTACCAGCAAGTAATTCGGTCAATGGGTCACTAAAACTTTGCCACATCTGTTTTTGTACAAATGTGCCACCACCTTGACGACGAGATAGAAGACCTTTGGCCTCTAAGGTTTGAATAGCTTCACGCACTGATGGTCTTGAGACATCAAATTGCTTAGCAAGTTCACGTTCAGGAGGCAGCTTTTCGCCGGGGCGTAAAGTCCCCTCGAATATGAGATGCTCAAGCCGCTGCTCGATTACATCTGATAACTTTGGTTGGCGAATTTTACCGTAAGTCATAATCTGCCATTTTTATAGTGAGTAATTATTGATTATCTAGTACCCAGTGTTAATTGGTCATACCAATTATTTTATGGCTTAATAAAGTAACAAAGTATTCACTATCTGTCCATAAAGACCTTGAGCTAAATCATAAAATCCTGCAAGTTTTAACGGTTTATTTTAAAAAAAGCATTAATTAATAACCAAGCCTTGATTAAACAACACACAAATTTAACAAAAAATATGACTTTTTATGCCAATGAAACCAAAACTGAACCGTTACAGCTTACCAATTTTAGAATAAAAAATCACAATAATTGAATAACCACCCAAAAAGTAAACATTGCGTACATTTTTACAAAAAAATGCCCTGAACATGGTTAATAATTTGTTAAATTCATAATTAACAAAAATACACTTACGCAATCAATCAAATGAAAACTTCATACCAATGGTAAAAAAGTATTCCGTAAATATTCAGTGCAATTCAATAATCATGAAAGAGTGTTCAAAATATAATCGCTATCTATATAGTCATTCATTTTTAGGGGGGAGATGTATAATCTATCCCCCTTATCTTTGTAGCCTCTCGGTCTAGCAGCCTAAATTAGCTCAGACTAGCTTTCAGGTTCAATGAATCGCATTGAGAGATCTAATGCCTGAATGTGTTTCGTCAATGCGCCTACTGAGATGAAATCAATACCTGTCAATGCAAACTCTCTAATCGTTTTATCTGTCACATTTCCTGATACTTCTAAAGCAGCCTTGCCATCCGTGAGAACAACGGCATCTTTCATCATGTCAGTCGTAAAGTTATCAAGCATAATAATATCCGCTTGAGCTTTGAGAGCTTGTAGCAGCTCTTCTAGATTTTCGACCTCTACTTCGATAGGAACATCTGGGTGTGCTTGGCGAGCAAGCGATACTGCTTGGGAAACAGAACCTGCCGAAATAATATGATTTTCTTTGATTAGATAAGCATCAGACAAACCTAATCGGTGATTATATCCGCCCCCCATGAGCACTGCATACTTTAATGCGCTCCGCAAACCAGGGATAGTTTTGCGAGTATCTAATAACTTAGTTCGAGTACCTTCAAGAAAAGCCACATACTTTGCAGTCACAGTGGAAACCGAAGATAGAGTTTGTACAAAATTCAACGCTGTTCTTTCACCAGTGAGTAGAATTTGAGAAGGTCCTCGCATCTCGCATAATACTTGGTTTGGTGAAACCTTATCGCCATCTTGAACCTTCCAATTCACCTTAACTTTATTACCGAGTTGGTAAAAAACTTCTTCTAGCCATTTTTGCCCGCAAAAAACCCCCTCTTCACGAGTAATAATTCGAGCTGTAGCTTGGGAATCTTCATTTAATAGCTGCCCTGTAACATCCCTTTTATAATCAACGATCTGACCGAGATCTTCTTTTAAAGCAACACTGACCATAAAAGGAATATCGGTAATCAATCTTGCCATTAACAGTTTGCGTCTTTCTTGTTCATCATAGCGTCGTGTAGTCATTATTTACTCCAAAATATGCACCCGTATGGATCTCAACTATGCTAATCTTTCTTAATTACGGGTACTTACAAAAAAGAAAAGAGCATACTATGGATACTGATATGAAAATACATGATGGTTGGCTAAATAATGTGACTCATATCCCTTCCCCACATCATGATGACCGCCCAGAGGACGAAGAACCTTCACTTCTCGTCATTCATAATATCAGCCTTCCACCAGGGCAGTTTGGTGGTCCATATATTAACCAACTATTTACCGGTACTTTAAATCCCGAAGAACACCCTTTTTTTGAAGAAATTAAACATCTACGTGTTTCAGCCCATTGCCTCATCCGTCGTGATGGAGAGATTATTCAATATGTTCCTTTCAACAAGCGCGCATGGCATGCAGGGCAATCTAATTATCAAGGGAGAGAAAAATGTAACGACTTTTCTATTGGTATTGAACTTGAAGGTACGGATTATCAAGCTTTCACCGAAGCTCAATATATAACGTTGGCCAAGCTCACTAAGTTACTGATAACTGAATTCCCTCAGATCAAACAGAATATTACAGGTCATAGCGATATTGCTCCCCATCGAAAAACTGACCCAGGTCCTTACTTTGATTGGCAGCACTATAAAAACGCACTCTAAGCTTTGCCAATTGATAATTTTATGAATTATCCATCTATTATCTTAGCTAATGAGGGTAACCACCCCATTAGCCTCTCTTTCTGATGTGCCTCTATTTATATCAATCTGACAAACTCATTTTTATTAGAAAAAATATTCTTGATATATTTTTGCGAGAGCGCTCGAAATAAAATGAGACAACCCACCATTTGCAAGATCACTTTACAAAGCCACTCGTAACCTGAATTTTCAATTCGTATTTTCACTAAAAATGTCTTTTATGATGGAACCTCACACTATCAGAGAGGTTTTACTTATGGATCAGAAAGGATTTTCCTTAATCGAAATAATGGTTGTTATCGCAATAATTTCAATACTCAGTGCCGTTGCTATACCGGGCTATCAAAGCTATATGCAAAAAGCAGCCATGACCGATGTACTACAAACTATCTTGCCTTATAAAAACAGCGTAGAGCTGTGCAGCTTTAACCAAGGTCTTTTAGACAAATGTAATTCAGGAAAAGAAGATATACCGAGCAATATAAAAGGAAAGTATCTAAAACAGATTGATGCAAAAGCTGGTGTCATTACCTTTGTTGGAGACAAAACCTTAACAGGCCTTACGGGTATATTGACACCTACCAGCTCAACAGCCACATCGCCATTTTCATGGAGTATCAGTTGCCAAGCTGATACTAATGCGGATCTAAAAAAACTTTGTGAAAAAACACTGAGCTTCTAATTAAGGGATTAACATGCGCACATCTAGGGAAAGCCATTATATTTTCAAAGAACTCAAAGTACTTTGTGACAAAAACTATATTGTGATTATCGATCACAACGAAAAAAGATTATCCATAGCTACGATAGAAAAACCCAATGATAATTTATTATCCACATTACGTTTTATTGCCAGCGTACCTGTTTGTTATGAAATATGGGCTAAAGAAAAAATTGATCATTATTTCAATCGCCATACTTTAGAAATCAATGAAGATGAAAATGCTTATCCGACTAACACTATTGAACCTATCAACGTGCCATCTCCTGCCGTTGATTTTGTCGATGATTTATTAAAGATGGCGGTAAGAAAGCGAGCATCTGATATTCACCTTGAACCAACCAAGCATAGCCTAAAAATTCGCCTTAGAGTGGATGGGAAACTCTACGTTATTCCTTCACCACCACATGAAATAAGCAATGAGGTTATTGCTCGAATAAAAATATTGTCAAAAATGAATATTGCGGAAAAAAGAATCCCTCAGGATGGGCAAATGAACTGGAGCTTTGAGCGTAAAAACTTTAGCATCCGTCTTTCCAGCATGCCTACACTTCATGGTGAAAAATTAGTTCTGAGATTATTAAATACACAGCTGAAATACTCTCTCGAACAAATTGGAATGTGCCCGACTTTATTACCCCTACTAAAAAGCACATTACAAAAACCGCAAGGATTGATTCTCGTGACAGGCCCCACGGGTAGCGGTAAAACTGTCACACTTTATAGTGCACTGGAATACCTTAATCAAACATCAAGAAATATATCTACCATTGAAGACCCTATTGAGATCCCCCTTGGGGGGATCAACCAAACGCAAGTAAACGAAAAATACTCACTTACTTTTGCTTTTATTCTTCGTGCACTCCTTCGACAAGATCCTGACGTGATTATGATTGGTGAAATTAGAGACGAAGAAACGGCACAAATAGCTGCTCGAGCTGCGCAAACAGGCCACCTTGTTCTATCAACGCTCCATACTAATTGTACAGTCAGTGCCATTACACGCATGGAACAGCTAGGCGTTGACAGAAACCAACTTCAATCTTGTTTAAAAATGGTTATCGCTCAGCGCTTAGTTAGAAAACTTTGCACATACTGCAAACAAGAAACTGCACGTATTACTCCGATAAACCCAATGCAGAATATTAGCGAATACCACTCTACTGGGTGCGAACACTGTTTTTCAGGATTTATGGGGCGTACCGCAATTTATGAACACCTTGATAAAACACAACTCAACTTTCTATTAAAAGACAATGGTAAATTAACTGATAATTTTAAAAATCTATTTCAAGCAAGCCTTGAGCGAGTCGAAGCTGGCGAAACAACATTACAAGAAATTTATTCTGTTATAGGGCAAGGAGAGTAAATTAATGTTTGTATATCATTACACTTCACTTGAAAATAATTCGTATATAACTGATAGCTTAGTAGCAAAAAACAAGAAACAAGCTTTCTTAGTGATAATCAAACGAGGTCAAACACCAATATCAATAAAATTAAAATCTATATTTATATTGGATATGGAAAATTTAAACTACAGAATTCATTTCTTCCATCAGCTACATATACTATCTTCCTCAGGAATTAGTTTATTAAAATGCTTTCAATTACTTAAAATTAATTGTCATTTACCTTTTTGGAAAAACCTCATTAATCAGGCAATCGATGATCTAGAAAAAGGTATTGATTTTATTAAAAACCTAGAAAAACATCCGCATATTTTTAATAGTACAATAATTAGCTTGATTGTAATCGCCGAAAAAACAGGAAAATATGATGAAAGCTTTTTAATTATCAAAAATATGCTTGAAAATAACCAAAAAACATCAGTTTTAATAAAAAAAGCCCTACGTTATCCAATTACCCTCGTAGGGTTTTCAAGCCTATTACTTATCATTATGCTAGTTTTTGTCATCCCTCAGTTCGTTGAAATTTACGAAAGCTTTCAACAGGAATTACCCTCTATAACAAAGGTAGTCATTATAATATCGAATACTTTGATTGAGAATATTCAATGGATACTGTTAACACTGTCCTCAACCATATTTTTATTTATTAAATATAAATCCTTTGCATCCAAAAAACTGAGTCAGTTAATGCAATATTTTCCTTATATCAATAACATCATCAAAGCCAAAAATTTGAACATCTACTTTTTAACATTATCTTCAACATTAAAATCAGGACTGCCTCTCTTGGAATGCCTTGATTGCTCAACTAAAACGATAGTGCATCATAAATACAAGAAAGAATGCCATGAAATATATCACGCTATCCTTAGAGGAGCTTCATTATCTGATGCAATGAGAAATACTCAGTTTTTTCCAAAATTAGCAACTCAGTTAATTTCTTTGGCAGAGGAATCTGGTAAGCTAGAATATTTTACATTATATTTATTTAAGTATTACTCACAGCAATATAAGACTATTACAGAGCATCGCCTTAAGAACCTTGAACCTATATTGCTCTTATTTATAGCTATCATTATCTGCCTAATAATGTTTGCAATGTATTTACCAATATTTAAATTAGGCTCAGTCATCTCTGGAATGTAACTTATTTCCTAAAGAAAGTAGTTTAATTTGGATAGTAAAAATAGATTGGAATCACACATATATCCATAACATGATAACTTGACTCAATTGTATACAGACAAATTAAAACTTTCAGTGTAACCTGACTTATTTCCCGTGAACTAATGAATCATTTATGTCTTATATAGTTGCCCTCACAGGGGGGATAGGAAGTGGTAAAACAACCGTTGCCAACGAATTTGCTAAACTTGGGGTACCCCTTGTTGATGCTGATATCATCGCACGCCAAGTGGTTGAACCTAATACCCCTGCATTGATCAGCATTCAGCAGCACTTTGGTCAAAACATGTTAAACCATGATGGCACCTTAAATAGAGGTTTTTTACGATCAGTTGTTTTTTCCGAACCAAAAGAAAAAGCGTGGCTAAATGCACTGCTTCATCCTTTGATACAACAAGAAACACAGAAACAACTTCAGCAGGTTAACTATCCTTATGTTTTATGGGTAGTCCCCCTGCTTATTGAAAATAAAATTTCGCATTTAGCAGATCGTGTTCTTGTCGTAGATGTAACAAGAGAAGAGCAAATAGAGAGAACCATCAAACGCGATGATACTAACCTAGAGCATGTTATTAATATATTAAATGCTCAAGCATCTCGAGAAGAAAGGTTGTCGTATGCTGACGACATCATCACTAATCATACAAATAATACTGAGCTGCCAAATAGAGTTGCAGAACTACACAAACAATACCTAGCACTTGCAGCACAAAAAGAATAGGAATGAGCATGAGCGAAAAAATCGAAACGACTTTGGTTACTTATGAATATCCAATGAATGAAAAAATTCGTTCTTGGCTACGGCTTGAAACATTATTAATGCAAATCTATGAACAGAGCCATATAACTTCCTACTCTTCTGGAATCGCCTTTTTCCGTTCTGTTTCTGAACTGATTGAAATTTTAGATAGAGGTGAAGTTCGCTCTGATCTTATCAAAGAACTCGAAAAACAAAAAAGTAGGCTACTCAGTTGGGCCGATGCCCCAAATGTTGATAAAACATTAATCACCTCTCTTTTAAATGACCTAACGCCGAAAATAAGCAGTTTAATGTCCGCACCTCGATTTGGTCATCAGCTACGTAACGATAAAATTATTAGTATGGTTCGCCAACGCCTCAGTATTCCCGGTGGATGCTGTAGCTTTGATTTGCCCACCCTTCAACTGTGGCTAAATATTCCCCAATCAGATAGAGATAATGAAATCAAAAACTGGCTAAATAGTTTAGATCCACTGCATGATGCCTTACAAACCGTGTTATCACTAATCCGTCAAAATGGAAGTTTTGAATCTGCCGAATCTCACAATGGTTTCTTTCAAGGTAATGTCGAAGGAAAAGAGCTTTTACGTATTAGGTTATCGCCAGAGCATTTGATATACCCTCAAATTTCAGGACATAAAACGCGCTTTGCCTTACGTTTTCTTCATATCGATAGCGAGAATGGTATACTCCCAGACGTAATTCGTTTTCAGTTAGCCTGTTGTTAGTTTGAGAGTCCATGTATGAATGAAATTATTGAAGTCAATTGTCCGACTTGCCAAAAAGTCGTGACTTGGAATGAATCCAGCCCTTTCCGCCCATTTTGCAGTAAGAGATGTCAACTGATTGATTTAGGCGAGTGGGCCGCAGAAGAAAAACGCATTGAAAGCCAAGGTGATATCTCCGATAGCGATAATTGGAGTGAAACACCTGAGCACTAATTTCACTTTATCTGTGTTGATAATGAAAATAGCCAAATCGCTGCATTAGGCTATTTTCATCTTCATTACTGACGACTTGCTGTTATGCATCCTTGGTCAGCATATCAACAATCACGCGATTAGCTGGTGGAAACTCATCAGCGATTAAGCTTTGCTGCTCAATCCAACGTGATTTTTGCCCTTCTTTTCCATAGGGATCATTATCCCAGCCTGAAACCATAAAGAAGTAGAGCGTAATAAATCTATCGTCAAATTCATGATCAACTTGATGGAATAAATCACAGTCAATCACCGCAATACCCACTTCTTCTTCCAATTCTCGGATCAGTGCGTCCTTGGGGTCTTCCCCTTTTTCTAGCTTCCCACCAGGAAATTCCCAAAACCCGGCCATGTGTGTGCCTTCAGGTCGCTGAGTAATAAAAATATGTTTCTGAGCATTACGAATGATCCCAGCGGCAATATGCAGATGTTTTTTTTCCATAATTTCTTCACTAAAAAGGCGGGTTTCCCCGCCTTTATTGATTATTTATTGAATTCTAAATTAGTTTAAGCGGCCGTGGCACTGCTTGTATTTTTTACCGGAACCACAAGGGCATGGATCATTACGACCAATTTTATTACCTTGGGTTGCAATCTTCGCTTCTGCTTCTGTCATTAAAGATTCAGCTTCAGCTTCATGGCTTAAATGCTGTTTCTTCGCCAGACGTTCAGCTTCTTCACGACGTTGTTGCTCTAACGCTTCAACTTCTTCCGGTAAACGTACTTGTACTTTTGACAAGGTACTGATCACTTCATATTTCAATGCTTCCAACATATTGGCAAACATACTGAAGGATTCACGTTTGTATTCTTGTTTTGGATCTTTTTGTGCATAGCCACGTAAATGGATACCTTGACGTAAATAGTCCATGGAAGCCAAATGCTCTTTCCATAATGTATCCAGCGTTTGCAACATAACGCCTTTTTCAAAATTACGCATTGCTTCAGAGCTAACGATCTCTTCTTTACGCTGGTAAATTTCAATCGCTTTTTCCATGATACGTTCGCGCAAAGTTTCTTCGTGAAGTTCAGGCTCTTTGTCTAACCACTCTTGAATTGGTAAGTCGAGGTCAAAATCGTTCACTAAACGTTTTTGCAGACCATCAATGTCCCACATTTCTTCCAGTGATTGAGGCGGAATATACGCATCAATAATAGTGGTAAAGACATCCTCACGAATACTGTCTACGGTTTCTTTAATATCGCCGCCATCCAGCAATTCATTACGCTGAGTATAGATAGCGCGACGTTGGTCACTTGCCACATCATCATACTCAAGTAATTGTTTACGAATATCAAAGTTACGGCTTTCAACTTTACGCTGGGCGTTAGCAATTGCTTTTGTGACCCAAGGGTGTTCGATAGCTTCGCCCGGTTTCATACCCAGTTTTTTCATCATCCCCGTTACACGGTCTGATGCGAAGATACGCATTAAAGCATCTTCCATTGACAGATAGAAACGTGATGAACCAGCATCACCTTGACGTCCCGCACGACCACGTAACTGGTTATCGATACGGCGAGATTCATGGCGTTCTGTGCCGATGATATGTAAACCACCAGCTGCTAACACTTCATCGTGACGAATTTTCCAGTTCGCTTTGATTTCATCAATTTGTTCTTGCGTTGGGTTCTCTAACGCAGCCACTTCTGACTGCCAGCTTCCCCCTAACATGATATCGGTACCACGACCCGCCATGTTAGTTGCGATGGTTACAGCGCTTTTTTGCCCCGCGTTAGCAATAATGTCAGCTTCCATTGCGTGGAATTTCGCATTCAATACGTTATGAGCAATTTTTGCTTTAGTCAGCGCATGAGAAATTAATTCAGATTTTTCAATCGAAATAGTACCAACCAGAACTGGCTGACCTTTGGCGGTTTTATCACGGATATCTTCAATAATTGCTTCAAATTTGTCTGCTTCAGTCATATAGACTAAGTCAGGCATGTCTTTACGAACCATTGGACGGTTAGTTGGGATAACAATCGTATCCAGCTTATAGATTGAGCTAAATTCGAATGCTTCGGTATCCGCAGTACCGGTCATACCCGCTAGTTTTTCGTATAGGCGGAAATAGTTCTGGAAAGTAATCGATGCTAATGTTTGGTTTTCATTATGGATCTCAACACCTTCTTTTGCTTCAACAGCTTGGTGCAGACCATCAGACCAACGACGCCCTTCCATTGTACGGCCAGTATGCTCGTCGACAATGATAACTTGGTTATCTTTAACAATATAATCAACATCACGAGTAAACAGCGCGTGGGCACGTAAACCGGCCATGACGTGGTGCATCAGCATGATGTTTGATGGTGAATAAAGCGATTCGCCTTCATCCATTAAACCTGCTTTTGCTAGTAATTCTTCAACGAGAACTAGACCGCGCTCTGTGATTGTTACCTGACGAGATTTTTCATCAACCGAGAAGTGACCTTCGCCTTGGAAAGTGTCCGAGTCTTCTTTTTCTTGGCGAACTAATTTCGGGATCAGTTTATCCACTTTAATATACAGGTCTGAGCTATCTTCCGCAGGACCAGAAATGATCAGTGGCGTACGCGCTTCATCGATAAGAATGGAGTCCACCTCATCCACTAATGCGTAATGCAATTTACGTTGAACGCGATCTTCAGGGCTAAATGCCATGTTGTCACGTAGATAGTCGAAACCAAACTCATTGTTGGTACCGTAAGTAATATCTTCCGCATAAGCTTGGCGCTTAGCAGGTGGAGCCATACCCGATAAGTTAATACCAACGGTTAAGCCTAAAAACTCGAATAATGGACGGTTATTTTCCGCATCTCGTTTTGCTAGGTAGTCGTTCACCGTAACAACGTGAACCCCTTTGCCTGATAATGCGTTAATGTATGCTGGTAGCGTTGCAGTTAGTGTTTTACCTTCACCTGTACGCATTTCTGCGATGCAGCGCTCGTTCAGTACCATACCACCGATTAACTGAACGTCGAAGTGACGCATACCAAAGACACGTTTACTTGCTTCACGCACTGTCGCAAACGCTTCAGGGATCATATTTTCAATACTTTCGCCTTGTTTTAAACGCTCACGAAATTCTACGGTTTTGGCTTTCAGCTCGTCATCCGATAATTTCTCAAACTCAGGCTCTAGCTTGTTAATTTTTTCCACTTCTTTACGCAGACGGCGCAGAGTACGGTCATTACGGCTACCAAATACTTTGGTTAATAATTTAGTTAACATATTTTTTCTCAGGTAAATCAATTAATTATTTGAATCGATGATTTTTGACACGATGAGAAACGACCCAATGGTAGGCTTAACATCGTTAAATGGATTTAAGCAAAAAAGGGTCCAGCCCGAATGCCGTGTACCTGAGCAACCCAAATCGCGGGCTGATAAACAGTAAAGAGAGGGTAGATATGTTCGCTAGCTTGAGTCGTTGCCACATCCCATTGTAAAGATCGCTGCGCTAACATTGCGTACAGCGTATCTAACATTAATTGAGGGGCAAATAGCGTCTCTTTTTGTAGCTTACTTTTATCGGTATCTTCATCTTCTGTCGCTGAAAAGGCAAAAGTCAGTTGGCGGATAACATTACGTACCGCATGCTGCTGCCAGTAATTGACGGAGTAAGAAGATGAGGATGAAGAGCGTTGAGAATTCTGCTGAGCAAATAAGTTATCGAAAGCATTTACAGCTTGGCTTTGTCGATTGGCTGGCGCAGAATTAACTTGAGCCTGCTGAGATTCTGATAAGGCATTTAAAATTGTAGGCAAGCCAACACCCGTAGCCACAACACCTAATAACAGGTGGGACCAAAAGTATCGTCTACCTAAATGTCGCCAAAAATTTAAAATGCCCATCAAACTCTTATATAATTTATAGATTAAAGTATGATTCCCAATTATGTTCTGACATCTTTAGCAATCGCGTAAAATGAGAGTTCACAATGAGAGATAGTCATCCACAAGCACTTTTCGATGTTCTCGAAGAGTCTCTGGCAAAAACATCAAACACTTTACAAACTATTCAGCGAAATGCAAAAGCTATTCTAAAATTGAATCGTGTTGTAAAAAGTTTGCTGCCAGCGGAAATTAAACCCATGTGTCGGGTGGCAAACTACCGTAATAACATTATGGTTATCGAAGTGGCTAATGCCAGTTGGATGACCCGCCTTAACTATGAAAAAATAAACCTTCTTTCTGCATTAAGGTCGTCTATTCTACCATCTTTATCTTCCATCGACATCAGAATCAACCCCGATCTTATACGAAAATCTAAGCAAAATAGCTCATTGAATAAGCAATCAGTGAATCATAAAGAAAATCGTAATCAAAGAAAGATTAGTACGCAAACCGCTGAGCAGTTATTAAGATTAGCGAAAAAGAGTCCGAAGGGATTAAAAGAGAAGTTTGAGCGGCTGGCTGCATTAGCCGGAGAGAGTACTAATGCAACCAACAGAAAAGACTAACTCTGACTGGCAGAGATAGCCGCATAATAGAAACTATTATGCGAATACAGTCGAAGGCGCTTTGAATGCCAGAGGTAATTCAGCTTCATCTTCAAAGGTGACCAGATCCCAAGCAGATTCTTTAGCCAGAACCGCTTGCAGCAATTTGTTATTCAGTGCGTGGCCCGATTTGAATGCAGTGAATGCACCAATAATATTATGTCCACACATGAATAAGTCACCAATTGCATCGAGCATTTTGTGACGAACGAATTCATCTTCAAAGCGTAAACCATCTTCGTTGAGTACTTTATAGTCATCAACGACGATAGCACAGTCAAAACTACCGCCTAAGCATAGGCCTTTCGATTGCAGATATTCAATGTCACGCATGAAACCGAAAGTGCGCGCGCGGCTAATTTGGTTTACAAAAGATTCCGCAGAGAAATCCATTGCATAGCGTTGCGTGCTGCTATCAATTGCAGGGTGTTGAAAATCAATAGTGAAATCAAGGCTAAAGCCATTGTATGGAGACATTTCTGCCCACTTATCACCATCTTCAACACGTACAGTTTCTTTAATGCGTAAGAATTTCTTCGCACAATTTAATTCTTCAATACCGCCATCTAGCAGTAAGAAAACAAACGGTGCAGCACTGCCATCCATAATCGGGATTTCAGGCGCATTGACTTCAATAACAATGTTATCGATGCCTAATCCTGCTAAAGCAGCATTCAAATGTTCAACCGTCGAAATACGTACGTTATCTTCGTTGACTAAGCAAGTACATAACATCGTATCGCGAACTGATTTCGCATCTGCCGGAAAATCTACCGGTGGATTAAGGTCAGTACGACGGTAGATGACCCCGGTATTGGCCGGTGCCGGACGTAAAGTAAGCGTAACTTTCTTGCCGGTATGTAAACCAACACCAGTCGCTTTAATAATACGTTTAAGTGTCCGTTGTTTGATCATCGTATTTTCTCGCAATGTTATAAGTCCTACTGGCTATCTTAATTGATAACCAGTAGAAAATTTTAGCACAAAAAGCGGAAAAACCAATCTAATTAAAAATTAATCGGCCTGTTTACGCAAGAAAGCTGGGATATCTAAGTAATCCGGCTCTTTATTTACTTGTGTATTTTGGTCGTTAACGGCTTTTGCAGCTGGTTTTTCATCATTTAATGAAGACATGCTATTTTGCATTTGCTGATAGCGTTGCTCCATAGAAGCTTGTTGAGACATTTTATTGCTCACTAAAGTAATTTCTGGACGTTTGTCCATACCAATACCAGTAGCAACAACAGTCACGCGCAATTCTTCATGCATTTCTGGGTCTAAAGAGGTACCGATTACGACAGTCGCATTATCTGATGCGAATGCACGAATGGTATTACCCACTGTTTCAAACTCATCCAAGCGCAGGTCAAAACCAGCAGTGATGTTGACCAGAACACCGCGCGCACCAGACAGGTCGATATCTTCCAGAAGTGGGCTAGAAATTGCCATTTCAGCAGCTTCTTCCGCTCTATCTTCGCCACGAGCGACACCTGAACCCATCATCGCGTAGCCCATTTCTGACATCACAGTACGTACGTCAGCAAAGTCCACGTTCATTAAGCCTGGGCGAGTGATCAGCTCAGCGATACCTTGAACTGCACCTTTTAATACGTCGTTAGCCGCACCAAAAGCATCCAGTAAAGAGATACCACGACCAAGTACTTTCAGTAACTTGTCGTTAGGGATAGTGATCAGCGAGTCAACGTGCTTAGACAGCTCAGTGATACCCGCTTCCGCGAATGCCATACGCTTTTTGCCTTCGAAATTGAATGGCTTAGTCACGACAGCAACGGTTAGGATACCTAATTCTTTAGCCACTTCAGCAACGACTGGCGCTGCACCTGTACCAGTACCACCGCCCATGCCTGCAGCGATGAACACCATATCTGCGCCATCAAGAGCATTGCGCAGTGCTTCACGGTCTTCTTCTGCCGCATTACGGCCGACTTCTGGGTTTGCACCCGCACCCAGACCTTTAGTAATACCGGTACCGATCTGAATGGTTTGTCCGACTGCGGTTTTACGCAGGGCTTGTGCGTCGGTGTTGACTGCGAAGAATTCAACACCCTCGATGCGCTCGCGTACCATGTGTTCAACGGCATTTCCGCCGCCGCCGCCAACGCCGATGACTTTAATCACCGCATCGTTGGTTAGCTCCATTGGTTCAAACATAATGTCTCTCCGTTTTGTGCTTACTATTGAAGCTAATAATATGCTTCTAAATAAAAATTAAAATTCTTTTCTCAGCCAGCTGGTGAGCTTACTAAACCACCCGCTAACTGAAGCACGTTTTTCCGTCTCGGTATCATCGCCAAGGTGGCTTTCTTTACCGTAATGCAGAAGCCCTACCGCTGTGGAGTAGTACGGCTCCTGAGCATAATCCGTTAATCCTGTTATATTAAGTGGGGTACCGATTCTGACCTGTGTATGGAACACTTTTTGAGCGCATTCAACTAGCCCGTCAATCTGTGCTGCCCCACCCGTCAAAACTATCCCTGCCGCTAAGTGGTGTTTGACACCTTGCTGGCGTAACTGTTCCTGTAAATTTAAAATTTCTTCATTCACTAAATTTAACAGCTCAGTATACCGTGGCTCAATCACTTCCGCTAAGGTTTGACGCTGTAAACTTCTCGGTGGACGACCGCCAACACTCGGTACTTCCACCGTTTCATCTTTACTCACAATCGAACCGACTGCACAACCGTGACGCACTTTAATCGCTTCGGCATCTGTTGGCGGCGTACCAAATGCGTAAGCGATATCACTTGTCACCACATTACCTGCATATGGGATCACTTTGGTATGACGCAAAGCACCACCCGTATATACTGCCATGTCCATTGTGCCGCCACCGACATCAACAACACAGACACCTAATTCGCGCTCATCTTCAGTCAACACACTGTAGCTTGCAGCAAGACCGGCAAAAATAAGCTGATCAACTTTTAACCCGCAACGCTCAACAGCTTTCACAATGTTCTTTGCCATATCGTTATGGCAAGTGATCAGATGAACTTTAGCTTGCATACGAACACCAGAAAGACCGACTGGATTTTTAATGCCTTCTTGGTAGTCAATCGCGAATTCTTGCGGGATAACATGCAAAATTCGGTGTTCGTCTTTAACTCGGACAGATTTCGCCGTATGAACGACGCTGTCTACGTCTTCTTGTGTCACTTCTTCTTCTGAAATTGGCACCATACCAATTTCATTTTGGCAGCTCACATGTTTACCTGATAATGCAAGGTAAACAGAAGAAATTTGGCAATCTGCCATTAATTCAGCTTGGTCAATCGCTCTTTGGACGCATTTAACAACCGACTCAAGATCGTTAACGCCACCTTTGTCCATTCCGCGAGATGGACAGCTTCCCACCCCAATAATATTAACCATACCATCGGGCAGAATTTCTCCTACAAGGGCTGACACCTTGGAAGTTCCAATTTCAAGGCCTACCACTAATTTTCTGTCCGTTGCTTTAATCATTTGCTTCTGCCTATCTGCCTAATTTGAGTTATTAGCAATTTGTCTTATTGGAAGCCTTGCGGTGCGTCAACTAATAGAGGAGCCCACCCCACCGCTGCCCCACTGGTATAACGCAAATCAACATAGTCGACGCGTTTATCAGTCGTTTGCTGTAAGAGCGGATAAAGCTCGAGAAAACGGTTTAACCGCTCTAACACATCTTTTTTCCCAAGTTCGACTCTTACATCATTATCTAAAATAATCTGCCATGCATGGCGCGCTGTCATAGAAACGGATTTTAGTTTCAAGTTATTTTTCGCCAAAATACCACTTAGCACAGCAAATTCTTTCAAAACCTCTGTTTGGCTTCCTTGCGGACCATACAGCAACACATAATCGCCTTTACCATTTTGACTTGGTGGAAGGGTAAATACGCGCCCTTCTTGGTCGACCATGTTTTGGTCATTCCATCTTGCGTAGGGTTTGTACTCCGCAATATGGATTTTTAATTCATCCGGCCACTGTTTACGCACTGTCACTTGGCGTATCCACGGCATCATACTGATTTGGTTTTGAATCGCATTCACATCCACCGTCATAAAGGTTCCCGGCTGACCTAATGACAAAATTGCCTTTCGCACATCGTCATTGGTGGTGTAGTTACGCTCTCCCGTTAATATCAGTTTGGACATTGGCAGCCTATCGGCATCCTTCATCCAGTTCATCACAGTCCAGCCGCTCCACACAATGGTGCCGACAACCATCAGGAAGAAAATCAATCCGCCCAGAAAAGCCCCATTACTTGGTCTTGAGCGCGGATCTTCATCTTGCTGACCGCTATTGTGGTTATGATGCCTTACGTTTAACGCTGCCTGTGACATATCAACTAGCCAATTCCAAAATACGTACCACTAACTGCGAAAAATCCAAACCTGCTTGACGCGCAGCCATTGGAACTAAACTGTGACTGGTCATTCCTGGCGAAGTATTTACTTCGAGCAAATAGAATTCCCCGTCACTATCTTGCATCACATCAACCCGTCCCCAGCCACGACAGCCTACCGCTTGATAAGCTTGCATTGCGATATCTGCCAGTTTCGCTTCAAAGTCGCTTGTTAAACCACTTGGGCAGAAATATTGAGTCTCATCGGACAAATATTTTGCTTCATAATCATAGAAAATACCCGGTGGCTGAATACGAATCGAAGGCAAAACTTCGTCCCCCAGTACCGCTACCGTATACTCAGGACCACTTAACCACTTTTCAATCAACAATGTATCGTCAAATTGGAAAGCAAGCTCAATGGCTTCTGGCAGTGCATCCAGAGCATCAACTTTGCTCATTCCAACACTGGAACCTTCCAAACTCGGTTTAACGATAAGTGGCAGTCCTAAGTGCTTAACTTGCTGAGCTAACTGCTCTTTTTTAATATTAGTATATTTCTGCTTGTTAAGTGAAATATATGGAGAAACACTTAGTCCAGCACCTTGCCAAAGTTGTTTGGTGCGTAGTTTATCCATACTCAGTGCAGATGCCATTACGCCACTGCCGGTGTATGGAAGCCCGAGAAACTCAAGCATTCCTTGGATCGTACCGTCTTCCCCGCCACGACCATGTAAGGCGATAAACGCTTTATCAAACCCAGCTTCTTTTAATGTCACAACAGGAAAATCTTGGGTATCAATTGGATGTGCATCAACGCCCGCTTGGCGTAATCCCGCCAATACAGCATTGCCAGACTGAAGTGACACTTCACGTTCAGCAGATGTGCCGCCAAAGAGAACCGCGATTTTTTCTGTCATGCTTATTCCTCAACCATCGGTGGCTGTAATTTCGTTTCTGCTAGGTTTTTGGCTATTTTACCAATATTTCCTGCGCCTTGAACTAAAATTAAGTCGTTATCATCAAGAACTTGTGCCAGCATATGTGAAACTTGTTCAGGTTCTGCCACAAAAATAGGGTCAACCTGCCCACGACCGCGGATTGTACGACATAATGAGCGGCTATCAGCTCCTGGAACTGGCTTCTCACCCGCAGAATAAACTTCCAGCATTAGCAAGACATCTACCTGCCCTAGCACGTTTGCGAAATCATCGTATAAGTCACGAGTACGCGTATAACGATGAGGCTGGAAAACCATAACGATACGTTTATCTGGCCAGCCTGCGCGAGCGGCTTTAATCGTGGCATCCACTTCTGTTGGATGGTGACCATAGTCATCCACCAGCATCACTTCGCCTTCTTTACCATTCACATTACGCAGCGCGTAGTTACCTAGGAAATCGAAACGACGACCTGTTCCTTGGAATTCCACGAGTGCGGACAGAATGTGTAAATCGTCGATACCTTCTTCGGTTGCTACCGCAACCGCTGCCGTTGCATTGAGCGCATTGTGGCGACCAGGTGCATTTAGCACAACAGTTAATTCTGGCATGCCTTCACGAGCAATCGTGAAAAAGCCTTGATTCCCTTTTTGCTCGTACTTGGTGATACGAACATCCGCATCGTCACTAAAGCCGTAAGTGGTAATGTAACGACCGATTTTTGGTAATAATGAGCGGATCACTGGGTCATCGATACACATCACTGCACGGCCATAGAATGGCAAGTTATGCAGGAAGTTGATGAAGGTATCTGTCAGGTTTTCAAAATTGCCCTGATAGGTATCCATGTGATCAGCTTCAATATTTGTCACAACTGCAACAAGTGGCTGTAAATGCAAAAATGATGCATCACTTTCGTCCGCTTCAGCGATTAAATAACGGCTGCTACCTAAGCGAGCATGGGTTCCCGCTGATTTCACTAATCCGCCATTCACAAATGTTGGGTCTAAGCCCGCTTGAGCGTAGATCCCAGAAATCATTGCCGTTGTCGTTGTTTTACCGTGAGTTCCCGCCACTGCGATACCATGACGGTAACGCATTAATTCAGCCAGCATTTCAGCACGGCGAATCACTGGGATACGCAGCTCTTTTGCAGCTTGAATTTCAGGGTTCTCTGCAGAAATAGCCGTAGAAACGACTACCACACTTGCATTTTCAACGTTTTCAGGACGATGGTTAAAATAGATAGTGGCGCCTAACTCAGTCAGTTGCTGAGTCACTGCATTAGGTGCTAAATCTGAACCACTAATTTCATAACCTTCGTTAGCCAACACTTCAGCGATACCACCCATGCCAGCACCACCGATGCCGACAAAATGAATGTGCCGTACTCTACGCATTTCTGGCACCGATGTTCTTAATTTCGCTAACTGTTGTGTATTCACTGTATTTCGCTTCTCTATAAATTCTGTCTACATTCTATTTTGTATGGTCAGGCTATTTCGCAACATCGCAAATAACCGCCGCAACACGTTCGGTTGCATCCGTGATGGCACAGCTATAGGCTTTATCTGCCATCGACAATAATTCGGCTCTATCCCACTTGTTGAGTAACTCAACAACAGCTTCGGGTGTAAATTGCGGTTGTTCAATAATCTTCGCAGCCCCTGCTTGTTCTAAAGGCAGTGCATTCCAATATTGTTGGCGGTCTTTATGCTGGAAAGGAACAAAAATCGCAGGTAAACCTGCCGCAGCTATCTCACTGACAGTTAATGCACCTGAACGACAAACCACAATATCAGCCCATGCGTAAGCTTGCGCCATATCATCAATAAATTCAGTCACTTTAAACTCAGAATTGCCTGAATTTTGCAAGCAATCATTATACAGTGCTTCTGTCGATTCCTTACTGCCTTTTCCAGCCTGATGCCAGATATTTAACTGTTTGCTCACATTTCCAGCGACTACAGGCATGACTTGATTTAAAATTCGTGCCCCTTGGCTACCACCTACAACTAATACGCGTATCGCGCCTTCACGACCAGCTAAGCGCTCTTGTGGCGCTGGCAATGCCAATACATCTTCACGCACAGGGTTACCTACAACGGGTGCCTCAGGGAATGCGCCAGGGAAAGCTTGTAAAACACGTTTAGCGATTTTTGATAACCATTTATTGGTTAATCCCGCGATCCCATTTTGTTCATGGAGAACAACAGGGACGCCACATTGCCAAGCCGCGATACCGCCGGGGCCAGATACATAGCCGCCCATACCAAGAACGGCATCAGGTTGATAGCGCTGAATAATCGCTTTCGCTTGGCGAATGGCTTTATAGATACGCCAAGGTGCACCAATTAATGCACCAATGCCTTTGCCTCTTAAACCCGAGATCTGAATAAACTCAATATCAATACCGTGTTTCGGTACTAAGGTGGCTTCCATGCGATCCGCAGTACCTAACCAGCGAATTTCCCAACCTTGAGCCTGCAAATAATGCGCCACAGCTAAGCCGGGAAAAACGTGTCCCCCAGTTCCGCCTGCCATAACGAGTAATTTTTTTGCCTGACTCATTTGGAACTCCTTACAAACGCCTGAGCTTTCTCAAGTCGTGTTTCATAATCAATTCTAAGTAACACAGCGATCGCCGCTGACATCACTAATAAACTCGACCCCCCGTAACTGATTAACGGGAGTGTTAAACCTTTCGTTGGCAACATGCCTGCCGCAGCTCCCACGTTAACCAATGCTTGGAAGGTAAACCAAATACCGATGGCACACGCGAGATATCCACCAAATAATTGCTTTGTCAGTAGCGCTCTACGTCCTACCATCATCGCTCTAAACGCCAGCATGAATACCATCAGTAACACCAGAACCACACCTACATAACCCAGCTCTTCAGCTAGTACGGAGAAAATAAAGTCAGTGTGTGCTTCCGGTAAATATTCTAATTTCTGTACTGAGTTGCCCAGACCTTGACCAAGTAGCTCGCCTCGACCAAACGCCATCAAAGATTGTGTTAACTGATAGCCACTACCAAACGGGTCATCCCACGGGTTTAAGAAGGATGTTACGCGGCGCAAACGATACGGTTCAAAGACAATCAAAGCCAGTACGCCTACACCACAAGCCGCGATACCGATGATAAACGGCGCTAAACGCGCACCGGCTAAAAACAGCAACCCTAACGTAGTCACAACCAGTACAACTACCGTTCCTAAGTCTGGCTGCAACAGCAGCAATAACGCCATCATGATCAAAATACACATCGGTTTTACGAAGCCGAAAAACTTGGTGCGCACTTCATCTGACTTACGAACTAAATAGCTGGAAACGTAACAAAACAACGCGAATTTCGAAATTTCTGCGGGCTGAATTTTCACAATACCGATGTCAATCCAACGTGATGCCCCGTTGACGGAACTACCAGCCACCAGCACCACTGCCAGCATGCCCAATGCGCCCATCAGCAAAATAAAACTGTATTTTTCCCATGTTGCCATCGAGACCCGCATTACCCCTAAAACCAGAAGAAATGCGACGACCAAATACACCACGTCACGCTTAGCAAAATAGAATGGGTCATCCGTTAATCGTTGTCCTACAGGCATCGATGCGGAGGTCACCATAATGAAGCCGATTGCCGCCAGACCGAATGCTAACCAAACCAATGTACGGTCGTAGAGCGTCGTGCCTGAAATCACGCCATTCTTTTCACCGATGATCCAGTTTTTTAAACGCAAAGCACCCGGTATGGTCATTAACCTAACTCCTTAGCGAGTTGAGCAAAAACATCACCTCGCTGCTCAAAACTTTTGAACTGATCTAAGCTGGCACATGCAGGGGATAACAGCACCATGTCGCCCGATTTTAACAACGGCGCAATTTGGCGCATACTCTGTTCCATCGTATCTGTCAGCACAGATTTTTCTGGTGCGAGTTCTGCTAATTGCTGACCGTCACGACCAAAACAATATAAACGGTAGTTATCTGCCGAAATGTATTCTTTGAGCGGAGAAAAATCAGCTGACTTGCCATCACCACCCAACAATAAGTAAATGTTACCATCCACATGTAACCCATTGAGTGCAGCTTCTGTACTGCCCACATTGGTCGCCTTCGAGTCGTTGATCCAACGCACACCGCGATTGAAAAAGACCAGCTGGAAGCGATGAACTAAACCGGCATACTCTTTTAAGACTTTAAGGCTCGCATCACGCGGGATTGCCACGGTATCAGCTAAGGCTAATGCAGCCAGTGCATTCATATAGTTATGCTGCCCAGTCAGATGCATTTGCGCCACATCCAACACCTCTTCACCTTGAGCAACTAAGACACGTTTTTGCGTATCAAAGTAGTAATCACCGCTATTTAAACCAAAACTGGTGTATTGGCTAACACTCTGGTCATGTGGGAGCGTTAGCGGGTCTTGCGCGTTCACAATACAGTGTTGCGCATTATCATAAATACGTAATTTTGCTGCGCGATATTGCTCAAGCCCCAATGGATAGCGATCCATATGATCTTCAGTCACATTCAACACGGTAGCAGCTGCTGCACGTAGGCTAGACGTAGTTTCCAATTGGAAGCTAGACAGTTCCAACACAAACAGGCTATGCCCTTGATTGAGCAAAGAAACTGCAGGAATACCAATATTCCCGCCCACACCAACGGAAATTCCAGCTGCTTTCGCCATTTCTCCCACAAGGGAAGTTACCGTGCTTTTACCATTAGAACCTGTGATTGCGACAATCGGCGCATCCGCCTCACGGCAGAACAGCTCAATATCTCCCACAATTTCAATACCGTTGCTTGCAGCTTCCTGTAACTGTGGCGTTGCTAACGCAATGCCTGGGCTGGCAACAATCAGATCCGCTTGTTGCAGCCATTCATTATTTAAGCTGCCACTATGACAAACAACATTCTCAGGCAGTTTATCAACACCAGGTGGCACAGCGCGGGTATCCATCACGCGAGGAACAACCCCACGAGCAAGGAAAAAGTCAACGCAGGAAAGCCCGGTTAAACCTAAGCCGATAATCACTACGTTTTTACCCTGATACTGCTGAGCCTGTGAACCAATCATCTTAACGCACCTTCAATGTTGCTAGTCCAATCAGAACTAACATGAGAGAGATAATCCAGAAACGCACGATAACGCGTGGTTCCGGCCAACCTTTCAATTCATAGTGATGGTGAATTGGTGCCATACGGAAAATTCGTTGACCACGTAATTTGAAGGAGCCAACTTGTAAAATCACCGACAGTGTTTCAACCACAAACACACCGCCCATGATCACTAATAAGAATTCTTGGCGCAGTAAAACAGCGATAGTTCCTAATGCTCCACCTAATGCCAAAGAGCCTACATCACCCATAAATACTTGTGCTGGGTAGGTGTTGAACCATAAGAAGCCTAAACCTGCCCCAACAATCGCCGTACACACAATCACTAATTCCCCCGCGTGCGGTAAGAATGGAATGTGTAAATAGTTAGCAAAGTTAACGTTACCCGTTGCCCATGCGACTAACGCAAAACCTGCGGCAACAAACACGGTTGGCATAATCGCTAAACCGTCTAACCCATCGGTTAAGTTAACGGCGTTACTGGTTCCAACGATAACGAAGTAAGCCAGTAAAATGTACAGCACACCTAATTGCGGCATCACATCTTTAAAGAATGGAACCACTAACTGAGTTGCTGGTGTATCTTTACCAATCGCATACATAGAGAATGCAACAACGAGCGCCAATACTGATTGCCAGAAGTATTTCCAACGTGCAATCAAACCACGGGTGTCTTTTCGAACGACTTTGCGGTAATCATCAACAAAACCAACAATACCGTAGCCCACTAAAACCAGCAGCACACACCAGACGTATGGATTATCCAAACGCGCCCATAACAGCACTGACATGCAGATAGAAAATAGGATTAAAATCCCACCCATCGTTGGCGTGCCACGTTTACTAAAGTGAGATTCAGGGCCCTCGTTACGTACCACTTGCCCAATTTGCATTTTTTGCAAATAAGCTATCAGGTGCGGCCCCATCCACAGAGCAATAACTAATGCTGTCAGCAAACCGACAATGGCTCTGAACGTCAAATAGGAGAAGACGTTAAAAGCAGAAAATTTATGAACCAATAATTCGGCTAACCAGACTAACATTCGAAGCACTCCTTCAATGCATTCACGACATCTTCCATCGCGGAGCTGCGTGAACCTTTAACTAAAATAGAAACAACATCATTCTGCTGTGCTAGCGGAATTAGTCGGGTTAATAAATCTTGTTTCGCGGTAAAATGCTCACCACGTTCGCTAGATTGGCTAATGATTTCGCTTAACTGTCCAACACTAAGAACTTTATCCAAACCCGCTTGCTTCGCGGCTAAACCAACACGTTCGTGGCACTCATGGGCATAATCACCAAGCTCCCCCATGTCACCGACAACCAAAATGCGATAGCCCGGCATTTTCGCCAGCACATTAATCGCTGCAATCATCGAACCATCATTGGCATTATAGGTATCGTCCAGTACGACTTTCGTCTCACTTAAACTCACTGGGAATAAACGCCCAGGTACCGCTTTCGTGGTAGCTATACCTTGTTTGATATCTTCTAAGGTTGCTCCCACAGAAATGGCTAATGCACTTGCCGCTAAAACATTGGCAATGTTATGTACACCCGGTAATGGCAATGTGATCTCAACCTGCCCTACCGGCGTATGTAGCGTAAAATCAGTTGTCAGCTGTTTGATTTGAATATCTGAAGGATAGAAATCCGCTTTTTCAGTCAGCGAGTAATACCAAATGGTTTGACGAGGGTTAAATTGCCACTTATCCGAGTAGCTATCTAAGTTCACAATCGCCGTGCCTTCATCTGGCAGACCTTGGTAGATTTCACCTTTGGCTTTAGCAACGCCTTCTGGGGAACCAAAACCAGCAAGATGCGCACCAAATAAGTTATTCACTAATGCAGTTTCTGGCTTAACGATATTGGTTGTGTATTCAATTTCATGTGGGTGATTAGCCCCCATTTCGATCACGGCAAATTGGTATTCATCCGTTAAACGGAACAGCGTCAGTGGAACACCAATATCATTATTCAAGTTACCTGCGGTATATAAGGTTTTACCGCGTTGCGCCAGAATCGAGGCAGTCATCTCTTTCACGGATGTTTTGCCGGAAGAGCCAGTCAACCCAACCACTCTCGCTTTAGATTGTTGGCGAACCCAAGCGGCGATTTGCCCCATCGCGATACGCGTATCTTCAACAATCACTTGTGGGCAGCTCACTTCCAGTTGATGGTCAACTAACAGTGCTGCGGCACCCGCATCCACCACTTGAGCGGCAAAATCATGGGCATCAAAACGCTCGCCTTTTAAGGCAATAAACAGGCAGCTAGCGTCGATTTTACGGCTATCGGTACTCACGTTTAATAACGCTAATTCGTTATTGCTCGCTTTTTCAATACGACCGTGAGTGATTTGTGCCAGCTGGGTTAAGGTCATCGGGATCATGCCATCACCCCCAACAATCTTGCGACAGTCAAGCGGTCTGAATAATCTAAACGGCGAGAACCAATAATTTGATAATCTTCATGACCTTTACCCGCCACTAAAATCACATCATCAGGTTGTGCTTGTAAGATAGTGTTGGTAACGGCTTCTGGGCGCCCTGGGATCGCAAATACGCGGCTAGAATCCAAAATACCCGCCATGATGTCGTTGATAATATCCAGCGGATCTTCGCTGCGAGGGTTATCGTCGGTGATCACGACTTTATCAGCGTATTGTTCAGCAGAAGCACCCATCAGAGGGCGTTTGCCTTTATCTCTATCACCGCCACAACCAAAGACACACCACAGCTTGCCTTTACAATGTAAACGCGCAGCCGCTAACGCTTTTTCTAATGCGTCAGGGGTATGAGCATAATCCACAACCACAGTTGGTTTGCCTGCAACGCTGAAAACTTCCATACGGCCACAGACTGGCATTAATGCGCCGGTTGTCGCTAAAAGCTTCTCTAATGGATAATCCATCATCAATAGCGTCGCCATCGCCAGCAATAAGTTGCTTACGTTAAACGCCCCCATTAATGGGCTTTCAAACGAACCTTCACCCCAACTTGACATGAAATGAATAGTTGCGCCTTTATCGTGATAATCCACGTCGGTGGCTTTTAACCATGGACCTTGCCAGTTAGCTGGAATACGATTCTCCATCGTCACCGCACAAGCTTGCGGCAAACGCTGCAACCACTTCAGCCCGACTTCATCATCAGCATTAATAATTTGAGTTTTGGTTTGATGAGTAGAAAACAGTAACCATTTAGCGGCTTCATAGTTAGCCATATCACCATGATAATCAAGATGATCACGGCTTAAGTTAGTGAACACTGCCGCATCAAATTGCAGCGCAGCAACACGACCTTGCACCAAGCCATGAGAAGAAACTTCCATCGCCGTCAACGTCGCTTTTTTATTCAGTAATTGAGTCAGTTCTAATTGGATATCAACAGCGGAGCCTGTGGTGTTCTCGCTTGGAGAAACTTGCCCCAGTAGCCCATTACCTACCGTTCCCATTACTGCTGATGTTTCGCCTAATCCTTTTGCCCATTGCGCAATTAATTGCGTGGTGGTGGTCTTACCGTTGGTCCCCGTCACACCCACTAATTTCATTTGGGATGAAGGTTGATGGTAAAACTCACCCGCTAATGCGGATAAACGATTGTTTAGGTCGTTAAGATAAATGACAGGCACACCATGAATAAAGCGAATTTCGCCTTCTTCTGCTTCGCCTTGTGCTTCTGCGATAACCGCAGAAACCCCTTGTGCGATAGCTTGAGGAATATAGTGTCTACCATCTGACTGATGGCCTTTTATAGCAATAAACAGATCGCCCGCGGCAGCCTTTCGACTGTCTAGCGTCATCTCTCGTAAAGAGATATTTGTTGTACTCACACCAAATGGGGCGAGGAGTTCACAAAGATTACGATCTGCCACTTTTAACCTCTTTTTGACTGTTCACGATTTCACTTTTATCGTCTGTTTGCAATGCATCAGGCTCGACGTTCATGAGACGTAAAACCCCGCCCATGATAGAACCAAAGATAGGTGCAGATACTGCACCTCCGTAGTACTTACCGGCTTTTGGATCGTTGATTAACACAACGAGGGCATAGCGCGGGTTGCTTGCGGGAGCAACCCCTGCGGTATAAGCGATATATTCATTGATATAGCGCCCTTCAGGTCCGACTTTTTTCGCGGTACCTGTTTTAATTGCAATACGATAGCCTTTAATTGCGGCACGTGTTCCCCCGCCACCTGGCAGAGCAACACTTTCCATCATATGCACAACGGTGCGCATTATTGGCTCAGGAAACACTCGCGTCCCCGGAACAGGCGGGTCGACTTTAGTAATCGATAACGGGCGATATATCCCAAAACTACCGATCGTTGCATAGGCACGCGCAAGTTGTAATGGAGTCACCATCTGCCCGTACCCGAAAGAAAAGGTGGCCCTTTCTAAATCTGACCACCGTGTTTTTTTACTTGGAAAGATGCCACTACTTTCCCCGACTAACCCCAGATTAGTCGGCTTGCCAAACCCAAAGCGGCTATACACGTCCACCAGCTCTGTAGCAGGCATCGCTAACGCTAATTTTGAAACACCAACGTTACTCGACTTCTGTAAAATACCCGTAATGGATAACTCTGCGTAACGCGCAACGTCTTTGATTTCATGACCATTAACGCGGTACGGATAGGTATTTAGTACGGTATTTTCTTTTATAATTTTGTTTTGTAGCGCACTCATGACGACAAGTGGCTTCACGGTTGAACCCGGTTCAAAAATATCCGTGATAGCACGGTTACGCATGAAATCCATCGGCGTACCCGCGAGATTATTTGGGTTATAGGATGGACTGTTTGCCATCGCTAAAATTTCCCCAGTATTCACATCCACCAGGATTGCCACACCGGACTCAGCTTTGTTCTCTTGAACGCCTTTCGTCAGCTCGCGATACACAATAGATTGAATACGCTCATCAATACTGAGCATCAAATTATGTGCTGCTTGGCTATCGACGGAAGAGACGGTCTCAATCACGCGTCCATTACGATCTTTACGTACCGTACGTTCACCCGGAGAGCCTTTTAACCAACGGTTAAAGCTTTTTTCTACCCCTTCAATGCCTTCACCATCGATATTTGTTACGCCTAATAAGTGGGCTGTAACCGGACCTGATGGGTAATATCGGCGAGATTCTTTACGTAAATAGATCCCCGGAACTTTTAGTTTGCGGACATATTCACCGATGGAGGGGTTAACTTGACGAGCGAGGTAAACAAAGCGCCCTTTCGGGTTAGCAGAAATTTTGGTGGTGATTTGTTCAAGAGGAATATCTAATGCATCGGCGAGCGCTTTCCAGTGTTCATCGTTACTTACGCCGCCTTTTTCAAAGACTTCTTTAGGATCAGCCCAGATAGCGTTAACCGGAACACTGACTGCTAATTGGCGACCTTCACGGTCACTGATCATTCCTCGAGCCGTTGATACTTCTTGAACGCGAAGGGAGCGCATATCTCCCTCTTTAACCAGTTTTTCAGGGGCAATAATTTGTAGGTACGCAACGCGAGTCAACAACCCTGCTAGTGCCAACCCAATACATCCACACAACAAAACAAAACGCCAGCGAACAAAGCTGGTGACTTCTTCTGTTTTCTTGTTCTTAGCGGGTTTGGTTGCTTTCATTCTTAACCTTCGTTATTGCTTGGAAACAATAATGTTTTCTTGGGATGGCTCCACATGAACCATTTGTAATTTCTCAACAGATAAACGCTCAACACGGCTGTGACTGGCTAACGCATTCTCTTCAAGAATCAAGTTTCGCCATTCGATATCGAGAAAATCTTTTTCTTCGTACAACTTATCTTTGGCGGCGGTCAGCAGTCGTGTTTCATGAGCGGTGGTCACCACAAACACAGCGCTAATCACTATCGCGGCTAGCAAAATCATCGGAATAATTCCGTAACGAAATAAATCACGACCGATGACTCTGGCTAAACTGTGTCTTTCTGGTGTCATTACTCTACCGCTCTCTCTGCAAAACGTAACACCGAGCTACGTGCTCGTGGGTTTTCGTCAACTTCAATCTCGGAAGGCTTCATTTTGCCTAATGCGCGTAATTTAGCGGCACCTAGCTCTTTGATTTGCGCTTCTGTCAGCGGGATCCCCGCAGGAACAGAAGGTCCGGTACTGTTTTGACGAATAAAGCGTTTTACTAATCTGTCTTCCAATGAATGGAAACTGATCACGGATAAACGCCCTTCAGGTGCTAAAACAGACATCGCACCATTTAATGCTTTCTCAATCTCTTCCAGCTCGCTATTGATATAAATACGAATCGCTTGGAAGCTGCGGGTTGCTGGGTGCTTATGTCGGTCTTTAATCGGACTGACTTTGGCAATCAGCTCGGCCAAATGACGCGTACGCGTTAGCGGCTCTTCTTCTGGATTATGGTTACGCTCAACGATGGCTCTTGCGATGCGCTTTGCAAAACGCTCTTCACCAAATGTTTTTAATACCCATGCGATGTCGTCAGCTTCTGCCGTCATCAGCCATTGCTGCGCTGATTGACCACGCGTTGGGTCCATTCGCATATCCAGTGGTCCATCACGCATAAATGAGAATCCACGCTCTGGGTCATCTAACTGCGGCGAAGAGACACCGAGATCCAGCAACACACCATCAATCTTGCCCACTAAGCCTTCTTCTTCCACATAATCTACAATTGCTGAAAATGGGCCATGCTTAATCATAAAACGTGGGTCATCAATTCCTTGAGCGGCTTTAATCGCCTCTGGGTCACGGTCAATGGCAATCAAGCGACCTTGCTCTCCCAGTTGGCTTAAAATTAAGCGAGAGTGTCCACCGCGACCAAATGTGCCATCAATATAGATACCATTTGGTTTAAGATTTAAGCCGTTCACTGCTTCATCGAGCAGTACTGTTACATGTTTAAATTGCTGCTGTGTCATTGTTATAGTGACAAATCCTGTAGACGGGCGGACAGCGGTTCGTCGGCTAGACGCTCAGCAGCGATGTCATTTTCCACTTGCTGGTACCACATCTGTTCATCCCAAATTTCAAATTTATTTATTTGGCCCACCAACATGACCTCTTTTGTTAGCCCTGCGTGTTGACGCAGCGTGCTAGCTAGCAAAAGACGTCCTGCATTGTCTATCTGACATTCACTGGCATGACCAAGTAAAAGGCGCTGTACTCGACGTTCTGCGGGATTCATGGTGGATAACTTAGATAGTTTTTCCTCAATGATTTCCCATTCGGGTAAGGTATAAAGCAGCAGGCATGGCTGGTGAAGGTCAATGGTACATACCATTTGCCCTTTCGATTCCTCGCTCAGCATTCCTCGATAACGAGTAGGCACGGTTAGCCGCCCTTTGCTGTCGAGATTAACCAGTGTAGCCCCACGAAACATACCTGATTTTTCCCCTTTATTTCCAACTGCCCCACTTTACCCCACAATTCTCCACTTATAAAGTTTACGAATGGTATGAAAACGTTGTCAAGCCAGCCGCACGTAGCTTTAGCTTTATTTACAGAACGTTTTAGAAAAGAAAAAGTGGGAAAAAATCTTACTTGGAAAGAAAAAGAGAAATAACGAGTTGATATAATTCACTTATTTATAAAACGCAGGTAAAACATATTTAAATCTATTTCATTGCTGCAAAATCATACAAATTTGAGTAAATGATATATACGTCTCATTTTTAATCAGTTTATTTCGTGTCTATTTTTTACCTTTTGATCATCATTTATTGATGATTATTTAAACAAAACTACCAAATAATACGTATTTCAATATAAAATCATTATATTTCAACACATTAAATAACTGTTTTAATTCACAGTGTTATTTTGCTGACAATAATTTGCTCATTGTATTTATCGGTTTTTTTATGGGTAAATAAAAAATTAATTTGTCAAAAAAACAATCGATGCAAAATAATCAAAAAAAGTATTAGGAAAACTCCTAAAGTGAAATATTTACAGGATAACGCAATAAAAAAAATCGCAATCACCCATAAATTTCACCAAAAAAAAGCCCCTAATAGATAGGGGCGGATATATTACTAAGAATCTTGGTTAACATCACTAACTATTAAACTGGTTTTTTCACCATTGGGTAAGGTTTATCCACTACTGTTTGCGACCTAAACTACCACGGCGACATAAGTCCCTGCGAATTCGACGAATTCCAGTTTCTGGCTTCTGCTTCTCATCTAGGCTGGCTAATACCAATTCTAAAATACGCTCTGCGATATCGCGGTGACGCTGAGCAAGAGACAGCACAGGGCAACCGAGGAAATCCAGCAATTCGTTATCACCAAAAGTACTGATAACCATATTTTCGGGTAACCGACCATTGCGTTTCAATGCCACATCCAACACGCCTTGCAGCAAAGAAAATGACGTTGTAAATAACGCATCCGGCATCGCGTTACCGCTATCTAGCCAATGAGAGAAAACATCTGCTGCAGCATCGCGCTCATAACTATTGGCGTAGAGATAATTGACTTCACGAGAGTCCCCTTCCCATGCCTTACGGAAACCTTGCTCACGTAAATAGCTAACAGAAAGTTCAGGTAATGCCCCGAGATACAAGACCGATTCAGCTGAGAATTTTCGTAATTCTTTAGAGATCATCAGCGCATCTTCTTGGTCATCACCGACCACGCTAATGAAATGCTCTTTTTCTAATGCTCTATCCAGCGCGATGATAGGTAGTGAACGGTTTGCCCAACGCTGATAAAACGGATGTTCAGGAGGTAACGCGGTAGACACAATAATCGCGTCAACTTGGCGCTGAAGCAAATGTTCCACGCAACGAATTTCGTTGTCAGGTTGGTCTTCTGAACACGCAATTAAAAGCTGATATCCGCGCTGACGAGCCTGTCTCTCCAGATAATTGGCTATACGGGTATAGCTCGTATTTTCAAGATCAGGGATCACCAACCCGATAGAGCGAGTGCGACCTGCGCGTAACCCTGCAGCGACTGCGTTTGGATGGTAATTGTGCTCTCTGACGACTGCCATCACTTTTTCTACAGTTTTATCGCTGACTCGATACTGCTTGGCCTTGCCGTTGATCACATAACTAGCCGTTGTGCGGGAAACACCCGCTAGACGGGCTATCTCATCCAGTTTCACGTTAACCTCTTTGCAATTTGGGAAACAGCCCCGAGTCATTCGGGGCTTTAATCCGCTCTATTCTACCTGCGGCGGATAAATTTTTCATCGCATAATTTTATCGCCACGAGAAACGCCAACGATCCCTGAGCGTGCAACTTCAACAATTTCAGCAACACCACGCACAGCTTCAAGAAATGCATCTAGTTTATCGCTTGTTCCCGCGAGCTGAACGGTGTACAGCGTTGGTGTCACATCCACAATTTGCCCACGGAAAATATCGGCACTTCGCTTAATTTCATCACGTCCATAACCGGAGGCTTGCAGCTTCACTAGCATGATTTCACGCTCGATATGGGCTGACGCAGTCAGCTCGCTCACTCGCAGCACATCCACCAGTTTATGTAGCTGTTTTTCAATCTGCTCTAGCACCTTGGCATCCCCTTTTGTCTGGATGGTCATCCGTGACAATGTCGGATCGTCGGTCGGTGCTACGGTCAAGCTTTCGATGTTATAACCGCGCTGTGAAAAAAGCCCAATCACGCGAGATAGCGCCCCTGATTCATTCTCTAATAACACTGATAAGATACGACGCATGATCAAGTCCTCTCCGTTTTACTTAACCACATTTCATCCATTGCTCCACCACGGATTTGCATTGGGTAAACATGCTCAGTTTCATCAATATTAATATCTACAAACACCAGACGCTGGTTTTCATTCACTTCAACTAGCGCTTGTTTCAGCTTATCTTCAAGTTCATCTGGGGATGCGACTGAAATACCCACATGCCCGTAAGCCTCAGCTAATTTTGTGAAATTTGGCAATGACTGCATATAGGATTGCGAGTGACGACCTTGATAAATCATGTCCTGCCACTGTTTTACCATGCCAAGGAAACCGTTATTCAGGTTCAAAATCAACACCGGCAAACCATATTGCAGCGCGGTCGAAAGCTCTTGGATGTTCATCTGAATACTGCCGTCGCCAGTCACGCATACCACGGTGGATTTCGGGTGAGCCAGTTTCACCCCCAAGGCTGCAGGTAAACCAAAGCCCATGGTGCCTAAGCCCCCTGAGTTAATCCAATGACGCGGTTTATCAAACGGATAATAAAGCGCAGCGAACATTTGGTGTTGCCCCACATCTGACGTCACATAGGCTTCACCGTTGGTTAAGCGGTAAATAGCCTCAATGGCTTGTTGTGGCTTCACTTTGTTTGGATTTAATGCATATTTTAGACACTGTTTTTCGCGCCAAATACCGATTTCCTTCCACCATGCTTGTAGTGCCGCAGTATCTTGCTCGGCAGCTGCATGGTCTAGTTGAGCAATCATCTGTTCTAACGTGAGTTTTGCATCACCAACAATAGGAATATCCGCTTTGACTGTTTTCGAAATTGAGGTTGGATCCACATCAATTTGAATCACAGTGGCATTCGGACAATATTTTTCTAAGTTATTGGTTGTACGGTCGTCAAAGCGAACACCAACAGCAAAAATCACATCAGAATGATGCATCACTTTATTAGCTTCGTAGGTACCATGCATGCCGAGCATACCCACAGATTGTTGGTGAGTTTCAGGGAATGCGCCTAGCCCCATCAATGTTGATACCACGGGTAACTGAAGTTTTTCAGCTAATGTCATTAGCTCCGCAGAGCAATTGGCATTGATCGTACCGCCACCGATATACATCACGGGCTTCTTCGCTGCGACTAATTTGGTCAGCGCTTTCTTAATTTGACCTTTGTGCCCCTGTAAGGTCGGATTGTATGAGCGCAGTGAGACGGATTCAGGATAGCGATAAGGGAATTTAGCGGCAGGATTCACCGTATCCTTTGGAAAGTCGATCACCACAGGTCCTGGGCGCCCACTCGCCGCAATATAAAACGCTTTTTTGATGGTTTCAGGGATCTCTTTCGCGTGTTTAATGAGAAAACTATGCTTCACGATTGGGCGCGAAATACCCACCATATCGCACTCTTGGAATGCATCGTTCCCAATCAATGAGCTGGCAACCTGCCCCGATAAAACCACCATGGGTACGGAGTCCATATATGCGGTAGCAATACCCGTTATCGCGTTGGTTGCGCCAGGTCCTGACGTTACCAACACCACGCCGACATCCCCTGTTGAGCGCGCATAGCCATCTGCCATATGCACCGCAGCTTGTTCGTGACGCACTAAAATATGCTCTACGCCACCCACGGTATGCAGTGCATCATAAATATCGAGAACTGCGCCCCCCGGATAGCCAAATACGTGCTTAACTCCTTGGTCAATCAATGATTTGACGACCATTTCTGCTCCCGACAACATCTCCATGAGTTTGCCCTCAGACTATTTGCAAGTTAACAGAGAGCCGTACGACCCTCTTTAATTTTTATTAAGTTAGTCATAAATTCAGCTATTAACATATCCCTACCATTTGTGGGACGCAAATTTGATTTCACAGAGAAATTAAGGAAGATTTCATTTTGTCTTGAACATGAAAATTCGGCAGATTCATTGACTAGTTTTCAATCAAAATAGAGCGGAAATAACTAAAAGGTAAGCAAAAATAGTGGCAACGCGATTTTACATAAATAGCAGGTAAAACAAAGCCCTTCAGGGATAACTCCTGAAGGGCTTGGAAAATATGATTAAATATCAAATTACTCTTGATACATGGATTCAATTTCTAATCGGTAGCGCTCTGAAATAATTTTACGGCGTAATTTCAGTGTAGGCGTTAATTCCCCTTTCTCCATTGAGAAGTTGCTTGGTAACAGTGTAAAACGCTTCACTTGATGGAAGTTTTCCAGATTTTTTTGCAGCTCTTTGAGGCGACCTTCAAACAACGCGACAATTTTAGAATCTTTTAACAGTTCCAAACGATCACGGTATTTTAAGTTAATTGAATTTGCATACTCTTCAAGGCTGTCATAGCAAGGCACAATCAGCGCAGAGACAAATTTACGTGCATCGGCAATGACGGCAATGTGCTCAATAAAACGATCTTGACCTAAAACACCTTCGATAACCTGTGGCGCAATATATTTCCCGTTAGACGTTTTCATTAAATCTTTTAGTCTATCCGTAATATATAAGTTGCCCTGCTCATCGATTTTTCCGGCATCCCCTGTACGTAACCAGCCATCAGCCGTGAATGTATCTATCGTTTCTTGTGGGCGATTATAGTAGCCTTTCATAACGACAGGGCCTTTAACTTGGATCTCGTCATTTGCTCCAATACGCACAGAAATGGCAGAAAGCGGCGTACCAATAGAGCCTAATGGGTATTTATTCGCTTCCCAACACGAAACTGTCGCGCAGGTTTCACTCATCCCATAGCCATATTTAATATCCACACCCGCAGATAAGAAAAATGCAATCACATCATCATCGAGACGCGCGCCCGCCGCTGGCATAAAACGAATACGACCACCGAGCCCTTGGCGAATTTTGCTCAGAACCAGCTTATCTGCCAATGCATATAAGCGGTTGTTGATAAATGAAAGTGATTTACCTTTTGCCATCGCCTTCACTTTTTGTTTCCCTATCGCAATCGCCCATTTGAAAATTGCACGACGCATGAAAGGCGATTGCGATACTTTACTTTGTACTGCACTGTAAACTTTCTCATAGAAACGCGGTACGGCACACATCACCGTTGGTTTAACATCAGTAAGAGCCTCTTTCACCAAATTAGTATTGGTTAAATAGACATTGCGCGCGCCGCTGTGCATGACATAAAAACTCCATGCACGTTCAAAAACGTGGGAAAGTGGTAGGAAACATAATGAAACATCGTCTTCGGACAGTTCTAAACGGTTGTCATGAAGATAAAGCTGGGCTGCCATATTGTAGTAATCCAGCATCACCCCTTTCGGTTCACCCGTGGTGCCCGAGGTATAAATAATGGTGAATAAATCACTTAAATTTTGAGCCGCAATTCGCGCATCTAATTCAGCTTGATATTGAGGCTGAGCGAGGGACATAAATGTCGATAAGTGCATGCTGTTAGCCACTTGCCCATCTAATGCAACATTATCGTCTAATGCAATGATAGCGGAGAGCTGTGGGCAATGTGTGAGTAATTGGCAAGCAACTTGGTATTGTTCTTGAGCACCAACAAAGAGGATCTTAATGTTGGCGTCATTAATGATATAGGCGGCTTGATCAATGCTGCTTGTGGCATAGAGAGGTACCGTCACGGCTTTGATTTGTAGTGCCGCGATATCGACCAAAGACCAATTCATACTATTATGAGCAAAAAGCCCAATATTCTCTTGCGGGGCAACGTTCATCGCCAAAAGCTGACGGGCAATCGCGGTGGTTTTAGTGTCTACTTCCGCCCAAGTCAATTCTGATTGATGTCCGTTGTCCCATTGACTGAAAGCTATCCGATCCGCTGACTCGCTCGCGTCCATTCTGGAACGTATGCGGTTAACAATATGATATGGATATAGATTTTCAGTAATCAAAGTGTATTCCCTATAGGTCATTAGAATTTTAAGTCATTCGGCAAACTCACAAACAACCTAATATTAATACTTTTTATTATTTCAGCTTACATCTGTTAGCTGAATATTTTGAGTGTATAGCGGAAAGATAAACGAGGAAAGGAATAAAGTGTAAATTTTTTGCAAATGCTACAGACACAACAAAACTCGCCATTTTTTTCATCATGGCGAGTTAGTATTTAGGGGAATATGCTAAGGTTGCCTTAGAATGAATTGAGCCAATTTAGCTTACAGCTGTTCTATCATTTGGCAAAACTGCGCTTTCATCCATTGATGGCCTTTATCTCGCGCCGTCGATTCATGCCACGTTAAATAACATGGGCGAGAACTCTCTTCCCAAGGCAATGATAAGGTACGCAGTTGCAGCTGACTTGCATGATGTTCCACTAACCATTTGGGTGCAATAGCCACTAAATCTGTTTGTGCCACAATGTTCAATACACTGTTTAAGTCAGTTCCTTGATAACTGACAGTGTGGGAAAGTTCCGTATTATGGTAATATAGTTTGCTAAATGACCCAATATTATCCATTGCCATAATAGCGTGTCTTTCACTCACTAACATTTCTTGATTAATAGTATCTTCAATTCTTGGATGTTGATTAGCGACAACTAAAACCAATTCATCATTAAATAAAACCTGATGTTGATACTCGGGTTTTTCGAATTGATTATATCCCAAGAAAAAATCTATCTCTTGGTATTTTAATTGATGCGCTATATTATTTCCTAAAAAAGAATGAATAAAAACTTGAACATTTGGCGACGCAATTTTAAATTTATCAACAATTATTGCCGCTAAGCGAATATCTAATGGAGAGCAAATAGATAAGCTAAATGCTCTTTCGCTTTGCTTAGGATCAAACCCTGCCCCCGGTAATTCATTATGCACCAATTGAAGAGCTTGCCTTACTGGTCCAAATAATTGTTTTGCGCGCGAAGTCGGTTGAATTCCACGCCCATAGCGAACAAATAATTCGTCATTGAACATGGATTTCAAGCGGGATACGGCGTTACTTACTGCAGGCTGAGACATACCGAGAACTTGCGCTGCACGAGTGACATTTTGCATTTGCATCACAACATCAAAAACAGTTAATAAGTTCAAATCAACATTGCGCAGATGAATATCGCTACTTTCTTTTTTTGCTGTTGAGATCGTATCAAAATCAGTCATTTTTAACTCCACTAAATATATTTATCATTTTTAATTAATGAACATGATCCATCAAAGCAATATTGACGAAAAATATAAAATCATTAAATATTATTTTTAAAACAACTTATACATGATAAGTTATTTCGCTTTCCCTGCATTTATTAAAACGACGCTTCTATTCTTTTTGCCCATAAATTAGAATCGAGGTATAGATATCATCATAAAATGCAAATATTCATCAGTGTAATGGGTACATGTAACTTATTAAAGTCAGCATCATTCCGATAAAAATAATAAAACAATTTCAAGAATAAATCATAATAAATCTCTTCTATAAACGCGTTTGAATCTCATTATCAGATTAATTTTTAATTATTTATTTATTAGATAATTAACCTTATTTGAAGCATAGCCACGATCAATACCAATGAAGTCTGATATCTAACCTCTGCATACTTTCATTACATAAACATAATAAAAATCATTACGTTATAGAAATATAGTTATGCCACTAATTTTTAGGTGAAATTTTAGCCTGATTTTTACTCCCTTATATAGGCAAAAACATCATGAAAATTATAAATATCAGACGTAAATTCCAATAATCAGTAGCAACGCACTTCCAAGCATTTAACGCTCAAAAAATTAAGTTTGACATTATTATTGGAATCGCGTATCAATAAATACAGATTATTTGAAATTAAAAGAGAGACAGTTAACCATGACATCTTCTATCCGCCTACTAAGCCTACTACTACTCGCAGCCAATTTGCGCGGTATGCTTATGGATGGAAAGTAAAACAAATACTGTCCACAAACATAAAGAAGCCCGCGCAACCAGCGGGTTTTTTTATGCCTGCGGCTAGATGGGAATCCAACAAACAGAATTAAAAACAACAAAATTTAGTCTATGAGGAACGCATTATGAGCAACCAAGTTATCATCTTCGACACAACCTTACGTGATGGCGAACAAGCCTTGCAGGCCAGCTTATCAGTTAAAGAAAAATTACAAATTGCTTTTGCATTAGAGCGCTTAGGTGTCGATGTTATTGAAGCTGGGTTCCCTGTCTCATCCCCGGGTGATTTTGAGTCTGTTCAAACTATCGCCCGTGAAATTAAAAATAGCCGTATCTGTGCATTAGCACGCTGTGTTGAGAATGATATTGATGTGGCAGCAGAATCGTTGAAAGTGGCTGAAGCATTCCGTATTCATGTTTTCTTAGCGACATCCAATTTGCATATGCAGAAAAAGTTAAACAAAACGTTTGATGGCGTGATGGACATGGCGATTAACTCTATTAAACGAGCGCGCCGCTACACTGATGATGTGGAATTTTCATGTGAAGACGCGGGTCGTACAGATATTGATAACTTATGTCGCATTGTCGAAGCTGCCATCGGCGCAGGCGCAACCACCATTAATATCCCAGACACTGTCGGCTACACTACCCCATATCAATTCGGTGGCATTATCTCTTCTTTATATGAGCGCGTACCTAACATTGATAAAGCCATCATCTCCGTTCATTGCCATGATGACTTAGGCATGTCAGTCGCTAACTCCATCAGCGCCGTTCAAGCTGGAGCTCGACAAGTGGAAGGTACCATTAATGGATTAGGCGAACGCGCAGGAAATACCGCATTAGAAGAAGTGATCATGGCGATTAAATTACGTGAACAGATGTTAGGTGTGCACACCAATATCAATCACAAAGAAATTTACCGTACCAGCCAGTTAGTTAGCCAATTATGCAATACCCCAATCCCTGCTAATAAAGCGGTTGTGGGCAGCAATGCATTCGCGCATTCATCAGGGATCCACCAAGATGGCGTGTTAAAGAATCGCGAAACTTACGAGATTATGACCCCTGAATCCATCGGCTTAAAAGAGCAACAATTAAACTTAACGTCCCGTTCAGGTCGCGCCGCCGTTAAACACCGTATGGAAGAGATGGGCTATAGCGAAGGTAAAGATTTTAATTTAGATGAGCTGTATACCGCATTCTTGAACTTAGCGGATAAAAAAGGGCAAGTATTTGATTATGATTTAGAAGCTTTAGCCTTTTTCGCGAAACAGCAAGACGAAACTGACCACTTTGTCATGGATTACTTTAGTACACAGTCAGGTTCAAGCATTGTTGCCACTGCGACCGTCAAAATGCAGTGTGGTGAAACAGAAAAATCAGAGGCGGCAACCGGAAATGGTCCTGTTGATGCTATCTATCAAGCGATTAGCAAAATCACAAACTACCCAATGAAATTGGTTTCTTACCAATTGTCCGCAAAAGGTCAGGGTGAAAATGCCTTAGGACAAGTGGATATCGTCGCTGAATGCTTTGGTCGTCGTTTCCACGGTATGGGATTAGCTACGGATATCGTTGAATCATCCGCAAAAGCCATGGTGCACGTATTAAATAGTATTTGGCGTGCAGAACAAGTCGAAAAAGAAAAACAAAAAATCTCTGACCAAGAATTACAAATTAATACAAAGGAAGCGGTGTAAACATGTCTACGAATTTTAATATTGCGGTATTAGCGGGCGATGGAATCGGCCCCGAAGTGATGGCTCAAGCTCATAAAGTCTTGAACTCAATTAGCAAGCGCTTTGCTATCACAATTTCAACCAAAGCCTATGATGTGGGTGGCGCCGCCATTGATAATCACGGCGAGCCATTACCGCAAGCAACAGTCAAAGGTTGTGAAGAAGCTGATGCCGTGTTATTCGGCTCAGTCGGTGGTCCAAAATGGGAACATTTGCCACCGGACAGCCAGCCTGAACGTGGTGCATTATTACCATTGCGTAAACATTTTAAATTATTCAGTAATTTACGCCCTGCTCGTTTATATCAAGCATTAGAAGCATTTTGCCCATTACGCGCCGATATTGCCGCTCAAGGGTTTGATATTTTATGTGTCCGTGAATTAACTGGCGGGATCTATTTTGGTCAGCCAAAAGGACGTAAAGGTGAAGGCGCTGAAGAATATGCTTTCGATACCGAAGTTTATCACCGCTATGAAATTGAACGCATTGCCCGTATTGCCTTTGAATCTGCGCGTAAACGTAGCCATAAAGTGACATCTATTGATAAAGCTAACGTTTTACAAAGCTCCGTATTATGGCGCGAAGTGGTTAACCAAATTGCCAAAGAGTACCCAGACGTTGAAGTGAACCATATGTATATCGATAACGCGGCGATGCAAATGATCAAAGCCCCTTCTCAGTTTGATGTGGTGCTGTGCTCGAACTTATTCGGTGACATTATTTCCGATGAGTGCGCCATGATCACAGGATCAATGGGTATGCTGCCTTCCGCCAGCTTAAATGCTGATGGCTTTGGCTTGTACGAGCCTGCTGGCGGTTCAGCGCCAGATATCGCAGGCAAAAATATTGCCAACCCAATCGCACAAATTTTATCAGCATCCATGTTATTACGCTTCAGTTTGAACCAAACGGAAGCGGCAGATGCTATCGAAAGAGCCGTGAATAAAGCATTAGAAAATGGCTATCGCACTGCGGATTTAGCAGGCAATGGTCAATCAATCAGTACCAGTGAGATGGGTGACATTATCGCCCGTTATATTGAAGAAGGGGTTTAACATGTCGAAGACTTTATACCAAAAATTATATGACGCTCACGTTGTCCGTGAAGTTGAAAACGAAATCCCTTTAATTTATATCGATCGCCATCTGGTACATGAAGTGACTTCACCGCAAGCGTTTGATGGTTTAAGAACCAAAAACCGCCCGTTACATCAACCAAGCAAAACATTTGCAACCATGGATCATAACGTGTCAACGCAGACTAAAGACATCAATGCCTGCGGCGATATGGCGCGAATTCAAATGCAAGAGTTGATGAAAAACTGCGAAGAGTTCGGCGTAACTTTATACGATTTAAACCATCCATATCAAGGTATTGTCCATGTTATGGGACCAGAGCAAGGTATCACTTTACCGGGTACAACCATCGTGTGTGGTGACTCTCATACTGCCACTCACGGCGCATTCGGCGCATTAGCTTTTGGGATTGGAACATCCGAAGTTGAACACGTCATGGCGACTCAAACTTTGAAGCAAGCGCGTGCCAAAACCATGAAAATTGAAGTGGTGGGTAAAGCGCCTGCTGGGATCACGGCAAAAGATATCGTCTTAGCTATCATTGGTACAACAGGTAGCGCAGGTGGAACAGGCTACATTGTCGAATTCTGCGGTGACGCGATTGAAGATTTGAGCATGGAAGGTCGCATGACCGTCTGTAATATGGCGATTGAATTAGGCGCTAAAGCCGGCATTATCGCTCCCGATGAAACCACCTTTAATTATATGAAAGGTCGCCAATTTGCACCGAAAGGCCAAGATTGGGATGATGCTGTCGCGTATTGGAAAACGTTAAAAACCGATGATGATGCGAAATTTGACAAAGTGATCACCATCCAAGCCGAGACGATTGCCCCGCAAGTCACTTGGGGTACCAACCCAGGGCAAGTGATCGCTATTAACCAACCGATCCCTGCTCCAGAATCGTTTGCCGACCCCGTCGAACGCGCTTCTGCGGAAAAAGCCTTGGCGTACATGGGATTGGAATCAGGTATTAAGTTATCCGACGTGAAGATTGATAAAGTTTTTATTGGCTCTTGCACTAACTCACGTATTGAAGATTTACGCGCTGCGGCTGCCATTGCTAAAGGTAAAAAAGTCGCATCTGGCGTACAAGCCATTGTGGTACCGGGTTCAGGCCCCGTCAAAGCCCAAGCGGAACAGGAAGGCTTGGATAAAATCTTTATCGATGCGGGCTTCGAATGGCGCTTACCGGGCTGTTCAATGTGCTTAGCGATGAACAACGATCGCTTGAATCCGGGTGAACGCTGCGCATCCACCAGCAACCGTAACTTTGAAGGTCGCCAAGGTCGAGCGGGTCGAACCCACTTAGTCAGCCCTGCAATGGCTGCTGCCGCAGCGATTAACGGTCATTTTGCTGATGTTCGTGACATTCAAATCTAAAGGAGAAAACCATGGATAAGTTTATTAAGCATGTTGGGATTGTCGCCCCTTTAGATGCCGCAAACGTCGACACCGATGCCATTATTCCAAAACAATTTTTGCAAAAAGTGACACGCACAGGCTTTGGTCAGCATTTATTTAATGACTGGCGTTTTTTAGATGATAAAGGTCAGCAACCTAACCCTGATTTTGTCTTGAACAAACCGGTATTTAAAGGCGCTAGCATTCTGTTAGCCCGTGAAAACTTTGGTTGTGGTTCATCTCGCGAACACGCGCCGTGGGCATTAACCGATTTCGGTATCCAAGTGGTTATTGCACCAAGTTTCGCCGATATTTTTTACGGTAACTCGTTTAACAATCAGCTGTTGCCAATCAAATTAAGCGAACAGCAAGTGGATGAGATGTTCAGCTATGTGAACAGCCACGAAGGTTGCCAGTTTACTGTCGATTTAGAAGCGCAAACCGTCACCGCCGGCGAGAAAGTGTATACTTTCGAGATTGACAGCTTCCGCCGTCATTGCATGATGAATGGCTTAGACAGCATCGGCTTGACGTTACAGCACGTTGACCAAATCAAGGATTACGAGCAAAAGCTCCCTGCCTTTATGAATTAATCCCCAGCCCACTTCGGTGGGCTTTTTCTTGCCTATTTGTATTCATAAAAGTAGAACTCAACTCCAATAAACCGTACCAACCAATAAATCCTTCCCCATTAATTCCTAATATGCAATTATTCAATTAATTGCCTTTTTATATTTTTCAAAATAGTTCGCGTTGTGGCAAGGCGGCAAAATGAGGATATCTTGGGGAGCATACTTTAGTATGTGACCTGAGTAGCCGAGTGAAGCCAACGCAGTCACAGCGTGAAATATGAAGAAAAAAGAAAAAAAGCCGATATGCATTCACATACCGGCTGGTAAAAATACCATTACTCAATAAAAGGGGGAGTAAACCTGCAACAGACAGGTCAATAGAGCTACTTACTGCCCCCTATTATCTACGGAATATAGGATATTAAAATTGATGCAATTTATTCTGGAGTTCCTCTTTTATGTCTAATTCTCGATTACAAACGCAATTTGTACGCTTGTGGCAGCATTTTCAGGGAAAAAACAGTGAAACCACATTGCAAGATATTGCCGATATTTTGTTTTGCTCTCGCCGTCATGTTCGCACCCTGCTCAATAATATGCAGTCCCATGGCTGGCTCAGTTGGCAAGCAGAATCAGGACGAGGAAAACGCTCCACATTAATTTTTCATATCAATGGATTAGAGCTACAACAAGCACAGGCTGAGCAGCTTTTAAAAGAAGAAAGTATTGAAAAACTCGTGGCGCTCGTTGGCGATAAAGAGACTATCCGCCAAATGGTCTTATCTGAGCTTGAGCGAAGTTATCGACAAGGTAAAAACTTACTGCGCATCATTTATTACCGTGATTTTCCTAACTTACTTCCTGGCACCCCAATGCGCCGCTCTGAAATCCACTTAATGAGCCAGATATTTAATGGATTAACTCACTTAAATGAGGAAAAAGGGGAAGTGGAAGATGGTATTGCTCACCACTGGCAAGCCATTAACGAACAACATTGGCGCTTTTATTTACGTCCAGCTATCTATTTCCATCATGGACGTGAAATGCAAGTCGAGGATATTATCCACTCGTTATTACGATTAAAGCAATGCTGGCCGTTATTCTCACATATTCACTCGGTCACTTCTTCGCAGCCTTATGTGATTGACGTCCATCTGAGCCATCCTGATACGCAATTTCCTTGGTTACTCGGTAGCCCACATGCCGCCATTCTCCCAAAAGAGTGGGAAACCATCAGCGGCTTTAGTCAGCGCCCTATTGGTACGGGTCCTTATGAAGTCGAAACCAATATCCCGCAGAAACTCACCATCAGCGCTTTTGACCGCTATTTTGGTTATCGCGCATTGTTAGATGAAGTGACCATTTGGGTGGTTCCCGAACTTTCTGAGCAGATGGTATGTACCACATTAAAAATGGATGGAGATAAGCGCCACAATGACTCCCTTGAAAGCCGCATGGAGGAAGGTTGCTATTTTCTGTTATTCGACCAACGCTCCGACATTTCTCAACGGGAAGATGTGCGTAAATGGCTGTGCAGCTTTTTAACTCCCGTCAACCTACTGGCGCACTGTGAATCCTTCTATCAGCGCCACTGGGCGCCTGCTTACGGGTTATTGCTTCATTGGCATCACAGTAAAATGCTTTCCCAGCGAACCAAACCTGAAGATTTAACTGAACTAACTGTCACTTTTTATCGCCATCATCATGAATTCTATGCCATTAGCCAAATCATGAAGCGAGTATTAGAAACTCAGGGCGTGACGCTTAAAATTAATATCGTTGATTATGATGATTGGTTTAATGGAGATGCTAAAAGCGATATCTGGCTCTCCACCGCCAACTTTTATAAGCCTCTTGAATTTTCTATCTTCGCTACGTTGTACGAGATGCCGCTATTGCGTCAATGTTTGGGGAAAAACCTCGATGAAGAGTTACAACTTTGGCGCCAGCAAAAATTGGATGTGGAATCTTGGTGTGAGGGCTTGATTGATTCCCAAATCTTCCACCCAATTTTTCATCACTGGTTAGAGCTACAAGGGCAAAGAACGATGCGGGGGGTTCGTATGAATACTTTTGGCTGGTTTGACTTTAAATCAGCTTGGTTTAAGCCAACTGAGGATAATGCACAGAATTGATGATAGTTATAAACAGTTAGAGTGAGCAAAATGGATTTTATTCACTTTTTCTGTGGATATCCATGTGAACAACCAGATAGTAATCAGGGTATATCCCAACTGTTCATTTCTAACAAAAAATCACACTAAAAAATAAAACATTATAAATCATAGTAATAAATGAATTTCACACCAGATATCCACTGTGAGTTTTTCCGTGTTTTTTTGTTAGGAGTTCAACTGAGCAAAGATCAATCAATGCATGTTTTATCCACAAGGAATGTACTTAACTTACTCGCTTTTTGTGACGAGCTTCAATAAATGACATTAGTCAAGGCTGTAAATGCACACAGTAATCGCAGTTTTTCACAGTTATCCAGAAATCCTGTGGATAACCTAGTGCATGATCCTGTGATTATCTTGGGATGAAGTTGAATAACCTTAAATATTCATAATCCCGTCTGTGATTATTATCTAATATCCATATATATATCATGAAGTTAAATACGGTGACTAAAAAGTGTTATACTCACCCTATCTTGTGACCATTTTCTTGGTTATTTTTTAAACACAATGAAGTTCAGTCGACTATGTCTTTTATACCGCCTTCACCACCAGAAAATGAAACCGTCTTATTAGCGCGAGCCCAAGCCCTTGCTGGCTATACGCTTGGTGAGCTAGCAACTATTGCAGGTATCCCAATTCCCCCCGATCTTAAACGAGATAAAGGCTGGGTCGGGACATTGTTAGAGTTTTTTTTAGGTGCGACCGCAGGCAGTAAAGCCGAACAGGATTTTGCAGATATTGGCGTGGAGCTTAAAACAATCCCAATCGATCGCCATGGCGCACCATTAGAAACGACATTTGTCTCTGTCGCACCACTCACGGGCAATAGCGGTCTAACATGGGAAAATAGCCATGTACGCCGCAAATTATCTCGCATTTTGTGGTTTCCGATTGAAGGTGAGCGTCAAATACCACTTGCCCAGCGACGTATTGCCAACCCTCTGATTTGGAGCCCTTCTGCGCTTGAAGAACAACTTTTACGCCAAGATTGGGAAGAGTTAATGGATTTAATTGTGCTGGGAAAAGTCGAAACCATCACGGCTCGTCACGGACAAGTTTTACAGATTCGCCCCAAAGCGGCGAATAATAGAGCACTAACCGAAGGTATAGGAGAATTTGGACAGCCTATAATGACATTACCGAGAGGTTTCTATTTAAAAAAAGATTTTACGGGTCCATTATTAGCGCGGCACTTTAACCTCGGTTAATTGATCAAGGCATCGCCTGTGCCAAACAGACGATTTTTTATTCCATTTTTAAGGCAATAAGATGTTTGAGTGGTTCTTAGATCCCCATGCTTGGATGGCATTGGCAACATTAACAATTTTGGAAGTCGTACTGGGTATCGACAATATAATTTTCTTAAGTATTGTCGTCAGCAAATTGCCCGCCCATCAACAAAATAGCGCCAGACGTATTGGGTTGATCGCTGCAATGGGAATGCGTTTGGCACTACTAGCATCTATTGCTTGGCTAGCTCGCCTCACCACGCCACTCTTCACATTAGCTGAACATACCGTTTCCGCCCGCGATTTAATTTTGTGTGCCGGTGGCTTATTCCTCATTTGGAAATCGAGTCAGGAGATTTTCGATACCATTGAAGGGGAAGACGATGAGGGGATAGCCCAGAAAAAAGTCACTTCATTCTGGGGAGCCATTATGCAAATCGCAATTTTAGATATTATCTTCAGTTTAGATTCGGTGATCACTGCCGTGGGACTATCTGACCATCTGTTTATTATGATGGCAGCAGTGATTATGGCGGTCATGATCATGATGTTCGCCGCGAAACCTATTGGTGATTTTGTGGAGCGCTATCCTTCCGTCAAAATCCTCGCACTCTCTTTCTTGATCCTTGTGGGCTTCACTTTGTTACTTGAAAGTGTTCAGGTACATGTATCAAAAGGCTATATCTATTTTGCTATGTTCTTCTCCATGTCAGTGCAAATGCTTAATATTCTGCGCAGCAAAAAGTGGAAAATGAAAAACAAGCAATAAATGAAAAATAAATAGTCATAGCCAAGTTAACGTAAGGCGTCCTTTGCTGCTGCAATAGCGCCTTCCACCGCTTTTTTAGCTTGAGGGCTGTTTTTCCAACAACTTGACCCCGTTAGTGCAGCACCCGAAATTAAAATTTCATCATAAGAAGCTTCACTTAACTGCGCTAAAGACGAAAACCCCATTTGTTCTAATCGGCTAATGACCGTTGATCCAACACCCTTCACTGCTAATAGAATTTGCTTTTCTGAGTCTGAAAATGGCATAAATCATCCTTTTGGCTGTAAAACAGCCGTAATTGAGCGTATATTTTGTAATTAACCTATTTCTTAATCTAAAATTCTGAGCGGTCTATAACAGGTTGAGTTACCTGCCCTATATATCTGTTTTAGCAAATAGGAAATAACAACGGTAAAGTCATTGACGACTCGCGATAGAAACTAACATGTCGCACTAAAAATTCTATCTTGTAGGTATTTATTATGTATAGCAACAAAATATCCAATACTCGCCATATGTCGATGACATTATCTGATGGGCGCCTTTTGTGTTGGTATGAATCTGGCCCTGAACAGGGGTTCCCCGTGATTTTTTGTACTGGCGCAGGGATGAGCGGTACACTGGGCTTTGGTATTGACCGTCTTGATGAGCTAAATATTCGCTTAATCACCCCTGAACGTGCCGGGCTGGGTCAATCCACCTTTGATGAGCATAAATCCCTACAACGCTTTGCTCAAGATATTCAAGAACTTCTGAATGCTCAAAAATTGCCGTCATTTTCCGTTATCGGTTTCTCTCAAGGTGCCGTTTTCGCCATGGCACTCGCCCGCTACGCTTCCCCTGTTTCATTATCACTTGTGTCAGGGCAAGACCAATTTGAGTTTCCAGCAATCCGAGCACAATTAAAGCAAGATGTCATTAATATGCAGGAACAAGCCATTCATACCCCCGAGGCTTTATCAGAATGGTTGATGCGCAATGTGACTTCACAATGGCTACTGGCGTTTATTCTTAACTGTAGCGCAGAGGTAGACCAGCAGGTTTATAGCGAAGAGAGCTTCTTAGCCGCCTACAGTGACTGTATGGAACGTGCATTTATGCAAGGTAACCAAGGCTATGTTCAAGATCTCTTAATCGCCCTACAGTCTTGGCAGTTCAATCCTGAAGATATCCGCTGCCCTGTCGCGCTGTGGTATGGTGAGCAAGATGTGAGTTCTGTGCATTCCCCTGATTTTGGCAAAACACTGGCTCAACGCTTTCCTGATAGCGAACACTTTTTGTTCTCTCATGAAGGCGGCTCAGTTCTGTGGACACAAGCCTATTCCATTCTTGCCCAATTGAAAGAACACCGTTTTTAAGTATGAAACATCGCTTTTAGGTATAAAAAAAGGTGCCCAATGAAAGATTAGGCACCTTAAATAACGGATTAAAACTTATTTCTTAGACGCTTGGATATATAACAGTTCCAATGCAATCGTTGCTGCGGCTAATGCCGTAATTTCTGATTGGTCATAGGCTGGTGCGACTTCCACCACATCCATCCCAACAATATTCAGTGACTTAATGCCACGCAGTAGTTTTAACGCTTTATCAGATGTTAACCCACCAATCACTGGCGTACCGGTTCCTGGTGCAAAGGCAGGATCCAGACAGTCAATATCAAACGTCAGATAAACGGGCATATCACCCACGATCTGTTTGATTTGAGCAACCATGTCATCAACACCACGGTCATTCGCTTGAGCGGCATCCAATACCGTGAAACCGTTGTCAGTATCATGTTCAGTACGAATACCAATCTGCACAGAATGATTTGGATCGATCAGACCTTCTTTTGGCGCATGATAGAACATGGTGCCGTGGTCATACAGACTGCCATTACCGTATGTGTCAGTGTGCGCATCAAAATGCACTAACGCCATTTTACCGAAATGCTTCGCGTGGGCGCGCAGTAATGGCAATGTCACAAAGTGATCGCCACCAAACGTTAAGCAACGTTTACCGGATTCCAACAGCTTTTCAGTGTGAGCTTGCAGTTTATCGCACATATCTTGCGCGTCACCAAATGCAAACACCACATCACCGCAGTCAACCACGTTGAGTTTGTTTTTTAATTTAAAATCCCACGGCCAACGGTGGCTTTCCCACGCAAGGTTCGTGGAAACCTGACGAATAGCAGCAGGTCCATGACGGCTACCCGCACGTCCTGAGGTTGCCATATCAAATGGAACACCCGTGATCACCCAATCAGCATCAGAGCTGTATGGTTGGAAATTTAACGGAAAACGTAAAAAACCAAATGCGTTTGAAACCAGTGAATTATCAACCTGATTTCCTAATGTGCTATTAATCATCACTGTTCCTTAATCATTCATCTTCTAATACTAAACAGTACTGAATACTGTTCATAGAAAGGTAAATTAACTAGTACTTACAATAGGTTATAAAGCTTATAGGCGTATATTCTAGCTTTGTTGTACATGAGTTTTACTCGATTATATCAGGGTCTAGTACTGGAACATAGCTACCATCTTATAGAGAACGATATGAACTCTCAGCAAAGTTACTGCCCTTTAGTACTTGAAGTTTTTTGAGATAGGGTAAGCAGGTGGTTTTTATGAAAAAGTGTCCAATGGGTCAACAGAGGTATTAAGAGATACATTATTACCATTGGACATTTTATACTGACTAATGATCACCTATCGGGATTATTGATCATTAAATCAATATCACTATTGAGTTTATCAATTAGCTCCATTAGTACTGAACCCTAACCCGATAAAACCTATCATTATTGTTAATTAGATTTTGTACTCATATCATAATTAATTATGTTGTATATGAAATATATTAGTACTGATAGGGTAGTATTGTTATTAGTATAAAATGAGTGTCAATATGAACTCGCGGCAAAGTTACCAGTCTTTAGTACTCGAATTATTATGAATCAGGGGTAATATACTGTTTTATGAATACTTAAAGTAATCCCTTACTGAAGTAAAAAATAGTTCTTTTTTTATATGAAAGAGATAAAAAGTTAAGTAGGTAATGTATGTAATGTATGTAATGTATGTAATGTATGTAATGTATGTAATGTATGTAATGTATGTAATGAAAATTCAGTACTTATTATGGTAATTGGAATTAAAGGATGAAGCCATTAAAATTTCAATAAATACATTACTAAATTAAAAAAAAGGAAATATAAAATGAATTATCAACTTTATAATAATCATGAAGTCCACGAAGGTATATTTTTATTAGAAATTAAAATAATTGAAGATATTTTAGAACAATATCATCAAGAAAGTGAAATACGATGGATAGAAAGTAAATGCGGTTATTTACCGAAAATCAACTGGATAAGTGAGGGGCTGAATTTACCTAGGTTTAATGTACCACTTTTACACCTCAGTTTTAATGGTGAACTTCGAATAAATGATGGAAGACATAGAGTATATTGGATGAAAAAGTGTGGTATGCAGGAAATACCTATCGCTATAACTGAAAGTGCTATAGATATACTAAAAAGTAAAAATATAAATATGAATATGATTGAATATCTTGATATGCCATGTTCAACAACTCCCAATTCAGACTCAGAGTTTAAGTCACCAGGGGTGAATTATATAATGTCAAAATTAGCTAATTGCTCTAAGAAAAATCACAATTAACTTATTTTCAAATATCATTATAAGTCTTAGGTTTTTATATATTTTTATTGAGACTATAGGTGTTATGAAAAAAAAGTAAGGATAAAAGATCTTATTATATCTTTAAATTGAAATAATACAAATAACGACCATACGGCCACGCTTGAAAAAATCATAAATTCAAGTTTATTCAATGTTTTTTCAGCATCTGTTTTTTTATTTTCTAGTTTGAAAATAGCATCTTTTGTTATTTTATTTATTTTTGTGGTTAATTTTAAATCATCGATATCTGAATTTTCTTTAGCAAAGTAAGTCATTGTTTTACTTGAAGATTCCATGATATCAAATAATGATTTTTTTGCATTTGATATACCTAGAATAACTACAAAGCAGGTTAGTAACATTGCAATGAAAATAAGTAATAATCCAGACAGAGACCATCCCTTTATAATTGCAGTACTTACTAGCACCGCAGGAATAGATAAAGATTTTGTTTGGTGCTCTTGTACTAGAGAATTTAACTTTGATAAAAAATCTAATTTTTGTATTTCAATTTCATGGATAACTTTATTAATTGAGTATTTATTTATATAAATCTCATAATTTATATAAAATAAATCCCAAAGAATATTTGGAGATTTTAAAATATTAATAAGCAAAAGATTTTTATTTTCATTTTCAAATTCGTTATACAATTCTATTAAAGATGTTCTTAATACTAATTTACGCTCATAAGAATGAAGATCTACATTTGTCAATGTAGAGATGTCACATGGACTAATTTTTACTGCTTTAAGAAAATCATTTTCTAGACATTTTAAAGGGATCTTATATTTTGTTATCTTTTTAGTCTTGCCTCCTTCCATAACAAAAATATAACTAGGCCACATGTTTGAATTATCATATTCAACATGATCTGAAATTTTAGAGAAAATATCACACCATTGTACATATGCTTTACTTGAAAATTTTATTTCTTCGATATCACTTGAACTTAGTCCTTCAATAAAAAATGAATAATTTATAATTTTATTATTTCTAATGTTACCTCTTAATATCTTAAAATATTCATCACTAGAACGATACCAGCCTATATCATTAGTCAATAACATAGACACTTTAATAAGATTTTCTAATTTAGAATCTATCTCTAAACTTAAAGAGCCAATATTTTTTAAAATCTCAATATCTTTTTCTACTAATTTAAAATATGAAGGTTCAAAGCACCATGTGTCATAGGTGCCATCATTTTTAAAGTCAGTAGCTTTCTCTTTTATTTTTAATAAAAGAGAAAGAATCTCCTCATTACTCATTAGTAAGCTCTTTCAATCGTTCTATAACAATTGGGTCAACAATAGTTTGAACTAATGTTACTTGATTTGTCTCTGAGTCAAAAATAATATCTCTTTGAGAACCAGGAAGTCCAACATGGTGTTTTTTTATGCTTAATTTAGCTATGCTAGTCTCAAAATCAATCCATTCTAACTGTTTTTTATCTGAAGCTAATACTTCAAACTCTTCATTAACTTCAAAATTATTTTCATTAACAAAATCAACGAAAGTATTTTTATATTGAGCTAATTCTACTGGGATTATTGAATCAATTTGTATTTGAATTTTTTCTAATGTAATTGACTCTCCTTTTTTACAATTATTGAATAGCTCTTGAACTTTAGATTCAATTTTTTCTCTTAAAGATCTACTAAAATCTTGTTGTTGGGTAAATAACTCTAAAGCTTTAATACATTGCTCACTACTTGTTTTATTAGATATTACACCATCCGCACCAATTGATGATGTAAAGTATTTACGAACATCACCAGAGCCTCTAATAAAACACAAATTATTCTTATCTAATTCATCTTCATCTTCTGACATAAAACGCATTAGATCAACTCGAGCACCTTGCAAAAATTTATCTAAATCAATCACATCAACAGGATTCAGCTGTAAGTTTTCTTTAAATCTTAATGCGTCTGTATTTTTTAACATTAAAATTAAGATTCTTTCAAATATTTTAGTTCTATCGTCTTCTTTTTCATTCAATAATTGATAGTGAGTGAAGACTATGATTGCACCATTACTCGCTCTTGACTGTTTTGCTGATGTGATCAATTTATTTTTGATAAAATCAGTAACAAAATCTTCAAATGTATAATTTCCATTTAAGTGACCTTCGAGTTTAAACGGAAATGAATTTACTGAATATGGTTTTTGAAATTTAGCGTGTGATTTACTACTCTTATGAAATTTAGCATCAACTTTAGATGTGAAAGCAATAACTTCAGCTTGATCACAGGGCCAAAGAGCACCAATATTATATGACCAGTCTTTTTGATTTTCTTCTTCTGGCGGTGAAATTTGAACTGCTATAGCGTTTAAAACTTGTATTGAAGACAAAATAAACCCCAATTATCAATATTAGTCATACATGACTGAAGTCAACTATTTTTAGCATAATAGCATGGCAGTCATAATAAATGTATGTTGAACCTCAAATATATAAATTTACTTAATAAATTGCGATACCAATCAAATTTTCGCTGATATGTTCTACTAATTTATAAAGATTATCATTCACGATTACTAACGTTAATCTCAATCATTAAGCTACTCCCTAATGATACCTGCTTAAGCCAACTAAATCAGTATCATTTAGCACTTGATCCCATCTATACGATCCAGTATCATTTGGGTATGTTAAATGATATACGGCGGATTTATGATATTTGGTTACGCTCGAGTTTCTTCCAAAGATCAAAATTTAGAAAGGCAGCTTACAGTACTGGAACCTATTTGCGATAAAGTAATACAAGAAAAAGTATCTGGGAAAAATATTAATGACAGACCAGAACTGCTATTGCTCTTATCACACTTAAGACAAGATGATACCCTAATTACAAAATCTATTGATAGATTAGCCCGTAATACTAAAGAGCTTTTGTCGCTAGTGGATGAATTAGTAGAAAAAGGGATCACTGTTAAATTTTTAGACAATAATATGAGTTTTGATAATTCTCCCGCTTCAAGATTAATTTTAACTATGATGGGAGCAGTGGCAGAGTTTGAACGAGGTATTATTGCATCTAGAAGAGATGAAGGTATTGCTATAGCTAAAAAGGCTGGAAAATACAAGGGGAAACAAAAGAATGCAGTACTTCATAGTAAAATTACTGAAATGCTAGAGACTGAAAAATACACTGCGGATGAAATAGCTAAATTATGCGATTGTGGGCGGGCTACCGTTTTTAGAGTAAAAAAATCATTATCAGTTTATGAATGAATATAGCCACCTTAATTTAGGTGGCTATTACTCTTAAATGAATCCTAATGATCTATAGAATAAACTTAGTTATTACTTCTACAGTTAACTGCTGACATCGCCATTACTTTATCTTCACTATTATTTAATGGAATAGTTACTATCATTCTAGCATCTGGTTTTTTAATATCTTTATTTAACATATAGTATATTGAGCCTTGAGTGGAATTATTATGTGTACTAGCACTAAGTACTCCTTCATCTAGATTTTCATTAGAATTTAATGGCGGAGATTTATATTCATCACTACTTGAATTAGCTTTAATAATAAAATAATCATTTTTTAATATTAAACTACCACCACCAATAGGAAGACTTTTCCCAATTTTTTTAGTAGATCCATCTAACTTTGAAGCAACTCCCTCATACATAAATATGTCACAGCTAAATTTCTTTTCTTGATGTTTGAATTTTCCTTGACTATATCCATACCAAAACATCCCTATAAAAAAAACAATCACAAAGGAAACAAAGCTAGATAGCAATAATGCCATAAATTTTGAAAATCCTTTTATATTGTTAAACTCGCACCATTTGTATGTTTTTATTAAACAAAAAACTGCTATAAAAAGTGCTATAATCAGTATAACTCCAACCATATTTAATACCCCCTTTAATTTTGTCTATTTAACATATCGATTGGGCTGTCACATCCTAATAATTGAGATACGTTAAATTAGAATTTCCTAACCGTTTTCGATATATCTCCGGTGGAAGATTACTTAAACTTTTATGAGTTCGATTCAATTTATAATTGTATTGCCAAAGCCCAATCATTTCACGAAGTTGAATCAATAATTCAAATAAATAGGCATTTAAAAATTTATGATGTAACGACGATTAATTGAAGCACCTAATTCTCCTTTGATTAAACTTTATCATTTTATGCTGTCTATCATACCACACCTTAACCAATCGATCGATAATAACGATCGATTTTATAATATTGATCGTTATTATCTATTAACGCTATCAATATCAAGCTCATCAATAGGTAATATCGATCAATCAATTATTTTAGTAATCTTTTTTGATATGACATTTAATTCATTAAATTCAAATAGTTAAATTAATCTTGAATCAATGAAAAATAAAAAATTTTATGTGAAGGGATACGATTATTATGAAAAAACAATTTGAGCGAGTTCTATCACGCAGGGATAGTAACTCAGTTCTTAGTGGATAAGTACAATGGGTATTGTCTACTGACTAAATCAATGATGATCTGTTTTTCAGTACTTAAAAAAGCAAATTGATTTTCTTTTTGAGGCTTCACAAAGCCGAATAAAAGGAATCAATTTGAGCGAGTTCTATCACGCAGGGATGGTAACTCAGTTCTTAGTGGATAAGTACAATGGGTATTGTCTACTGACTAAATCAATGATGATCTGTCTTTCAGTACTTAAAAAAGCAAATTGATTTTCTTTTTGAGGCTTCACAAAGCCGAATAAAAGGAATCAATTTGAGCGAGTTCTATCACGCAGGGATGGTAACTCAGTTCTTAGTGGATAAGTACAATGGGTATTGTCTACTGACTAAATCAATGATGATCTGTCTTTCAGTACTTAAAAAAGCAAATTGATTTTCTTTTTGAGGCTTCACAAAGCCGAATAAAAGGAATCAATTTGAGCGAGTTCTATCACGCAGGGATGGTAACTCATTTCTTAGTGGATAAGTACAATGGGTATTGTCTACTGACTAAATCAATGATGATCTGTCTTTCAGTACTTAAAAAAGCAAATTGATTTTCTTTTTGAGGCTTCACAAAGCCGAATAAAAGGAATCAATTTGAGCGAGTTCTATCACGCAGGGATGGTAACTCAGTTCTTAGTGGATAAGTACAATGGGTATTGTCTACTGACTAAATCAATGATGATCTGTCTTTCAGTACTTAAAAAAGCAAATTGATTTTCTTTTTGAGGCTTCACAAAGCCGAATAAAAGGAATCAATTTGAGCGAGTTCTATCACGCAGGGATAGTAACTCAGTTCTTAATAAGTAGAACGAATTGATTATATGATGTGAAGTACCCTCTTGATAGAGGGTACAATCAGGAAAACCCTAAAACAGTTCGCTACTAAAGTAGCTTCTCTGTTTTAAGGCTTTCCTTCTTTTTGTATTTTATATGTCACAAATTTATTCCCTTATATCATTAAAGGCATTATTTTTATGACAAACTTTAATATCAGATGGTGTTTTTGACAAAGAACAAGATTACTTCTTTTTCTTTTTAACTGCTTTATTGTACTTATTGTGCATTTCATTTATTTCCTCAGTACTGAGATCTTTGTTGATTTCGTTTGAAAGAAATTTCTTAAACTCCTTAAGATCAAGCTCTGGATTCTTTTTTTTCCAGCGACTGAAGCGAGCAGCTTTTGTATTACAAAGAGTAAAGCGTTTTTCATTATTTGTAGAACCCTTTGGTCTTCCTCTTGGTACGCATTCATCATTATCGAGACCAAGATCTATATACTCAATATTATCAGTAAGATAGCTTGCCTGAGATTTATCGAAAACATAAACAGTCTGTATCTCATCACTATTATAATTTCTTGATATCCCTCTAAGTACAAATTGATGCAAACTTTCATATTCTCTAGCATGATGAATATCTTCCCTAGATAAACCAAAAAATAATTCACATTGTTTTGCTTCTACATCTGATGGTCTCATACTAGCAAGCCATACACAGGTTTTAATATTACTATACTGATTAAAACCTCTTGCATCAGGACTTATTTTTATACCTGCATCGAGCTTTTGAATATCATTATTATTTTGTGTCCAATAATATTCATTACCTATAAGTTCATCATTCAAGTGATTATATATTCTTTGTAGTTTTTCAGGGTTATTTTCCTTCCAACTTTTTGATAATTTTATATTTTTTGAAAAATAATAAACCTTAATTCTATCTTTAAGAGGAGTCTTCCTAACCATTAAGTCTTTAACTTTAACCTCTTCAAAAATATCTTTATATACTTTATATATTAATGTTTTTTCGAAATTGGCACTAAAAAATGTTATATCCAATTCGGCATAGCTATTAAGGTCTTTCCAACTTGTTATGTTTAATTGTGACTTTTCAGGATCTGAAAAAAAGCCATAATTCATTATAAAAAGGTGATTTTCTTTTATAATTGAAAACTCACTTGATATTCTACTCATTATATCTCCTTGAAAATCTAATTTACTTTTTGCTGTTATATACTTCCAGTCATCATCTAATTTTTCAATATCAGTTAACAATTCTCTTTTTATTATTTCCTTTATTTTAGAGTTATTTTCATTTATTGATTTAAATCCATGGAAGTTAGTTACATCATCTATATATATAATCCATCCAGATAAGAGGTCTATAGGTATTTTAAAAAAAGTTTTATCTGTAATGATTAGATTTCTATTACTTGGTTTATTCATGAATTTTGTAACAGCATCAATGACACTATTAGCATCAATGACACTATTAGCATTAAGTACTGTATCAGTAATAATACACTTACAATCATGGATTTTTTGTGCTGTATCTTTTGCTAGTTCTTGAGTGCTTTGGATAATTAAAAACCTATTTTCACTTTCATTGATTTTTTTACATATATAATGTGTTTTTCCAGAACCACATGGTGAAGAGACATATTTTATTTTACTCATTTAGCTTCCTTTTTTATGTTTGATTTCCTTTTCAAGTACTCATGTTTAACTTCATTATCACTGTACTAATATAATTATATTAATCATTCCTTAATGAATAAAAATATAAATAGCTCCGTTGAGGTGCATATGATTTTAATTATTCATTGTTTTATCTTAAAGATGATAGCGGCTAAATTGAAATTTAATTCAGTAGATAATTTGAGTTGTATTTAATTCGAGGTGAATCTACCACTTAAAATAAAATCTGTCAATTATTTTTTTAATTATTTTAAAATTAATTAAAATTTAAAACTGTGGGGTATTGTTTTTATTAGGTCAATAAAAGTAATAATAAATGCGAGGCGGAAGAAAATAATAAAAGTATAATTACTTTATTTCCAATAATATTATCAAATTATTATTTAATCATTTCATCCTTTAATTCCAATTACCATAATAAGTACTGAATTTTCATTACATACATTACATACATTACATACATTACATACATTACATACATTACATACATTACCTACTTAACTTTTTATCTCTTTCATATAAAAAAAGAACTATTTTTTACTTCAGTAAGGGATTACTTTAAGTATTCATAAAACAGTATATTACCCCTGATTCATAATAATTCGAGTACTAAAGACTGGTAACTTTGCCGCGAGTTCATATTGACACTCATTTTATACTAATAACAATACTACCCTATCAGTACTAATATATTTCATATACAACATAATTAATTATGATATGAGTACAAAATCTAATTAACAATAATGATAGGTTTTATCGGGTTAGGGTTCAGTACTAATGGAGCTAATTGATAAACTCAATAGTGATATTGATTTAATGATCAATAATCCCGATAGGTGATCATTAGTCAGTATAAAATGTCCAATGGTAATAATGTATCTCTTAATACCTCTGTTGACCCATTGGACACTTTTTCATAAAAACCACCTGCTTACCCTATCTCAAAAAACTTCAAGTACTAAAGGGCAGTAACTTTGCTGAGAGTTCATATCGTTCTCTATAAGATGGTAGCTATGTTCCAGTACTAGACCCTGATATAATCGAGTAAAACTCATGTACAACAAAGCTAGAATATACGCCTATAAGCTTTATAACCTATTGTAAGTACTAGTTAATTTACCTTTCTATGAACAGTATTCAGTACTGTTTAGTATTAGAAGACGAGTAATCCAGTACTGAAGGGTTGGGTACTAAAATAGTATCCAACCTTTATTTTCAATGTGTTATATGATTATTTGCGTGTTGATAGTAAATCAAGGATTTTATTATTCGTAAAATGATTAGGTAACATCAATTGCTTGTTTCATTAACAGAATTGGCTCCTTACTTCGATATACTACATCTGTCATCGTATTACTACTATGCCCTAAAATACTAAATCTAACATGGTCTGGAAGCTCTGGAACGTCTCTTAACCTATCGCTAAGGCTATACCGATAATCATGTGCTGTATGTTGTTCATTTAAGTTTTTAAATACTTTCGATACGATCCTTGAGGCTGGATTATGAACATTCCAAGGAAAAGTCGGCAGTAGCTCCATAATCCCAAGGCTAATGAGATCCTTATGGATTGGGATGTTTCTAACACTACTGATACTTTTAACTCTTTTTCCATCTTTACTATTAACACTGATACAAGCTACTTTCTGATTTCGATCGGTTATATAAACATAATCATCAATAGTTAACTGTATAGTTTCAGTTATACGCATCCCTGTGTAATATAATATTTGTAATAACCACCAAACATTCGATTTATATTCTACTGAATCCAGTACTCTATTATGCAATTCAAGAGGAATTAATGTTTTTGCTCTCAAATTCTTTACTTTTTTAAATCCCATACCAAGAAAAGGGTTTTTAGATAAGTAATCTCGTTTAACTGTTGCAAAGTTAAAAAGAGCTGAAATTTTCTTAAACATAGATTGGCGGGACGTATCGGATTTATATCTGTTTTTTAAGGTGTTTTTAAACTTAGATATTGAGAGTTTATCAAATGATTCTATATCACAGTCTCCATACCAACTGATGAAAAGATCTACTGCACCTTTATTTGATTTATAAGTTAAAGGTCTCCAGTCAGCTTCCATTTCATTGTACCATTCCTCTGCTACTAAACTTAACTTATGCCCCTGCTTTTTTATCTCCTGTTGAGTATCTAGCTCGCGATTAACCTTACCGTTAGTATTCATCCAGTGAATAAACCCTGCTTCTAGGTGTATCTCACTCTCAATATAGGTATCTCTATCTAATAATAAACATTCTCTAATCTGATGAAATTCATACTTTTTATTTTTTAATCTAATATAAGAGCTCAATAAAATCTTTGCTCTATTTGATGCTATCTGAAAATCCCTAGTTCTTAAGTCTAGTCGGATTAAACGACCATAATGAGATTTTTGCCAAACATAGTAACCACGATTATTACATGAAAAATACAGTGCCATAGAAAATCCTTGATTTACTATCAACACGCAAATAATCATATAACACATTGAAAATAAAGGTTGGATACTATTTTAGTACCCAACCCTTCAGTACTGGATTACTCGTCTTCTAAGTAAGTGTAACCGTACAACCCACTTTCAAACTCGTTCACAAAATCTTTTTGCAGCTCGTCACTCAGCCCAGTGCCTTTCACTTGCTCAATAAAGCTTTCTAACAGCACTTCAGGAACCAGCTTCACGTATTGCAGCATATCGGCAACTGAATCGCCCTCTTCACTTTGCAAGTAACGAATGCTGCCTTGGCTATCAACCCACACATCAATGGCGGCAGTATCGCCGAATAAGTTGTGCATGTTGCCTAAAATTTCTTGGTATGCCCCAATCATAAAGAAGCCAATCATCGGTGGATTTTCTGGATCATACGCTGGCATTGGCATGGTGGTTTCCACTCCATCACCGTCAACATAATGATCAATAATACCATCTGAGTCACAAGTGATATCTAATAATACCGCGCGTCTGTCTAACGGTTTATCTAAACCTTCAATTGGCAAGACTGGGAACACTTGGTCAATACCCCAAGCATCAGGGAGCGATTGGAACAGCGAGAAATTCACATAGAATTTATCCGCCATACGCTCTTGCAGCTCATCAATAATTGGGCGATGGGCGCGGTTGCTAGGGTCTAAATCTTGCTGAATACGGCGACAGATATTTAAGTATAGCTCTTCTGCCCATGCGCGTTGTGTTAAGTCCAACACGCCATGCGCATACTGGGTATGTGCTTCTTGCAAGTCAAACTGGCTATCGTGCAACCATTCACGCAGAGAACGGCTATTGCCTTGATGCTGCATGGATTCCCACGTTTCCCATAACGAAACCAGTGAACGTGGTGCGTCTTCGCTCGGAGGTGTGGTTTTGGTGAATTCGTTACGCTCAACCCCAATCACGTTAGAGACTAGCACGGTATGGTGAGCGGTCAATGCACGCCCAGACTCCGTGATCACTGTTGGGTGTGGCAAGTTAAATTCTTCACACGCATCGCCAATCGCCCAAATTACGTTGTTCGCGTATTCGTTCAAGCCATAGTTAACCGAACAATCTGACTGAGAACGCGTACCTTCATAGTCAACGCCTAAACCACCGCCCACGTCAAAGCACTGAATGTTGACACCTAATTGATGCAATTCGACGTAGAAACGGGCTGACTCACGAACACCTGTCGCGATATCACGAATATTCGCCATTTGAGAGCCTAAATGGAAGTGCAATAATTGCAGGCTATCCAAACGGTTCGCATTACGTAAAATTTCGACTAATTGCAGAACTTGTGTTGCTGCCAATCCAAATTTAGATTTTTCACCGCCACTCGCCTGCCATTTACCTGAACCTTGGGATGCTAAACGAGCACGAACACCTAAGCGAGGCGTCACTTCCAGCTTCTGGGCTTCTTCAAGTACCATCTCGATTTCAGACATTTTTTCGATAACCAGGTACACTTTGTGACCCAATTTTTCGCCAATTAGTGCCAGACGAATATATTCGCGATCTTTATAACCGTTACACACAATCACAGTGCGAGTGCGACCTGCGTTGGCTAATACAGCCATTAACTCCGCTTTTGAACCCGCTTCTAACCCTAAAGGCTCGCCAGAATTCACTAGAGATTCAATCACACGGCGTTGTTGGTTAACTTTAATTGGGTAAACTAAAAAATAGTCTCCTTTATAACCATAAGATTCGCGCGCACGTTGAAACGCTGCGTTAATTGAACGCAAACGGTGTTGCAAAATTTGAGGGAAACAGAACAGTGCAGGTAAACGTAAATGTTCCTGTTCTTCTTTAACTTGGTAGACTAAATCAGCTAAATCAACAAAGGTGTCAGGGTTTTCAGGATTCGGGCAAACACAGACATTTCCGCGCTCATTCACCTGATAGTAACCACCGCCCCAATACGCAATATTGTAAGTTTGGCGCATCTTGCGAGCGATATTATCATTCATAATAAACTCCTAGTATGGAGGGGTGAGTGATGCGTTCTCCTTCCAGACAAGCAGCGACCAAGCGCATGATGCAACTGGGCAGTAATGTCAGGGAAACAGCGATACTCAGATTGTAATTAAAAGTGCTTAGAACTTCTAAACGGTGACAATATATATCCACAGACTTAGCAGATTACTCTTTGAGATTACTGACTAAGCATTAAGGATCTATGATAGGTATGACGGTAACTTCGCGATGAAGTCAACATAGACAGGAAAGTAAAAGCCAATGTCACACGGCGATCCGCGTAAGACGGTTGGATACTGTTATTCAGCAGATTATGGATCATCGCCCATTAACCCCCAATATAACTGTTTTCCCCTTAAAAATTTTAATTAATATTAAAATTCAACCGGTTATAAACATTCCTGATAGAAAGCAGACTCATGGCTGACCTGCTGGTATATAGCGGGAAATTACAACCATCCGCTACGGTCGCAGTTTATACCTCGAATAGCCCCAAAATGCAAAAGCAAATTATCTAAAATTTCACATTTACAATAAAACTAACTGAATTAACCATTTATGCGCTTATCATTTTAGGCTTAAAAACAGGTAGAAATTATTCATTGAAAAGTCTAGAATAGCCGTCTAGATGTTAAAACATCCAACTATAATGTTCTTTGAATTCTTAAGGTATTAATCTCATGTCTACACACCTCTTTACTTCTGAGTCTGTATCAGAAGGGCATCCTGATAAAATTGCAGACCAAATTTCTGATGCGGTCCTTGATGCTATTCTTGAACAAGACCCAAAAGCGCGCGTAGCTTGCGAAACCTATGTCAAAACCGGCATGGTCATGGTTGGTGGTGAAATCACTACCAGTGCATGGGTCGATATTGAAGAAATTACGCGTAAAACCGTTCGTGAAATCGGTTATACCAGTTCAGACATGGGCTTTGATGCCAACTCTTGCGCAGTATTAAGCGCAATTGGTAAACAATCACCAGACATCAACCAAGGTGTTGACCGTGCAGATCCTTTAGAACAAGGTGCTGGCGACCAAGGTCTCATGTTTGGTTATGCAACTAACGAAACTGACGTATTAATGCCAGCACCGGTGACTTATGCACACCGTTTAGTGCAGCGCCAAGCTGAAGTCCGCAAAAATGGCACACTGCCATGGTTACGCCCTGATGCGAAAAGCCAAGTTACCTTCCAATACGATGACAACAAAATTGTCGGTATTGACGCGGTAGTTCTGTCCACACAGCACTCAGAAGATATTGACCAAAAAGCTTTACACGAAGCGGTAATGGAAGAGATCATCAAACCAGTTCTGCCTGCTGAATGGTTATCTCCAGCCACTAAATACTTCATCAACCCAACAGGTCGTTTCGTTATCGGCGGACCAATGGGTGACTGCGGTTTAACGGGTCGTAAAATTATCGTTGATACTTACGGCGGTATGGCTCGTCACGGTGGTGGTGCATTCTCTGGTAAGGATCCATCAAAAGTTGACCGTTCTGCTGCCTATGCTGCGCGTTATGTTGCAAAAAACATCGTTGCTGCTGGTCTAGCTGACCGTTGTGAAATCCAAGTTTCTTATGCTATCGGTGTCGCAGAGCCTACCTCTATCATGGTAGAAACTTTCGGTACTGGTAAAGTTGACGAAGCATTGCTAGTGAAATTAGTCCGCGAATTCTTTGATTTACGTCCTTACGGCCTGATTCAAATGCTGGATTTATTACACCCAATGTACCAACAAACAGCTTCTTACGGTCACTTTGGTCGCCCACAATTCCCGTGGGAAAAAACCGACAAAGCGGCACAACTGCGCGAAGCTGCTGGTCTATAATTTTCGCTAACGGTCACTGACGCTAAGCGTAAAAATCAGCTTAAAAAACCCATCTTAATGATGGGTTTTTTTGTATCTAAAATTGCTCACTGATGTGATGAGTTAAATAACTTTTCTATTTGCCTCATATTTTGGGTCGAATAATCCCATTAATTGACTCATTCATCTTGATTGCTTTTCGGTGCATTGAAACTTACTTTTCAGTACGTTGAAATAACTGGAAAATGGCCATTCCTGCTATCATTGCCAACGCAAACAAAATACCTTGAGTCAGCCCCATACCGGTTAATAAAATGGCAGGTCCCGGGCAAATTCCCCCAAGTCCCCAACCTAAACCGAACAACACGCTGCCTATCACTAATTTTTTATCAATAACTTTACTGGTTGGGATCTGCAATGGGCAATTCAGTACACTCGTTTTGCGCTTTTTCACTAACTGGAATGCGATACCGCTTATCACCATTCCCACTGCCATGGTAACCAACAAAGAGGGATCCCAATTCCCCGTGATATCCAGAAATGCCAAAATTTTTGCGGGATTACCCATACCAGCTAGTAGTAAGCCCAGTCCAAATAAAATACCGGAAACTAACGCGATAATAATTGGCATTACTTTATCCCCTTAACCCAAAGTGGTTAATCACAGCGACCGTGATAAATGCCACCAGCATAAAAACAACGACCGCCACCATGGAACGACGGGAAAATCTCGCCATGCCACAAATGCCATGCCCACTGGTACAACCGCTACCTAATCGTGTCCCAAAGCCCACTAACAACCCCGCAGCTATCAGTAATGGCGTGCTCGTTGCGATAGTGACTTCTGGCGTATACACAAAGGTAATAAACAGCAATGGCGCAACTAAGATCCCGACAATAAACGCCAGTTTCCATGCTGTGTCCCCTTTAGTGGGTTTAAGGACTCCCGCTAAAATCCCGCTGATCCCAGCAATTCGCCCATTAAAAATCAATAATATTGCCACCGCTAAACCAATCAACACACCGCCAATCGCCGCAGAGCCTGGCGTAAAATGCGCCCAATCAATCGTCATTTTAATTCCCCTTCACAGGACAATAGAGTTGATACAACGTATTGAGTAAGGTGAATAATTTCTCATCCGCAATAGAGTAATAGATTCGCTTACCTTCTCGACGCGTCGCGACTAATCCTTCATTTCTTAATACGGTTAACTGCTGGGATAACGTCGGCTGCACAATCCCTAACGAGGCTTCTAAATCACTCACACAAGCCTCGCCTTGTGTTAACTGGCACAGCAATAATAATCGGTCTGGATTCCCGAGTGTTTTTAATAATGACGCAGTTTGCGTTGCTGCTTGAGTCATTGCTAAAAGCAGCTGTTCTGAGTTTGATTGTTCACTCTTTGACATCATTGGATCTCTTGTTACTATGTATAATATTATACTATTTAATAATATATGTTTTGATATATTGAATGTCAATTATCACTTGTTGTTACTATATGACTTCACGTATTCTTGAGGACATGAAAACAATCCGAGTACCCATTCTGCTTCAACAGCGAGTGATGAAAACCCTACGTGAAAAGCTCGCGTTAGCTGAAGAAAAACTGGAACAGAAATTTCCAAAGCCCGCTATCAACTATAAACAGCGTGGAACCACCGCGGGCAGCGCCTATTTAAAAGATTGGGAAATTCGCGTTAATCCTACGTTGTTAATTGAAAATCCAGACAATTTTGTGGACGAAGTGATCCCCCATGAGCTCGCCCACTTGCTGGTTTACCGTGTATTTGGACGTAAAGGGGTCGCCCCTCATGGCAATGAGTGGAAATGGATGATGCAGACTGTTTTAGGGGTAACGGCGAAACGGACTCACAACTTTGCGGTGACCAGCGTCAAAAGCCAAACTTTTCGTTATCTTTGTGGTTGCGACACAATTCATGAACTTACCATTAGAAGACATAACAAAGTTGAGCGCGGGGAAAATCAGTATTTATGTCGAAAATGCGGGGAAATTCTCAAGCGAGAAATTGAGCCAGCGGCAGAGTGTTAATTCCCTGCCGCATCAAGAGGTAGAACCGAACTTAAGCGAACTCCGTCATCACTAATTTCGCGATTTCAAAGTAAATAATCAAGCCAGTACCATCAATAAATGTCGCGATAAATGGCGCAGAAACCACCGCTGGGTCAACCTTCAGCTTCTTCAGAACCATTGGAATAATCGAAGAAACAATCGCGCTCCACACGGTAATAGCCACAATCGTTAAGCTCACCACGATAGTCACTTCATGACCCACACCTAAGATCCAAGCACGAATTAACGCCGCGCCACCAATGGTGACAGCCACTAAGAACGAGGTTGACACTTCTTTTTTCAATACCGCACCGAGGTTACGTAAACTCACCTCCCCCAACGCCATCGCTCTCACGAGGGTCGATGTGATCTGAGTTCCGCTGTTTCCGCCGGTACCAATCAATAATGGAATAAAGAACGCCAGTGAAATAGCGGCTTCAAGTTGCTCTTCGAACGCTTTTAGCACGGTTCCAGTATAGGCTTCCGCCACAAACAACATTAATAACCACACAACACGCTTACGCCATAAAGTGACTGGACTGGTGGTTAAATACGGCTCTTCGAGTGGCGTAGTAGCCCCCTGCAATTGTGCATCGAGGGTATTTTCGTCTTCAATAAGTTCTGCGATATCTTGAGGACGTAATACACCCATTAACTTGCCGAACTGAACAACAGGGATCATATCCAAACCACTATGATTAATTAAATCATAAACATCATGGCGTGATTGTTCAGGGGAAACAGAGAAATAATTGTGGCGCATAATATCCGACACTAATAAATCTTCTGCTGAGGCAAGTAATGATTTAACGGACAGAATTCCATTTAAATAGTTTTCACTATCTACGACAAATAAATACGTTGGAATTTGTTCGCCTTCGAGATGTTCAATAAGACTTTTCTTCACACATGCCACAGAGTCGGCAACCGATACTGGCAAATATGATTGGCTCATATAAGCGTGAACAGTTGAATCATCAATTTTAGTTGGCTGTGATTGATTAGACTTTTGACGAGCGTCTTTCATCGCGGACTGTGCAATAGCTACTGCACCCGCTTTGTTCTGGGTAGAAAATGACATTTTTTTAGTCCCTATTACTGTTGTTTACTCAAACAGTACTCACATAGGGGCGAAACCAGATGAGAGAATGCGATTGCTATCTCTTCGTCTCGGTTTTAGCACTATACAACGTATCCTGAATCAATCAGGAAGTTACATGGGGATATACCTTCGGTCGATATATCCTGTCCTAATCTTGGGCGTCTCTCGACGTCGTCAGATCAGTAACCTATGTTTGTATAGGAGCCTCGCCTAACGAGTTACTGCACTTTGGATGCGGCGCGAATTATACCCACTGAGTGTTCAATTACCACCCTTTTACCCCTCTCTTTTTTTAATAGCCCACCCTCGTTTAAGTTTTGTTTAAGTTAATGTATATCAAGAATTCACCGTGTAACCATTTGTAACTTTAATAGAAACTTATATTATTCATAATACATAAAGTCATAATCACGCTATAAATTACTTTATTATTTTTTGATTATCTTTTGCCGCTAAAATACATGGATTAATAAACAAAAAAGCCACCTTATTTATATTCATAATAAGATGGCAATTAATGAGGCATTTAATTTTATATTATCGAAAATCGATTAAGCGATTTCTGTGTCGCCTTGTAATTGGCAACTGCACGCTAAAACATAGCCATTAGCAATTTCGTCTGCGGTTAATGTCATGGTGCTACTGGTTGTATAATTCCCCGAAAGCACTTTGGTTTTACAGCTACCACATACCCCTGCGCGACACGCGGCAATCACCGGTTGTTTATTCTGTTCTAACGCAGACAAAAGCGATGTTCCCACCGGTACAGTGAAATTCGCTAAACGGTGACGAATTTTTAAGTTCAGTACCTCTTCACTCACGGCTTCATCACCACCAGTAGTAAAGCGCTCCATAAAGAAGTGATCCGCTGGCACGCCTAGTGCCTTAGAAAATTCCTGCACATTTTTCATATATGGGACAGGCCCGCAAGTCATTACCACTCGCCCATGAATATCCGGTACTAACTCCAGCAATTTTTCTTGGCTTAAACGACCTTGTGCAACACCGCCGTTATCAGGTGTTTCAGGCATGATGCACAGTTGCAAACGTTGCGGATATTGCTGCACTAATCTTTGCCACTCATTGGCAAAAATAACCTGCTTTTCATCTCGCACATTAAACAGCACTTTGACATCCGTTTCAGGGCGATTCGCCATCAACCAACGGGTCATCGACATAATCGGCGTGACACCACAACCCGCTGCTAACATTAAATATTGGTGGCTTTGAACATTGGCACAAGTAAACTCCCCTTGCGCCTCAGACAACCAAAGATAATCCCCTGGTTTTACTGCTCCAGTCAACCAACAAGAGCCTGTCCCCTCGTCTAATCGTCTCACTGTAATGGAGATAAAACGGCTTTGCCCCGGCGATGAAGACAAGGTGTAAGCACGCATCACGTCATCACTGTTTTTGATACTCACCAGCGCATACTGTCCTGGTTCATATTGGTAAAAATCATGATTAATCAGATTAATAGTCCAAACATCTGGGGTTTCCTGCACAATCGAGTGAATTTGCATTCTGTTCGGACATAGGCTTGTTGGCATGGTCATGGGTTACTCCTTGCAAGGGGGAAAGCCGCTTCCCCCTTGGTTTCCATCAAATTACGCAGGCAGGATTTCCGCCAGATCTTGTTCAACCGTGGTAATGCTGCGCATACCGAATTTTTCATTCAGAATATTCAGCAGATTTTCGGTTAAGAAGCCCGGAGCCGTTGGACCGGTGTAAATGTTTTTCACACCCAGAGCAAGCAGGGTTAACAAGATCACAATGGCTTTTTGCTCGAACCAAGAGAGAATCAGGCTCAGCGGTAAGTCATTTACACCACAACCTAATTTCTCCGCTAAGTTCACCGCTAACATAATGGCAGAATAGGCATCGTTACATTGACCCACATCCAGTAAACGCGGTAAGCCTTCTAAGGTACCAAAGTCCAATTTGTTGAAACGGTATTTACCGCAAGCTAGCGTTAAAATCAGGCAGTCTTTCGGTACGCTGCGAGCGAAATCAGTGTAGTAACTGCGCTCACCACGGCTACCGTCACAACCACCGACTAAAAATATGTGGCGTAATTTTTTCTGAGCAACAAGATCAATCACTGCATCCGCAGCGCCCAGCAGGGTTTGACGACCAAAACCGACGGTAATTTTGTGTTCGATTTCAGTGTATGGGAAGCCCGCCATTTCCTGCGCTTGCGCTATCATTTCCGCAAAACTGTCGCCTGTAATGTGTTTCACACCCGGCCAACCCACAATGCTGCGAGTCCAGATACGTGCTTTATACTCACCCACATCAGGGTCGATAATGCAGTTAGAGGTCATTAAAACAGGGCCCGGGAACTTAGCAAATTCCACTTGCTGATTCTGCCAGCCACTGCCGTAGTTACCCACTAAATGAGCGTATTTTTTCAGTTCAGGATAACCATGAGCAGGCAGCATTTCACCGTGAGTGTAAATATTAATGCCTGTGCCTTCGGTCTGTTCTAACAACATTTTTAAATCTTTCAGGTCGTGACCTGAAATCAAAATACATTTACCGGCAACTGGGCGCACGTTAACTTCCGTTGGAACTGGATGACCAAATTCTCCGGTTTCACCTGCATCCAGAATTTCCATGATTTTGAAGTTCATCATGCCGATAGCCATTGCATTGTCGAGCAGCTCATTCATATCCGCTGGCAATGTGCCTAACCACGCCATAATTTCATGGTATTGAGCATAAATCTGGTTATCAAACTGACCTAAAACGTGAGCATGCTCCATATACGCCGCCGCACCCTTCAAGCCATACAGGCACAGCATACGTAAACCATGAATATCATCGCCAATTTGCGCTTTATCGACATCTAACGCAAATTGTGCCGCTTGCTGTTGCAGAGTCGCAATATCCTGCCCTGCTAATTGCAGGTTGATTAGCGGGTGATTAAATGCCACTGCGCTATTCACTGACAGGCAGTGTTTGATTAATTTATCACGCAGATAAATGGCTTCACGGGCATAACCGATAATACGTTCAGAATCGAAGTTAACATTGGTCAATGTAGAGAAGAAAGCGCGCGGTGCGAAACTGTCCACATCATGATCAATAATGCCCAGTTCACGAGCCACCACCGCACTTGCAGATAAGCTTTGCAGGACAGCAACTAATAAATCTTGCAGGTCTGAAGTTTCAGCGGTTTTACCGCACATACCTTGCGAATAAGCGCAGCCATTGGTTGCTGGAGTTCTAATTGTTTGTTCACATTGCACACAATACATGGAGGAAACCTCTTTAAGTTGCATTTCATATACAACATTAAGATTACCCCTTTTAAATAAATAGAAAAGCACCTTAAAATTCTATTTGCAGGTTTGTTGATCTACATTAACTTTCACTATAAATAAGAATTATTCAATGTTGTAAAATAGGCAGTTTCACTAAGCCCAGTTGATTTTTTGCTGGGGTTTCAAAGCAGTATTGCTATACTATGTTTATCATTCATACTTCATAAGTTATTGTTGTTAAATCATTTTAAGAGAATCAAAAAGCGATGATGCAGGCTAATTCGACTCCAAAATCAGACAACAAAACCCATTTTAGTTTTTTACGTCACGTGAAAGAATCCGATAAAACACCACTCAAAGTGCTTGTTTTAGCGGCTATTATTGGTGCCGTCGTTGGGCTGATAGGCTCCCTGTTTATGCTAGGGACTGAGTGGGTCAGCAATATTCGTATCGCATCTGTTAACCAATATGTCACCAACAAATGGTTGGTGATTCCTGCCATGTTTGTGGCTTCCGCCCTATTAGCCATGCTTGGCTACTATTTGGTTAAACGCTTTTCACCTGAAGCGGGAGGCTCTGGGATCCCAGAAATCGAAGGGGCACTGCAAGATTTGCGCCCTGTCCGTTGGTGGCGAGTGATCCCAGTGAAATTTATCGGTGGGTTAGGTACGTTAGGCTCCGGCATGGTGCTCGGTCGTGAAGGTCCCACCGTGCAACTGGGGGCGAACATTAGCCAAATGTTTTATGACCTATTTCGCCTCAAAGATAATGAATCTCGCCATACATTATTGGCTGCGGGTGCCGCTGCAGGCCTTTCTACCGCCTTTAATGCCCCATTAGCGGGGATACTGTTTATCATCGAAGAGATGCGCCCACAATTTAAATACAGCCTTATTTCCATCAAAGCCGTGTTTATTGGTGCCGTCAGTGCCACCATTGTCTTTCGCCTAATTAATGGCGAAGCCGCGGTATTAAACATTGGGCAATTCTCCTCTGCCCCCATGGAAACCCTGTGGTTATATCTGATTTTAGGCATGTTATTTGGAATTGTGGGCATTGGCTTTAACCGCTTCTTGCTCTATCTGCAAAGCCTATTTTTAGCTTTCTACCAAAATAAAGTATCACGGTTTGTTTTGATGGGTGGTTTGATTGGGGGTAGCTGTGGCGCTATCGGTGTATTTGCGCCAGAAGTTGTGGGTGGCGGCTATAGCGTGATCCATCAAATGGTCGCCAATAGCTTTACTATCACCATGCTGATGGTCTTTTTTGCCCTGCGCTTTTTAACCTCAACCATCAGCTTTAGTTCTGGTGCGCCAGGTGGGATTTTCTCGCCGTTATTAGCCCTTGGCACGCTATTTGGAGGCATTTATGGTTATGCGGCACTGGAGCTGTTCCCAAATTATTCGATTGAAGTCGGTACCTTTGCAATAGCCGGCATGGGAGCGTTGTTTGCCGCGACAGTGCGTGCGCCATTAACGGGCATTGTCTTAGTGTTGGAAATGACCAATAACTATCAATTGATTTTACCGATGATTATTACCTGTATTGGCGCAACAATGGTGGCACAATTCTTAGGGGGTCGACCACTTTATTCTGTGCTGCTCGAAAAAACCTTAGAGCGCAGCGAAAAACAAGCAGCAGCGTCCAAGCCCTAAAATTCATTTTTCCCTAACCATAGAACGCATAATGGGTTGCCTAGGCAACCCATTATGTTGATGACAAAGAGGGATAAAAGCGTGGTTTTTCCCTCTTTGTGTTATCAGGCGAAAATCAATAAATTGATTTTCCTCGTTAATTTTACAACCTATTATCTTCGCTATCGCAGGTTATTTTTTCTTAGCTATCAGCGTTGCAAAGTTCAGTTTAATTCGGTTACCTTGCGCATCCGTTCTGTGCAAGTGTCCTGGGTTTTCATTGTATTTGAGGATTTCCCAGTCTTGATAATATTGCTGTAATTCACCCGGTTTTAAGAAGCACTTAAATGGCACCATATCCAGTGGCGCATCTGGCGTTTCTACCGCGCATACCACAATATTAATTCCACCCTCTACAGTGTGTGATTGCATATCCGCGATAATGTCAGCAATTTTATCCCGTTGTAAGAACATCAACACGACGGTAGAAATAATCAAATCATAGTCACCTTGGATTTGGTGACTATTAATGTCATACAGCGCGGTATGGATGTTCTCTATGCCCGATTGCTGCTTAACAGTTTCGATGGCTTGAATATGGTTTTGGTTAATATCCACTGCCGTCACATCATACCCTTGCTGGGCAAGGTAGAAGCTATTACGCCCACGACCTGAACCTAAATCCAATACTTTGCAAGGTTTTGCTAAGTTATTCTCGCAAAGATAGCGCACTTCAGAGTGAGGCACGCTGAGATCATACCGCTTATAAAACTCAATTTCAGGGCGGCATAAAAAAGAGAGTTGGCAACGCATATCATCGCTGCAATCAGCAATACGATGCCAGACTTGAGGCTCAATCACGGGTGGTTGGTTTTGCGTATCAAACGTAAATTTTTGCTCGCTACCGTCTTCATCAAAAATAATAAAATCGAGGGAGCCTTGTAACACTTTCAATTGGGCGAATGTATCTTCTTTGGTGTTATGGCGGTCTTGGAACATTAATGGAACCGAAGCCTTATCCCAAACAGGCATGGTTTTGTAGCACACTAATTCAGTCATGGGGTCACCTTTAAGTTGCATATTAAATACATCTTATGCCGTTCATCTTAATAGTGCAACGTTTTCATAGATAAAGAATGAATGAGTTGATGTGCATCAACCTCCTGCTGTACAGGAGGTTAAACTCGGGATCTTGGACTTAGTAGCCCAGCTGCTCTGCACTCAGTCCCAAAAATTCAAACGGTTTGGTATCAACATATTGCGCGGTCGCATCACCCGAATAAATATGGCTTTGCTCTTCACCGAGATCTAATTTTTTCACTTTTCCGGTCTCATTGGAAAAATCAATTTTCTTTAGATCCGTCCAAAAAATATTTGGCGTTAAAGCAGACTCAAAGAAATAGAGTTGACGCTTACTATCAACCAGTGTGCGCCAACGGGTAGATGAAATCTCAGGGGACGTTTCAGACGTTAAACCGTATGGAACAGACACATTACGAATAACCCCAAACACACTGGCAACCGCTTTATTTGGCGTTGTTTTTTGTGGAATAGCATTAATGTAGAACTGCGCTCGAGCGAAACGATCCGCTGAGCGGTTGGTCCCTGGTAGCATTACCGTGCCACCAATACCTTGCCAATACTCTTGCATTGCTAACTGCTTTTCATAAGCCGGAGAGTTAGTCATGACTTGGTATTTACGGCTATGGTGAATGACTTGTTTGCCATCGATAAATTCGATAATCGCGCTATCACCACTCGCATCGGAAAGCGACAAGTGCAAAGTCGCTAAGCGATTTTGTCCCGGAACCTTATCAGTCGCGACTATCAGAGGCGTTTTTTCTAATGCGGCAACCGCTTCTTCAACCGTGGCATAGTTATCCAACATATATTGCGCCCATAGTGAAATAGACAATGCGGGCTTTTTATTATCTAACTCAGGGTATTTCGATTCGGCCAGCCAGAGTAAGTTTGCTACTAACCCTTTTTCATTAACACCATCCGTCGTAGAAATATCGTAACCTGACGCTATCACGCTACCGTATTTGGATTTCCATTTGAGTGATTGTGGTCCTGCTGCCCCACTTCGCTCCATTCCTCGTGGAAAAATCCATAAATTGGTACCCACATCATATTTCCAATCCATGGTTCTACCGGTCATAATTTGTTGGTCTTCCCCGAGATAAACAACGCGGGTACAAGCCTGAGAAACCATGGCAGGAACATAAATTGCAGCGATGGTTAAGAGCGTTACAATGCTTTTCTTCACAAATCGCATCTTGCCTCCAAATGGTATTGAATGAGTAGCGCAGATAAGCCACGCGAATAAATAACTACTATTTATATTAGACAGTATATCGTTTTCGGCGTGTTATTAGAGGATAGATATTGAAACAAAATGCAACAAGGATTAACTCACTCGATCAAACTGTTGACGTTTTCCAGTGAGTTAATCCTATTAAAAGATGGAATGGATTAGCCGGCGCTATTGTTTTTTCTTTGCAGAAAACCATGAGCGCAATAATGCTGCTTTTTTCTGATTGTCAGGAATATTTAGCGCGGAGTCATACAAGCTAATTGAAATTTGGCAAACTGTTGCAGGTGATTTTTTCCCAGCCTTTACATCAATCAGCATGGTAACGTCATTTCCATATTTTTCCGTTAATCCGATTCTCAGGGAGTCCATCAATGCCTGATACTCTTCTTCAGATAACGTTGTACGCTTCTCGCTTGTTTCGCTAGAAATCAACAAGGCATTGATTGCACTCACTTGTTTTAATAAGACATCTTGGCTTTTTTGTGGCGGAATGACATCCTCAGGATCCCTTAACTGTGGGAATAACGCGTCATAACACATTTTCCCGGATGGGTCTTGCTCTAACAATGATTTGATATTGTCGTTCACTTTAGCGACAAAATTAATTACTGTTTCATCGGAGGCATAAGGCATGCGCTCAACGACCAGATTCATTGATTGGCTAACAACCTGATCCAATAATTGACGACGTAAGTCTTCGTTAGCAGGATCATATTGAGACATTAAAGGCTCAAAGCTCTGGTAAGTGACAGGGCTTAATTTTTTGATAGTGACTAAAATCGGCAGTTCTTTTTCAACTTGAGCAATGGCCTCTGAATGAATTTCGCTATTACTTTCCGTCGATAGTACGTTGTTGTCTTTACTTAACCAGTAAAAACCCAGCGCAAAGATAATAAAAATGATGCTAACGACTACTGCGATTTTGCGTGAACTGTTTGTATTCAAAGTGAATCTGCCTTTTAACAATCTGTCTTTTAACAATTTGTTGTTAACAACAAAAGCCAAAAAACCAATACTCAATAATAAACTCTTATTATTCTAGTCGTGAATGCGACCATATCGCTATAGGAATAGGAGTAAATGCGAAGAAAAAAGTAGAAAATTAACAGTTCTAATCAGAATTAAGAATGAAAAAACCGCAGACACTTATTTCAGTCCCTGCGGCTTTGATAAATTGAAGGAAACGCATTTCAAAAATACGAATTACTTAACTTGAACACCTTCAACAGACAGCATTAACTCAACTTCTTGAGATTTAGGACCTAAATCAGATTTGATATTAAACTCTTTCAGTTTAATGTTCCCTTTTGCTTCGAAGCCTGCACGGTAGCCACCCCAAGGATCTTTACCTTCACCCGTTAATTTCGCATCTAAAGTGATTGGTTTTGTCACGCCGTTTAAGGTGAAGTCTCCTGTTACGAGGTATTTGTCACCCTCTTTTTTCACTTCTGTGGAGACAAATTTCGCTTCTGGGAATTTTGCTGCATTTAAGAAATCTGGGCTACGTAAATGCTTATCACGCTCTGCGTGGTTAGTGTCGATGCTGCCAGTTTTAATTGTCACTTCAACTTTATCTTTTGCAGGATCTTTCGCATCGTAAGTAAAGTTACCATCAAAATCTTTAAAGCTACCGTATAACCAGCTGTAACCTAAATGCTGGATACGAAATTCAATAAAACCGTGTTGACCTTGTTTATCAAATTGATAATTTTCTGCCAATGCAGATCCTGCTGATAATAATAAAGTACCCGCAGCAAGACCTAAAATAGATTTCTTCAACATAACTCTCTCCACGTTATTTATCGGGATTAAAACCCAACATTCTTTTTAAAGTAATATCACCATCAAAGAAATGGTGTTTTAAAGCTGCAAATGCATGCAGAACAGATAACAAAACAACAGCCCAAGCTAAATAAAGATGAATTTCACCTGCTGTATCCGCTTGTTCTGCTGCACCTGTAAATAATGCTGGCACTTCAAACCAACCAAATACGCTTATTGCTTGTCCATCCGCAGTTGAAATTAAATAACCGCTGATCAAAATAGAGAATAAAATAATATAAATTAAAAGCTGAACCGTAATGGAGGCAAATTTCGTTAATTTGCTATAGCTCGATAACGGCTTAGGTGGTGGAGAAATAAATCGCCAAACCACACGAAAAAGCATGATAAAGAATAGCAACATTCCTATGCTTTTATGTATTTCAGGAGCTTGATGATACCAGGTGTCATAGTAGCCTAATGACACCATCCATAAGCCTAATGCAAACATTCCATATACGACAATTGCGACCAACCAATGAATGAGCAGCGAAAGATGCCCATAACGAGTGGCGTTATTTTTCCATTGCATAATTTAAAAACCATATAGTTTTAAAGGTAATTACTTGTTTTACCAAGTAGGAATAATCATAAGGTTAATCTGGCTTTATTCCTATCCCAAAGTTAAACAAATATTTTGTCGAAGATATTCAAATAGTATCATCATCATGATGAAAAATAGATGAATTCTATTTTTCTTATTACAAGCGTAAACCTTTAATAAAGAATCTTCTATTTATGTAAATAAATTACATCTAATAGCGCCTAAGATTATTTAATCTGCTGATTTTCTTATTACCCATCATAATATGATAGATGAATTTGTTATAAATATAGTTCAGCTTTTCTAAAATAGGTAGGTGAAATTTTTATTTCCATAAATAAATTAATCTAATTTTCTCTATTCCTGCTAAATTGGTACTCTGTCTATAGGTTGTTTTTTCTTTATTCTTAGAGGCTAGCGTATGTATACATTATGGATTGCCAACAAAAATTACTCTTCATGGTCTCTAAGACCTTGGATCCTGTTAAAAGCATTACAAATCCCTTTTGAAGAGAATATTTGCTTCTTCGAAAATGGCAAAAGTAGCCATGAAAAATTTAGCCGTTTTTCACCTTCAGGCTTAGTGCCATGCCTGATTGATGGCGATAAGACCATTTGGGACTCTTTGGCAATTTGTGAATATGTTGCCGAAGATTTCCCTCAAGTTTGGCCCACTGAAAAATCAGCGAGAGCCTGGGCTCGCAGCGCGAGTGCTGAAATGCATGCTGGTTTTACCGCACTACGCCAACAGTGCCCGATGAATGTGACAAGAAATGAGCCTCTCACTGAAATTTCACATGAACTGCAAGGAAACCTAAATCGCATTCAGCAATTATGGCAGGAAGGTTTTGATAAATTTGAAGGACCTTGGTTAGCAGGAAAACACTTTACTGCCGTCGATGCATTTTTTGCACCTGTAGCATTTCGTATTCAAAGCTACCAATTAAAAGTCAATGAGCAGGCTCAACAATGGATTGAGCGCATTATTGCATTACCAGCGATGCAAGAGTGGAAGCGTGCCGCAGAAATCGAGCCGTCTATCGAGCACTAAAAAAACACCTGTACGAGCATCAAAATTAATTTTTGAGCAGTTTGAGTAATAAGCAGACCCAAACTGCTCATTTTAATCACAAATCACCTAGAGGCTTTCATCCCAAGGATCGGCAGTCATCACATCCCCCGTTGGGGTATGCAGCGTTACTTGGTCATTTTTAAACCATTCCGCTAAAGAAAACCCACCTTTCGGTGTTTCCACATGAATATCAATTGGGCAATATGGCGTATTGGCTTTGATTGCAAACTGCGCAAAGTCTTCTTTTTGCTGGCGAGTTGGGCATCGGATCACCACATCAAGGTCGCAATCTGTCAGCATACTTTGAATATCCGTCGCCAGTGTATAAGCGCAGCTACCCGTCACTCCCCACTTCCAAGGCCAATTGTGCTGAGAAATTAGCAACAAAACTTGGATAGGAGGTAACGCAATAAACATCGAACGTTGCAGTTCAATGGAATTCGACACTAAAGATTCCACATTCATGATGTGCGTAATGGCCGATTTTGAAATTTGGGTCGTCACACGCTGATGGGGCTTAATACCACGAATAGCCACGGTGAGTTGGTTTTCATCAGCTTTTTCTCGGTGCACAATAAGGGGTAGTTTACTGTTCCACTGCGTTTGAACCCATTCCGGCAGAGTATCAAGAGGGACATCGCTATTACTACCAACCCAAACAAAATCATGGGGATTAATTATTTGCATTTATTCTTCCTTATCATGACGACAAATTGCTCTCGCTCTGCGCTATTATGCATTTTTTCAGATAGATGAATACATTCACTCATAATCAACCTCTTTATTTGTACCATTAAAAACAAAGGTTCATATGTTATTAAAGGGGAAATTTGTCTTCAAATAGCAATATGTTATCATAGAATACTCTTAATAATTAAAGAGTTAGACTACGAATTTTGAGCATCATAATATGAAGAAAATCCCTGCTATCCATGACGGAATTCTGTTCAGCAGCTGCTTAGTTTTAAGCGCTCTCACAGCATTTGCACTGATCGACGTTCAGGCCGCCATGTGGGCAGCATTTTCAACGCTCTACTCATTTAACCTATTTAATGCCGCTAAAGAATATAAAAATTACCTCTATACTGCTTTTTGGCTATCCATGATTCTAGTCGCCATCTATATTGGCGATACGCTACGCTTAGGCACTGGGTTTTATATTTATCTGGCGATATTCTCATTTATCTATTATCAGCTCTATGGCACAGATCCGATCATGGACTTAACCATGAAATTCATGATTATCATGTCCACCATTGGCACAATCTTGCCTGAAGTATCAAAAAGCCTGACCTTAGGCTTTTTAATTGGCAGTGGTGTTACCTTGCTCACCTATTATTTTCTCAGCCACAAAATGACTCGCCATTCCATTATTACGCCACTTACTGTGGAAAAAAATCTATTTACCCTACGTAAAAATATTATCCCGCGGTCAATGACCTATACCATTGGATTACTATTAACTTTGGCTATCCCTCGGATGGTAGATTTAGGGCATTTCTATTGGACATTGCTGACTTTTGTTTTTGTATTACACCCAAAATCTGAAAGCATTGTACGCATTACACTGCAACGGGTGGCGGGTAGCTTAATTTCCGTGTTATTCCTATTTCTATTATTTAATACCCCGTTGATGCCTTATATTGGGTTAGTGGCGATTTTGGTTTTCGCCTTTTTGCTGCCAATGAGCTTTCATCACGGCTATACCTTTATGACTTTTGTCGTCACCAGCCTAATCCTCTCCGTTCTTGAGCAAGTGGTTTATTGGCGTCATCCTGTTTATACATTATTGTTTGATCGCGTTCTTGAAACTGCATTAGGTGGGGCTATCGCTATCATTACCAGTATTATCTTGAAATTATTTAGAGAAAAAAGCCCGGAAAGCTAACACTATTCGGAGGTATAGCGCTAACCATCCAGACTTTGTTTATAGATTAATTAGGTTGATATCTCGCTGAAGCTCTACCCGACTTCACCATGGTAATGACGCATTTTCCCCATTCGCGTGCTCGCCGTAATACAATGACGGCAAGAAACGAGACAAATAGGTAAATTCGTTATAACAGTGGCGCATTAGCTCTAGTCCAATTTCATCGGACAGCTGTGTGCGCGGATCCTCAAGAGATGCGCCTAGCAAGAAACGGCTACGTAATACACAACCAAACTCAGTATCACGGGCTAGATGCATCATTTTCCCATCAATAGGATACCCCTTGGCATCTATTTCAATATGCTCACCAAAGCCAATCGAAGAGCAAACTGCACCGGAAATATGCCCCTCTTTGATGGCTTTTTCATAAGCTGAAGCCTCAAAGAAATCCGTTGGTTCTCTAAATTTTAACTTCGCAGCAACAGGCGGGATCGCACCGAGAGATTCAACCGCATGGATGGAAGCGCCAATAAAACTTTGCCCTTTTTGCCATTTATCATCCCAGCCGTGATGAGCAACATGGTCATGGGGATGCCACCAGCGGATATGTTGTGTGGTTTCAAAAAAGGTAAACCACCACGTTAACATTCGGCCTTTACAACCATGCAAATCGGTACGAACTGCGACTGTTAATAACCCATTTTCATCACGCTCAATACCCATTTCCATGCGTAACGGATGTGGAAGTAGCAACTGATTTATGTCGTCAACTGCCCATGTTTGATTTGTTTTCATGATGACCTACCTATCTCGTTTTATTAGGAAACTTATTTTGTTTCCTAATTAGTTTTGAGCTAAAATGAAAAAAAGTCAAGATAGCAAAATGAGGTAAGCCATTTATGTCAAACAACAGTGAGAAGAAGCCAACTCGAGGTCGCCCAAGTATTCCTGAGGCGCTTCTCAAAGAAAAAATCATGAATGCAGCGCTGAATTCACTACTTGAAGATGGATACCAACTCACCAGTATTGATAATGTGGCAAAACGTGCAGGCGTAGCTAAAAAAACCATTTATCGGTTTATGGAAAATCGTGAAGAACTCGTGGAAAGAGTCGTACTCAATTGGACGGATAGCTTTGTACCCTTGTTTGAACATAAAGCCACGACCCGCGATGAGCTATTTAGCCTATTGCAGAATAATTTAGAAATTGTCGCAAAAACTGTTCTTTCCCAAGAAGCTGTTGGGCTGTATCGCTTATTGCAGACAGATTTTGTGCACAAAGAATTGCTATTAGAAAAATACCAACAAAACGGTATTGAGCGCAGTCGCCAATTACTCAATCAATGGTTAACCCGCCATGCGCAAGACGAAATTATCCAACAGCATGATTTTGCCATTATCAGCGATTTGATCCTCTCTATGACGATAGCTGAACCATTACGCCAAATTTCATTAGGGCTTTCCCCGGCTGGGCTGACACCCGAGTTTCAGCAAAGGATCACCCATGTGATTGATTTTTGTCGCTCTAGAGTTTAGAGAAAAAACAACCAAATACATTTTCATGCTCTATACTTTCATTAACATTCATCAAGCCTGACAAATGAAAGGCAGCTGGAGCTAAACATGAAAATATCGATCCTAGGAGCTACGGGTTTTGTCGGTAAAGCGTTGGTTTCTGAAGCCTTAATGCGTCATCATCAAGTTACTGCAATTTCTCGTCACAGCAATCAGCTCGCCCAACATGCTCATTTAATTGCTGAATCAGGAGATATTACGGATGTGGCATGGCTAACATCCCGGCTTAAAGGTCAAGATGTGGTGCTTAGCGCATTTAATGGAGGATGGAGTAACCCTAATCTGTACCGCGATACGGTTGCAGGTAACCAAGCAATCTTAGATGCCGTAAAAAGGGCGGGTATAAAACGATTTATTGTAGTTGGTGGTGCCGGCAGTTTAGAAATCGCCCCTGGTGTTCTATTGCTCGACTCCCCCGATTTTCCAGCCAATATTTGGCCTGGAGCCCAAGCTGTCAAAGAATTTAAAACGACGTTGGAATCTATCGATAGCTTAGATTGGACATTTGTTTCTCCTGCCGCGATGCTTGAAGATGGCGCTCGGACAGAAACATTTCGCCTTGGTGGAAAACAGCTATTAATGAATGGCAATACCCCCGCAAAAATATCCGTTCAGGATTTAGCGGTAGCGATATTAGATGAGGTAGAGCGACCACAATTTATTCGTCAGCAGTTTACAGCTGCATATTAATAACAAATGGATTCCGAGTAAATCATGACTAAATGTATCTGTTTATTTGTTTAACATAAAAAGTAATACAATCATTAACGTTTAATGAATATTCGTATATTCCCGTATAAAAATATGATTACTCACTTATAAATAATTAAATTAAGATTATCATCATTTAAATAAAGTTAAGTTTAGCTATCAATATAATTTAAACTTGTGCGTTATTAATTCATATTGAGACTAGAGTTTTATTTTATTTTTAGGTGCGATGATTTTGATGAGCTTTATGAGATTATTCATAATAGGCAGTTATTGTATGCAGATATAATCTAAAAGCAGAGTATTAAGCCGGAAGAAACAACCTATAATAGTAAAACAGATAATCTCTTCCGGTCAGACGATTAAATTCATGGAGTCCCTTTTATCAAAGCAGGGTCGAAAATAGAGAATTTTTGCTTTCCTAGTGATAGCTAACTATTAAAAACAAATAAAAAACATAACATACTGATATTTTTAATGAAGTGTACTACGAGCGCCACTATTTATGTTCACAACACCATATAAGAATGATGCGGGTTCCAAGTTAAATAAATAGGCAAATTGAAAAAGTGAATCAACATCAATGCAGCTTTCTCCACTCTCGAAACGATTCATTTCATCTTCAGAAACACCAATTAAATCGGCCGCTTGCTGAATACTCATTTTATGACTTTCTCTTTGCATACGGATCTTAATCCCTAGCTTTTTCGCAATTTCATTTTCATTCATAAATGCTCCTTTTACTATTAGATTGAATACCAATTATGAGGGCAGCTAAATTATCATCACACCAAGTTTAATTAATTGACTTATGTTAATAAAATACGACATACATCACATCATTTAGTGACATTCATAAATAGATATTTTTCACTTAAAACTGTAATTGGTTGATTTAAATTACAAATAAAACCAATAATCCATGTAATATAAAAATAAAAGCGTGATAGCAATCACATAAAATTCAGATTAATACCTGTGTATATTTACTTATTATGCCCATCAAATAATGATGCAAAAATTTAATTACTCATTTAATGATGATCTGCAGCATATGGCTATATTACAAAATCACAAAAACAATGATCAAGGATTATCTTAACTTTTTTCAAATAATGATAGCTTACGTTTATATACTTAAATTTATTCTTATATTTTAAATCATCTACTAATGACATATTCACTTAAACAACATGCAATATCATAATAATAACTGACTAAATCATCTATCACTATCAGAATAATTTTTTATCATTTATTTAACTTTTCTCAAATAACTTATTTTGTCATACAAAATATGAATATTAATGAATGATGATTGAATTATATTCACACCAACTGAATCGAGTAACCTATTGAATATTTGCTTTAATTCGATTCATTTGTTAAACGCTTTAATTCTATTTATATGAATAGCATTTTCTTTGCATAAAGACTGAGTTAACAAAAAATGCGTTGTAGACTATCAAAAAATTCAGCGTATTCCTAATACGTTACCTCTGTTTAATAGCCTAACCAACCATCATTTCGAGTGTAAAAACCCAATTAAAACTTACCTAACTTCACATTGCATATAAAAAAATTGCCAGTAGACATGCTATCCTATGTTCAATTACGATGAGTTTTATCTAACTTTAATGCTCAGATTTGGCGCTTACTTAAAAATAACGCCTGTTGTAAAAGTAACTGGAAAGGTAACCATGCTACAAGAAAGTGTTATCAGGGAAATTATTCTCTGGATCGAACAAAATTTAGAGTCACGGCTCTCCCTTGATACCGTGGCTGATAAATCTGGATACACTAAATGGCACTTTCAACGATTATTTAAAGCCCAAACAGGTCTTGCGTTAGGTGCTTATATTCGCGCTCGTCGTTTATCCTGCTCTGCGGTTGCTTTACGCTTGACGAGTGATAGCATCATGGATATTTCACTACGCTATCGATTTGATTCACAACAAACTTTTTGCCGTGCATTCAAGAAACAATTTGGTGTAACGCCTTCAGAATATCGTAAACGCTCAGGCTGGCATATTGAAGGGTTCTGCCTTCCTCTGCGTGAAAGTAAAGAGCTCGAAGCTCATGTGGAATTAGTTGAGTTGAAAGAGATCCACTTAGTAGGAATGACTCATCGCTACACACAAGGCATTAACGAGTGGAACTTAAAAACTGAAGAGTTACGACGCCAGTATTGGAAAAGCTTTTTAGATAAAAACAAGATTGTTGCCAAAAACTTATATGCTATCCACGGGGTTGATAAAAGCTCCGATGAAGAAGGCCGCTTCCTCTATTCCACTGCATTTGATGAAAACGATCTTGATGTTATGCCACCATTTACTAAAAAATTGATGGTGCCTGCCGGCAATTATTTGCAAATTAAATTTATCGGTAACTTACAAGGTACTGACTATAACGACATTATTTATACCGTTTATGGAAAGGTGCTCGCCGAGATGGATATTGCTCGCGGCTTAGGCGCTGATATAGAACATTATGTTTTAAAATCAACGCCAACTTATGAGGATTTTACTAGTCACCCTCATACTTACATCCAAGAGCTGAATTACTATATTCCTGTGATTACATAAAAACTAACAACCCGCTTTTACACGGGTTGTTAGCTTCATTCAGTACTGAATAAATTAGAACGTGACGTTCAGTTTACCCCAGAATGTTCGACCTGGCTCATTTACAGGGCTATTGGACGAATAACCAAATCCACTGTTACCCGCTAAGTTCAAGTGCTCACTGTAAGTTTTATCAAACAAGTTATCAACACCCGCACTCAGTTTTACACTTTCATTAATACGGTATGCAGTATTCATCGAAAATACCGTAAAACCTGCACTTTCGCTGAAGTCTTTTCCAACCACGTTACCTTCGTTGATTGCTACGCGATCTTGACGACTCACCATGCGCACCAACCCCGTCGTTGTCCAATCGCCTTTTTCCCACGTTAAACCTAAACGGCTTTCCAATGGCGGCATTTGAGGCAGTGCACGTCCATCAGTTCTATTTTTCCCCCAAGAATACGCAAGGCTTGCATCGGCTTTCCACTCATCGCTGAGTTGATAAGCGACGCCCATTTCACCGCCCATGATCATCGCATTGACGTTTTCAACTTGGCTCATTCTGGCGTTAGTTGGGCTATAGCGGAATAAAATAAAATCATCAACGCGCCCTACATAAGCAGAAATCCATGCATTGGCTTTATCATCATTGTATTTCGCACCAATATCTAACTGTGTCGTTTTCTCGGTTTTCACATTGTCGAAAACATTTTTGCTGCCATTCGGACCCATTTTTGGCGAGAATAACTCCCAATAATCTGGGAATCTTTCTGTATACCCTACCCCTGCGTATAACATCACTGGCGTTTCAGGTAATGCATGTTCATAGCGAACGAATCCTGCTGGCATGACTGTGTTACGACCGGATGACCCTACATCGGTGTAATTATCCACCAATACGCGGTCTAAACGTCCACCACCAATCACCTTACCTTGCTCGCTCGCAGTCCAAGTGACCTCACTGAATACGCCATAATCTTGAAATTCTGCATCTTTTTTCCAGCTATTATTGCTGTTTTTACGGTGCTTATTGGTCTGCATATCTGCACCAGTACGCAGCTCATAATCACTCCATAACCACGTCCCCATGACTCGACCGCCCATCGTCTCGCGGTCAACACGCATTTTCATTGGCATATTCATCATCATACCGTGCCCGCCATGGCCACCGCCCATATGCCCACCGCCAGATCCCATTGTGCTCGTTGGGCTACGCAGTGAATAGTTATCCATAATATGGTCGGCGTAGTTGTAGTAAACATTCCCTTCGATTTTATCGAATACCTCACCGATATTGCTTTTCTCGAAACGTAATCCTAAGCTTTCACGCTTGAATTGAGAGCCATCCATTCCTCGCCCTGCATATCGCGCTTCACCATCACCTTTCCCTGCGGAAAGCTCGAGTAATGTGTATTCATCCGGCGTCCAGCCCACTGCAACATCCGCATTCCATTTATCCCATTTAGACGGTACTTTGTTCCCGTTTCCATCTTTATAGTCATTAGAGTGAGATTTATTGCCAGTCAGGCGTACATAGCCTTTCTCATTGCCCAAGCTCACATCCGCATTAGCATCCCAACGCTGGTTCGATGCCGTCAATGCACTCGCATTACCTTGAATGCCCCCCTCCGTAAAGACAGTTTTTTCACGCTCAAAACGCACCGTTCCCGCCGAGTTTCCAGGTCCCCATAATACGGTTTGAGGACCTTTCACCATGGTGAGCAAGTCAAAGTTTTCCGGTGAAATATAGGATGTCGGCGCATCCATACGGGAAGGACACGCTCCCAACATTTCACTGTCATTCGTCATGATCTTAAGACGAGAACCAAACATGCCACGAAAAACAGGGTCGCCATTTGTTCCACCGTTACGGATTTGGGAAAAACCGGGGATCGTTTTCAAGTAATCAGAGCCATCACTCGCAGGTACTGGCTGTCTTGGGGTTTTAAGCGATGTTGAAATAGTTAACGGCGAGTCCACTGGCGCGGTGACAATCATCACTGAGCTATCGGTGATTGAGCTTTGATTTTCTTCTTTGGCGAAAGTGGATGTTGACGCGATAGCCGAAATCACCAGCGCAGTCATAGGTGCAAATTTAAAATTAATTGAGTTCATTTTTAGCCTATTTTTATCTGTTTCTTACTGCTATTAACTCAAGGAGTTAATGACCACTCAGCTTCTTTTGAAAAACAGCCTAGCCTCCTGAAAATGAAGCTAAATTTCAGGATAAGCGAAGTGGTTTTGTCCATTGAAGACAAAATGCAGTTTTAAATTACGTTAAATAAAGAAATAAGAATCAATAGGATGTCGGTGGTGCTCGAGCTAGCTGTAATGACCAAGGACGGAAAATTCGTAATTGAATACAACGTTCGAAAGGAACAAAGATAGCGAGGGTTGCTAATTGGCGGATCACCGCAGCAACAAATAAAATCAAAAATGGGAAGTGAACAAGTAGTTGGCAGTAACCACACGCGATGTCTTCCATCGGTGATTGCCCGATTCCCGTCATCAGCATATGGTTCATCGCACCGCCATCTTCGCAATGTTCAGACAATGGCATTTCTTGATGCTGCTGCATCGAATGCTCCGCCATTTCCCCATGCCCCATCGAGCAGTTGTTCATATGTGACATTGATTTTGAAATCAATGGCGCAACGAACAGCATCGCAACAGCGAGTAAGGCAAGGTAAGCGGCAAATTGTCGAATCGCGTGACGTAAATGCAACGGTTTTCCGGTGTTTCATAGCCTATAGATGGGCGCAGATTGTATCTTAATAAGAGGCTTAATGTTATTGTTTTTTGGCATTATTGTTAAGGCAAAATGCAGCTCGCAAGCCTGACAAAAAAACTAACTAACTTGGGTTAAGCAATACAGAGTTAATTAATATTGGTAAAATGTACCCGTTAGTTTTTCTTCTTCAAAAAGACTAAAGCGACACTAGTAAAAATCAAAACCATTCCAATCAACATATTCACGTTTATTGCTTCACCTAAGTAGTAATACGAAATAAGCACACTCATCATCGGTGAAATAAGAATCGAATAAGACGATAGTTCAGCCCCGCCATTATCAATCATGTAAAACCATAAAATGTAAACTAATACCCCATTTGCTACACCGATAAAAATCACGGGAATCAGCAATTCCATCATCAATCTATGGTAACTCAATCCATAGCTTGTCAGATCTAAATTGACAGATAGAAACATCGTAAAAATCAATATAATCAAAAATGAAGTGATATTTTGATAAAGCACCTTTGAAAAAACATCAACGCTGACGGCAACGTGTCCTGATAGAAAGGTTCCTAGCGCCCATGCAAATGCACTCAACAATATAATCACTTCACCATAGCTCATCGCATCAAATGAGGTAAAAAACAGAATTCCAAGCCCACAAAGTACCGAGACAACCAACGAGTTCAAGATTATCTTCCGCTGGCTTATCATCACAAAGCAAGACGTTATCGCTGGCATGGTATAGACCAATACCGATGCCTTAACGGAGTCCGTAAATTGGAGCGCAATGTTGTTTAATATTGGCACGAGGAACATATTTAAAATGCCAAGAGGAATGCAACGAATAAAATGACTCACTATAAATTGCTTTTTGTATATAAAGAAAAATACAAATAACAGCACCAGCAAAGCTATCAATGCGGAATAGAATCGGAATACCCATGCCCCAACAATTCCAATACCGATTTTCGAGATCGGAAACCCCATCCCCCACAGTATAGATATTATCGCTGCAAATATAATGACCGTATTTTTATGCGTCATATCGAGCAACCACCGCCATTCTTTTAGAGCCTCTAACACCTACCGAACTCACCATTGAGACAAAATGGGGAATGCTTTTTTCTCCCGTATCAATAATTAATGTACTCAAATACGTTGGTACTAATGCTTCTATGATGTTTTCTTTCTGTTTATCCAAAATAAAAGTCAAGCCACCATGGTTATGTTCCCAACCTTTCGTAAAGTTAATGACAATATTAATGCAGGAACCTGAATCGCAGTGTGTGGTTAGGAAATCCCCTAAATCAAACCAGCTTAAATAACATAGCGATAATGTATTGATACTTTTTTTCGTTATTTCAGACAGAAAGGATTTGAATTCTGTGCTATCTAAAAAGGTCTTAATCGCTAAAAAAGATGACACTGACTTTCTTTGTTGGTTATCAGTTATTCGCCTAAATGAATAGCAAAAATTCCCTTGGTGATATTCTTGTAGTGCTTTTTCTCTTTCTTGTTCTATCTCAAGCTTAGAGTGCTTATTTTTATAGTAATCCACTGGAGCAAATTTATTTTTTATAATAAATGACCATTCAGCATCATTAATATCAAGAAAATCATCATAAAATTTATCTAACTCTGAAAAGTATTGTTCCATAGGAAACTGAACATATCCTTTGTTATTAAAACTATTAGTTAACTTATGAATTTCCCTCACAAAAGCTCCTCAGTCATTTTAAAGTCTCTTAGCGAAAAGAATATTTTCCTATTTTTCAATACCACATCATCATAGCCAGTAATTAACTTAACAATTTGGTCTGTTACTAATCCTGACATGACCGCAAGAGATGGCGTACTTTGCCAAGCGTTTACTTTTCTCTTGCCATTTAAAAACTGGTGTTTCATTCTTGCTAATTGAAATTTTTCAACTTCATGATTCTGGCTATAGAATTTATTTCTAATATTATTTTTTACCGCATGATAGCCTGAATTGTACCCATCATTTAAATAAATAGGTCCAACTGAAATGTCTAAAGGATCTCCCCCCAATTCAATTATCGATATTTCTTTTTCATGGGCGATATCATGAATAACACCTTCAACTGTATTTTTTCTAAAATAACCTAAACTAGCCCATGCAATTAAAATGACATCTACGCCATCTAAAACTTCCATCAACCGATCTCTATCTATCGTTGCAAACTCATTGTACTTCTCAACCTTGGTATATCTATTATGCCGTTTAATACCTATTTCAGCAGCTTCAACTTTTGCGCTTCCAATATCATCAAAAGTATAAAGAACTTGTCTATTTAAGTTAGAAAGCTCAACCACATCACCGTCTACCAACCTCAATGTGCCTATACCTAACATAGCTAACTGCATTGCGCACCACGTACCCCATCCTCCCATACCTAGAATCAAAACTCGGCTATTTTTGAGCTTTTCTTGGTACTTTAAACCACCTACTTTTTGGCTATCAATTAACGAAAATTGTAATAACTGCCTATCATATAAATTTATTTCTTGTTGACTAAGAATATCCGAATAAGTATCTGAAATTTCAATGACGCCTAACTGATTAAGCTTATTAATAAACTCAATAATACATTCTTTATCAACGTTAAATCCTAAAGATTTCAATTCCTTTACTATTCTGGGAATAGTATGCTCTCCATCAAGTTTGGGTAATAACGATAGCACCCACCCTTCCGGACTTTTAATAATACAACCCTTTTGAGGTATTTCCCCTATGCAAATATCGCCATCATCAGATATTAAAATATGATGTGAGCATTTAATTAATGGTTTTAGTAGCGAAAAATCCATATTTAGCCTCCATTAAGAAAAGCCGCAATTAGCGGCTATTCAATATAACTTATTATTCTAATTCGATAGATTCATCTTCGTTGTACATCGCATTTTCTTCATTAATAGCAGAAACACGTTCATTAAGAATGACAAATTCCATAAAGATCACCTCATGTGTTATTTAAGATAAAGTTTCAACAAACTACGCATTAAAATTAATTAACAAAATAGCATGCTGTCAACATTTATTTAAGAAATGAAAAACATAGATATATAAACATCTATTTATATATAGAATCATTTATATCAGTCACTCTAGTAAATTACTTAATGCTTTGATAATAAATAGATTTAAATAACAATCATAATAAATCAATAAAATACAGACGCTTTTTTATAATAGAACATCTAAATAATATAATTTTAAAAAACCATTTAGTTTTAAAAGAACGCCAATACTACATTGCATCCTTATATCAAAAATAAAGGGAGCCTAAGCTCCCTTTATTCAATCACATTAATGCCAGATGCCCCGAAAAGCGTTATTTACCTTCCGGTGTCTCTTTCTTCTCATGCAGCATCATCAGCGATTGCTCGACACTGCGCTCAATAATAGCTCTACGCTGATCATTCTCAGGTAACAGCTTTAACATCATCTGCCAAGCCGAAATTGCTTCGGGATAACGCCCTTGTTCGAACGCATTAAACGCAAATATACTGAGCGCTTTAACGTTAGTTCGGTTCTTCGCAATCAGCTTTTTGAGTAGCTCATTACCTTCTTGGTTATCACTTGGGTCTGACGAACGGGTTAATACTTCCGCATAGCCTAATGCGACCGCATCATCGTCAGGGGATAAGCGGTAAGCACGACCATAAGCATCGGTTGCCATGGTGGCGTTCCCTAATACCATCCCAATGCGACCAAGCATCACCCAGCCATCAATATTCTGTGGATCCTCTTGAAGGCGAGTACGTAAACCTAAAGCCAAGTTCTCCATCTCTTCATTATTCAGTGGAAGCTCATTGGCATTCAGCGCTCTATCTAACAATGCTGGCGCTTGCTGATAAGCCACATTCCAATCTTTCACTTTGCTGTAGCTACCCACTTCATAATACGCAGCACCTGCGACACCCAACGCTATCACAATGCCAGGAACATACACCCAAGCACTCACACGGCTCGCTTCAGGCAACGGCTCGTCATCATCGTTTTGAGCGACTTGGCTGGCTCTGACACGTTTTTTAGAACGGGCGTAAATCAACCATCCCCCAACGGCGATAGCCACAAATGGCATCCCCCATAACATTACGGTCAGCGGCGTTAATGGCGGGTTATACGTCACGAAATAACCATATCTCGCCACCATATAATCGACGATTTCATCGCGGCTTTTTCCCTCTTGCATCAGCTCATACACTTTCTGGCGCAAATCGAGAGCGATCATCGAGTTGGAATCAGCAATACTGTTGTTTTGGCATTTCGGGCAACGTAACTCTTCCGTTAATTTACGAAATTGCTGCTCTTGCTGTTCATTTTCGAACGTGAAAACTTCCGTGGAAGCCAAGCTTACACCTGCACTGAGCGCCCACATCATCAAGGCAATCACATATTTCATTGATTGGCCTCCTTGCTATAACGATCCCACAGCGGCTTCAGCTCGTTTTGCCAAACTCGCTCATCAACCGCACCGGCGTGGCGATAACGAATAATCCCTTGCCCATCAATTAAGAAGGTTTCAGGCGCGCCATACACACCGAGATCAAGTCCCAGCATGCCTTGTCCATCGAATAAACTTAATGCGTATGGATTACCCAATTCGCGCAGCCAGCCGATCGCTTTTTGGCGATCATCTTTATAGTTCATTCCCACAACGCGGATCCCTTGCGATGCTAACTGATTCAAATATTGGTGCTCAGCACGGCAAGTCGGGCACCATGTCGCCCAGACATTCAATAAAATTGGCTGCCCTTGGATCAGTACCTTGGTGTCATATTCCTGCCCCGGATTTTCCAAGGATTCCAAACGGAAAACAGGCACTGGCTTACCAATCAAGGCAGACTCTAGCAAGCGGGGATCATCCCCTTCCGCATTACGTACCAATTGCCATAACAGCACGGCAGCAATCGCCGCAAAGATAACAAAAGGAATTAAAAAGACTTTGCGATTCATACAGCTTCCCCTTGTAGCTTGCGACGACGATAACGCGAATCAAACAAGCAGCATAACGCGCCTACTGCCATAAATACGCCACCCGCCCATATCCAGCGGACAAACGGTTTATAGTACAAACGCAGTGTCCACACATTTGGGGAAATCTCCTCACCCAGAGCCGCGTATAAATCACGGGTGATCCCGCCATCAATAGCGGCTTCTGTCATCACTGCACGGCTGGTGCTATAAAAACGTTTTTCTGGATGCAACGTGGTGAGCACCTTGTCATTCTCTTTCACCGTGATAGTACCAATCACCCCTTGATAGTTTGGACCATCCGCTTCATGTACCCCATTAAATACAAAGGTATATCCACGAATAGCAATGCTATCATCCGGCTTCATTTTCACATCACGTTCAATACTGTAATTCTGGCTAAAGGCGATCCCCACGATAGTCACCGCCAAACCAAGGTGAGCCAGTACCATTCCCCAATAGCTTGAGGTCAGTTTGATTTTTTTACTGATGCGCACCTTCATTTCAGCGAAGGCCAAAATAACAATCCAGCACGCCATCATTAAGCCCAGCACTGTCAGCGCTTCAACTCGGTCTTGCATTAGCCAAGGCAGCAAGAAAGAGAGAATGAGTGTCAGCACTAACGCCATCAGCAGCAATTTGCGGATAGCCGCAGGACGATCACGTCCCCAGCGCACTAGCGGTCCAATACCTAGTAACAGCGCAAAAGGTACCATCAAGGCGATAAACATAGTGTTGAAGAACGGCTCACCAATCGAAATCGTTCCCAAACCAATTTGTTTATGGATAAGCGGCAGCAATGTGCCTAACAACACCACCAACATGGCGGCGGTTAAAATCACGTTATTCCCTAATAGCAGGGATTCCCGTGACCATAATGCGTTGTTCACCTTAGAACGTACTTTATGGCCACGTATCGCAAAGACAAGCAGCGAGCCGCCGATCACCAACACCATAAAGGCAAGAATAAATAGCCCTCGAGCGGGGTCAGAAGCAAAGGCGTGCACCGAAACCAATACGCCTGAACGGACTAAGAATGTACCCAATAAGCACAATGAGAAGGCAAATATCGACAATAATAGCGACCATGCTTTGAAGGTGGCGCGCTGCTCAGTGACTGATAATGAGTGGATTAAGGCAGTTCCCACTAACCACGGCATAAAGGAGGCATTTTCTACCGGATCCCAGAACCACCAGCCCCCCCAGCCTAATTCGTAGTATGCCCACGCCGACCCTAACATAATTCCCAGTGTTAAGAAGAACCATGCTGCTAGCGTCCAAGGGCGTGCAAAACGGGTAAAGGAGCTATCTAAGCGCCCACTGAGTAATGCAGCGATGGCGAAGGCGAAGGCCACCGAGAAGCCCACATAGCCCATGTACAGTAATGGCGGGTGGAAAATCAGTCCTGGGTCTTGCAGCAGTGGGTTTAAGTCACGACCTTCAATCGGGAAGGAGGGCAAGGTGCGAGAGAATGGGTTTGAGGTAAAAATGATAAACAGCAAAAAACCGACGCTCACCATACCCATTACCGCGAGCACTCGCGCCACAATATCCAGAGGCATACGATAACTAAATAACGCCACCGCAAATGTCCAGCCGCTCATGAGCAGTACCCACAGCAATAGAGACCCTTCATGAGCGCCCCATGTTGCCGCCACACGGTACCAAATCGGTAATTGCGTGTTGGAGTTATTTGCCACGTAAGTGACGGAGAAATCATTTACCACAAAGGCATTAATTAAGACTAAAAATGCCCCTGCAATAAACAGGAAAAGCAGCCAAGCTAGTGGTCTAGATGCCGCCATCAGGCGGGCATCATTACGTGCCACACCCCACAGAGGATAAAAAGAGAGTAATACAGAGACCCCTAATGCTAAACACAGAAGGATATTACCAATCTCAGGGATCATGATGCATTGTCCTTATACATTGCAGCAGGACGTTTATGGTTTTCTTGCATCGCTTGCTCAATTTCTGGTGGCGTGTAGTTTTCATCATGTTTGGCTAACACTTCTTTCGCCATCACATGGTTATTTGGTTCTAATTCCCCTTGCACCACCACACCCTGCCCCTCTTTGAATAAATCAGGCAAGATACCGTCATAGCTCACGTCAATTTCGGCTTCCGCATCATAAACGGTAAAAGTCACTTTCAGCGAGTCTGGGTCGCGCACAACGGAGCCAGGCATCACCATGCCACCCACGCGTAAACGCTGCCCGACTTCAGGTACTTTTTGCGTTTCTCGCTTCCCGTAAATCACTTCACCGGGGGTATAAAACAGGTCGATACTGGAACTTAAGGCGTATAGCACCAATGAAAAAGTCAGCCCAACACCTAAAATAATGGATGAAACCAACCACAGTCGGTTACGGCGACGAATATTCACATCCCCTCCCTGCGCGCTCTAGCGGCTTTTTGTCTTGCTTCTCGCGCTTGTTGCTGAACAATCGCGCTAAAAATCATTTTTCGTTGAATATAGGTATGGATACACAATGCTGCTAATGGCAAAAGGGTTAGCGCAACCGCTAACCAAACATAAAATCCATATCCACCCATGGCGATGAAGTCACTCCAAGAGGCAAATGCACTATTCATTATGATTTCCTCTCATGGCTATTTTCTCGCTTAGTCATCAGTTCCAGTACCCAAGGTCGGTTACGCTCTAACATTAACAGTTGGTTACGCAGACGAATTAGTGTCAACGAAATAAACAGGAATAAATACCCCAAAATAGCTAAACGTAATGGTGTACGCATCGCTGGGTTAATGCTTTCTTGCATACGTGTTGATGGTTGATGCAGAGTTTGCCACCACTCAACTGAGTAGTGAATAATCGGCAAATTGATCACCCCAATTAACACTAAAATGGCAGCCGCTTTTCCTGCTGTACGGCGGTCATCAAATGCGTGCCACAGGGCAATGATCCCAACATATAAGAATAACAGGATCAATTCAGATGTCAGGCGCGCATCCCATACCCACCAAGCTCCCCACATTGGTTTACCCCATGTGGCGCCGGTGACAAGCGCGATAAAGGTGAATACAGCGCCGACGGGTGCCATTGCAGCAATAGCTAACTCAGAAATTTTCATCTGCCACACAAGACCGATGAACGCCGTGATAGCCATAGTGGCATAAATCCCCATCGACCACATGGCCGCGGGGACGTGAATATAAATGATCCGGTAGCTATCACTCTGTGTTTTATCGGTTGGTGCAAAACCAAAGCCCCAAACCCAGCCCACCGCCAGAAAGATCACACTTAACACAATGAACCATGGAGCCAGTCGCCCACATATTCTATATAAGTTCATTGGAATTGCTAATTGGTGAAGCTTTTTCCACATAGTTAATAGCCCCGATTTATCTCACAAAATGCTGTGCATTAATAATAGCTACAATACACAAAAACCACGTAATTTTATTGATTTATCACAAATACAACTTAGGCTAGCTGACTCAATTAGCCAGCTAGCCTATTTCTTAGAAGCCTGGTTCCACTTCTCGCATATCTGGTAACTTATGCGCAATACCTTTATGGCAATCAATACAGGTTTTTCCGTCTTTTAACGCTTGGTCATGCATTTTTGCAGCGACACTTTTTTGAGCGGTAAAATCCATATATTCGAAGTTGTGGCAGTTACGACACTCTTGGGAGTTATTATCCTTCATCCGCCGCCACTCGTTCTGCGCCATTTCTAGACGATGAGCTTCAAATTTTTGTGGTGTATCAATCACGCCAAAAATCTTACCGTATAACTCTTTACTGGCTTTGATTTTTCTCACCATTTTTGGCACAAACTCATGAGGTACGTGGCAATCAGGGCATGTCGCTCTCACCCCACTACGGTTAGTATAGTGAATGGTATCCATATACTCTTCGTAGACGTTTTCACGCATTTCATGGCAGCTAATACAGAACTCTTCCGTGTTCGCTTTTTCCATTCCGGTATTGAAACCGCCCCAGAAAATAACACCGCCAACGAAACCGATAATCAACAACGTTCCCAACGCTAAACGGCTTGGGCGCCACCACCACTGCCAAACTCGGCGAATGATCCCCGGTTTATCACTTTTATTAGTCATATCCGCCCCTTATTTCCCGAAGCCTTTAGATGGGGTAAAGGTATTATCGATAATCGGCGCAGTATCAGATTGAGGAACATGACACTGTAAGCAGAAATAACGATTTGGTGCCACTTCACCTAATACTTTACCAGTTGCATCCATAAAGTGTGTTGGGCTAATACGTGGTGCGCCAGTGGTACGATAATTTTCCACACCATGGCACTGCAAACAACGGTTTGTGTTCGTGGTAATTTGATACCCTTCAACACTGTGAGGGATCATCGGTGGCTGGTTAACGTAGTTCAGTGCCATTTTTTCCTGCTCTTTAGGAATATGAATGCCACTTTCTGGTGTGCCTGACACTTCTGGTGATTGAGCCAGATCGACGCCATTCGCCGACCATGCAAAACTGCTCACGACAACGGCCATACCCGCTATCCAACGGCTTAAAGTTCTTTTCAGGACAGGGTTTTTCATGATTTAGCTCCCGAACTCCATTTTAGTGTTATTTTAAAAACGTCCTCAGAACAGACATCAATACAGCGACCACACGTCGTGCAATCTTTCGCCGTGATCTGTGCTGGGGCTTGTTTATCAAGAACCGGAACGCGCAAAACTTGCGGCTCAGGACAAACGTGGAAACAATCCATACAGCGATTACACTGCTCTTTTTTATGGGCGGTCACGACTAAAGCCCCTTTACACCCCGCGACACCATACAGTGCGCCGAGTGGGCATAAGTGACCACACCAACCATGTTCCACGACCAATAAATCGAATAAAAAAAGTGCAACTAAAACTAAAGCGCCGCTACCAAAACCAAAAATCAAGCTACGTCCCATCAGAGAAACGGGGTTAATCCATTCCCAAAGCAACGTACCTGTTAATGCCGATCCCAACAAAATGACACCCAGCAAAACATAGCGGATGTAACGTGGGATCGTGGCGGATTGATTGAATTCGAATTTTCGACGTAGCCATGCCGCCGCATCCGTGACCGGATTAACAGGGCACACCCAACTACAGAAAACCCGTTTTCCTAACAGGGCATACACCCCCAAAACAATCCCGGCACCGATTAACGCGGAGATCCCCGGTAAGTAACCACTTGCTAAGCTTTCAAGAGTAATTAGCGGATCCGTCAATGGGATCGTATCCAGCAATAAACTGCTACTGTAATTACCATGTAAGATCCACACGCCTAACCATGGACCACTCAAAAACATGGCTAACACTAACAACTGACTGGTACGTCTTAATACCAACCATTTATGGCTTCCCCACCACCCTTTTTTCGCCAGAGCCTCACGTCCGGCATCGTGCTTACGATTTGCCATTGTTTCCCTCCAGCCAACCAAAACGGTAATGGTGACCTAATTCCCCTTTCGCCAGCGAACGTGGCAATACTTTAATTGCTGATTCCTCAAGCACACACGCTTGTTCGCATTTACCGCACCCCGTACAGTAATTACTGTTCACAGTCGGCAAGAAACGCGCGTGTTTACCGGTTCGATGGTTTTGTTCAAGTTCCAGTGTGATAGCTTCGTCAATCACAGGGCAAACTCGGTAGCACACATCGCATCGTAACCCTTGAAAGTTCAAGCAGTTCTCTTGGTCGAGTAACACTGCTAGCCCCATACGAGCATCATTGATAGAAGCAATATCCTTATCCAACGCACCACTTGGGCACACTTTGGCGCAAGGAATGTCTTCACACATTTCGCACGGGTTTTCGCGAGCAATAAAATACGGTGTACCGGCTGCCATGCCAGACGCCAATGTAGCAAGCTTCAACATGTCGTAAGGACACGCTTGCACACATTGACCACAGCGTACACAGGCACTTGCAAAGGCACTTTCGTCTAAGGCACCCGGCGGGCGAAGATGCACTCCGCTCGCTCGGGAGGTTTGTTGCTGAAGCCCCAGTACCACACCAACAGCCGCCAGTCCACCCGCTGCGCGAGCAACATCACGCAAAAAACGGCGGCGACTATTCTGGGAACTCGGTTTCTGGGACATACGCAATTACACCTTTTCCAATTTAACTGCACATTTCTTGTAATCCGTCTCTTTCGATAGCGGATCCGTTGCATCCAGAGTGAGGTTATTCACTAACTGAGATGCATCGAAGAATGCCATATAAATCAAACCTTTTGGTGGGCGGTTACGACCACGAGTTTCCACGGTTGAGAGCACTTCACCACGGCGAGAAAGCACTTTCACTTTATCCCCACGGCGCAAGTCTTTCGCTTTTGCATCCAGCGGGTTCATAAACACCACGGACTCAGGGAATGCACGGTGCAACTCAGGCACGCGACGAGTCATACTGCCAGTATGCCAATGTTCAAGAACGCGTCCGGTGGATAACCATAAATCGTATTCAGCATCTGGCGCTTCTGCGGCTGGTTCAAATGGCAGTGCGAAAATCACCGCTTTACCATCTGGCTTGCCGTAGAATTGGAAACCTTGCCCAGCTTTTACGTAAGGGTCATTACCTTCGCTGTAGCGCCATTGGGTCTCTTTGCCATCCACAACTGGCCAGCGGATACCGCGAGCTTTGTGGTATGCATCGAAATCCGCTAAGTCATGACCATGACCACGACCGAAACTTGCGTACTCCTCAAACAGCCCTTTTTGCAGGTAGAAGCCGAGTTCACGAGATTCATCATTCAGCTGGTCAGCCGCCAGTTCTGTAATTGGGAATTTGGTCACTGATTCGTTAGCAAACAGAATGTCGTATAACGTTTTTCCGCGATATTCTGGTTTCTTCGCTAATAACTCTTCCGGCCAAACGTCTTCCGCTTTGAAGCGACGAGAGAACAACACCATCTGCATTAAGTCAGATTTTGCTTCGCCCGGTGCTGGCACTTGTTGACGCCAGAATTGTGTACGACGCTCTGCGTTACCGTATGCCCCTTCTTTTTCTACCCACATCGCTGTCGGTAAAATCAGGTCAGCAGACAGTGCGCTGACAGTTGGGTATGGGTCTGAAACCACAATAAAGTTGCGTGGGTCGCGCCAACCTGGCATACGCTCTTCATTAATATTTGGACCCGCCTGCATATTGTTATTGCACATCACCCAATAGAAATTGAGCTTGCCATCTTTTAATGCGCGGTCTTGAGCAACAGCGTGTAATCCCACTTTTTCTGGGATAGTTCCCGCTGGTAATTTCCACACGTTTTCCACTTTTTCACGGTGTTTTTCGTTGGTGACCACCATGTCGGCTGGTAAACGGTGAGAGAACGTCCCCACTTCACGCGCAGTACCACAGGCTGACGGTTGACCTGTTAAGGAGAACGGTCCACAACCTGGTTGAGAAATTTTACCGGTCAATAAGTGCAGGTTGTATGCCAAGTTATTCGCCCAGACGCCACGCGTGTGCTGGTTGAAGCCCATTGTCCAGTAGGAAACGACTTTCACGTTAGGATCTGCATACAGCTTAGCTAGCGCTTCTAACTGATCTTTCGGAACACCCGTCATTTCAGCGGTTTTGTCGAGGGTATATTCCGCAACAAACGCTTTGTAATCTTCGAATGTCATTGGCTCAGAGGCATCCGAACCTGGGTTTTTCGCCTTTTGCTCTAAAGGATGCGTTGGACGTAAACCATAACCAATATCAGTAACCCCACGACGTAAATTAACGTGTTTATCAAGGAAGTCCTGATTCACCGCATTGTTTTGAATAATGTAGTTAGCGATGTAGTTGAGGATCACTAAGTCTGATTGCGGCGTAAAGACAATGCCGTTATCCGCTAATTCGAAGCTACGGTGTTTAAATGTAGACAGTACAGCGACACGAACATCAGGGTTAGATAGACGACGGTTGGTGATACGCGACCATAAAATTGGGTGCATTTCCGCCATGTTCGAACCCCACAGCACGAAAGCATCTGCATGTTCGATATCATCGTAACAGCCCATCGGTTCATCCATACCAAAAGTACGCATAAAGCCTACAACCGCTGATGCCATACAGTGACGTGCATTTGGGTCTAAGTTATTTGAACGGAAGCCACCTTTAAATAGTTTGGATGCAGCATAACCTTCCCAAACCGTCCACTGACCGGAACCAAACATTCCGATACCTTCAGGACCTTTCTCTTTGAGGGTGGTTTTGACTTTCTCTTCCATCACATCAAAGGCTTTTTCCCATGTAATTGGGGTAAATTCACCGTTTTTATCGTACTCACCGTCTTTCATACGCAAAAGCGGTTGAGTTAAACGGTCTTTTCCGTACATGATTTTTGGTAGGAAATAGCCTTTGATGCAGTTCAGACCACGGTTTACAGGAGCTTCAGGGTCACCTTGGCTCGCAACGATACGTCCGTTTTGCGTTCCAACTAAAACCCCACAGCCTGTACCGCAGAAACGGCAAGGTGCTTTATCCCATTTAATGCTTTCTTGCTGACCAACCACTGCTTTCGCAATACTTGGTACGCCAACGCCTGCCGCCGCAGCAGCGGCCGCTATCGCATTGGCTTTCATAAAGCTACGACGACTGAGTTTCATACTTTTTCCTCACATTGCTCATCCTGCTGGTGATAAACCAGTGAAACATCCAATACACCATCGATATCACGGATAAAATCGATAGTATCTAAAAGCGTTTTGCTGTCTTCCCCTTCCACAACCACAATTAACTTGCCATTTTCAGGGGAGGAAATAGCCACTTCGCAGTTGGGTTCTTGATGTAATTCATCTGTCACAGCTGGAATGCGTTCACTTTTGACTTGAACAATCAAACTGCAAACTTGCCAGTTATTGTGCATCTTCATGCTCCATGGTAATGGCTGATACAGGACATCCTGCGACACATGCGCCACAACCTGTACAACCCTGCATATCAATGTTTGGCTGGTAAATACCGGCCAGTGATGGACGAAAGGCGATCACTTGAGGCTCACAACTGTCTTCACAACGACGACATTCAATCGATTTGTACGCCAGACAGTGTTGCCCAATGGCAATCTTGATATTCCAAGGCTGGGTATTTTGAGGAAGGAATATAGGCTCAGGACAGGCCTCTGCACATGCATAACAGAATGTGCATTCACCACGCTGAAAATCGACCATGGGATAGCCACCAGGACCTGGTTGCAAAATTGCCGTTTCACAACTCTTGATACACTGGTTACAACGAGTGCACTGTTCAATAAAACGTGCTTCGCTACCACTCCATGGTGGTCGAATTACGGGTGCAGCATTACGCCAAGCCCCCGTTAAAACTCCCCTACGGGTGATATCAACCATGTTTATTTCCTTTACATTGCCCAACCAAAAACTGCTAAAAGAGACTGATAAACCGTACTTTTTATATGATTATTTATTGTGAATATTAATTAGCTAACTATCAAAAATACATACTACCTAGTAGGTAAACTAACTTTTGGCGTTATTATGAAGAAAATAGTCATTCTTTGACGTTTCACATCGAAGACACTGTACAAATATCGAGAAAGGCAGATTTGAGGTCGTTTTATAATTATTCATTAACATTTAATAAATATGATTTGCGAATTTAAACCTTATTTTTAATAGTCAAATTTATAATTAATGAAAATATATACCACTAAAGTAGTATATCATGAGCACTTTTACAAAAAACTATATTTACTTTTTTTGATTTTACGCACGTTTTAATTCAAAAATTAACCAACTTATTAATCCATTGTATTAGTAAAAATATAATTAATTATAAATATCAGCATGATAATGAAAAACTCAAAGTGTAAATAACAATCATTATTATTTAATGATTTAATCCATACTCTGCGTTAAAAAATAAAATTTAATATTTTTTTATTTATTCAATTTTCTCCATTTTTATTATTTTTCATCGATTAAAAAGTAAACTCATTTTAATTATTGATCAAAGACAATATTTTTTGTGTGGTTTTTTGCTAATTATATAAGTTGGCAATTGTCTGATAGCAATAGTGCGATTGTTATCAAATATAAAAATAAATACAGCTAATGGGATGGCTGGCTTAAAAACACTCGAGGCCCTTATGGCAAAGATAAGAAATAATGCACTGTACCTACTGAGTGTGCTTGCAGGGATATTTCTATTTACCTCTGTACAGGCACAAACTCCAACAAAAGATTCCACATCAACCATCAACGCTCGAAACGAAACGTTTGAAGCGGCACACCCTGATCAATACCATTCATGGCGAGCAACTTCAGAACAATCACAACGAGAAGATGCACTGGCTGAAGATCCTCGCCTCGTCATCTTATGGGCAGGTTATCCTTTCTCTCGTGACTACAATAAACCTCGTGGTCACGCCTATGCGATTATCGATGTTCGTGAAACACTGCGGACTGGCGCGCCAAAAAATGCTGAAGATGGTCCTCTTCCTATGGCATGTTGGAGCTGTAAAAGCCCTGACGTTGCTCGATTAATTCAGGAACATGGGGAAGATGGCTACTTCAAAGGCAAATGGGCAAAAGGAGGCCCTGAAGTCGTCAACGTATTGGGCTGTGCAGATTGCCACAAAACAGACTCACCTGAGTTTGCCAAAGGTAAGCCTGAACTCACTCTTTCTCGCCCATACGCAGAACGTGCCATGGAAGCTATCGGTAAACCATTCGATAAAGCGAGCCGCTTCGACCAACAATCTATGGTATGCGGTCAATGCCACGTTGAATACTATTTCTCTGGCGAAACTAAAGCCGTGAAATTCCCTTGGGATAACGGCACCAAAGTCGAAGACATGGAAGTGTACTACGACAACATTGCCTTCTCTGATTGGACAAACTCCCTGTCTAAAGCCCCAATGCTCAAAGCCCAACACCCTGAGTATGAAACTTGGAGCGCAGGTATCCACGGCAAAAACAATGTGACCTGTATTGACTGCCACATGCCAAAACTGCAAAACGAAAAAGGGGAACTGTATACCAGCCATAAAATCGGTAATCCATTCGATAACTTTGAACAAACCTGTAGTAGCTGTCATACCCAAAGCAAAGAGCAACTTCAAAGTATCGTTGCTGAGCGTAAAAAAGCTATCCAAGAGATGAAAATCAAAGTGGAAGATCAGTTAGTACGCGCTCACTTTGAAGCTAAAGCAGCTTGGGATGCAGGCGCAACCGATGCTGAAATGAAAGATATCCTTGCTGATATCCGTCATGCGCAGTGGCGTTGGGATTTAGCTATCGCGTCACACGGTATCCACATGCATGCACCAGATGAAGGGTTACGTATGCTTGGTGGGGCAATGGATAAAGCCGCAGATGCCCGAGCCAAACTGGCGCGTTTACTGGGTTCAAAAGGCATTACTCATGAAATCGCGATCCCAGATATCTCCACCAAAGATAAAGCGCAACAAGCCATCGGCTTGGATATGCAGAAAATTAATGCCGAAAAACAAGAGTTTTTAAAGACTGTGGTACCTGAATGGGATGCACAAGCTCGTAAAAACGACCTGTTAGCCAAATAACCACTCACCCCAGTTCGCTGGGGTGCGATAACCAATGGAGTGAATATGAGCGTACTACGTTCGTTATTAACTGCTGGGGTGCTGGCGTCAGGCTTGTTATGGGCGATATCCGCGTCGGCAACACCACAAATGGCTGAAGAAGCTAACAAAGACGGTCGTTGGCAAGTTACGCAGCAGCGTAATCCAGACAATGCTTGCCTTGATTGCCATAAACCCGATAAAGAAGGGATGCATGGCACTCATGCTGAGGTCATTAACCCGAATAATAATTTGCCGGTGACGTGCACCAATTGTCACGGCAAACCGGGTCCCAATCACCGTGAAGGCGTCAAAGACGTCATGCGGTTTAATGATCCAATGTACAGCGTGGAACAACAAAATAGCGTCTGTTTATCTTGCCACTTACCTGAACAACTGCAAAAAGCGTTTTGGCCCCACGATGTTCACGTGACCAAAGTGGCTTGCGCGAGTTGTCATGACCTCCATCCTAAGCAAGACACCATGAAAGTGCTGAACGATAAAGGTAAGGTCAAAATCTGCGTGGATTGTCACTCAGATCAGCGAGATAACCCGAACTTTAACCCCGCTGCGGTGAATGTTCTTAAGGAGCAGCCATGAGTTGTTCTCGTCGTCAATTCATAATCTATTCAGGCACACTGGCGGCGGTAGGCGGTGTGGCGGGGCATTCTCTCGCCAATACCATGAAAGTTGACGGGGTGCGATATGGCATGATCCACGATGAAACACTGTGTATCGGCTGTACCGCCTGTATGGATGCATGTCGGGAAGTCAACCAAGTTCCAGAAGGCGTATCACGCCTAACGATTATTCGTAGTGAACCCATCGGCCAATTTCCTGACGTCAAATATCGGTTCTTCCGCCACTCTTGCCAACATTGCGAACATGCCCCTTGTGTCGATGTCTGTCCTACAGGGGCTTCATTCATCGATAAAACCACGGGGATTGTGGACGTAAACCCTGACCTATGTGTTGGTTGTCAATACTGTATTGCCGCCTGCCCTTACCGCGTCAGATTTATTCATCCCATCAGCAAAACCGCCGATAAATGCGATTTTTGCCGTAAAACCAATCTCAAAAAAGGGAAGCAACCAGCTTGTGTCGAAGCCTGCCCAACCAAAGCGTTGGTGTTTGGTAATTTAGATGATCCAAACAGTGCGGTATCACTAATGCTCCATGAAAAACCGACCTATCGATTCAAAATTGCACTGGGAACGAAACCCAAAATGTACCGAGTTCCCTTTAAATATGGGGAGGTTAGCCAATGACAACCACTTCAGCTTTTCATTTTGAGTCGTTAGTCTGGGACTGGCCTATCGCCGTTTACCTGTTTTTGATTGGTATCTCTGCGGGGTTAGTGGTTCTGGCAGTATTGATGCGCCAATATGTACCCAATGCTGCCACCAGCAATAGTACTATCATGCGTACAACGCTAATTTTAGCGCCGACCACCATTATTCTTGGTCTACTGATCCTCATTTTCCACTTAACCCGTCCATGGACGTTCTGGAAATTGATGTTTCACTACAGCCCAACTTCTGTGATGTCCATGGGGGTAATGCTGTTCCAAGTTTACATGGCGGTGTTAGTGGTTTGGCTGGCTAAAATTTATGAGCAAGAACTCGTTGGGCTACAACAAAAATGGCTACCTAAGCTAACGATAGTGCCTCGCGTTTTAGGCTGGCTAAGTCGCATCATGCGCGGGTTAGATATTGCTATGCTAGTCTTAGCCGTATTACTGGGCGCTTATACGGGATTCTTGTTATCAGCCCTCAAATCCTATCCGTTCTTAAACAACCCAATATTACCGGCTCTATTTCTCTTTTCGGGAATTTCGTCGGGACTGGCGGTGAGTTTACTGGCAATTGCCCTACGCTATCGCAAGAATGTTCATAACCCTGAAACGGTCTTTTTACACCGCGTAGAAAGCTTCGTTGTCTGGTTAGAGATATTTTTGCTAGCGGCCTTCTTTGTGGGGCTAGCGCTCGGTGATGATGGCAAACTGCGTTCATTAATTGCGGCATTAGGCGGAGGTTTCTGGACGTGGTGGTTCTGGCTTGGCGTCGTGGGGATTGGTTTTGTTATTCCCCTCCTGTTGAAAAAATGGCAACAACAAGGTAGCCAAGCTTTTCGGGTTATTGTGGTCAGTGGCGCAAGCTTAATTGGCGTGTTTTTCCTGCGTTTTTTCGTCCTGTACGCAGGGCAACTGACAGTCGCATAACCGACTTAAAATAAAGGTGATACTTGGAAATTTTCCTTCCCGAAATAGGGTTTATCAGCTTGCTACTGGCGCTGTGTATCACCGGCTATCATACCCTATTGGGGTTTATCGGCGTTTTCAGGCACGTCCCGAGGCAAATGTCTCAGGGCGTGCTCTGGACGTCTTTGCAATTCACTTTTTTATTAACTGCGTTTCTCTGTTTAACCGCCAGCTTTGTATTCAGTGATTTTTCCGTTATTTATGTGGCTCAGCATAGCCACAGTTTATCCCCCCTAGTGATTAAAATTGCTGCCGTTTGGGGAGGGCACGAAGGTTCGCTGCTGCTGTGGGTTCTGTTTTTCTCTGGCTGGACTACCTTATTTGCATGGCGTTATCGCCGCCAAAATAGCCCATTTTTCCCTTTAACGTTGTGTGTACTGGCTGCTATATGCACGGCGTTATTGCTGTTTGTTGTGTTCTATTCCAACCCATTTGAACGCCTGTTTCCGCCTGCAATTGAAGGTCGCGACCTCAACCCGATGCTGCAACATTGGGGACTAATTTTACACCCGCCGCTACTTTACCTTGGTTACAGCGGATTGATGCTAGTGGCAGCGTTAGTGCTCGCATCATTAATGGCGACACCTACCCTACTTCCCGAAAATTCCAGCCAGACTATTGCTCAGTTGTGTTGGCGATTTGCGGTACCAAGTTGGTGCATACTCACTAGCGGTATCATCCTCGGTTCTTGGTGGGCATACAGTGAATTAGGCTGGGGAGGATGGTGGTTTTGGGACCCTGTTGAAAACGCCTCTTTACTTCCTTGGCTTTCTGCCACGGCATTACTACACAGCTTATCTATCACTCGCCGAACAGGGCTATATCGCCACTGGAGCCTGTTGCTGGCGATTATCACATTAATTTTAGCGCTGCTCGGTACACTGATTGTCCGCTCTGGGATCTTAGTGTCCGTTCATGCATTTGCCTTAGATAACGTGCGTGCCGTTCCGCTATTTTTACTCTTTAGCGTTTTAAGCCTTGGTGCTCTGTTTATTTATGGTTGGAAGGCGAAATTTCCCCCTCAAGAGCCTCGGCGCAAAACATCGCGAGAAATCTATTTATTACTGACTTTGATTTTGTTTACCGCGGTTTTATGTATCGTACTGACTGGCACCTTATACCCGATGCTCTATGGTTTATTAGGGTTAGGTAAGATCTCGGTGGGGGCTCCCTATTTCAATCAGACATTACTGCCATTTGGCCTGTTGATGCTGGTGGTAATAGCGCTTGCCACGCTCAAATATCGCGATATTGCCAAGAACGGAAATCACAAACTACATCAGCGACTGTCGATGATTGTTCAGCAAAAATTCCCTGCTATTGTCGCCCACGCTGGGGTTGTGATGTTCGCTATGGGAATTGCCCTTTCCTCAACACAGAAATCAGAAATCAGCCAAAATATCGCCGTCGGGCAATCAATCTCAGTTGGCGGATATCAATTCCAATTTCAACAATTACAACTGGCAGCTGAATCTAACTACACCACCGAGAAAGCGCTGATCCACGTCAGTCAAAATGCAGGTCAAAATGGCTTTGATCTTATCACTGAACGCCGCCTGTATATGGCTCGCCAGCAACTGATGATAGAACCGGGGATCCACTGGGGATGGTTGCGATCTTGGTATGTGGTGCTGGGAGAAAAAACGGGCACTGAGCGCTATGCGATGCGTTTTTATGTACAAGAAGGCATTCAATGGATTTGGGGTGGTGGATTTGTGATGTGCTTAGGTGCGCTGATGAGTTGGTTTAGGGGGCGGAAGCATGATTAAAAAAATCGTTATGCTGTTTCTGCTCTTGTGCTCCTTGAATGTTCACGCCCAAATAGTGGATACATGGGCATTTAATTCCAATGAGGAGCAGGAATTATCCTTGCAGATTGCTTCACAACTACGTTGCCCGCAATGCCAAAACCAAAATTTATTAGAATCTAATGCACCTACCGCGGTCAGCATGCGCCATCAAGTCTTTAAAATGGTTTCTGAAGGAAAAAGTGAATCTCAGATTAAACGCTATATGACCGAGCGTTATGGTGACTTTGTTTTATATAATCCCCCATTAACGCTTAGTACCCTACTATTATGGTTACTTCCCGTATTTGCTGTTCTTTGTATTATCTTTATTTTATGGAAAACATTAAAAGTAAAAAATAAAATTAATCAGCCCATTATTTTATTAGATAATGCGATTCCATTAATAGAAAAATACAACCAGACTCACTCTGACATACAGTTATTACCGGCTATCAATAATGAAAAAACACTTCAGCATTCTCATTGGAATAAGATAAGTAACACCCTTATTCTCATCATAATCTGCATTATGATAGCGGGATATTTTTTATTACCGCGATTCCATTCAACACTTGATTTATATCAAAGACAAAATGACCCTATCTTGCTATTCACACCATTGGAGCGTGAAACGCAGGATCTACAACGTTTACAAGCAGATATTCGACAATCCCCTGAAAACAGTGAGCTTTGGGCTGTTTTAGGTGAATACTATCTTTATCAAAATAGCTATGAAAATGCCTTAATTGCCTATGGCTACGCACTCAAATATCGCGGAGAGAATGCCCAACTCTATGCCGCAATTGCCACGGTGATGTATTACCAAGCCGGACAAGTGGTTACAAATGACACACAAAAAATGATAGACAAAGCATTAAGTCTAGATAAGAATGAAGTCACCGCATTGATGTTATTAGCCTCAGATGCCTTTATCAATGCCAATTACACAACGGCGATTAATATCTGGCAAAACCTACTTGATAGTAATAATCCTAGAGTCAATCGCGCTCAAATTATTGAAGCCATTCACATGGCTAAATTAATGGAAAATAGTGGGAAACAGTGAATACAAATAATAAAGGCTCCTGAACCTTTATTACCTCGCGGTATCCATAATTGATAAAAAATAATAATAAGTTTATTTATTAAATATAATAATCTAGAAAAATATCATGACGAATAAGATGCTTTCTATCTTAGTGATTATTCTTATCGCAGGAGGATCATTTCTTGCAGGAGTAATGGCTAACTACACACCTGATTTAGATGTTATCAAGAAATCAGAGCGGGCTGTGGAAGACCTGCTGAGTTTCCCTAAAACCGTCGAATTTAAAGATGTGAAATACCATGTCATCAGAGAGACCTCTGATCGCGGTATGCTAGGCTATGTTTGTGGTCAAGTTCTGATATTTGATGCAAAAAATAGCTATAGCTACAAACGTTTTATGGTGAAAACGTATCTAAATGAAGATGGTAGAAATGTCGTTTCTATTCCACTATTGGATAGAGACGAAATGGAGTTTCCGATCGAGGAATTTAATTATTTGTGGCGTAAAAATTGTCAGAATAGATAATTATACTTAATTGAATATTATCTATCCCCTACGAAATTAATGATTTTTCTCGGTACTTTATTTACAGCAACATGAAGGCTTGCCTGTTAATTCTGCTTCTTGGATTGGCGGGCATTTCACTGTGCCATAAGAACAAAATACGCAGCAATCCCCTTCTAATGGCTTTAATAAGACGCCGCAACCTGTACATTCATAAAACCACTGACAAGCATTGGTTGGCATCTCTTCCATTTTCAAACACCCACATTCTGGGCATGTAATTTCAGACATCAATTCAATTTTGGCTTGACTCATTTGATACTCGATAGGGTCTTTCACAATAAATAATACTATTTATCTTACAAAATCATGTTGCTCTTATCCTTGCGCCAAATTAGGTTTCCCACACAAAATAAAAATGCAGTTCCAATAGCATTTCCCGCAAGGTTGATATACAGTTTTCCACTTTTTTCAAAGCACCCTAGATTTTGGAGGCGAAATGTTTATTGGTTTTGACTACGGAACATCTAACTGCTCCGTCGCAATCATGAAAGATGGTAAACCGCAATTGTTACCCCTTGAAGGCAGCAATTTTTATATTCCATCAACCTTGTGTGCGCCGACAAGAGAATCGGTTTCAGAGCACTTATTTCGCCATCTGAATATTTCTCCGACAGACTCAGTTGGTCAGCAAATCCTCCGACGCTCTATTGCGTTTAATCAGGATGAAGGCATTGAACTGGAGCCGGAAGATATTGTTTTCGGGCAAGCTGCGCTGGACTTATATTTAAGCGATCCTCGTGATGTCTACTATGTAAAATCACCTAAGTCTTTTTTAGGTGCATCAGGCTTACACGAAACCCAAGTCAGTTTCTTCGAAGATTTAGTGTGCGCCATGATGGCAAATATCAAGCATACTGCCGAAGCAAGTACCCAACAAACCATCACTGACACCGTGATTGGTCGCCCAATTAACTTCCATGGACGTGGTGGCGAGCTAGCGAATCAGCAAGCGGAAGCTATCTTATTAAAAGCCGCTAAACGTGCTGGATTTCAGAATATTGCGTTCCAGTTTGAGCCCGTTGCCGCAGGGTTAGAGTATGAATCCACCCTCACCAAAGATCAGACCATTTTAGTGGTGGATATTGGTGGGGGAACCACCGACTGCTCACTGATCCAAATGGGGCCTAGTTACAAAGATAGCCACGATCGTACAAGTTCTTTGCTAGCACATACAGGTCAACGTGTTGGCGGAAACGATCTGGATATTTTCATTGCCTTAAAACAGTTAATGCAGCTTTTTGGTATGGAAAGCCAATATCAATCGGGAATCAAAATGCCTCTATTGCAGTTTTGGAACCCGATTGCCATTAATAATGTGGAAGCGCAAAAAGAGTTTTATTCTCGCGCGAACCTCAATGCATTAACCCGCTTACAACAAGATGCTCAAGAGCCAGCCTTGCTGGCACGTTTGCTCGAGGTTTATCACCAAACGCTGGGTTACAGCATAGTACGCAAAGCGGAAGAGGCGAAAATCGCACTCTCTGATGAGCAAAATTACTTGGCGAAAATTGCATTATCAAAAGAGCTGCTTGAAGTGAATATTGGACGTGATCAGTTAATTGATGCGATTGAATCACCAAAAAGCAAAATGATTGAGTTGGTGAAAGAAGCCGTTGTACAAGGAGGCGTTCAACCGGACGCTATTTTTGTCACCGGGGGTAGCGCTCGCTCGCCTATCTTACATCAAGCGATTCAAGAACAACTGCCGAACATTCCCATTGTTCGTGGTGATGACTTTGGCTCGGTTACCGCTGGGTTAGCCCGTTGGGCGCAAACCTGCTTTAAATAATCGACTTCCCAATGCCGTTTGTGCGGCATTGGGTTTTCACGATCCTCAACTATTCCTCGAGTAAACGCCCCTCTTTTAAGTAGCTGATTTTATTTGCCATTAACTGAGCTTCATCTTCACTATGAGTTACCAACAGTGCTGTTTGCCCCGCCGCACGTAAAATATCCCGCACTTCTTGCCCTAAGCGTTTTCGGCTATCTGGATCAAGGCTAGAAAGCGGTTCATCCAGCAACAGTACCGCTGGCTGTGGCGCTAACGCTCGTGCTAATGCAATACGCTGCTGCTGACCACCCGACATTTCGTGAGGATAGCGTTCCGCTAAACCGCTCAATTCAACCAAGGTTAATAGTTGTTGAACGCGAGCGTGTTGCTGCTCTTTAGGCTGTTTTCTTAGCCCAAATGCCACGTTCTGCGCCGCCGTTAAATGAGGAAACAAGGCATAATCTTGGAAAACCATCCCAACATTACGCTGCTCAGGCGGCAAATGAAGGTTTGGACCCGCAACACAGCGCCCACCCACGTAGATGGTTCCTTGCTCTACCTGCTCAAACCCAGCAATCGCTCTCAAGGCAGTGGTTTTTCCGCATCCTGAAGCCCCAAGTAAACAGCCAATTTCCCCAGCATCAATATGCAAAGAGAAACCATTAAGTACATGGTTACGTTGATGTTTGCTGCCATAAGAAACATGGACATTGTCAAGAACTAAGGTTGAATCAGACACCGAAGACATTCCTTAACATAATCATTTTTATTGAGACGACCGTTTTGATTGAGATGATGTCAGCTGACTGCGCGCTAGGAGGATCACAGGCAATGTCCCTGCCAGCACAATTAATAGTGCCGCAATCGCGCCCTCTTCATAGGTTCCTCGCGCTGCCTCCGCATATAGCGAGGTTGCCAACGTCTCAAAATTCACCGGACGTAAAAGTAATGTGGTCGGCAACTCTTTCATCGCATCCGCAAAAACCAATAAAGCACTGGTGACAAGTGCCGGACGTAATAGCGGAAGGTGCACTCGAAAGAACGTTCGCAGCTCGCTTTCCCCTAACAGCCTTGAGGCTTGTTCCATACTCGGCGGAATACGGGTTAACCCAGCATCAATCGCCCCAATGGAGATCGCCATAAATCGAATTGAGCAGCAGATAACCAATAAAATTCCCGTAGATAACAGCGGTAATCCTCGAAAATCCAATAGCTCCGCCAGAAAATTATCCAGCGCCATACCCGGTGTTAACAAACCAATCGCTAATACCGTTCCTGGTACTGCATAACCCAGCGACGCAATTTTCATTAAGGCTCGTCGCCATTCTTGAGATGAACCAGAAATTGCACTCGCTCTGGCATACCACGCTACCACAATGCTCACCAACGTCACCACGACGGTGACACCCGCCGCTAGCAATAATGAGTTTTGTAGTGATTGCAACAGGCTGCTTGAGATTGTCATGCTGTCACTGATGCGTTTAAGGCTTTCCCATCCCAAAAAAAGTGCCGGTGCTAAAAAGCCTAACACCACCGGTAGCGCGGTGACACACGTGGCTAATATAGCTCGCCATCCAGTTAAACGCGATGGCAAGATCCCACGCATTTGCCGCCCAGTACTGTAACGCTGATTTTTTCGACCGTAATATTCTAACGCTAACAGCAAGATAATCACTGTTAACATCGAGCAGGCAATTTGCGCCGCAGCGGGTAGATCAGAGCGAGTCACCCATGTGGTGTACACCGTCACGGTCAATGTATTCACACCTAAAAATTCCGATGCGCCGATATCATTGAGGGTTTCCAGCAGAGCGAGGCTAGTACCCACTACTAAAGCAGGGCGCGCCATGGGTAACGCCACTCGGAAAAATGTTCCCGTGGAACTGAGCCCAAGGGTTCGAGCCGCTTCCAGCAAATGGGCTGGCTGGCTCATAAACATGGCTCGCATGGTCAAGTAAACATAGGGATAAAGCACCAGTCCAAGCAACAAAATGGCGCCCGTCATTGAACGAAGATCAGGGAGGCGGAATTGGCGCGGCGAGTCGTACCCTAACACGCTACGAATAAATTCTTGAATCGGTCCAATAGGATGCAGTAAATCTAACCATGCAAACGCCACAATATAGGTTGGCATCGCAAGGGGCAGTAGCAGCGCCCAGCTAAACAGCTTTCGACCAGGAAAATCAAACGCGGTCACCAGCCAGGCACACCCCGCCCCAATGGTCATCACCATGGCACCAACACCCAGCAGTAAAATTAAGGTATTTAAGATGGCATCGGGAAGCACATAGCGCATCAAATGTTCCCAATGGCTGAATCCAGAGCTTGCGGCCAGACCCAATAAAAACAACAAAGGGGTCAGAACGCCAAGCGTAATGACCACCACGGAAAGAGTTAATGGCGAGAAACCGACGCGCGGCAGCCCGAAAGCCCCGCGCGTAGAGGTTAAGCCAGTTTTATTGATCGAATCCAACTTTATCTACCAACTGACTCGCTTGTTTACGGTATTTCACAATTTCAGTAAGTGGGAGGGTATCCACATTGATTTCCCCAATTGCGTTATTGATAGTGGCATCCAGTGGAACGCCTTTGCGAATTGGGTATTCATAGTTTGCTTGCGCGTACAGCTGTTGTGCAGGAACAGAAACCAGATATTCCATCAACTTAACCGCTTCTGCTTTATGAGGAGCATGGCGCGCAACGGCTGCACCAGTGATGTTGACGTGCGTACCGCCATCGGTAAAGGTTGGCTGAACCACTTTGATAGCATCTCCCCATTTACGTGCGTCAGTGCCCTCTTTGGCATTTTTCATGTGACCCACATAGTAAGAGTTCGCTAAACCGACATCGCAGATACCGCCAAGGATATCACGAGCGACATCACGGTCTCCGCCCGTTGCTTTACGTGCTAAGTTAGCTTTCACACCGCGTAACCACGCTTCCGTTTTCGCTTCACCGTCGTGGGCAATCATTGCTGCCACTAACGCTGTGTTATACGGGTGCTGGCCTGCGCGGATACAAATTTTGTCTTTCCATTTAGGGTCGGCTAAATCTTCATACGTGATGCTAGTTAACGGTAAATCTTTTTCCGCATACAGCACTCGAGCACGCATCGATAAACCAAACCATTGGTTATCTTTGTCGCGTAATGAAGCTGGAATAGCATCAGTTAATACTTTTGAATCAACAGGCTGCGTAACACCTGCTTCAACTAAATCGATGAGGTTACCCGCATCCACCGTCATTAATAAGTCTGCGGGAGAGTTTTTACCTTCCGCTTTGACGCGCTCTAACATGCCGTCTTTGACATAGACAGTGTTGACGTCAATGGCAGTTTCTTTAGTAAAGGCATCCAGCAGTGGCTGGATCAGCCCCGGCTCACGAGTGGTATATAACGTTAGGGAATCTTTTGCCATGGCAGGCAATGCGCAGGTAACAATAAGCGATGAGGCCAACGTAATTAAACGCGTTTTATTACGTAAAAAATACATTTTTTTCAACATGTTGCTATCTTCTCCAAGGTGAAGTGATGCTTAAACTAGTATATTGAGTATTTTTAACTGGTCGAAAAAAGTATATTGATAACCAATCTCGTTTGCAAATTATTTTCATCGGTTAATAATACGTATTAATGATTATTAAAATTTATTTATAATTTATTATTTGGCATTTATTCTTTTTTGAAGGATTTTTTGTGGGTGGTCTGCGGTCTGTATTCAGAGTTTGTAAAATAAAACCCAAGATTACCAAAACGATAATAATGACCATATTCTACAATAATATTAATAGGTTGAGGTCTCTGTGATGGGAAAATGATAAAAGATCTACTGCTCCCCTATCACAACGGATCATCCGAATTTCTGCTGAGCATATGAATCTTTATTTAACGCAAAAAGGCTCAAGATATTTCTTCTTGAGCCTTTTCATCTATCTAATTCAATTCACTAATCGTACATAAATGTCACGCCAATCACCGACTGCACTTTCCCTGCCGTCACCTGACCTTGGGTTCTTGAATATCGCGCGCTTAGTCCTAAGTTCACCGCTGAACTTCCTACTCGACCTAACTGAACGTTTTGGTTTGCTGGAATTGCATTACCATTGCGAACCATTTGGATCCCTACTCCTTTTGCGGCATTAGCACCAGACAGTGTATTAGCAAAAATATTGCTGCTCGTATCGGTTGTTCCCGTTAAATAGTAGGAGATATTTTGGCTCGAAGCACAATAGATAGATAACGGTACCGGCTGAGCGCTTCCTGGATATTCCGGTAAGTTAACGACCACATTACGCGAAGAAACATCACAACCACCAATAGGCACCACAACATCATTGTTGGCATACAAATTCCATGTAAAGGTCGATGTATTGACGTTACCGCCCCCTACTATGTTAGAACCAACTTGGTACATTACCAATGTCGCAAAGTGGGTTCCTCGGTTAACCACTACACCTCCCGCCGCAGAAATTGGAGTTAAATACAATTGGGTATTCCATGCTGTGTAATTGCCCGATGGAAAATCTTGCTGGTGAGTTGGGTTAGTCAAAGGGAACGTATAGCTTGAGCCATAATACCGTAATGAGCCTCGAAAGTTATTCAATACTCCACCATAAGCGGAACCACGGATCATGTTCACTTGGTCACGTCGCGCTGATGGGTCATCGTTCTTACAAAATATTGAATTCGATAAATCGACCACTAAGTTTTGACCAGCTTGAACACTTGGCTGCAAGTTAACATACGCATTGGCAGTCACTGGGCTTTGTGTGTAGCTTAAAACGTTTCCTGTTGAGTCGTAACAGGTAAAAGCATACACCGAAGAAACACCGGCAAAATAGATAAATGCGTTAATAAAGATTAATTTAACTAGCTGTTTTATATTCATAATATTGCTCACAGATACGTGTAGGTGACATCAATTGCCGCTTGGATGGTGCCTTGTGTCGCCCCGCCTCTCACCGATATTGCCCTTACCTGTAAAGGAAAACTGGTTGAAAGCGTTGCATCGCTGACTGGCATGCGTTTTTGTGCGCCGTTATTTAAGTTATTACCCGATGAATCTTGAAGTTGCAGCTGGATATTGCCTGCCGTACCTTGGTTTTTGTAGTATCCCACCGAATCAGCGACACCTTTAAAGGTCGCCATAACCACTGATGTACCAACAGGGCAATTGGTCAAATCCAACGACACCGTATGCCAATCCGATGCTGATCCCGGAGAGGTTAAATTGAACGTGTAAAGATCACCCAAATCCACATTGGCCGTCTTAGTTGATACCGTACAAGGCTTTGCAACAACGCTCCCATTGACCGTCACAGTTACGTCAGCCGCGTGTGTGGAGGTTATTGATGAAGATAACAGCCCCAAAAATAAAGCTGTCATCATTGTTGATTTATACGTCATTCATCGCATCCTCTATTTACTGGAATTCAAGCGTAAATGTGGCGGTTGCTCGAATATGCCCTGCCGTAACGGGCAATTTTGACGCCATTAAACGTGCATTGAAATTGAGCGTATTGGCTTTTCCTGCCACTAAAGGCGTCCATGCAATATTATTTGAGTCCGCATTGAGGACTAATGGATTTTTAGCACTGTCTAAAATCTGAATACCAGCCCCTGTTGCATTTGCGCTGCCGGGTTCTAATGCCAACAAGGTTTTGTTACTCGAGTCTGCAATACCGACAAACCCAACTTTGACTGCCGTTACCGCAGAACCGCAAGGTGTTAGCTCAATACGAAACGGCACTGTTGGCGTCACTTCCCCCACTGAGTGCAGCTGTTTCACCGCATTCAGGAGCAAATCCACCACTTGATTTTGTGAACCAGGAGCCACGGCACAAGTGTTATCTCGTACATTGCCTGTAATGTTAATGGTGCTATCCGCCGCCAATGCATTGGAACACAAGCACAAAGAGGTCAACATTGAGGCAAAGAAAATATTCGATTTATCAAACACTATGGGCTCCTTAGAGGCACTCGGCACTATACTTACTGAGGATTTCATATTGGCTTTCTGCTGGCAGTGTGTAATTGACCTTACACTGAGCATCCGCCCCATCTCCCCAACGTGCGATTAATTGTCCGGTTAACGGCAAACCAGTTAAGTAAACTTGCCCATCTTCCGCCACAATATTGCCACCACTATTTTCACCAGAAGAAACAACCGAGCCGAATGGCACCGGTTTTCCATGGCGAGTTAATGTCATCAGCACTTTGATCCCAACTTTCGGTTGGAAATCAGCGCGAACGACAGCGCCACGAGTTGGCACCACATTCAGAACGGGATCATCCAGATCCACGTTATTCGCTAACGTATTGGTATTCAAAGCAATACGGTTTTCACGATATTCAGTGGCATAAGGTAATACCGCATAGCCCCGCCAGTCAGTCTCAACCCCCGTTTGGTTTTCGACTTTCACATGTCCCGCACCTGGCGCTTTCACTAATACCACGGTATCGTTCATTGGCTGGCTCAGCGTTAATCCATTTTCATGAGCTAAGACGCCCCCACTCAAACCGTAGTAAACTTGGCGAATGTTATCGGCATAGCTATAACCGACGTTGGCATTTCCATAAGCCCCGCGATAGTTCAGTGACGTATAGCCTGTCCCCGAAGAGTTACCTTGTCCACCGCCTGCATACCCAGCTTGAACGCTATAACTTAAGTTATTGTCTTCCAATAACGTTCCGTATAAACCGGCGGTGTTGTTTACGCGACCTTTGAGATCGTGAGAAACGTTGTAACTTGCGCTGGCATTACGCCAGATAGACTGACTGTCTGAACGTAACCAATGGCTAAAGGGAATGTTGACGTTCAATGCCAGCATTTGGTCGTTGCCATCCTGCCATGAGTTTTTGGACAGACTGTAACTTAATCCCCAACTAATCCCTTTAATCAGGGTGTTAATCCCTACCTGTAATTGCTTATCCGCTTTACTGGTATTCCAATACGTTTCATGACTTCCCGTCACATACATAGTGGATTGCTCACCCAACTGCTGGGTTAGAGTTAACTGAATTTTTTCGCGCTTGTTATAAGCTAAGTTGTAATAGTCAGAAAACTTAGGTGTCACTTGGATAATGCCGTCTTGCGTCGCAAGGTTATACCCTGACATCCGTTTGTACGTCGTATCCGCAAATGAGTAGTAACCCTTTGTTGAATACCGATAACCCGCCAGCTGAATAATCGTGCCCGTTTCATTCAGAGATTTGTTATATAAGAAACGAATTGACTGACCTTGATGGTTGCTATCATCCGGTAATTTGGCATTGGCATGGGTAATATCGATAGATAGCGCCCCAAAGACACCGATATTTTTACCTATCCCTGCGTTAAAAGCTTGGTAACGATTGGCTAACTGAGTTCCACCATAGAGCGTCCAGCCATATGACAAACCGTGCAGTAACGTGGTTTGTAAGAATGTCGGTTTTTCCTGATTGCCGCTTCCCGAACGGTAATCCCCTACAGTGACGGCATATTGTGTATGCCCTTCACGTTGGAGCAACGGAACGGATGAATATGGCACGGTGAAGCTCTGTACGGATCCATCCGCTTCCGTGATAGTCACATGCAAATCACCACTATTTCCCGCAGAATAGAGATCGTTAATCACAAACGGTCCCGGTGGGAATGTGTTGCGATAGATCTCATAGCCATTTTGCTTAACAGAGACATCCGCTGTACCGCGAGCGATCCCTCGGATCACGGGCGCAAATCCTTTTTGGCTTTCAGGCAGCATATTATCGTCCGAGGCTAATTGAATGCCTCGGAAGTTAACACTGTCGAAAATTTCTCCCGGAGTGTAGCTATCACCCAGTGTCAAACGAGAGCGGATCACATTGATGCCACGCTCTAAATAGGTATTGATATGCTCCCAGCGAGTTTCGCTATTTGCTGTGCCTGTGCTGTGGCTCCATGTGGAGTTATCCCGTAAGCGCCACGCACCAAAGTTTAAACCACTTTGTAGATTCAAATAGTTATAGCTACTGTGCTTTCCGTCTTGATTACGTGCGCTGCTTCCCGTCAGGCTATAGTTTAAAATCCCTGCCGTGATCCCTGAATCCCAAAGTTCTGGAGGAATAAAACCTCGCGCTTTGTCTTTCATAAACAGTTGTGGAACGGTGATATATAACCGTTGCAAGCCCACATCAAATCTCGCCGTTGAATCCTTCACGGTGGATGATAATGGTTCACAGGTATCTTTGGGCTTCGTCTGTAATTCTGGCAGCGCTAATGTATTGATCCCCATCTTGGCCAATTCATTAGGCGTCAAACAAGGGGACAGCTGTTTATCATTTTTATCCAGAACAAAATTCACATCCCGGGTGAGTAAATAGCCATCATTAAGATAAACATCAACACGATAAGTCCCTTCAGGAACTTCTTGCCCTTGTTCAAACGCAGATAAATCTGCGACTGCTGAAGGATCATCCGCTAAGAAACGAGGGTTAAAATATAACTCTGCCGTCGCCCATGTTGGATAAAGGCATGCGCCTATCAAGAATGCCAGCGGAACCAAAGGAAAATGGCGTTCGAATCTGCATCCCAAAAATGATCCTTTTTTTGAAATTAATAGCCCTTTTTCAGATGTCAGATGTGACATGTCCCCTCCGCTCAACAATGTTGCTCAGCAAATTTCCAATTTGGAATGATGTTTAATTATTTTCGAGAAATAAAAACGTAAGTTTTTACTGCATTTTTCCTGTCATTTTCGGCGTTAGTGCGCCGTAATCATTAATGGTTTGGTAGCTAATAGCACCATTTCCATTGGAAGGAACATTCACTGACGCATCACCAAATGGAGGAACAAGCACGTTATCCAATTTTGCTGCACCGATTTTTAAATCTGTAACTGTGGCAAAATAAGGCGTTGGGTTAACCACAATCAGTGAGCTACCTTGGCGCTTAAAGCGTAATTCTTCAGCCACTTTATCCGGCGCAATAGAGAGACCTGTAGGACGGTAATACAATTTAATGCGGCTAATAATCGCTAACTGCAACGTATTCTCGCTCATGTTCGCTTTGTCCATTGCTGGAATCGCTTTCACATTCAGCCAAAACAGCGTTTCTCTATCTTTCGGTAATTGGTTATTGGTCGCATCAATAATGCGCAATGTATTTTCTTTAACGCCTTTCATCGTAAAAAGAGGCGGAGTGATCGCAAATTGGCTATCTTTTTGACCATTGGCATTTTCAACCCACGATTGGATCAGAAAAACGCCCTTTTCATCATTATTGGTCACGGCAAGTTGAACCTGCTTTTGATCCGCAGGATAAATCACTCGCGTTGCACCTAATGCAACACCTGCATAAACCTGAGTGGATACGGTCGAACAGAGTAAAAGTAATAAGGCGGTAATGAACTTATATGTTTTTCTGGTTTTCATGTTTACATCTGTCCTTTTTTTACTAAAAAATGAAATAAATATGTCACTGTCTTTTTCGATATTTTTATTCATAAGTCAGTGAGAATAGTGCTTGAGCATTCGCTTTTCCGCCCATGATGTTCTCGCTTGTCGAGCGATACTTAGCAACAAAGTGCAATGTCATATCCCCATCACGCAGATTCGCCACTTTGAGTGGAGCACTATTCACCGGAATTAAGGTATTTTTTGAATCAAAAATGGCAACTCCCACACCTTTCGCGGTGTTAGGCCCATCACCGATGGAAAAAATATCTGGGTTCCTTTCATTAGCCACACCGTTGAAGGTAATGGATACATACTCGCTAACTGCATTGCTACACTCTCGGAGGTGAAGATCAAACGCCGTCGGTGCTGAATCTTGACCTGGAGCCTTGAATGCATTGGTGCGCACTTGTCCCATATTCACTACCAAATTACGGTCTGAAGTTTCAACAGTGCAGCCTTCTGCAATTAATTCCCCTTGAAAGCGCATCCCACCACCAGGAAGTTGAACTTTCCATTTATTCCCAGCTTGCAAAAATGGAGAAAACAGAAGGAGTGAAACTGCCAGCAGCTCTCTCATAAACTTCCACCTTTTGGTTCGTGAATAAAAGCCATCCTTGGCTTATCAAATGGGATATCCCTAATCCTTTTTAGTGATTACTCGTATTGAACAGCGAAGGTTGCATCTGCGTTAGCAACACCAGCAGTTGTTGCACCCAGTGCGAAGTAACGAGCTTGGAATGGCAGAACGTTTGCACCGTCATTCAGAGTGATAGGGTTACTGAATGTTGCACCATCCAGACCCAGAGGCGCGCTCTTACCATCTAAAATTTGGATACCAACGTTAGTCGCTGCACCTGAAGCTGAAGAAGCTACAGATAAAACAGTTGGGTTAGTTGCATCTGCAGCAACACCGGTAAAGGCAACTTTTGCAGAAGTAGCAACTGTTGTATCACAGTCGTTTAATTGGATGTTGAAACCAACAGAACCACTGGTATCGCCCAATTTAGCTAATTTAGCTGTACGAACTTGACCTAAACGAACAGTTTGCTCTACAGAACCAGCATCAACAGCACACGCTGCATTCACTAGCTCACCTTTAAAGTGTACCTGGCCGCCGTTTACGGTTGTTGTTGCAGCCATTGCAGCGACTGAACCTAAAGATAAAGCTGAAATAACAACAAGTGCTAGTGATTTAACTTTCATAATATTTCCTTATGTATATTTATTAAGTACAACTTGATAGAAAAAAACAAATACAGACTTCATGACACCATAATTAAAACGACCGAATTTAATTAAATTGCCTAAAACAATTTAATTAAATTTGAATGATTTTAAAAAATAAGGGTCTGTCACTCTATTTTCGAGTGTTTGTATACACTAGAATCAAACAGATACTTCATTTTTTCGAAGAAAACATCAATATCTCGACTACTCATCTCAAGTGCATTAAATAGTATGATAAGCTTGTCAAATGATATATTATTCACACCGTTTTCATATCGAGATATTTGCTGTTGGCTTACATTAATACGCTTTGCCAATTCACTTCCTGTTAATCCTGTGCGCCTACGGTAGTCTTTTAACATCCTGCCAATATTATTTGATAATGGTTCATAGTCTCGCATTTCAAACCTCTCAGATCATATTTCGCTGATTATTTTTTTATATTATCGATATAGGAAAATACGCTTCAGCTGTTATTAAGTTATAGAATTAAAACTGTAGTTAAAAATTGTTTTTTTCGATCGAAAAAGAGCTATTTGATATACGCAGGCTATCAATCATAAATATTAATTCATTTAAATCAATAAATAATCAAATATGAGTAAAATAATAAAACATAAAAATCAATACTTTATGAGCATCTAAAAATACCAAAATAAATAATTGAAGATATTTCTTTAAATGAAATAAGGCGCGCATAACACGATATACATGTTAAATAGACACAATAATTTACAATAAGGACCATTATATAAAAATAAAACCGTTAATTAATGAAAAGCAATAACCACAAAATTACAATTAATTCGCAAAGATAAAAATAAAAACAAATCAAAAAAAAGATAATCAATATTAGAATATCAAATGATTTATAATAAAACAGCATAAAATACCAATAACCCCAAGACCCCAATTACGAGTTGAAAACAACTTTCAATAAAAACAAAAAACTAAATTCATTATAGCCGCATATAAGAATAATCCTAGTAAGAGTTGAATAAATATGTAAGTAATTATTACACCCAATATTTCACCTTTATTTCGTGTTTTTTATTATATTATTTAAATTAAATTTAATAATTTTATAACCTTGTGTGTTAAATAACCAAGAACACATAAAAAACATCAAAAAAACCTATTCATTAATTAAAAACTCTTTATTTAATGATTTATTTCACTCGAGTCATTGAACTAAACGAACAAGATACACATTAAAGATAGTTTAGAAATAGTAATACAATTGATCAGTATAAATACTAGGTAATATTGAATGAATTATTTATAGAGCTCCTAGGAACGCTGGCTCGCCAATGTTGTGTGAGTTGAGCCGATAGGATTAGAAAATGATTGGATAAGAAAAGCAGTAAAGATACTTGGAATAACAGAAGGGAAATCGGTGTTATTTAGAAATGTCGTTGATATGCCTTTAGAGGATCAAATAAACCACCCACATAGGGGTGGTTAGAATTTAAAACAATTAGGATACTGCACTTACCTTCTCTAAAATTACTGGAATATTTTTATACGCAGGAATACCACATTGAGGGTCAAAGTTATCAAGTGCTATCAAATTATTTGCTTCAGGAAAATAAGTGGCAACACAGCGATCAGCCATATCATAGATAACCACTTTTAGGTTATCTAAACGACGTTTAGTCCTATTTTGCCGATTATCTAAGGCAATAACATTGACTCTATCACCAGCAGATAATTTTTGTTTTTTTGCCTGAGCTTCACTGATAAAAATGACGTCTCTCTGTCCAAAAACACCACGATAGCGGTCATTCATTCCATAAATAGTTGTATTGTACTGGTCATGACTACGTATAGTTGCCAAAACTAATTCGCTATGTGTCGCAGACTCTGGATCTTCAATGACACCTTCAGTTGTTATAAAGTTTGCTTTACCTGATTGAGTTAACCACTTACGCTGAGCCGCTGCATTTGTTAAATGAAAACCTCCAGGAATTCGGATTCTTTTATTGTAATCTTCAAAACCTGGTAATACAGCTTCCATTGCATCACGAATTTTATCGTAATCATCAATGAAATCATCCCATTCAACTTTTGAGTTAGGAATCGTCGCTTTGGCAAGACCAGCAACAATTGCACATTCCGATTTTAAATATGGGCTAGCAGGTTTTAGCTTGCCATGTGAAGCATGTACCATTGACATAGAATCCTCAACAGTAATGCTTTGCGGACCTGATTTTTGAATATCTACTTCTGTACGACCTAATACAGGAAATAAAAATGTATTCTTTGCCGTCAACAAATGTGATCGATTAAGTTTGGTCCCAATATGAACAGCCATATCAAGTTTTTTCATTCCGCTGTAGCATGCATCTTTATCTGGCATAGCAACTGCAAGGTTTCCCCCCATACAAATCAATGCGTTTACTTTGCCTTCAGAGATTGCTTGCATGCTAGCCACGGCTGCATGACCAAAAGCGATAGGAGGCTTAAAACCAAAGCGTTGCTCAATTTTGTCGATAAAAGATTGGCTTGGTTTTTCGGTTATTCCAACAGTACGATCGCCTTGCACATTAGAATGCCCTCTCAATGGGCAAATTCCCGCACCATCTCGACCAATATTACCTTTCAATAATAAAAGATTGATTAGTTGCTGAATATTTTGAGTACCATGCTGGTGCTGCGTAATTCCCATGCCATAACAGATAATGGTATTTTTTGCCTCGATATAAAGTTGAGCAATTTGTTCTATTTCATCACGAGTCATGCCACTCACCGATAAAAGATCATCCCAAGAAGTAGTGAGCACATCTTGCTTAAGGTTATCAAAACCAACGGTATGAGTGCTTATAAATTCACTATCTAATATAGGCGCTTGACCTCTTGCTATAGCCGCATCGTGGTACTCAATAATAATGCGAATGACACCTTTAATTAATGCAGTATCTCCACCGATTCTAACTTTATAGTAATATCCTGCGAGAGGCGTGGACTCTAGCGTCAACATTTCAATTGGATCTTGCGGATAAGCAAATCGTTCTAATCCTCTTTCTTTTAAAGGGTTAATTGCGATAATTTTGGCACCTCGTTTTGATACTTCACGAAGTGAGCTGAGCATTCGAGGATGATTAGTTCCTGGATTATGTCCAATACAAATTACTAAATCAGCCTTGTCAAAATCATCAAGTAATACCGTACCTTTACCCACACCTATTGAGGCTGCGAGACCGACACTTGTCGGCTCATGGCACATATTTGAACAATCCGGAAAATTGTTAGTTCCATACTCTCTGGCAAAAAGCTGATATAAAAACGCAGCTTCATTTGAAGTTCGACCTGAAGTATAAAATTCAACCGAATTAGGATCTGAGTAATTTGATAACCGCTGACCTATTTGAGCAAAAGCATCGTTCCATTCAATTTTTTCATAGCGATCTGTTTGCTCATTATATTTCATTGGATGAGTTAGACGACCTTCATTTTCCAAGTCATAGTCATCCCACGTTAACAATTCACTAACGGTATGTTTCGCAAAGAACTCAAGTGTTGCTCTCTTTGCTGTGGCTTCCCATGCCATCGCTTTTGCACCATTTTCACAGACATCAAACGATGCACTATGTTTAGGGTCAGGCCATGCACAACCGGGGCAGTCAAAACCTTGAGGCTTATTCATTTCAAACATAGTAATAATATCGGGTACAATATCCATCTGCTCGCGTATAGCTTCAGCGACAGCTTTAACTGCTCCCCAGCCTGCCGCAGGTCCAGTGTAATTTTCGATTTTTTCTTTCATTTTCATTACTCTTTTAAATTTAAATGTAACAAGAAATAAACGTTATTTTATTACAGTGTAATTATGATTAATGTGGAGTGACGAATACCGACTTATCTTTTTTTGAATATAATTCAAAAATAAAATGTTATTTCATAGATAACATATCAAATAGGATTATTAATAATAAGGAATTATCTTCCATTAATAACTTTTATTTTATTGGCTATAGATTAAAACTCTAATGAATTAAAAAAACATAACATTATCAAATGAATACGGGATTTTATATACATAATTTTGCTCTATTTTAAACAAAAATGACGTTTTTCAATATAATATAATTCAATTAATGAAGTGTTAAATAACAAAATTAACAGTTAAATATTATATGGTTTAGTTTGAGCAGAAAGCACCATATTCATCACCTAACAAGGATATCAACATCCAAAACCCACAACTATTTTAGGTATTAATGATGAATTACCTTATAGTTGAATAGGTAGACGTTAATTGAACGAAGAAAGGCTAAAATCAGCTGATTCAATGAATTTCAGGCATAAAAAAAGACATCCTGTGATGTCTATTGATATACGCTTGCTTGAGAATGGCCCCTACAGGATTCAATATAAAGCCATACCATATTGATTATAAAGACCTTAAATTCATTCAATTTCGCATCATGCCCCCAATTATGCCCCCTTTTTATTTTGTGACTCAAAAATTAAGAGGTTTAGATATCGATTTTATTTGAATGATATTATTGCAAAAATATCATCAATCGTTAGTTATGTTGCAAAATTTGGCATACAAACAAGTTTATAGGCATTGAACCATTAGAAGTAAAATTAGAATATTTAAGCGAGCAAAGCGAAACAAATACAAAGAAATATGATTTAATCTATCTGAGGTGGGTTTTCTTCAAGTTTTTGGAGATCTCCTTCTTGATCTTTTCTCAATGCTGTCATTGAAGCCTTTGATAATAAAATATCATCTTGCATAGCAATCAGTAACTCATTTTCTAGCATTTCTTTAACTCTCGGAGGAAGGTTTTTATCCTTTAATCTATTTTTAATTCTTTTAATCGTTTTGTCACTTTCTGACAAAATCCCTCTTTGTGACGCCCCAACCTTTTTGATCAACCACAATTTTCTTATTCCATAAGATAAAGACAGAGCAAAAACAGGGAGTGAAGCAAACGCAAGAGGCTTAAGTGAAGAAAAATCTATACCGTAAATTATAAAACTCCATTCAGCCAAAAACACCGAAGCCGCACCAGATATGAGAGTTGCAGATAAATTGGGTAACGTTTTCTCCATTTTTGAAGTGGCGTTATCAATGGAATCAGAGGAGCTAGTCACCATTATTAGCGCTCTTACTTCTTACAGCCTTAGCTGCTTTTTCATATAATTCTTTTTGTGTTTTACCAGTAATAACGAATCGCTCTATTTCACCATTAGAGCTTTCAAATTCAACTAACACTTCTTTCTTAGGTAAAAGCTGGTACGCGATCCAATCAAATGAAACTCTAAATATTAGATAAGACAAGGGAAGACAGCCAAAAAATAACAGCCAAATAGCAAGTGATTGCATTTTCTCCTCCCTTATTTCACCTAAATTAACTTAGTTATAGACCTTTTCTATAACATATGATTTTTCGCCGGTATTTAATTCTTCCAGTATTTTCAGCTTGACTAAGTAAGTAGAGCTAAAAACTAAGGACTCAATACCTTTGATCATTCTAGTATAAAACTCATCATCATTCATAGTAATAGTTACTGCAGAGCCATCATATTCTGCCCTCCAGTTGGTATTCTTGTCTCGATGAACGGTAAGAAATGTAATGGCAGCGTCATCGATAACTAATTCATTTATCAATGGATCTATTACTTTACTTCTATTGTTAAATTTAAATGCCGAGCTATCTTCTTTGGTATACTCAATGATGCTATTCCCTTCATTATCATTTATTTTTATCAAGTCATAACCATCATGCTGGAGTGGTGTATAAATCACTTTATCTAAACTTTTTCTAATTGTTTTGCTAGTGAGTAACTTACCGAAAAATGATGGAGTTATAATTGATTCGTCATCATCAAGGATGATCTTACAATCCCCTTCTTGAGTAAATGACATTCTTCTTATTGGTCTGTTATTGATTTCTTTGACATAATTTATCAAGGTATCCTTCAAGGCTATGCCTGAAGTTACTGTTAAGCCAATCACTGCTAATACATCTAAGTATTCTGATGGATGCTGAATTACGTCTAATATATATTCAAATGACCCCTCTTGAAATGGCTTAACCTTCACGTCAATTTTATCATTAGTCCCATTAATTATTAGGTTAACCTCACTTATTAATAATTGGAGACCTGTTAATGATTCAGCTAGAACACCAAGATCAATTCTATGGTCTACTAATGCTTCTCCATCGTACTTAATAGTTAGTAATTCACTTCTCTCATCCATTACTCCTCCTTACTAAATATATTTATATCTGGTAGTAAAATAGAAATTTTTTATCAATGTTGCTCACTAACACGATACCTAAGCTAAATACTTGAAATATTTTATCAAGATAAATGAAACTTAGAGAGCTGGTTATTTAACCAGTCAATGTATACATGTTAAAGTAATCATCATATAAAGACATTATTGCTTCTTTCTCCCTGCTAATCGGCGTTCAAACTCTATCTCAGCGTCAACTTGTGACATTAAAGTATTAAAACTTCGGCTAGTTGATTTATTGCTTTTAATTCTAGAGCCTATTGATGAACAAACGTCATCCTGAAACAGTGCTTGTTCAAACCGTTTCAAGCTTTCTTTACTAGCGCGCCATGACCTGCCAACACGGAACATATGATACTTAGCTGGGTTTCTATAAACAGTGGACTCAGACAGCTTAAGCAACGCAGCATATTCCTTTACTGTGAAAAGTGAATCATCTTCCATAGCTATCCTCTGAATATGTAAGAGTTACTTTTAATTTTCAGGATAGCTTAGCTGGATTATTAATTCTGGGATAGCGATTCAAACTACGTTCATTTATTTTGAGCTTTATTTTTATCATAGTGCTCATTTACTAACAGGTAACTATCTGCGCCCCTGTTAGCTGATAACCATTAAACCATTCATAGCGACCCGTAGCAGTTACTTTGTTTCCTTTCTGGCAGGTCATAAGCTCCAGCGCATTAATATCGAATGCCACTATCTTTAATGGGTACGGGCTACGCTTGTCACTCTCAGCCTGAATAGTCATTGTGGCCATAACTTTACCTGTGGCTGTTTTAACTCGCTCAGGAGCTTTTATTACCGTTCCTGATGTGGTGATCTTGATTGATTTTGCTTTTCTCATTTACTCACCTTCATACCATGATAGTAAATACTGTATACCTGCCTTAATTTAAAGATACTAGTGTACCTAATGCATACGCACTACATACCCGCACTGATATTCATAAAACATGAATGATAACAAGGATATTAATCAATCCAGTGTAATTTTTGGTAGTACCAAGCATTAGGTTTTATATAGTCCAATCAATAGTGCCACCGTGGTTTACCTACATGCCATTTTGGTACGTTATTATATCCAGTCATTTTGACATCAAAATAATTACACCGTGATTTCTATTATGACTAGCATTGCGAGGCGCAATTTTGGGCTTTGGTTATTCATGTTCAGAGTAGATAAGCTATTGATTTACTCGGTAACGCATATTTGCGTCATGGTAACTCATTGATATTTATTCAGAGGACAAAATTGTCCTGTGGGTATCGCAATGCTTATTTGCATTGTGGTTACTTTTGGTGGTTACCAAAGTGGTTACTTTTATCTCGTGGACATTATTGGAATATTGCCAGCCAGTGACGAGCCTCCGATTTCAGAGCCTCATGACTCCTTAATATCAAGGAGTCCTATTCAGTCGCCTTAAGTGCCCTTGATTTCAAGGCAACCTATAGCCTGTATACCGTCGCACTTTTTCTTGCATCGCTCAATATTTGACCATTGCGATTATCTTCGCATCACCGTTTCGGTGCTGGCTTCGTCCATTGGTAGGTAGGTGCTGTCATTCTTCGTCTGTGACGCTCTTTACCCTGCATTGTCTGGGCTACACCCGTTCTAATCGCCAGCCTATCGAGTCCATTGAGTGATTGTCCTTGCTGGTGGGCTAATTCCATCATAACGGCTTGTATTGCTTCACGTTGTAACATGGCTATACCTCAAAAGGCGTTGTGATTATCGCTATACCTTGATTGTGCCAAAATGGAACAATCAAAGCCCATCATTCCACTAGCATAAAACATGCTGTTTTGCTGGCAACCAGAGTGGCAACCGTCAAAATGGCAACCAAGTTAAATCCGTCAAGACTAGTCAAAACTTATTACCCTTGTTTTGCTGCGTACCATTCTGCGTACTTTTACACAACATCATGATTTTATTTGATTATAGCGAAATGCGAGAATTAAGCACATACCTACTGCGTACCTATTTAATTTTGGACGGGGCTTATAAATTTACTTGGTGTGATGACAAGTTTTGACAAGTTTTCTACCACAACAACTAGCAACATTTACTTTGTTCTCATGTCTGGTTTTGTCTGGTTCTGATGTCAACAATTGTCAACATTCAGCGGATAGAGTATCCAGTAAAATATAGCCTTTTCGGTGGATACCAAAACGGATACCTTACAATCATCATGGCAACATCATAGTACCACCGCGGTTTATTACAGTGCTATTTCGGTACGTTACTACCGAGATTCTTTTTGATATCAAAATAACCACACCGTGATTTTTGAGTGGTTGGCTGTACTGGCTAATATTTATCTGCTTTGGCTAAAGGTACTAATTTGTGGTTTTGGTGTATGGGGTAGCATTTCAACTGTCCCCCCTTCCGACTGTCACGATAACCATGGCGGTTGATACAGGCTCAAAAATGAGCCGATTGATTCTATTAGTAAAATTAGACTGTGATCAAATTTGAGCTTTGCCATGTATTCAGCCAGTTACAAAGCGCAATAATACGGTTTGCTTGTTTTACAGTAAGTTACTCTAACTTTAAGTTATAGAATTAATCATTAAATTCACCAGCAATTTTACATTTCCTAATCTGTATAACACTGTTATACGCTGATATAATAAGCACTCATTGAGTTAATAACGGACTATTATCATGAGTAAATCTAATCTTATTGCCTTTCGTTTACCTGCTGAACTGCAAACCCTGTTTAATGATGCTGTATCGAACTCTGGTACTGATAAAACAGCGTGGATAGTCTCAGCTATCAAAGAGAAACTAAATCGACCAGACAGCAATCCTGACGCTCGTATGTTATCGCTGGTGGAACGCCTAGAATCGTCTGTGGCATCTTTGATTGCTGGCAAGGCGGATATCCCACCTTATACCTATAATGAGTCTGCTGTCGTTTCTGTGGTTAATTTGGTGCTATCAGAGGGTATAGATAACGGGCGCATTATCGCTGAACGGATTAACGAGGCTGGCTACCAGACGAAAGGTGGTAAAGCGTGGGATAAGGATATTTATTCAGCATGGAAGCGGCACAAAGATATCCTAGCTAAATTACGAGCATAAGATCTAGTATATTGCGTTGAATAATTATTTCATTACACATAAACGGGATGGTAAAATTCCTAAATGAGGGTCACGTGAAAAAAATAGCACTTTGTATATCTCTATTATTTCCGCTTATTGCTTGGTCTAATACTTGTGAGATTCAAGAAGTTGCGTTGTGCAAGGCTGCCGATCAGGGGAATGAGGATGCTCTGATAATGTTAGGAACATTGTATTATGAGGGGAAAGGAGTAAAGCAAGACTTTAAAAAAACTGCTCAATTAATCTCCCAAGCAGCTTTAAAAGGCAACGCAAGAGCACAGACTTTATTAGGCGCAATGTATTATGAAGGTAAAGGCGTAGGACAGGATTACGCGGAAGCAGCTAAGTGGTATAAATTAGCGGCAGATCAAGGTTACTCTATGGCTCAAGGGCAATTAGCCACCCTGTACTACATGGGTAAAGGGGTTCCTCTTGATTACCAAATAGCATCAAAATGGTTTATGGAGGCCGCGGAGCAAGGAGATTCATATAGCCAAGCCTTACTGGGTGTCATGTACTATGAAGGTAAAGGTGTAGATAAAGACTCTAAAATCGCAGCAAAATGGTTAAAAAAAGCATCAGAACAAAATAACCCTAAAGCGCATTTTATTTTAGGCTTCTTATTCTTAACAGGAGATGGAGTTAGAAAAAATGAAGCCTTAGCAAGTAAATATTTTAGAAAAGCTTGCGATTCAGGTCTTCAAGATGGCTGCCATGCCTATAGTAAATTATCTAAAAAAAATTAATAGAATGAGTAAGGTAGTATTATTATCTATTGATATTTAATCAAAAATATCCTTGATTGAGCGTGTCTCTACTTTCACATTGGCACTTAAATCAACCAGAACCTTATCCAGCCCTGTCAATCTGGCTTTCCCCATCGTTGCCGCTACTGCTGCCGATGCTTGAGGCGTGTCAGCATTCAGGGCTTTCAATCTAGCCGCTTCCAGCTCATCCAATAACATCATAACGGTAATATCGTGCTTTGTTCTAATATCTTGCTGTAGCTCGTTCACCCTTGCCGTAATCTTGCCGTTGTCCAATAGCTCTTTAGCTTTCCTGTTGATTGATTCAGGCTTCATTTTTGCCGTGTCGTATGCCGTTCTATAGGCTTCGCTTGCGTTGCCCGTCTCAATATAGGCAAGGCAGAAATTTTCTTGTTTAGTTGTTAGCATCTAGCCCCCTCATTTAATGTCTATATTTGTCGCTAATTCAGCCCTTTTTTATGGACTCCATTAATCATCAAAGTTACTTTTTACGATACGAATAAATAACCGCTAACGTGCCCGAAAATCATCATTCCCTCGCGCGCGCGTACTGGTCTCGAAAGTCTGGATTTTCTCGCGCGTGCGCGTACTTCTCCATTAATCATCAAAGTTCACGCTGTAACTTCTCAATTATCGCCTGTCTCACGAACTCTGCACGATTGCCAGCCCTGATATAGTTTATCAATATATGCTCGTCTACTGCGTCAATAACGGATTGCTCACACGTTACGATTAGGCGCGTTGTTGGCGTACCGTTAAAGTAGCGATTGCGTTTTTTCTTAATACTTTGCTGCATGTGCTCAATCTCTATAACGTTATATTTACTGTGGGTCTGCTGGGGCTGGTTCTTCCTGATTTCGGAGTAAGTTACACCCGCCAAGCAAAACGCTAAGTTCATTCCCTTTGCGCTTATCCTGGATAGCAATTAGCGCCCCATCTTCCGCGTTAAGAATATACATCATTGTAAAAGTGCTGTTTTTCTTTCCATAGATAGTTCCTGATGATCCCTTTTCCAGCAATGGCAATAAAGGCGTATTAAGTTCTTTACCATTATTTAGACTTACAAAAACATGCTTTCCCGTTCCGCCTTCTTGGTTTTCAACAACTACATTCGCCTGTCCAATAACTTTATCTGTATATTCTGACCAATTAGTTATGTCATTTGGCATTGGGTATATATTGCACATATACGCCCCTTGATATGAATTCAGTTAAAGTTTTCATCTCGATATAACCCACTACCAGCGTTCGCAATTGTTGATGTTGTAATGCTGAATACTATCCCAATGAACAATCGTTTAAACATTTTACATTCTCTCTGAATTTGGTTTAATTAATTGTGCCATTGGGTATAGGTTATTTAAAGTTAATTAGTTCATTGTTGGAACTAGTTGATAAACTCTCCGCGTAGCTTCTTCAGCTGCCGATTCATTAACCCCTGATAATGTTGAAGCAGTGGTGTGTACTGTTATTCCCCCTACGTTAACATCCGTTTTGTTATTTGTGATTGTTTGGGCTTGTGATTTAAGCGCATTTGATTGATCTAAAAACCCCTTAGCCAAACCACTCACACCCGCTGCAAAAGGCGTTGATATCTGTTTGTTGAATGATTGGATATTGCTAATAGCGTTCTGAATAGGATCGCCAGTACCTTGAATGGCAGCCATTGATAGAGCATCCGAATATGGATATTTATTGCTATTTTCTACTTTCGACATCTCTTTGATCAAGGAATGCATGACAGTCGGATTATTCAAGTCTAAAACAGAGTCCACACCAACCCCCATTCTATCAGCGACAATTTTTGAATATCCAGCAGGGTCATTATCACCGTGACCTTTTGGTGCCCATTGATGGATAATATCCCAGACAGTTTGTAACTTTTTATATTCCGCTGCTGCTGATGTTCCATTGTAGTACATCATTAGCTGTCTAGAACTGGCTCTTATTCCATCATAAGGACTATCAAATTTAGCCCATCCGTTACCGTCATTTGATGCGCCTTTCTGTTTTGCATAGGCTAGGTTTAATGGACTGTTATACCTTAATCCTCTATCCTTATATTTTGATGAAACGTTTATATCATCACTCTTGCCACCAACTAACTTTTCATTAGCCTGATCTAATGAAAGTTCTCCTCTAGTAACTCTGGCAGCTAAAGAATCCCTTGTTACATCTCCTGTTGGTATATCCAATGTATCACTAGATAATAACTGACCGTTTCCTTTACCTCTGTTATCAATCCACTTGCCATCTTTCCAGTAAGCATCTCCGCCACCTCCTGAAAATGAATCCCAGAAATACCCCCACGTTGGCGCGGTTCTGGCACGCTGATATGCGTCATATTTGCCAAACAGTTTATTCAGCCCTTCATCTACTAACTCAGCACCAATATATGTCGCGCCTATCATTCCAGCGCCTTTTGCGAGCTTTGATGCGTTACCTGCCGCAACCCCAACGCCTTTAATGCCTTTGGTTACTTTACCTAGCGTTGCTAATAGGCTAGCAGCCCATTTAGTTCCGAACCACAAAGCAAACCCGCCTAGCGCCACTTTCCAAGTATCAAGATTTCCCTCTTGGTCGGTAAACCACTTGCCAATCTCCGTTTTTTTGAACCATTTTTCGAACTCTTCCAGTTTTTTCAGTATTGGGGTGATCGTGCTATCCCACTTTTTCCAATACTCACCAAGTAATGATTCGCCGCCTTCTTTCCACTTCTTGAAGTCATCATAGAGCAGCCATAGCCCCCCAGCCAACAGAAGTAGTGCTGCTGGCATAAGTCCGATAGCCCCAAACATGCCTAGGAACGCTGTCGCGGCTTTTAATACCAAGGGTATGAGGGTGATGCCTATCACTGCCCCCATAGCTTTAAACACCATGACGGCGGTATCTCGGTTCTTATTCAGGTAATTCAGGAAGCCAGACACTAGCTCAGAGAATTTCAGCGCATAAGGGATAACATAATTAGCCAGTAGCGTCTTTAATCCCTCCCATTGCTGACCTACTAGCGCATTTTGCTTATTCAGTTGCCGGCTAATCTCTAGCTCTTGTTCAGACGAAACCACGATGTCTTTTTGTAAGGCTAGATATTCCTCTACCTCTTTCCGCCCCTGTAGCAACATATTTATCGTGCCTTCGTCAAAGCCCATATTCTTAGCGAAGTTATAGGCTTGAGGTCTGGACATCTGAGACAGGCTATCGGCGACATCCAGCAAGATATCATCGAGGTTTCTTAGCTCTCCGCTATTTTTCATCACCCCCACATTCAGCGCGTTAAAGTACGGAAGGATTGAAGTATCCCCCATTGTAGCCAAATCCCACAATGATTTGCTTAATCCGCCCATACTGGCAGCCATGCCCTCTGCGCTGCCTCCTGCCATTTCTGCCGCACCTTGCCAGCGTTTAACAGTCGTCGCATTAACGCCTAGATTTTTACTCATGAAATTAAGCTGATCGTTAGCTTTGGCGGTATCGTCGATGAGTTTTTGTAGCCCTGATGAAACTAAGATTGTGCTAAATAGTGTAGCGAGGGCTTTAATTCCGTTATTGACTGACTTGGCGAACTCGTCTGTTTGCTCTTTCGCTTTTTTCTGCTGCTCTTTTGTACCCTTGAGCGTTTCGTTAACGTCGCCTAGTACGTCGTTTAATGAATCGATAGATTTCGATAACCGATCATTCTCATTCGTCGCATTCTTCGCATCGGCGGCAAAACTCGCCGAATCCAGTTTCAGCGATACCAGCAATGTATCTATTAACGTTGCCATTTATACCCCCTCACGGCGTAAAGCCTCATTGAGTAGCCCTCTAATTAGTTGCGTCATCGGAGCTTCATTAATTAAATAGTCCTTTTCCGCACGTTGTTGGCGAAACTTCTCTATACGCTCCAAAATCTCGCTATCAATTGATACAGCTTTGAACGTTCTTTTTTGCTTGCTCATGGTTATTTATCCACCCTGTTTTTATATACACTGCAATTTTAATTCAGATTAAAAAATAAACAATAAATTATTGCTATAACTGGACGTATAAATAGAAATATTTTCTACTCGCGCTCAATATTATGGAAATAAGACAACAAAAAAACCGACTATTTGAGTCGGCTTTTGTCTTGTATGTGATGATTGATTTTGAATTGCGGTATTACTTTCCGTTCCATTCCGCCAGCGTTTGTTCTGCTATGGCTTGCTGTTCTGGTGTGATTTCTCCGTTAGGTTGCCCGTGCATATCAAACCGATTGCCGCCCAGAGTAAGGGCTTTCAAATACGCCTTGCGACTGATGTATGAGCGTAATCCCTGTTTAATGTGGCACTCTGGGATATCCAGCCCTTTATCTTTAATCTCAGCAATCATAGCTTCCTTGATGCCAATCATTAGCGGCTTGGCTTCTGGCTCACTGAATAGCGTCCAGTGCTGCGCTATGCGGTCGATACGGTGCTGTTTCTTCCTCGCATGAACATCTACCTTATTTTTCTTTTTCGCTTGCTGTGGGGCTTCCTGTGGCATTTTAGCTTGTATGCTTTTTGGTGTGTTCGTCGCTGGTGGATTTGTTACGTTATTGTTATCTTTTCTTAATGATAAAGTCGCTCGGCTCATTCTCTCTTTTTCCTCAAAAAAACTTTTCTATTAAATACGCGATCAGGTGTTGGTTCAGTCGGTTCAGTTGGTTCAATTTGTAAAGATGATTGTTTTTAAAGTGTTTATTTAAAAATACTGAACCAACATTACCCTTGTTTGAACCAACATTTTTAACGGATGAACCAACATCAAACCTAAACATGCCAACCAGTGAAGAAATTCTCCAACCTTGAGTGTCGGTTCAAAATGTCACTTTGTCGGTTCAAAACAGCCCTTTGTTGGTTCAGTGTTGGTTCAAAAAATGGTGTTTTTTCCTTATAAATCAGTAAAACTTATCTACTGAACCAACTGAACCAACACTAAAACGATAAAATCACGCACATGAAAAAAATATCATGGGATTTTCATCCCTCCGCTAGTTGTTACTCAATTGTTATCTTCTTCGGTGCTGTCTGGTGCGAATTGCAAAACGTAAACATTAAATTGCCGTCCGTCTATGCGTGGGCTTTTTCGTTGATAACCTCTCCCACTGGTGGGCGGTGTTAACATGCCAGCCATTTTTAACGCCTCAGCAAATTGCTTGTAGTTAAACCCTGCCGCGATTTCTTTCTCAAAGGCGGATGGGAAGGTATAAAAGATTATCGGGTCATCCTCGTTACTGCCTTTCTTCCTATATCCTGCAAGGTCTCTAATCGGCAGATCCCGAACGTCATAAGGAATGGGGGCAAAACGGCTTAATCCATGAGCATTTAAAAACGCTTCGGCTTGCTCTTTGATTTGCTCAAACTCTTTGTTGCCTGTACCGAATTCTGCAACCCACACGTTGAAGATAGCTTGAACCACATCCCGACAATCCTGCTCATTCCAGCCTGTGATAACACTCCCCATTAACAAGGCAGCTTCCAGCGTAGCAAATCGGTCACTCGCTCGGTGTACTTGCTCCCCGTAACTGCTAGGGATTAACTTACTCCAGCGTTGCTGCGCGGCTCGGTAGGTTTCTTTGGCTTCGTCTTTATGGCTTGATAGATATTCAATCCAGTAACGCCCTGCTGCCCCGTAGCTATCACGACAATTCACCTTGATTAAATCCGCGTGGGCTTTCCCTGTTTCACAACCGTGTAATTCAGTGGCGCGTTCCATTGGAATATTGAGTAATCGCACTAATTGCCCTGCGTTGACCTTAATCCCTGCCATCGATAAAAAGGTTTCAATATCCTTCTCGCCAGTGCTAATCGCTACCGTTTTCCAGTTCTGAACCTGACGATTGCCACCCTCTTTCGCGCCTTGTATCTTGCCTTTGCCATTAAACAGGGTGTAAGCCGATTTGTAGACGTGTTTAGGGTCAGCCCCTTGTCCGACTTCATCTAAATATAAAAGCCCGTCATTGTGCGCTACCGCTTCGTTGGTCATGCCGTATTCAGTGCCATACCACGTTAAACGCTGTAAATCGGGTTCGCCATATAAACTCACTGCCATATCTGCGGCGGTGGTTTTCCCCGCGGTAGACTGTGCGTATAAGTGAAGCCCAAAACTGTCAGCCCCGACAATGCTTGTCATCGGCGCGGCGAGTGCTGCCCCAATCGCTATCATCATAAAACTGTTTCCGTTAGCTAATCGCGCTACGCCATTCCGCCAGCTTTCTACTGTTCCGCTTGTCTGGTAGGCGGTAGCGGCTGCGCTTTGTCCGTTAAAAAATATGGGTTGCTCGGGCGTGCCAATAATTGAGCCGTCTGGCATGATGTACGCGCCTTTGTGCCAACCTGATTTATTAGTGATACTCCAATTCTCTTTGAATGGCTGCCGCAATAGCCAATCAGAAAACGACTGCCTTAGCCCTGACTTGGTTGTGACAAATAACCCTGCGTTTTTCAATGTGCGCCATCCCTCACGCTCTCCAATGTCGCCTGTCGGTATTGCCTGCACGTTGTTATTCCCCCATTCAATAATCAAATACTCATGCCCCAAATCATTAACGCCTTTTGTAATGCGTTTTATGGCATTTGATAGCCATTGTTCATGATTGATGATTTCCCCTGTTTCCTTGTCCGCTTTAGGTGTAACTAGAAATACACCATCGTCACGTGACTCAATACGGGTTTTCATTGGATCGGTTGGTTTTACTGTTTCAGTAACGTTTTCCTTTGCCGTTTCAGTCAATGTCATCTCACTCATTGCCTCGTCTCCTTGTGGCTGATATATTCCCTCGCTGAAAGCAGAGGCAGTAGCTTTCCTCTCTCTGGATTGCAGGTAATCGTTCCAATCTCCCTGACAAGGTGGAATTGAAACATAGCCACTCACTTCTCTCGCTGCGGCTTCTGCTTTCACCTTCCCCGTATTGACCTCATTTTTACTGTCATTATCTCCAGCAATGATAATTTGGCTCTCTGGGTACTTCGTCCGCATCACCTTAGCCACATGAGTTAAGTTACCCGCATCAATTGCCGCGACTGTGTGCGCTTCTGGTTGGATTAACTGGCACGTCATGGCGGTTGCCAATCCCTCGGCAATAATCACCGTAGAAACGTTTACAGGCTCATTGATAGGGTAATAGCTGCCATTCTTCGTACTATCGAGTAATAGCCGTTTCTCGCCATTGGGTTTAATGGTCTGTGCGGCGGTTATTGTGCCGTCAGTGTCTATCAATGGAATAATCAGCGAACCATCGGCTAATAGGGTCACGGTGGTACTCTCAAAACCTTTCGCTTTCAGGTATTCAGATTCGCCCTTTTTAGCGTTGGCAATAGTGCGGCTGTATCGCGCTGTAAAGCGTTTATGCTTCTCTATCTGCTCGTTAGCTTGGTTCTGGGCTTGCTGCGCTTTCAATGCGTCCTGTTGCGCCTTTACCTCATGGCTACGGTAGGCTGGTGGATTATCTGAACGGGTATCAATACCAATCATGCCAGCCACCTCATAAGCGGCTTCTGTCACGCTACCACCCAGAACACGCTGAACTAAGTCCAACCCATCACCCGAGCCGCACTGACTACAAATAAACGTGCCGTTGCCGTCTTTGTCATCAAATCTAAAACGGTCTTTACCGCCACAATGAGGACAAGCCGTGTGCGTGTTTAGGGGCACTTCCGCCCCAAGGTTAGATAATATGTTTTGCCATTGCCCGTTGGCTTTCAGCTTCACATCACGGATAACATCAATCGGCTTCATTGAAACTCTCCTTGTTCGGCTAAAGTATTACCCATGTCATTAATCATGCTTTTCCATATTTCGCGCCCGTAGCCTGTAATAACGCCATTTATCACACAAACTTTTAAGACTTGTACGGCGGCTTTTTTCCATGCTTTTTTTTCTTGTTTCAAGGCGTTCAATAAGTAACTGTCTACCAGCAAGCGAACACTTTTCGCACCGTCGCTAATGGCGACCTCAATCACTTTATTACCCACGTTCATTGTGAAGTAATCGCCACCATTACGGGCTTTAATATCCTGATAGATTGCCTCTGCGTACCGGTTTGCCAGTGAATTAACTTTAAAGGTTGTGATTATCATGTCATTGGCTCCCTAGTGAACGGTGACGGTGTCTTTAAAGTCACCATCTTCTATCATTCGAATGAGATCATCGTGAAGCATCGATAGCCCCTCTCGACCTCTATCTGATAGCCGACAGCCTTGTTTTGGCTCAAGATTGATAAAATCACGATACATACGTAAAGCCATTGCAGGAGCATACTTAGGCTCATAATGTTCATAAGCAATACTCTCAACATGATTTGCTAATAACATTCGCTCACTGGAGGCATAAATAGTTAAAGCGGCGTGCTCATTGCGATACACTGCGGCGGTAACCACTCCGCCTTTCCCATCGTCAGCATAATGAAACCCGTTATGATCGGCTTGTTCCATAACAAATGAGGCTGCGACAATCCAACGCCAAAGAATGACCGTTTGCTCAATCGTAGATTTAAAGAAGCCGTTAACCTCTCCCTTACTAATAGCGAGAACTAACTCAAAACCCAAAATCAAATTGCCATCAAAGATGCCATTATTCAGTGCGTCCAATGCTTCGCTGTAGCTGATCGCCTCTTGATTCGCTGCGGTAGTAATGAGAATTACGCCCTGTTCGCTGTGCTCAAATGCGTTAATGTTTGTAATATTCATCGGTTCGCCTCCGCTACTGCTACCTTGTAAGCTCTCAACACATGCGAGGACTTACCTGTAATCACTGTTTTAATCACTAACCCGCGCTTTGTGCTGGCTGTTACATGGGTTTTAAGTAGTGCCGTTTCCACAACGCGACGATGTTTTTTATATTGAAATAGATTGCTGGTTACGGTGATTTTGGCGACTGCGCCACTGTCAAAATAATTAAGTTTCATTATTTTCCCTCTGCCGCTTCGTTCATTTCATCCCTAATCGAATAAACAACGGTCAATACCGCCCAGATCATGTTTCTGGTTTCTTCGCATCCCTCTGCTTCCAGCCACGTAGAAAGTAAAGTAATCAGCATTAATACTTTTGCTTGGTGCGGCTCTAGTAACATTTCTACTTCACGCTTTTGTTCCTGAGTCATTACTTCACCTCACGCACATAGTTAATTCGGATATCGGTTAAACCGTCACGTTGCGCTTCTCGCATCACTTGCGATTGTGCGTCTTTCTGGGTGGCAGATATCACCTGCTTACAAATACCTAGCGTTAACCCTTTCGGTGTTGTGCCATACCCTGCTATTTGAAACGTTCTCATGAGCGGTAATCCCCCATATCCTGAATGTGTAGCTGTGAGGCTTGTTCAATGGCTATTACCATTGGTTTAAGTGCTTTCTTCTCCTTGCGGCGTAGGTTCATGGCATAACTGCCGCGCCTACCGTGACCTTGATAAGAGTCAGCTTCTAAACTGCTAATCAAGTTTTGAGCCTCACTAATTGGCATGGCTTCAAGTTCCGCCAGCGTGGGGATTTGAATGTGCTTAATTTCGGGGAACTCAGACAAACGAAAGTAGCTGTTAACCATTGAGCGTTGAACCTGCCACGACAAATCATCGGTAAATGGCTTGGCAACCATCAAATAACCTGACTCAGTGATAAGCATTAACTCTTTTGCCTTACCGCCTATCTCTAGTTCGGGTAACTCGGTACGTATTACGTACTTAGTGAGCAAAAAGTAATCTACCCCATCAATGAAGTGCTTTTTATGTGTGTTGAATGTGCGCTTTGCTGTACCTTTCGGGCGTTGGTGTACCTCGTCAATCATGGCAAAGGTCACAACTCGCTTACCTTGATACATGAATGGGCTTAGGCTGGTGGCATTGATAGTGACCAGTCTCATTTCATCACCTCCGCTAACCTAGTGATTTCTTTCCCTTGAGCACATACAAGGCGATTAACTGCTCTTAGTAGAAAATGTGTATCTGTATCAGCTTCATTCTCTACAGCCGTTAATAATGGGATTAATAATGCTTGGAGTTCTTCGTTGATGTGTTCGACTTCTTCTAAGGTAGATAAGTGACCAACTTTTAATTTGATTGTTTTCATTTGGTCGCCTCCTCGAGGGATTCGGATATTTCACAGCTTAAATCGCAAGCAATAGAAATGAGATCCACCAACTCACTCGAACAGTTCCCTTGAGCCTGTTCTAATATCGTTGTGATTAATGAATTGGCTTGCTGTGCCTTGTATGCGGCTACATCTAAAGAAATTGGTTTGCTCATTCCTTACACTCCTGTGCTGCCACATCGTTCAAGAATGCCGCTACATCACCGGATAATTCCGTCATAAGTGAGGAAATAGCGACGATATCGCTTGGTGTAAAATTGCGAGGATAATTAGGAAGCATCAGGCTAATCAGTTCTAGCTGTTGTGCTTTTTCAGCTGCTTGATGGATAGTGATATCTGCGCTCATGCTGTCACCTCCTGAGCGGGTAAGCGCCCAGCGAATGACAGAATGTAATCACGTACAAGCATGAGTCTTGCATCGTGTTCGTTCGATGCTGTAACAGCAATGCGACAAGGTTTAGCGGTAGTATCTGAGCGTTTAATGCTCAAAAACAGGAATTTAAATTGAGTTTGGGTAGGGGTTGCCATCATAACGATGATCTCCAGTAACTTTGTTAAGGAGTCACCACTAGAAACGCCAATTTCGGGGGTGGTGACGACAGTAGAGTTGGCGTTACTGGAGTTACTGGAATCCAGCCAACCTTGCGGTTGCTCTGCTGCCGCCACCATAGATTCAGCGCGATATAATACCGCATTTAATGGGTGTGCGTAGGCATGGACACAAAAAAAGACGCAAGGCGCGTCATGTGTCGCCAGTAACTGATTCAGAACGCCAATTCCGGCACTAGATTTTGCTAGTGCGTTTTTACTATAGCCAACAATCACCCATAAGCGCAAGTGATGTATTGCACATTTTTGTATTAACTCAAGGTTATTACCTTTACCAATAACAAGATGAATACTATTCTCATAGTTCTCACTTGCTCGATATTCAATATCGACGTTCCCGAGGGTAGCCGATTGGCTGCCCTTTTTTATGGACTCAAAAAACTCTTCGTGTTCCTTTTTTATGGACTGACAAAACTCAATTCTGCCTTGTGTAGTGACCCCGATTAAACCTTGCCAATGAGGATAATTAGCCTCTTTAGAAAGGTGAGAAAAGCCACCTTTAGCAAATGGTGTAAATTCTCCACGTTTTAGATTGGCAAAATGTTTTGCTGATTGACCTGAGAAATATTCCCCAAATTTATTTCCCGTAAATTTGGGTGATTGATTGGCGTAAATTTTCGCTGATACATCGGCTAAAGTTTTAGCCAGTTGCTGAGCCAAAATATTAACCGAGTAACCAGACGAAAATTTGTCTGATTGGTTGCCGGTAATACCGTAGTTTAAAGCTACGGTAATCGGCTGATTAGTGTACGTTGAACTTACGTTATTACCTGCCAGTAGGGAATCACTCTCTTGGTAGGCAATATTCACCCAATCGGGTGTTAATTGATTAATATTTGAACTTTGATACAGCGCTTTGGGTGTACCAAACATTTGTAAGTTAATAGCCATCATTAGTGGATTTCTCCATCAAGAAAATCAGGCTGGTACTTTTTCCACAACTCGCGTTCTTCACGCTGTAAATCAGCTTTCTTTTGCTTACAGGATTGCAGATCACGCCCATGTTTTGAGGCTGTAATTTGGTATTGTTGCTGACGCTTGGTAAAGTCATTTAACGCTGAGAATGGCACACCATACGCGCCAGTTTTACGGATAGATGGGATTACGTCACGGAATACCCAATTAGTAAAACGATGCGCAAATGTGCCTTTAGTGGTTGCCTTACGGCTACGGGCAATCAGTTTATAAAATCCAGACTCAGAAATAATATTCAACTTCTGATTACCGCCAAGGGTGTAAATTAAACTTACATCCTTTTCGTCCTCATCTAGAGCCAGCAAAGCAGCCCTTGAGTTAGTTAATTGTAGAGCATCACAAACATCTTTAGCGACGAACCACGGCTCGTTATTAATTTTAACTATCCGTACCTCTACCCCCTCAAATCGAATAACGGAAATATCATCTGAGTTGATATTTAAAATAGTCTCGTCGCTGAATTTTGGATGAGCGAATCCACCAGCATTTAAGCTGTTATTTTTTAGTTTCATTTTCTTATTCCGTTATTTTGTCGGGTAGAGGCTTAAAATGTTATTTACGAGTGCTTTATCTAGCGTCTGGTAATTACCTTGTTCAGCGCGCTCATTGATTAAATTGATAACCTTCTGCGCATCCTGAGCCGTCTTAAAGCGGTAACGGTAGTGTGACCCGATACCATCAGGATTGGGCTCATCAATGCGTTCCAGTTCGATATTTAATAAACGTTCCAATTCATTTGGATAATTACGACCTGACGATAAACGACAATGAATTAATATTTCATTCTCTGTAAATCCATTAATGCCTGTACCTAACATATATAAACGGGCGCGGTGTTTTTTCGGTGGGTTCTTTGGTAGAATAGACGATGCTACGTTATTCTGAGAAGCCGCCTGTGACGGGTGGTTTTTCTTTTCCATTATGCCACCTCGCCAGTACGTGATTCAGCAATCTTATTTGCTACCCACTCATCCACTTCTGACTCAACGAAAGCAATAGAACGAGTACCGATTTTTACTGATTTCGGGAATTGTCCTGTTTCGATAAGGCGATAAATCCACGCTTTACCATAGCCAGTACGACGCATAACTTCAGGTAAACGAATGAGGTTTTCTTTTAAGGTTGTTGCTGTTGGCATTATGCCCCCCTGTTATCTAGTTAATGATACGCCTTAGTAGACGTTCGTAGATCTCAGGATGGAATATACTTCGTTGAATTAGGTGTTTTCGTAATATTACAAAAATAGTTCGTAATATTACGAGTCAATATTTTTAAGCCAGCCAGAAACAGCGTTTCCGCTAGGTAATGAGAGGTTCAATGAGTCGAATTCTGTTCTAATTACTCCTCTTGGATTTTCAATATGAGGACGGGGGTTATCAGCAACATCCTTGCCATACTTAGTAAAAAGTAAACCGTAAATAAATTGAGCTTGTGCGTTTTGTGTTTTTAATGAAATCTTTTTTTGGGGATCTCGACTCTCAGAGAAAAATGATTCTATATCTTCCATCTTAATTGCAAAATATGCATTCTGAGGCAAGCTCGTGCAGGGAATAAAGCTATTTTCCATTTTGCCATGGCGAACTTCATCTCGGATATTTTTCAACTTTTCTATATGCCCAGAAAGAAAACCACTTCCCTCACCATCCTGTGATTGACTTAATTTGATTAACTCCAGCAACTCTTTTTCAACATCAAACCCAGTGATTAGTTGATATTTTTTTGTTGGTTCAGCGATGACGATCCCTTTTATGTCATATAACGAGCGTGTTGGCATAGGTAATTGTTCTTCTTGCGAATATATTCTTTCCGCTTCATGTTTTGCTATACCTGTAGGCAAAGCTGACCATAAACTAGAAACTCTCATGATTTGATTATCAATAGGTGTGGCGTGAGGTACTAATGTATTAGGCAATATTGGCTCTTGGCTTAATAGCTTACGATTATCGGAAAGAGCAGTTTCTGTTTCAGACAAAACATAAGAAAGTGGTCTGTCTGTAATATCAACAGCTCTAACAAAAACTGGGGTATGAAAAAAAACTGAGGGTCTAATTACGCCATCAGCAATCAATCGCGCAACATCAGATAATCTAATTTCATTTTTTAATTTCTTACTTAAAAAACGAGATGTTTCTTTAAGTGTTAGCCATTTTCGGCTAGCTAATATATCCACGCCTCATCTCCCTGAGTTTCCATGTGGTCTATTACCGTCTATCAAATAATACTAAAGTAAAGTGTATCGTATATCTGCGTATTATCAAGTGTACTAATCAGATGGTAATTGTGGATAACTTCTGTAAAATTTTAAATATTTATTGCAATAACAACTAGTTCCAGCATAAAAAAAACCAGACATTTTACTGTCTGGTTCAGTATGCGATCGCTGGCTACTTAAGCACGTTTAAAGTTACCGTGTACAACATTATCGCCGTTCTCTAATGCGTCCATGTAATCAGAGTACCATTGAAGCATTTCTCTACGTCCATCAATATACTGAGCATGGTTATACGTTCCACGAATAGAGTTCTTATCAACGTGTGCTAGCTGTGTCTCAATCCATGCAGTGTTATAGCCTTGTTCGTGTAGGATGGTGCTCATTGTATGCCTGAATCCGTGGCCTGTGGCTCTACCATCATAACCAATACGCTTTATGACCTGATTTATTGCTGCTTCACTCATTGGTTTAGAAGCATCATTCCTGCCATGAAAGATATATTTAAACTTTCCTGTTATGGTTTGTATTTCTTTGAATAACTCTAACGCCTGTGTAGATAATGGCACCATATGAGGTCGACGCATTTTCATACGTTCTTTTGGTATTTCCCAAATAGCCTTATCGAAATCTATTTCTGGCCATTCAGCAGCTCTTAGTTCAATAGTACGAACACCTGTTATCATCAATAGCTTGGTCGCAATCTGAGTGATCTTACTTCCACTACATACAGATAGTGCCTGTAAAAAATCAGGTAATTCATTAACGTTTAAATGGGGGAAGTGTTTTGCTTTTGGTGTAGACAGTGCGCCAGCTAATTCTGATGCAGGGTTATACTCTGCCCGCCCCGTCACAATTGCATAACGGAATACTTGGTTACATGCCTGTCTTATCTTTTTTAGTTTATCCAACACACCGCGCTTTTCTAGCTTTCGAAGCACTTCTAACATGTCTAGTGGCTTAATTTCCGTAATGCTAGCTTTACCAATGTAAGGGAAGATATCTTTCTGGAAGGCTTCTAATAAGTCATCAGCATAACCTTGCGACCAATTCGGCTTTTTATAGTCATGCCATTCAAGTGTGATTTTCTCAAAGCTATTGTTGACCTGAGACTCTTTTTCTCGCTTTTCGGCTTTCTTTACCAACGATGGATCATCACCTAACGCTAATATGCGCTTGGCTTCTTCTCTTTTCGCCCTAGCCTGTGCAAGTGATATTGATGGATATACACCTAAAGCCAGTCTTTTCTCTTTGCCGGCATACCTATATTTCATACGCCAATATTTAGAGCCATTCGGAGCAACTTCTAAATACATGCCACCACCGTCAGACAGTTTATACGCTTTCTCTTTTGGCTTGGAAGTTTCGACTTGTCTGGCTGTTAGCTTCATTTGGGGGCACCGATTTTCATTGAACGGGGTAATGCCCCCAATTATGCCCCCACATAGCTGTAGATTTCAATAGACGAGAGTAGACCTTGGGATACTATGTATTCTTGCAGATACTGATTTTATAAGGGTTTTATGGGCTATTGTAGACGTTGAAATACTTGAGAATGGTACGCCCTACAGGATTCGAACCTGTGACCTACGGCTTAGAAGGCCGTTGCTCTATCCAACTGAGCTAAGGGCGCATTGTGTGCGCAGACAGCCTATCTGGCTGATGGCGTTGAATTATACGGTTGCTGAGCGCCGAGTCAATGGCTTTTCACTACTTAAATAACGATATGCTTACTTTATCTATCAGATAGACCTGACATTACTAGCAAGTTCTGACAAAATAGAGTCATCCCCCGTGTCTCATATATGGATTAAGTTACAGATGTTAGCAAAAATTATTGATGGGAAAACGATTGCGCAAGCAATTAGACAGGAAGTTGCTCAAAAAGTACAAACTCGTATTGCCAATGGTAAACGAGCTCCCGGGCTTGCCGTTATTCTCGTAGGCGCTAACCCCGCTTCTCAAATTTATGTTGGCAGTAAGCGACGTGCTTGCGAAGAAGTTGGCTTTATTTCTCGCTCCTATGATTTACCAGACACGACAACTGAAGCTGAACTGCTCAAGCTTATTGATGACCTTAACCAAGATAATGAAATTGATGGCATCTTAGTTCAGTTACCATTACCTGCTGGCATTGATAACGTCAAAGTGATTGAACGCATTCATCCCGATAAAGACGTCGATGGTTTTCACCCTTATAACGTCGGTCGTTTATGCCAACGTGCGCCTCGCCTGCGTCCTTGCACCCCAAGAGGGATTGTTACCTTACTTGAGCGTTATGACATTAATACTTATGGTTTAAACGCCGTTATCATTGGCGCATCAAATATTGTTGGTCGTCCGATGAGCCTTGAATTATTATTAGCGGGCTGCACCACCACCGTTACTCATCGCTTTACCAAAGATCTCGAACAGCATGTCCGTAATGCGGATTTACTAGTCGTGGCTGTAGGTAAACCTAACTTTATTCCAGGCGAATGGATCAAACCGGGCGCTATCGTTATCGATGTCGGTATTAACCGCTTAGAAAATGGCAAAGTGACTGGAGATGTTGATTTCGATGAAGCGTCAAAACGCGCTGCATGGATCACGCCAGTTCCGGGCGGTGTTGGGCCAATGACCGTGGCTACACTGATTCAAAACACGCTACAGGCGTGCGAAGAGTACCACGATATTTAATGTAATTTGGAGTCACAATGGATATTTTTCATCTTGATGGTCATCCCCATATCGAGTTATGCGACCTGCTAAAAATTGAAGGTTGGGCAGAAAGTGGCGCGATGGCAAAATCAATGATTGCTGATGGCTTAGTGCAAGTTGATGGTGTTGTTGAAACACGCAAACGCTGCAAAATTGTCGCAGGCAAAGTCGTTTCTATGGGAAGCGAACAAATCAAGGTACAAGAGTAGTTCTCACTGCATCCTTGATAGAGGTAAGCTGAGCCCTATTCAGCTTACCTTTTGTTACTCAATCAAAAAGCCCACTTACCGATTGTTCTTGTTGGGGATAATGGCACATTTGTGAATTCTTGTAATTGCCGATATTGCGCTTCATTTTGGACCATATTCGGGCTTCCTGTCTCCCGCAATGCTAATACGATATTTTCCATCGATAGTTTATTTCCTGCCTTTCTCCACTGCATGCATGCCGCTAATACCCCTGTTCGACCAATGCCAGCTTTGCAATGAATAACGGGAAGCGGTTTATTTCTTCCTTCTATATCTACTCCTTGATTTTTATAGAGTTCAAATAAGCTACCTTCATTGATGACTCTAATAAGCTGGTTTAATTTAACTAACTCCTCCGTTGTCACCGTTCCCCCATCATTCCAATTAGTCACGTGGATCACAGGGATTGAATGCTTTTTATGACCATTAGAAATCTCCATTTTATATTGGCTAAATTCCAACGGGTTCGCCCCTGTGCTTGTTTTTTTAGGTTCTACTTTATAGTTCTTTTTTTCTTGTTCAAAAGTGACTTCAATGGCGCCATATTTTTGATTACTCATAAAGTAAGGTGGGAGCTTCTTTCCTTGCAAGATAGAATTATCAATCTCTTGTTTTGATGCTAAGACAACTAATATCGGAGTTTTGTTTGCTATAAGCATAGACAAATGATTTTCAATGGCTTGGTCATTATCTTTGGGGTATTGGCAGCGGATGGCTAAATTTTCTCCCCCCACTTGGAGCCGATTGGCAGCTAAGGTGACAAGAGATTTGCAAGAGTTTTGTATTGAAATTTGAGTCTGTTTTGCACTACCAATATTGGGATATCTCTGCCCCCTACTCTCTGTATCGTATTCAATGTTTTTCACCAGTAACTGTGTTTTTTCAGCCAATTTATCGAATGCCGTAGCTTTAGTAGCGACTCCTATATTTAGTTTTAGTTTTAGCTTTAACCTATTTCTTTTGACGGGTGTTGTTTCAGCCAAATGTGGGCTAAGTTCGGAGATATTTTGGATAGACTTAATACGTTCAGGGAGATGGCTTGTATTTGATGATACTGGAAATTCTGTCAATGGCGATACAGTTAGTCGATTAGTGTTTATTGGAAACATATTTATCCTTATCTATGTTTTCATTGTGAGTGAATTCACCGTTTTGGTGACCCAATGTTAAATTCCACTGTCTATATTTCACTGGGTAGTATCGACAACTGTCATCATCCTCGCTTGCAAATTTAGCCGCTGCAGCCATAAAAAAACCCACCAAAAATAGATCCTTTTTAGTGGGTTTTATTCTTATTTGTTAAGCTAGTTAAGCTAGTTAAGCTAAATTCTCTAAATTATTCGAATTGTAGCAAGGCGCCAAAGGAGCTAATCCCTAGGAGCATACACAAGTATGTGACTAGGGTTAGCGAGTGCCGGCAACACAGCTACAGTTCGAAGAATGACGAGAATTATTTGCGACGCCATGTCGTACCGGCAGACGAATCCTCCAACACAACCCCCATCGCCGCTAACGCATCACGCGCCTGATCCGCCAGAGCCCAATCCTTACTTTGACGCGCATCATTACGCTGTTTAATCAACCCTTCGATTTTCGCGACTTCCGCATCATCTTCGCCTTGTGCTCCAGCTTGCAGGAAAGTTTCAGGATCTTGCTCTAACAGTCCCAGCACTTTTGCCAGTTCACGTAATTGAGCCGCTATGCCGTTCGCTGCATCCATATTTTCAGTTTTCAGGCGGTTTAATTCACGCGCCATATCAAACAACGCAGAATAAGCTTCTGGTGTATTGAAGTCGTCATTCATCGCTTCACAGAAACGATTCTTATACTCTTCGCCGCCTGCTGGTACAGCCGATTTATCCGTGCCGCGCAGCGCTGTATATAAGCGTTCTAACGCGGTACGCGCTTGCTTTAAGTTCTCTTCGGTATAGTTCAATTGGCTACGATAGTGACCTGAAAGCAGGAAGTAGCGTACAGTTTCCGCATCGTAGTACTCTAATACATCACGGATGGTAAAGAAGTTGTTGAGAGATTTAGACATTTTTTCTCTATCAACCATCACCATACCGGAATGCATCCAGTAATTAACATAGGGGCCATCATGGGCGCAGGTAGATTGCGCAATTTCATTTTCATGATGCGGGAACATTAAGTCAGAGCCGCCGCCATGAATATCAAAATGGTTGCCTAACTCTTTACTGTTCATTGCCGAACATTCGATATGCCAACCTGGGCGACCTAATCCCCACGGAGATTCCCAGCTTGGTTCACCCTCTTTGGACATTTTCCATAAAACGAAGTCCATTGGATTACGTTTTACATCAGCCACTTCAACACGGGCACCCGCTTGAAGTTGGTCTAAGTCTTGGCGAGATAATAAGCCGTAGTTTGGATCAGTTTTGACTTCAAACATCACATCGCCATTATCAGCAACATAAGCATGACCGCGCTCAATCAAGCTTTCAGTTAGCTCAATGATTTCATGAATATGGCGAGTGGCACGCGGTTCGCTGTCTGGACGTAGGATATTTAATGCATCAAAATCTTTATGCATTTCCGCTAACATGCGCGTAGTTAATTCTTCCACGCTTTCATTATTTTCAGCGGCACGTTTAATGATTTTGTCATCAATATCCGTCACGTTACGCACATAATTCAGGTCATAGCCTAAATAGCGTAAATAGCGGCTAATTGCATCGAAAGCCACAAAGGTACGACCGTGACCAATATGACACAAATCGTAAATGGTGATGCCACACACGTACATCCCAATCTTTCCAGCATGGATGGGTTTAAATTCTTCTTTTTGACGACTCAGTGTATTGAAAATCTGCAGCATCTTTTTATTTCCATTTTATTAGTACGTGTATATTTATCATACATCAGATTATCGCGATGTTGAGGATAAAATATCCAGATTCAACCTTACGAAAATAGCACGGTATTGAATCGCGATCACCCGAAGAAAGCAAGGTTAGCGCCTGACTTTATCGCCTGATTTATTAGGTCACTGTTATGGGATAACCTATTTTGCAAACACACTGTCGCTTCAAGTCAGGTTTTATCTGTGATATAAACTTGCTGATCTCAACGCTTTCGCAAGTTAGCGCATAAAAAACAATTATTCAGGATAGCTATTATGGTTACATTTCATACCAATCACGGTGACATCGTTATCAAAACTTTCGCAGACAAAGCACCTGTCACTGTCGAAAACTTTTTAACTTACTGCCGCGAAGGTTTCTACAATAATACCATTTTCCACCGTGTTATTAACGGCTTCATGATCCAAGGCGGTGGTTTTGAGCCAGGCATGAACCAAAAAGACACTAAAGCGCCTATCAAAAACGAAGCTAATAACGGACTGAAAAACAGCCGCGGTACATTAGCAATGGCTCGTACTAACGATCCACACTCAGCAACAGCACAATTCTTTATCAACGTCGCTGACAATGACTTCTTAAACTTCCGTTCAGAGCGCCCAGATGGTTGGGGTTACTGCGTATTTGCTGAAGTGGTTGAAGGTATGGACGTTGTTGACAAAATCAAAGGCGTTTCTACTGGTCGCAGTGGCTTCCACCAAGACGTACCTCGCGAAGATGTTGTGATTGAAAAAGTGACTGTCAGCGAGTAATCCCTGAATTTATGTCCACTTATATCATTGCAGATTTGCATTTAAGTGAAGATGAACCGGCGATCACCGCCGGTTTTCTTACATTTATTGAACAGCAAGCCATCCACGCCGACAGCCTGTATATTCTCGGTGACTTTTTCAATTATTGGATTGGCGACGATGATAATACCCTCTTGCATCAGCAAGTGGCTCAGGCTCTAAAACAGCTGAGTGAACGCGGTATCCCTTGCTATTTCATTCATGGCAATCGCGATTTTTTATTGGGTCAACGTTATGCAAAACAGTGCGGCATGACCATTTTGCCCCAAGAAACCCTACTTGAACTATATGATAAGCGTATTTTAATTATGCACGGTGATACCTTATGCACCGACGATGCTGCTTATCAGAACTACCGTAAAAAGGTCCATACTCCTTGGATCCAACGGGTATTTTTACTGCTACCGCTCTTTATTCGCCGCCGCATCGCACAAAAAATGCGTCGCAATAGCCAATATGCCAGCAGTATGAAATCCGAAGCCATTATGGACGTCAATTCCGACGCGGTGATTGATGCCTTAAACCGCCATCAAGCACAATGGATGATCCACGGACACACGCATCGCCCTGCTATCCACGAGATTAATCTCGGTGGTCAACTTCATTTTCGTGGCGTTTTAGGCGCATGGCACAGCGAAGGCTCAGCCTTTGTGATCAACGAAAACGGCGTTGAGCTTATTTTCTTTCCTTTTTAACATTCCTATCTTGATAAAGACACGCAGATAAATTGTTGGTCGTCAGTATGACTGTTTGCTTATTTTATAATCACGCAAACGTTTTCCTTACCTAATTACCGTGATATGATCGGGGCAATTCACATTCCCACCCTTAGGGTGATATTTTTCAATACAGGGATCACACCAAATGACTGCCCAAGTTCCTGCTCAATCTGCGGCAAAAATCGCCATTGTTATGGGTTCTAAAAGTGATTGGACAACCATGCAGCATGCCGCTGACGTGCTGACCGAACTGCAACTACCTTTCCATGTTGAGATTGTTTCCGCACATCGCACGCCAGACAAACTATTTTCCTTTGCTGAAAATGCTAAACAAAATGGTTTTGATGTGATTATCGCTGGTGCCGGTGGTGCCGCCCATTTACCTGGAATGTTAGCCGCAAAAACGCTGGTTCCCGTCCTTGGTGTCCCTGTACAGAGCGCTGCATTAAGTGGTGTCGATAGCCTGTATTCTATCGTTCAGATGCCAAAAGGCATTCCTGTTGGCACACTTGCCATTGGGAAAGCGGGCTCAGCTAACGCCGCACTGCTAGCAGCACAAATTTTAGCCAATCATGACAGCGAGCTATTCAATCGCTTATCCACATGGCGTGAAGCACAAACCAACGACGTATTAAATAACCCAGATCCGAGGGAAGCGTAATGAAACCGGTTTGTGTCCTTGGTAACGGTCAATTAGGTCGCATGCTGCGCCAAGCAGGTGAACCGCTGGGCATTTCTGTTTTTCCTGTTGGATTAGATGCAGAGCCTGAAGCCGTTCCTTATCAGCAAAGTGTGATCACCGCTGAAATTGAACGTTGGCCTGAAACCCCATTAACCAAAGAGTTAGCGCGTCATAATGCGTTTATTAACCGTGATATTTTTCCACGTTTAGCTGACCGCTTCCCACAAAAAAGCCTGTTCGACTCATTAAATTTATCGACGGCACCTTGGGCGCGATTAGAATCGCCAGACCAGTGGCCAGAATTTTTCGCCACTCTTGGTGATTTTTTAATCGTCAAGCGTAGAACTGGTGGCTACGACGGTCGTGGTCAATGGCGTGTTCGCCCTGGTGATGAACAAGCACTCCCTGCGGAAATTTACGGTGAATGCATCGTCGAGCAAGGGATCCCATTTGATGCTGAAGTCTCCGTAATTGGCGCCCGTAGCCAATCCGGTGAATCAGTGTTCTACCCAATCACCCATAATCTTCACCAAGAAGGGATTTTACGCACCAGTGTGGCTTTTCCTGATGCAAACCCTGTCCAGCAACAACAAGCACAGACGATGCTCAGTGCCGTGATGGATGAGTTAGGCTATATCGGTGTGATGGCAATGGAGTGTTTTGTGGTTGGTGATAAACTGCTGATCAACGAAATCGCCCCTCGCGTTCATAATAGTGGGCATTGGACTCAAAACGGTGCTTCCATTAGCCAATTTGAGCTTCATTTACGCGCGATTTTAAATTTACCGATGCCGACACCAGAAGTTTTCAGCCCTGCGGTGATGGTCAATTTAATTGGCACTGATGTTAACCAAGAATGGTTAAATCTGCCTTTAGTCCATTTACATTGGTATGAGAAAGAAGTGCGCCCAGTACGTAAAGTGGGTCACTTAAATCTGACTCATAGCGATGTTCATCAACTCGAAAATACCCTCGATAGTTTGATCCCAATGCTGCCAAATGAGTATAAAAGTGGCATTGAGTGGGCAAAAACAAAATTAGGCTGGTACTCTCGCCAAAAATAGGGAAAATAGCGCTATTCGTGCCCGAGAGTGATATTTCGGGCATTGTGCTATTTTTGCCCTACTTTTATAGTGATTACTTGTGAGTGATGACTAACTCACTAGGGCGCCACTGGAGTGCATATGCCAGAAACACAAGCCTCACCGTTTAGTCCGTTATACCAATGGTCAATTCTTATTCTCCTCGGACTGGTTTATTTCCTTGCTACCGCCACCACATTTACCTCATTAGGCGTAGTATTACCGAGCATGATCGGCGAATTAAAATGGAGTTGGACTGAGGCAGGCTTTGGTTTTACTTTACTTGGTTTAACCTGCGGTTTAGCGAGCTTTTTACCCTCATTGCTGATACGTAAAGTCGGTGTTCGTCTCACGCTACTTTTAGGCATGCTCGTGTTCTGCTCTGGCTTTTATAGCCTCTACTCCACCGAAGCTATCAGCACCTATTTCTTAGGTACCGCTTTGATTGGTATTGGGTTTACGCTATTAGCGACCGTTCCGGGTACCTATGTACTTTCTCGCCTATTTGAAAAACAATCTCTGGCATTTGGATTGTATTTCACGATTGGTGGATTGGGTGGCGTTGCAGGTCCTTGGATTTACTTCTACGCATCGAATCAATTAGGCTCTTGGCGAATGCACTGGGTACTATGTGCAGTTTATCTTAGCATTGTCACAATCATCACTATCTTGACATTACGTGAAGGGAAAAAAGAACAAGATCACGCCAAAAAAGTAATGCAAAAACAAGTTAGTCATGCGAATAAGCCTATTTATCGTACCGCTGAAGTTTGGACAGTTCGCCGCGCATTACGCACTTGGCAGTTCTATTTAATTGCTGCGACTTATACCTCTTTTTTATGGTGCGGTATTACAGTAAACAGTTTTGCAGTGGCGCACATTGAAGAGCGTGGATTTGGTATGACCATCGCGGTTTCTCTGCTAAGTACCATGGCGTTTGTAAATGCATTTTCGCGCTTCTTAGGCGGCGCGGCGGGTGAATGGTTGGAGCCGAAACGTTTACTGATTGGTAGCCTAATTATTATGGTGCTTGGCGTAGTGGCACTGAGTATCTCCACATCATGGTTCTGGCTGATTTTGTTCGTGATTTGCGTGGGTGTTGGCTACGGTATGACCTTCTTAGCGTCCAGTGTTTTACTGTCCAATTATTTTGGTCGCGGACCTTATTTAGAGTTGTTCTCCGTCGTCAATTTAATCTCAACCATTGCCTGTTTAGCGCCATTTATCGCAGGTGCAATTAAGGATATTACAGGCAGTTTTACCCCTGCATTTTTAACCATCGCAGCTCCTGTTATCGTGATCCTATTCTTTACTTTAATGATGAAGCCCCCTGCTTTAGAAGTAAAAAAAGATTAACCCCTAAAAAGAAAAACGCTCGGGGATAACCCGAGCAAATATCAAACCAAGGGAAAAACAAGGATCCATTTACACGTTCTACTTCTTACCGGTATAACTGATTACGCATTACTTCAATAATTCCGGTACTCTCAGCAAGATAAATTCATTATCATCCGCTTGATTAGGTTCACGACTGGAAGAGAATGGGTAGTTATTATCGTTACCGACAATAATATGTTCATTATCCACCACATCCACGTTTTCAATCGTAAAGAATGGGAAGGTAAATACCCCATCATTTAGCGGTTTTCTGGCTAGCTTGTTAGGGTCTTGGATGTTCATTAAGTCAACATAGGCTTGTTTATCCACTGCATCACCCACATTTTTATCTGAAAATTCAATGCGATAAATACGTTTGAATTTTGCTAAGTTGCTAAAGCAGTTTTCTTTGTTTTTTTCGCCTTCAGCGCACGCTTTATCCGCGGTGCCTTCCCCATTATCACGTTCGATAATCAAACCGTGAATGTCATCAATCAGGTTAAAATCACCGATGGCATTTTGATTATCTTCAAAAACATATAACCAACTGCGCCCAGTCCAATCTTGCTTTTTCACATCAAATTCAAGAATACGTGCCGCTTTTTTGCCGTTCACATTCTCATAGTCTTGTTTATCTTCTTGCCACAAAGCCCCTTCCAACATCGGATAAAGTTTGGAGCCATCCGGCGATGATGCCATTCCCTCAAAACCTTTTGAGCGATTGACTTGGAAAATCACTTTATCCGCAGGTTTACCCGGCGTTGTCAGTGTGTAGTGGTCAGGGGAAACGACTTTCTTGCCTTCAACTTGTGTTTCAAATAGCGCCAACACCTTGCCATTTAAATCCATTTTGATGAGATAAGGCCCAAATTCATCACCCACCCATAAGGCACCATCGGCAAATTGAAAACTTTCTGGATCAAAGTCACTTCCCGTCAAATAACGCTTTTCACTGCTTTCGTTAATAATATGAAAAGGAATAATTTTGTTGGGATCGTGGAAGAAAATTGTTTTCAACGGGTTGGCTTTCCCCGTTTTAAAATCAATATCATACTGAGTTAAATACAGCATAGAGTCAGGGGAATTCATTTTATTCCCAAAACCGTTATCTGTGAGCACCCAGTAGGTACCATCAGCCATACGCTTGATACCTGAATGACCTTGTAACGGTTGCCCCTTGATTGGAACAAACTTACCTGTTGGGCGCCCATCGGATTTTCCCTCCACTTTATTCAGTGTATCAACGCGGGTTCCTGTAGTGTATTTGCCACTATGTTGCATATCCGAAGGTGCATTTTCCGGCGTTGGTACTGTCGCATCCACCGATAAAATGGCATGCCCAGCAAGTGTGGCTGGCACTTGTTTCTGTGAAATTTGTTGAGCAACCCCTGCGGTGCTAAATGAGAGTAAACCAATTAATAAAGAAAGGGATGTTAGTTTGAAAGTTATTGGTGTAAGGCGAACCATTGTTATTTTCCTATTTCATACCATCAATAATTGATGGCGGAATCATAACCGTGGCGAATGAAGGTTTTGTGAAGGATTAGAGACAGTTCGTTTAACCAATCACACTAACAAAATAATATTTATTTGATGTCGGATACATCAACTTAAAAAATCTATACAGCGAAGCTCAAGCATCCGATTTTCATTTTTAAGTAGAATAGCCACCTTCGTGACTATTCTACTTTTTATACATTTAACCGTTCGATAATCGACGATGCTGATTGCCAGTGCCGATTAACCTCAGCCCCAGCCAACTGCCACACACCGATAACAAGAACCCAGCACAGAGCGGCAATAACACCCACAGGCGCCATTCTGGCTGCCACGGGAAATCAAAGACCTTAGTTTGCAGTAACCATAGTGCCACTTCAGCTCCAAATGCCGCGGCAAGCCCTGCCATTCCGCCGAGTAAGGCAAATTCACTCCATAAAGTACGGCGCATCAGTTTTTTGCTCGCACCTAGGGTACGATACACCACCAACTCACGCTCTCGTTGGCTCATACCCACTTGAATCTGTGCGAGTAACAATAATACGCCACAGAAAATCACCAAAACCACCATCACTTCTAAAGCTTGGCTTACCTGCTGTAAAATCTGCTGAATTTGCGTGATGATAGCGCCCGTATCCAACACATTAATAGTTGGGTACTGATGACTCAGCTGTGTTAACAACTGCCCATCGCCATCATAATGGAAGCTACTCAACCATGTTTCTGGCATTGGCGATAATGTTTCTTCCGCAAAAATAAAGTAGAAATTTGGGCGCAAACTTTCCCAATCCACTTTACGAATACTGCTCACTTTAGCCGTGAAAATCTGCGAGCCAGCATTGAACGTCAATTTATCGCCGATTTTTAGTCCTAACTCTTTAACGACAGTTTGCTCAATGGAAACTTCCCCCGCTTTTGGTGGCCAGCTCCCTTGCTCTAACTCGTTTGCAGGCGGCAATGTTGATTGCCACGTTAAGCTTAGCTCTCGCCTAACCGTATTATTATTGGGATCGCGAGCATCCGCCCACTCAATCGCAGACTGGTCATTAATTTCCGATAAACGCGCTAACACAACTGGATTAAACTCCGTTGGTGTAACCTCGTACTGTTTCAACAGCTGCGTAACAGGATCAAGCTGAGACTGAGTCATATTAATCAGAAAATAATTCGGGCTATCCGCAGGTAGCTGCTGTTGCCAGCGATCTAAAAGATCCCCTCGAACCAAAATCAACAATGCCAATAACATAAATGACAATGAAAATGCGCTCATCTGGGTAATAGTTTGCAATGGCTGACGCAATAAGCGGCTCACTGATAAACGCAGACTGAGCTGGCGAAACTGTACTTTTCTCAGCAACCACAACCCTAGCCAACCAATCAACGCAAGGAGCACCGCAACCACAACAATTCCCAGCAAGATTGACCATAATAGTGGGTTTACCCCTGCAAACAGGAATAACCCGCCGACCACTATCAACGTAACCACAGGCAGATAATAATACAGTGGCCAAATTGGTGATTTGGCATCTTCCCGTAATACACGAGAAGGTTGAGTACCCATCAATTGATAATAAGGACGGATCCCCACAATAATCGCGATAATAAACAGCGTTGCCACCGCCCAGATCCACGGCCAAAAACTGGCGCTCGGCAAGGCTTTAGGTAACATTGCCGACAATATCTGCATTAAAATGCCTTCAAAAGCCAGCCCCAGCAAAGACCCTAATAATGCCGCTGCCACTAAAATCACTAACCACTGACCAATGATCCACTTACGTAATGCACCTCGGTCTGCCCCCAAGGTCTTCAATACCGCTATCAGTTGGTGACGGCTTCGACAATAATGAGTCATCGACACCACCACCGCAGCAATCGCCAATAACAGCGTTAGCAGCACCGATAGCAGCAAAAACTGCTGAGCGCGCTTAAAGGTTTTCCCGACCGCACCGCTGTCATCATCCAAGGTATACCAGCGCTGATCGCTACGTAACTGAGCATCATATTTCTCTTTAAATGCATCAATCCCTTGGCGAGAACCCGCAAACATATCGCGATACGTTAAACGGCTTCCCACTTGAATAGCCCCAGTTAATGGCGCATCTTCAATCGAGATCAACACCCTTGGCGCAATTTGAAAGGGGTTAAAACCACTATCAGGTTCCTGAATTAACGTTCCTGAAATCGTAAACGTCCCATCGCCGATATCAATCTGTTCGCCAACCTTTAAGTTCAGTAATTCCAATAATCTCGGGGCAACGAGAATATGCCCTTTAGTGGGTTTTAATCCCGCAGGCTCGGCCACTAAGTCACCGTATAGTGGATAACTCGCATCCGCCGCTTTCACTAACACTAACTGCGGGCGCCCTTCTTCATCAGCGGTAGAATACGCCATAGTTGAAAATGAAATTTGCTGGCTCAATGTCAGGCCTGCTTGCTGCGCTGCGGCAAGCCATGTTGGCTCACTCGGATGGGAAGAACGCAGCACCAAATCCCCCGCGAGTAGCTCTTGGCTCTGATAGCTCATGCTATTTTCAATGCGATCGCTGATCCGCCCTAACGCCAGCACACAGGCGACTGCCAAGGTTAATGCTAACCACACAATCAACAGAGACGGCGTTTTCCATTCACGCCAAAACCAGCGCCAAATCATGACTCTTCCCTCAATTGCCCATCAACTAACCGTAATCGACGTTGGCAACGGGCGGCTAACTCATTGTCATGGGTAACCAAAATCAGCGTAGTACCGTGCTCTTTATTCATCGCAAATAACAAATCGGCGATTTTATCCCCCGTATGGCGGTCAAGATTTCCTGTAGGTTCATCAGCAAATAAGATTTGAGGCTGACCATTAAACGCCCGAGCCAATGCCACACGCTGCTGCTCACCGCCTGAAAGCTGAGCTGGCATATGTTTTAAGCGATTTCCTAACCCTAAATCCGTCAGTAAGCTCACCGCCTGCTGATGACTCTTGGTTTCTGATTCACCGCGCAGTAAAGAAGGCAATTGGACATTTTCAAGGGCGTTCAGCGTTGGAATTAACATAAAAGATTGGAAAACAAAGCCGACACTTTGCGCCCGTAATCGCGCCCGAGCTTCTTCGTCCATGGTCGTTAAGTCTTGATCAAGCAACTTCACGGTGCCGCTAGAGCCATCATCCAACCCAGCAATAATGCCTAATAAGGTGGACTTTCCTGAACCTGACTCACCAATTAAAGCAATTGTCTGACCAGACTCGACAATTAGCTCGACTCCTTGCAATATAGTCAGTTCATGTTCACCTTGACCAACACGTTTAATGAGATGATGAACTTCAAGAATATTTTGCGCCGACATATATTGGTTTTTCTCCTGTTAGTTACCGCTAGTGGACAAACACTCGCTGCAACGAAACTATTGATCCTCGGCGATAGTCTTAGTGCAGGCTATCGAATACCCGCCGAGCAAGCTTGGGCAACATTACTTGCCGAACGTTGGCAAAAAAAGTCGCCACCGATTTTAGTTATTAATGGCAGTATTAGTGGAAATACCGCCTCTCAAGGGTTAGAACGTCTCCCCACTCTTCTAGCCCAGCACAAACCTGACTGGGTGCTGATTGAGCTGGGAGCTAATGATGGTTTGCAAGGGCTATCTGTTGAACAGTTAGGTATAACATTACAACAGATTATCGACCAAATAGAGCAAAATGGTGCTAAACCGCTCTTAATGCAAATTCGTATCCCGCCAAACTATGGTAAACGCTACACATCCAGCTTCGAAAAAGTGTACCCAACGCTGGCTGAAAAAAATAACCTTCCGCTGATCCCATTTTTTATGGAAAGCGTGATCACCAAACCGGAATGGATCCAACCTGATGGTATTCATCCCACTGAGCAAGCCCAGCCCACGATTGCAGATTTTATGGAAAAACAGCTATCGCCCTATTTATTAACCAAATAATGTTATTAGCCAAATAAATTTGCTAGGTAAATAAATTATAATGAACCAATATGATAGCGAACATTTAGCCCAGAGTAGGTAAAGTTATGCAAAAAACGGTATTAGTGACAGGGGCGTCAAGTGGCATAGGGTTGTGCGCTGCGCAGACTTTAAAACAGCGTGGTTATCATGTGATAGCCACCTGTCGAAAACAGGCTGATATTGAACGATTACAATCACTTGGCTTCGAAACCGTGACGTTAGATTTAGATGACCCAGTAAGTGTTGAGACCGCTGCTCAGCAGGTTCTGACGCTCTGTAATGGAAAACTTTTCGGATTATTCAATAACGCCGGATTCGGGGTATATGGCCCATTGAACACCGTGAGCCGCCAGCAATTGGAATCCCAATTCTCCAGTAATTTTTTCGGAGTTCACCAATTGACCTTCCTGCTGCTTCCCGCCATGCTGCCACACCATGAAGGTCGTATTGTGCAAACTAGCTCCGTGATGGGCATTATCTCAACGCCAGGTCGTGGAGCCTATGCCGCCAGTAAATACGCGTTGGAAGCTTGGTCAGATGCATTGCGTTTGGAATTACAAGGCTCTGGTATTCACGTCAGCTTAATTGAGCCCGGTCCCATCCACAGTGCCTTTACCCAAAATGTGGCGCAAACTCAGCAAGATAAGCCAGTTAAAAATCCGGGGATTGCCGCAAAATTTACGTTATATCCTGAAGATGTGGTCAAAAAATTGATTTTGGCATTAGAGAGTCCGCGTCCACGTGTACGCTACTCTGTCACATTATTAACGGTTTTTGTGCGTATACTAAAACGTGTATTACCCGATAAGCTAATGGACAAAGTCCTCGCGGGTCAGGGCAAGAAAGATTGAAAAAACAGAACTAAGCCCCCATTTCATTGACATGATTAATAACGAATTTTAAAGAGACTGTTTATGTTAGCTAACGCACAAATTATTGATATTAACGAGACCAACCTACACCAGACCATCGAACAATCCATGAACATGCCTGTCATGTTCTACTTTTGGTCACCACGCAGCCCTCAAAGCTTAGAATTCACCAGCATGTTAGAGCGTATTGCTCAAGACTACGCAGGGCTATTTATCCTCGCAAAAGTTAACTGCGATGAAGAACAAATGATCGCCAGCCAGTTTGGCTTAAAAGGCGTTCCAACGGTTTATGTGCTGCAAAATGGTCGCCCAGTTGATGGCTTCGAAGGTCCACAGCCTGAAGAAGCTGTGCTGCAAATACTCTCTCGCGTATTACCAAGCCCAGAAGAGTTAAAAGCTGCGCAAGCCGCTGAATTAGTGGCGGAAGGCAAACTTCAAGAGGCTCTGCCATTACTAAAAGAAGCCAACCAACTTGCGCCTAAAAACAGCGATATCACGTTCTTATTAGCTGAAGTGCAAATTGGTCTACATTTAATTGATGATGCAGAAGCCTTGTTAGCTACCGTGCCAATGCAAGATAAAGACAGCCGTTATCAAGGATTAGTGGCTCAAATCGAATTAACCAAGCAAGCTGCGGATACCCCAGAAATTCAGCAGCTGATAAAAGAATTCAATCAAGATCAAGAAAATACTACGTTAGCCGTTCAACTGGCGTTAAAGCTTCACGAAGTCAATCGCAATGAAGAAGCGTTAGACATGCTGCTCACCTTCTTACGCAAAGACTTAAACGCAGGGGATGGCGCAATCAAAAAAACCATGATGGATATCATGTCAGCAATGGGAACAGGTGATGCACTTGCGAGCAAGTTCCGTCGCCAAGTTTATTCATTACTTTACTAGTTAAGGATTACCTATGGATTTGTTCGCGTCTGGTGCACTACCAGTTGTTATTCTTGTCATTATTGCTGTTGTTATCGTTACCACCTGCGTAAAAACGGTACCGCAAGGCTTCCAGTGGACAGTTGAGCGCTTTGGGCGTTATACCCGCACTTTACAGCCGGGTTTACACCTTTTAGTGCCATTTATGGATAAAATTGGTCGCCGTATCAATATGATGGAGCAAGTCCTTGATATTCCATCCCAAGAAGTTATCTCCCGTGATAATGCCAACGTGACCATTGATGCAGTCTGCTTTATTCAAGTAATTGACCCTGTGCGTGCGGCGTATGAAGTCAGCAATTTAGAATTATCCGTTCTGAACCTGATCATGACTAACATCCGTACGGTTCTTGGGGCGATGGAGCTGGATGAAATGCTCTCCCAGCGTGATTCTATCAATGGTCGCTTACTGCACGTAGTGGATGAAGCCACCAACCCGTGGGGCGTAAAAATCACCCGTATTGAAATTCGTGATGTCAAACCGCCAAAAGAACTGGTCAGTGCGATGAACGCCCAGATGAAAGCAGAACGAACCAAACGTGCCGATATTCTGGAAGCGGAAGGTATTCGTCAAGCGGCTATCTTAAAAGCGGAAGGTGAAAAGCAGTCGCAAATTTTGAAAGCGGAAGGTGAACGTCAATCTGCCTTCTTACAAGCAGAAGCGCGTGAGCGAGCGGCTGAAGCAGAAGCCAAAGCGACTCAAATGGTTTCTGAGGCGATCGCCGCCGGTGATATGCAGGCTATCAACTACTTTGTGGCACAAAAATACACTGACGCCCTTACTAGCATTGGCTCGGCAGAAAATAGCAAAGTGATCATGATGCCATTAGAAGCCAGCAACTTAATGGGCGCGATTGGTGGGATCACTGAACTCATTGGCGAAAGCAAAAAAATGGGTGCAAGCAAAAAGCAGGCTAAAGAATGATAGAATTTATCAGCACTCAACCCGTCTGGTTTTGGCTATGTCTTGGGGGATTACTGCTGATTGCTGAACTTCTTGGTACAGGTGGCTACCTACTTTGGTCCGGCATTGCCGCCGTCACCGTTGGGGTGCTCACCTTTGCATTGCCATTCCTCAGTTGGGAATGGCAAGGTATCTTATTTGCGGTATTTACCGTCGTTTCTGCGATTTTATGGCGAAAATGGCTCAGCCACCGCAAAGCCAGCCGTGCCGATGATGTCAACCAAATCAGCCACCAGCTGGTTGGTGTTAGAGCACGCTTGCTAACTGATACCGAAGAGGGGTTTAGCCGCGTGCGCCTCGCCGATGGCAGTTGGCGCATATACAGCGACGTCCCATTAAAAGCGGAAGCTGAAGTGGAAGTAACCGCCGTAGACGGAAACACCCTAAAAGTTAAGCCTTACCATGGTGACAACAGCCACGCGCCAGATGATCAATAATCGGGCAGTCTGCCCCTTCATCACCGGGGCAGACATCCACTAATTCTTGTAACGTATCCCGAATAGCCGACAGCTTTAAAATCGTCTGCTGAATTTCATCAATTTTCGCTATCGTCGCACTTTTCACATCCGCACTGTGGCGGCTTGGATTACGAAACAATCCCAGCAACTCCCCGCACTCGTCCAGCGTAAACCCCACATCTTTAGCTTGTTTTAAAAGCATCAGCTCATCGAGATGTCTGACTTGATAATAGCGATAACTATTATCCCCGCGTTCCGGTGGTGTGATCAGCCCTTTATCTTCATAAAAGCGAATTGCTTTCGCAGTCAGACCGGTTTTTTTGGCAATTTCACTAATATTCATAATTCCCCTTGACCTTCCCCTTGTGGGAAGGTTTAACCTTAATTACATAGCGGATTATAGACTGATTTTGTGTACAAATTATAGCCCCTCATTATGAGAAGGCCCGGAGAATCAAAAATGAAAATAATTCTATCCTTACAAGGTTTGAGCTGCATGCATTGCGTCGGCTCCGTGACAAAAGCACTGCAAGCACGCCCTGATGTTGAATCAGTCAACGTCACGATTGATTACGCGGTGATTGAAAGCAGCGCTAGCGTCGAATCCCTCATTCAAACCATTGTCGATGCAGGCTATGAAGCCACTGAAGCAACTGCGCCAAATGTAGAGTTACAACTCTCTGGCTTAAACTGTATGAAATGCGCAGGGAAAACTCAGCAAGCATTAGAAGCTGTTGAAGGCGTTGCTGCCGCGGTAGTAGATACTCAACAGGCTAAAGTTTATGGCACTGCCTCTACAACCGATTTAATCGCCGCGGTAGAAGGCGCAGGATTCCACGCAGAACTTGCCCAAGAAGGTGCTAGCTCCCCAAAAACTGAGCCGCTGAAAACATCAATTGAACAGCCGGAAACGGGTTCAGCGGCAGTTTGTGATATTCCGGCACAAGAGTCTGACCTTGGCGAACAGCCTGACATTGCCGTGACCGATGACAGCATTCAATTATTACTCGATGGCATGACCTGCGCCAGCTGCGTCAGTAAAGTGCAAAAGGCACTTAATAGCGTACCTGGCGTGGAAAATGCACGAGTGAACTTAGCGGAACGCAGTGCGTTAGTCACTGGAACCGCGAAGCCCGATGACCTCGTCGAAGCGGTCGTAAAAGCAGGTTATGGCGCTGAAATCATCCAAGATGAAGCTAAGCGTCGTGAACGCCAGCAAGAAGTGGCTCAAGCGAATATGCGCCGCTTCCGTTGGCAATCTGCGCTAGCCCTTGCTTTAGGTGTGCCCGTGATGATTTGGGGGATGATCGGCGACAACATGATGTTAAGCGCTGATAACCACAACATTTGGCTCACTATCGGGGTATTAACGCTGCTGGTGATGATTTTTGCCGGTGGGCATTTTTATCGCAGTGCATGGCAAAGCTTAAAAAATGGCAGTGCCACCATGGATACCTTGGTTGCCTTAGGTACTGGGGCAGCTTGGCTCTATTCGATTGTCGTCAATATTTGGCCTGAGATGTTCCCAGAACAAGCTCGCCATCTTTATTACGAAGCCAGCGCCATGATCATCGGTCTGATCAACTTAGGTCATGCCCTTGAGCAGCGCGCACGCCAGCGTTCCTCCAAAGCCTTAGAGCGATTATTGGATTTAACGCCGCCAACGGCCCGCGTTGTCACCGAGCAAGGGGAAGTTGATATGCCCCTTGCTCAAGTGAAACAAGGCATGGTTTTACGCTTAACCACAGGGGATCGCGTCCCTGTCGATGGTGAAATCATTGAAGGCGAAGTGTGGCTGGATGAAGCGATGCTAACGGGTGAACCTATCCCGCAGCAAAAAAGCCGTGGCGATGCAGTACACGCAGGAACCGTTGTGCAAGACGGTACCGTGTTATTCCGCGCCGCCGCAGTGGGTAGCCAAACCACGTTAGCGCGTATTATTTACTTAGTACGCCAAGCGCAAAGCAGTAAACCGCAAATCGGGCAATTGGCTGACCGAATTTCGGCGGTGTTTGTCCCGGTGGTAGTGGCTATTGCAGTGATTTCAGGGGCAATTTGGTATTTCGTGGGTCCCGCTCCACAAATTACCTACGCGCTGGTTATCACGACCACGGTACTGATTATTGCCTGTCCGTGTGCCTTAGGTCTTGCAACGCCGATGTCGATTATATCTGGTGTCGGTCGCGCCGCAGAGTTTGGGGTATTGGTGCGTGATGCCGATGCCTTACAGCAAGCGAGCGAGCTCGATACCATCGTCTTTGACAAAACCGGTACCTTAACTGAGGGTATGCCACAAGTTACTGATATTCACCTGTTCAACGGTTTTAATGAGTCACAAGCTCTGCAATTTGCGGCGTCCCTCGAGAGTGGTTCTAACCACCCGCTGGCTCGTGCAATTGTTAGCCGAGCAAAAGGGCTAGATATTGTTGTCAATCAGCAATTTAGAACTTTGGCTGGATTAGGTGTCACCGCGGTTGTTGAAGGTAAAACAGTTTTACTGGGCAATCAAAAACTGCTGGCTGAAAATCAGATTGATACCCGTGAAATCGATGAAACGCTCCACCAGCAAGCATCTCTTGGGGTCACACCAGTGCTATTGGCGGTTGATGGTCAGATTGCAGCATTGCTGTCTATTCGCGACCCATTACGTGAAGACAGTGTTAGCGCCCTCGCCCGTCTGCATAAACAAGGCTTCCGCTTAGTAATGTTAACCGGGGATAACCCAGTCACAGCCAAAGCGATCGCCAAAGAGGCTGGCATTGACGAAGTGATTGCGGGAGTGATGCCAGACGGAAAATCTGCGGCGATTGAAGCTTTGCAAGCCAAAGGTCATAAAGTAGCAATGGTGGGTGATGGTATCAACGATGCTCCTGCTCTCGCTCGTGCTGATGTCGGGATTGCCATGGGGGGCGGCAGTGATATTGCGATTGAAACTGCGTCAATTACCTTAATGCGCCAAAGCCTACACGGCGTTGCCGATGCAGTGTCTATCTCCAAAGGGACTCTGCGTAATATGAAACAGAACTTGTTTGGAGCCTTCGTGTATAACTCGCTAGGTATTCCGATTGCCGCTGGTATTTTATACCCAATTACTGGCACGTTATTGAACCCTGTAGTGGCAGGAGCCGCCATGGCGCTCTCTTCCATTACCGTGGTCAGCAATGCCAACCGTTTATTACGTTTCAAACCTGAAAAATAGCCTTATCAAGCCACCTTTACACCTTAAAGGTGGCTTTTCCAACATTTTGACTCAACGCAATAAATCGCCCGAATACCTCAGTGCCTTCATCATTCCTGTTCTATAATTAAGTGATTCTAATTATTTTCACTGTTTGAGGGTTCCATGTTAAATATTAATCGCGAAAAGCTCACCAACTTAGCCAATGGTGACGTGAAAAAGCAACGTAATATTTTGGCGGTTCTCGCCGTGTTATTACTGCTAGGTGGTATCGCCTGTTTAGCTAATCCAGTTGCCTCTGGTATTGCCGTCAGTGCTATTGTGGGCGTGCTATTAATCTTAAGTGGCGTCGGTGCCATTGTGAGCATCCTGAGCACCACTATCTATACGGGCTGGTCTCGCCTCTTTGGGTTTGTCATCGGGATTATTTACTGCATCGTCGGTTATGCATTTATCAAAGAGCCTTTACAGGGCTTAATCGCCATGGCAATGGTGATTGCGGCGCTGTTTATTATTGGCGGGGTAATGCGCCTATATGCCGGTATCCAACAAATTAAATCTGCAGGTGGTTGGATGCAGATTATCATCGGGGTTCTGGACTTCTTTATTGCTTACTTATTAATTGGCAATGGTCCTATTACCTCGATTGCGCTGTTAACCGCATTAATCGGTATCGAATTAATTTTCAGTGCGTTTGGTTTATTCTCTCTATTAAGCCTATTAAAGCGCAAAGACTAATTTGCATAATGACTCACACAATATAATAAATAGCGCCTGATGATGAGGCGCTATTTTTTTATCTGCAATTCGTCTGCTTAGTGATAGGCAATATTTTAGTCATAGACCGTATCGTGCGGTGTGATTCGCAAATTCCTACAAGATTGTTTACTCTGTTTATCTCAGTCGTTAAATCAGGATAAATATCAGATGGGAAAACTACTCGAAAACTTAAAAAGTTGGCTGCACCGGGGAGTGGCTCCGAATTATCCTTATCCAGCTGTTGATGTTCGCTTACCTAATAATATAAAGCTGCACATTGTCGGCAGTATTCATATGGGAACCGAAAATATGTTTCCCTTATCCGCAACCTTGCTCGATAAAATCAACCACGCAGATGGGCTGATTGTTGAGGCGGATATCACGCAAGCAAACTCACCTTTCCCTACGTCTACAGCCTTGATAGCACCGATTTCCCAGAGATTAACGGACGCTGAGTTTGCCCTGTTTTTACAATACTGCCAAGAGATACGTCAATCCCCCACTCAGTTTGACCATCTTCCCTCTTGGCAAGTCGCCCTGACGATGCAAGCCACACAAGCGCAGTTATTGGGTTTACGAGGTCACTATGGAATTGACTACCAACTGATCCATAACGCACTAGCCCAAAATAAGCCCATTATTGAGCTAGAAGGTGTAGACTCCCAAGTGCAATTACTGCTCGATTTACCCGATGATGGCTTGCCATTATTGCAAGATACCCTAATTCATTGGCGCGCCAATGCCCGCTCCTTGCAAACCATGATTAGCTGGTGGCTGGATTTTCAACCGGAAAATTGCGTTACATTACCGAATACCTTCAGCGAAGGGGTTTATAATGTGCTGATGACTCAACGCAATCAGGAATGGGCGAGAAAACTGAAAACCTTGCCTGCGGGTAATTATGTGGTCGCCGTAGGCGCACTGCACTTGTTTGGTGAACAGAGCTTAATTGATTATTTACGAAACGATAATTGATCAAATCCAGTCATTGAAAAAGAAAAGGAATAATTATGACTCCGGCAGTAAAATTACTGGAAAAACAAAAAATTAAATTCACGCTACACCCTTATGATCACGATCCCAATGAGAGTAATTTTGGTGATGAAGCCGTCCAAAAATTAGGCTTAGATGCCAAGCAAGTCTTCAAAACCTTATTAGTCGCGCTTAATGGCGATCAAAAAACCTTAGCGGTGGCTGTCACTCCAGTTTCTGGGCAGCTCGATCTCAAATCTGTTGCTAAGGTATTTAAAGTCAAAAAAGTCGAAATGGCCGATCCGCAAATTGCCCAAAAAACCACGGGGTATTTGCTAGGAGGGATCAGCCCATTAGGTCAGAAAAAACGCCTTCCGACCGTGATTGACAGCCAAGCTCAAGAATTTACGACTATGTTTATTTCCGGTGGCAAGCGCGGTTTGGATTTAGAACTCGCCCCAAGCGATCTGGCAAGTGTACTAAATGCCAGCTTTGCGGATATTAAAAAAGAATCGTAAAAAACAAAAAGCCCCAATTAAGGGGCTTTTTCACACTCATTACCGATTATTTATTTTTATAAACAATCTCGCCTTTTGGCTCGTAATCAGCGGCTTTTAATGGAGAATGTTTCTCAATATAGCCTTTGAGCACTTCCGCATCCACAAAACCGGTGTTGACGTAGTTTGGATGATTATCGATAGCTGGATAACCATCACCGCCAATCGCGTTAAAGTTTAATGTCGCCATACGGTAAGTTTTGTTCTTATCGACGGGTTTGCCATCAATCTTCACATCGCTGATTGTGCCGTCGGCATTCAGAGTCAGGCTCACATTATAGAACTGACCGTAAGCACCTGAGTCAGGTTTCATGTTAGCGACCGCTTGCAGATACGGCAGAACCTCTTCGCCTTTAAAGTCCACATAGACTAATTCGTTAGCAAATGGCTGAACTTTCAGGACATCTTTATAGGTAATATCGCCGCTTTCAATGGAATCACGCACGCCGCCGCCGCTCATGATGGCAAAATCAGCCCCTGCACGCTCTTTTTGAGCCGCCAGTAGTAAATGCCCCATATTGGTTTGCTCAAAGCGCACTTTATTACGGTCACCCACCAGCTTGCCTTCCACTGAACCGACTTTCACGCCTAATTGCTGGTCGCCTTTATCTTGATAAGGGGTTAGCAATTTTGTCATTTCAGGGTTATGCGCAATTTCCTGTGTGTAGTAGACGTAATCCGATGAACCGTCGTCTTTCTTCACTTTTTTCTTCAGGTTAATTGGGATCAGCTGATAGTGTTTTAAGGTGAATTTACCGTTTTTGAATTCAAAGTCGGCACGACCTACATATTTACCCCACTCATGGGCTTGAACAATCCAGGTGCCATTTTGGTTGTCTGGCGCACATGGGGTTCCTGGCACATAGTCTTCTTGTTTGTAGTTTTTGTTCTCTTGAGACATACAAACAGGGTCTTGTGAGTGACCACCCACTATCATATCTAAATAGCCCGCAGGTAAGCTGCGCGCCATTTCCACATCCCCCGGTGCGTTAGAACCGTGGTTGCCATCATCGTAGTGTCCCATATGGGTTGCCGCGATAATAATGTCTGGTTTCTCAGTCGCACGTAGCTCTTCCACCACTTTTTTGGCTTCAGCAGCAGGGACGCGGAATTCAACATCAGGGAAGTTCGCAGGGTTACCGATTTTCGCGGTATCGTCAGTTGTTAAGCCTAAAACAGCAATTTTTACACCTTGCTTATCAAAGACTTGATAAGGTTTAAAGAGACGTTTACCTGTGCTGGTTTGATAAATGTTGGCAGATAAGAATGGGAACGTTGCCCACTTTTCTTGCTGCTTGAGGACTTCTAGCGGGTTATCAAATTCGTGGTTACCGAGCGCCATCGCATCGTAGCCCACCAAATTCATCCCTTTAAAATCAGGCTCAGCATCTTGCAAATCAGACTCTGGTACACCAGTATTAATATCCCCACCAGAGAGTAATAAAACACTGCCGCCTTGCTTCGCCACTTCGTCACGAATTTCATCAACCACGGTTTTTTGTGCCGCTAATCCATACTCACCTTTTTCATTGTGCCAAAAATGACCATGATGATCGTTAGTATGCAAAATAGTGATGTTGTAGGTTTTATCTTTTTCCCACGCATTTGCCATCGCTGCGGGTAACAGCGCTAACGAGACAGTTAATGCGCATGCGGATGCCTTAAATGTCAGTTTCATACATTCTCCCTGCTGGTATAGAAATCTCTACCGATTACGTAGTTTTTTATGCGTAATAAGCTTATGAGTTAATAAGCCATGTGTTAATAGACTCAGTCTTATAGCATAAAAATGACGGCAAGATCTGAGCGGCTATGCACAAACAGAACGCTGTTACAAAGAAATGAGATCTGGATCGACTAATATTTTCCATCAATTTACCCATGCCACTCATATTGCCATTTAAATAATTTCTATATTAGTTATATTGGTTACAATTACGCAACAAACTAAAGTGATGATCATGAGTGAGCAAACAGCAGCGAATGGCGGCGCCAAACCCGCCAATAAAACGGGAAAAACCGTTTTCAGTATCCTGACGGCAATCAGTGTCTCTCATTTACTCAATGACATGATTCAGTCGCTAATATTAGCGATTTATCCCTTATTACAATCTGATTTTTCCCTTAGCTTCGCTCAAATTGGGATGATCACCCTCACTTACCAAGTCACGGCATCACTTTTACAGCCGATTATTGGTTATTACACGGATAAACACCCTCAACCCTATTCCTTACCGATAGGCATGAGCTTTACCTTGTCGGGTCTATTGCTATTAGCCATGGCAGAAACCTTCCCAACCATCTTAATCGCTGCCGCGTTAGTGGGGACTGGCTCTTCTGTCTTCCATCCTGAATCATCAAGAGTCGCACGGATGGCATCTGGTGGACGCCATGGTTTAGCCCAATCCTTTTTCCAAGTGGGCGGCAACCTCGGAGCATCATTAGGTCCTCTACTTGCCGCACTGATCATTGAACCTTATGGTAAAGGCAACATCGGTTGGTTCTCGTTCGCGGCACTACTCGCCATTATTATTCTTTTGCAAGTTAGCAGTTGGTATAAACAGCAGCATCGCGCTGCAAAGAAAAAGCCCGTCATTCACGGAGAAGTTAAAGTGCTGCCTCGCAAAGTCGTGGTTGGCTCACTCAGCGTTTTGTTAGTTTTAATTTTCTCAAAATATTTCTATTTAGCGAGCATTAGCAGTTACTACACTTTCTATTTAATCGATAAGTTTGGTGTTTCGGTACAAAACGCCCAAATTCACTTGTTTGTATTTTTATTCGCCGTTGCGGCGGGAACCATGATTGGTGGTCCTATTGGCGATAAAATTGGGCGTAAGTATGTTATCTGGTTTTCTATCCTTGGCGTTGCCCCATTTACGTTGATTTTACCTCACGCGTCACTCTTCTGGACGGGTGTCCTGACGGTGATTATCGGGATGATTTTAGCCTCAGCATTCTCGGCTATTTTGGTATACGCACAAGAATTGATCCCAGGTAAAACAGGGATGGTTTCAGGGCTATTCTTTGGTTTAGCCTTTGGTATGGGGGGCGTTGGTGCTGCTGTCTTGGGTCATATTGCAGACCAAACCAGCATTGAGCAAGTTTATCAATATTGTGCCTTTCTACCATTATTGGGTATTTTTACTGTATTGTTACCAAATATAAACAACAAATAGGCTTATTACCTTATTTTATCCATACTTATGTTTTTATAAGTATGGATAACCCTTCCTTTATTTCACAAAAGACTTCCATAAAAACGACTAAAATAAAAAGCTTGTAACGATTTAGCCCTATCAGCTCGATTTTTTTTTAGAAACTAGGCAATTTTTTAAAGAAATTTGTTTTCAAAACCGCTAAAATAGATAAACACGCAATTTGTATTTCAAAATGGTGATTAACGTCATCAACATTTTGAAAGCCAAAGGCATGTACCCACCTTTTTATTCATAAACAAACCAGAGGAGACTTAATGGAGCATTCAACGCCCTTAATTACAACCATTGTTGGTGGTCTCGCCCTTGCATATATATTAGGCATGCTCGCGCAGCGCTTAAAAATTTCGCCACTTGTCGGTTATCTTGCCGCGGGTGTATTAGCGGGTCCTTTTACCCCCGGTTTTGTTGCAGACACCACCCTAGCCCCTGAACTCGCTGAAATCGGGGTTATTCTTTTGATGTTTGGTGTTGGTCTACATTTCTCATTGAAAGATTTATTAGCCGTAAAAGCAATTGCCATCCCCGGCGCCATCGCTCAAATAGCCGTCGCGACTTTATTAGGTCTTGGCTTATCGATGTTATTCGGTTGGGGCGTATTTACGGGAATTGTCTTTGGTCTCTGTCTGTCAACAGCAAGTACCGTTGTATTACTACGTGCACTTGAAGAGCGGCAACTCATTGAAAGTCAACGCGGGCAAATCGCTATTGGCTGGTTAATTGTTGAAGATTTAGCCATGGTTCTCGCCTTAGTACTGTTACCTGCTGCCGCAGGGATCATGGATAGTAATGAAGCCAGTTTTGGCGAATTAGCCATGAGCCTTGGATGGACAATAGGTAAAGTCGTTGCCTTTATCGTCATTATGATTGTCATCGGGCGAAAAGTTATCCCATGGATTTTATCTCGCACAGCATCAACAGGTTCTCGTGAACTGTTTACGCTTGCGGTTTTAGCGCTTGCATTAGGTATCGCCTATGCTGCTGTCGCGATTTTTGACGCTTCCTTCGCATTAGGCGCATTCTTCGCAGGCATGGTGCTGAATGAATCAGAGCTGAGCCATCGTGCGGCTCAGGACACTTTACCGCTACGCGATGCGTTTGCAGTACTGTTCTTCGTGTCTGTCGGGATGTTATTCGACCCAGTGGTTCTCATTGAGCAACCGTTAGGGATCATCGCTGTTCTCGGTATCATTATTATTGGTAAATCTGCCGCCGCGCTGGTGCTCGTACGCATGTTTGGGCACTCACGCCGTACAGCATTAACCATTTCTGTCAGCTTGGCTCAAATTGGTGAGTTTGCCTTTATTTTGGCGGGAATGGGTCTGGCACTCGGGGTAATGGATAAAGACGCTCAAAACTTGGTATTAGCCGGTGCGATTGTCTCTATCATGCTAAACCCAGTGTTATTCAGCCTGTTGGATAAATATCTGGAAAAAACCGAGACCATCGAAGAGCAGCTTTTGGAAGAAACACTGGAAGAAGAGACTCAGATCCCAGTGGATATTTGTGGTCATGCAGTGATAGTTGGTTACGGTCGCGTTGGTGGTATGCTGGCTGATAAACTGCGTCGTCGTGAAATCCCACTGGTTGTGGTTGAAGATACCCGTGCACGCTTTGAAGAGCTGGCTGAAAATGGTTTCAGTGCCATCTTAGGTAATGGTGCCAGTAAAGATATCCTAAGCCTTGCCCGTATTGAATGTGCAAAATCCCTGTTACTAACCATTCCAAACGGTTATGAAGCAGGTGAAATTGTGGCTACCGCCAAAGAGCTGAATCCGAATATCACCGTGGTCGTACGCGCCCACTATGATGATGAAGTCAGCTTTATTAGAGAACGCGGTGCAGACCACATTATTATTGGTGAACATGAGATTGCAAAATCTATCACCACGTTAATGTGCAATGATGTGGCTGAATTTGGTTGTGCTATCCCAGATGATAAGGATAAAGATAATCACAACCCAGATGGCAAAAATTTGGATGAGTATCTAAAACCGAGCCACTAAGTTCAGTGTCAATTAAGTTCATTTTTAATTGAAAACAAAAAAGCCGTAACTGATTAACGTTACGGCTTTTTTTATTATGAATTCAGCATTTGTTCAGCAAATTCACTGTCAGTCCACACAGGTAAACCTTTATCTTTGAAGAATTGAATTTCTGCGGCAACACCACCACTTTTTTCCCATCCCGCCAGCGTCAGAACAATCAAACCATCGCAACGCTTTAAAAATTCCATATCAATCGCTGACCATGCCACTTTTTGCCCTTGCGAAGCTAAGTACTGATTGATCGGGTGAGTCATGGTAATTTGGCTATAGGTTGCAATTCCTTTAAGCGCTAATTCCGCTGCATATTGGGTACAAGCTTGAAAACGCATTTCCACAACATTGCTATCAGGATCAGAATATGGGCACGCAATAAAATAAAGTTTCATTTTAATTCCTAGTGTCGTATTTAACGAATTTTGAGCAAAGTAATCCTATGAAAAATAAATGAATTATTTTCCATAGGGTATAAATTAAATGGGTAATGCTTTGATTTTTATGGCTTACAGAATATCTGCAATAATAATTTTGGTTTTCGGGCGTTTTTTATTTTCAGCTAATTTAAAGTCTTTAGTGGTAGTAATGAGATAATCAATATTATCCCACCCAGCCACAAAGTTAATCGCATGCTTATGGGCTTTTGTTCCATCAGCTAACACCATCAGCTTATCACTGTTTTCCTGCATTTTTTGTGCAATGGCAGCCTCATCAACGTGTTGATCCATCACACCATGCTGAGGATGAAAAGCGCCAGCGCCGATAACCGCATAATCTGCGAAAAATTCCGTAATATTCTTTAATGCGATTGCGCCTAAGCAGGCATTTTGTGCCGCATTAAATTGCCCACCAATCAAAATCGTTTCGATGGTAGGGTTTTCCTGCAATGTGCTAGCTAATAACGGTGAGTTTGTTATCACCGTTATATTATCAATCGACTTAATGCGTTGGCTAAACTCGAAGGTCGTCGTGCCAAAATCAATAAACAGTGTGTCTCCAGGCTTAATTAACTCCGCCGCTTTTGCTGCTATCGCTTTCTTTTCATCAACAGCCGCTTGCGCTCGTTCTGTAAAATTACGCTCAAATTTGGACTGAATATTGACAGCCCCACCGTGAACTTTCTTTAATAATTTTTGAGTTTCAAGCTTGCTCAGATCACGACGGATAGTTTCTTGCGCCACATTAAAATGCGTTGCAAGCTCCTGTACATACACCTGACCTTGAGTCGATAACATCTCAATGATGGTTTGGTGTCGTACTTTTGAGGAGCGTCCCTCACACATAGTTTAATCCTTCTGACCATTTAACATTTCCAGCACTATACAACAGTGACAGTAATTTCAGTAGCACTCGCTTGGATTTTTGTTAAATCGATATTTTTCAGCAAAATACGACGAGTCGGTAAGCAGCGACGACGCTTTTCATATAGCACGGTATTACCTGCCATCACACGGATTGTTCCCGTTATCGCCGTGTTGACTTGAATGTTGAAATCCACATTTTTCGCAGTATTTTCGGACATATTGATACATGCAGGTACTGTAAAACGAATTGGCTCAGCAAATCGAATCGGCAATCTATTCCCTTGCTGTACATCCGTTTGATGGTGATTGGCTAATAAATCATCTGCAATATATCCGCCGGTGATCTCACCTTCTTGGTAGCACTGATCCCCCATATCCGCAGGGTGCAGCATGTTACCCGCCGCGTAATAGCAGCCATCAGAACAGCGGCTACGTTGGTCAGTGACGGGTTTGCCTGTACTAGCCTCAAAACTCAAGTGGCTTTTACGAATTAACGTATTTTCACCCACAAAACCCCCGGTAAAAATCACAGAGTCGCACTCAATTTTGCGTATTTGCCCTGCGGTTTCCACCATCACATATTCGACTCTTTCTAAGCCGCCAATTTCCGTGATTTTGCTATTCACATACACCGGGGTTCCCATGGCTGTAGCAAACAATGAAGCTGGTTTGAATGCCAGAATTCGTTCGCCACTTTCAATCATGGCTTTCGCTTTTACGCCCGCATTTTTTAATGTCCATAATGCAGAGAAACTGACTAACTCACTGCCAACGATCACTGGGTTCAAACACGGTTTTTGCCCTTTTAAATAGACAAATTGTTGTAGCGCACCCGCAGTTAAAATACCTTGAGGACGCAAGCCAGAAACTAAGCGTGGGTGACGTGGTGTTTCGCGAACGCCTGTTGCAATCAAAATGCGTTTACCGCGCATCTCAACCACGCCATCAGGAGTTGTGACTGTTAAAGTGCCATTAGGTTGTAATTGCGTCACAGTACAACGCGTTAGTATTGGTGTATCCCCTAAATTATTAACAATTTTTTCCGCAAACTGGTTGCCTTTCATTGGGCGTTTAAACACTAACAAACCGAAAGTGGGATGTTGGCAATGACGAGGAACACCACCTGCATGGGCTTCACGCTCTAAAATCGCAATATTATGAATACCACGGCGACGTAATGTTTGTGCTGCCGCGATACCCGCCGGCCCTGAGCCAATAATGATCACATCGTAATTTAAGCTCATTTCACTGCCTCCACCGCTAAGGTATTGTCAAAGCGACCGTTAATAATTTCAGCGACCTGACTACTACAATAAAAACCGTTACAACGCCCCATCATGACGCGAGTTCGGCGACGAAGTGCGCCTAAACATTCTGGTGGAATGTCAGAATCAAACGCGGCTTCAATTTCTCGTTGAGTCACTAATTCACAATGGCACACAATGCCGCCATTATTTTTACATTGGTAATCACGTTCATCATATTCAGAGAGCATCGGCATCTTAGGCCAAATTAATTCAGTTGGCGGTGATAGCTCAAATAATGCGTCAAAATTCTCTTGGTAAAGTTTCCCTAAGTGATTGGCGACCCCCAACGCTGCCGTTAAGCCCGTTGAGCGAATTCCCCCAGCACATATCCACTGCTTTTCGGGGTAATCATTAATTCGATAATATTTTTCTTCCGTGGCTGGGCGTAATCCAGCATAGGTGGCCGTCACACTGTAATTATGCAGTGATGGCAACATGCGAGAACCTTGGTCGATTAAATCTTGCAAGACTTCTTGCTTCACTTCCGCTTTCCAGCGGTCTTGTTGTTCTTCCGCTGTCGGGCCTAACAATAAGTTACCGAAAATGGTTTTCGATAGCAGAACACCTTTCGTAATCGCGGTGGGTACTGGCAAAATGATCGCATTGATATCTGCCGCTGCTGCTTTGTCGTATACCAAAAATTGACCTTTACGCGGTTTAATCTCAAATGGTGATGGGTGGCAGATAGATTCCACGATATCCCCATTAATCCCGGCACAGTTAATCACTAATCGGGCAGAAAATTCACCTTTTGATGTGGATAATGTCCAAATTCCCGCATTTAGCTCACCCTCAGTCACTTCACAATGAAATTGGTACTCTGCACCGTGTTTTACGGCTTGAGTTAAATACGCCAGTGGCGTGCTCCATGGATCAATCACCGATTCACCCGGAACTTCAACCGCTGCCAGCGCACCCTCCGCTAAATGAGGTTCTCGACGATAAAGCTCTTCTTTATCTATTATTCCCACATCCATGACGTTGTTAGTGTGTGCTTGCTCTACAATACCCGGCAGCTTATTGAGCTGCTCTTCGTTCCAAGCCACGACTAACGCACCTGTTTTGAGTAACGGTAAATTCATTTTTTCTCTAATATCAATGAATTCCTGATACCCATCTTGCATGCATTCCAATTCTAATGTCCCTGGTGTGGCATCAAAACCGGTATGTAACAACGCGCTATTTGCTTTACTTGCTCCTGATAAAATATCGCCACCACGCTCTAACAGCAGTGTTTTAGCGCCCATCAATGTGAATTTTCGGGTCACTGCACAGCCAATGACACCCCCACCGATGACAATGACATCCCACATTTTTTTATTATTAGCATTCATGGCTGAAATCCTTAATATAAAACTTGGACACATAAAACCACATAATTCCCACAACCTCAATATATAAAACAACACAAATCACAATAACACTCCAAAAACTTCTCACATTGTTATCTTATTGTGACAGTTCTCACATTCACAGAAGTTATTGTGAGTTTTTTGTGGATTTTATTTCCGATTAAACGATAGTAAGCAAAAAAACAAACCTATTTACAACATTTATAACACTGGGAAATTCAGCGATGCTCAATCAACGTTATGCCGCTATCGATCAGGGAACAACGGGAACCCGGGTCGTCGTCTTTGAAGAAGGCGGCCATTACCATTCCCCGATGAGTATTCCACACAAGCAAATCACCTTAAACAGTGGTTGGGTTGAGCACGATCCTGAAGAGATCCTAACGAACATCATCAAGTGTCTGAATAGTTGTGAAGTTGTTGATGCTATTGGTATTTGTCATCAAGGCGAAAGTATTGTTGCGTGGGATGCTCAGACCAAGCGCCCCCTTTATAACGCGATTGTTTGGCAAGATCTGCGTACTGAAAAAACCATCCAGCAACTTAAAGATGCGGGGCTTGAGCCGCTTGTCCAATCAAAATCGGGACTGCCCTTAGATCCTTATTTCTCAGCCAGTAAAATGGGATGGATTCTGGAGAATGTGGTGGGTGCCAAATCCCTTGCGGATAAAAACCGCCTACGCATAGGCACTATGGATGCATTTTTCCTTGACCGTTTATGCGATGTTTTTGTGACGGATTATAACTCCGCATCACGTACCTCTTTACTCAACATTCATACCCTCGAGTGGGATCCACAGCTGTGTGAGATTTTTGGGGTGCCGATCCACTGCTTGCCGCCGCTGCGCGACAATATCGGTGACTTTGGCGCCGTCAATCTCGACGGACATCTCACGCCAGTCACCGCCATTATTGTCGACCAATTTGCGGGAACATTTGGTCATGGTTGCCGCCAAAAAGGGGATGCCAAAATTACCTTTGGTACTGGCGCTTTCTTGCAAGCCTTGACGGGGAGCGATATCCCACAAACTCATCAAAGCGGGTTGTTACCCACACTTTGCTGGAAATTCCCGGGTGAGGCCCCTGTTTTCGGCTTAGATGGTGGCGTGTATAACGCTGCCTCAGCAATCAACTGGGCACGTAAAATCGGCCTATTTGAGGATTTTGATGAACTTTCAGATTTTCGTGATGAACCCGCGATTAAACGTGGTTTAGCGTTTGTACCTGCACTCTCAGGTTTAGGCTGTCCTTATTGGGATCGCAGCGCTGCCGGCTTATGGGCGGGACTCTCATTAGATACCGATAAGAAAGATATGATGCAGTCGGTCTTAGAAGGAATAGCCGCCCGCTCCGCCGAAGTTATTTTCGCAATGGAGAAAATCTCTCCATTAGGTCAGTCCATTTCAGTCGATGGAGGGTTATCGTCAAATCAGTACTTTAAGCAGTTTTTAGCCAATTTATTACAAAAAAATATTGAAGCACCAGCAAATCGTGAAGTCACAGCACTCGGGGCTGCCTTGCTTGCTCGTAAAGGTTTGGGAATAAGCCATGAAATGGCGATACGACGCAACACCAGTGTCACGCGCCCAGACGGCACCAACATGCAAGGCGTAATGGAACAGTATCGCGACATTATTGCCCGTTCTCGCCAGCTAAGAAATTAATTCTTCCAACAATAAAAAAGAAAGGAAACCCTACTATGGCCGAATTCGGAAACTATATTATCTACTTAATCATGTGCGGCGCCGTGATTGGCGCTGTTGCATCGATTGTCAGACCTGCCAGCGACCTCGGAAAAGAGTTTGTAAACGGTATTTTTTCTATTGGTCCCGTGTTTCTCGCTCAAGCAGGGATCATGGCTGCCGTTCCGCTACTTTCACAATTGATATCTTACATCTTAGGACCAGTATTTAGCTCTGTTGGCTCTGATGTTTCTATCGCAGCACTATCCATTATCGCGGTAGATATGGGCGGATATCAGTTAGCAGACGCCTTAACGACGAATCGCGATATGTGGATCACTGCGATGTTGATCGGTTATACATCTGGGGCAACCATTGTGTATCTGATCCCCGTTGGTTTAACGATGTTAAATCGTAAAGATCACAAATATTTAGCCTTAGGGGCAATGGCAGGATTGATCTCAATCCCATTCGGGGTATTGGCTTCATTGCTGTTGATCACACTGAATAATATCCCTGTTCGCGATATTATTTCGACGAACTCCCCAGCGACTCATCAACTCACTCTTGATTTCTTGACGATGCTGCAATATTTAATGCCGCTATTCGTTTTCTGTTTCTTGCTGGCTGCGGGATTAAAATATCGTCCAATGCTAATGGTTACGGGCTTTCTGATCTTCGGTAAGATCATGGATGCATTCGTGAAATTAGTATTAGCCTTCTCCATTGTGGAACATTTTACCGGCGTATTTAGTAAAGTCTTTGGGGCTTGGGGATTCGATCCACTATTTGCCGATCAAAATGAGTTATTCCGTGCGATCGAGATTGCAGGTTATATCGGGATCATGCTCGCAGGTACATTCCCTATCTGTTACCTGTTCCAACGTTACTGCAAGCCACTAGTCAGCGCACTCAGCCGCCGATTAAAACTGAGCGATACAGGTTCTCTGGGTTTCATCATGGTGATGGCAAATATCATTGCAACTTACCACTTATTCAAAGAAATGCGTGCAAGGGATAAAGTGTTGTGCGTAGCCTTTGGGGTCTGTGCTCAAGCGACGATTGGCGACCACTTAGCCTTTACCGCAAACTTCCAACCCACATTGGTGCTACCAATTCTGTTAGGTAAATTAGTGGGCGGTTTCTTAGCGGTATTTATTGCGATTAAAATCTCTGTTCCACAAGCGATGCGCTATGAACAAGAAGATGAGAAAGCGGTTGAGGCGGTTAAAGCTGAGCACCCTGCGGGGATCGCCAAAGAAGCGTAATAGTTAGCATCATGATAAAAACAAAAACACCTCATTCGAGGTGTTTTTTTATTTCAGCATTACTTATTCCAAGTTAGCGATCCCAATAGGACTCTTCTAAGCTATCTTCTTTTTCTGGTAGCCCGCGAGTTAAGCGCGGTGAATGCTGAGAAAGCACTTGATAACTTACACGGTTCGCATACTTACACACCTGTGCCAGTGAGGAATAAGTGAGATATTGACGCTCGTGCTTACTGGAATTAGGCACATTTGAACGGTGATATGAATTCGCCGTAATATCATGCAGTAACGCAGATAATGCACCATCACCCGCACCATTGGTATTCATGATTTTTTCGGGACCGCCCATATACGGCTCAATATGGGAGAAGATACGACGAGGTTGTTTACAATCTTGCATGCGCATCGCGCGGCTAAATTCATACAGGTTAAATTCAGCAATTGCTCCCGGCAGTAATGGGTGCTGAGTTTTACGTTTATATTCTTCTTCCGTAAAGCCTGCCATATACAGCCCTGAAGGTCCTGCTGTACACAGAACAAGGTCAACCCAATCCAGCGCCATATTAGATGCCAATAGGGGATCGCTAAAGCCAGTTAATTCCAAGGCTTCATCTTCGTTCATGGCGACTACTGATACATGATCTTTAAGGAAATCACGCCAGAATTGCGGATCTTGAGCGATAACAAACTTGGTTCCCAATGTCAGTACCACGGGAACATTATGTTTTTTCGCATAATGGATAGCTTGCATCGTCGCATCCGGCATCGTTTCCCCCGGCTTACAACGCACTAAATAAGCCGTTAATACCAACGCTGATGCGCCTGCAATAATCTCTTCAGGTATGCTATCAGGGTGCAAGCGGTTCATATGTCCAGGGCTAATTGCAAACGTACGTTCACCGTTATCAGTGACGAGCGTAAAACAGCGCCCAATAGGACCATCGACCCCTTGTAGGTAGTTTAGATCCATTCGGCTTGAAGTATGGCAGAGGTAGCGATAAGCATAACTACCAATCTGAATATTGTTGCACATCGTGCCCAATAAGACGGAGCGGTCATCGGCTAAGACAGAGTAATTGTGAAGCGTATTTCCTATCGTACCGCCTGCAAATTCATGGGTGATCAGTTTCTTATCGGTGAGCTCTTTGTAGAGCGCTTCAGCCGCATCATCTTCGATGACTAAAGAGTGACCTTTACTTAATTGATAACGTTCAATAAATTCATCATCAATTTTGGCTTCGATATCGACGAGTGTTTGGTCGATACCCACAATATACGATTTGCAGTTTTCATCATCAGAGAGCATCTCTTTCATCGGTTGTAAAAGAGGATCTCTGAGGGAGACGGGAAAGTAATGTTTAGATTTGCGTTGACCGGGGAATTTCATATTGGGAACATTAAAAAAGGAACATTTCCGTATTCTAACACGATAAAACAAAACCAGCACCCTTCGATAAAAAGGTGCCGGTTAGGTATTTATAATGCTTTAGAGTGATTACTTACGGCGAGTATTTTGCTGATTATAGTTACGGTACAGGTCACGACCTAGTACAAACGCACAGCTCATAATAAAGCCAAGAATAGCGCCTAATGCCACGATAAGCATCGATTTAGGGGAATCTTTAGTAATCGGTAAATCTGGAGTCAGAATAAATCTGATAGGCTCAAAATCTAATTCTTTAGTTGTGAGTGAGTTTAAGTTTTCAATATAGACTTTTGCATTTTGCAGTTTTTCACTGATCAGCGCTAAGTCGCGGTTCTTTAACTCAATCCCCAATTTTTCTTCTAACGCTTCTGAACCTAATGCAATTGGATAATCAGGGTCATCATTAATGGCCACTGAATCTCTTGCGATAGGACGCGTAATTCCAGCGGCTTTCGCGATAGTAATAGCGCGTTTTAAACGCTCAATTTTAACGTCATAAGAAATCTGGATTTTGTTGGTATCTTGTTTTAATGCTTCAACGCTATAAATCAGTTGGCGTGAAATTGCATTATCCACTTCTGTTTTCATTCTTTTACGGACAATACTCGCTGTATAACGAATATACCCATCCATTAAATCTTGCGCTTCAACCGCTGTTGGCGCGGTAAATGACAGAACAATGTCGCTATCATCACTGTCTTTTTCTTTACCGTTGTATTTAAGTTTAATCGAATCCGCAATAATGCGATTCACTAAGCGTTGAACCTCGAGCGGATCATTTTTATTCTCAAGCTTATCAAGCAGTGTTTTAAAATAATCGGTGCTTTTAACGAAGGTTTCTTGGTTAACTTTAGAGCGGTATTGAACAATAAATTCGTTGTAAATACGCTGAGAACTTAAGTCGACTTCCATGCCTAATGCATTTAAGTGCGCTGAAAATTCATTAGCTTCTTTTACCTCTTCAGACGTTGGCGGGATAATAATCGCTTCACTCGTCCATTTCTGAGGTAACATTTTGACAACCCCAATACTCAGTGCGGTAACAATGACTGTTGCAATAATAATCAATAATTTATTCTTGAACAGAACCGCTATCAACGCCATGAGATCTATTTCATCATTGTGCTGCAATTTATATTGCGGATCTTGCTCTAGCTGTTTTTTTAATTCTGGAGATAAATTGGTTTTTTCAGTCATGTTAATTCCAAACAACGCACTCTAAATTGTACCATTGAATATTGAGGTCATAATTATAGTCAAAATTTAAGTTTTGGATATAACCATTAACCTTCTTTATGAAATTACCTATGAAATCACTCTTTCTAAGTGATTTTTCAGAATTAACTGAATCATATTAATGCTGATATCGCTGTCATTCAGTGCAGGAATATAACGATATTGCTCACCACCATTATGTAAGAAAAATTCTTTATTTTGCTCGCTAATTTCTTCTAATGTTTCTAAACAGTCCACCGAAAACCCTGGGCAAACCACTTGCACTGACTTAACCCCCTCTGACGGTAGCTTTTTCATCGTCTGATCCGTGTATGGGCTTAACCACGGTTCACGACCAAATCGAGATTGGTAAGTCATTAACACTCGGTCACTTGGGAATTTCAGGGCTTGCTTTAATAATTCGGTGGTTTGCTCACACTCTTTATCATAAATATCCCCTGAGTCGCAGTAACGCTGCGGGATACCGTGGAAAGAGAGGATCAACCTATCTGGTTCACCGTGTTTAGCAAAACTGGCTTCGATGGATTCCGCTAAGGCTTGAATATACGCAGGATGAGTGGCGTAACTACGGATAAATTGCACCGACGGGATAGTCCGCATAGGTTTAAAAGCGCGAGTGATAGCCTCATAGACGGCAGCCGTCGTGGTGCAGGAATATTGTGGATACAGCGGTAAAACCACTAATTCCGTCACATCTTGCGCAATCAAGCTGTCGATAGCACTCTTTATTGACGGCGAGCCGTAAGTCATTCCCAGCTCAATCGGTGTATTAGGAAAAAATGCAGATAATTTTTCTTTTTGACGCTGTGAATAAACTAATAATGGCGAGCCTTCATCCATCCAAATTGAGCCATAAAGTTTTGCCACTTTGGAAGCGCGGATTGGCAAAATAGCACCATATAAAATAGGCTTCCAAATCAATGGGGAAACATCAATAACACGCGGGTCAGTTAAGAATTCAGCTAAATAGCGTTTAACGGCTGTTGTTGTTGGGGCATCGGGCGTTCCCAAATTTACCAATAGAATTCCATATTTTTTTTCTAACATTAGAACAGCTCCTAATTGATAATTATTCCCAACAATAACAGATTTTAATAACTAATTTTGCCAACTTGTGGCACAAAAAGAAAGGCAGCGATTAACGCTGCCTTTTTATATGATGCGTTAAAAATTAGCCTAAAATTTTTGCTAACTCTGCGCTCACTTCAGTCACTTTACGAGTACCGTCTAACTTGAAGTACTGAGTGCTGCTCGCTTTCGCTTCATTTTGATAGTAAGCGATTAATGGCGCAGTCAGTGCATGATATTCAACTAAACGTTTACGAACCGTGTCTTCTTGGTCGTCTTTACGGATAGTTAATTCATCGCCAGTTACGTCATCTTTGTTTTCAACTTTAGGTGGGTTGAAAGTGACGTGATAAACACGACCTGAAGGTGCGTGAACACGGCGACCAATGATACGTTCAACAATGATTTCGTCAGGAACATCGAATTCTAAAACGTAATCAACGTTGATGCCTGCTTCTTTCATTGCATCCGCTTGAGGAATGGTACGCGGGAACCCATCCAACAAGAAGCCATTGCGACAGTCATCTTGTTTGATGCGCTCTTTCACTAATGCGATAACCAGTTCATCAGTCACTAATTTGCCGTTATCCATCAGCTCTTTAGCTTGTAAACCTAATTCGCTCCCTGATTTTACCGCGGCACGTAGCATGTCGCCGGTTGAAATCTGAGGGATCCCAAACTTCTCCATAATAAATTGAGCTTGAGTGCCCTTACCAGCGCCTGGAGCGCCAAGCAGAATGATACGCATTGCGTAAACCCCTTGCTATTTAGTTTTTTATAATTTGAAAAGAAAACGCTCTACCATACCATTAGCATGGCATCTGACTCAAGAAGACACGTAAACGTTTTCCCATTTATCTTTTTTCGCAAAAGAAAAAAACCACGCAAAAAATCGCTTTTTTACGTGGTTTATGTTCGAAAACGAAAATACCTTAATAGACTACTTTAAAAGTAATTCGTTGATTTTTTTAATAAATAAGTTTGGATCTTCCAGCGTACCACGCTCTGCCAGTAGGGCTTGGTCGAGTAGTACATCCACCCAATCTGCAAACATGCTCTCATCTTCCACTTCAGACGCTTTTTTCACCAATGCATGGTTCGGGTTTAGCTCGAAGTTATATTTCACTTCTGGCGCCGCTTGACCCGCAGCAGCGAATAATTTCGCCATTTGGGTGCTCATTTCATCCGCATCGGTGGTCACAATGGCTGGTGTATCGGTTAAACGGTGAGTCAATTTAACCTCTTTCACACGGTCGCCCAAGAAGGTTTTCACGCGCTCAACAAATGGCTCTAACTGCTTCTCTGCTTCTTCTTGTTCCGCTTTATTTTCATCCGCTAACTTGTCTAATGACTCGTCGGCTTTGCTCACAGATTGGAACTGTTTACCATCAAACTCAGAGAGATAGTTCATCATCCATTCGTCAATGCGATCAGATAACAGCAGAACCTCGATGCCTTTCTTACGGAACAGCTCTAAATGCGGGCTGCTTTTCGCAGCGGCGTAACTATCGGCAGTAATAAAGTAAATCTTATCCTGACCTTCCACCATGCGGCTTACGTAGTCTTCCAGCGAAACATTTTGTACGCTACTGTCGTTATGGGTGGTCGCAAAGCGCAGCAGTTTTGCAATCGCTTCACCGTTCCCCATATCTTCCGCAGGACCTTCTTTCATGACCAGACCGAATTGCTGCCAGAAAGTTTGGTATTTCTCTGCATCGTTTTTCGCCAGTTTTTCCAGTGTTTGCAGAACACGTTTTGTCAGTGCACTGCGCAAGTTACGCGTCAGAGCGCTGTCTTGCAGAATTTCACGGGAAACGTTCAACGGTAAATCGTTAGAATCCAATACCCCACGAACGAAACGCAGGTAATTAGGCATAAATTGCTCAGCATCATCCATAATAAAGACGCGTTGAACATACAGTTTTAAACCATGGCGCTGGTCGCGGTTCCACATATCAAATGGCGCTTGAGATGGAATATACAGCAGGCTGGTATATTCTTGCTTCCCTTCCACACGGTTATGCGCCCAAGTTAGTGGGTCTGCGTAGTCGTGGGAGATATGCTTGTAGAATTCCACATATTCTTCATCCGAAATTTCAGATTTACTGCGAGTCCACAGCGCTTTTGCTTGGTTAATTTTTTCCCAAGTAACCGTGCCGTCTTCTTCGTTTTTCTCTTCGATTTCAACGGGCAGTGCAATATGGTCAGAATACTTGCTGATAACAGAACGTAAGCGCCAGTTATCTAAAAACTCTTTTTCGTCATCACGTAGATGTAAGGTGATTTCGGTTCCGCGATCGGCTTTTTCGATATCTGCGATAGTGTATTCACCTTCGCCAGCAGATTCCCAGAATACCCCTTCGCTCGCTTCAGCACCTGCGGCGCGGCTACGAACGGTGACTTTATCCGCGACAATAAACGCAGAATAGAAACCCACACCAAACTGACCGATCATTTGGCTATCTTTAACTTGATCGCTGCCTAATGATTCTAAAAATGATTTAGTGCCTGATTTAGCGATGGTTCCTAAGTTTTCAATCACTTCTTCACGGCTCATACCGATGCCGTTGTCACTGATAGTGAGAGTACCTTTGTCTTTGTCTGCGCTAATACGCACACGCAGTTCGCCATCATTTTCATACAGTTCAGGCTTAGATAATGCACGAAAACGCAGTTTATCCGCCGCATCGGATGCGTTGGAAATTAGCTCACGCAGAAAAATTTCTTTGTTTGAGTAAAGAGAGTGGATCATCAACTGGAGCAGTTGTTTGACTTCTGATTGAAACCCACGAGTTTCTTGTCCTTTCATACTCATTAATCGCCTCTATATCATCAATCTAATAGTTAGTTTTGACTTATCGATGGAAACTAATTTGGGGACAAAAAAATAGAATTCAACCACTAACCACAAATTAGCAGCCAAATTAATATGAACAAAAGGAAATGACCAAAAACTACGATGCTTTTGCTTGGAAGGTTTTGCTTTAATATTTTTGCTTTGAGGGGTTTGCCTTTAAATTTTAAAATCAACTCCCCACCATCATCCTCTAAATAGTTCAAAGTTGTAGGTAGGCGGCAAGCAAGCTTATCCCTAGGAGCATACTGAAGTATGTGACTAGGGTGAGGTTGTGCAGCCAACACCCCCTACAATTTGAAATATGACGAGGATGCTACAATTTCGAGCGGCCTGACAACGAATGAGAAAGCGTCGTGCTATCGACCATTTCTAACTCACCGCCGACAGGCACCCCATGCGCAATCCGGCTCGCCGCCACCCCATACTGCGCACACATCTGCCCAATATAGTTCGCCGTCGCCTCCCCTTCTACTGTCGGGTTGGTCGCCAAAATCACTTCAGTGATGTTTTCCGATGCCAGTCGTTCTTCGAGCCTATCCAGCCCGATATCCATCGGTCCAATGCCGTCTAATGGCGACAAATGCCCCATGAGTACGAAATAGCGCCCCGAGAATTGCCCGGTTTGCTCGATAGCGTAGATATCTGCGGGACTTTCCACTACGCAAATCAGCCCATTTTGCTGACGACGCGGGTTATCGCAGATATTGCAGGTGTCTTGCTCAGTAAATGTGCGGCAGTCGCGGCAATGCCCGATTTCGGACATTGCACGAGTCAGCGACTGAGCCAAACGCATTCCGCCACTACGGTCACGTTGCAGAAGTTGGAAAGCCATTCGCTGCGCTGACTTGGGTCCCACACCGGGGAGACAGCGCAGCGCTTCCATCAATGATTCAAGAAGCGGACTCGTTTGCATTAGAATGGCATCTTAAAGCCTGGTGGCAGTTGCATACCGCTAGATACGCTAGCCATTTTTTCTTTTTGCGTTTCTTCGATACGACGAGCTGCGTCGTTGAATGCCGCAGCAATCAAGTCTTCCAGCATATCTTTGTCGTCTTCTAACAGGCTAGGATCGATTTCAACACGGCGGCAGTTATGTGAACCATTGATGGTCACTTTGACTAAGCCAGCACCAGATTCGCCAGTAGCTTCGAGTTGAGCGATTTCTTCCTGAACTTTCTGCATTTTATCTTGCATTTGCTGGGCCTGTTTCATCAGGTTACCCAATCCACCTTTACCAAACATAGTTTTCTCTCACAACTGAGGCTACAGATTCGCAACTGTAGCGTTAAACGGGGCGAATACTCTCTTCATCCAACTGCGCATCAAACATGGCACGCAATTTTTGAATTGTTTTATCCGCAATAATAGACTGACGGGCTTGCGCCAGTTTCTCTTCATAAATCGCCTGACGCCATTCCAACGGCGTTTTCACCGCCGTATTATCATCGTGAACGATTTTCAGTTCAACAGGGCGACCATAATGTTCACTCAACGCATCTTGTAACGCTTTTAGAGCGCTAGGTTTATCAAGATGGCGTTGAGCGGAGCGCAAGTGCAATACAATTTGCGACTCGTTCAATTCTTCTTTATATGAATTCAAAGCCAATTGTTCAACTAGCTTCGGAATATTTAATTGCGCGATTTCCCCCGACCAACTATCACGTTCACGCCCTTCTTCGGTGATTTTTATTGCTAATTCAGGGGTTTTTTCATATTCCAACGCCTCTTTGATCTCAGTAGGCGTTGTCACTGCGTCTTTTGCGTCGAGAACCTCACCATTTTGAGGCTTCCACTGGTATGCCTTCGGCTTCGCAGGCTTTGTTTTCTGTGACGCTTTTTCCATCACATTTTGCTGATGTTTGCTGGTTACCGCGGCCAGCCGCTCAAGTGCTGAAACCGCCGGCTTAGCCCTTTCGGACGTCACCGGATGAGTCTTTTTTGGACTCGGATCCTCACTTTGTGGCGTTTGTAGTGCCTGTCTGGCTTTCAATAGCTGCAATGTTGGGCTATTTTCTGGTAAGTTCTCTGCGCTCGCCGGTTGCGGGGCTGGGCGCCTTACCGTTGATGGTGCAGGTTCCGGCTGAAAAGCAGGAGCTGGCACGCTTGAAACTAATTTCGGCGGCAATTCCACTTCTTCAATAATGCTCTTTGGATGGAAGGCTAACGCTCTTAATAATGCCATTTCCACGCCCATGCGTCTTTCAGGCGCGAATGTCAGTTCTTTGCGCCCCACCAGCAAGGTTTGATAGAAAAGTTGAAGATCCGCTGGGGAAATTAATCGTGCCACTTGTCTTAGGCGCCCTTCCGTAGAGGAAGGATCCGTTTCTTGTTCCGCGGGCAGCAGCTGGATCATCGCGATACGATGAAGCTGAGAGAGTATTTCAACCAGTAGGTTTTCCCAATCAGCGCCACGGGAAGCGGCTTGCTCCACTTGAGCCATCACGCCAAGACCATCTGCACGAACGAGGGCTTCAATAATGGCAAGAGGCTGCTCATCGTCAAGCGTGCCCAACATTTGGCTCACGATATCCGCAGTGACCTTACCTTGCCCCATAGCTATCGCTTGGTCAGTCAAGCTCAGCGCATCACGCAAACTGCCGTCAGCGGCGCGGGCAATCAACTGACGAGCACGAGTATCGTGCTCAATATTTTCCGCATTCAGGATCAACTCGAGCTGTTCACTGATTTGTGGGACATCCAGCGCTTTCAGGTGGAACTGTAAACAGCGGGATAAAATCGTGACAGGCAGTTTTTGCGGATCGGTCGTGGCAAGTAAAAATTTGACGTGTTCCGGTGGCTCTTCGAGTGTTTTAAGCAGCGCATTGAAACTGTGGCGCGACAACATGTGAACTTCGTCTATTAGGTAGACTTTAAAGCGACCACGCGCTGGCGCATACTGGACGTTATCCAGTAACTCTCGCGTATCTTCGACTTTAGTGCGTGATGCCGCATCAATCTCAATCAGGTCAACAAATCGCCCCTGTTCAATTTCCAAACAGTTGGCGCATTTTCCGCAAGGCGTTGCCGTGATCCCCGTTTCGCAGTTTAACCCTTTGGCAAACAAACGGGCGATCGTGGTTTTCCCGACACCGCGGGTACCCGAGAAAAGATAAGCGTGATGAAGCCGTTGGTGCTCAAGCCCATTAGCAAGTGCAGTCAACACATGCTGCTGACCAACAACGTCTGAAAATTTTTGGGGGCGCCACTTACGGGCAAGTACCTGATAGCTCATGGATTCCACTGTTATTCAACATGGGACATTGATAAATATAATAATAGTACCATGCTACCACAGCCTCAACCCATTGGGCGAGACTGCAGTAAAAATAGTAAGAAGAGTGCGGAGCAGATTAGTGGCCTGGGAACTCAACAAGACTGTAGGACGTAACGCCTTCTTTAGCTAAACGCTCAACACCGCCTAAATCTGGCAGTCCGATAACGAAAGCAGCATCCACCACTTTTGCGCCTAGCTGTTTGATCATTTTCACGGTTGCTTCGACAGTACCACCGGTTGCTAATAGGTCATCTACCACCAGTACGTTGTCTTGTGCGGTAATGCTGTCTTTGTGGATTTCCAGTGTGTCGGTGCCGTATTCCAGATCATACGTCATACTTAAAACTTCACGCGGTAATTTGCCTTTTTTACGCACAGGCACAAAACCTACGCCTAAGCGTAATGCAACAGGAGCGCCGAATAGGAAACCACGGGCTTCAGTACCAACAATTTTGGTCACACCTTTGTTTTGATAATGCTCAACCAGCATATCGATTGTCGCTTGATAAGCCGCCGGGTCATTTAACAGTGTGGTAATATCGCGAAACAGCACCCCCTCTTTTGGATAGTTAGGGATAGTCGCGATACTTTCTTTAATCAATTGCAGTTGTTGCTCTTTAGCGGTCATAATAAAAACCAATATAGTAAATACGAAAGGGTAGAATCTATGCAAACTACCATCAAAATGCAATAAGAAGCCGTCTATTTGCTGTAAGTTTTATTGTTGGATATCAATATTCCGCCACTTTTCACATTTATTGAGAATAAAAAATGAAAACACAGGCTCTGTTAGAGGCATTGAAAAAGCAGATTGATGAATTAGCGGAGCACGTGGCCCCCATCAAAGACCATGAGTTTTCACACTCCCGATTTGATATGCAGCTATTTAGCCATAAATCCACCAAGTTAGGGGATTGCCAGAAAGAGCTCAATACCTTGTATCAGCAATTGTGTAATAGCGTTGCCCTTAACCATGCCCAGCAAGTGAATTTTTTAACCGAAAAAATCGTGCATCAAATGCAAGCTATCTCCCGAGAACTGTCTACACAAGGGCTACGGGAAAAAGAAGATTCTTTTCGGTCGAAAAAGGAACAGGTTGATTTATATGAACGTTTATCACAACATCAAGATTATGAACGCCGTTTACAAGCAATGGTGAGCGAAAAAGAGCTCTATTTAAGTGGCTTAACTGACTCACATTTACAGCACCAGTGCCAAAAAGAACTCGCCGCGTTGGCTGGTCGTTTATATCGCTGTAGACAAGCATTAATGCGTATTGAAAAAGCCATCGAACACCAAGAAAACCAATTTTTTGATTAAAGGATCGCGAATGGAAACACTGGACACTGCACCACTCGAAACCCAACTCGCGGTAGATTTAATTTACTTGTTAGAATCGGCTGAAGTTGATACCAACACAGTCCTAAAAGCATTAGAGATGGTTAAGCAGGATTATCTCAACAAACAGGCCGCCGAAGCAGCCTGTCAGAATGATAATTAACGCAGGTTATTTTTAATCGCCATTTTTATCATTATCTTTATCTTTGATAATCTTGGTCACTTCCTGCACTTCATCCCCTTGATTGTTATGCAAATGCACTTCCAATTGATTGAAGGCGATATTGATATCGTTTTCACGACATAACCGGTCAATTTCACGGTTCACTTCATCACTGGTGATAGTACGCTCACCGATTTGGCGCACATAAAAACGTAATTCGTGATCCAATGTGCTGGCACCAAAACTTAAGAAATATGCCGCTGGCGCAGGATCCGTCATCACTTTACTGTTAGAGGTGGCTGCTTGCAGTAATACGCGCTTCACTTTTTCCAAATCTGAACCATACGCGACACCTAAAGAGATCGTAATTCGCGTGACCGTGTCTGAGAGCGACCAGTTGATTAAACGCTCAGTAACGAATGCTTTGTTCGGAATGATCACCTCTTTGCGATCGAAATCCACAATCGTGGTAGCACGAATACGGATCTTACTGATTGTTCCCGAGTAAGTCCCGATGGTGACGGTATCCCCAATGCGAATCGGTCTTTCGAACAGTAAAATAATCCCCGAAACGAAGTTCGCAAAAATTTCCTGTAAACCAAAACCGAGACCAACGGTTAAGGCAGCAGCTAACCATTGCAACTGATTCCACGTGACCCCTATCATCCCAAGGGATGCAATTGCCCCGATACTGACAATCACATAGGTCAGCATGGTGGTGATGGCATAGGTGGAACCTTGGCGCAGTTTGAGCCGCGATAATACCAACACTTCCAGTAACCCTGGTAGGTTGCGTGTCATGATCCACGCCACTACCACAATCACCACCGCTAAAATCAAGTTCGCTAAGGTCACATGCTGCATGATATTCGCCCCTTCCGCTGATGTGGCGGTATAGCTCCAGAGTTGGACACTATCGAGGAAGGAGAAAATCGTAATAAAATCAGACCAAATGGCGTAAAACGCAAACGCAAAAATAATAAACAGCACCATTGTGGTTAAGCGCAGAGACTGCTGGCTAATCAACTCAATGGTCATTGGTGGCTCTTTGATAGGCTCGTTTTCAGTATCTTCTTGCTGTTTTGACTGCGCTCGGCGCTCAAGCGCACGCTTATACGCCAGTTTTCTTGCGCCTAAACTTAACCCACGTAAACAAACATTATATGTGATGTACCAAAGCACCAGCAGGTACAAGCTATCTAACCAACGGTTGGCTAAACGGAGTGTGGTGTAATAGTATCCCGCAATCATCAAGCCGATTAAAATCAGCGGAGAGAATGTCAGTAACGTAATCAAAATCGAGCGAGTTAAGTGGCTCCCCGTTTCCTTCCACACCTGTTTACAGAACGGGATAGTAAAAATACACAATAATAATAAACAGATAGAAACCACTAGCTGCCCAATCACATCCTCAGACACCTTCAGCGGGTTAATCATTCCATAAGTGGAAAAGAAGATAAGCGGGATCAGCGGTACTGATAAACGCACCATTCGACGGCGCATACGCTGAGCATTTTCATGTTCAATATTAAAATGTTTCTCTGCAATACCTTGAGGTTTTAACACCCTGAACGTTAATTCAAATAGCGCCCAGAAAATAGCGAGTTGCAAGAAATAAGACCAAATAAACTCCCCTTGCAGGTTACCGGTTTTTAAGAACCAGTAACCAATGGCGATAACCACTAATGAGATTGGGATGGTTTGTAGCAACGTGAGAAACAGCGCCAACGGTGTATTCAATACGCTGTCGTTACGCAGACTGGATAAACGCAGGTCAATATCATGTAGACGTTGGGTGATTTTTCGATTCAACCAGATAAAGATCAGTGCCGCCAATAATAAAGGGATCGTCACCCACAGCGAGCTCAGCAAGCCTTTTTTCAGGCTAGAGAATGAAAAATCAAAATCGAGGTGAGTTAATTGATTTGTGGCCGCTTCTGGAAACGCTTTTAACCACTCGATATCCATCGGTTTATTACTGTTTACCCAGAAAATCTGCTGAGCCAAAGTATGCTCAAGCGAGCTGACCACACTCAATAATTGGTTTTGATCCAGTTGCAAATTAATGGCTTGGGAAATTTGCCCACCTAGCTGTAAATTCAATTCATCCAATAATTCACGGCGAACATCCAAGATTTTTACCAGTGCCGCTTTATCTTCTGGGGTAAACAAACGAGCATTTTCTTGCTCTCCAACCTTAACCGCTTGCTCATGCTCCAGAGTATTAATGTAGTCAGTAGGTTGGTATAACGCATCACGCTGCTGGTTAATATCAAATTGCTCCAAACGCAGGTCGGCGATGGTGACAGGTAAGTTTTTGGTTAAGATATCAGCGGGTAAATCAATTTGTTGCTGAAAAAGAATTCGCGATAGCAGCAAACTTCCGCGTAATACGTTGATTTGCTCTTTTAAGTTTCGTTCTGACTGTGTGGCACGTTCTAACCAAGTTTTTACTCGGATGCCATTTTGCACCATTTTGTTGCCGTCTTGAGTCACTTCAATCAAGCGGTTGCTCAGTTTGTTATTGATCTCCACCTCTTTTTGAATAATCGGATTTTGCTGTACGGTATCATCCGTAGAGGTGTTTTGTGCTTCACGGACTGTCGATTGGGAATCACTGAGACGCTCTTTGCTAATCGCTTCTTGGATCACCTGAATTCGCGCATCGAGTTGCTCAATGTACGCCGCCGTGTAATCACGCTGTTTCTGTAAAACATCTTGGAGTTGCGTATTGGCTTGAAGAACGCGCTTTTGAAATTCGTTTTGCTGCTGTAGAAGGTATTGCTCCAGTTGCAGCATATTCACTTGTGAGGGACGAAGCTTGTTGGAGTCAGTCAATGTGCTGTTAAGCTCATTGCGGATCTCTTGCAGCCTTCTCGCATTATCCAACATGATAGCTTGGGCGCGCTCAGGTTGAGTTTGCAAACCGATCAGTTGGCTGTTGTACGTGGCGAGATCATTTTGCTCCGCTTGCAGGTTATCCAAATGGGTTGCCAACATGGACTCTAATTGTTGCAGGCTGCTATTTTCAATTTGATGCTGAAAGTTAATATCAGGATTTTCATTCTGATTTTTTATTTGCAATAAACCTTGAACCGCTTTTTTTGACTCTTCACCGGAGTGACTTAATTTTTTTTGCAGTTCGTCTGAACGCTGATCGAGTTTTTCCAGCTCATCATAATAATTTAATGACTTTTCCAAATCGGCAATAGTGAATTTATCTTCTTGCCCCGCATTGTTTTTTTTATTTAGCGAATTGAGCTCTGTTTTTATCTCGTTTTTGCTGGGAAGGTTATTAATTGTTGCAGCGGAAATTTGAAAAGAGAAAAAAGTGATGGCAAATGCCAAAAATATTCTGATTGAATATAACCACACTTTTCTATATTGCATCAGTGAGCCCATGATATCTCGTTGTCATCCTACTATTATTTAGCACTTAAATTGTTTAGCGCTAATACCAATTAGTTCTAACTTGCTATTTGAGCTGCAATTCTGGCAAACCGCAGCTCAATTCTCAAAAAGCTTTTTTAATCAATAGCGATAAAATTAAAAGGTGAGAACTTTTTCGGCGTCTAATGTCCACGCAGCTAAATCAACCAGTGTACCGATTTCGACGCCATCAATTAATGGCAGCTCACTGATACCACGAGCATCAGTACAGGTCTTGCATAATTTAACAGGTACGTTTTGCGCGGTTAAAATCTCTAACATTTGCTGAAGGTTATACCCTTCTTTCGGTTTTTGTGCAGTGATCCCTGCAGTGACGGCATCGGACATTAGGAAAATTTTCAGGTCGGTTTGAGGGTATTGCTCTTTTATTGTGATAGCTAAGCGCAGAGAGTTAAACAACATTTCACTTCCGTAAGGTGCGCCATTCGCAATGATCAAAATGGATGACATGGTTTTCTCCGATTATTCGTTTGGCGTCGGTTTGACTCGCAGCGAAACGCTATTTTTGAGCGTTTCTAATAGAGTATCAACTAACGTCGTTGTATGTGCGTCTATAATAAAACGCTCTGGCTGTAATAACCAGTTTTCAAGTAAGCCAGACATCAGTGCGCGGATCATAACCGCACTACACGCTAAATCTAAATCGGCAGGAAGTTGCCCTGCATCCACACAGTCACGTAAATTCTTAATAATCCGCTGTTCGCTTGCCAGATAATTTTCACGTTTAAAATCAACGACAGAAGCCATTTCTCCGACGAGCTCACATTTTAAGAAAAAGATTTCCATTAACGCGCGGTTTTTAGGAGTACTAATAAAATCGGTAAGAATATATATTAGCAATTCTCTTAGTATTAAAAGTGGATCATTGGTATATTTCGAACGATAATAATCCTCAGCTTGAGTAATTTGATTATCGCTAAATTCGCAGGCTTGATGGAACAGATCCACCTTATTTTTAAAATGCCAATATATAGCTCCACGGGTAACGCCCGCAGCTTTGGCTATATCGGCTAATGATGTGGCTGTTACTCCTCGTTCAGAAAATGTTTTGATGGCTGCATCTAATATTTCCTGACGGGTTTCTTCAGCCTGTTGTTTAGTTTTTCGTGCCATTGACGCTCGTTTTTATCGAAAGCTGATTTACATACATTAGTGTATGTTTGTACTATAGCATAGTGATAAATCATATAATTTGCTTTTTTTCTTAATTTTGTTTTGAACTCATATCGATTAATTGAGGTTAACTTATGCGAAAAAACAGAGGGGTGTTACCTCTGGCTCTGTTGGTCCTTTCAGGCGGCTTAGCGTTATCTGGTTGTAACGAAGAACAGAAAGGTGGCGGTGAACGCCCGGCGCCTGATGTAGGAATTGTTACGCTGAAAGCTGAACCTCTGACCATTAAGACCGAACTCCCAGGCCGTACATCTGCATTTCGTATTGCAGAGGTTCGCCCACAAGTAAGTGGCATCATCCTAAAACGTAACTACAAAGAAGGTAGCGATGTTGAGGCTGGCGTATCGTTATATCAAATCGACCCGGCACCTTTCCAAGCAACCTACAATAGTGCTAAAGCAGAATTAGCCAAAGCGCAAGCAAATGCTAATCTCGCCGCATTAACTGTTAAACGTTATAAGCCACTGCTTGGCACGAATTACATTAGCCGACAAGAATACGATCAAGCGAACTCAACGTATGCTCAATCACTGGCTGCAGTAAAAGCGGCTGAAGCGGCAGTTGAAACAGCACGTATTAATTTGAATTACACCAAAGTCACTGCCCCTATCAGTGGACGTACTGGTAAATCCAACGTGACTGAAGGTGCTTTAGTTTCAGCTGGTCAAGCAACTGAACTGATGCGCGTTCAACAGTTAGATCCTATCTACGTGGATGTCACTCAGTCGAGCGAAGATTTCTTACGTTTAAAAGCTGAAATCGAAAATGGTGCTCTGCAAAAAGAACCGGGTAAAGCGCCTGTTAGCTTAGTCATTAATGGCGGGCAAGAATACGCGCAGAAAGGGCAATTAGAGTTTTCTGACGTTACTGTCGATGAAACCACAGGTTCCATCACGATGCGTGCAGTATTCCCTAACCCGAACAAAGAGCTGATGCCGGGTATGTTTGTTCGCGCTATTTTAGAAGATGGTGTGAAAGAAAACGCGATTTTAGTCCCACAACAAGGTGTTGCACGTACTCCGCAAGGTGATGCGCAAGTGATGGTTGTTGGCGCTGAAAACAAAGTTGAAGTACGCAAAGTACAAGTCGCACAAGCGATTGGCAACAACTGGTTAGTAACTGAAGGCATGAAAGATGGCGACCGTGTCATTGTGATTGGCTTACAGAAAATCAAACCAGGTATGGTTGTTGTGCCGAAGCAAGCAAACTTAGAAACCCAATCCATTGTAGACACTCAGGCAAAACCTGAAACCGCGTCTAAATAAGGGAGCGATTGATTAATGCCTAAGTTTTTTATAGATAGACCAATTTTTGCGTGGGTAATTGCGATTATCACCATGCTTGCGGGTCTGCTGGCAATTATCAAGTTACCTGTCGCTCAGTATCCGACGATTGCACCGCCGGCTGTTTCCATTTCAGCTAACTACCCAGGGGCGGATGCGTCAACGGTACAAAATACGGTGACCCAAGTTATCGAACAGAATATGAACGGTATCGATAACTTGGTGTATATGTCATCAACCAGTGATTCATCAGGTTCAGCAAGTATTACGCTGACTTTTGAAGCGGGTACTGATGGCGATATCGCCCAAGTACAGGTACAGAATAAGCTGCAATTGGCTATGCCACTTTTACCTCAAGAAGTACAGCAACAAGGTATTAGTGTGGATAAGTCAACCAGCTCATTCTTAATGGTTGCAGGCTTTATTTCTAAAGACGGTTCAATGGGTCAATACGACATTGCCGACTACGTAGGTTCGAATATTAAAGACCCTCTTAGTCGTGTTAATGGTGTTGGTGAAACCCAGCTGTTTGGTACCCAATATGCAATGCGTATTTGGTTAAAACCAGAGCAACTTGTTAAGTACAACATGGCAACTTCGGATGTCATTAATGCGATTCGTGTACAGAACAACCAAGTTGCAGCCGGTCAATTAGGGGGAACTCCTCCTGTTGGCGGCCAGCGTTTGAACGTATCAATTATTGCTCAAACTCGCTTAAGCAACGTTGAAGAGTTTTCTAACATCTTATTACGCGTGAACCAAGATGGTTCTCAAGTTCGTTTGAAAGATGTCGCTACTGTTCAATTAGGTGCGGAAAACTACAGTACAATTGCTCGTTTTAACGGCATGCCAGCTGCGGGTATTGGTATTAAACTCGCAACGGGCGCAAACGCACTGGATACGGCAAATAACGTCCGTGCAGCATTAGCTGATATGGAACCGTTCTTCCCTGAAGGACTAGAAGTTGTTTACCCGTACGATACAACGCCATTCGTTAAGATTTCAATTAACGAAGTAGTTAAAACGCTGGTCGAAGCAATTATGTTGGTTGTTGTGGTTATGTATCTGTTCTTGCAGAACATCCGTGCAACATTGATCCCAACAATCGCGGTACCAGTGGTGCTGTTAGGTACCTTTGCTATCTTGTCAGCCTTTGGCTACTCGATAAACACCTTAACCATGTTCGCGATGGTACTTGCCATCGGTCTTCTCGTGGATGACGCCATCGTTGTGGTTGAAAACGTTGAGCGTGTAATGCAAGAAGAAGGTCTGCCACCAAAAGAGGCGACCAAAAAATCCATGGGGCAAATTCAAGGTGCTCTGGTCGGTATTGCAATGGTGCTGTCTGCGGTATTTATCCCAATGGCCTTCTTCGGCGGGTCTACAGGGGCAATTTACCGTCAGTTCTCTATCACCATCGTTTCATCGATGCTGCTATCAGTATTAGTTGCGATGATCCTGACCCCTGCACTGTGTGCAACCATGTTGAAGCCAATTGAAAAAGGCAGCCATGGTTCCACAAAAGGGTTCTTTGGATGGTTTAACCGCGTATTTGAAAAGCAAGCTCACCATTACACAGACAGCGTAAGCCGTATGTTGAATGGTACAGGTCGTTACCTTGTGATCTACGTTTTACTGGTAGTGGGTATGGCATTTATGTTCGTTCGTCTACCATCATCATTCTTACCAGCAGAAGACCAAGGGGTGTTCTTATCCATGGTGCAGTTACCACCAGGATCAACTCAAGAGCAAACCGAGGTCATCTTGGATGAAGTGAGTAATTACTTCAGAGTAGATGAAGGTAAAAACGTTGAGTCTGTATTTACTGTTGGTGGCTTTAGCTTTGCAGGTGCAGGGCAAAACATGGGTCTTGCGTTCGTCGTTCTGAAAAACTGGGATGAGCGTAAAGGTGACGAAAACCATGTGGATGCGATTGTTGCACGTGCAAACGCAGCACTATCCAAAAAACAAGGCGCCTTCATTTATGCCTTTAACTTACCAGCAATCGTCGAATTAGGAACATCAAACGGTTTTGACTTTGAGTTGGTAGATAAAGCAGGTTTAGGTCATGAAAAACTGATGGAAGCACGTAATCAGTTACTTGGACTAGCCGCTCAGCACCCTGAAATTTTGCAAGGCGTACGCCCGAATGGTCAAGATGATACCTCACAGTATCGAATCTACATTGACCAGCAAAAAGCACAGGCGCAAGGCGTTGCGATCAGCGATATCAACGCAACTCTCAGCTCCGTGTTTGGTGGATCGTACGTCAATGACTTTATCGACCGTGGTCGTGTGAAGAAAGTTTACGTACAAGGTGACGCGGAAAGCCGTATGTTGCCGTCAGATATCAGCAACCTGTATGTTCGTAATAACCAAGGAAAAATGGTGCCATTCTCGGCATTCTTAGATACATCTAAAGATCCTTGGAAATACGGTTCACCACGTTTAGAACGTTATAACGGTGTTCCAGCGATGAACATTCAAGGTCAAGCAACAGAAGGTCAAAGTACCGGTGCTGCAATGTTGATGATGGAAAAACTGACCACCGAAAACCTACCTGCGGGTATCGGTTATGAGTGGACAGGTATGTCGTATCAAGAGCGTTTGTCTGGTAACCAGGCACCTGCCCTGTATGCGATTTCCCTGATTGTTGTATTCCTGTGTCTAGCTGCACTGTATGAAAGCTGGTCTGTACCGTTCTCGGTTATGTTAGTGGTTCCACTTGGGGTTATCGGTGCGTTACTCTTCACCTCAGTCCGAGGCTTAGATAACGACGTTTACTTCAAAGTAGGTCTGTTAACCACCATTGGGTTATCGGCGAAGAACGCAATCTTGATTGTTGAATTCGCCAAAGACTTGATGGAGAAAGAAGGTAAAGGATTGATTGAAGCAACATTAGATGCAGTTAAAATGCGTCTAAGACCAATCCTGATGACATCACTGGCATTTATGCTGGGTGTTATCCCTCTGGTATTCAGTAATGGTGCAGGTTCTGCAGCACAGAACTCCGTCGGTACAGGCGTACTAGGTGGTATGTTCGCAGCAACATCATTGGCTATCTTCTTCGTTCCGGTATTCTTTGTGGTGATCCGTCGCCGCTTTGCAAAGGCACCAGAACACGTTGATAACAATCAGCCACCAGCAGCTCATTAATCGCTAGTGCGTTAAAAAAGCCCCCTTAATTGGGGGCTTTTTATTTATATGACTGCCATCAATAGCATTTAGTGTGTTTTATATTGAATCATATCTATAGAAGAAATCTCTGGGCCTCGCGTATTCATCTGTACATTATCATATTGTAAATAACTAAAATCTTTGTTTAATGTTATTTGGCTACAACTTTCAGCTAAAAAAGCCAGCTCTTCATTACATCTTGGCTTCTCTTCAAAATAGCTTAATAAATACATGGCACCACGATAATCGGTAACCGCTTCTGCAAGTTCACTGATATTTAAAATGCCATCATTAAAATGAATCATTAAATGTCGGCTATTTGATGAATTATCTCCATAAATATTATGCAAAATTAGTGAAGTCTGATTAATGGAGTCCGTAAAAATTAAATCATTATTCAGTCGATTAACAAAAATTGCATTGTTCTTCGCATTGATTGGTATAGCAAGATAATCCATTTGCTTATCTTGTGATTGATTATCAATAACAATAGTCTCATGGTTTTGCCAATCTTCTATTTTCAAGTGATAAATATCTTTACCTTCCCCACCACTCAATATTAATGTCTTAACCGTATTTAACTGTCTTGGTGCAAGAACATCATCATTATTTGTTCCTTTAATAATAAAGGATGAGCCTAATGGTTCACTTTTTGATAATGGATGAAAAATAATTTGGCGTTCTCGAGAAGATAACATTAACCCCCCATTTATTTTCTGAACATGTTCAAGAGAGACATCTGGATATAATTCAATATATTCTGGTAAATGTTCCGAAGGCTTTAAAGATTTATCATCATCAAACATAGTCGCTAGCAGCACACTAGAGATTGCCTTTTGTTGATATAATTTTTTGGCTTGTGTATCAAAAATAATTCCACTGTCATTATGTAAGTCAAAACCCAAAAACTGTAATGTATTTTCAGATGGTAAAGACTCACTAATAATCACTTTGCCTTTGAAATACCACGCTGATAAAGATTGTTTTCCATCTTTTACTTTTAAACCAAACAGTGTGATTGGATGAGGCTCATTAATAAAACCGCTTAAATTTTCCCAATTAAAGGATTCATTTTCAAACCAGTTTTTATTTATTGCAACAGTATCTGCACTACCATTAACATTAAGTTGTTTCACCACTCCGCTTTTTTGGATAATTAATAAATTACCATGCCAATCAAAAACTGTTTCTATTTCATTAAAGCTTAATCGCTTAGCGGTTGGATTCTTAAGATCAATATCCTTTTGCCCTAGCCCTTCTTGACGAAAAATTGTATCTGACTCTTTGCTATAAAAGAAAAAGACCTCGCCTCCATTATCATCAAATAGACTACCTACCAATGTGAGATCGGTTGGCGGTTTCCAGTTCCAAGTATCCGTGAGCGGATCAAATTTTTCAAAGCATGCCCCCACTATTTTTATTAATGTAGGCTCTGTATTTGCCACCCTAAATCGCTCTTCAACACCTAACAATATCCATTTGTTTGTAAAACCAGCATAAGTAGGATCTAATACATCCTTGAAAGGTTCACCATTTGCAAGCCTACGATTCATATAAGCTAATTCGTCAGGGTTAGTAGAAAACCAGTGCATTGTTTGAGATATGTTATCAATTTCCTTTTGATCATGATCATCTGGTCTGGCTAAATTAGGTTTTATTAATACGCCGTCACGAGTACGTAGCCAATAAACAGACTGGAAACCTAAATAGTTTGTATTTTTTATCATCACAGTTGGAGCGAGGTTTGGCGAAGGGGCTGTTATTAATGATGTTATTTGTGATGCATTTTTATCCTCCTTACTCGCTCTAATATAGTTATCATTAACTAAATAATCATGATTTAAAAAATATTTTTTCTGCTGTGGTGACATTACTGGATTTATTTTGGCTAATTTTTCCATTAAAATAAAGTCATTTGAAATATTCGCCAATTTCAATTTATTATCCACTAAATAATAAACGACATTCACTTCACTACGTCTATTTCTATTTTTTAACTCAACAATAATCACATTGTTTTTTATCGATATATTTTCAACGCTTGAGTTATTACCTAAAATATCAAAAAAATCAAATCTCCCATATAACTCGCCATTATTAGCGTTAGTTGACCAGATTATATTCTCAGCTTTAGAATAAAAATATGCCATGTCATCAATAATCGTAATCAACATTGCAGATTGGTTTTCTTTATTAGATGAGTTGGTATGTAGCATGCGCTGGTTAGCGACATCATAAAATGCCCTGCCAACATTCATTCCGTTAACTTGATAATTATCGATAATGACATATTGTTTATGTAACTTATTTTTATTATCTAAATCATCAAGATAGGATTTAATGCTGCTTTTTTCCGAATCCCACAGCTTACCATTCAGACGAACGATATCTATAGTTTTATTATTAAAATCAACTTCTCTGATCTCATGCTGACTATTTATAATCTGAAATTTATTGGACTTAGCCGTACCATCAATATAAATAACTGTATTGCCAATTTTAATATCATTATCATTAATTTTAATTGGCAGATCTTTATTACCATCAATATAACTAGTATCAATAATCCACGTAGACTGGCTAGTCGTAAGAGGAGATTGTTTCAGTCTTAAAGAAGCGCCTTGATTTATTGTAATCTGATATTCCCCTCCGCTCCCTGTAATTGCATGCTCTATATAGCCATGCCAAGATTCTGGAAGCATAGGAACAATTAAATGTTTATTTTTAGAATCTAAAAAAACTGAAATAGGCGTGAAAACATACTCAGGTCTTAATTCTGATATAGCAGATTCTAGAGCACAATAAAAATAGTCAAAATAAAACTGATAATCCTCCTCTATTTTTCTAAGAACCGAAAAACCATAGTCGTTACGACTTGTAACACCCAAAAAAGAGGAATACTTGTAACTTAAATAGCATTCTGGTATTACAGGTAATACCAGAATATTCGATTGAAAGGGATTAAATTCCACCTCATTTTGCGAAACACCAACTGCTTCTCTAATATTGATCGCTTCATCTTTATTGATATCAGCTCGTGGACGTGATTGAAAATCGTGTAAAACACTATGTCCAAAAATCCATGTTCTTTTTTCACCTCGATAAATATAGTGACTACCTAGCGTAAAGCTCCCATCAAGAAAGTTAATTTCCTTAATAACAATGCCTTCTGTTGGAATTAATAATTTTTTCTCCTCATCATAACTAATAGCTGCATTCTGATAGTGATCTTTATATTGAGCAAAAATAATCCCAACTTCTAGCGTTTCTTGTGCATGACGCTCATTAATTTTGACTAATTCAGTGATACCAATTCCAAGACCCGTTAAAGGCACAGCTAATGGCATAGCGACACCAGCAGCAGTTTCAGCTCCCAATAGCGAAGCCCCATACCCCATAACGCTTGTCGCCAGCGCTGCAGAATCAAATGCCAACTGAGTCCCAATAATAGTTTTCTGAGGTTCATTTTCTGCATTTGCAAGTTCATAAATATCAAACCCGACCATTACCCCTTGAAAAACCGTACCAACCCCTTCATTTGCTGTTCGTAAAATTGATGATGAAAAGCTATTCATTTCTGTTTTTACAACCTCAGCCCCCTCTTTCCAAAGTGCCCCCGCTAAACGCACAACCCGTGATACATCATTTAGCGCCCCATGAGCCATCATTGTATAACTCACATATGCATGGATTTTCAAAGCACTTTCTAAGTTAGAAGGATTACCCGAAGCAACCGACTGACGATTGCGATTTGCTGACCATTCAATCAATGCCTTAATACCAATGGCTGAATTAAGCCCATCCACATGTTCAGTACCAGAAAGACACTCTTCATGTTGTAACTCTAAATCATTAAATGTGTAATGATCACTAAAATAACGCATTGATTCATAAGAATATTGTTTAAATTCAAAAAACGTTTTGTCATAGGTTTCAATCCAACGGGAAGATTCTTCGTTGTCTTTATGAACAAACTGAATTTGATACCGCCCATCCTCTAATTTATCCGTGCTAGCAAAAACAGGTAGCCAGTGTTCATCTAATTGATGCTCTTGCGTGATTTTATCAAGTGATGATTCTAAGCGGCCTCCCCATTGCTCCGCTTTTAAAATACTCAAAGACGATTTTATTTGCCTATCTTTTGCCAATAACCTTTGATTTTCAATAAAGTTTATTGTTTCTTGGCGCCTCGGAATAACCTCAGATAACTCAGAGGAAGACACTAAATCTTCGACTTTTAACCCTGAGCCAACATCTACGTTTGCCATTTGCTCTACATCAATCGATACGAGATCAAAAACAGGCACAGACTCTTCCATTAACACATCGTATTGATATACCATTTTTTCTTTGATCAAAAAGTTATTTAATGAATTAAATAATTTTTTAGGGTTATCAAAAACGTAAAGACCAAAATTTGGATCATAAAAATAGTAATGAGTTTTACCATTATAATTTTTTTTCCCTATTAGCATTGAATGGCTTCGGGTATTTAAGGCATACATCTGAGTCCCATTAGATTCAATGAATAGTTTTTTTATCTCCTTTAAATTAAGTAGACCAATTGAAGAGGACGCTCCTACAGCTTGCGTATTAAAATGTAAGTTTTGCAGTGATGATCTCAATAAAACTGAGTTTCTATCTTCCGGTGATGCAGCTGCAGTAAATAGCTTATTGAAAAGTTCATCAGAACCATAAGTACCATCATGTAGCGCTAATGCAACAGACATGGATCTAACGAGAGGATAGCAGCGCCCTCCTTCATCATCCCCCATTAATTGTAAATAGAAATCTTGAGGAGCAAGGCGCTGATAAATGCTTCCTCCATCCTGAAATAGGGTATTTGTTTTTAATGTGAAATTTAAAACATTTTCTATGTATTCAGACTCTTCCTTTATTTTAATATATTGAGATAGAGCACCACGCTCATTAGCATTTAACCCACCCTTAATATAAAGCTCTCGCATTTCTGATGAAGACATTTTATCATCGAAACCGCGGATACTTTCTTTTTCATATTGTTGAATCCCATTATTAAAATCACTATTATTTTTCCATATATCATTACTTAACAGGACATTATATTTTTTTCTATCTCTGGTGTTTTCAGATTGAACATCTGATTTAATAGTCGCTTGATTTACGTTAATCACAGTATCTTCACCATGATTGTTTTTTATTTGCAACCATAGCCAACTACGTTCTACAGATAAACTTTCAGATAGAATAGAGTTATACTTTTGCTTATAATATTCTTTCAACCTCTGATTAAATTCAATGATTTTATTTAATTCATCTATTCTAACTTTATCTTCATGTGTGATTTCTGTTTGATTTAACTCGATTCTTTTATTTTGTAAGCTACTAAGTTCCTTTTTTGCATCCTCTATTTTTACATCTATTTTTTCTCTCTCAATATTGAGATGTTTTTTTATTTCATTTCGAAGATTTACCCAAGGAAGAATCGCAGGATGTTGTGATGAAAAGTCACCGCCCTCATAAACACCATCTTCAATATGCCCCGTATCAATATTAAAATCCCGAGCAAGATTCACTAATTCTTGGTGAGTATCACTACGGTATCGATTAAATTTCTCTAGATTTGATTGAGATAATTCTTCATCTGGATATAACTGACTTATTGTTTCACCTTGTGTTCGTCGTTGTGGTGTGGGAATGCCATTAATAATCTCATATTGCTGACGCTGTAAAATTAACTCCCATTGACCTTCATTAAACCGCATATAAACCATTGCCAAACCTTCATCTGTCCCGGCAACTTGGTAATCAATAAAATCAAATGCCATGACCACATTGTCATATAATATCGAGCTATTAACTCTTCCATCATGGTACACACGATACGTCGTATCATTATGTTTTGTAACGATAACTGAGCATCCCGTTAAAGACCCAGTAAAGAGAAAGCTTTCTTCCGCTGCCTGTATAGGTATATCAACATAAGCCGGTTTTGTACTTGATTGATTAGCGCCGTTATACCCTAAAAAGTAAGCATTAACGATTAGCTCTGGGCTAAGATTTGAAGCACTGGAGATGGGTTCAATGGTGTAAGTATTTGGTGATTTCTGAGTCAATTTCACAAAACCTTGTGAGGGGAGTTTCCCTGCTCTTGTCATGCTATCAGCACTAATTGTATTGGTATTAGAGAACGATATCGCATTCTCCTTAAATAGCTTAATATCTTGACTTGCAGAAGTTTCTTGAGCTGATCTATTCCACCAAAAAGGTGATCGTAACGCCAAATCACGTAATGCCTGAGATATGATTCTAGGGTTAATGTTATTTTTTTTAGAATAAAAAGCAGATGAACAATGAAAATCAATTTTCATTTCTATAACTCCATTTATTTAATAAAAAATGTAATAATTAAAAAATTATTCTAATTTTAATTATTGCACAATAGTTTTAAATAAATAACAAAATCCATCTGTGAAATTAAATTTAAGATCAAATATAAAACCATACCAATTCATTTTCATTAAAAATAGAGGTATTAAATAGCATTGGTGTTTTTAATAGCTCTCTCTTATTTTTTGATAACGTCAGAATAGAAAATTAGCGTTATAGTCATCTGCGTTAAGGACATTTAATAGCAAGGAACTTATAACAGATGATTCACACAATAATGCTAACGAACCCCTTTCTGCTCAGTTGGAACATTCTTTCAACAATAGTCATTGAGCATAATTTTTTCTTGAGTAATGAGAATCATGGTCAGCGGAGTTTGACCATTCAAATCGCCAAGATGATGTGGGCGAAAATACCCAAAATGGAGAACCACTTTCCAAAACAACGAGTCATAAAGCTAGTTAATTCAAGTTCATCTAGCCAATCTTCATTATCCTCATCTTTTCAATTAGCAAAACCTGTCTTGTTTGCTAATCGCTTCAGTCATCAAAACACCCCTTTTATCACTTCTTCGAAACAACACAACTTCAATCCATCAAACACTCTATTCACTCCCCTTCATGACGGTATTTTGAGTGCAGCTCGTTATATGAAAATCGAGACTTTTCATCAACAAGCACACCATCTTGTGACAGACAAGGACGTCACGATTTTCGGTAATATCCGCCCTCTTGAAAGCCATCAAACATTATGCAAAGCATGTCTTCTTTGCCCGCAAAATATAATTGATATTAAAGGATTCACTCAAACTAGAAATTCCTTACTACGTGGAAATAGTGAGATTTCAATATTCAGAACAGGAGACTTTCAGCTAGGGAAGAATCAATAGATGCATGTCATATCAACAGCATCAGAAAATAAAAACGGCCTCATTCTCTGAGGCCGTACTATTATTACGTTGCTATTTACGGTATTGCGCTTTATTAACAACGTCTATTTTGTTGAATTTTCCGGGGGCTATTACAGCCAGAAGAACCAAGCAAATAAAGAGATGACAATGATACATGCCACGTTCAATACAGCACCTACACGTACCATTTCAATTTGTCGAATATAACCCGAACCAAATACAATCGCATTCGGTGGTGTCGCGACAGGTAACATAAAGGCACAAGATGCACCGATACCGATAATCATGGTTAACGCCATAACAGGCATACCTAATGCTTCCGCAACCGTTGCAAAGATTGGAACCAACAGCGCCGCACTGGCTGTATTACTGGTAAATTCCGTCAGGATGATAATAAAAGTCGTCACCGCAAGAATGATTACAAACCAATGACTTTCACCAAATGTCATTTGCATCCAATCTGCCATGATTTTACTTGCACCAGATGAGCTTAAAATCGCGCTCAGTGTCAAGCCACCACCAAACAGCATCAATACGCCCCACTCGGTATTTTTCTGGATTTGTGACCAACTCGCCACCCCCGTAATACCGATTAATACTGCCGCGCTCAATGCAATGATGGTATCTAAATCTTTCACACCACCAAGAGCATCACTAATAAATGTACTAGTGATCCAGCAAACAACTGCCAATAAGAAGATACTCATCGCAGTAATACGCTTGCCATTCCATTCAACTTTTTCTAATTCAATTTCAAAACGGTGTTTTAAGTTTGGACGCAGCATCATATACATCAAAACAAACATCATTGGCAGTAAAACTACCATGATTGGAATACCGTATTTCATCCATGATAGGAAATCTAAGCCAAGAGCAGAAGCTGCAATTGCGTTCGGTGGGCTACCTACGATGGTTCCTAAGCCACCAATACTGGCACTATAAGCCACACCCAATAATACGAATACAAACGTATTGCGCTCATGGCGAACATCAAGGTTAGAAAGAATACCTAAAACCAGTGGTAACATCATTGCGGCAGTTGCCGTATTACTGATCCACATCGATAACCCTGCGGTCACCCCGAACAGCAAAATCACTGCAACAGATAAGCGTCCACGTGCTGCCATCAGCAGGCGGTTAGCAATCAGGCGGTCAAGACCTTGAATATGCAATGCAGTTGCTAGTGCAAATCCACCAAAGAATAAGAAGATAATTGGGTTTGCGAATGCTTTTAAAGCATCCCCTGTTCCCATTAATCCGAGACCTACTGCCAATAATGGGATACAAAGTGCGGTAATGGTCACGTGAATAGCCTCTGTCAGCCAAAGCACACCGACAAAAACCATTAAGGCCAGCCCAGCGTTTGCTTTGTCATCAAAAGGCAAATATTTCAACAGTAAAATCAGTAATACAACATCAACAGCTAAAATTATCCAACCACGCTTATTAGAAGGGGTTGGAGGAACTGCTGGTGTCAAAGATTCAGAAGCATCCATGTTTACTCCATAGCTCGGAAGCAATTTAAGTTTTCAAGTAATTTTTGTTAATCATTTTTTACAGGAGGTAAAATATAGAGTTAATTTAATGAGATGGAAATGTAGATAACCTAAAACTGCGATCTGAGCCGCGCAATTTATTTGCTTTATAGCTAAAATCTTAAAAATCTCGCTAGCGATTCACAAAAATCGCAATTTAATTACCGAAAACAAGGTATAGGCAAGCATAACTCACTACTTTCCCTTCTATAAATTATTCCCTTTAAAAACATATAACAATTTGATAGTTCAGATAAATCGTCCTATATTCATTTTGTGAACTGTAAGCCAGCTAATTGTGTAACTTAGACTGGCTTACATTTTTCTTTGTTATCTTAGGAAGGGGAATTTAACAGGCTATAATATAGTCTCTTTTGAGGCAGCTGCTCAGTCTGCATTCCTGATACCCCTAAAGATTCTTTTTGTTCAAGACTGGATGTGTACCCTGACAATAGTGATATATCCACGTCACTCTCTATATCACTGTAGTTTGGTATGCTAATGTTTGTTTCTACCAAGTCGTCAGTCATTATGAGCAGATGTTGACTCATAAATTCCTCAAGAGGAATACTATTTGGCTGGTTAATAAAACGTAATTGCAAATGTTGATGAGACGCTTTCTGATCCCCAAAAACCTGACGTAAAACCAGTACAGTATTTTGGCTAACATCCGTAATCAATAAATCATCCCCATGTTGATTCACGAGTAGCTCATCTATGTTTTCAATGGGTAATATCAATGTATCCAACTTTAAGTCATGTGAATTATTATCAATGATAATTCCATGATAGTGCTGCCAAACTTCTTGTGAAATCCAGTAAGTGTCCTCACCCTCACCTGCGCTTAATACGATATTTTTGACATTCTTAATGGTCGATGGAGACAATACATCATTCTCTCTTCCACCACGTATGACTAGCGAAGAGCCTATATGCATTCCATTATTTTCTAGTATATCGATATAGATAATCTCACCGCTCACCGCTGAAAGTAATAGCCCGTGACCAATCTGTTTAATATTTGAAAATTGCAAATTGGGATAAATATCCTCAGCAGAAGGTAGATCCTCATGCTTTAAAAGTGTTGAGCCTTGCGCAAACGCCAACCGTAATTGGCGTTCACTCACCACAGGCTGCCTATACAATTTTTTTGTCGTAGAATCGAAAAGTAAAGCACTTGATTTCTGTTCATCAAAACCCAAAAATTTAATCTCATTTTTCAGTGATAATTCGTGTGCTATCACAATTTCACCATTAACAAACCAACCGGGAAAGGAGTCTTGACCTGTCGAATCCTGTAATCCAATTAACATAATAGGCTGACAGCAGTAGTAATCACCTAATGCTTTCCACCATTCCGCTCGTTGATTAAACCAAGTTTCATTGATTGCAACCACATGGAATTTCCCTTCTGCATCAATTCGGCTGACAATTCCATCCGCATCAGACATAAAAATTTTCCCCTGTAAGAACACCACATTTTGTAAACTAAAAGGGGTATTTAAGAACCATGCGGTCGGTTTAATCACATTAAGTACATCTTGTCCTGGCCCTTCTTGGCGATAAACTTCCTTATTCTTCTTGCTATAAAAATAGAAAATCTCAGTACCTTGTTTATCGAACAAACTACCAACTAATGTGAGGTCAGATGGAATAGGCCAATGACTTTGGTGTAATCGAATATTTGTCGGTGTTTCTCCATAGCCTAAAGAAGGGGATAAATTAGGTTTGATAAGTAAACCATCCGTTTTTCTCAACCAATAGCGGTGCAATGCTTGATTACCATCGACGCCTGAGATAGTAACTGTTTGACCTAAAATCGCATCCATATGTTGTACTTGTTGACCATGTAATTTATAGGTACTGCTAAGCATATAACTCTGTAGAAATGAGTGAGGGGATTGTGATGAAGATTGAGTCGGCGTTTCTGCAAGACGCATTAATAATCTTGAATCTGCATTTAAACCCAATAATTCGACTTGATTTTCCTTAAGCTGAAAATTGGCAACTTCATAAGTATCAGAATAACGGCACGAAAAATAAATATGTCCATCACCTTTCCATAATTGTAGTATTTCAAAATTCCGATTATTTTTATTTTCTAATTGGTATTCAGCATTAATCACACCTGTAGCAATATCAACTTCCCATATCTTTTTCTGTTCCGGCAAGTAAAAATAAGCGTTTTGACCAACAGTTGTGCTAAAAACTGCATTTTGTTTATTTTCATTCGTACTACTAATAAAAATATAGCGCTGAGAACTGACTTCATAGAACGCCCGCCCAACATTTTCATTATTATATTGATGATTTTCTATCACAACATATTGCCCATGATTTTGATTCTGTTCAGCGTAATGTTGTAAATGTTGAGTTAAACCTTGTGGCCCCTCTTTCCATTTTTTTTCATCTTCACTAAGGATACTCATTTGTTGTGATGAGAAAGTAACTTTTTGTATTTCATTATTTTTATCAATAAATAGTATCATTCCTTGAATACTACTGGAATCGACATCAATAATGATTCCATCTACTATCAACTGACCATTTTTTATCTCAACATAATTACTTCCTAACTGACTAATATCAATAATCCACTTAGAATGTTGATTATTAGATGAATCATCAGTTAGCTTAATTTTGACACCTTTATTCAACGTTAATTTATATGTACCGCCATAGCCTTGTATATGATACTCAATCTTTCCATACCATTCCGATGCTAATTGAGGTATAACTAAATTACGGTCCTTTTTATCAAGAACAATATTTATAGATGTATCTACATATTCATGAAAAATTTGGGTAATCGTATTTTCACTTGGGAATATGTAAAAGTCATAATCAAAGTTATCTTTTTTCTCTAAACGCCTAATAACATTAAAGCCACTATCATTACGCGATGTACAACCGGGCCATAAGTTATAACTGTATTTTATATAAGACTTAGGGATAACTGGAAGGATTATTGTGTCCACATGTTGAAAATCAATATCACGCTCTTTGTTTTCATAACCAATTCCTTGACGAATATTTATGGCTTTAGATTTATCCAATAGCATCGAGGGAAAATTACCAGCCCAAAAGATATAATTTTTCCGTCCACCTCCTGCTGAATTCGGTTTTGTACGATATATATACTGACTATCAAATTCAATTTTACTATCTCTAAGAGAGATAGTACTAAATACCGCACCAAATTTTGGAATGAGCATATTTTTATCTGAAATATAATCAAAACCATTACCTTTATAAGCTTCATCTAGTGTGTAAAAATAGCGTCCAACTGCCTTTGCATCCTCACCAATGATTGCAAAATTACGTGCTAATCCAACAAATCCGATACCTAACCCTGCCACAAGAACACTAGCGCTCCCTAAAGCACTTGCGGCCCCTGTACATCCAGCAATACCTAATCCTATTCCTCCAGAGCCTGCTGCAAAACTAGCAGAGTCAAAAGCAAGTTGAGTACCAAATATAATACGTTCAGGATCATTTTCCGCATTTGATAATTCATAAGCATCAAAACCAACTAAGGCCCCACTAAAAATAACTGTCATTCCTTCATTCGCTGTTTTTGTCATTGATGAAAAGAAAAAATTCATTCCTTTCCCTGCTATTTCATTTTCTTGGGCTATCTCTAATTTAACAATATCATTGATTTTTACTATGTCATTCATTGCACCATGTGCCATCATTGAGTAATTAACATAGCTATGAATTTTTAATGCTAAATATAAATTTGATGATATTTTTCCTTTTGATACATTATTATGATTCTTTTCTTCTGCCCATTGAATTATTGATTGGATTGCAATACCTGCATTTAATCCATCAAATGATGAAGAACTTGCTTCACCAAACTTTTCACGTAGATGGTTTTCTTCAAATGTGTAATATTGTCTGAAGATTCCCATTTGTTCTAAGGAATGGCGCTGAAATCGCATAAAAACACTATCTTTAGTTTCAACCCAACAAGTTAACTTTGAGTCCTTAATATTAACGAACTGAATTTTGTAATTTTCATTACCCAATGACTCTACTGACGAAAATAATGGTATCCAGTTTTCATCCAATTTATTTTCTGTTGTTAATATTGTTAGCGATTGATCGATATTTTCAGCCCATTGCTCCGCATCTAAAATCACTAAGGATGTTTTCAATTGAGTGTCATGGATAATTTCATTTTGTTGATGGAATAAATCCTCGATTTCCTTTTCTCTTAATGACTTTATTGATAATTCTTCAGATGAAACTAAGTCATTTACAGTCAAATGATTACCGATAGGAACATCTTTCATACGACCGACATCAATAAAGACTAACTCAAATGCAGGATTATTATTACGCTCAAAAGCGCTATAATAACTTGCCATTTTCTTATCAATAAAAAAAATCTTTAAGGCTGCAAATAATCGTTTACTATTTTTGAAGGAAAATAAACCAAAATTAGGATCGTAAAAATAATATGTACTTTTCCCATTTTCTACAACCTTCCCAACTAGCATCGAATGGCTTTTACTGTTCATTGCAAACATTTTTGTTTCTTCATTGATATCTAGTAATGTCTGTATTTTCTTCAATTCCATCACGCCATGAGAAAAGGAGGATTCAACCGCACTAACATTGGAATGAAGATTTTTGAGTGACGATTGTAATAATAGCGCATCCTTACTTTCAGGCGCTGCCGCTGCCATATATAGCTTATCAATAAATCTATCAGCACCTGTATGTCCATTAAGAGCTAATGCTACAGACATCGTTCTCACTAAAGGGTAACAGCGACCACCTGAATCACTTCTTATTAATGATAAATAAAAATCTTGTGGTATTAACCGATTTGTTTTACTGCCTAAAGAAGAAAATAACTCACTAATCTTCCCTGTTTGATTTAAAACCTTTGAAATATATTCAGAATAACTTACATCTTGAATTTGGCGATATAGTGCACCTCTTTCTTTTGCTGTATATTCTCCAGTAACATACAATTTCTTTAATTTATTTGAATTCATTGATACATCAAAACCAGGAATGTTAATCTCTTTATAATTTTCAATACCTAGGTTAAATTCATTTTTAAATCGTAGGTTTCGAGTTAACTTATGTGAATAAATTAAATTTTCATAGCGTTCATTAATAGTAAGGTGGTATTCGGAGCTGGCATTTACTTCTATATTTTCATCATGATCAATTGTTTGAATAACAGCATCTGTCCCATGTTTTTCTTTAGTACTGATCCATATCCAACTCCGTTCCACCTCTCGTAAAGCATAAAGTAAATTCCCGTATTTTCTTTTATTCAATGAAACAATCGTTTTATTCGTTTTAATAAGGCTTTCTAGATACTGTCTTTTATTGCTATCGGTTGTATTGGAAAGTTCAAATTCTAAGAATTTACATTTTTCATTTAGCTTATTATTTTGGATATCTAATTTTAATTTTATACACTCACCTATATCCAACCAAGTGTTTACTGATGCACTTTGCTCTAATGGCTCTTGCAACATATCTTCACTTTCAGGTATATCACTAAATATAATATTTAGATTACTAGCCAAATCTTTCAGTTCTTGATGTATCTTATTTCTATAAATATAAAAATCATGCATTCTTTGCTTTCTTGAGTAATCTCCAGGCTTTTGCCTTATAACCATATTACTTTCTGGATTTAATGAACTATCGTTTCTTTGCGGCTGAAAAATAAGGCTCCACTCTCCATCATTATAATGCATAAATACGCTAGCTTTAGTAATATTATGTTCTTTAATATTGTAATCTCGCTCATCAATAGCCATCACGACATTATCATATAATAAAGATGCATCACTTCGATTATCCCTATATACTCGATATGTTTCACTATTCAATTCTGTAACAATAATAGAACCACCACGCAATTGCCCTGTAAATAAAAATTGTATTTCCGAATTTTTTTTAGGGATATCAATATATTCAACTTGTTGACTATCTTTACTTCTCATTTTTGATTCTAAAAAATAGCAATCAATAGAATTAAAGTCATCATTTCTATAACTATCATCTACATACTCAATAAAATAACCGTGACCAATCTTTTTATTAAAAATAACTTTGCCTTCCGATGGTAACTGTAAAATTGTATTCAATTCTTTCGCATTCAATATATACTGCTGAGAAAAATTTATAGGATCCTGTTTAAAAATATTAATATCTTTACTGGGTAATACCTCTACCCCATGATTGCTGCCAGCTAAACTAATATCATGACTAGCCTCGCGAACGGATTGAGAGATCAATGCTGGATTTTCAACTGAATAACCATAGATACTTAGCTGATGGTCAAGACACTCCTCTACAGGCGTCCCTGTTAATAATGACTCGGACACAGCTTTAGCCATTATCTCTGCTCTCACTTCTCCATGGCTGCTCGATTGATTTTTCAAGGTTTCAGAATAAGAGATTCCCTTATCAATACGGTGCATCCCTATAGGTACATGTTCAACAAATGCATCTTCAGGTAATAGTTCCTTTAATTCATTCGCAATCTCAATTGCATCTTGTAAATTTGCATTGGGAAAATAAATAACAGCTTGATCTGTTAAGTTACCTAATTTTTTAGGCCCCATAATCTTTGACTGCATAATTTTATTATGAGGATCTCGTTCATACAAATAAACTAGTGCTTCAGCTAATGAAAAGTAATGCTCTTTTTTCACATTAATTGTTAATCGTGACATTAACATCGAATTATTTTTATATCGCCCATTGAAGTCCTTGGGTAAAAGACGATAAGCATCACCATCTAAGAGATCACTATCCGATAAGTGACTAAAATAGTCTTCATTTTTTCCTTGAATTCTAATTTCAATATTTGAATTATTTTCAGCTAATAATTTAAACTTATCCAAATATTCTTTTTGCTCTTCACTAGTTAAGCTGCTTGCATCTATAGGCTTATTTGAACTGTATTTTTTATATATAAAATTTGAAAGATTTGATTCTATTATTTTTAGTTTTTTAACTGAAGATGAACTCCAAGATCCATTATTTTTATATTCTGTCTTTATCTCCATCACTAATTTCTTAATAGCCGTATTACTATTGGCATATTGATAAAGATGTTTTGTTTCAGTTAACAATGAATTACGACTATTTGTCGGCATAATTATATCCCTATTTAGTATTCATATTAGTTAATACAACAATCCTATTAGATTGTTATCCTATTACTAACACAAACTTTCAAAATGACTAAATAGAGTTAATCTGTATTATTTATAGATTTTAAATACTTTCAAAAGCATTTTTTTTAAATAAAAAAAAGGGACGATTTCTCGTCCCTTTTCTCAATTTAATCTAAGCGAATATAAATTACGCTTGACCTTTAACTTCTTTCAGGCCGTTGAATGGTGCGCTGTTACCCAGAGCTTCTTCGATACGGATCAGTTGGTTATACTTAGCAACACGGTCAGAACGGCTCATAGAACCGGTTTTGATTTGACCTGCAGCAGTACCAACCGCTAAATCAGCAATAGTTGCGTCTTCAGTTTCACCTGAACGGTGAGAGATAACGGCAGTATAGCCAGCATCTTTCGCCATTTTAATCGCAGCTAATGTTTCAGTCAGAGAACCAATTTGGTTGAATTTGATCAGGATTGAGTTAGCGATGCCTTTCTCGATACCTTCTTTTAAGATCTTAGTGTTAGTTACGAATAAATCGTCACCAACTAATTGGATTTTGTCACCAAGAACTTTAGTTTGGTATGCGAAACCATCCCAGTCAGATTCGTTTAAACCATCTTCGATAGAAACGATTGGGTATTGTTTAGTCAGTTCTTCTAAGTAATGAGTGAACTCTTGTGAAGTGAAGGTTTTACCTTCGCCTTTCAGTTCATAGTTGCCAGTTTCTTTGTTGTAGAACTCAGAAGCTGCGCAGTCCATCGCCAGAGTCACATCTTTACCCAGAACATAACCCGCTTGCTCAACCGCTTCTTTAATAGCAGCCAGTGCAGCAGCGTTAGATTCTAAGTTAGGTGCATAACCACCTTCATCACCAACAGCCGTATTCATACCTTTAGATTTCAGTACTTTTGCTAAGTGATGGAAAATTTCAGAACCCATACGTACCGCTTCTTTCAGAGTCGGTGCGCCAACAGGTTGGATCATGAATTCTTGGATATCAACGTTGTTATCTGCGTGCTCACCACCATTGATGATGTTCATCATTGGCAGAGGCATAGAGTATTGACCGTGAGTACCATTCAGATCAGAAATATGCTCATACAGAGGCATACCTTTTGCCGCAGCTGCTGCTTTTGCGTTTGCTAAAGAAACTGCCAGAATTGCGTTTGCACCGAATTTAGATTTGTTTTCAGTACCATCTAAGTCAATCATGATTTTATCGATATTTGCTTGATCTTTAGCATCTTTACCGATAACTGCTTGAGCGATTGGACCGTTAACAGCGGCAACAGCTTTCAGAACACCTTTACCCAGAAAACGTGATTTATCACCATCACGCAGTTCCAGTGCTTCACGAGAACCTGTAGATGCGCCTGATGGAGCCGCAGCTAAACCAACAAAACCACCTTCTAAATGTACTTCAGCTTCAACAGTTGGGTTACCACGAGAATCAATGATTTCACGACCGATCACTTTAACAATTTTGGACATTAGGTTTTCCTCAGTACAAGTTAAATTTCGGGAAGTTGGCGAAAATTGCCGACTTCCCCGTATCTTATTTCAACTCACCTTTCTGGTACTTACCAGCGGCTTTAACAAAACCTGCAAACAACGGATGACCATCTCTTGGGGTCGAAGTGAATTCAGGGTGGAACTGGCAAGCCACAAACCATGGGTGGTTTGGATTTTCAATGATTTCAACCAGTTTATTATCCACGGAACGACCTGCAATGTTCAGACCCGCATCTTCGATACGTTTCAACAGCAGATTATTCACTTCGTAACGGTGACGGTGACGTTCAACAATTGTTTCTGCGCCATACATACCGCGCACTAAACTGCCATCGGTTAAATGACATTGCTGACCACCAACACGCATTGTACCGCCAAGGTCGCTCTCTTCAGAACGCACTTCAACGTTGCCATCTTCATCACGCCATTCAGTAATCAGCGCAACAACTGGGAATTTGCAATCTGCATCAAACTCAGTGGAGTTCGCGTCTTTCATATTCGCAACATTACGTGCAAATTCAATGAGAGCGACTTGCATTCCCAGACAAATACCTAAATAAGGAATTTTATTCTCACGGGCATATTGTGCCGTCAGAATTTTGCCTTCAATACCACGAGAACCAAAACCGCCAGGAACTAAAATCGCATCCAGACCTTTGAGTAACTCAACGCCACGGGTTTCGATATCTTGAGAATCAATCAGCTTAATATTCACTGTTAAGCGATTTTTCAGACCCGCATGTTTCAGTGCTTCGATAACTGATTTGTATGCATCTGGTAATTCTACATATTTACCCACCATACCAATGGTAACTTCACCTGCTGGATTGGCTTCTTCGTAAATAACTTGTTCCCACTCAGATAAATCAGCTTCTTTGCAGTCAAGACGGAAGCGATTACAGATGTATTCATCTAAACCTTGCGCCTTCAGCATGCCAGGGATTTTATAGATTGAATCTGCGTCTTTCAGAGAGATAACCGCTTTTTCTGGAACATTACAGAATAGGGCAATCTTCGCGCGCTCATTCGCAGGAATGACGCGATCTGAACGACAGATCAGCACATCTGGCTGAATACCAATTGACAGTAACTCTTTCACAGAGTGCTGTGTTGGTTTTGTTTTCACTTCGCCCGCAGCCGCTAAGTATGGCACTAAGGTTAAGTGCATATACAGTGTGCGCTCACGGCCCACTTCTGCAGCCATTTGACGAATAGCTTCTAGGAATGGTAGAGACTCGATATCACCGACTGTACCGCCGATTTCGACTAATACGACGTCATGACCTTCACCACCACGGATGATGCGATCTTTGATTTCATTAGTGATATGAGGAATAACTTGGATGGTCGCGCCTAAGTAGTCGCCACGACGCTCTTTGCGCAGGACTTCAGAATAAACACGTCCAGTCGTAAAGTTGTTGCGACGTGTCATTTTGGTACGAATAAAACGCTCATAATGACCTAAATCCAAGTCAGTTTCAGCGCCGTCTTCTGTAACGAAAACTTCCCCGTGTTGGGTTGGGCTCATTGTGCCTGGATCTACGTTAATGTAGGGATCCAGTTTCATAATGGTCACATTGAGTCCACGGGCTTCGAGTATAGCCGCCAAGGAGGCTGCGGCAATGCCTTTACCCAGAGAGGATACGACCCCGCCGGTCACAAAAATATAATTAGTTTTCATGCTGAACCTGAACGTTTAGGTTTAAAAGATGATGGATATAACAGGACGGGAAAACAGTATACCCGAACCTTAAATCTCCTACAAATGTTCTAAGCGCAATAAGGCTAGTTTTCATTAATACCTTAAATAAATCAGCAAGTTAAAAATAAAAATATTTATCGTTTGATAAATAGTCACTTTCTAGGGTGCTATTCAACTGTTTTGCAAGATTAACACATTTTTGTGTAAATGCTAAATCCTTTCAGCTTAATCTATCACTGAAAAAACATCATTTTGCCGATTGTTTGATTTTGAATAACTATTTCAATCCGTGACTATCATTATCGACGAGCATTCTTTGCAAAATTTAGCTGTCTGAATTGGGTTATTCATTTAATTTGATAGACACCCACAATGCTTCCATCTCATCAAGTGTAGCAGTTTCTGTCGATTTGCCAGTTTTTGCTAATCGTCTTTCGATTTCACGAAAACGGCGTTCAAACTTACTGCACGCTTTTTGTAAGGCAAGCTCAGGTTTGTGCCCTAAATGGCGGGATAAATTCACTGTCGCAAACAGTAAATCACCAATTTCTTCTTCAAGATGCTGTTCATCCACTACTGCTTGAGTGGCTTCTTCCATCACTTCCGCTAGCTCTTCGGTGACTTTACCAGCCACAGGACCCAGTGTATCCCAATCAAAGCCTACTGAGGCACAACGTTTTTGAATTTTATAGGCTTTCATTAAGGCAGGAAGTGCATTCGGGATATCATCCAACACTGAGTATTGGTCTTTCTCTGCACGCTCTTTGGCTTTACGCTGCTCCCAACCTGCAATGGCTTCTTGGCTGCTGAGTTGGTTGTTTTCGTCGAAAATATGAGGATGGCGGCGTTCAAGTTTGTCGCTGACAGCTTGGCAAATATCATCAAAATCAAATAGATTTTGCTCTTGTGCCATTTGCGCGTAGAACACCACTTGAAAGAGAAGATCCCCCAACTCGCCTTTTAAGTCGGTAAAATCTTCCCGTTCAATGGCGTCTAGAACTTCATAGGTTTCTTCAAGGGTATAAGGGGCAATGGTTTTAAATGTCTGTTGCGTATCCCACGGACAGCCATTTTGCGGGTCTCGCAAACGCGCCATAATAGTGAGTAACCGTTCAATTTGTTTATTGCCCTGCTGCATATTTAACCCTTATCAAAAAATAATTACATGGTGTTTTAATGAGGGTTATACCTTAACCAAATTGAATTGAATACGCTAAATTTTCAGATTTTTATTAACTAAACAACGAAAAAACTCTTTTCAAGATCATACCCAAATATACCGAAAGTAGATTTTCAAAATAGTTTGGATGTGCAGCTAGGCGGCAAGTAAGCAAGACCCTAGGAGCATACATAAGTATGTGACTAGGGCGAGCGCGCGCAGCCAACAACGCTGCGCGCCAAAATATGAAGAAAATTAGGAAGAGTGGCGTTTCGCCTCGATAACATCCGGCAACTGATTCAGTTTCGAAAGCACCCTTCCCAACACCTCGATATTATACAGCTCGATGGTCATATCGATAGTGGCGAGCTGCTGCTTCACATCGCTGCGGCTGCTTACCCCTAGCACGTTGACTTTTTCGTTCGCGAGGATTGTCGTAATATCGCGCAATAATCCACTGCGGTCATTGGCTATCACTCTTACCACCAACGAGTAACCGCTAGAGTAGTTTTCACCCCAAACTGCATCAATCACACGCTCTGGCGCGTGGCTTTGCAGCTCGGCAAGCTGTTCACAATCCGCACTGTGAATCGAAATTCCACGACCTTTGGTAATAAAGCCGACGATTTCATCACCCGGAATTGGTTGGCAGCAACGAGCAATATGGTGCATCAAGTTGCCGACCCCTTCGACCACCACACGCCCACTACCGTGGGATGGTGCTCTTGGGACACCGGATTTATTCTCCAGCGACTTCATCGCAGCGCGATCTTCTTCCTCTGCCGTCGCTTTATTAAACTTAGCTTGTAGGAAGTTAACCAATTGGTTGATACGAATATCACCGCCGCCAATTCCCGCAAGGACTTCATCCAGTGAGTGTACGTTATAACGGGCAATCAACTGTTTTTCTGCATCTCGTAAACTGATATCTAGATGAGATAATTCGCTGTCGAGAATTTGACGTCCCGCCAGAATATTTTTATCGCGGTCTTGTTTACGGAACCAGTTTTGAATTTTCGCCCGTCCACGGCTGGTTGTCACATAACCGAGGTTAGGATTGAGCCAGTCGCGACTCGGGTTTGGGTGCTTCTGGGTGATAATTTCAATCTGATCGCCCATTTGCAATTGGTAGCTAAATGGCACGATACGGCCACCAATTTTCGCTCCAATACAGCGGTGTCCGACATCACTGTGAATATGGTAAGCAAAATCGAGCGGCGTTGAACCTGTTGGTAAATCCACCACATCGCCTTTTGGCGTAAACACATACACTCGGTCATCAAACACTTGGCTACGTACTTCATCCAGCATTTCACCAGAATCTGCCATCTCTTCTTGCCACGAGATGAGTTTACGCAGCCATGCAATGCGGTTTTCGTAGCTGCTGCCCTTACCTACGCCACTTGCACCTTCTTTATATTTCCAGTGCGCAGCAACGCCCAGCTCTGCATCTTCATGCATTTGGCGGGTACGGATTTGGATCTCTAGTGTTTTACCATTTGGACCTAAAACCACTGTATGGATCGACTGATAGCCATTTGGCTTTGGGTTCGCTACATAGTCGTCGAACTCATCGGGTAAATGACGGAAATGAGTATGCACAATCCCCAGCGCCGCATAGCAATCTTGCAGGCGTTCAACCACGATACGTACCGCACGCACATCGTATAACTCGCCAAATGCTAAGGATTTCTTCTGCATTTTGCGCCAAATACTGTAAATGTGTTTTGGTCGGCCATACACTTCAGCTTGAATTTGCTCTTTGAGCATATATTTGCGCAGTGTGCTAACAAAATTGTCGATGTATTCTTCACGATCAATACGGCGCTCGTGCAGCAATTTCGCAATTTTTTTGTATTCCTCAGGGTGCAAATAACGGAAACAGAAATCTTCTAATTCCCATTTTAATTGCCCGATCCCTAAGCGGTTTGCCAACGGTGCATAAATGTTGGAACACTCTTTCGCTGCTAAGACGCGCTCATCTTCGCTGGCATCTTTGACTTCACGTAAATGAGCGATACGCTCGGCGAGTTTAATGACCACGCAGCGGAAGTCTTCTACCATCGACAACAGCATACGGCGGATGTTATCCACCTGTACGGAACTGGTTTCGTTAGATTGAGTAGCTTTAAGTTCGCGGATGGCATCCATCTCAATCACGCCTTTTACCAGCGCATGAATGGATTGACCGAAATCATCAATAACGGATTGTTCGTCGAGTTTTCCCTCTTCAACTAAAGGGAACAGCAACGCAGCTTGTAAGCTACCAATATCCATGCTGAGCGTGGATAGAATTTCGGTCATTTCAATGCCGCGCCACAGTAGCAGAGGCGCAATATCCTGCCCCGATAATTTATCGTGACAATACTGCCAGGTATGGATGAGTTTTTCTTCTGATTGTTTATTATTCAAACCCAAATCATTAACCCATTTTTCGGGGGCAAATTCACCTGCTGGGGTTAAATGCGCACTTCTTACTGCAACCATATATTCTCCCTACCTGTTACACCTCTGGGCTACGAACAAATAGCGCCATGGATTCCAGATGACTAGTTTGCGGAAACATATCCAACATCCGCAATTGAGATAACTGATACCCGCCTTCAAGCAAAACTTTACTGTCTCTTGCTAACGTTGTTGGATTACAAGAAACATAGACAATTTTTTCTGGCATCAGTTTAATTAAATGTTCCATTACACCAGCGGCGCCTGCTCGAGCAGGATCTAGCAGCACTTTATTGAAACCTTCTTGCGCCCACGGCTGAGTGTGAATCTGTTCTTCCAAGTTCTCATTATAGAACGCCGCATTCTCAATTGAGTTGCGCTGGGCGTTATTCCTGGCTTGATTGACTAAATTTTCAACACCTTCAACGCCTACCGCCATTTTTGTTAAGCGGGCAATTGGCAGCGTAAAGTTACCCATCCCACAGAAAAGATCCAATACCCTATCTTCTGGGCTTAGATCTAACCATGCTAAGGCTTGTGCCACCATATGCTGGTTAATTTCACCATTCACTTGAATAAAATTGGCAGGGCTAAATTGTAAGGTTTCACCCGCCACCTGATATTCAGGTAAAATGGAGCCAGCCTCAAGCGGGACTAACTGACCTTCATTCCCTGCTAACCAAATACTAAGTCCATGAGACTTGGCAAATTCTAGCAAGTGTTTTCTATCAGATGCGTCAACAGGGGTTAAATGGCGTAGTAGGATAAGATTGCCGTTATCCCCGTGAATCAGCTCTACATGCCCTAATTTGCTGGCAATCGATAGCTGATTTAAACAGATGGACAATGGCGCTAACAGTGCATCAAGTTCTGCGTGCAATACTGAGCAACTTTTAATGTCCACCAGCGTGTTGGTTTGCGTTTGGCGAAATCCCATCATTAAGTGATTAGATTTATTTTGATATTGCAGCCCCAAACGCGCGCGGCGGCGATAACCATATTCTTCACCGCCAATCACCGAAATAGGTGGCAGTACAGAGCCAGTCTCCCGCCCCATTAAATGTTGTAAAGCCTGCGCCTTGCTTTCGCGTTGAAGCCCAATCTCTACATGCTGCTGTTGGCAGCCACCACATTGATTAAAATAACGGCAGCGGGGTTTCACTCGTTGCGGGCTAGTGCTAAGGCGTTTAATGACTTTGGCTTTGGCAAAATGACGTTTATCTTCCGTCAGTTCGACTTGCGCCTCTTCCCCTGGTAATAAACCAGTGATAAATATGGCTTTGCCATCATGACGAGCTACGCCTTGCCCAGCGGCATCTAAACTATCGACATGAACCGTGATTTGACGGCGTTGGGTGGTGCGGCGATTTGGCGAGTAAAATTGGGCCATAAGTAGTCACTAAACGGAGTTAAATAAATTCTATTTCAAGCCACAGGTGGTAAGCCCATATTTACTTTATAACGGCTTACTTTATCACTGCGACTGCCTGATAATTGGGTAGACAAATTAGCGGGCTATCATAGCATTTTTTTTACCAAAATTAGTGACCACTTAGTTTTTTTGTCACGCTATATACTGACTTTTTTTATCAGCGTTAATTCGTCACCATAAATTTTCGATACTCTTCATAAGCATAATGGTCAGTCATTCCGCTAATGTAGTCTTGGAGCAGTCTGGCTCGATAATAAAACTCTAGCATCGATTTATCCGCATCGCTGGTGACTGAAATTTTTTCCAAGGCTTCGTTATAGGAGAGTCGATGTTTATTCGATAACTTATGAAATAGGCGAGTTTCGATAAAAAAGTGTTTATGGTAATTTTGTGCCACTAATGCCGCAAAATCCTCTCTATCCATCATCAATAGTGGGCTGTAAACATCTAACAACCCGCTAATAATTCGGTAGCCTTGTAGCTCTAACTCTTCCACTTCATGGTGATTAAACACATGCTTAAACGCCACTGTTTTTAAAGCTTTTAAGAGGCGATGCTCTTGGCTTTTATCCTCAAGTAACGCGCTGTTAAAGCTGCCGTGATAAATTTCAGGCAAGTTTTGAATAAAGCGCTGAGCACTGTAATGGGCGAGTTTTCCTGTAATATTGACACGCAAATACATAAAAAACTGATCTTGCTGAATGCGCCTTGTGTGGTTATCGCTGATATTATTGAATGCCCGCAAAATAGTTTGGTCGAAGAGATCCCCAGATTTTACCTCGCCCCACTCCGCTTTTAGGTATTCAATTAGCTGCTCAACGGTATAAATGCCCTTTTCTGCTGCATCGTCTAAATCCGCAATACAGTAAGAAATATCATCCGCAGCTTCCATGATATAAGAGAGCGGAAAACGGCAATATTTTCCCATTTCCAATTTTTTACTTAACTCGCTGACAAAATCCGCTTCAGACCAATAATAGCCCGGTTTTTTCATTAAATAATCAAATTCTGGCGGGATAGGCTCAAGGTCATAAGCGCCGCGAGTGTATTTCAAAATAGAGCCAATTTGGGCGTAGGTTAAATTCAGCTTGAGCAGGCGATGCGCCATGCGCAGCCCTTGAGCGTTCCCTTCAAACGAGCATAAATCACGCTTAAGCTGACGACGAAATAGATCCTGTTTTTCATTACCAGTCAGTTGTAACGCTTTAATTTTGCAAGGGTCTGTCGTTTCTGGCGTGAAGAGATAATCTGGCGATAACAATTTACTGAACCAGCGTTGAATAGCCGCTTCACCGAAATGCCCAAACGGCGGGTTGCCAATATCGTGCATCAAACACGCCATTTCCACCAGGCTTTCAAAGGCATCACAACGGTCCGTTAACCCATATTCATCAAGCATTTTTTTCTTTTTCAGCTCACCCAACACCGTTTTACTGATGTAGCGCCCAACTTGTTGGACTTCAAGAGAATGGGTTAAACGGCTGCGTACGGCGGAGTTTTGTTCAAGGGGAAAAACTTGGGTTTTCTGTTGTAAACGACGAATCGCAGCGGAGTTGATAATCCGCCCACGGTCACTTTCAAAGAGACGGTTTACGGCATCTTCATCATCGGGTGAGACTTTTTGATTTTTCGCACTGCTCATATAGTTACGCTGGAAACTCAGTTTTTTAACAAAATTAATCTTTTTTCCCGCCATGCTAGCCTCTATGCCTTACCGTTTTATTCCTGAATCTCCAAAGAAAAGGCAGAGGAAAACCCACCTTTCGATGTTACACTTTAGCCATCTACGACATAAGTGTCTAATTAATCAACAGTGAGTATGACATAATGAAAATCGGTATCATAGGTGCGATGGAGCAAGAAGTTGCGACCCTGCGCGAAAAAATTGAAGGTTGCCAAACATTGAGCCTTGCTGGCTGTGAAATTTATACAGGGAAAATAAACGGCGTTGACGTCGCTTTATTAAAATCGGGCATCGGTAAAGTCGCAGCGGCAATCGGTACCACATTATTGTTAGAACACTGCAAGCCTGATGTTATCATCAATACAGGTTCTGCGGGCGGTTTAGATCCACGTTTAAATGTAGGTGATATCGTCGTATCTACCGAAGTGCGCTACCACGATGCGGATGTCACCGCATTTGGTTATGAGCCGGGTCAAATGGCACAGTGCCCACCGGCATTTATTGCCGATGCAAAACTCATTGAAACTACCGAACAGTGCGTGAAAGCGTTAGATATGAACGCCGTTCGCGGTTTGATTTGCAGTGGTGATGCTTTCATCAACGGAGCTGAGCCTTTAGCGCGTATCAAAGCGACATTCCCGACCGTTGCTGCCGTTGAAATGGAAGCCGCTGCTATCGGCCATGTCTGCTACCAGTTTAACGTGCCTTTTGTGGTGGTTCGTGCAATTTCAGATGTGGCAGATAAAGAGTCCCACACTAGCTTTGACGAGTTTTTACCTGTCGCTGCACGCCAATCATCCTTGATGGTTGCTGCGATTGTCACAGCATTAGCGTAATTTATTTCTCACTTTCTAAGGCATAACTGACCTTCATTTATGCCTTTTCTAATACCTCTTTGTGAAGTAATGCTATGAATCTAACGACCAAACTCATGCGCTCACTGATTGGTTTTCTATTTTCCTTAACCCTAATCAATAGTGCATTCGCCACCCCCAAATCCCGAGTCATTAGTTTATCACCTGCCAATACGGAGCTGGCTTATGCCGTAGGGTTGGGAGATAGCTTAATTGCCGTAAGCGCCTATTCCGATTACCCAGAATCTGCCAAAAAGCTTGAGCAAGTAGCGGATTGGCAAGGGTTAAATGTGGAGCGGATTATTGCCTTAAAGCCGGATTTGATCTTGGCGTGGCGAGGCGGTAACCCGCAGCGACCTCTGGATCAGCTTGCATCGTTAGGAATTCCAATTGTCTATTTTGATCCGCAAAGCATTGATGGGGTTATCGCCTCACTAGAGGAGCTTGCACAATACAGCCCTCACCCAGAAGTGGCAGAGAAAAATATCACCCAATTGCGCAGTACGTTAAAGATGCAAAAAGATAAATTAGATAGTAATAAAAAACCTAAGCAATTATTTATCCAACTCGGCACGCAGCCATTATTTAGCACAGGAGATAATACTCTTCAAAATGATGTCGTTAAGACTTGCGGCGCTCAGAATATTTTTGAAAACAGCGCTGTCCAATGGCCTCAAGTCAGCCGTGAGCAAGTCCTCGCTCGCAAACCTGATGCCATCATTATGACCGGTTCCCCCGAGCAAGAAAAAGCCGTCAAAGCCTTCTGGAGTACTCAACTCAATGTCCCTATTATTCGCTTAAATGAGGATTGGTTCCACCGCGCCGGCCCCCGCATCATCAATGCCACCGAGCAGCTATGCAATCAGCTAAACGCTCTACCAAACTAAGAAAAGAAATTAAGAATCTAAGAATCTAAGAATCTAAGAATCTAAGAATCTAAGAATCTAAGATTACAGCAGGATTTTTTGAGCAGAATTAATACAACAGGACAATAATATAATCGAACTAATTTTTTTCGTTTAAAATCTCACGAAAAAAGATTTTTCTAAATAGTTCGAGGTGTAGCAAGGCAGCAAGAGAACGAGGCCCTAGGAGCATACACAAGTATGTGACTAGGGCGAGAGAGCGTAGCTAACGAAGCTACGGCTTGAAATATGACGAAAAAAGATTTTTCTAAATAGTTCGAGTTGTAGCAAGGCAGCAAGAGAACGAGGCCCTAGGAGCATACACAAGTATGTGACTAGGGCAAGAGAGCGTAGCTAACGAAGCTACGGCTTGAAATATGACGAAAAATCAGACGCTGAAGGAAGAACCGCACCCACACGTAGATTTCGCATTCGGATTCGTCACAATAAAGCGCGATCCTTCTAACCCTTCAGTGTAATCCACACTTCCACCCACTAAATATTGCAGGCTCATTGGGTCTACAACCAGTGCGACACCTTGTTTTTCGATGGTCATATCCCCTTCGTTGATTTGATCATCAAAGGTAAAGCCATATTGGAAGCCGCTGCAACCACCGCCCGTAATATAGACGCGCAGACGCAGGTTTGGGTTATTTTCATCGGCAACTAAGTCTTTTACTTTGGTTGCAGCTGCATCGGTAAATTGCAGAGGCAGAGCTACATCATCACTCATTTATTACTCCAGACCGGTGACCGGTAAATTCATAGGTAAGGCAAAGCCTACTTAGATCAATTTCTCAATTATCCGTCACCTGACTCATTGGTTCAAGTGTTGTTACACAATTGAGCACAGAGTTGCTATTCATCCTTATGATTGATCCATCATTGTGATTGATAGCATTGGTTTAATCGTCCTTGTGCTTTAGAATAGCGGCAACTTTTTATTTAGTCTCTTTTCAGGAGCCCTGCAATGCACCATTCCGAAGAATTATATAATGAAGCCCAACAGCTGATCCCTGGCGGTGTTAACTCCCCTGTTCGCGCCTTTAATGGTGTGGGTGGTACCCCGTTATTTATCGAGCGCGCTGATGGCGCTTACATTTATGATGTCGATGGCAAAGCTTACATTGATTATGTGGGCTCTTGGGGTCCAATGGTATTGGGTCACAACCATCCCGCTATCCGCGATGCTGTGATCAAAGCCGTCAATAAAGGCTTAAGCTTTGGTGCACCAACCGCTGCTGAAGTGGAAATGGCAAAACTGGTGTGCGAATTAGTCCCATCTATCGATATGATCCGTATGGTCAACTCCGGTACTGAAGCTACTATGAGCGCGATTCGCCTTGCTCGTGGTTATACTGGCCGCGATAAAATTATTAAGTTCGAAGGTTGCTACCACGGTCACGCTGACTGCCTATTAGTGAAAGCCGGTTCCGGAGCACTGACCATGGGCGAGCCTAACTCTCCGGGCGTACCTGAAGATTTCGTTAAGCACACATTGACCTGCACATACAACGATTTAGCCTCTGTTCGCCAAGCTTTCGAAAACTACCCAGAAGAAGTGGCATGTGTGATTGTTGAACCTGTCGCGGGTAACATGAACTGCGTTCCACCAACCGCAGAATTCCTGCCTGGTCTGCGTGCATTATGTGATGAATTCAAAGCACTGCTGATCATCGATGAAGTGATGACAGGCTTCCGTGTTGCACTCGGTGGTGCTCAAGATCACTACAACGTACAACCGGATTTAACCTGTTTAGGTAAAATCATCGGTGGCGGTATGCCTGTGGGTGCATTTGGCGGTCGCTATGAAGTGATGGAAAAATTAGCGCCTATCGGCCCTGTTTACCAAGCGGGTACACTTTCTGGTAACCCTGTTGCCATGGCGGCGGGTTTAGCTTGCTTAAATGAAGTGTCTCAGCCGGGTGTTCATGCGCGTTTAACGGAGCTGACCGATAAACTGGCTCGTGGCTTAACCCGTGTTTCTAAAGAGCAAGGCGTGCCTATGGTTATCAACCATGTGGGCGGGATGTTTGGTCTATTCTTCACTGACGCCGAATCAGTAACGTGCTACCAAGACGTGATGAAGTGCGATGTGACTCGCTTTAAGAAATTCTTCCACTACATGTTAGAAGAAGGCGTTTACTTAGCACCATCTGCATTCGAAGCGGGCTTTATGTCTGTCGCTCATAGCGATGAAGATATCCAGCGCACCATCGATGCCGCGGAAATTGCACTGGCAAAAATCAAAGCCGAATAACCCCCTGCAATAAACTGCACCCATAAAAATAGGCGCCATCTGCAAAAGACGGCGCCTATTTTTTTATCTATTTCTTAAGATCTATTTTTTGATCTGTTTTCTTTTCCAATCAAACTCAACATTCTCCTAAATCCCGTGCGCAGTAGCTAGGCGGCAAGTGAGCTAAGCCCTAGGAGCATACACAAGTATGTGACTAGGGTTAGCGACCGCAGCCAACAACGCTACGGCGTGCGGGATGACGGAGAATTGGATGGGGAGTCGCCGAACATATCTTTGACCCACTCAGGAGCTGCTCCATCTTCTTGCGGCGCCTCACCATTCCCATTCAAATTCCACGCTGGATCTTGCGATGCTGATCCTTGGCACAGGCTTTGCGGGTCTTCAGTCCAGACTGGTAACATTCTGCCGCCACCTAAATCAGAGCAGCTAAATTGCCCATCCATCATGACACGCATATCGGTTATCCCTTCTGGTGCTCGATTGATCAGTGTCAGTGGCGTTTGGTTATCTAAATAGCGCTGATAAACACGTAATGCCCCTGTTGAACCTGTTAACTGTGTTGGTCCGTTGTTATCGCGACCGACCCAGACAATAGCCACTTCCTTACCGTCAATACCCGCGTACCAGCTATCACGCAGGTCGTTGGTGGTACCCGTTTTACCCGCCAGATTGTATTTACCATATTTATTCAGTAATACGCGCCCAGTCCCTTGCAGCACTACTTGCTGCATACCAAATAGCGTTAAATAAGCGGCTTGAGATGGTACGGCACGCTCTGCGGATGGGTAACTTTGATACAGCTCTTTACCATCACCATCAATCACGGAACGTAATGCCGATAATTTTGCGCGATTACCTTCGCCACCAATGGTTTGGTACACTTGCGCCACTTCAGCTGGCGTTAAGTTCACCGCACCTAACAACATCGCAGGTACTTTTTCCATCGCACTTTCTGGCGCGCCTAAACGGATAAACGTATTCATCACTTGGTCGAGACCAATTTCCATCCCTAAGTTTACGGTTGGAATATTTTGTGATTTCGCTAATGCATCCACCAGCATCATACGACCATTGAAGTTACGGCTATAGTTTCGTGGGCTCCAACTTTGATTACCGACCTTGATGGTCAACGGTTCATCGGATAGCCACGTATTTAAGCGGAAACGGTCCGGCTCACTTAATGCCGTTAAATACACCGGTGGTTTTGCTAAAGAACCAATGCTGCGACGGGCATTTAGCGCTCGGTTAAAGCCTGAGAATTGTGGATCAGAGCCACCGACCATCGCACGAACTTCACCGTTAATACGGTCGACAACCACCATGGCACCTTCGATATCATCCAATTTACGTGCTTTACGTAAATCAGCCACGCCGAACTCGACTGCATTTTCCGCCGCCGTTTGCGCTACCGGATCTAAGGTGGTAAAGATTTTCGCACCCGAGAGATCTTTAACTTTATCCCCAAGCTTCTCGCTCAGTTCTTGTCTCACCATCTGCATAAATGCGGGTTGAGATGCGACTAACCCTTCTTTGTTTTTCACACCGAGCGGTCGAGCACTTAGAACTTGGTACATCTCATTATCGATAACACCACGGGTTTCAAGGATTTTAAGCACAATATTACGGCGTTTAATCGCATTTTGTGGCTTAGTCCACGGGTTAAAGGTTGATGCACCTTGCACCATTCCCACCAGCAATGCTTGTTGGTCAAAGCTTAACTCATTGATTGGTCGACCAAAGTAATACAAACTCGCCAGCGGGAAGCCGCGAATTTCATCATTACCATTTTGCCCTAAATAGACCTCATTCAAATACAGTTCAAGAATGCGTTCTTTGCTGTAGTTATAGTCTAAAATCAATGCCATAAAGGCTTCATTAGCTTTACGTTTCAGGGTTCTTTCGTTTGTTAAAAATAGGTTTTTCACCAACTGCTGCGTTAAGGTACTTCCCCCTTGCACGGAACGACCTGCAGTGACGTTCGCTACCACCGCACGACCGATAGAATATAAGCTAACACCATCATGCTCATAAAAATTTCTATCTTCCGTTTCGAGGAGGATTTTTACCAGGGATTCAGGGAAGTCCGCCATTGGCAGCACTAAACGCTGTTCATTATTCGCAGATTGCATCATGGTGATCAGTTTCGGATCTAAACGGAAGAAACCGAACGAGCGCCCATTTTCAATATTTTCAATCTTGCTCAACATGCCATTTTCAAACACCAGACGCGCGAGGACTTGCCCCTCTTTTTGGTCTGGGAAATTAAATGGACGACGCAAAATTTCAATGGTATTGCCTTTCACCACAAACTCACCAGATGTGGTGATTTTGCTGACTTTACGGTACTGCATTCCTTCGAGCAGGTTGGTCATTTCAGCTTGGCTGTAATCCATACCGGGCTCAAGGTTTACCATGCGTCCATATACCGCCGCAGGCAAGTCCCACACCTTACCATCAAGGCGTTCTTTAATTTGTTGGTTTAGATAAAAACCGTAAGCCGCCAGTATGACTGCAAGTACTAGCATTAATTTAACTAGCAGCCAGAACCAGCGCCATTTACTCTTGCGAGGTTTGTTCTTTTTTGAGCCTTTTTTGGTCATTTGCTCTTCTTCATCGTCTTCATCATCAAGATATTCATCATCAATATCTTCATCATCGTAGAGATCTTCATCATAATCATCGCGGCGTCTACGGCGGCGTGAAGAGGATGACGATTTCTCAGCAGCGCGTCTTTTACGTCTGCCAATGGGTTCAAAATCTTTACCGGACATGGTCGCTCCATATCTCCTATACCTAAATAGGCATTAAAATCTAACTATACATACACAAGTACAACTACAGATACGTAGGTGTAACATAAGGCTAATTTTGGCTCATAATTCAAGGAATTTCACGGAAGAAAGCTCCTAATTACACTTCCTTACGCTGCCTATTGGGCGCCATTGCCTAATTTACAGCCCGTTATTAGAGCACAAAATTAGGTTATTTCGCACTCATCATCGCTTTTTTTGTTTGTCGCGTTGGTTCGGCATTCGCAGGGTCATCTGGCCAAGGATGTTTTGGATAACGCCCTTTCATCTCTTTTTGTACCTCTTTATAGCTCCCTTGCCAAAATGCACCGAGATCTTGAGTTATCTGAATAGGGCGCCTTGCCGGCGAAAGTAGCGATAATGTTAGCGTCACTTTACCATTTGCCACGGTTGGATTGACTTTTTCACCAAACACTTCTTGCAAGCGAATTTCAACCACTGGCGGCTTGTCTAGCGCGTAGTGAATACTTACCTCACTCCCAGAAGGGGCGACATAGGTCACAGGGAAAGTGCTGTCGAGCCACTGGCGCTGCTGCCAATCCAATCGATTTAATAATAAATTCATTAAATCAATTTCTTGCAGCTTTTTCTTGCTTGTCACGCCATTAAGATAAGGGGCTAACCATTCATCAAGCGTCTCGAGTAAAGTCTCATCATCCATTGCAGGCAATGGCGAGTCAGGAAAATAACGCGCCGCTAACTCACAACGAATGCGCAACTGTAGGGTATTTTCTTGCCAATTTAACTGTTGCAAACCATTTTGCTGAAGCCAGTACACCAGTGCATTTTTAATCTCTTCCAGCTCTGGATTAGTCAGCCGTTGAGATTTGACAACTAACTGCCCGCATTGTAAGCGCCGCCATGCCAGTAAGCTCCCCCGCTGCTCATCCCATTCAACTGTCTCTTGAGTGTCAAAAAGATGCGGGCAATCCTGTTGAAGCTTTTCAATTTCAATAGGATACGCCAGTGAGATACGCGCATCCGCCGAGGTTTCTGACTGCCATAATGCCGCCACCATCAGCCATTCACTCCCCATTAACGGGTCATTGTCGTTCAGTGTTGCCCCTAACCCACTGGCTAATTGATAACGAGCTTGATGGTCACGGGATTTCGCTATGTAGTCTGGAAACCCTGCGGCAAGTAATGTTGGTAACCACTCACTAATCAACCCAGTGGCTTTCCCTAAAGAATGGGTAACCTTGTCACCACTTAAGATAGAGGCACGTTTGCACCAGTTCTCCGTCGGACGTTCTAAATGGGTATGTAGGTCGATCACTCCGCCACGGGGAGGTTCTTCAATAATTGCAGTTAATAATGCAGCAAGTTGAATAACGGGTTTATTTTGAGTTTGCTGTGCGTGATACAGCATGGCGGCAGTACGCACTGACATTCCCGTTCCCGCCATTTTATTGCCCATCGACGTGAGTTTCCCTTGGGCATTGGTGACACCCAATTTGAATAACAGGGTTTTCGCTGCTGATAATGCCGCCTCAGGGGGAACATCTAACCATTGGAGTTGAGAAATATCGTGACAGCCCCATTGAAGGAGCGCTAACCATAACCCGCTTAAATCACTATTATTGATTTCTGCTTCACTAAATTGTGCTGCACGTTCGGCTTGTTCAGCACTCATTAGATGCCAGCACACACCCGCTTCTAAACGCCCTGCTCGCCCCGCACGTTGGGTCATTGAAGCTTGGCTAATGCGTTTTTTAATTAGCTTTGTCAGCCCACTTCTCGGGTTAAATTGTCCCACGCGCTCAAAGCCGCTATCCACCACTAAACGGATCCCCTCGATGGTGAGACTGGTTTCCGCAATGTTGGTCGCCAGCACGACCTTACGTTTTCCTTCAGGGGCAGGCAGAATCGCTTGTTGCTGAGCTTGAATTGATAGCGCGCCATACATTGGGCATAACATCACATCGTCAGTCACTAACCCTTCTAACTCGCTTTTCGTCCGCTCAATTTCGCCCACTCCCGGTAAAAAGAGTAACAAAGAGCCACCTTGTTGCTGCATCAGTTGCCAAACCGCGCTCGCGACTTCTTGATGAAACGGTTTATTCGGATTGATGGGCTTATATTCCCGTTGAACAGGGAATGTCCGTCCTTGTGAACTGATCACCGGCGCATCAGAAAATAGCTGGCTAAGCCCTTGATCATCCAGCGTAGCGGACATTAGCAAAATTTTTAAATCATCCCGCAGTGCTTGCTGAGAATCCAACAACAGCGCTAACCCTAAATCAGCCTGTAAATTACGTTCATGAAATTCATCCAAAATGACCAATCCGACACCTTCAAGCATCGGGTCATTTTGTAATTGGCGAGTGAGAACCCCTTCCGTCACCACTTCCAAACGCGTTTTTGCGCTCACTCTGCTTTCTGAACGCATACGCAAACCAATGGTTTCCCCTACCGATTCCCCTAACTGCTGCGCTAAGCGAGCGGCGACTGAGCGTGCTGCAATACGCCGCGGCTCTAACATAATAATCCGCCCGTCTATCTGCCCACTTTTGAGGATTTCTAACGGCAATACCGTTGATTTCCCTGCCCCCGTCGGCGCATGCAACAGAACTTGAGAGGATTTCGCTAGAGCAGCGAGTAAGTCATCACTTACTTCTAAGATAGGGAACACTAAGGGGTAACTCCATGAGGTTTAACTTTCTATGTGAAGCATTGTAGCATTAACAAATTGTAGCATTAACGAATATGACGCATTAATACTGTCTATGAGCTAACACCATATATAGGATGGTGTAATGTTATGTCACGAACAACGCGGTAAACGGAGAAAACATGGAATTTATCCCCCCTTTAAAATCAGCCACATTAATTAAACGCTATAAACGTTTTTTAGCGGATGTCGTCACACCCGAGGGAGAGGAAATGACGATACACTGCGCAAACACGGGGGCGATGACAGGCTGTGCAACTCCAGGGGATACCGTGTGGTACTCCACTTCGGATAACCCAAAACGAAAATATCCGTACAGTTGGGAGTTAACGCAAACCAAAAACAACCATCTAATTTGTATTAACACGCTACGAGCTAATCAATTAGTGGCAGAAGCGTTGGCAAAAAAGCATATTCCAGAATTATCTGACTACAGTATAGTGACCCCTGAAGTGAAGTATGGAAGTGAAAACAGCCGGATTGATTTTTTACTCACTCAAGAGGGCTTAACTGATTGTTTTATTGAAGTTAAATCAGTGACTTTGTTGGAAAACAACCATGGCTATTTCCCTGATACTCAGACAATACGAGGACAAAAGCACCTTAGAGAGCTGACTTTGATTGCTAAAGAAGGAAAACGCGCCATACTTATGTTTGTCATTTTACATAGCGGTATCCACGTAGTATCCGCTGCTGCACATATTGATCCTAAATATGCAGCGTTGTTAGAACAGGCTATAACCAATGGCGTCGAAGTTCTGTGTTATCAAGTGGATATATCTAAACAAAAAATGCAAATAGGGACATCAATTCGCTTCACCCCGACTAAGTCATTTTAGTTTAGTCGATATTTAAACAAGGTCATCGAGTTATGAGTGCTTGTGAAGGGAAGAAACACGCTTGTCTTCACAGCATTACAAAACTCATCACATGAACGATTGCCAAGACGGCTGTCTTCTGATATTTATAGCGACCTTAAATTTTCCCCCTTGGGGTTTTTGTAAAATTTGCGTGTGTAGGAGAAGCATTATGCAAGAAGGGCAAAAACGTAAGACATCGTCCTTAAGCATTCTCGCCATTGCCGGGGTTGAGCCCTATCATGAGAAGGCTGGCGAAGAGTACATGAACGAAGCCCAATTGGCGCATTTTAAGCTCATTCTCGAAGCATGGCGCAATCAACTCAGAGATGAAGTGGACCGGACTGTTACTCATATGCAAGATGAGGCAGCTAACTTTCCAGACCCCGTTGATAGAGCCGCTCAGGAAGAGGAATTCAGCCTCGAATTACGTAACCGCGACCGCGAACGTAAATTGATCAAGAAGATCGAAAAGACGCTGAAGAAAGTTGAAGATGAAGATTTTGGCTACTGCGAATCTTGTGGTGTGGAAATTGGCATCCGTCGTTTGGAAGCGCGTCCAACAGCAGATTTGTGCATCGACTGTAAAACATTAGCAGAAATCCGCGAAAAGCAGATGGCTGGCTAATTGTTGTTTTGGGAGTCCTCAACGGCGCATTAACCCTGCGCCGTTATAAGGATTCGCACCCTCAAAAAAGTTTAAACTCCCCTTTACCTTATCTTTATTTCTCTCATTTTCTCTCATTTGTTATCGTTTGCGTCTCGCGCAAAAAGCTACAATTTGTATAATATTCACTGGTTTAATTGATATAAAAAATAATTAGCCATGACTTTTATTCGTTTAACCATTCTCAAAGAAACTTCAGTGAGCTATGATTAGCCGCTTATTTTGTTTAATGAATCTATGTAATGACATCGAGGTGTACTATTTTTAACCGAGTAGCAAATTTCTGCCGCAATATTTTATCTCGCAATGAACCAGCATCGTCCGCAGAACAGGACTCGATGCCAAAGCGTGGTGCGCGAGACACACAGGCAGCCGGTGAAAGGCCAGTCACTCCTTCTGCATCAGAGAAAAAATCTGAGAGGAAAACTCGGCATGAGCAGAATACTAGACATGACCAGAATACGAGACAAACAAAGAAAACGGTTCGTCCCTCTAAACGTTCAGATGCTCAAACACAGAAGCGAACATCCGTGACGAAACAAGAATCGATTACCGTTATTCCACGCGCTCAACACATAATTTCGCGTGATGACATTAGTGAAAACGCACTAAAAGTATTGTACCGCCTTAATAAAAATGGCTACGAAGCCTATTTAGTTGGCGGTGGTGTGCGTGATTTGTTATTAGGTCAAAAGCCAAAAGATTTCGATATCACCACCAATGCAACCCCAGAACAAATTCGCAAGCTATTTCGTAATTGCCGACTGGTTGGTCGTCGATTCCGCCTTGCGCACATTATGTTTGGTCCAGAAATTATTGAAGTTGCAACCTTCCGCGGTCACCACGACCAAGAAGTCGATGATAAAAATCTGTCATCTCAAGCGCAAAATGGCATGCTGCTTCGCGACAATATTTTCGGTTCCATTGAAGAAGATGCTATCCGCCGTGACTTTACTGTAAATAGCCTGTATTACAACATTGATGATTTCTCCGTACGCGATTACGTCAATGGATTACAAGACTTAAAAGAAGGCGTCATTCGTCTGATTGGCGACCCAGAAACACGCTACCGTGAAGATCCCGTTCGGATGATCCGCGCGGTGCGTTTCGCCTGTAAGCTGAATATGCGTATCGAGCCAAATACCGCAGAGCCGATTCATCGCTTAGCCCCATTGCTACGTGAAATCCCTTCTGCGCGACTGTTTGAAGAGTCATTAAAATTACTTCAAGCCGGCTATGGCTACGCCACCTATAAAATGCTGAATCAGTACCATCTGTTTGAACAACTGTTCCCTGTGATTGCGAGCCGCTTCACTGAGAATGGTGATTCACCAATGGAAAAAGTCATTGAACAAGTGTTAAAAAACACCGATTTCAGACTAAAAAATGATAAGCGCGTCAATCCTGCATTTTTATTTGCAGCCATGTTATGGTATCCCGTCACTGAACACGCAGAAAAACTATCACAGGAAGGCGGTCTTGCTTACTATGATGCCTTTGCGCTGGCAATGAATGATGTACTGGATGAACAGTGCCGCTCTATTGCAATCCCAAAACGTATCACCACCACCATGCGTGATATCTGGATGTTGCAATTACGCTTACCTCGTCGCCAAGGGCGTCGTGCGAATAAATTGATGGAGCACCCGAAATTCCGTGCTGCCTTTGATTTATTAGAGCTTAGAGCCAATGTGGAACACCGTAATGAGCTACAAGAACTCGCTTTATGGTGGAATGACTTCCAACAAGCCAATGCCCAGAAACAGCGTGAAATGATCTCGGAGCTCGGTAGTGCGCCAACTCGCCGCCGCCAGCGTCCGCATCGTTCATCACAATCCGGTAATAGAAAACCGAATAAATCATAATGGTATTCATCTCAGCGGCTTAAGCGGTCGCTGCGATCACCATAGAGAGATTAAGATAGAGAGATAAAGAGATGGAGCAAGTGTACATTGCCATTGGCAGCAACTTAGGCGAGCCACTGAAGCAAGCACAACAAGCGATTGCCGCATTAGAGGCGATTCCAAGCACTCGCGTTGTGAGCACTTCCTCTATTTATCGAACTAAACCCCTCGGCCCACAGGATCAACCTGATTTTCTCAATCTGGCTGTTTTGCTGGAAACCGAACTTGAACCTGAAGACTTACTCAATCATACCCAAAAAATTGAACTGGATTTAGGGCGCGTTCGCAAAGATGAGCGCTGGGGACCGAGAACATTAGATCTCGATATCATGCTGTTTGGCAATCGAGTGATCCACACCGAGCGCTTAACTGTTCCACACTATGGGCTAAAAGAGCGTGAATTTATGCTTTATCCGCTCAGTGATATTACCCCTTCCCTGATTTTTCCTGATGGTGAAAAACTGTCAGAAAGACTTACACACGTCCCTCGAAATGGCCTAATGCTTTGGGAATAAATTCCTAATGTGTTTAACCTCGTTCAGGTATGGTCATAAGAGAAATCATTTCCGGAGGTTATTTTAATGAAACCCATTTCTCTCGCTGATTTGTGTCAATATAAAAAAGAGAAACACAAATTCGCTACCATTACAGCCTACGATGCCAGTTTTGCTCAACTGTTTGCTGAGCAAGGTATCCAAGTGATGCTGGTTGGTGATTCCTTAGGTATGACTATCCAAGGCGAAACCAGTACCCTTCCTGTCACTGTCGAGCAGATTGCTTACCACACTCGTTGCGTACGTAAAGGCGCCCCTAACGCATTTATCATCGCCGACATGCCTTTTATGAGTTATGCCACGCCTGAGCAAGCCTGTGCCAATGCCGCTATTTTGATGCAAGCTGGTGCGAATATGGTGAAAATCGAAGGTGGCAGCTGGCTATGTGAAACCGTCAAAATGCTGTGTGAACGTTCCGTACCAGTCTGCGGTCACTTAGGCTTAACGCCACAAGCGGTAAATGTACTTGGGGGCTATAAAGTCCAAGGTCGTGATGAAGTCACTGCCAATCAGCTTATCAAAGATGCGATTGCTCTCGAGAATGCAGGCATTCAGCTGTTGGTTCTTGAATGCGTACCGACATCCCTTGCGAACCAAGTCACTGAAGAATTACTGTTACCTGTCATTGGAATTGGTGCCGGTAATGGCACTGACGGGCAAATTCTCGTGATGCATGATGCGTTAGGGATCACCGCCAAACCACCAAAATTTGCGAAAAACTTTTTGGCTGAAGCAGGCAATATTCACGATGCTATTCGCCTATATATTCAAGAAGTTGAGCAAGAAATTTACCCGAGTGACGCTCACTCATTTTCGTAATTCTGTATGAAATATAACGATAAGGATGGGAAGTATGCGGATCGTTGAAACATCGCCAATCTTGCGCCGTGAAATTCGTCGCTGGAAACAAGAAGGCAAACGTATTGCGTTTGTCCCAACGATGGGCAATTTACATGATGGGCACCTGACACTGATTGACCAAGCTAAACAGCAAGCCGACATTGTCATTGCCAGCATTTTTGTCAATCCAATGCAGTTTGACCGTCAATCCGATTTAGCCAATTACCCTCGTACCTTGCAGGAAGATTGCGAAAAATTGAAACGTAAAAGTGTCGATTTAGTTTTCGCACCGTCTGCCGCCGATTTTTACCCTGAAGGTATGGACAACCAAAGTTACGTTGAAGTACCTGAAATCTCTACCATGTTAGAAGGTGCTAGCCGCCCAGGGCATTTTCGTGGCGTTGCGACAGTACTGACCAAGCTGTTTAATCTCGTGCAGCCTGATATTGCATTATTTGGTGAAAAAGATTATCAGCAGCTTCAGTTAGTGCGTAAATTGGTGACTGACCTTTCTTTCGATATTCAGGTTGTCGGTGTCCCTATCGTTCGCGCTAAGAATGGCTTAGCCCTGAGTTCACGCAATAATAATCTGTCTGCCGATGAGCTAAAAATCGCCCCTCAGCTGTTTGCGATTATGCAAAAAGCAGGTGAGAAGCTCGCGGACTCTCCCGCGGCAGCAACCGGTTTAATTAGTGAAATGGAAGAATCTTTGCGCCAAGCAGGATTTACCCCTGACGAACTCTTTATTCGCGATGCCGATAACCTCGGCGAACTGACGGTTTCCAGCCGCCGCGCCGTGATTTTAATGGCTGCATGGTTAGGTCAAACCCGTTTAATCGATAATCTGCAAGTCGAGTTACCGCTCGATATCGCTTAAAAACAAAATACTTTAGATTCAAGTTACCTAATATTTATTCAAACTCATTGCTGTCACAGCTAGGCGGCAAGTAAACGCGACCCTAGGAGCATACATAAGTATGTGACTAGGGCAAGAGAGCGCAGCCAACAACGCTGTGGCATACAATGAGGAAGAATAAATGTGACTAGGTAAGAGCACACAGCTAACAACGCTGTGGCAGCAATGAGGAAGAATAAGGAAGAAGAAATGCAAAGAAAAATGCTATTAGGCAAACTTCACCGTGCCACCGTCACTCAAGCTGATCTTCACTATGAAGGTTCTTGCGCCATCGATCAGGATTTTTTAGATGCCGTTGGCATTTTAGAATACGAAGCTATCGATATTTATAATGTGGATAATGGCGAACGTTTTTCAACCTATGCGATTGCAGGGGAACGCGGTTCTAAAATTATCTCTGTCAATGGTGCTGCTGCACGCCGTGCGGCGGTTGGTGATAAGCTGATTATTTGTACTTACGGTATGTTACCTGATGAAGAAGCCCGCCAGCATCACCCCAAAGTGGCTTACTTTGATGCGAACAACACCATGAGCCGGATTGCTAAAGCGGTACCGGTACAAGTCGCCTAATTTAATATAGAAATGCCCCTATTAGGGGCATTACGTTGATGACAAAGAGGGATAAAAGCGTGGTTTTTCCCTCTTTGTGTTATCAGGCGAAAATCAATAAATTGATTTTCCTTTAGGGACATTTATTCCAACCTCAGCTCAGCCGATTTGCTAGGTTAACTTCTTAACCCGCGACCTTGTTCAATTAAATACCATGTCAAAGCATAGAAGATAATTAAAAACACCATTAATACGCTCAAAGTCACGACGATGGACACATCCGCAATGCCTAAAAAGCCATATCTAAAGCCGCTTATCATATACACAATCGGGTTGAGTTTAGAGACAGCCTGCCAGAATGGCGGCAGTAAAGATAACGAATAAAAAACCCCACCCAGATAGGTCAGTGGCGTTAAAACGAATGTTGGAACAATGCTGATATCATCGAAGGTTTTAGCAAAAATCGCATTTAACAGACCCGCAAGGGAGAACACAATCGCTGTTAATAACAGCGTGATCACCACCATTGACCATGAATGAACCTGCAATGGGATAAAGAACAGAGATACGATAGTCACCAAGAATCCGACTAAAATCCCACGCGCAACCCCACCGCCAACAAAACCGGCGATAATCACGTGAGTCGGTACGGGAGCAACGAGCAACTCTTCAATATTTTTCTGGAATTTAGAACCAAAAAATGACGAACAGACGTTGGAGTATGAGTTAGTGATCACCGCCATCATAATAAGACCAGGGACAATAAACTGCATGTAGTCTACACCGCCCATATCGCCAATTCGTGAACCAATTAAATTTCCGAAAATCACAAAATAGAGCGACATGGTGATTACAGGTGGCAGCAACGTTTGCACCCAGATACGACCAAAGCGAGTGACCTCTTTGATCCAAATCGTTTTTAAGGCAACCCAATATAGCGAGATCATTGCGCACCTTCCTGCTCTGAAACTTGGTTATCTTTCTTCACTAAACTGACAAACAGCTCTTCAAGGCGGTTAGCCTTATTGCGCATACTCAAAATTTGAATTCCTTGGTCACTTAACTGGCTGAAGACACCATTGAGCCCTTGCTCACGCTTCACATCCACTTCGAGAGTTGACGTATCTACTAAACGGGATTCATACCCCGTTAAGCTTGGAATTGGGCTTTTTGGCATTAAATCGAAAATAAACGTTTCTGACTCTAGCTGGCTTAAAAGCTGCTTCATGCTGGTATTTTCCACCAGCTCACCATGCTGAATGATCCCGATATTACGGCACAGCATTTCCGCTTCTTCCAGATAGTGAGTGGTCAAAATAATGGTGGTACCCTGCGCATTCAGCTTTTTCAGGAACGTCCACATAGAACGACGCAGTTCAATATCAACACCGGCTGTCGGCTCATCGAGGATCAACAGTTTTGGTTGATGCATCAAGGCGCGAGCTATCATCAGGCGGCGTTTCATCCCACCGGATAAATTACGCGCACGCTCATTACGTTTCTCCCACAAATCTAACTGAGTAAGATATTGCTCAGCGCGCTGGTTTGCCACATTACGAGGAACACCATAATAACCCGCTTGGTTTAAAACAATCTGTAAGACCGTTTCAAACGGGTTAAAGTTGAACTCTTGAGGCACTAACCCAAGTTGCTGTTTAGCCAGTACAACTTGCTTATCTAAGTCATAGCCAAACACTTTCACTGAGCCACTGGTTTTGTTGACCAATGAACTAATAATGCCAATCGTTGTTGATTTTCCTGCACCATTCGGTCCAAGTAAGGCATAGAAATCACCATCTTCCACGCTTAAATCAATGCCACGCAACGCTTTCACGCCACCTGCATAGGTTTTGGTCAGCTGCGATAGTTCGAGTGCGTAAGTCATATATTAAAAATACCTTTATTCTTGGGGCTGTTTGGAGGCAATATAGATTAATGATGCCACTTTTTCCTGTCGGATGTTATGCAGAAAAGTGATAATAATTTAACAATATATTATTCAACATCCCCCTTAATGAGGGTTGTCATGTATAAATGAGTGGTTCATCATAGATGTGAAATTAGTATAACTAATTATTATTTAATCAATAAATGCTGTATAAGATTTTATCGCAAAGTCACACAACTAGGCTATAAGTCATGATGAGAAAAATTGAAGAGCTGTTTGCTAATAACGAAGCATGGTCAGCGTCTGTAAAAGAAAAAGATCCTGAATTCTTTAAAGAATTATCAAAAGCTCAAAAACCAAGATTTCTATGGATCGGCTGTTCAGACAGTCGAGTGCCTGCCGAAAAACTGATCAACGCAGCCCCTGGGGATCTCTTCGTTCACCGTAATGTGGCGAACTTAGTTATCCATACGGACTTAAACTGTTTATCAGTTATTCAGTATGCGGTTGATGTTCTGGAAGTCGAACACATTATTATCTGTGGTCACTATGGATGTGGTGGTATTGAAGCAGCGGTGGATAACACCGAATTGGGCCTGATCAATAACTGGTTATTACACATTCGAGATATCTGGTATCGCCATAGCTCTATGTTAGGTGAACTGAAACCGTGCGAGCGCTTAGATCGTCTTTGCGAATTAAACGTGGTTGAGCAAGTGTATAACTTAGGTCACTCCACTATCATGCAATCCGCATGGAAACGTGGTCAGAAAATCATGATCCACGGCTGGGTTTACGGTATCAATAATGGTCGCTTACACGACTTACACATTACCTCAGATAGCCGCGAGAAGTTAGAGTTAGGTTATCGTGAGGCTATCTCTAAGCTCACACAGAAAAAATAATCTTTCGAAAATAAAATAGCAAAAGAGCAGCCTAGGCTGCTCTTTTTATTGCTAAGAATACAGTTTAAAAAACTTACTCTTCCAGCAGAGTAACATGCCCAATGTACGGCAGATGGCGATACTGCTGCGCGTAGTCGATACCATAACCGACAACGAATTTATCTTCGATTGAATAACCAATCCACTCAACCGGTACATCCACTTCACGGCGAGAAGGCTTATCCAACAGAGTACAGATTGCCACAGATGCAGGCTCACGCAGGCCAAAAATTTCACGGACTTTATTTAACGTGTTGCCTGAGTCAATGATATCTTCAACGATCAGCACATGCTTACCGCGAATATCTTCATCTAAGTCTTTCACGATTTTCACATCACGGCTTGATGTCATTGCATTGCCGTAGCTTGATACGGTCATGAAATCAACTTCATGAGGTACGGTGATTTTACGGCATAGATCTGCCATAAAAATGAAGGAGCCTTTTAACAGACCAACCAGCACTAAATCACCTTGTTTGTCTTGGTAATGAGCACTAATGCTGTCTGCTAATTCACTGATTCTTTGAGCAATCTCTTCTTCAGAGATCATTACATCCAGAGTATGTTTCATCATCTATTACGCATGTATGGGAAAGGAAAGCGCGTAATTTTAACATAAGCCACACAAAGACGCGACGACAAAACAAATGGCAGTGACCACATCGCCACTGCCAGTTTCGATGACCTTAACCTACGGTAAAGCCCATCATCATGCCAGTATCTTCATGCTCCAGTAAGTGACAATGTGCCATATAAGGGTGCTGTGGCGTCGCAGTATGTTTAAATTCCACTAAGACTTCGCTCACTTGCCCTTCCACTTTCACAATGTCTTTCCAGCCTTGGCGATGCGGTTCAACCGGGCGACCATTTTCTTTAAGGATCCTAAAACGCGTTCCGTGAACATGGAATGGGTGCAGCATCATATCGCCACGCCCTGAAATCACCCAAACCTCTTGCTGATTTAGCGGCGCATTAAACGCAGGGTGTGTCATTGAGAAAACTTGTCCATTGATGGTATTCGCATTATGAATATCCAGATCACCTGTACCCATACCGCAATGACCGCCATTACTTTGCGTACCGGCTGCCATATTGCCATGACCCATATTGCTGTTATTCATATTGCCATGGTTCATGTTTCCACTTCCCATATTGCTACCATTCATATTGGAATGATCCATATTCCCCATCATACCGCCATGCCCCCCCATGTTCCCCATCGCCTGCGGACCATATTTTTCGCGCAGCATCATCATGCCTTGCATATCCAAGCGCATATCCATCATCAAATGGAATTTACGGCGATTTAGCCCCGTCAGTGAAGGAATGGCAGCAATCGTTGCTAATTGCTCAGGTAATTTTCCAGCTCCCGCACTCAAGGTAGTTTCAATGCGTAAAACAGGCAGTGGCTGATCAAATGGCGCGATGGTCATTCCCATTTGCCCAACAGGTAAAGTGACAAGGTCGAAGGAACGACCGTCAGAGGCATCAATCAATACTTCAAAGCGTTCGCCCATTAAAATCGGTAATTCAGTTAATGCGATAGGTTCAGCCAGTAATCCTCCATCACTGCCCACCACATACATTTTACGCCCATCACTGGTCGATACATTCAAGCTACGTGCGTTACAACCGTTGAGTAAACGCAGGCGGATCCAACCTTTCGGCGCAACATGTTTAGGATAAACCGCTCCGTTGGTTAGCATCATATCCCCAAACCAGCCCACGGCAGCACTCATGACGTCTAATTGATAATCAATTTGTCCGTCATCTTTTAAGCGCTTATCTTGCAGAATAACGGGAATATCATCGACGCCCCACTCGCTCGGTAAGCTATGTTTTTGGCTGTCTTCATCTTTAACAAGCACTAATCCCGCTAGTCCCATCGCCACTTGGTAACCAGTTTTTCCGTGAGTATGAGGATGGAACCAGCAAGTGGCTTCAGGTTGGTTGAGAGTGAAATTGACTTTACGGCTAGCACCGGGAGCGATAATCGCTTGAGGTCCACCATCTTGCTCGCCGGAAATTTCCAATCCATGCCAGTGTACGGTTGTCTCTTCAGGTAATTGGTTGGTGATATTAATGTTTACTGGCTGCCCATTTTTCAGGCTAAGTGCTGGACCCAATAAATCGCCGTTATATCCCCACGTTGTAGTTTTCTTGCCCGGTACAAACTGTGAAATACCTTGCTTGATAGCGATTTGAATATTCCCTTGTGCATCCGGTTCTACAAGTGGTGGAATAGCCAATGTGGGATAATTCCCAGCAGCAACAGCCATGCGGCTCCAAACTGGCAGTGCGCTCGCAGCATAAGCGATAGCACTCAGCTTCAGAAAATCACGACGTAACATAGATAACCTTCCTTTTATTTATCAAAATCAACAATCAGTGAGCACGGTATGACAAGTCTGAAATTGCCCTTGCCAAGCAAAACGTGGTTTAATGATTGGGATGATAAAGCTTCCCCTTACAGGAAGGTCAATAAACCCATGCATCTAATATGGGTTTATTACATAGATTTAAGAAAGTTAGAATTGACTAACGAATCTATACACAAAATAATCTAAAGTGCTTAGTATCTATAGAGTACATCGTAGTCATAAAGAAATCAGGCAACTTGATGTAATGCGAGTATGTTCTTATGCTAATGTTACTTGACATAAAAACCAGATGAATATCGAATGCAAAAATTTATATTGATGTCATGCTTAATGATGCTTTTGGGGCTAACCAATACCGCCAAAGCACTCTCTACCAATGAAGCTGAAGACCTCGCTGATCTGACCGCTGTATTTATTTATTTAAAATATGATTGCGGCTATTCCCAAATTCCTGACAGAGAAATTGAACGCGCCATTGTTTACTTTGCGAAAAGTAATAAATGGGATTTGGGAAATTACAACTCCGATAAAATGAGTAAACTGAATAAAGAAAGCTACGATGATTTAAAAGGTATTCCATTGACTCAAGAGTTTAAATGCCAATCTTTGGCAAGAGACTCTTTAGGGCTATTTGCTTACGTAAAATAAGCCTAAAATCCCAGCGGAAACATGTCGATGCCCTTTATAATCCACATCGATACATGTTTCCTCCTTATCCCTCTTTCTTCCCTTTTCGCTCCTGCCAAAACAGTACTACCGATGGAATCGTTTGGATAATCACCATCCGAATAATATGGTTGGACATGACAAAGCCAGCATCCAAATTCATCGTTATTGCCGCGAAAGTCATGGCTTCCATACTTCCCGGAGCCCAAGCCAACAATAACACCGCAATATCATATCCCGTGATCCACGCAGCAAACACCGTGATCAAAAAGGTCAAAATAATATTGATGATCACCACTTGGGCTGAAGAGTAGATATTTTTTATCAGCGCGGATAGCGGGAATACAATGAAATGATTACCAATATTCATCCCAATTAAAACCATACTCAGTTCAGTCAGCATCAATGGGAAATGGAGCTGAACATCAATCCAACCTTGAATTAACGTTGCCGCACCGAGGGACGTTAACATAAAAGGCGCCGGTACTCGCAGGCGTTGCAAAAACATCCCGACTACCACACCCACCGTCACAATCACCAATAACCAGAACGTGGATTCAAGCGTTAACGTTGGCCATTCAATTAGTGGCTGAGGATCGCCCTCACTTCCTACCACTAAACCTGCCAATAAAATAAGGATGATTAAACGGATAGTATGGGAGATAACAATTTTTTGCGGCGGCGTATGGGTGTGATCCGTTAAGGCAAGGATGGCCGCCATCGCTCCAGGCACTGAGCCCAACATCGCTTCTTGTTTTGTCCACCCGACCTTGCGGTGAAACCAAAAAAAACTAAATGAAAACTGCACGGCTAAACAGACCACCAACATCAATAACAGTAGCAATAAGTTATCTGCATCCTTCAGCGACACTTGATTAAACATCAGACCTACAGAGGTTCCGAGCGTCACTTGAACAAAAGTAATAGTGTGTTTAGGAGTGGGGAATGAGAAACCAAAACGATGGAAAATAATAATGGCGATAATCGGACCGAACATCAACGCTAAGGGAATGCCGATATAAGTGAGTGAGCCGCCAACAATGGCACAAAGAATGATCCCAACACTCATTTTTATCAGCTTTATCATCGGACAGTAACCATTGATATAATTAATCATGAGATTAAGTTATATCACAATCATTCAAGCTCATGAGGCTAAGAATGCTGAAATGAGCGTCATGCCTGTTTTTCGTGAAGGTTTAACCGATAATCCTACGAAGGGCATAAAATCCCCCTATAGACAGGAGGATATTAGGCGAATTTGAGAGGGGGAAATGTCTATGGTTTTTCAATCTGCTGCTTATCCGCAGTAGCTTGATTAATAATCGCTTTTGCCATCCATTGGGCGATTTCAGTTACCTGATCATTATCCAGTTTCCAGATATCTTTTAATACCAAGAAAATTTCCGAACCGTAGATCACGGAAAACGCTTTGATGACTTTATCAATCACTTCATTCGGGAACTCAGATTTCATCGGTGATGTCACCATCGCCAAAATATCTTTACGATTACCACGCTCTAATCGTTTCTCTTCAGGTTCTGGTGAAGGTGATGAACGCCCAAGCGCCCACTGTTGAAGTGATGTTTGTAACGCCGCACGCAAAACCCCTTCGTGAGCAAACATACGCGGGAATGCATAGCGTAACAGTTCATCAATTCGCTCTTCTGTTTTTTCGCTTTGCGGCTTCCACGTCAAAATAGGACCGAGGCTAACATTCACCGTCGCGGCAATCAGGTCACTTTGCGTTGGAAAATAACGATACGCAGTCGCACGCGAAACGCCCGCTTCCATTGCTAACTCAGATACTGACGGCATTGCCCCTTTTTCAAATAGCTCAACTGCCGTTGACACGAGTAAGTTATAGGTACGTTTGCGCGTTCCTTTATAGTCTGGCATGAGATGGCTCAGTGGCATGTCTTTATCCTTAAAATCGCCTTTCTATGAGTGTAGACAATATCTTTCACAGTACATATTCGCCGATAAGCATTCTTAATCATCTGACGAGTATGTCGTGTGCTCGCTTTCGAAATTACGCTATAAATACAGCACGGTAAATCATTATATTTAAATATTCAGGGACAAAAACCATTATTCTGATTTAACTATTTTATGATAACCACTCTATTTATAATGTTTTATCAACAAGATACAAGTCATCGTCTAAAGAACCAAGCAGATAACGCCAATAATGAGACTGTAGTCTCATTATTGACTTATCGTAAATGATACTATAGTCTCATTGAGATGAAAAATTCAACACACCCTACACATATTAAGTAACCAAACAACGTTACATAAAAAAACAAAGGATTTTTCTATGCCAAAGCATCAGGGTTTTATTTATGTTGCAAGTACCCTAGACACCAAAAGCGCTGAACTTTTTTATGTCAGTGACTTAATTAAAAATGCAGGGCTTGCTGTACGTACCGTTGACTTGAGTACTCAGCCATCATTATTAGAAAAAAATGCGGATGTCACCGCCGAAATGGTTGCCAGTTTCCACCCTCAAGGCGCTGGTGCCATTTTCTGCGGGGATCGAGGAAAAGCGATAGAAGCGATGGCACAAGCCTTCAGCCTCTATCTTGCTGCACAAACTGACGTCGCCGCAATACTTGGGCTAGGCGGCTCAGGGGGGACGGCACTGATTACACCAGCAATGCAAATTTTACCTGTCGGTGTGCCAAAACTCATGGTCTCCACCATGGCCTCGGGAGATATTTCCGGGTATATCGGCGCAAGTGATATCTCCATGATGTACTCCGTCACGGATGTTTCTGGACTCAATGTTATTTCACGTAAAGTCCTGAAAAATGCGGCCAACCAAATTGCCGGCGCAGTCTGGTTTGATAACGGTGAAGGCGATACCGCTGAAAATAAACCCGCTATTGCCTTAACCATGTTTGGTGTCACCACCCCTTGCGTCCAGCAATTAACGGCAAAATTAGAACACGACCATGACTGCCTAGTATTCCATGCAACGGGAAGTGGCGGCAAAGCCATGGAAAAATTGATTGATAGCCGCTTATTAGATTCTGTTTTGGATATCACCACCACGGAAGTGTGCGACTACCTGTTTGGTGGCGTATTGGCGTGCGATGAAGACCGCTTTGGTGCCATCGCGCGAACCCAAACACCTTGCGTATTATCTTGCGGTGCGTTGGATATGGTGAACTTTGGTCGCCCTTCCACCGTGCCAGAACAGTATAAAGATAGACAGTTTTATCACCATAATGCCCAAGTCACACTGATGAGAACCACCGTAGAAGAGAACCGTCAGATGGGACATTGGATTGCAGAAAAGCTGAATGCTTGTGAAGGCGAAATTCGCTTTATTATCCCAACAGCCGGTTTTTCCGCATTAGATATCGACGGAGCGCCATTTTGGGATCCGCAGGCAGATCAAGCCTTTATCGACGCATTAACACAGCACTTAGTCACGACAGAAAAACGACAATTAATATTAAGCCCGCATCACATTAATTCACCTGAATTCTGTGAGCAGGTAATTGAATTACACCAGAAAATAGTAAACAAGTAGAGGTTCATCAATGAAACATAACCGCGAAGACTTACTGAAAAATTTCAGAGAGATGATTGCTCGTGGAGAACCCATCATTGGCGGTGGCGCAGGTACTGGTCTGTCCGCTAAATGTGAAGAAGCCGGTGGCATCGACTTAATCGTTATTTATAATTCAGGTCGTTACCGTATGGCAGGACGCGGCTCTCTCGCCGGCCTGCTGGCTTATGGTAATGCCAACGAAATCGTGATGGATATGGCGAAAGAAGTTCTCCCAGTCGTGAAGCACACCCCTGTGCTTGCTGGAGTTAACGGTACAGACCCATTCTGTCAGTTCGATAAATTTCTTGATGATATCAAGGCGACTGGCTTTGCTGGGGTACAAAACTTCCCGACCGTCGGGCTGATTGACGGTAACTTCCGTGCCAATTTAGAAGAAACAGGCATGGGTTACGGTTTAGAAGTCGATATGATCCGCATGGCGCATGAAAAAGGGTTATTAACCACGCCATACGTCTTTAGCCGTGAAGATGCCATTGCAATGGCACAGGCAGGTGCGGATATTATTGTGCCACACATGGGTCTAACCACTGGTGGTAACATCGGTGCGGAAACCGCTGTCACACTGGCGGATTGCGTTGAACTTATCAATGATTGGGCGAAAGCCGCAAAATCTGTGCGTGATGATGTGATTATTCTGTGCCACGGTGGTCCTATCGCCACGCCGGAAGATGCAGAATATATTTTAGCGCACTGCCCTGATTGCCATGGCTTCTACGGTGCAAGTTCTATGGAACGCTTACCGACAGAAGTGGCATTGAAAGAGACCACACAGCAATTTAAATCAATAACTCGCTAATTTTCATTCTGTATTTTCTGTTTTACTTTATTTTTGCCAACACCAGGACGCCTACTTCGGTAGGCGTTTTTCTTTCTATCTACTATTCAACTTATTGGCTATCCACATCGGTAATTTGGTCTTTTTTCTTTTTGCGTAAACTCATTAGCCCAAATAATGCTGGCAAAACAACAGGCAACGAAAAATAGAGCACGCCAAACGCAAACGCCACATGCGGCTTTTCAGGGAACTCCCCGCCCGTACCAATAGAATCTAAATAATGAATGGATTCAAGATACTCTGGAGTAAGCCCTCCATACGGCACCATCCACGATAACAACAGCGCAGTAAAGATACTAAACATAAAGTTCATTGCCATTAAGGCGGAATAACCCATGTTTTCTTGGCGTTCTTGGTCGGTTCGACTGGTTAATCCAAACAGCATCCGGTTTACCACCGTCGCACTGTAGAGATATAAAATGACAGGAGAATCTCCCAGAACTGACATATTAATGGCCAGTGCAAAAAGACCATAAACCAAGGCAAATCCTAATATCACAAAAAAATTCTTAAATACCGACATAAATACGCCGGAGTGCACCAGAATAAACTCGAATATAAGGATCAGCGTGAGGTTATAAATAATCTCGATACTGTAATTTTCAGGAAAAAACCAAACTGAAATAATAAAACCCACATAGAATATTGAAAATCCATAATTTATCATTTTTGAAAAAGCACGAATGACACTAAATGAATTTTGGGTCTCTTTGACGCTTTTTACCTCTTTATTTTTAGGGAAAAAGCTTGCCGCTGAGGATTGGCGCCCTTTATTTTTATTCGTAACCGGTTTCTTTTCCTTTGGTGTTTCCATTCCATTTCTCCGCTGAGACTCTTATATGCTTATGTCGTACCAATCCTAAATAATGGCGTTATTCTGAAGGGGAATAAAATAAAAAGCGAGGAGAGAAAATGGTACGCGGTAGCAATGCTATTTATTATGCTGCGCACCATTAATCAGTGATTAAAGCGATTTAAAAATTAAACCAGCTTAGCGATTAAGCTATCTAAATCACCTTGCAGGAAATTCACTGGTGGGATTTCAATAACGGTATAAGCTCCCGCAGGCTGTTTCATGGTTGCTCGTGCGGCAGATACCATAAACTGCGATGTTAATGCAGGGTTATTGATGCGCATTGAGTATTCGAATAACTGATTATGCGTCGCACCGGAAACCCCTTTATGGGTCATTTGAACGCCGTGCCCCACATCTTTTAAGGCATCAATGCTATCTACTTGGCGAATATGGGTTTCATCGGAAGAGAAATAACTATCTAGCTTGATCCCACGCACCACATCATCAAAACTTGCACCCGCTTCTAGCTCAACATACACCATACGGCGATGGACACCAGTGCCTAGAGGGATGGTGACTGAAAGCGCATCTTTCACGCCATCAACCGCTTTCGCAGCTACACTGTGCCCCATGCTCATGCCTGGTCCAAAGTTCGTGTAAGTCACCCCTTTTGGTGCCATTGCCAGCATCAAGGTACGCATGATGGAGTCAGAACCTGGATCCCAGCCTGCCGATACAATTGACACACTGTTATGTTTCTTCGCGACACTATCAAGCTGATGTTTTAATGCCACGATATCCGAATGTACATCGAAGCTATCTACAGTATTAATCCCTAGACTTAAGATTTTCTCTGCTAAAGTTCCGATAGCGCGTGTAGGGGAACAAAGTAACGCAACATCCACACCATCTAATTTTTCGATGTCATCAACCACTTTATATCCGGCTAATTCCGCTGGAATATCTTGGGTATTACGGCGTACAATTCCGACTAATTCGAAATCATCAGCGGCTTGAACAGCTTCTAGTGCATAACGACCTATATTGCCGTAACCCACTATTGCTGTTTTAATTTTTGTCATTGTGACTCCTCGGTCATTCTGATGTCATATTTCAAATACAAGACACATATCAATAACAAATTTATATAGATTAAACAAAGCCTAATTATCTAAAAAGTTCCGACTTTTATTACTAGGTTACTTTATCAATTAGAGGTAGAATCCGAGCAAATCTCGTTCTTTTCTCTAATTTCAACGAATACAAAGGTTCTTAATGCATCAGCCCGATGTCACTGAGAGGTCACTCTATTCCCTCAGTTGGCCAATCTTTATTGATATTTTCCTTCATTTGGCCACCTTATTAATTAATACCTACATGGTGAGCCATGTATCGACTGCCTACCTCGCCGCAATGGGGGTCGGGAATCAGGTCTTTGACCTATTTATTACTATCTTTAACTTTATTAGCGTAGGATGTAGCGTCGTTATCGCTCAATATTTGGGTGCAGGTCGCCGTGATAAAGCCAGCCAAGCGATTCATATTTCCATCGCCTTTAACTTTATATTAGGTTTCTCCAGCGCCTTAATTGCGCTCTTTTTTGGCTACAAAATTCTGACCATTATGAATACTCCATCCCATTTAATGGATGATGGGTACGCGTATTTGCACATTTTGGGTATCTGTTTAATTCCAGAGGCGATCTCCATCATTCTCGCGGCTTGTTTACGCGTTTATGGTAAAGCTCAGCCGGCGATGTGGGTCACGTTGATTGCCAACATCATTACCGTGATTGGTAATATGATTGTGCTGTATGGCTTCTTTGGTTTACCACAATACGGTCTGGAAGGCGTTGCATGGTCAACGGTGGTTGGGCGCGTAGTAGCGGTCATTTTACTGTTCTGCCTACTATTCTATGGTTTAAGGATCAAGTTTACCCCGATGATGCTGATCCGCTGGTCCAGCAAAATGCTCAGTAAAATCCTGCATATTGGTTTACCAGCAGCAGGCGAAAACTTGGTGTGGATCCTGCACTTTATGACCGCATCCGCCTTTATCGGCTTAATGGGTGAAACTGCCCTTGCGGCGCAAACCCTCTACTTCCAGCTTTCCCTATTTATTATGCTGTTTGGAATTTCCATCAGTATTGGTAATGAGATTATGGTTGGGCATTTGGTGGGCGCTAAGCGCTTTGAAGATGCCTATCGTCGTGCGTTTAAGAGCTTGAAATGGGGCTTTTACGTCACTATCGGCGTGGTGTTTGTGTTCTGGTTATTCCGCGCGCCAATCCTCGATAGCTTAACGGACGATCAAGGCATCATTCAGCTATTACTGCCAATTTTCTTATTATCCGTGTTCTTAGAGCCGGGGCGTACTATCAACATCGTCATGGTAAACGCCCTTCGTGCCTCTGGTGATGCGAAGTTCCCATTATTGACCGCCGTGCTCTTTATGTGGGGGATCGCCATTCCATTGGGCTACTTCCTTGGCATAAAAATGGAAATGGGGTTAATCGGTATCTGGATTGGATTCTTTGTCGATGAGTGGGTTCGCGGGCTCACCAATGCGTGGCGCTGGCGTTCACGTAAATGGCAAAGCAAACGCCTCGATTTAGAAAGCTAAGCTTACGGTATCCTACCTATGAAAATAGGTAGGATTTTTGTGATCGGCATCATATTTGAAAATATTTACCCCCACTAAACCATATTAGAGATAAATTTTCTCTCTTATCCCCATTTATCCATAAACATTGTGAAGTTTTTCTCCGTCCTCTTCATTAAAATAATTCCATCACCACATGACTTTTAGGGATATAACCATGGCAACGCAAACTGAAGAACTTCTCTGGCAATATTTTATCAATGCCGTCAAACAAGACGTTAAACCTGCACTGGGCTGTACTGAACCCATTTCCCTTGCTTATGCAGCGGCAAAAGCAGCGTCTTATTTGTCATCGCCAGTGATCCGCGTTGCCGCATTTGTTTCCCCAAATCTCATGAAAAATGGTATGGGTGTCACCGTTCCGGGAACAGGAATGGTGGGATTACCGATTGCTGCGGCGCTAGGTGCTGTGGGTGGTGATGCTGATGCTGGGTTAGAAGTATTAAAATCCGCGTCGCCTGAAGCGATTGCACGCAGTAAAGCGATGCTCGCGGACGGTTCCATCACCGTTGATATTAAATCCCCTTGTGATGATGTTGTTTATTCAGAAGCGACAGCCTATAGCGAAAATGATTCTGCCACGGTGATCATCGCAGGCTCTCACGCTCATATTGTCAAAATTATCCACGGTGATCAGGTTCTATTCGATATTACTGAGAATAAAACAGAAACTCGGGATCCCGTTGATTGTGGTACCGATGTCAGCTTACCGAAAGTCACCGCTAAGGCGGTTTATGAGTTCGCAACTCAAGCACCATTAGACGATATTCGTTTCATTCTTGAAGCCGCACACTTAAATGATGCGTTATCTCAAGAAGGTTTGCGTAATAGCTATGGTCTGCATATTGGTAAAACATTGCAGGCTCAACGTGACCGCGGTTTATTGTCCAAAGATTTATTATCCGAAATTATGATCCGCACAACGGCAGCCTCCGATGCACGTATGGGCGGTGCGGTATTGCCCGCCATGAGTAATTCCGGTTCCGGTAACCAAGGTATTGCAGCCACCATGCCAGTTGTTGTCACCGCAGATTACCTGCAATCTACCGAAGAACAGTTAGCTCGCGCGCTAATGCTCTCCCATTTAATGGCCATTTATATTCATAACCAACTGCCTGCACTTTCTGCATTATGTGCGGCAACCACCGCAGCAATGGGTGCTGCCGCTGGGATTGCATGGTTATTAGAAGCTCGCTATGACGTGGTCGCAATGGCAATCTCAAGCATGATCGGCGACGTCAGTGGCATGATCTGTGATGGCGCATCAAACAGCTGTGCAATGAAAGTCTCCACCAGCGCAAGTGCGGCATACAAAGCCGTATTGATGGCGTTAGATAATAGCTGTGTAAGAGGCTCGGACGGAATTGTGTCGGATGATGTGGATCAGTCGATTGCGAACTTGTGTTCGTTGGCGGCGGGTTCTATGCGGCATACAGACATTCAAATAATCGAAATAATGTCCTCCAAAACTCTTCGTTCTTAACGCTGCTGGTGCGTTGACTTCTCTTAGCTACCCTAGTCACATACTCTTGTATGCTCCTAGGGATAGCTGGCGTTTGTCGCCTTCCTTCAGCGCTAATAACTTTGAGTTTAATTTTGATTTCTGAATTTTATTCTAACTACTGATTACTATAAGTTTGATTCTGATTTTAATTTCTGGTTTCTAGTGCGGCGAATTTTTCGCGAATTTCGGCTTCGGGGAGATCGATGCCGATGAAAACGAGGACGCTGCTGCGCGGTTCATCTTCGCCCCAATCTCTATCCCAATCGGCACTATAAAGGCGCTGAACACCTTGGAATAATAGGCGTTTTGGCTCGTCGACAATGGATAAAATTCCCTTATAGCGTAATAAATTATCTGCAAAACCGAGTAGTAAATCTTCCATCACTTGGGAGACGGCCATCAGCTCAACCGGATAATCAAACTCCAGCACAATCGACCCCACCTCATTTTGCTGCTTAGGGGCAAAACGGAACGTCGGTTGCTTAACATTGAGCTTTGAATCCAGCAAAAAGCCGTCAATATCTAACAGCAAATCTAAATTAATATCCCCATGAACCACCGAATAAATCGGTGCTCGGGCATTAATACGCTGCAAACGCTCAATCAGCGCATCGGTATTTGGCTCAATGTCGGTTTTGGTGAGAAGAATTCTGTCAGCATAACCAATTTGCGCTTGGGCAATGGCGAAATCATTAAGTTGCTTATCGGCGTGAACCGCATCCACCAAGGTAATAATGCCATCCAATAAATAACGCTCGCACAGTACTTCATGGGAGAAAAATGTTTGTGTAATCGGACCTGGATCTGCCATTCCCGTGCACTCAATCACTAAACGCTCAAAATCGAGTTTGCCGCTGTCTAAACCGTCCAATAAATCCAACAACGCATTTTCTAACTCATTAGAGCGACTGCAACAAATACAGCCATTACTTAAGGTGGTGATTTGCGTGGCACGGTCACCAATCAACGCATTATCGATAGGAACTTCGCCGAACTCATTTTCGATCACGGCAATTTTATGACCATGATCCGCGTTGAGAATGTGGCTCAATAGCGTGGTTTTTCCTGCACCCAAAAAGCCCGTTAAAATCGTTACATTGATTGGTTTCATTATTGCCCTCATCATGCCATTCATTGATAAGAAAGTTGGTTAACAGCAGCGAAATCCGCCTTTACCACTGCCGCCGTAGCGAGCATCTTGTCGTTCACGGAAAAACTCTTTATAAGTCATCACAGGTTTATCGGGGTGATTATCTTTCATATGCTGCACATAGGTATCGTAATCGGGGATCCCCACCAGCATACGCGCCGCCTGCCCTAAATATTTACCGGTTTTACCCAAGTTTCCAAACATAACCATCTCCAAAGGCAAAATGCCCGACATTGTTTTTTCGTACAATGTCGGGCTTCCCTTACTGTTTCGAGTGAAACTCAACTCGACGCATTATTCTGCTCTTAGTGTGAAGATGACACTTTCACACCCTCTTTAGGAACAGGAACATAAGGGGTTTCTTTATCTGTACGATTTGGGTTTTTATGGGCTTTCATTCCCACTCGAATACCGTAGAAGATAATACCGTAAACCACCACTAAGAACAGAATACTCAGACCCGCGTTAGTGTAGTTATTAATAATAATGTGATTCATATTAGTAATTTCTTGTGCCGTTAACTCAGCACTACCCGCGGCGATTTTCTCTTTGTAAGATTTCGCTAAGTATAAGAAACCTTCCAGTTGAGGATTATCACTGAATAATTTCAGTCCTAGTGCCCATGTAGTACAGATTAATAACCATACCGCTGGCAACACAGTCACTAAGATGTATTTACTGCGTTTCATCTTAATTAATACAACCGTACTCAGGACTAACGCTACCGCTGCCAGCATCTGGTTGGAGATACCGAACAATGGCCACAAGCTCTTAACGCCGCCCAGTGGGTCAACAACGCCTTGATACAGTAAGTAACCCCACAAACCTACACATCCTGCTGTACCAATGATCCCTGCAAACAGAGAATCGGTTTTCTTCAGGAATGGCACGAAGTTACCCAGTAAATCTTGCAGCATAAAGCGACCAGAACGGGTACCCGCATCCAGAGCCGTTAAGATAAACAGTGCTTCAAACAGAATACCGAAGTGATACCAGAAGCCCATGTTGGCAGCTGGCATAATTTCGTGGAATACAAACGCAATACCGACAGCTAAGGTTGGCGCACCACCTGCACGGTTTAGAATCGAAGGCTCACCAATGTCTTTTGCTGTTTGCATGATTTGTTCTGGGGAAATGACAAAGCCCCATGAACTGACCGTTGCTGCCGCATGAACAGACACATCTTTCAGTTGCGCCATAATTGCAGCGCCATCTGGACCACCCAGCTCATGCAGGTTAGGCATAGTGATACCTAATGCTGATGGTGGGGTGTTCATTGCAAAATACAGACCTGGCTCGATGATAGAAGCTGCGACTAACGCCATGATAGCGACGAAAGATTCCATTAACATCGCACCGTAGCCGATGTAACGCGCGTCTTTTTCGTTCGCTAACAGTTTTGGCGTCGTACCGGAAGAGATCAAGGCATGGAAACCGGATACCGCACCACACGCAATGGTGATGAACAAGAATGGGAACAGTGTACCTTTCCAAACTGGACCAGAACCATCAACAAACTGTGTCACCGCTGGCATTTTCAGCTCAGGGTTCAGGATAACAATACCTACAGCCAAACCAACGATAACCCCGATTTTCAGGAATGTCGCTAAGTAGTCGCGAGGCGCCAAAATCAACCATACTGGCAGTAACGCGGAAACAAACGCATAACCGACTAATGCATAGGTAATCGTCGTATCTTTAAAGGTCAGTGCTGGACCCCAGTAAGGGTCATGAGCAATCACACCACCAAACCAAATAGAAGCGACTAACAGTGCAATACCGATAACGGCAATTTCACCCACACGCCCTGGTCGGATATAGCGCATGTATATCCCCATAAAGAGCGCAATCGGCACAGTGGAGCAAACTGTGAACACACCCCATGGGCTTTCTGCCAGTGCCTTAACCACGATCAGCGCCAATACTGCGAGGATGATGATCATAATTAAGAAACAGCCAAACAGTGCTAGCGTACCTGGGATTGGACCCAATTCTTCTTTAACTATCTCACCAAGAGATGCACCGTTACGGCGTGAGGAGATAAACAGCACCATAAAGTCCTGTACCGCACCCGCAAGAACAACCCCAGCCAATAGCCACAATGTTCCTGGTAAGTAACCCACCTGAGCCGCTAATACTGGCCCAACTAATGGACCCGCCCCTGCGATAGCCGCAAAGTGGTGACCAAACAGAACGTTTTTATTGGTTGGAACATAGTTTAAGCCGTCATTATTAATGACCGCCGGTGTAGCACGCGTTTCGTCCAACTTCATCACTTTTTTAGCGATATATAAGCTGTAGTAACGATAAGCAATCAAGTACACCGCCACAGATGCGACGACGATCCACAATGCACTAATGTGCTCGCCGCGTCTTAGCGCGACAACCCCTAAACAGATTGCACCGATGATCCCGAGGATCATCCATGGAATGTGTTTTAAAATACCATTTTTGTTCATAGAACACCCTTCTGAGGTAGAACGAACATGCCATTAATACGTAATTACCGTTTATTAAACTGCGAAAACGTTGTTTTTAATCGTTTTCGATGAATAACAAATGATTTTTTAATAGGCAGTGGTTGAATGATTTTGAATGTAAAAAATTGAGTTCTGCCATAGTGGGTATGGTAAAAAATTACTATCAGGAAAAGCGAAAAGTTACCTTGAGTGGTGGCATACAGAATTAAGCGGTTAGTTTTTTGCGGTGAATGGTTTTCAAGAGTCGCTAAACCCTCAAAAAATGTGATCTGAGTACCAAATATTTTTCATTTCAACAAGTTAAGTAACTTTTAAAATCATATTTAGATTGTGACTTTTGTTAAATTCCTGAAGTTAATACATGAATAAAACGCTAATTTTCCCTACTCAGTGGATTAACAATTTCTTGCCATTCGCCCCCAACCCACCAGCTATGTTCTCCGTCGGTTTGTCGCTCACACTTCTTGCCTACCTTGGCTTTACTGTTTTCAAATGGATATGCACAATCATAAATCGGCTCAATCACAATCTCTCCGGTTTGGGCGTTGGCATAACCTATTTTTTCCCCCTGACGAATTCGGTATAGCCCTTCACTCGCAGGGTCGAGACCATTATCAAAATAGTAAAATTGATACACTTCATTACCCTGCTTATCTATGAGCCTGATACCACCTTTTTTGTATACGCTTCCTTTAAGGCAATACAGGAAAGGTGAAGAAGGTTCAAAGCAGCGGATTTTTTCGCTTTCATCTTCCGCCATTAACTGAAACTGTTCTTCAAGCGGCATGGCTGACGCCATCGCCGTCATAAACACAGAAATAGACAATCCCATCAGCAGGCTTTTTATTGGTATTGTTTTCATTAATATTGCTTTCATTCGTAAAAGTACCTCTTATTTTATTAGGCGTTCAGCATCCCTTAAAGCATTCCCAATGGGTATCAGATAATCACGCAATTCTTTTCTATGCATCTTTTTCGCTCGCACTATTTTTCACTAAGAATAAACCAATTAATAAAACATTAACTTATTAATGAAATTAAAAACAAGACTAAAAAATTATGAAATTCATATTTTCCTTTTAAATAACAATAAGTAGAAAAAATTAAAAATAGTTACATAGGAAATTATTTTTGAAGCGAATCACACTAACAGAACATTATTTATACATTAATAACCTAAAGGCGCTATTGTTAAAGAAATGATGATTGAATGTTAATTTCAACAGGGAAATAAAATGAGCACACAAAAATATGACTATATTATTGTCGGTGCAGGCTCCGCAGGTTGTGTTCTCGCCGCACGTCTGATCCAAGAAACCCAAGCTCGCGTGCTGCTTATTGAAGCGGGCGGTAGCGATAACCATATGTTTATCCGTATGCCTGCTGGTGTCGCTAAAATTATTGCCCAAAAAAGCTGGCCATATGAAACCGAACCTGAACCTCATGCCAACAACCGCAAAATGCAAATTGCTCAAGGTCGCGTGCTGGGGGGCAGTAGTTCAGTCAATGGCATGATCTACATTCGCGGGCAAAAACAGGATTATGATAACTGGGCACACAAGTACGGATGCGAAGGCTGGGGTTACCAAGACGTTCTACCGTGGTTTAAAAAAGCCGAGCGCAATGAAAGCTTAACCGGAGAATACCACGGCACGGAAGGACCTCTTCCCGTCAGTGAAAACCGTTATCGCCATCCACTTTCTATGGCATTCATTCAAGCGGCTCAAGAACATGGTTTACCATACGTTAATGACCTTAATGGAGAGAGCCAGCAAGGAACCAGTTTCTATCAAACCACAACTCACAACGGGGAAAGAGCCAGTACATCCAAAACCTATTTGAAATCAGTAGCAAATAGCGACCGTTTAACCCTCAAGCTCAATACCCAAGTTAACCGCATTATTATTCGCGATGGACAAGCAGTCGGCGTGGCTTACCAAGGTAAAAATGGTCACGAAATCGAAGCCCTAGCGCGTGAAGAAGTGTTGGTTTGCTCCGGTGCAATGGGGTCAGCGAAGTTGTTGATGCTCTCTGGTATCGGACCTGAAGAACACCTTTCCTCTTTAGGGATCAAAACCGTGGCAAATTTACCGGTGGGCAAAAACTTTCACGATCATTTGCATATGTCTATCAACGTCACCACCAAAGAGCCAATCAGCTTATTTGGTGCCGACCAAGGCTTTGCCGCTATCAAACATGGTTTTGAGTGGATGGCATTTCGCAGTGGGCTACTCGCTTCTAACGTTTTAGAAGGCGCTGCCTTTAAAGACAGCTGCAACCAAGGTCGCCCAGATGTGCAAATTCACTTTTTGCCTATTTTAGATAGCTGGGATGATGTACCGGGGGAGCCGCTACCTGCCGCTCACGGTTTTTCACTGAAAGTCGGTTACTTACAGCCTAAGTCACGCGGGGAAATTTTACTGCGTAGCCAAAACCCGCAAGATCCGTTAAGAATTCACGCCAATTACTTGGCTGAACCAGAAGATATGGAAGGTTGTAAACGTGCGGTGAAATTCGGTTTAGAGGTATTAAGCCAGCCATCATTGCAAGCTGTCAGTAAAAATACATTAATGCCGCCAGCCCAAGTTCAGCATGATGAGGGGCAATTAGAAGAGTTTGTGCGTAATTTCTGTAAAACAGTTTATCACCCCGTTGGCACCTGCCGTATGGGTACCGATACCGCAAATTCCGTCACTGATTTACGTCTTCGCGTTCATGGGATCAACAAACTACGAGTGGTGGATTGTTCGGTGATGCCAGAAATTCCAAGTGGCAATACCAATGCGCCAACCATCATGATTGCGGAGCGTGCAGCCGCGATGATTATTGAAGATAAACAATAATCCCCCTAAAAAGCCCCCCGCCAGAACCTAACAGGCGGGGGATAATCACTATCCTGTTACTTTCACTCGAGCCGCCGCTGTTTTTGCCATCTCTAGGGCTTGCTCAATCGAATCTCCGACCGCAAGCGCTACACCCAAACGGCGAGTTCCCGCAATTTCCGGTTTGCCAAATAAACGCAATTGAATATCAGAACCGAGTGCCTCGTGAATGCCCGAAAAAACCACATTCCGACTATGCAGCTCAGGTAAAATCACAGCCGATGCGCTGGCACCATACTGACGAATAGTGCCAATCGGTAAGCCTAAGAAAGCACGAACATGTAATGCGAATTCAGACAGGTTTTGAGAAATCAACGTCACCATGCCGGTATCATGAGGGCGAGGAGAAACTTCGTTGAAAATGATCTCATCACCACAGACAAACAGCTCCACACCGAATAAGCCGTATCCCCCTAAAGCGGTGACAATTTTCTTCGCTACGTCCTGTGCTTTTTGCAAAGCAGCATCACTCATCGCTTGCGGCTGCCAAGATTCGCGATAATCACCTTTTTCTTGGCGATGCCCAACTGGCGCACAGAAATGCACACCGTCTGCCGCGCTAATGGTTAGTAATGTAATTTCAAAATCGAAATTCACCATTTTTTCAACAATCACGCGCCCTTGACCTGTACGCCCGCCTTCTTGGGAATAATTCCACGCACTATCAAGCTGCTCCGCTGAGCGAATGATGCTCTGCCCTTTCCCCGATGAGCTCATGACTGGTTTTACAATGCAGGGAAAGCCAATTTCATGGGCTGCGACTTCAAAATCCGCTTTCGTTTCCACGAAGCGGTATTCCGACGTCGGCAGTTGTAGCTCTTCGGCAGCTAAACGACGGATCCCTTCACGGTTCATGGTTAGGTAAACCGCATTGGCAGATGGCACGACTTTTTGACCTTGCTTTTCGAGTTCCACCAACGTTTTGGTGGCAATCGCTTCAATCTCAGGAACGATAAAATCTGGTTTCTCACTTTCAACAAGTTGGCGTAGTGCCTCACCATCCAACATATTGATGGTGTAGCTGCGATGAGCAACATGCATCGCAGGTGCATTGTCATAGCGATCCACCGCAATCACTTCAATACCCAAACGCTGGCACTCAATCGCCACTTCTTTACCTAACTCCCCCGAACCGAGAAGCATAACTTTTGTCGCGCTAGAACAAAGTGCAGTACCTAATTGGCTCATGATAATGACCTTATATCCCCAGAGATAAATGCAGCTACATAAAAGATAATGTCTAAAAAGATGGCAGGATTATATACGCAATCGTTTGCTTTGACTATGATAGAAGCATAGCCCGTTAACAGTATTATCTGTAAAACAGGCTAACCCATTAAAATTAAAAGTTAAATTTTGGGAGATTCATCCCGCCCAGTCACATACGGTTGATGGCGGGCACCTTTGCCATAGCGTTTATGGAGTAGCGCTAATACACAAAACAGTAAGCCAATCCAAATCAAGGTAAAACTGACACCTTTGACCCAATCGAAAATTTCATTAAACAGGAAAACCGCTAACAAGAATTGAATTGTTGGCTCGATATATTGCGCTAAACCAATCACCGTTAATGTGGTGCGTTTAATGGCTGCCGTGAAAAAGAGTAATGGAATGATAGTCACAGGCGCCGCCAACATGTACAGCATTTTGGTTTGCCAATCACCATTTTCTACCGCGCTCATTCCATGTGCGGATAACCACCATGTAATACCTATCGCCAAGGGTAATAACCAAAGCGCCTCTAAAAACAGCGAGGTGATAACATCAAAACGAATAAATTTACGGATCAAACCATAAACTGCAAAAGCGCTCCCCATCACTAACGCTAAAACGGGCAATTCCCCATATTGTATGATTTGGTAGGCAACACCTGAAAAAATAAACACAACCGCCAGTTTTTCAGCAAAGACTAAACGCTCTCGCAAGAAAATCACACCTAGCAAGATTGAAAACAGCGGGTTAATAAAATAACCCAAGCTCGCAGCCAGTACTTGCCCATGAGTTAACGCATAGGTGAAGGTTGTCCACGATACCGCCATAATCGAGGAACTAAAAAAACATAACACAATTGAACGTTTATCCGCCCACACTTGCTTCCACAGGGATTTATTCTTGATAAGCAACCGAATGAAAAATAAGAACGGAAGAGACCAAATCAATCGTTGCGCCAGTAATTCCATGGCTTGTGCATCAGGAAGTAACCGATAAAACAGCGGGGTTATCCCCCAAAGAATATAAGAAAAGATAGCTAATGCTACCCCGGAACGCAGCAACATAATTTATCCGTATGAAAGTGTGGTTGATTTTTCTTCTCTATAATACGCCAATAACGGAAAGATAATAGGTTGAAGTGCAAACTATCACTAAGGTTATCGATCAATTTATTCACACTAAACACTTTTATTAATCATACGAAAACCTATAGTGCAATATCTTTTAAGGAAATCATTACGTGTATTCACTCACTTTTTTAGAGTACTTTGCAATTTTACTGAGATAATTTTAATGACTTAACCACAAAACTTAAAAACAGAAAAAAATTATCAAGGAGGATGATTAATTAAATTTCATAAAATTGCTAATAGTGCTTTTTATGACTACCATTTTGCGATATTATTACTTAGCTAAATAACATTATTTTCATGTTATCTAGAAAACATAATAATCGTAAGACAAGCTTAAAACTCTATCTTGTTACAAAACATTAAACAGATGTTACGTTTTGACACATACTTTAACCTTTGTTTCTTTTTTATATTAAAATTAGGCAAGTACTTTTTTTAATATCATTTACGTTCAGCAATAATCTATAAAAAAGAATAGTTGAAAATATATTACCATTTCCATCGGTGAATTATTCTCATTCTATTAAACTACGTTAATTTGAATGTCAAATCCGTTTAACAGGAGTTTGGTGATGAATAGCGCCATTCATGTAATCGTTGAAAACGATAATGTCTTTAAGAATAAACTGAAATCAAAGATGGAATCTTTTGATTTTATATTTAAATTCTATAATGACGAAGAGGTATTTATTAGTACTTATACTTACCCTAAAGAAGATAATGCAAAGGATTGTGTTTTATTATTCGTAGGCAATAACTCCAGTCATATTAATAAATTAAAAAACCTTACTCAATCTTTAGCCGTTGTTCCTGTTATCGTCATCGCAGAAGAACCTTCTGCTGCACTATGCAGAGACTACTTCAAGGCTGGAGCCTTTGATTTCTACGCATTTCCATTTGATGACAGAGTGTTTCTAAGCGCTATTCAGGGAGCTAATGAACACTTCGATAAACAAAATGAAAATCATAAAAAATATATCTATTTAACCAATAAATTCGACCGTCTCTCAGCTAGAGAGCGTGAAATTATGGACATGATTTTAGACGGAAACACCAGCCGAGAAACGGCCGAAAAACTGTCATTATCACCAAGAACCGTAGAAGTGCACCGTTCAAATATTTATACAAAACTAGGAATAAAATCACTACCTCAATTAATCCAAGAGTATGAATATATTAATACTTATTCTGCAAACGCTTAATTCTCTTTATTCACCAGACACCCCCTCAGCCTAATGGTTTATCAAAAAACCATTAGGCATTTTCCGTTCGCAAAATTACCCAGAAAAATATAATTAAATTTAGATTTTTATTTAGATAACTATTTAATTTAATCATTTAACTTAACTATTCACTTAACTATTCGGTTAACTATTTTTCACTATCAAACTTAGCATAATGATTATGCTTTCTATTCCTCTTTATTAATCTATCATCCTAAAATAACTATTTTTTAAGCAATAGTGGAAAATCAAATAAATTGCACTATCATTTTTATACAGGAAAACTGTTACTCTAGTTATTAATGATAAAAATCGCATTTATGGCTAAATATAAAATTAATATATTTAGTTTAAAATAAAATATAAACCTATATATATCCCCGCAACCATTTACTCCAACTGTGAGTATGTGAGTTCACTGAAATAAAAATCTATAACATCAAATTAAAACCAATTCCTAAAAAAAAGCGTACTGAGATCAACATACTTAACAACAAGATAGGTTGATAATCTTAGCTCTTTTTCATTTCTTCTCTTTCGTTTCGCTGAAAGGCGTGACTGAGCCCGCAATCAATATGCATTGATATGTTGGGCTTAGTGATTACCGTAAGGCTGTGTGATTTGAATGCTTCGAACGTTTTCAGCATTGCTGCAGAAAATCAGTAGAAGCTTTTTTTATTGGCAGGGCTGTTTTTATTGGCGGACTATTTTTATTAACTGGACTATAGCTTGTATTCGCGAATATCAATCTGATATTGCTTCAGCTTGCGCCACAGTGTAGTACGCCCCATATTTAATGCTTGATGCATCTCCTGAATTTTTCCACCGTACGCCAACGCGGCTTCGATGATTAGCGCTTTTTCCACTTCATGAATGTTCAAGTCGTGGAATAGATTATGTCCGTGTGTTTTCTCTGAAAGTTTTTGCCAGTAAAAGTGACACTTTAGCTTTTCACTAATTTCTCGCCCTAGGGTAAGAGTGAGAGCTAACAGTATATTACTGCTGGTTGACTCCCCACGTAACACCAACGTGGCTAACAAGCGCGTTTCATCATAAATAGGGGCGAAATAGTAAGTATGTCCTTGTGAGTTAATTGGCTGGTCATCTAGAGAAGTGACCTGTATTTGAGAGAATATCCAAGATGGCAACATGGCGCTGCTGTCTGATTTACGGTTAGACCATAAAGTTTGACCGTATTTATCCAACAACATTCCTTCAATGTCGAAATCATGAATAGGTGATAAACCATTTGTGATGGCTTCACTTGCCAGTTGTATCAATAACTCCGGATCAATGGAGCATGATGATTTTTCTGTAAGCTGTGCGAGTTTGGGAATTGTAAAATCAATAGTCATAATCAGCCTTATTCTTCGATAAGTATTCTCCCTGATTATGTCAAGTTATCAGTTAAGTTTTATATCCTAGATCAAGTTATGATTTGATAGATTTTGGCGGGATGATATAGATCAAGTATTTGAAATATAGAAAAAACCCAAAATAGTGGGTTATATCGAAAAAAGCCTGCAAACATGATTCGCAGGCTAAATTTCGAGCTAGATGATAGCCTATTTTTTATTCGCTAACAACGGAGCCCCACAGGTCATATTCATCAGCATGCTCAATCAGCACTTTAACGATATCCCCTGCTTTCACATCAAACTCGCCATTGAGGTACACCATACCATCAATTTCTGGCGCATCAGCCATACTACGACCCACTGCACCTTCGTCATCGACTTCATCGATAATAACTAAAAGCTCGCGACCCACCTTCTCTTGTAAGCGCTGACTGGAGATCTCTTGCTGAAGCTGCATAAAACGATGATAACGCTCTTCTTTAATCTCTTCAGGTACTTGGTCAGCCAGTTCATTCGCTTTTGCGCCTTCAACTGGGCTGTATTTAAAGCAACCAACTCTATCTAATCGCGCTTCTTGTAAGAAATCCAACAGCATTTGGAAATCTTCTTCTGTTTCACCAGGGAAACCAACAATAAACGTCGAACGTAATGTCAGCTCAGGGCAAATTTCACGCCAGCGCTTAATACGCTCTAACGTTCTTTCTACCGCTCCTGGGCGTTTCATCAATTTTAAAATTTTCGGACTGGCGTGCTGTAATGGAATATCCAAGTAAGGTAACACTTTACCTTCTGCCATTAATGGGATCACATCATCAACATGTGGGTATGGGTAAACGTAATGCAGACGAACCCAAACACCCATAGAAGCTAGCTGCTCACATAATCCAACCATGCTAGTTTTCACCGGCTGACCATCCCAGAACCCCGTACGGTGTTTAACATCCACACCATAAGCAGAAGTATCTTGAGAAATCACAAGTAACTCTTTAACGCCTGATTCCACTAAACGCTTAGCTTCATTTAATACATCACCAATAGCACGGCTATCTAAGTCACCACGCATAGAAGGGATGATGCAAAAAGTGCAACGGTGGTTACAACCTTCGGATATTTTTAAGTAAGCATAATGTTTTGGCGTTAATTTTACGCCTTGCTCTGGGACTAAACTAAAGAACGGATCATGCTCTGGTTTTGGCACATAGTGGTGAACGTGATTTAACACTTGTTCATAACTATGTGGACCCGTAATTTCTAATACCTTCGGGTGAACTTCACGGATTTGGTTCTCTTTTGCGCCCAGGCATCCTGTCACAATCACTTTACCATTTTCGTTCAATGCTTCGCCGATAGCTTCTAACGACTCTTGAACGGCACTATCAATAAAGCCACAAGTATTCACGATAACCAAATCGGCATCGTCATAGCTAGGAACGACTTGGTAACCATCAGTACGCAGCTCCGTTAAAATACGCTCTGAGTCAACGAGGTTTTTTGGGCAGCCAAGTGAAACAAAGCCAATCTTTGGCACTGAATTCGTATTTTGCGACATAGCTCACTTCTTTATTATGTTATAGATATTGTTTTAAAAAATGGGCTGGATTTTACCTGAAGTATAGCGGGAATTGTATATTTTTTTAGCGATGAAAATGATATTTCGAGCGAAATTCCCGCACCATTTCGAGCTCGGGAATTTCACTCAGAAAAACAGCAAAGATTAGCGGTTAATTGAGCGGGCGATACGGGAATAGGTGTGTCTAACACCGCGGATCACAATACTGTAATTCAAGATATTCTCCGGTAAGGCAATGCCGTTATAACCTGAGTCACCAATATGATGTAAATCTGTTCCTGCCATTTTGCACATTAACGCAATCTGGCGGATGGTTTGTAGGTCAGCCCCTTCTTGGGATGTGCCAATCGCGGTCATGGTCATCACTCGCTGAGAATGGCAATAACTCACCATTCTTTGCACAAATTCCGAGGATATGCCCGGAACGGTACCCGGTGCTGGCAATAAAATAATATCCGCACCACTCTTAATAAAGGAATGAATATCCTCTTCGGTAATTAACTGCTCAGCAGACGCATTGAGGACTCCCGCCGCATGCATTTTTCCCGTAATAAGAACAATCTCTTCCCCCACCACCGCTTTGAGTTCTTTGAGGCTTTGGTTGATTTCTTGATTAGTGACACCATTGCCCGGATTCCCAGTCAGGACAATAATATCTGCCCCCATCTGCTTTAATTTCAGGGCATTTTTGACAGTGGCCAAGCGCCCTTCAGAAATTTGCCACTGTTTATCTTGATGGGGATTATTAAATCCTGCTGGCACTGGTTCCAAATTCACGCCAATCGCGCGTCCTGTTAAGTGCTTTAAGGTACGGATAATGTCATCGGGTGCAATGCCTTCTGGTAAACCTTGCATCACCGGATTATTCACATCAAAAACATTCAATAGCAAAATATCTGCGCCTTGGCTTGCTGCCAGTTCCGCATTAGTGACATTCATCAAGACTGGCTGAATAGTCCCGATAGTTTCACTCACCAGTAATCGCCCTTCGCTGGCTTTAATCGCTTCCAGTAAGCTTTTCTTATTCATTTTCGCAATTTCAGAAGCGGAACAATCCAAATAACGTTTTTGCATCTCCAGTACCTCGACTTTATACCTAATAAATACCGTTCAACGTTTCGACTATAGCATGTGAAACCGACTACAGTGTCTGAAGCAAATCACCTTTCTAATACTTATTTTTTATCACTAAAAAAGAAAGTATTAACACTTTGATTAATATTAAATTTAAATATATTCATAGTAAGGATTGGATATAAGCCTAAAACATTCTGCTTGTTTTTGATTAATAGTAATGATTATCATTATGCTTCTAACTTCATTCAGGTAAGGATGTCACAATGAAATTCGCTTATCAGGCAGCCGTTTCGGGCTTAGCCTTATTCTCTCTATCCGCCTTTGCTCAAGAGTATCCTCTCGGTCACCCAGTCATTAAAAACGGCATGGAAATCCAAGGTGTTTATTTACAGCCTATCACCATGGACACCGAAGAAGGCCACCACAAGATGGCTCACCTGCCAGCGGATAAAGCCGACGTTCACTTAGAAGCCGACATCCACGCAGTAGAAGATAACCCGAACGGCTTTGCAGAAGGTGATTGGATGCCTTACTTAACCGTCGAATATACCGTCACCAAACTGGGCGATAAGCCACAGACTCAATCAGGCACCTTTATGCCGATGGTAGCAAGCGATGGTCCTCACTACGGTGAAAATATTAAACTGGACGGCAATGGTAAATATCGCGTTACCTACAAAATTTACCCACCTTCACACAATCAACAAGCCGCTTTCGGTCGTCACATTGATAAAGAAACTGGGGTTGCCCCTTGGTTTGAACCGTTTGAAGTCTCTTGGGACTTTGACTATGCCGGCATAGGTCGCAAAGGCAGTTACTAATTTTTCAATGATGCGCTGAGGGCTTTCGCGGGGGTAATATTCCGCGCGAGCCCTTTTTCGCTAGTAAGGAACTCTCAATTTTCAATAAGTTTGAGCCAACAATGAAAACATTACTCAGCTTTTTACTGGTTTTTATTTGTGCATTACTTCCGCAATCAGCCTTAAGCGCCGAAAAATATACCGTTGAATTAGAAATGAAAAATGGGGATTTAATCCCTCGCGTTCTGGAAGTGCCAGCGAAAACCATTATTCGTATCAAAATTACCAATACCGGCACTGAACCCGCAGAGTTTGAAAGTTTGCAACTGCGCAAAGAAAAAGTATTAGCACCCGGCGCCAGTTCCGTGGTGGTCATTGCACCGTTAAAACCAGGTAGTTACACATTTTTCGACGATTTCCATCTGTCACATCCAAAAGGCGAGATCATCGCTAAAGAGTAGGACTCAACATGGGACAAGTTCTCTTTGTAGTTTGGCGCGAAAGTTTTGAAGCGCTGTTAGTTATCGGCATCATTTATGCGTGGATCAAACGCCACCCTGACGCTCGCAATGGAATGAAATACCTGTGGGGCGGTGTTGGGCTGGGTATCGCCATGTCCATCTTACTCGCACTGCTGATTTACGGCGTATTCAATGTCCTTGATGACACTGGGCAATCTATTTTCATGATAGTCATGGAGATCCTCGCCTGTATCTTGATTGTTCAAATGGTCTATTGGATGAACAAAAGCGGCGGCTCGATGAAAAAAGAGCTGGAATCAGGTATCAATCGTAATGCAGAACACCATAGTTGGTGGGGCGCAACCTTAATTATCGCTATCGCGATTGCCCGTGAAGGTAGCGAAATTGTCGTTTTCCTTTCCAGTTTTATCATGTCGTTGACCGCTGAAAATGCCAACGAATTTATCTTTGAAGTTGCAGCGGGTGTCGTTATTGCGGGTATGACGCTATATGCCTTCTTATTAACTAACCGAATTATTTCATGGAAAATTTTCTTTAAAGTCACTGGCGTGATTTTACTGTTCCTTGCCCTCTCCTTGCTGCTTCGAGGCGTTGAAGAAATTTCAAACTTAATGATTGAGTTTGACTATCCAATTCCTGAATTTTTAATCTACCCAGCATGGGATACCAGCGCATTACTGGATGATTCTGGTGTAGCTGGCAACTTTATTTCATCATTCTTTGCATATCGTTCACAGCCAATTTGGCTCAGTGTTATCACCTTTGTTGTCTATTGGATTGTGATCCTCGCACTGTTTGTTTGGAGCAAAAAACATGCCGCTAAACGGAACTTACAAAATGCGTAAAATCACCCACTTAGCCATTAGCGTAATCGTTGCTTCACTCGTGGCATCTACCGCCTATGGAAAAGCCCTACGCTCCCCTGTGCAAACAGGGGACAACATCATTATTGCTAAGGGGGATATTCCCACCCCTGAAAAATATCAGCCTGCCATTCAAGAATACTTATCCTTCGTCAACAAGGAGTTAAGTGAAATGGTGGAGCAATTAGAAAAACTCAATCAAAGTGTGCAAAAAGGTCAATTAGCGCAGGCGAAAGCGGCCTATATTCAAGCCCACCAGCACTATGAAACCGTGCGTCCGATCATTGTTTTGTTTGGTAATACCGACCGAACCATCAACCCTCGTGCGGATTATTTTCTGGATAAAGAAAAAGACTACCGCTTCGTGGGATTTCACTTGGTTGAATACCTTTTATTTGCCAAGCAAGATCTCAAAGCAGCGCTGCCAGCATCTGATGAGCTGTTATTAAAAGGAAAAGATTTACAAAAGCGTGTCTTAACCGAAACCATTGAGATTCCGAAATTGGTGCAAGCCTCCGCAGATTTTATGGAGATGATCCTAGAAACAAAACTGTCGGGACAAGAGAATATTTATAGTCTCTCTGACCTGTCAGATATGGCGGCTAATGCCAAAGGTTCTCAAGCCATCATCGAGGTGATCAGTCCGTTTATTGAATCCAAGACCCTCGATCAGATAAAAGAAAATGATCAGAAAATTAATAAAATAGTGCGGTCATATCAATTAGTTAAAGGCCAATACAAGCCTTACAGCCAACTAAAACAACAAGACAAAATGGCGCTCTATTCCCTGTTAACGCAACAAGCCGAACTGCTCGCGACATTGCGCGCTCAGTTAGATGTTGATGTTTACTATAAATATTAAGGCATAAATTTATGCAAGCTAAACTAAAAAGCGAGTCACAACCTTTGGGGTTTTCTCAATCTAAAATTTCTCGCCGCCATGCGCTAAAAACCTTAGTCATGGGAGGTGCAATCCTCGCCGCCCCCGCCCTCAGCGCAAAAGCATCCATTGCGGATTGCGAACTGACTTATGATAAAAGCATCAATTATTTAGGTTCACACCAAGCGGGTGTGTTAACCCCAGAACAGAAAAATGCCTCGTTTATCGCTTTTCGAATCACGTCAACGACCCTTGATGAGCTGCAAGCGCTGTTCTCGGTATTAACTCAACGCATTGCTTTTTTGACCCAAGTACAAAAATCCACGCCAAATCAGAATGATAAAATGCCTCCCGCTGAGTCTGGGATTTTAGGCACGCTCATTCAACCTGACGCCCTGAGTGTCACGGTTTCCTTGGGAGATAGCTTATTTGATTCACGCTTTGGATTAGAAAAGCTTAAACCGAGTCAATTGGTGGAAATGACCAGCTTCCCGAACGACCGTTTAGAAGACAAATGGTGTGGTGGTGATGTGGTGCTGCAAATTTGTGCCAATAGCCAAGAAAGCGTGATTTATGCGCTGCGCGATATTCTCCGCCACACTTCACCTTATTGGTTCCCGCTATGGAAAATCGATGGGTTCTTACCATCACGGGATATCGATAGACGCTCTACCCCAATTAATTTATTTGGCTTTAAAGATGGCACTGGTAATGCACCAGCCGACGATAGCAAATTAATGGATGAGCTGATTTGGGTGACTGAGGATAACAAAGAGCCATCATGGTGTGTCGGCGGTACCTACCAAGCGGTTCGCCTAATTCGTTTTAATCTCGAATTTTGGGATAGAACACCGCTGGAAGACCAAGAAAATGACTTTGGGCGCCATAAAGCAACAGGTGCCCCCATGGGGATGAAGCACGAAATGGATGACCCTGCATTCGACAAAGATCCGCATGGTGACCGCGTGTTATTTGACTCCCATATGCGCCGTGCCGAACCAAGAAATCCAACGCGCCACACCGCCAAGTTACGTCGCCGTAGTTACAGCTACTCTCTTGGCTTAACTGATAACGGCGCTCTGGATATGGGACTGATTTTCGTTTCATACCAAAAGAACTTAAAAACCGGCTTTATTGATACTCAAAAACGGTTAAATGGCGAACCACTGGAGCGCTATATTAAACCGTTTGGTGGGGGTTACTATTTCGTTTTACCCGGCATTCAATCAGAGCAAGACCAACTTGCTAAAGGGTTATTTGCCGCGCTGAAAGACACTAAATAGCACCATAAAAAAGCCCCGAATATAATTTCGGGGCTTCTAGCTCGTTCATTTACAGACTGATTTTATTATCTTCTTATTTTTTGCGATCCTTCGCGTCTTGCTCAACTTCCTGTTTCCATTCCTCTGATATTGGTGCAGCATTCTGTTTGGCTTCTACGGCTTTATTGACTGCTTTATATGCCTTATCGTAACCCGTGCCATCTTGAACATAACCTGTAGCATTCGAACTCTTAATACCGATATTATCCGCAGCCGTAATCGCATCAATATTGGCACCCAAGAAAATAAAGTCCCACTTATCTTCAACTTCTGCAGATTTAATCATAGATTTAATCTTAGCCTGACTATATTTGGTGCTACTGTTCTCTTCACCGTCAGTAATAATCACAAACAAAACATTATTGTTCTTGGTGATTTTTCTATTCTCACGCATTTTCACCATGGTATCGCCAATGGCATCTAATAATGCGGTGTTTCTACCGACAGAATAGTCATCTAGCGTGAGGTTTTTCACTTTATCAATAGGTTCTCTGTTGTGTAATAAACTGGTTTTATTATTAAACAACACCGTGGTAATAAAGGTTTTACCCGCTTTATTTCTATTTTCTGTCAGCACGCTGTTATATCCACCAACAGTGTCAGATTCAAATCCTGACATTGAACCGCTTTTATCCAAGATAAACACCAAATCTAATACTTCAGAATCTTTAGCGGGTTCAACAATGGATTTAGCGCCAGAAACGCTAGAAAAAAAGAGTAGGAATACAGCAGATATTGCAGTAAAAAATGAAGTCTTAAATAAATTCATCACTGAGCCTCTTTATAATATTATCCTGACGAAACTACCCTTTAGTTTCCGTGTTTCAGCGGGATATCACATAAGATTACTCTGCTTAATTTATAAGCAATTTCTTAATTATAAAGACACTCAGATAAACTTAATGGAATATACTTACCTTACCCACACACCATAATTTCTGAGTTTGTTAATTTCTTTAATAAACCCATTAAGTTTTATATATTCCTCAGCCATATTGCTCGAAGGACTTTCAGTATACGTTTCCACTAACTGAACAGTTAATTGATGATATTGTTTATTTAAGTCTTGATGAATATCGACTTTGTTCGCATTTTTCAGCGTTTCTGTTAACGCTATAATCTCATTCGCCACCGATTGAACCTGTGGATCACGGAAGGTCGCTTGAGGAACTTGATAACTTAAGTGCTGGCTAATTGAATTATTTTCTTCATTTTGCGGTGAATTAGGTACTAAATTTTGATCGTGTTCGTTCGCAAAATATTCAATTAACTCAGATTGATCAAAACATTTTGATTTAATATCTTCTTGCTTGTACTGCTTATTCTCTGCCCCCGGCAACGCTTTGCCAATTGGGTAAGTACAACGGAATAAATTGCCATCAATCACCACGGCATCACTGCTTTTGATAGGTAAGCTTAATTCATGCCCATAAATAGTGACATTTCGCGGCGCGGGTTGATACCCCTTTTTATCTTGCTCGGTATACACTTCAGAAAATGTGTAATACACCCCATGATTAGGGTTTAGGATCCCGCCTGAGTTATGTTCAAACACCATAAATTTGGTGACATGACCTGTATTATCTTCAAGTGTATGTTCACCACTGGCTAATGATACTGATCCATACTGACCAGGCTCGACCAGATAATCTTTACCATCCACTTTAAAGGAAATCGTGTTTTCTGTTGGATTGCTATAATAGAACTTTCCTTTATTTCCCATAATATCGAGATCACCACAGGCAGTAATCAATAGCATTACTGTTGTGAGCAGGCTGACTTTCAATATAGCTTTCATGTATATCCTCAACATATTACACATCAAAAAAATAGACCAAAAAACAAACAGCCAAGGGTAGTAATCTTATTCATCCCAATAAAAATAGTTTTACGATTAGTGCTTAACACTTCTTACTTGTTGAAAATCAATCAATAATGACGAACTATAAAAAATAAGGTATAGAAAAGCGCTGTAAAATTAAGATTGATGAGTGGGCGTACGACGTAATGCTTTAAATAATAGCTGGAAAACAGATTCCATCGTCGGCGTTAGCGTTTGGTTATTACGCATTAAGGATATCGAACGTGTTAATGCAGGTTGTTGTAACTGTAAAACTTTTAGCTCAGGATCCCGCAAATGCACCGTATATAACTGAGGTAAAATACCAATCGCTAATTTCGACCTGACTAAACCATATAAGGTTTCAATATAATCGACTTGATAACGCGGATTAATATTAAAGCGATTACTTTCAATTGTAGCGCTCACTAATCGATTAATATTTCCTTTCGAAAACATAGCAATGTCACGGTTATTTAAGAACTTCCACGGTAGATGAAATGCATTATCTGAAATAAATTCATCACGGTGGATTACTGCAACAAATGGGTCATCTTGCAAAGGATATAAAGTTAACTCTTCAGGAACCGAGCTATCCAATACACCTACCCCAAAATCAATTTCGTTATTCACTAATTTATTCACTAGTGTATCATTCGTTTGGTCATAAAATTCCACATTCAGTTTAGGAAAATGTTGCTGTAATTGTTCAGGAATAATCGGGAATAATAACGAACTGACAGAAGGAACCAATCCAATGCGTAATGTGCCATCACCGCCCTCTTCGATAATTTTTTGAATATCACTGAAGCCTCGGTGGGAGACACTTAAAATACGCTCTGCATGAGGTAAGATTGCGGCGCCTAGCTCCGTCAATGTTACTGACGCTGCCGTACGGTTAATCAACTTACCGCCAATTACGGTTTCAATCTGCCGTATCGCACTGCTCAATGCAGGCTGACTCACCGCTAAGCGATTTGCGGTTTCAGTAAAATGACGCAGATGTGCAAGAGTCACAAAATATTGCAACTGCTTTAGAGTTAATGCCGGAAGGCGCTGCCATGGCTCAGTCATTGTATTTCCTCGCAAATTGGATCGTCATTCTTATCATGATGCGCTTCATTATAACCTCTCTTTATGATTCGATAAATTTTATCATCTTGGCAAACGTTTGCCTTGCTCATAAAGTAGCGACATAAATCTTTGAGATGGTGTTTTATGAAGCTAACAAATCAAACTCGACGTCGAGCCGTACAAGCCGCAAAAGGCGAAGTACCTTTTGACCTTTTACTCACCAATGCCAATATTATTGATATGGTCACTGGGGAAATTCGATCTGCGGATATCGGTATCATTGAAGGGCTGATTGCCAGCGTACACCCAACAGGAAGTCGTACTGATAGCCATGAAACCCATAATTTATCAGGAAAATTTATTTCCCCAGGTTTTATTGATACCCACGTTCATTTAGAAAGCTCCCATCTTCCCCCTGCTCGTTATGCTGAAATTGTCCTCACACAAGGCACCACCGCCGTATTTTGGGATCCCCATGAACTTGCAAACGTATTGGGGTTAGATGGCGTACGCTATGCCATTGATGCTAGCCGTAATTTGCCCCTTGATGTGATGGTTGCAGCCCCTTCTTCTGTGCCCTCTACACCAGGATTGGAAATGTCAGGTGCAGACTTCGCAGGACAAGAGATGTCCACGATGTTGAGCTGGCCGGAAGTACGTGGTGTGGCAGAAGTGATGGATATGTTCGGCGTGCTAAATGGCAGCGAACGCATGGAAGAGATCCTCGACGCCGGATTAAACTCAGGAAAAATCATTGAAGGTCATGCCCGCGGATTAAAAGGTGCTGATTTACAAGCTTACCTCGCTGCTGGCGTTACCTCCGACCATGAACTCACTTCCGCAGAAGACGCCCTCGAAAAATTACGAGCGGGGCTAACACTGGAAATCCGTGGTTCTCACCCTTACCTGCTGCCTGAAATTGTGGCGGCATTGCAAACACTGCCGCATTTATCCTCACAAATCACGGTATGCACAGACGATGTTCCGCCAGACATATTGATTGAAAAAGGCGGCGTGATTGCGCTGCTGAATTTATTAATTGAGCACGGAATGAAAGCCACTGATGTGTTGCGCTTTGCGACATTCAATGGCGCAATTCGCTTACAGCGCAATGACTTAGGTTTGATAGCCGCAGGTCGTCGCGCCAACTTAGTGGTTCTTGATTCTCTCGATACCTTAAAAGCTCAGCAAGTTTATGTCGATGGCAAAAAAGTGGCAGAGAATGGGCAACTTGTTTCGCCGATTGCCACTGAAAATACGATTTTACCGCCACGCGATACCATGCACCTAGCGCCAATCTCGGCTCAAGATTGCCAGCTTCAATTAGCTGACTTGCAAAATGGTACTGCGCGTTTACGTCATATTAGCGGTGCCCGCTTTACTCAGTGGGGAGAGGTCGATGTTCAAGTCGAAAATAGCATCGTGCAACTGCCTGATGAGTTTAGTTTGATCCGCGTACAACATCGCCATGGACGCCATAACGCCAAACCACAAATTGCCTTACTAAAAGGATGGGGAGAATTACGCGGCGCCATTGCCACCAGCTACTCCCATGATTCCCATAACCTTGTAGTGCTCGGTCGTGATGCCAACGATATGGCAATGGCAGCTAACCTGCTGATTGAAAGCGGTGGCGGTATGGCGTTAGTTCAAGATGGTAAAATCCTTGCTCATGTGGCGATGCCCATTGCAGGTATGCTCTCGGAATTACCTGCACCTGAGCTGGCAGAACAATTTCGCCAACTCAGAGAATTGAGCAGCCAAATTGCTGACTGGGAACCCCCATATCGTGTATTCAAAGCCATCGAAGGCACGTGTCTTGCCTGCAATGCTGGCCCACATTTAACCGATTTAGGACTGACTTGCGGTACCACTCGCCAGATAGTTGATGCCGTCTTAGAACGTGCTGAAAGTAATAGCGGTATTAAAAACACTCATCCAATAAAAAATAATGATAGGAGCGCCAATTAATGGCTAACGATTCTCTTCATCAGCCAACATCAGGGAGTTGGTTAGAAAGGCGTTTTGCGCTGCGTGAACGTGGCAGTTCAATCAGAACAGAATGCCTCGCCGGAGCCACTGGGTTCCTTGCAGCAGCCTATTTGCTCGTAGTTATTCCCGGACTGTTAGCCGCAGGCGGCATGGATAAAGGCGCAGCGACCACAGGCACTATAATCGTGTTTGTACTCGCTAGCCTATTAATGGCGTTCTACGCTAACTTGCCTTTTATTGTGGGTCCCGGTATTGGTGGCTCGGTATTAGTGGGGATTACCCTTGCAGGCAGTGAAGGAATTGATTGGCAAATCGGTTTAGGCATCGCCTGCTGGTCTGGAATTTTATTTTTCCTGCTCACCAAATTCGGTTTACGTGAGGTTGTGACTCGCTCCGTACCACAATCCATCAAATTAGGCTTAACAGCATCTATCGGTCTGTTTGTGGCAGTGTTGGGCTTTCGTAATGCAGGCTTAGTATTAGCCAACCCAAAAACCAACGCATTAATGCTGGGGGATTTTCTCTCTCCGGGTGCCTTAGTCGCTCTTGCAGGCTTCTTTGTGGCTATCGCATTGCAAGCTCGCCGCATTCCCGGTGGGATCTTATGGGCGATTTTGTTCGCCACCGTGTTAGGCATTCCGTTCGGCGTCACAAAGTTACCAGAAAGCTTTATTGGCATGCCGCATTCTATTGCGCCAGTCTTAGGTCAGGTGGATTTAATTGGCGCCTTAAACATCGCCTTCTTACCTTTCTTATTTGTTTTCTTTGCCGCTGAATTTTTCTCCACCATGGGAACCACATTAGCCGTCGGTGGCGAAGCCGGATTGCTGGATAAAGAAGGCAACATGCCAAATATCAACCGCCCGTTTATTGTGGATTCCATCGCCGCAGCGTTAGGCCCAATGGTGGGTATCCCAGCGGCAACCGCATTAATTGAATCTTCAGCAGCCGCTGAAGCAGGCGGTAAAACCGGTATGACAGCATTAGCGGCGGCGTTCATGTTCCTGCTTATGTTACTGTTTACCCCAATCGCACTAATGATCCCGGCACAAGCTACCGCTCCTGCATTAATTTTAATTGGCTTAAATATGTTCAGCGGATTACGTAAAGTGGACTTAGCGAACTTTACCGACGGTCTGCCAGTATTAATGATGGTGATGATCACTTTAATCGCGAACAGCTTTGGTACAGGGATTGCAGGTGGGTTACTGTTTTATATCTTAATTAAAGCGGTGGCAGGCAAGTGGCGTGAAATTCCAATCAGTCTGTGGATCCTCGCTGTGCCATTAGTGTATTACTTCTCAACGTTAGTGAAGCACTAAGTCTGCTCCCCTTTTTATTAAAATAGCCTCTATTTGAGGCTATTTTTCTATTTGCATCTTATTTAAATCTGCATATTAAATCAGTGGGGGAATTTGAGGCTGAATTGGCACTTCGATCACCGTTGGGCCTTGACGCTTAAATGCCTCACGGCAAGCCGCTTTGACCTCATCTACCGTCGTGGCTTTTAACGCCGTGCAACCATAACCTTTACCCAGCGCCACAATATCCAAGTTTGGAATATCCAGCCCCGGAACTCCTGGCGTTTCTTCTAACACCGCGAAGGATTTCAAAATGGCGTACTCACTATTTCGTGGGATCACAAACACAATCGGTAAATTATGTTGTGCCGCACTCCATAGCCCTTGAATCGAATATTGCATCGAGCCATCACCAATAATCGACATCACAGGGCGGTGTCGACCACTGTCTTTTTCCGCTAAAGCGATTCCCACGCTTGCTGGTAAGTTCCAACCTAATGATCCACTGGCAAAGGTATAGAACGAATCCGGTGCATCAATTGGCCATTCACGATGTAATTCGCCGAGGTTTGACGGCGATTCTTCCACCAAGATAGTCTCTTTCGGGGAGACTTCTCTGAGCGCTTTAAACAGCTGCGCTGCACTTAATACCGTTGAATCCCCCTTCACCCCTGGTGCGGCAGGGTGTGGAGCCATACCATGGGACTGTTTCTCAACCTTATTTTTCGCTGCCGTTCTGGCGTTCACTAACGGAGTCAGCCCTTCAATCGCGAGTACCGCATCACTGAGTAAGCTATCACCAACCGGTGCTCTTCCTACCTCAATAGGGTCATCGGTAATGTGCAGTAAACGCATGCCATCTGGCAAATAACTCCCTGCTACATAAGGATAATAACGGAAAACAGGCGCCCCGATAATCAACGCCAAATCATACCCTTTTAGCTTATCGGACAGCGGTCCCATCGCGAAAGGCAACCCGCCAGCATACAGAGGATGCGTTTCAGGGAATGGCGGACGTTCCGATGCTGGCGCCGCCCAAACAGGTACATTCAATTTTTCGGCTAACGCAATGCCCGCGTCCCAGCCTTCCCCCCGCGCAATGGCGGAGCCATAAATCAGCACTGGATTTTTGGCAGAATTCAGAGCATCCGCAAATGCTTGTAAACGAACAGGATCATAACCAATGCGCTGGGAAACTTCACGCACAACCGCCTCTTGGGCAACGGCAGGTTTATCCCAATCATCAAGGGGGATTGATAAGAAAACGGGTCCCGCTGGTGGCTGAAGTGCCATCGCATATGCTCGCATAAATGCCGCTGGCACATCTTCCGCACGCTCCGGCTGGTAACTCCATTTGACCCATGGTTTTGGTAAGGTTTCAGGCTCAATATTGGTTAGCCAAGGTTCCATCAGCAACATTTCACGGGTTTGGTTACCCGCCGTGATAATCAGTGGCGTACGGTTCATATAGGCGGTGAGAATATTACTCATCCCATTACTTAGCCCCGCGGAAGTATGCAAGTTGACCATTGCCACTTTGCGCATTCCCTGAGCATAACCGTCAGCTGCTGCTACAGCAGATGCTTCATGTAATGTTTGGATATAACGAAAATCACTCGGAAAATCTTTTAAGAATGTCTCTTCAGTTGAACCAGGGTTACCGAAAATGGTCGTAATATTCAATTGGCGTAGTAAATCAAAAGTCACTTGGCGAATGGTTTTCTTCATTTAAAATACCCTAATTAAGATACCTGAATTAATCCCCATCATAACCAATCCCCCCAATGAAAAACATTTTCCTCTCAGAGAATTAATCTTATTTAAAACCTAAAGATTGCTTTTTATTTTATTTAAATACAATCAGTTAAATGAACATCTTGTTTCGATGATAACAATCCAATGGGAATAAATACTGCACTCTAAGATTTAATCCATATAAAGCATGAAAGATGCTTAAGAATATTGGTCTTTATACTAATTTCAGCTTCAATTTGACGCGGAAAAAGCAGATTAATCGCCAACAAAACTGACTAAAACGTGAGTTATGTAGCAATTTTTTAACATTCATTAACAATATAGCGGCTTTTATGTCACCCATCACATTTCCAACAATTACCACGACTTAGCGCCAGCGCTAATACACCAAAAGAGATGATGAAATCACGTTATTTTCCCGCCAGATAAGAGAAATTAAAATGCCTAATAAAATCAATTTGTTATTTTATTATTATTTATTTCTTTGATTAAATCCTCCTCTAGTAATGACTTAAACCAATCAATGAAAGTACTTTTTTCATACGATTTACTTAACTAAAAGTTATATCAACCTCAACAAAACTCATTGTTAAACAAAAGTTAAGCAAAGTAACTTCATTTAACACTAATGTTAAATCGCAAAAGTGAATGCTCTGGTAAACAAATGTGAGGTAAAAATAATGACACTAGATGCCAGCTATACGCTATTGTTTGCATGCTTAGCGCTGCTTATTGGGATGATTGTGGTGAAAATCAGCCCTTTTCTACAGAAAAACCATATTCCTGATGCTGTTGTCGGTGGATTTATTGTTGCTATCGTTTTATTAATTGTTGATAAAGCAGCAGGCTATACTTTCTCGTTTGATACCTCATTACAAAGCACATTGATGATCGCTTTCTTCTCATCAATTGGTTTAAGTTCAGATTTTTCGCGATTAATAAAAGGCGGGAAGCCTCTCGTTATTTTAACACTCGCAGTTACCATTTTAATTGTGATCCAAAATGCTGTGGGCATGGGTATGGCTGTCATGCTAAATGAAAGTCCATTTATCGGTCTGATTGCAGGTTCAATCACATTAACAGGCGGTCACGGTAACGCTGGTGCTTGGGGTCCTATCCTTGCCGATAAATATGGTGTAACAGGGGCTGTTGAGCTGGCGATGGCGTGTGCGACTATGGGCCTGGTTCTTGGTGGGCTTGTCGGTGGGCCAGTAGCACGCCACTTACTGAAAAAAGTGACCATCCCAAAAGCAACTGAGCAAGAAAAAGAGACCATCCTTGAAGCATTTGAGCAACCAACGGTAAAAAGAAAAATCAACGCCAATAACATCATTGAAACCATTTCAATGCTGATTATCTGTATCGTTGCGGGTAGCTATATCAGTGAGTTAGTAAAAGATACGCCAATGCACTTACCAACTTTCGTTTGGTGTCTGTTTGTCGGTATCATCATTCGTAACGTCTTAACCCACGTGTTTAAACATGAAGTTTTCGAACCAACCGTTGACGTTTTAGGTAGCGTGGCACTCTCGTTATTCCTTGCTATTGCGCTAATGTCATTGAAGTTTGGTCAATTAGCTAGCATGGCGGGTCCAGTATTAATCATTATCGCAGTACAAACCGTTGTGATGGTGTTATTCGCCTGCTTTGTCACATTCAAAATGATGGGCAGTGACTATGATGCTGTCGTTATCAGTGCGGGTCACTGTGGATTCGGAATGGGGGCAACGCCAACGGCAATCGCCAACATGCAAACCATTACTCGTGCATTCAGCCCATCACACAAAGCCTTCTTAGTAGTACCAATGGTCGGTGCTTTCCTGGTGGATATCACCAACAGTATCATCATCAAGCTATATATTGAATTAGGCGCAGCCATCGCATAATCCTCAATAGCATATGCCGGCTCATAACCAAAAGTATATGAGCCGGCATTTTTCATTTCTGGTAAGTGACCCCGATATCGGATCCATGACACCTTTTTCTGTAGAATAAGAAAAAATGCAAAGTATTACCTAGTTCTAACCATGGACGACCAATAATGAAGTTAAGGCACCTTGATATCTTTTATGCTGTGATGACCTGCGGTTCACTCACTCGAGCAGCAGAAGTTCTGCATATTTCCCAGCCAGCGGCGAGTAAAGCACTCAAGCATGCTGAACAGCAATTGGGACTCGTTTTATTCCAACGGATCCGAGGGAAATTACTGCCAACAGATGAAGCCAATTTATTATTTGAAGAGGCAAAAGAGGTTTATCAGAATTTAGATAGACTCAGAATTTTGGCACAGAATTTATCTAGAAACCCACAAGGTAAGTTGGCTATTGGGTGTTTACCTAGCCTAGGGCTTAACTTAGTGCCTGAAGTCACCGCACTGTTTATTAAAAAGCATCCAAATATCAAACTCACTATTGGTACCCATCACACCACAGATATTTTGCAATTATTAACTCAACAAGATCTCGATATTGGTATCGCATTTAATTTGGCCATTGAAGGTGGGATCACCGTATTGCCTGTTGCTGATATACCTCTCGTCTATGTGGATAGTCAGGCTCCCGCGAAATCTCCCGTCTCACTGGTGGATATCGACCAAGACCGCTGGATCCACCCAGGCTCCGACTCCCTCTCTCAACTGCTACAGCAGAGGCATGAGTTCCAAGAATCCAATATTAGCGTGCACACTTACCACATGGCTGCGGAGTTTGTTCGTGCAGGCCTAGGTTGCAGTATTACTGACATTTTTTCTGCGGAACATACGCTGCCAGAATCAATGATCTATCCGCTTAAAGAAAATTTGCATTTAGCCGTATCCGTTTTCCATCGAGCAGATAGACCGCTCACGAAAGCCGCACAAAATTATGTAAACACCTTGTCGCTAATACTAAAAAAACGCAACGCAGTAGTTAACCAAAAGTTATACTCCGGTGATGAAAACTCAATTGTTTAGTCTGACTATTCGCCGTTAAATGATAACTCCTAAGTTATTATTGGTTGCGGAATATTATGACTAAACATGTGGTAGTGATTGGTGCTGGAGTGATTGGATTAAGTACCGCATATGCTTTAATTAAAGCGGGTCAAACAGTCACATTAATTGAATCTGATTCTGGCGTTGGCATGGAAACCAGCTTTGCCAATGGCGGACAATTAAGTTATCGCTATGTTTCGCCGCTTGCAGATGCAGGCGTTCCATTACAAGGCTTACGCTGGATGGGTAAAAATGATTCCCCATTAAATTTAAGAATCGATTTTACATTACAGCAGCTTTCTTGGATGACCCAATTCACCTTAGCCTGTAACCGCACCACCAATAAAATTAATGGCGCTCATTTATTACGATTATCACTACTCAGTCAAAATGTCATGAATACGTGGCGTATGAATGGTGATATTGCCGATTTCGCTTGGGAAAAATCAGGAAAATTAATTATCCATCGCGAACAATCTAGCTTTAAAAAAGCCAGTGAAACCGTAGATAAGGAATTTCAAAAAGTTTTGAATGCCAATGAAATCGTTGAGTTAGAGCCTGCATTAAAAAATATTCAATCAGAGTTAGTGGGTGCGATTTACGCCCCCGATGATGAAACCGCTGATTGTTATTTATTCTGCAAAAATATTCTGGCTTATTTATCAACACAGCCGCAATTTACATTATGCCTTGAGCACTCGGTCAAATCCTTTATTAAACTTGGCAATACCATTACGGGTGTAGAAACAAATCAAGGCTCAATTCAAGCAGACGATGTGGTAATTTGCGCAGGTAATGGTAGCCGTGAGTTATTAAAACCCCTTGGCATTGATGTGCCAATTCTCGGTTTAAAAGGCTATAGCCTCAGTGTGGAATATCCACAAATGGCACATATCGTTCCTAAACTTAGCGTGACCGACTACGGCAATAAAATTGTCTACGCCAAACTAAATGATCAATTACGCATCGCTGCTATGGTCGATATTGGTTATGACAAATTTGGATTACGAGAAAACAGAATTTCTGCATTAAAAAATATTATTAAAAAAACATTCCCGGATTTACCTAAAATTGATAAAGCTGAAACATGGTGCGGTTTACGTCCGTCAACACCAAAGGGACCACCAATGTTAGGCAAAACTACACGCAGCAACTTATGGCTCAATGTGGGTCACGGCAGTTTAGGTTTTACATTAGCAGCGGGTAGCGCAGAGATATTAACTCAGCTAATTACCCAGCAACGCTCCCCTATTTCATTAGAAGGATTAACGAGGTAATTAATGTCCATTAAACGTAATAACCCAAAACCACGCTTAGCAGACAGCGTTGAATATGCTGGATTAGTTTACTTATCTGGACAAGTGCCTACAGATTTAACCGGAGATATTACCGCTCAAACCCAAGATGTATTAAACAAAATTGACACATTATTAGCTGCTAGCAATAGCGATAAAACCCGTATTTTATCAGCTCAAGTGTGGGTAAAAGACATGAAGCGTGATTTTGCTGACTTTAATACCGTTTGGGAAAATTGGATGCCAGCTGAATTTAGCCCTGCTCGTGCCGCTGTTGAAGCGAATATGGCTCGAGATCAAGTACTCGTTGAAATCATGGTGACCGCAGCACAACGCTAATTTTAATTTACTCTATGGCATTCAAAAGACTAAATTTATTCTCTTGAATGCCTTTTTTATGCCTTTTATCATCTTTTTTATCCAATTTCCCTCTTAATAACTCTTTTTATTATCACTTCTAATAAAAAAAATGCTCTCCTCTTGGTTATTCCATCTACTATTATCTATATATATATATTGAAATAATTGTTTGAAAAATAAAAATAAAACCAATGATTATCGGTTAGTTTTATACCAACGTGGAGAAATTACATGATCCAAACCGTCATTGAGCATGTTTTATCCAGATTACAGTCTCTCGGCATTAATGATATTTTTGGTGTTGCAGGTGATTATGCCTTTCCTATTAATGATGCCGTCTGCGCCTCCCCAAATTTACGTTGGATAGGAAACTGTAATGAATTAAATGCCGCCTATGCTGCAGATGGCTATGCCCGTTTAAAAGGCGCCGCAGCGCTTGCCACTACTTTCGCAGTTGGAGAGCTCAGTGCATTAAATGGCATTGCAGGGGCTTATGCAGAAAGATTACCTATTTTTCATTTAGTCGGTATGCCTGCCAGCCATATCCAAGAAAATCAGGCTATTATGCACCACACTTTAGGCGATGGTGATTTCGAGGTATTTTACAAAGTCGCTCAATCCTTTTCGTGTGCTCACGCGATTTTGACACCAGAAAACTGTGTCAGTGAAATGACCCGTTTAATAACTCAAGCTTTTGCGCAAAGACGCCCAGTTTATATTGGCATTCCGGCTGATCAAGCAATAAAACGCATCGTTGTACAGAACATCAGACCGCTCACATTACCCAGTAGTCGTCCTGATAACTTAAAAAAAGTCATCAGTTTGATAGTCAATAAACTCAGCCACAGCGAATCTCCATGCGCCTTACTGGGTTCACTCATATCACGGTTTGATTTAGTCAAAGAAGCAGAAGCATTTATTAAAGTCACTCAATTACCTTATGCCACCATGTTTATGGATAAAGGCGTTTTAAATGAAACCTACTCACAATATATAGGCATGTACAGTGGGCATTTAATGAATCCTACCATTGCTGAGTTTATTGATAGCTGCGATTGTATTATAAATATTGGCGCAGTAATGAGTGATGTGAATACAGGGTTTTTCACCGCAGATCTTCACGCCAATAATATGATCCATATAATGGATAATTATGTGGTTATAGATTCAACGGTCTATTCTGATGTCTATATCTATGAGCTACTTTCTGAGCTAAAAGATATCCTGACATTTATTCCGAGTAACTCAATAAAAGTTCACGGCTTAGGCGAACCAACCAGCAATGATAACGGAAAAATAACTAGTCATTACTTATACCCGCGATTTGAAAAATTCATTAAGCAAAATGACATCGTGATAGCGGATACTGGGACATTTTCCATGGGGCTAGGCTTTGCACTTCTTCCTAAAGAAGTTTCTTTTCAAACTCAATCCCTATGGGCGTCGATTGGTTGGGCAACCCCTGCGGCACTAGGAGCAGCACTTGCCGCACCTCACCGGCGAGTGATCTTGGCTACCGGCGAAGGCTCCCATCAATTGACAGCGCAAGAAATTAGTTTATTTGCCCGCTGGGGGCTGAAACCACTGATTTTTGTTCTCAATAATGATGGTTATTTAATTGAGCGCCTTTTCTGCCATGAACCCGAGACCTATTACAACGATGTCCACCCCTGGAACTATGCCCAGCTTCCCGCTGCTCTTGGATGCAAAAATTGGTATTGCCAGAAAGTTACCACTTGCGATGAACTCAACCGAGTTCTCAATACACTCGAAAGAATAGATACTGCGGCTTATATTGAAATCATCACGGATAGATATGAAGCCTCAGATTTACTGCGAGCAATGGGAAAAATGATCAAGGCTGAGATACCAAAACATCTAAAATAATGACACTTAGCCCCCTAGGCTACGGAGGCTCACAATCATAAACGGAGAGATCCTCAGCGTCGCCTCCTGCGGATCCACCAAACTCCAACAATCACCAATACAATAATAGCTAGCCAAGAGAAATTCGGGTGAAATGGGAGCGCAAAGATAAGAGAGCTAACAAAGTAACCGATAGAAACAATCAAGCATCCCCAAATGGCGCCGCCAAGGATATTTAATGCAAAAAATCTGAGTGGATTTACCTTGCTGGCACCAATAATAATCGGTCCGACAGTTCTCATTCCATACGCAAAGCGGATCCCAATAATAATCCAATTTTCATGGCGTTGTATTAACTGCTGAACCCGTACAATCTTACTCTGATGTTTTTGAAATTTAGGTAATACCCGAGCACCAGCATAACGCCCGACAAAAAAAAGCACATTGTCACTGACGACACCACCAAGAGCGGCAAATAACATCGTCAAAGGATAAGAGAGTAATTGATTATGTGCGGCCACTCCCGATAGAAAAGCAGCCGTTTCCCCTTCGAGCATCGCGCCAAGAAATACGGCCCAATAGCCATATTCCATTAACCACTGAGTTAATACTTCAGACATAAGACCGAGATCCCTTCCTGAACAACTGATAATGGATATCTTTAGCTAAAATCTTAACACAGATAAAATTAAATTTTTGTTTGTATTCTTGGTCATTCAATAAGGTGGGAGCCTTACGGCTAAAACGAATGGCACATAAAAAAACTGCACTTAACGACAACTTAAGTGCAGGGGATCACGACGCATAAAATATAAATATAGACTATTTATTGTATAAGCTAGCATTGATTGAAATATCGTTACCTTCACCTTCAGAGTTCACTGAGGTAATAATAAAGTATTTTGCGCCCGCTTCATCCGCTTTTTGTGAAACCGCATTAACATAATCCGTTGTGGTCGCTGCATTCATTACGATATTAATATTGCCAACTAATTTCATTTCCATGGACTGAACATAATTAATCTCAGTTGCACTCATCGCAAATGGACTTAAAAACATCAAAGAAACCAATGCAATTTTTAATTTATTCATCAACATCACCTTTTATTAAAATAACTCCTTCATTTAATTACATTCTTTTTTAGAGAATGAAATTATGAGCATCGTTAAAAGAATATTAATTTCCTGATAATATAAGACTATATTTACCTATTAAAATAAAGAATGTAGCGATGAATATCAAATTTAATATCGTGTGAAACTTAGCATAAATTGCTTTTATTTATGCGATTTCTGACGTTTTAAATCAGTACTAAAAATATGTCCCAGTCTGATGCTAAAACGAATATAACGATGCCACTGACTTACCTAATTTTTTGGCCAGATCAGAAGAGGCATACCTATCCATGACTATCTCAATATAGGCTGCTGAATCCGCGACTTCCGCTTGTTTAATGACAGCATCTAACTCATCGCAAGTGGTGACTTTTTGACAATACCAATCAGTGCAACCTAATGCAGCTGGCAATTGTGCATAATTCCACTGCGGTAAGTCGTTATAGTATGCTTCAGGCTCTTTACATAATAATCGCTCAATTAAATAACCATCATTATTGAGTACAAAAACAATCGGCTTTAATCCAAAACGTGCAAACTGACTAATTTCTTGCGCTGTTAATTGGTGTGAACCTTCCCCCGTCACTAAGATCACGCGCTTATGGGGTGCTGCTATTGCTGCACCAAATGCCGCTGGCGTTGCCCAACCAATTGAACCCCATAATGTTTGGTTATGAAACTGAGCATCTTTAGGCAGTAAAGCAAAACCTAAACCCATTGATGCAGTTCCTGTTTCGGCCATCACAATATCCTGTTCCTTGAACATTTTCTCTAAACGCGGATACAGATATTGTGCGGTAATTTGACCATTATCGCCTTGTCGAGGCTCACCCAATCCTTGAGCTGCAATACCTTGATGTTTTAACGAAGGTGCTAATGTTTGCAATTTATCCAATACCTCTTTCATCATCACATTTGGGTAAACCGCAGAACCTACTTTCACCTGATCCGCTAAAATATTAATACGTTGCTCAGTAGAGATAGATGCCGTAAAACTGCCGGAGTTAAAGTCAGTTAATACCGCGCCAATGCCTAAAATACAGTCGCAACTTTCAACAAACTCCCCAACTTGAGCATTCATTAATTTGCCATTATAGATTCCCATATACGTCGGGTTAGATTCACTCACAATACTTTTATCCATAAACATCGTGGCATACGGCAGGCCTGTCTTATCAATAATTGCCTGCACATCATCCGAATACCCTAAGCGCGCCGTCAGAATCCCCGGAATAATACAGGCTTTTTGGCTGGCATTAAGTTTATCTAAAATGGCATTCACTGCTGCATTGAGTGACTGCGTATCACTTTTCTGTGGCTCAATTTTTTTATGTTTTCCATTGTCAATGACAGGCATCACTGCGTAATCAGATGGGAATCCCATATAGACAGGACGACGCTCTTTTAGGGCTGTTGCAATTAATCGCTCGGTTTCATCAATGCAATTTTCTGGCGTCAATATCGCATGGGCGCAGCTCAAATGTTGGCTCATTTGATAAAACACATCAAAATCACCGTTGCCTAAAGTGTGGTGAACAAGGCGATGATTTTTCTGGACGCCACTCGCAGGCATGCCCACTAGATGAAAGACGGGCAAATGCTCAGCATAAGACCCCGCAAGACCATTCAATGCGCTGAGTTCACCCACACCAAAGGTTGTCGAAAGTGCGGCAACACCTTTGATTCTTGCATAACCATCTGCGGCATAAGCGGCATTTAACTCATTACAATTACCAATCCAACGCAATGAGTCACTTTCACAAACCGCATCTTCAATAGGAAAAGCGTAGTCCCCCGCAACCCCAAAAATTTCGTTGATACCCAGCGCTTGCAAACGTTCAAGAACATATTCGATAACAGTTTTCATAATATCATTCCCAATAATAATTTATGCTGATTGTTCAGCCTTGTATTATTACTAGTCCTAATATTGCATTAGCGGAAATTATTTATAATCATTATTGCTATAACAAAATGTAATAGAGGTCACGATGGATATTCGAGGGTTACGCTATTTTGTCGAAGTGGTACAAGAAAATAACTTTAGCCGAGCGGCGGATAAATTATGCGTCACCCAGCCTGCAATCAGCCGCAGCATTCAAAAGTTAGAGCAAGAACTTGAAGTAACCTTACTGATCCGAGAAACCGATGGCGTCAAACTAACCGATGATGGTGAGATTTTATTCCGTCATGCGCAGCAAATTTTGGCGCAGTTCGACACTCTTAATAACGCACTAAAAGACAAATCGGGTCCACTCACTGGAGTTTTGAAAGTTGGTTTACCACCTGTAATCGCCTCAACCTATTTTGCCGATATCATCATGGCATTTAGTCAGAAATATCCTCAGGTTGAGTTGCAGATCATCGAATTAAGTTCAAACCATATGATGAATTCCATGCTCAAAGGAGATGTAGAAACGGCAGCGGTAATGTCACCATTTGATGAGCAACGATTTAATTTATACCGCTTTGCTACCGACCGATTGATGCTATTAGCGAGCGATAAACATCCATTAGCCACCCAAAATAGTGTTAAATTTGCAGAACTTCTGAATGAGCCTTTTATCTTTTTTCAAGATAGCTTCCGAATTAATGAATTAGTTGTGAGTGCTTGCGGGATCTATGGCAAAAAACCGATTATTGCAGGACGTAGTGGGCATTTAGATCTCGTGATGGCGATGGTGCGCGCAGGTGTCGGTATTACCTTACTCCCTGAAAGTATGTGGAAAAAGAACCATATTGAGGGGCTTTCCATTATTCCAATCACAGAGCCTATTCTTGCCTATGAGCTAGCACTGGCAACATTAAAAGAGTCCCATCAAAGCCGCCGAGCAATAGCATGGAATGAGTTAGCGTTAAAAATGCTGAATACACGCCCATAATTATGAACTATTACAATGGATTATAACTGACAGACACCGACTTGATAGATACCTTTAAGTTAGACAAGCTTGTTTTAGGAAGACATATTGAGAATAACGCGACATGTAGAAATTGAAAGAAAAATGCGAGATTTTATCGGTGCCGGTTAAATAACCGACACCAGAGAAATTAACACCAGCGTTCTGCCGCCCATTCGGCCTGCTGTTGCGCATCGTGGAATGTCCAGGCCACGAAGCGACTGATTTTTTGCCCTTGCGCCATTTCAATGGTGCGAACTTCGGCCGCACCCACTTGCTTCAACGCGTGATAAATCGAAGGCAAGGTCGCGCTTTTAGAAATCAACGAGGTGAACCACAGGCAGTTTTTCGCCAGGCTCACGCTCTCCTCTACCATTTTACGTACAAAGGCTTCTTCACCGCCTTCACACCATAGCTCTTTATTTTTTCCACCAAAGTTCTGTACTGGCGTGTCGGCCACCTCGCCTTTACCCAGCTTTTGCAGTTTGCGGCGGGTGCTGGCTTGCGCTTCCTGTTCAGAGCTATGGAACGGAGGATTACACATTGTGGCATCAAATTTCTCCGCCACGCCGATGATACCGTTCAAAATAAATTCGGGTTGTTTTTGCAAACGCAGACGCACGCTGTTTCTCAGCGTCGGATTCATCTCCACGATCATTTTGGCCGCATTGAGTGATGCTGGTTCAACCTCCGAACCGGTAAAACGCCAGCCGTATTCACGCAGACCAATGATCGGATAAATACAGTTGGCGCCAACACCCACATCAAGGATAGCCACGCCTTTACCGCGCGGGATCTCACCGCCGTTGCTGGTCGCCAGCAGGTCAGCCAGATGGTGTAAATAATCGGCACGCCCGGGGATCGGTGGACACAGATAACCGGCGGGAATGTCCCAATGTTCGATGCCATAAAAATGTTGCAGCAACGCACGGTTAAGCATTTTAACCGCCGTAGGGTCGGCAAAATCTACCGAGATGTCACCCCAAGCGTTCGGTTTGACGAACGGCTCCAGTGCCGGGCAACTGGCGATCAGTGCTGGGAAATCATAGCGCGAGCGATGACGGTTACGCGGGTGTAAGCCGCTTTTCTGCTGCGGGAAGGTTTTCTTTTTTTCCACCGTGACGGGCTCTCTTAAAGGTATTTCTGACGCGTACGATACCATATACCCTAGAGCTTTCAAGTTGCAGCTAACAGCTTGGATGAAACCATATTAAGCCTGCATTAAAAGAATCCCATCCAAGTCGTCGGGCTACGACATGGATCGAGTTAGCGTTGGAAATGTTGAATACACACTCATCATTATGAACCATAATAATGGGTTATAACATTCATCATGAGTTCAATTAAGTTTCGCCCACCTGTAATGCGATTAACATTTCTAGGGATGACAAGCCCACAGAAGAATCTTTTTTAAAGAGGAGGCTTTTCATAATAGCCTCTCAAATTTAAAGGAAAGTGAGTGCCATGAAGTTCTCATTTTATTAGAATTTAATTCAACATCCCGTTTTATACATTTAGTTAAAATTAATTCAATCGATTAATTAATTCATCAACGTATGAGAAGAAACCTTCGAAGTCTCAAAAAAAACACTTATTTGAAATTAAATTAATTTAATTTATTCCTCATGAAAAAATTTAAATACAATCTAGTTTAATTAATCGCAGCAATAAACACCTCATGTCAATTCAATTAAATATTTATTAACTTCAGAGTTGACATTCAATGTGAAAGTCACATATAACTAATATTCAATTAACACAAACCCCCATTTCAATCAACATACTGATATATATATGATCTTCATTAATAGAAATAATAAATTCCCTTTTGACTTTAGTTTTGATGTATCAAAAGTACAGATTAACATTGATTCTTTAATAAATATTTCCTTTGATAAACTAAATGCTTTGGTTGATTGTTTGAACCAATATGGATTTACCATTGTTGACTTTGGTGAAAATAAAATTCAACTAGACGAATTCCTACATCTTAAATTTTTTATTTGGTAATCCAAAATCACACCCTAGAGCAGATTCTAATGGCGTTGTTCCTATAAATTCATTTAATCCGTTAAAAGGGCATCTTGATTCTACAAATTCAGAACATCTGCTACACACAGATGGTTCTTTTTCATCATCTCCTGGGAATATTCTAGCTCTTCAATGTAATATCGCATCTAAAGTTGGCGGCTTATCGATTATTGCTAGTGCGCAGGCTGCTTACATACATATAAAAGAAAAATTTCCAGATACATATCATTTGGTTCATTCTAAAGATGCGATTGAAATTAAAAGAAATTCACAAAAAACATTAGCACCGATTTATGATCTACATAACGGTAGATCTAAAATTAGATTCCGATTTCCAGATGGTGCAGCAGAGATAACACCAAGCGAGGAAGTGGCTCCTATATATAAAGAGTTATGTGAATTTTTTAAAAATAATAATAATGTAGTGACATTCCAGCTTCATAACAATCAAATGTTAATTGCTGACAATGGTTCTATTGTCCACGGAAGAACTAAATATCCAGAATCTGAATTAAGGGACCTAAGAAGGCTTAATTTGGATGGTAATGGAATATTGAATGGAAAAGTTCAATACGGAATAAAATTAGATTAAATAATAAGAGATGAATTATGGAAAATATTATAAAAATAGTTATTACCGGATCAGCTGGTAAAATCGGGTCAAGTATTGCATTTAGAATAGCTGCAGGGGAATTATATGGCTCGGAACAAAAAATAGATTTGCATCTTTTAGAAACATCAAAAGGAATGGAAGCCTTAAAGGGCATTGTAATTGAATTAGAAGATTCAGCCTTTCCATTACTAAATAAAATCGTGGCGACGGATGTAAATGATATTGCATTTGCTGATGCAGATATAGCACTCTTAATAGGCTCGACCCCTAGAACAAAAGGAATGGAAAGAGGAGACTTACTTGAAGAAAATGCAGCCATCTTTAGGGAGCAAGGAAAATCTATAAATAAGTACTCGTTTAGCAAGAATAAAATTGAAGAGTCAATTCAAGAGCTGCAATCAGAAAGTTTTCGAGTATCAAATTATTTATAAAGATAAGGTAAAATCAAATGAAATATTCAGTAAAAACCATATTAATGAGAGGAGGTGTTGCTAGAGGTGCTTTTTTTAATGAAAGCGATTTACCTCAAGACACTGAAGAAAGAAATTCATTTTTTCTATCAGCTTTTTCCTCTCCATTAGACTGCCAAAATGATGGAATAGGAGGAGGTAGCCTTACATCGAATAGGATTGCCATTATAAAAAAATCAAATAATAATGCAGATATTGATTTTACTTTTGCACAAGTGCTACCCAATGAAAATAAAGTTGATTACTCATCAAATTGTGGAAATATGTTAGCTGCTGCAGGGCCATATGCAATAGAGGCTAAAATCATAGTTCCAAAAATAAATAATGATAAAATTAAATTAAAGATTTACAATAAAAATACAGGTTCATCTGTTAATTCAACATTCTGCATTGAGAATGGAACAGTTAAATATGCCGGCGATACTTTATTAGATGGTATTCAACGTAAATATTCACCTATAGAATTAGACTTTGGAAATGCTATTGGATTAGCTACCGGAAAGGTATTCCCAACAGGTTCAAAAATAGACACAATCTGCGGGATAGATACTACATGCATTGATGCCGCAATGCCGATTATTATAATACGCTCAATAGATTTAGGCCTTACTGGCCTAGAATCAAAGCAAGAAATAGATGATAACATAGATTTAAAAAGCAAACTTTTGAAAATACGCCTTCAAGCAGGGATATTAATGGGATTTGATAACGTCAAAGATATGGCTATACCAAAAATTTGTATTTTTACACATCCAAGCGATGGTGGTACCGTTGCTGCCAGATATATTGATCCTATATTCTGTCATCCACAGTTTGGAATCACAGCAGGACTAGCTTTGGCTACTGCTGCTAAAATACCAGGAACTAATATAAATGAATATCTTAAACCAGATAATAATATTGAGAAATTTATAATAGAACACCCAAGTGGTACCCTGCCATTAACACTAAATATAAAAATTGATAATGATGCTATATTTCTAAATAAAGCAGCAAACATCACAACAGCAAAGAAGATATTTAATGGTATTTTATATGCTGAATAGTATTTCATCAGTATTACCACCAGAACTTAGCATTTGGATTATATTCTCTATCATTTTAGTTATTGCGTTATCTTCATTCATTCATGGATTAATAGGTGTTGGGTTCCCTTTAATATCCACCCCTTTAATCGCTGCTTTTACTGATATAAAAACTGCTGTAATTATAACTATAGTGCCAAATATAATTTTGAATTTGATAATTATTTTCCGAAAGAGTGATTGGAGGAAAACAATAAATAAATTCATCTTCATTGCGACTTGTGTTACCGCTGGCACTATGTTGGGCAGTAAAATTTTGATTCATTCAAGTGAAATATTTTTAAAAGGGATACTTGTTTTCATGTTGATAATGGCAGTGTTGACAACCAATAAAAAATTTTTTCAATTAAAGCAATATAACTTATCAGGTAAACTTTCACAGTTTCTATTTGGATTTACCGCTGGAATAATGGGTGGGGCAGTAAATATATCCGTTCCTTTTTTAACAATATACTTTACTAATACCGAGTACTCTCCAGCTGTAATGTCTCAAGCATTTAATGTGTGCTTTATATTTAGTAAGATCAGCCAAGCATTTATCCTTGGAATCGATGGAAATTTTGGGTTGTTAGAGATACTGATTGGTATATTCTTAAGCTTGGTAGCAATAAAATCACAAAAACCAGGACTAAAATTACAGGATCGTATTAGCAAAGAGGTTTATAAAAAATATTTAAATATTTTTACTATTTTAATAACACTCTTTGTCTCCATTGATTTTATATATTCAGTCGTTAATCTGTGAACTAGATTTTTGCATTAGCATTATGAAATGAGTTTTTAATCTTCATGGTCCTAGCCCTTTATAAGGGGCCAGGGCCATGCCACTAAAATAGAAAAGTGACTTCTTTAGTACTGTGTAACCTGTAATAGAGAGGAATTTATCATGGAATATTCATAGCCAAAGTCTATGTAAGCTGCATATTTTGTTGTCCTCCCCCACCACTCAATAACATTTTGAGGTAAATTCCCCGTTATTAGCAGTACAAGTTTTCCCTTAACTGGGCTACTATGAGGGTCGCAAACGCCCTTTCAACTTTCCGCGAATTCCCCCTAACAACAAGATAAAATAGCGTTTACGCCGAAAGTCAAAAGCCCATAAATACATCAAATATTCAACAAGTTAAAAACATGACAGAAAACCAAAGTTTCGAATCCCATACGCCGATGATGCAGCAGTACTTAAAACTCAAAGCACAACATCCCGATATTTTGCTGTTTTATCGTATGGGGGATTTTTACGAACTGTTCTTTGATGATGCTAAAAAAGCCTCTCAGTTACTGGATATCTCTCTCACCAAGCGTGGTCAATCTGCAGGTCAACCTATCCCGATGGCGGGCGTTCCTCACCATGCAGCCGAAAACTATTTAGCGCGATTGGTACAGATGGGAGAATCTGTCGCCATTTGTGAGCAAATTGGTGATCCTGCCACCAGCAAAGGTCCTGTTGAGCGTCAAGTGGTGCGCATTGTGACACCGGGTACCATCACCGATGAAGCCTTACTTAATGAACGCCAAGACAACTTACTGGCAGCGGTATGGCAAGAGTCCCAAGGGTATGGCTTTGCGACCTTAGATATCGCATCGGGTCGTTTTATCATCAGTGAAATTGATGATGAAGAGTCATTAAAAGCCGAGCTTCAGCGTACCCGTCCAGCGGAATTACTTTATCCTGAAGATTTCGCTAGCATGTCATTGATTGAACTTAATAAAGGCTTACGCCGTCGCCCATTATGGGAATATGAATTAGACACTGCAAAACAGCAATTAAACCTGCAATTTGGTACCAAAGACTTAATCGGATTTGGCGTCGAAAATGCGCATAAAGCCTTACGGGCTGCGGGTTGTTTGCTGCAATATGTGAAAGATACTCAGCGAACTGCACTGCCGCACATTCGTAGCATTATCATGGAAAAACAACAAGATAATGTGATTTTAGATGCCGCAACTCGCCGAAATTTAGAGCTAACCCAAAACCTTGCGGGGGGAACCGAAAATACCCTTGCCGCGATTTTGGACAAGTGTGTCACCCCAATGGGGAGCCGTATGCTAAAACGCTGGCTTCATACCCCATTGCGTAACCTCACTGTGTTGAATAACCGCCAGCAAGCCATTGGCGCACTGCAACAATACGACTTTGAGTTACAGCCGTTCCTTCGCCAAATTGGTGATTTAGAACGTGTACTCGCTCGCCTCGCATTACGCTCAGCGCGTCCTCGTGACTTAACGCGTATGCGCCATGCATTCCAGCAATATCATGATATTCACCAAATTCTGGCGCAATCCGATTGCGACTACCTCGGTGCGTTAACGCAACGTATTGGTCAATTCGATGAGCTTCAAAGCTTGCTCGAAAAAGCAATTGTTGATGCCCCTCCGGTTTTAGTTCGTGATGGCGGTGTCATTGCCCCAGGTTACAACGGCGAACTCGATGAATGGCGAGCGCTGGCAGACGGTGCAACAGATTACCTCGACCGTTTAGAAATTCGTGAGCGTGAAAAACTGGGTATCGATACCCTAAAAGTGGGCTATAACGCGGTACACGGTTACTACATTCAAGTAAGTCGTGGACAAAGCCACCTCACGCCAATTCATTATGTTCGTCGCCAAACGCTGAAAAACGCGGAGCGCTACATTATCCCTGAATTGAAAGAGTATGAAGATAAAGTCCTGACATCAAAAGGCAAAGCGCTAGCTATCGAAAAAGCCTTGTATGATGAACTGTTTGATATGCTGCTGCCACATTTAGCCGCGTTACAAACCAGTGCCGAAGCGCTGGCTGAATTGGATGTTCTATCCACCCTCGCGGAGCGTGCAGACACCCTTGGATATGCCTGTCCTCAATTAACAGATAAACCTGGCATTCAAATTACTGAAGGTCGTCATCCGGTTGTCGAGCAAGTGCTTAGTGAGCCTTTTATTTCTAACCCGCTATCCCTTTCTCCCCAACGCCGCTTACTGATCATTACTGGTCCCAATATGGGCGGTAAAAGTACCTATATGCGCCAGACTGCACTGATCACCTTACTGGCCTATATCGGCAGTTTTGTGCCAGCCAGTAAAGCCGTCATTGGGCCAATTGACCGTATTTTCACACGCGTCGGAGCCTCTGATGACCTCGCATCTGGGCGTTCAACCTTTATGGTAGAGATGACCGAAACGGCGAATATTCTGCACAATGCCACTGAACACAGCTTAGTATTGATGGATGAAATTGGTCGCGGTACATCTACCTATGATGGGCTTTCTTTAGCGTGGGCATGTGCTGAAAACTTAGTTAATCGCATCAAAGCAATGACCTTATTTGCAACTCACTATTTTGAATTAACCACCTTACCGGAAAAGCTGGAAGGTGCGGTCAATATTCACCTCGATGCGATTGAACACGGTGATACCATCGCCTTTATGCATAATGTGCAAGACGGCGCGGCAAGCAAGAGTTACGGTTTAGCCGTTGCTTCACTGGCTGGCGTCCCAAAAGAGGTGATCAAACGCGCGAAGCAAAAACTCAAAGAGCTGGAAGTTATCTCCAATAATGCCAATGCGAGTCATGTAGATAGTGCTCAGCTGAGCTTCTTAGGGAGTGTGGAAGAGGAACCATCTCCAGTATTAGCCGCTTTAGAGGAAATCGACCCTGACAAGCTAACGCCACGCCAAGCCCTTGATTGGCTATATCGTTTAAAGGAAATGGATAAGTAGCATGGATGAGTACGCTGAATTATTAGCGCCAATTAAGCAATTTTTGCAGTGTGAAACTCCCGATGCGTGGATCCACAAAGCCAGTCAGCCTGAAAATTTACCGACGATTTTGAAGGATCATCTGCTGTGTGAATTAAAAGCGGCGCAAAGTGCCATGTTTTTAATTCGCAAATATGCAGTGGATAAAGAAAGTGCGGCGATTTTATTAGAGTGGTTCAAACCCTATGAAGCCTTTGCATATGATCGCATTGGTGATGTTCACACATTGAAGAATAAGAACCAAATTTCAAAACAGATCCTAGCAAAAAAACAGTCTCCGTATAGCCAAGATTTGATTGATAAAATGGTGTTGTTAATCAAAGAGGAATTGCACCATTTTTACCAAGTGCTAGAAATTATGCATCAGCGAGACATTGCGTATGATGGCATCACCGCAGGGCGTTACGCAAAAGGGTTATTCAACCATTTAGATCCTCATGATCCGAAAACCTTGGTGGATAAGCTTATTATTGGAGCTTACATTGAAGCGCGCTCTTGCGAGCGGTTTGCCAAATTAGCGCCACACTTGGATGAGCAGCTTGCCAATTTTTATACCTCATTACTACGTTCAGAAGCGCGCCATTATCAGGATTACCTACAACTTGCCCAGTTGATTAGTAAAACAGATATTACTGAGCGTGTACGTTTTTATGGAGAAGTTGAAGCGCAGTTGATTTCAACGCCAGATGATGATTTTAAATTCCATAGCGGCGTACCGATTGATTAACTCCACCGACTAAAAAGAAAAGCCTCTGTTATCAATGACAACAGAGGCTTCATGTGTTTTAACACGGCAGATTACATATTGAATAACGCTTCCAGCGTTAAATCTTCGCCTTGTAAAATATCTTTTAGACGTCTTAAACCTTCAACCTGAATTTGACGAACTCTTTCACGAGTGAGCCCAATTTCGCGCCCAACCTCTTCCAGAGTTTCCGCTTCATATCCCAACAAACCAAAACGACGCGCTAAGACTTCACGTTGCTTAGGATTGAGTTCATATAACCACTTAACGATATTCTCTTTTAAGTTGTTATCTTGGATAGTGTTTTCAGGCCCTGAATCATTATCATCCGATAATACTTCCAGCAATGACTTCTCAGAATCCCCTGCGATAGGCGTATCAACCGATGTAATGCGCTCATTTAAACGTAGCATTCGGCTGACATCTTCAACAGGTTTATCTAATTGTTCAGCTATCTCTTCAGGACTTGGCTCGTGATCGAGCTTTTGAGCAAGTTCACGGGCTGTACGAAGGTAAATATTGAGTTCTTTGACGATATGAATCGGTAGACGGATTGTTCGGGTTTGATTCATGATGGCACGTTCAATCGTTTGACGGATCCACCAAGTCGCATATGTTGAAAAACGGAAGCCTTTTTCAGGATCAAACTTTTCAACTGCACGAATCAACCCAAGATTTCCTTCTTCGATCAGATCGAGCAAGGCAAGACCTCGGTTGTTATAACGGCGAGATATTTTTACCACTAAGCGAAGGTTGCTTTCTATCATGCGCTGACGCGATGCCACATCCCCCCGAAGGGCTCTGCGGGCATAGAAAACTTCTTCCTCTGCGGTGAGGAGTGGAGAGAATCCAATTTCACTGAGATAAATTTGGGTTGCATCCAAAACACGTTGACTCGCGCTTTGGAGTAACTCCGTGTCTTCATCCAGTTCTGAAACTAGATCCTCTTCTTTGAATTGACTCTCATCAAATGCTTCATCCATCGCATTTTCATCGAGGTCATTATACAACTCGTTAACTTTCAGCGAACTTTGGCTCATCAGTGACTCCGACCCAAGATAATGAGGACGGAATGTGTCACTCCGCCCAGTTTATCGCTGCGGTAAATAACGCAACGGGTTTACTGATTTTCCCTTATAACGAATTTCAAAATGCAAACGAACAGAACTTGTTCCGGTGCTACCCATAGTGGCTATCTTCTGACCTTCAGCAACATCCTGTTGGTCACGCACAAGTAACGTATCGTTATGTGCGTAGGCACTTAAGTAGTCATCGTTATGTTTTATTATTATGAGATTTCCATATCCGCGCAGTGCATTGCCAGCATAGACGACTTTACCAGGAGCAGCTGCAATAACAGATTGACCGCGAGAACCAGCAATATCAACACCTTTGTTTCCACCTTGCGCATCAGAGAAGCCTTCAATCATCTTCCCATCAGCAGGCCAACGCCATTTAATTGACGAATTGTTGGTGCTACTTCCTGTTGTTGCTGTTGCAGTCGTAGTGGTTGGGCTCGCTGTTGTCGTTGAAACCGTTGAGGCTGGTTTCTTGTTATTCGGCAACATCTTACCTGAATTCTGCCCGCTACTATTTTCAGGATACCCATTAGTTGGTTGAATATCAACCGGGCGCTGTTGACTATTTGACGCCGTTTGTGTGATCGAGCTCACATTTGTATTACCAATATTTATCACCTGACCTACATCCAAGCTGTATGGTTCAGAAATATTGTTTTTCGATGCTAACTCACGGAAATCATTACCCGTTATATAGGCGATATAAAACAGAGTATCGCCGCGCTGAACGGTGTAGGTGTTGCCGTTATAACTGCCTTTAGAAATGCGGCCGTAGTCTCGATTATAAACAATACGTCCATCGCTGCTGGTTGAAACAGGTCTAGAGGTATTATTTCCCATCGAACTATTAGACGACAAATTAGGTCTGTCTGAAGGCATCGCCGTACTCATTCCAGTATTGGACGGAGGATTAGGCACCGTTCTTGGTGCAGATTGTTGGCTAGATGAACCTCCATCATTCACACTCGAAATCGGTGCTGCGGGATGATAAGGCGTTGAGCATCCTGCTAATAAAGCACCGCTAAATGAAAAGATAACCGCCCATCGAATTCTGTTTATTGGGCTAACAATTTTCATATTTCTTCTCCCGTGAAGAAAAATCTGACCTGATACTAAAGGGTTAGAATGCAATTAATGCTTATTGAATATTAGTATCTTAAAATATTTCGCTTATTAAAGCAGAAATATAAAATAATGGACAAGTTAAATGTATCAAAAGTATAACAAATTGAGATTATCACTTAACAGTTTGAGCGAAATAACCCATTAATTCCAAATAACTTAAAGGGCTATTAGCTCAAATCACCGGCAACAAGAGGGACAAAACGTACTTTTTCAATCACATTGGTGTGATAGTCATTACCGCGACGGGTAATTAATTTCAGAGCCTGATCTTTGTCACCGACAGGGAGCACTAGGCGCCCTCCATCTTTTAACTGCTTAAGTAACAATGACGGAATTTCGCTAGGTGCGGCAGTGACAATGATCCCATCAAAAGGACCTTTTGATTGCCAGCCTTCCCAGCCATCACCGTGGCGAGTAGAAATATTGTGTAAATCTAACAACTTGAAGCGACGTTTTGCCGTCCACTGCAAGCTTTTGACTCTTTCGACTGAATACACATGCTCACAAAGATGAGCCAAAACCGCCGTCTGATACCCAGATCCCGTGCCAATTTCCAGCACATGGTCCGTCGGTTTAACCGCCAATAAGGCGGTCATTTTTGCCACAATATACGGCTGTGAAATGGTCTGCCCATGACCAATTGGTAATGGGATATTATCGTAGGCTTGATGAGAGAGCGCTTCGTCAACAAACCGTTCGCGAGGAACTAGCGCGAGCGCGTCTAATAGGCGCTCATCGTGAATTCCCTGTTGGCGCAACTGTGCCAGCAGTTCTTTCATGAGCCCGATTTTCATTTTGCCTTCACTCCTGACTTATCTAGCCACTCTTCTAATACTGACTGAGTTTTATAAGACGTTAAATCCACTTGCAATGGCGTTATTGAAACATAGCCATTTTGTACGGCTTCAAAATCCGTGCCCGGACCTGCATCACGAATTTCCCCAACCGGTCCTAACCAATAAAGCATATTACCGCGAGGATCTTCCAAATTATAAACTTCAGATGCCGCATGACGGCTGCCACAGCGGGTAACTTTAATCCCTTTTAACTCATCATAAGGAATATCTGGCACATTGATATTCAAGATATTTCCCGCACGTAATGGATTTTTTTGCAGCATAGTGAGGATATCGCACGTTACCTTGGCCGCCGTTTCATAATGCACATCGCCATCCAATGAAACCGCAATAGAAGGCAAACCTAAGTGACGCCCTTCTGTCGCCGCTGCAACGGTACCAGAATAAATCACATCGTCCCCAAGATTTGGACCACAGTTAATTCCAGAGACCACAATATCAGGGCGAGGACGCACAACTTTATTCACCCCAATATACACGCAATCCGTCGGTGTACCTTCTTGAACAGCAAGGTCACCATTACTTAATGTTTGGATTTTTAATGGTCTATCCAACGTTAGTGCGTTTGAAGCACCACTACGGTTGCGATCGGGTGCAATCACCTGCACATGATAATGTTGGCGTAATGCCGCCGCCAAAGTTTGAATCCCCGGCGCAGTCACCCCATCATCGTTACTCAATAATATATTCAGCATCCACACAATCCTGATTAATAATTTCGCGTACTACACTCGTGGCAAAACTGCCTGAATTTAGGAAAAAACACAGCTTCACGGTTGACGAGTCTAGCCACTGCCATTGCAGATTTTGCGGCTTAACCAGTACAGCCCGTCTCGCTGGAGACACTCGCTCACTTTTCATTAGTGCCATAAATGGCTGATAATCTTGTAGACAGTGAGTCTCGAAAGCAAGGGCATCATCTTGGGTGCCTAAATCACCATCCCCAGGAAGCGGCGCTGTCACACTTAGCTCAGCAGATTGTAAACGAACTTGCAGAGAGTCTAACTCTTCTGCTGTCGCCACAAACCAGCTACCACGCCCGGTTAATTGCAGTGCATCCCCTAACATTGCGTGTTGCTGTGTCTGATTTGCAATTCGCGCACTGGCGATATCATTAAACATAGCACTTCGCGCGGCAGAGAGATAAAAACTGCGTTTATTTCGTTCACGTACTGTAATTTCTTGATTTGCCCAGCGGCGAGCTTGAACCAAGTTTTGCCCATCCCGACCAAAACGTTGTTCGCCAAAATAGTTCGGAACACCTAAATCAGCCACTTTTTGTAGGCGTTGTTCTACATCATCGGTGTCCGTAATATCCCGCAATGTCACTTCGAATTGATTCCCTTTTAGGGAACCAATACGTAATTTGCGTTTCTGACGAGTGACCGCTAATACACGGCACCCTTCAAGCTGCCAAGCAGAAAAATCGGGCGTGTCTTTACCCGGCATTTGCAGACAGAACCACTGCTCTGTCACCGCATGTCTATCTTTTAATCCCGCGTAACTGACTGCTCTGGCTGAGATTTTAGCAAATTTTGCCAGTTGCTCCGCAACAAATAATGTATTGCAGCCTGTTTTTTCGACGCGAACCATAACGTGCTCGCCTTCGCCATCAAGCTCAAAACCTAAATCTTCTTTCACCACGAAATCTTCAGGAATACTTTTTAGTGTCCCTGAAGAGAGGGGTTTACCATGCAGGTACTGAACATTCATAACTTTCATTACTATTATCTTTGATAAGTAAAACCACAGCGGCGCAAGCAATCCCTTCTTTTCGCCCCACAAAACCCAATTGTTCTGTGGTGGTTGCTTTCACATTGACGTCGTCCATGTGGCATTCGAGATCTTCGGCAATATTCACGCGCATTTGTGGGATATGCGGCAACATTTTGGGCGCTTGTGCCATGATAGTGACGTCGATATTGCCAATCAAATAACCTTTTTTACGTACTTGGCAAAAGGCTTCTCTGAGTAATACTCGGCTATCTGCGCCTTTATATGCCGGGTCAGTATCTGGGAATAATTTTCCGATATCCCCGAGTGCCGCAGCACCTAAAATGGCGTCTGTCAGCGCGTGTAAAACCACATCACCATCCGAATGTGCGATAAGACCTTGTTCGTAAGGAATGCGAACGCCACCAATAACGATAGGGCCTTCACCACCAAACTTATGCACATCAAAACCGTGTCCGATTCTCATTTTTTTTCCTTATGATTTCATTCTTGAAAGATAAAATTCCGCTAGCGCCAAGTCCTCTGGTCGCGTCACCTTAAGGTTATCAGCTCGCCCTGATACTAATATCGGTTGATAACCGCAATGCTCAAGTGCGGAAGCCTCATCCGTGATTACTGCATTTTCTTTCAATGCTTTATCTAAACAGTCACGTAGTAATACTAATGGGAAAAACTGCGGTGTTAAGGCATGCCAGAGCGCTTCTCGCTCAACAGTATGGGAAATACTTTGCGTTCCCTCCACGCCCCGTTTCATCGTATCCCGAACCGGAGCCGCCAGTATCCCCCCACAACAATCATTCTGAGTGGCTAACTGAACGATAGTATTTAAATCATCTAAATGCAGACACGGACGTGCCGCATCATGCACCAATACCCAAGCATCATCATACTCAGGTTGCGAAACCAGATAGTTTAATCCTGATAATACTGAATTTGCACGCTCTTTCCCCCCGATAACCGTGACAACGCGAGGATCTTTGGCAATATCGAGGTGATGGAAATAATCATCTTCAGCGCTTAATGCAACCACGATTTTTTGTACGTCTCCACTGCGCAATAAGGCATCAATGGTGTGTTCAATAATGGTTTTCCCTGCGATCGACAAATATTGCTTTGGGCAATCTGCATTCATACGACTGCCCACTCCGGCAGCGGGGATCAACGCAACAATCGGTGCTGCGCTGGATGTTCTTGGATTTATCATGATTCGAATCTTACATCAGAAATTATCAGGCTCTTGGGTGTGGTCGACCCTACACGATGATTATTGAGATGACGGTGGATTATTACGCTCTTTGACCATTCGATAGAATGATTCCCCAGGTTTTAACATACCTAGCTCGCTACGTGCGCGTTCTTCAATTGCATCCTGACCATCATTCAAGTCATTGATTTCTGCAAATAGCTGCTCATTACGCTGTTTTAAACGCGTATTCACAATTTCCTGCGCAGCAACATCATCCTTGACTTTGACATAGTCATGGATGCCATTTTTGCCTAACCATAAGGAATATTGTAACCAAGCTAATATCGCAATTAATAGTAGCGTTAATTTACCCATCTTGCCCCCTGAAATGATTTGCTAATCATCCCATAACTAAGCGCATGACGCTACTGCGATGCAAATATTGTCTAAAAAAGTCAGAATTGTTCGCGCTAGAAGAGATTAAATATCACCCAATTCCCTATAAATGTAGAAAAGGATGATATTTATGTAAAATCAATTTGCTATAGAAATGATATTTCGCTGTTGCAGCAGTTGAATCACCTGCGCTAAAGAATCATGAATAGGACGCAGGCCATCAAGGTGAAGTTCTGGATTTTGTGGTGGTTGATAAGGCGAATCAATCCCCGTGAAATGAGATATTTTCCCTGCTCGCGCTTGCTGATATAACCCTTTGGGATCTCGCTTTTCACAAACTTCAATGGGCGTATCCACATACAACTCATAGAACTGATCAGGTTCAAACAATTCGCGAACTCGCTGTCTATCTTCTTGATAGGGAGAAATAAACGCCGTCGCCACAATCAGCCCCGCATCCACCATTAACTTTGCAACTTCGCCAATTCGTCGAATATTTTCCTGCCGATCCCCATCACCAAATCCAAGGTCACGACATAATCCATGGCGAACATTATCTCCATCTAGAAGATAGGTTTTGATCCCCAAATTCGCCAATTGTGTCTCTATCGCCCCCGCCAACGTGGACTTTCCTGATCCCGATAAGCCCGTCAACCACAGCACTGCGCCTTTGTGACCATTGTGCTGCTCTCGCCATTGCCGAGTCACATTATGGGAATGCCAAACAATATTCTCCGACCGACCATTTTCCAATGTATCCATAACGTTACTTCCCACCTAACACATCGCGGGCACCCCAATGAGGGAAGTGGCGGCGGATCAGTTGGTTAAGCTCAATTTCGAATTGGCTAAATTCACCACGGTGTACCGTTTCTTCTGGCTGCGCTTCTCGAACTAGCCCTGCCCCCACCGTCACGTTTGTTAGCCTATCAATCAAAATCATCCCACCGGTATCCCCATTATTTTGGTAATTTTCCAGTAGTAACGGTTCATCGAATGAAAACTCCACCAAACCGATGCCGTTCAACGGCAGTTCAGTGGCCACTTTCTGAGTTAAGTTATTCACATCCACTTGATACTGAATGTTTTCAACTTTGCCTCGGCTTCGCTTGCCTGCCACTTTAATATCCACTTGTTGACCTTGCACCAGCGGCTGTTCTGACATCCACACCACATCCACTAATGCATGCTGACTCGCAAGCAGCTCCTCATTTTCAGCGACAATTAAATCGCCGCGACTGATATCAATCTCATCGTTTAGTACTATCGTAATCGCCTCACCCGCAATGGCTGAAGTCGGGTTACCGGAAAATGTCACAATCTCTTTGATGGTTGAAACGCTTCCTGAAGGCAGCACTTTCACTCTTTGCCCTACCTGTACAACCCCCGATGACACGGTGCCACTGTAGCCACGAAAATCTAAGTTTGGACGATTCACATATTGCACAGGAAAACGCAATGGCTGGTCAGCGGCCGTCTGAGTGACTTGCACCGTTTCCAGTAACGACAATAACGTTTCCCCTTGATACCATGGCAAATTCTCGCTTGGCGATACGATGTTGTCCCCATCCAGTGCAGAGATTGGCACAAACCAGACGTTTAAATCTACCGGAAGTTGCTGCGCAAATTGCTGGTAATCTTGCTGAATTTTATCAAACACGGACTGACAATAATCCACCAGATCCATCTTATTCACCGCGACGATCAAATGGCGGATCCCCAAGAGCGTACTAATAAAACTGTGGCGTCGCGTTTGCTCTTGAATGCCTTTTCGAGCATCGATCAACAGAATAGAGAGTGAGCACGTTGATGCGCCTGTCGCCATATTGCGGGTATATTGTTCATGTCCGGGGGTATCCGCGATGATAAACTTGCGTTTTTCCGTCGAAAAATAGCGATATGCCACATCGATGGTGATCCCCTGTTCGCGTTCAGCCGCTAATCCATCCACCAGCAATGCCAGATCCAATTTCTCGCCTTGAGTCCCTATCCGCTTACTGTCGCTTTGTAAAACTGACAATTGATCTTGGTAGATTTGTTGAGTGTCATGCAGCAAGCGTCCAATCAAGGTACTTTTCCCATCATCCACATTGCCACAGGTAAGAAATCGCAATAATCCCTTATGTTGCTGAGCCAGCAAGTAAGCTTCTACGCCACCTTGCTGTTGAATTTGATGCGCCATTGCGTCGTTATACGCTAATTCAGCCATGATGTTGCTCTCCTCACCGATTAATTAAAAATAGCCTTGGCGCTTTTTCAGCTCCATAGAGGCGGATTGGTCACTATCAATCAAACGCCCTTGGCGTTCACTGGTGGTGGATAGCAACATCTCTTCGATAATTTCAGGTAGTGTGCTGGCATTCGACGGCACAGCCCCCGTCAATGGCCAGCAGCCTAATGTCCGAAAACGTACTTTTTTCTTGGCGATGACCTCTCCCGCTTTTAGCTCTATACGCCCATCATCCACCATGATTAAGGTGCCATCACGCTCAATCACAGGACGTTCATCCGCAAAATAGAGTGGGACAATGTCGATGTTTTCTAAGTAGATATATTGCCAAATATCCAGCTCAGTCCAATTGGATAATGGGAAGACACGGATACTTTCCCCTTTATTAATTTGCCCGTTGTAATTGTGCCAAAGCTCCGGTCTTTGGTTTTTCGGATCCCAGCGATGCGAGCGGTCACGGAATGAATAAATTCGTTCTTTTGCGCGTGATTTTTCTTCATCACGCCTAGCACCACCGAACGCGGCATCAAAGCCATATTTATCTAGCGCCTGCTTTAAGCCCTCAGTTTTCATGATGTCGGTATGTTTCGCGCTACCATGAACAAACGGGTTGATGCCGAGACGCTCCCCTTCAGGATTTCGGTGGATCAATAATTCAAAACCGTATTTTTTCGCCGTCTCATCACGGAACTGGTACATTTCACGAAATTTCCATCCAGTATCCACATGTAGCAAAGGGAAAGGGATCGTGCCAGGATAGAACGCTTTTCGAGCCAAATGCAGCATCACAGATGAGTCTTTACCAATGGAATAGAGCATCACAGGGTTAGCAAACTCCGCCGCTACTTCACGAATAATATGAATACTTTCCGCTTCTAATTGCTGTAAGTGGGTTAATTTTTTTTCGTTCACGATTTACTCCTCGATTAAGCCAATTCCAGCACGGCTGAGCGCCATTGGATGGTTTCGGGTTGCTGACCAAACCACGCCAGCTGTTGATGTAATGCCGCCACTTCACCAATGACGATTAATGCAGGGGCTGGCGCTTGCTGAGCCAATGACTCCAATTCATGCAACGCTCCCACAATCACTTTTTGATTTTGCCGAGTCCCACAACCAATCACGGCTACGGGGGTATCTCGATGACGTCCATATTGAATAAGCTGCTGGCGAATATTAGCGGCTGTCACAGTGCCCATGTAGATAGCCAGAGTTTGGTGACCGCGAGCTAATGCTTGCCAGTCCAACTCCGCTCCTTCTTGTCGGCAATGTCCGGTAATAAACGTGATACTCTGCGCGTGTTCTCTGTGGGTCAGTGGGATCCCCGCATAAGCCGCCGCACCAATAGCGGCGGTGATACCGGGTACAACTTGAAAAGGAATGTTGGCTTCGGCAGCAACTTGCAACTCTTCACCACCACGACCAAAAATAAACGGATCCCCACCTTTTAAGCGAACAACCTTTTTGCCTTGCTGAGCATAGTTGACGATCAATTGATTAGTTTCCTCTTGGGAAACGCTATGATTTCCTGCTCGCTTACCCACACAGACTTTGTCTGCATCACGGCGAACAAGATCAAGGATTTCCGTGCTCACCAGATGGTCATACAGCACCACATCCGCATTTTGCAGAACTCTCAAGCCTTTAAGTGTTAATAGCCCCGCATCACCCGGTCCAGCCCCCACTAAGGTTAACTCCCCTTGGTTATCTGGCTTCGCTAGCTGTTGCTCCAGCTGCTTTTCTGCATCATCCAGTTGCCCGCTTTCCACCAAAGAGGCAAAGCGCCCGCTAAAACTCAATTCCCAAAAACGTTTACGCTCACTGAGCTTAGTCAGATTCTGTTTTACGCGCTCACGCCAGCGCCCTGCAATCTCCGCCATTTTTCCCAACGATGTTGGCAGCAAGGTTTCCAGTTTTTCCCGTAATAATTTTGCTAACACAGGCGCAGTACCACCCGATGAAATCGCCACCATAATGGGAGAACGGTCGATAATCGAGGGAACAATAAAGGAACAGAGGGGCTGGTCATCCACCACATTGACAAAAATATGTCTCTGCTGTGCATCATGAAAAACTTTCTCATTGAGCGCTTGGTCATCCGTGGCAGCAATCACCAAGTAAGCATCATCAAGGTGATAAGCTTGATAAGGTTGCTGTACCCAGTGCAATTGTTTTTGTTGATAAGCCAACTGCAAGCTTTCGCAAAGTTCAGGGGAAATCACCACCAGCGAGGCATGGGCTTTCAATAATAATTCGGCTTTACGTGCGGCGACCACACCGCCGCCAATCAAGACAACTTGTCTTTCTCGCACACTCACAAATAAGGGTAGATAATCCATAAATCGCTTCCATCCAACATTTTAATTATAAGAGCAATGAAATTGACTATATGGCGTGAATTGGTCACTTTGAAATGACAAAAAAGCATGAATAGGAACAGAAAGGCATAAGCTAAATAAAGAGGGGAAAACCCAGTAAATTAAGCCTATCTTCCGCGATTTGACATAAATAAAAAATAAAGGGACACCCTTATTTTAGATAAAGGCATCCCTTTGTTATTACACAAATAAATTAACTTTCTACTTATTAGTAATATAAGTAATTAATTATTTAAACGAAGTCTTTAGTTTTTTAAAAAAACATTAATTTTCATGTAGCCCGCATTCACGCTTTAAACCAAAGAAACGAGTTTGCTCTTCACTCATACCGGGTTCCCATGGACGACTGGTATGAGTATCTCCCACCGATAAATACCCTTTTTCCCATAATGGATGGTAGGGTAAATTATGTTTGGTCAAATACTGATAAACTTCTTTATTATTCCAATCAATCACTGGCAGAATTTTAAAAATCCCGCGTCCAATACTCAGCACTGGTAACGCTGCTCGGCTCGCCGATTGTTCTCGTCTTAGTCCTGAAAACCAACTTTGCGCCTGCAATTCATGCAGCGCCCGCGTCATAGGCTCTACTTTGTTCAATTGGTTATAACGCTCAATTCCTTCAACCCCTTGAGTCCACAACTGCCCATGAATGGCTTCTTGCCATGCAGGGCTGGTTTCCGCTCGGTACACTTTCAAGTTTAAGTTTAACCGTTCCGTTAACTGTTCAATAAACTGGTAAGTTTCAGGAAACAAATAACCCGTATCCGTTAAAATCACAGGAATATTGGGGACCACTTGCGTGACTAAGTGCAGCGCCAAAGCACCTTGGATGCCAAAGCTTGATGACAACACGAATTCAGCAGGAAGATGTTCAACCGCCCATTCAACGCGAGCTAGCGCAGTCATTTCTTCAAGTTTCGCGTTGAATTCCGCTAAATAAGCAACTTGAGCCTGTTTATCTAACGGCTGAACTTGCGCTAATTGAAGTCGGCTCATACCGCCTCCTTGACCTCGTAAAAGTCGATAGCTGAGTTGAGTACTGGCTTCACGACGTTAGCGCGGATCAGGTAATCACCAAAACCTTCATTCGGTTGACGTTCAGCCGCCCAGCGACCAATCAGCTCATCCATGATGGCTAAAATCTCTGCACTGCTGATATTTTCCTTATACATTCTAGGGATACGCGTACCGATGCGATTTCCACCTAAATGTAAGTTATAACGGTCGAGAGCTTTACCCACCAGCCCAACTTCCGCCAGCATCGCGCGACCACAACCATTTGGGCAGCCAGTTACACGTAAAACAATATGCTCATTCGCCACATGATGCGCCGCCATGATGTTTTCAACTTGCGTGACGAACTCCGGTAAAAAGCGCTCCGCTTCCGCCATCGCTAGCGGACAGGTTGGGAAAGAGACACACGCCATCGAGTTTTCACGCTGACGCGTCACTTCATTGCTCATCAAACCGTGCTCAATAGCAATTTTCTCTATTGCCGCTTTGTCTTCTTCCTCAATCCCCGCCACAATTAAGTTTTGGTTGGCCGTCAGGCGAAAGTCCCCTTTATGGATTTTCGCGATCTCGGCGACGCCGGTTTTTAACGGTTTGTCCGCTAAGTCGATTAAGCGCCCATTCTCCACAAATAAGGTTAAATGCCAGCGATTATCAATGCCTTTTAACCAACCAATTTGGTCGCCACGCTCCGTAAATTGGTAAGGACGAATAGCGTCAAACTGCACACCAGCTCGTTTTTCCACTTCCGCTTTAAACACCTCTATCCCAACTCGCTCAAGGGTGTATTTGGTTTTGGCATTTTTACGATCAGTCCGGTTTCCCCAATCACGCTGCGTAGTGACAATCGCTTCAGCAATTGCCAAGGTTTTATCTAAGGGAATAAAACCAAATTCACTGGCAAGACGAGGGAACGTGTTGGTATCGCCGTGGGTCATCGCTAAACCGCCGCCCACCAGCACGTTGAAACCGATCAATTGCCCTTTTTCAGCAATCGCCACAAAGTTCATATCATTAGCATGGAGATCCACATCATTTAGCGGCGGGATCACCACGGTAGTTTTAAATTTCCGAGGAAGATAGGTTTGCCCTAGAATCGGCTCTTCATCGGTGGTCACAATCTTTTCTTTATCCAACCAAATCTCAGCATACGCACTGGTGCGAGGTAGCAAATGCTCAGAGATTTTTTTCGCCCATTCATAGGCTTGCTGATGCAGTTCAGACTGCACAGGGTTAGACGTACACAGTACGTTACGGTTTACGTCATTGGCGGTAGCTAACGCATCCAGCCCCACATGGCTGAGCATTTGGTGCGCCGGCTTCACATCCCCTTTGAGAATACCGTGAAATTGGAATGTTTGACGGTTGGTAATACGAATGCTGCCGTATAACGTGTGCTCAGAGGCAAATTTATCAATATCGAGCCACTGTTTCGGGGTAATGATGCCTCCCGGTAAGCGACAACGCAGCATCATGGCATGACGCGGTTCTAACTTCTGCTCTGCTCGCTCTGCGCGAATATCTCTGTCATCTTGTTGATACATTCCGTGAAAACGGATCAGCAAGAAATTATCTCCGTCAAAACCGCCTGTTAAGCCGTTTTTGAGATCGTCTTTGATAGTGCCTCGTAAATAGTTACTTTGCTGCTTCATCCGCTCGCTGTCAGCGAGCTTTCCTTCAACCACTAAGGCCGGCTGAGGTGCAACTTTTTGATGTTCATTGCTCATTAATAAACGTCCCTCTGATAACGGCGCATCACACGCAGCTCACTTAAAAAGTCATCCGCTTGCTCTTCATCCATGTGCCCGTGCTCGCTGATGACATCCAATAATGCTTGTTCCACATCTTTCGCCATGCGATTTGCATCCCCACACACATAAATATGTGCGCCTTGTTGGATCCAGTCCCACACTTCGCTACCTTGTTCGCGCAATTTGTCTTGCACATACACTTTTTCAGCCTGATCCCGCGACCACGCTAATGAAATATGGGTCAGCAAACCGTCTTTGACATAACGCTGCCATTCGACTTGATATAAGAAGTCGTCAACAAAGTGCGGATTGCCAAAAAACAGCCAGTTTTTACCTTCGCTACCGTCGTTATCACGTTGTTGTAAGAAAGCGCGGAATGGGGCAATTCCCGTTCCCGGACCAATCATAATCACGGGAGTATTTGAGTCTGCGGGTAGGCGGAAATTATCATTATGTTCAATAAACACCCGCAGTTCGTCACCTTCATTGAGACGATCCGCTAAGAAGCCAGAAGCACCGCCTGTTCTTGGACGTCCATCAATCTCATAGCGTACAACCCCGACGGTAGCATGGACTTCATCCGTCGCTTCTGCCTGTGAAGAAGAAATGGAATACAAGCGTGGCGTTAATGGGCGCAGTAAATCCACAAACTCTTGCGCACTTGGTTGAGCCGCCGCTTGGCGTACCATATCAACGATAGGCGTGGTTTGTGCATACTGCATAATGGCTGGCTTATCACTGATCAAGCCTAATAAGCTATCGTCTTTGGATAACTGAGCGTATTTTTCGACGATCAAATGGGTATTTTGGGTCAGTTCCAGTTGGTAAGTTAACGCATCACGCAGCGAATGGCGCTGTTGACCAATAAATACGTCTTCATCCCCTTGTAGCCATAACAGGCTAATCAGCTCATCCACTAACGCAGGGTCATTATCAAACCACACGCCTAGTGCATCTCCCGGCTGATAGCGTAAACCAGAATTCCCCAAATCAATCTCAATATGGCGCACATCTTTGTCCGATCCGCGCCCCGTGATCTTTTGGTTACTCAACAGCGAGGCGGTTAATGGCGCCGTTTTGGTATATGGGGAAGAATCGAGCTGATTCACACTGCCAGATTGAGTATTGATGAGCTGGCTATCTGACTGAGCAGGTACTCGCGCTTTTAAAATCTGCGTCAAAGAGCTTACCCACTCGTCTGCCAATGCCTGATATTCAACATCCGCATCGACCCGAGGAAGCAACGCACTTGCCCCCAGTTTCGCAAACTGGTTATCGAAATCTTTTCCGGCTTGGCAAAAATGCTCATAAGAAGAATCGCCAAGTGCAAAAACCGCGTAATGGGCGGCTGAGAGATCGGGGGCTTTCTTCGAATTCAAATATTTATGTAATGCAACGGCCTCTTCGGCTGGCTCCCCTTCACCTTGGGTGGATGCCACAACGATCACCACTTTCTCTTGGTTGATCTGCTTAAACTTGTAATCACCAGCATTGACTAAATTGGCACTGATTTTCTCACTCAGTAGCTTTTCTCGAAGCTGCTCAGCTAAACGACGGGCATTACCCGTTTGGGAGGCTGAAATAATGGTCACGGTTTCTTGAGGCGCATTGCTTGCAGGAACAGATTCACTTTGCGCACTGTTTTGATTCACCATTCCCCACAAATAGCCAGATAGCCAAGCCAGTTGATGGGATGAATAATCCCCCACTGCGGTTTGTAAGCGCCCTAATTGCTCCGTCGAAATCGGTAATGCTGATAATGGAGGTTGCTTGTTTTGCATTATTTTGTCACTCCAACGTGATCCATCATTGAATAGTCAATAAAACGTTATATATGCCATTCTCTATCCCAAATGAAGATAAAGGTTATAACAGCCATAACTAGGAAGATAAGAAACTATAGCCATAACTAATAGCTAAAAATCCTAAAGAAAATATTCGATGATGAATATCGAATAAAAAGATTAGCCAGAAATCGATAAATAACGACATTTTGAGTAAAAATAACAGTAGAATACGCTACTAAACATTAGTAAGGAGAAATTTATGAGCACAACCATCTACAAAGATTTTCACTTTGAAGCAGCCCACCGCCTTCCTCATGTACCCGAGGGGCATAAATGTGGTCGCCTGCATGGGCACTCTTTCATGGTGCGCTTAGAAATCACGGGTGAAATTGATGCGCATACGGGATGGATCATGGATTTTGCTGATGTGAAAAGCGCCTTTAAACCTATCTATGAGCGTCTAGACCATCACTATTTAAATGAGATTGAAGGGTTAGAAAACCCAACCAGTGAAGTACTTGCTCGCTGGATTTGGCAGCAAACCAAGCCACTGTTACCACTATTAAGTGCCATTACGGTTAAAGAAACCTGCAATGCAGGCTGTGTATATCGCGGAGAAGCCTAAGTCAAATAGGTGCTGAGCTGTAAGTTATCACCTACAGCTCAAAGACATAATGATTACTGAATATTTAAATATTTATGGGTTTGAATGGATAGCCGCCAGTTGCGTTGGATGCAGATATCAATACATAGCTTCGTCGCTGACATTTTTTGGCTAATAGGCTGAAGCGCCACAATCGGTGGCTCCCCTTGAGTTCGCAAAGATAATAGCTGATCAAGGGCTTCAATATCCTTTTCACGCGCTACAGGATGCTTGATTTCATTGGCACGATTAATCGCCTGTTCGAGTACTTGCAATCCACCTTTCATACCCACTTTCGGCGAGACAGTGACCCAGGTATTTTCAGTGCAGATGATTGGGTAAGTGCCGCTGGTTTCAATCTGGCATTGAAACCCATTCGCTTCAAGGGATTGCGTTAAGTTCGTTAAATCATAAATGCACGGCTCTCCGCCCGTTATCACGATGTGTTTTGCGGTATAGCCGTTTTGTTGCATCAGTTGGATTAAGCTTTCGGCATCGGACATTGCCCATAAATCACTGTCTTGTGTTTTTAATGCAATATCACCCAATGTGGATTCCTTCGCGGGCTCTTTGTCCCAGGTCTGTTTGGTATCGCACCAACTACAGCCCACTGGACAGCCTTGCAAACGAATAAAAACAGCAGGGACGCCAGTAAAAACACCTTCCCCCTGTAAAGTTTGGAAGATTTCATTAATTGGGTATTTCATATTGCTCCTAGAAGATTCCATTTGGCGCATATTATATTGCAGATATCTATCTCGCGGGCAATGCACTTTGTGATAATGTAGTCACCCTGCGTTCAGGAAAGTACGTCAACTCAAACAACGAAACCGAAACAATATTCGGTACAATATTTCGAAATAAAGTCAATGACAGGAAAAGACATGCAAAGTAGTGAACAAAATCAACTCAGAAAGGGGCTGAGTGTCCGGCACATTCGCTTTATGGCCTTAGGGTCAGCGATTGGTACTGGGCTATTCTACGGTTCTGCGTCTGCGATTCAGGCAGCAGGTCCTGCGGTGTTACTTGCCTACATGTTAGGTGGTGCCGCTGTATTTATGGTGATGCGTGCCCTCGGCGAAATGGCGGTTCATCATCCAGTCCCTGGTTCATTCTCTCACTACGCAAGCCATTATATGGGTCCTCTAGCGGGTTTTTTAACAGGTTGGAACTACGTATTTGAAATGCTGGTAGTCTGTTTAGCCGATATTACGGCCTTCGGGATGTATATGGGCTTCTGGTTCCCGCATGTCGACCAATGGGTATGGGTATTGAGTATCGTGCTATTTATTAGCGCCCTCAATCTTTGCCACGTTAAGATTTTCGGTGAGATGGAATTCTGGCTATCGATTATTAAAGTTAGTGCCATTATTGCCATGATTGTCGGCGGTGCCTTCTTGATGATCTACGGTTTTGGTCAAGAAACTAACCATGAAGTGGGTATCCAAAACTTATGGGAGCATGGCGGCTTTATGCCAAATGGCATTGAAGGGGTGATAGCCTCTCTAGCCATCGTTATGTTTGCTTTTGGTGGTATTGAGGTAATTGGTATCACGGCAAGTGAAGCGCAAAATCCTGAAAAAACCATACCTAAAGCTATCAATGCGGTGCCTATCCGTATTCTATTATTCTATGGATTAACGCTGTTTATCCTGATGTGTATCTACCCATGGAATCAAATCGGTCAAAACGGTAGTCCGTTTGTCCAAATCTTTGATAGCTTAGGTATTCAATCCGCAGCCAATATCCTGAATATCGTGGTGATCACAGCTGCAATTTCCGCTATCAACAGTGATATTTTTGGCGCAGGTCGCATGATGTATGGTATGGCTCAAGATGGGCAAGCACCGAAAGTCTTTACTAAACTGACCAAAAGCGGTGTGCCATGGGTAACAGTGCTGGTGATGTCCGTTGTGATGTTATTAGGGGTTTATCTGAACTACCTGTTACCAGAAAAAATCTTTGTGATCATCGCGTCAATCGCGACCTTCGCAACGGTGTGGGTCTGGTTAATGATTTTACTGTCACAAGTGGCAATGCGCCGCAAGATGAGCCAAGAAGAAATCAAAAAACTGAAATTCCCTGTACCGTTCTGGCCTGTAGGTCCAGCAATCACCATCGCATTTATGGTGTTTGTTATCGCTTTATTAGGCTTCTTTAAAGATACGCAAGTGGCGCTGATCGTAGGCTTTGTGTGGGTGGCTTTACTCAGTATCACTTTCTTTGCGATGCGTTATTACCAAAAACGTTGATCCCTTTTCATTAAGAGATCAATAAAACAGCCCTACATCGAACAGATCTAGGGCTGTTTTTTTAATGATTTTTGATTTTATGGAACCGTTAGTTCTACTACATCACGCTGACGCAAGCGCCTGTTCAATATCTGCAATTAACTCATCAACATTTTCTAAACCAATAGATAGTCGAATCAGCCCATCACTAATGCCATATTGCAGCCTTTCTTCCGGTGTATAGGTCGAATGAGTCATACTGGCAGGATGCTGCGCCAATGACTCGCAATCTCCCAAACTCACCGCCCTAGAGAACAGCGTTAAATGGTTTAAGAACCGCTTGCCTGCTTCCAGCCCCCCTTTTAGCTCAAATGCAATCATGCCTCCGGCTAATTTCATCTGCTTTTGAGCTAAATGGTATTGCTCAAAACTCGGCAAACCCGGGTACATAATGGTAGCGACTTTTGGGTTCACTTCTAAATATTCAGCAATTTTCTGTGTGCTTTGGACTATCCTATCCATACGAACAGACAAGGTTTTCATTCCTCGAATAATCAGGTTAGCGTCATGAGGAGATAAGCATGCCCCCGTCATATCTTTCAACCCCACTAATCGAATTAGTTTTGCGTACTCTGCCGTTGTGGCTACCGCTCCCCCCATAGCATCCCCATGACCATTCATGTACTTGGTCAACGAGTGCAGCACAATATCCGCCCCCAATGTCAGTGGTGTTTGAATATACGGCGTGCAATAGGTGTTATCGACTACCACTAAGATATTATGTCGATGAGCAATCTCACTCACCGCAGCAATATCCACCAAACGCATGTTCGGGTTAGCGGGTGACTCAAAGAATATCATGCGCGTTTTTTTCGTAATGGCTTGAGTGACACTCTCTGGATCACTCATATCAATGTGCTTAATTTTCACACCAAATCGAGCCAACCCATGATGAAAAAAGGCATAAGTACAGCCATAAACTGTTAAGTCCACTAACAGTTCATCACCCGGATTTAATAATGTCCAAAATGTAGCCGTGATTGCGCCCATACCTGACGAGAACACAATTGCCGCCTCTCCCTCTTCAAGAGAGGCAATTCTATTTTCCAATAGATTTAATGTTGGGTTATTAATTCGGGTATAAATATAGCCATCTTTTTCACCACTAAAACAGGCTGCGCCCTCTTCGACACTTTTAAATACATAAGTCGATGTTTGATAAATTGGCGATGCCAATGAACCTAAATGATCTTGTGCATTATAGTGACTATGAATTGCCCGTGTTTCGAAAGAACGTTTTATATCTAAACTCATACCACCTCCGAAAAATTACCCTCCTTGGGATTGAGATAATCGAGAACCGACAATTTGCATTGTTCGCAAAAGCGTCGTAATTCCACGCAATGTATTTGGATCTTTTAATAATCCATACACTGAGCGAAAGTTAGGATTTTTACTATCATGTATTCCTTCCATTTTTGCCATATTGTAGGCAGTACCTAATTCCCATACAGGCACTAAAGTATCTTCAAAAGAATTTGATAATCGTTCTACTGTACTGTTATCTAATATATCGACAAGGTCAGATACTAGTGAAAGCAGATCCACAATATTGTCTAAGCGATTTAAGTGTAATAACGGTGCTAATTTTTCAGCAAGATGATTACCAGATTCGGAACTTAATAGTTCAAGCAATTTACTTTGATTTTCATTATTCGACATTTTTAATTCCTTATTAAACTAAGCCACGGATTGCTGCCCAATAAATACCTCTATTGAAGCCATTTCTTAGTAATCCACCGAGCTTTGTTGGCGGAGTTGGAATAACATCGTGCTTGTAATCGTATTGCAAAGGCATACCCGCCGTTAATCCCATTTGAGCAACAGCTTGTACTCGACCATCATAAATAGCCGCTGGGTAACCATAAATTAACTCACCACAAATATTATCAGCAATAATTGCAGCTTGGTTATGGCAGCTCCCCCCCGCTTTACTAATTGGTAAATCAACTGTATCACCAATAACATAAACACCTTCAACACCATAGACTTGCATTGTTTCATGGTCTGTTGGTAACCAACCTTCACCATTATTGTGTTCACTTAATCCGGTATTTACGACCGCCTCTACTGCGGTAATAGGTGGAGTGCTAATTAATAAATCGAAAGGCTGCTCATCACCTTCTTTGGAATAAGCTAATTTCTTATCTGGGTCGACTTTATTTAAAGTAAACCCTCTTTGAGCTTTAATATTTCGAGCTACAAACACTTCAGGAATGACTTCGCAAACCGGCTGTTGCATGAATAAACAATTACGCAGTAATTGTGCAACCGTTGGATAGGTATAAACAATTTCAATATTATCTCTAACTCGACGTTTACGTAAAAACTCATCAATCATGAGTGTTGTTTCCATCGGCGCTATACCACACTGATGGGGAACGTTTGGTGTTTCAGGAAATGAAACGGTAATAAAAATACGACCTTTTTCAATCTTAGATAATTGGTCGGCTAATTTACGCGAGGCATCATAGGCATAAAAATGGTTACCTATTTCCTTTAATCCTTCAATACGCTCAGGCCTAGGGATACACCCTGTGGCAACGACTAAATAGTCATAGTGATATTTTTTATTATTTCTTGAGTATAATTCTTTATTTTTAAAATCAAATGAGTCAACTTTATCAATGACTAATTCAATTTCTGGTCTTAATAATTCACGCTCAGGTCGGCTTAGTTCTTCTTTAAAGAACATATTAAAAGCCACATACATAAATGCAGGTTTATAATAATGTATCGGATTATCTGTTATTAACGTTATTTTTATTCTTTGAGAAAAAATGTCTTTATTAAGTTTTCTAGCCAAAATATTAGCTAACATGGTACCGCCAGTACCACCACCCACAATAACTATATTTTTCATGATTTAAAATCCTTAAGAAATAAAACAGCCCGATAAATAAAACCTGCTCATCGCCGTGCTTTACACTTAATAAATATAGTTTAATGCCAATAACAACCAATACAATAAATTGCATATAATTCGAGAATCAACAAAAAAAACTAATCACTTTGAGATATTAAAACGCTTTCTCTGGTAAAAGAAAAGTGAAGCATTCATAAGTGATAAAATTAAATTTCATTGCAGCTCATTGAAAGAAAAAGATTAATATGAATAATGTCCAACTATCTTCCATTTAAATAAGACATCCTCAGCAACTTGTCCATATCCAATATTGTGCATCACTAAGTAATATCGACTATTCGATGCTTTGATGGATGTCACAATTCCTATATGTGGACGGCCGTTATCTAAACGCCATGAAACGATATCACCGGGTAAATAATCCTCCCCTTTTACCGTAATAGGTTTAACAGTACCTTTTCGAGCAAAAAAGGTTTCTAAGTTAGGTACTCGCCGATGATCAATATTGGTATCAGGCTTACGAAGCCCCCACATTTTTTGACTTGGATACTGGCTAAAGTTTTTTTTAATATCTTCATGAAGCTGTTTTTGAAGATCAATACCCAACTTACGATAACTGCGTATCACAACATCAGAACAGACACCATAATGGCTGGGAACATCCCCATTAGGGTAATCTATCTGGCGATAAGATGAATCATAAACAACAAGGCGAGGTAATTGTTCGGCTTGTTTTGCCAACTCAAGGTTACTTTTTCCTAATGCATAGGGCATGCAAAATAGTAAAGCGATAGATAGTAATCGTTTCAAGGTATGAATCCCCATAAAATAGAGAATAAAATCTACAATAATTACAGGGATAAATAAGGTGGGATAATCTTAAAAAGGTATTAATTAGTTAATTTAAATTGGGTAATGATAGGATTATGATCTGACGCATCTGTCTGTAATACGTGGCTTTCTTTCAGTGTTAAGCCGCGATAAAACATAAAGTCTAATGGACGACCAAAAGCTTTTGTTCGTAAATCTAAATCGTAGAGAACTTCCTTCAAGCCAACTGAACGAATAAAGCGTTTCAATGCATTTACTCGCTGACGGCTCCATGCATTAAAGTCCCCCGCGAGAATAACGGGACCGACATGTTTGCTAATATGAGAACCTAACTTACTCAATTGCTTTCTATACACATCAACACCAAAACTAAAGTTAATGGCATGTACGTTAGCAACCATTAAATGCTTACCATTAGGCAATGGATAAACCGTGATCAAAGCCGATTTCGCTAAACGTAATAGCGGCTCTTTTTCTCGTAATGGACAACAATAAATAGGGTGAGCTGTCGCGAGAGTCATTACCCCTGATGGATGAGGAGAAAAAGGTAAGGCAGGGACTTGGTCTGCTACCAATTGATGTGAAGCAGCAAAAGAAACCAATTCTGGTGACATTTGTGCTTCCTGGAGCAATAACAGTTTTTTCTCTTTAACGAGCTCTGCTAACGTAGATTTCCAATTTGGTCGCTGCTGCTTATAAATATTCCACGTAACCACATCCAGCATTTCACCCGCAGGAAACAGAGGAAGACCAATAGGAAGAGAATCACCTAGCATATGAATTGGCATAGGCTGAATACGTTTTGCAGGCTCGCCAGCAATGTACCGAACAGAATAGGTTCTTTTAGCCACGTACCGGATTCCCTACGAAATTGATAACAACAGTATTATTGGTAGCAACAGTATTGCTGCCAACTATGCTAGTTTAGCATTGGTTTGACTGACTCGCGTACAGTATATCAAATATCTTACCGGTAATCTTAAGGAACTTATTATTCCTTTTTGTGACCTTTCTAAGTCAGTCTGACTATCTCCATCAAATTCTCTATCATTCACCGTGATAAATATTCTAAATAACGGCTTAACAAAAGAAAAAAGTGCGTGTAATGGAGGCATTTTTTGCTGTTTGGTTAGGATATAAAGTAGATAGGGCTCATATGACGGTCGATTTTCACTCAATATGTAGGATAACTTCATTACTGATAATGGTTATTGACAATGAAAGCTCCGTTTATAAGGCGGGAAGCCAGAGCGATATTAGGTCTTTTGGGTAGTTAGCGAGTTACCATCCCCCCGATTTTACTAGTGATAAGTCAATTTATGAAATACCTTTCTGCTATTTTCATTTCCCCTAACGCAAAAAAGCCACCCAATGGGTGGCTTCTCGGCTAATTTAATGTCTGGCAGTTCCCTACTCTCACATGGGGAGACCCCACACTACCATCGGCGCTACGGCGTTTCACTACTGAGTTCGGCATGGGGTCAGGTGGGACCACCGCGCTATTGCCGCCAGACAAATTCTGTTTATTCCCGTCTAAGTTTTCTCTTAAACCAGAAGTTCAATCCTGAACAAGCTGTGTGCCTACCTTTCGGCTTCTCACTTTCTTTGAAAATCAACTCAATCTCTCTTCTCGAAAACACCTTCGGTGTTGTCAGGTTAAGCCTCACGGTTCATTAGTATTGGTTAGCTCAACGTATCGCTACGCTTACACACCCAACCTATCAACGTCTTAGTCTTAAACGTTCCTTTAGGACCCTTAAAGAGTCAGGGAAGACTCATCTCAAGGCAAGTTTCCCGCTTAGATGCTTTCAGCGGTTATCTCTTCCGCACTTAGCTACCGGGCAATGCCATTGGCATGACAACCCGAACACCAGTGGTGCGTCCACTCCGGTCCTCTCGTACTAGGAGCAGCCCCTTTCAATCTTCCAACGCCCACGGCAGATAGGGACCGAACTGTCTCACGACGTTCTAAACCCAGCTCGCGTACCACTTTAAACGGCGAACAGCCGTACCCTTGGGACCTACTTCAGCCCCAGGATGTGATGAGCCGACATCGAGGTGCCAAACACCGCCGTCGATATGAACTCTTGGGCGGTATCAGCCTGTTATCCCCGGAGTACCTTTTATCCGTTGAGCGATGGCCCTTCCATACAGAACCACCGGATCACTAAGACCTACTTTCGTACCTGCTCGAGCCGTCACTCTCGCAGTCAAGCTGGCTTATGCCTTTGCACTAACCGCATGATGTCCGACCATGCTTAGCCAACCTTCGTGCTCCTCCGTTACTCTTTGGGAGGAGACCGCCCCAGTCAAACTACCCACCAGACACTGTCCGCACCCCGGATTACGGGGCTACGTTAGAACATCAAACATTAAAGGGTGGTATTTCAAGGTTGGCTCCACGCAGACTGGCGTCCACGCTTCAAAGCCTCCCACCTATCCTACACATCAAGGCTCAATGTTCAGTGTCAAGCTATAGTAAAGGTTCACGGGGTCTTTCCGTCTTGCCGCGGGTACACTGCATCTTCACAGCGAGTTCAATTTCACTGAGTCTCGGGTGGAGACAGCCTGGCCATCATTACGCCATTCGTGCAGGTCGGAACTTACCCGACAAGGAATTTCGCTACCTTAGGACCGTTATAGTTACGGCCGCCGTTTACTGGGGCTTCGATCAAGAGCTTCTCCTTACGGATAACCCCATCAATTAACCTTCCAGCACCGGGCAGGCGTCACACCGTATACGTCCACTTTCGTGTTTGCACAGTGCTGTGTTTTTAATAAACAGTTGCAGCCAGCTGGTATCTGCGACTGGCTTCAGCTCCATGGGTAAACCACTTCACCTAATGCCAGCGTGCCTTCTCCCGAAGTTACGGCACCATTTTGCCTAGTTCCTTCACCCGAGTTCTCTCAAGCGCCTGAGTATTCTCTACCTGACCACCTGTGTCGGTTTGGGGTACGATTAATGATAATCTAGAGCTTAGAGGCTTTTCCTGGAAGCGGGGTATGAGCTACTTCGCCACCGTAGTGACTCGTCATCAGACCTCAGCATATAGTGAACCGGATTTGCCTAATTCACCTGCCTACATCCTTAAACCGGGACAACCGTCGCCCGGCCAGCCTAACCTTCTCCGTCCCCCCATCGCAATTATCACCAGTACGGGAATATTAACCCGTTTCCCATCGACTACGCATTTCTGCCTCGCCTTAGGGGTCGACTCACCCTGCCCCGATTAACGTTGGACAGGAACCCTTGGTCTTCCGGCGTGCGGGTTTTTCACCCGCATTATCGTTACTTATGTCAGCATTCGCACTTCTGATACCTCCAGCATACCTCACAGTACACCTTCACAGGCTTACAGAACGCTCCCCTACCCAACAATATTTACATATCGCTGCCGCAGCTTCGGTGCATAGTTTAGCCCCGTTACATCTTCCGCGCAGGCCGACTCGACCAGTGAGCTATTACGCTTTCTTTAAATGATGGCTGCTTCTAAGCCAACATCCTGGCTGTCTGAGCCTTCCCACTTCGTTTCCCACTTAACTATGACTTTGGGACCTTAGCTGGCGGTCTGGGTTGTTTCCCTCTTCACGACGAACGTTAGCACCCGCCGTGTGTCTCCCGTGATAACATTCTTCGGTATTCGTAGTTTGCATCGAGTTGGTAAGTCGGGATGACCCCCTAGTCGAAACAGTGCTCTACCCCCGAAGATGAGTTCACGAGGCGCTACCTAAATAGCTTTCGGGGAGAACCAGCTATCTCCCGGTTTGATTGGCCTTTCACCCCCAGCCACAAGTCATCCGCTAATTTTTCAACATTAGTCGGTTCGGTCCTCCAGTTAGTGTTACCCAACCTTCAACCTGCCCATGGCTAGATCACCGGGTTTCGGGTCTATACCCTGCAACTCATTCGCCCAGTTAAGACTCGGTTTCCCTACGGCTCCCCTATACGGTTAACCTTGCTACAGAATATAAGTCGCTGACCCATTATACAAAAGGTACGCAGTCACACCAAAAAGGTGCTCCCACTGCTTGTACGTACACGGTTTCAGGTTCTATTTCACTCCCCTCGCCGGGGTTCTTTTCGCCTTTCCCTCACGGTACTGGTTCACTATCGGTCAATCAGGAGTATTTAGCCTTGGAGGATGGTCCCCCCATATTCAGACAGGATAACACGTGTCCCGCCCTACTCGTCGAGTTCACAACACTAACACCTTCGGATACGGGGCTATCACCCTTTACTGCCGGCCTTTCCAGACCGTTCTCCTGATGCTAATGCTGATTAAGACTCTGGGCTGCTCCCCGTTCGCTCGCCGCTACTAGGGGAATCTCGGTTGATTTCTTTTCCTCGAGGTACTGAGATGTTTCAGTTCCCTCGGTTCGCTTCGTTTGACTATGTATTTATCAAACGATAGTGCAACGAATTGCACTGGGTTTCCCCATTCGGAAATCGTCGGTTGTAACGGTTCATATCACCTTACCGACGCTTATCGCAGATTAGCACGTCCTTCATCGCCTCTGATTGCCTAGGCATCCACCGTGTACGCTTAGTCGCTTAACCTCACAACCCGAAGGTGTCTTTTTATCAGACGACACGAAACGTCATGGCTGTGCGTGGTGAACTTCTTCGTTGGGCAGGGTTCGCAATGCTCACGTACTTATGTACGCTGCGCTTGCTGCACGCTGTCCACCTTGAATTTCACACTGCTCGCTCATGCCACTCGCTTGTGTGTTTGAAAAACACGTTCAAGTTGAGATTTTTGAGAGACTCTCACATTGTTTAAGCGATAAACAATGTGCGTTGTTTTCAATTTTCAGCTTGTTCCAGATTGTTAAAGAGCATAATTATTCGCAATAGACTATTTCTAATCTATTCTGAATAATCAGAAAGTTTATGGTGGAGCTAAGCGGGATCGAACCGCTGACCTCCTGCGTGCAAGGCAGGCGCTCTCCCAGCTGAGCTATAGCCCCATAAAGGTAATTCCAGTATCGATTCTCTCACTAAGAAAGAATTTTGAGTTAAATCGAATTTAAGCAAGGCATAACTTGGCGACGTTTACGTCTGGTAAACGAGCTGAGTTATAACGAAGCATCAATTCGATTTTGGTAGGCCTGAGTGGACTTGAACCACCGACCTCACCCTTATCAGGGGTGCGCTCTAACCACCTGAGCTACAAGCCTATCGATACCGTTACTCTATTTCATCAGACAATCTGTGTGAGCACTTCACAAAAACACTTCAATGGTAAGGAGGTGATCCAACCGCAGGTTCCCCTACGGTTACCTTGTTACGACTTCACCCCAGTCATGAATCACAAAGTGGTAAGCGCCCTCCCGAAGGTTAAGCTACCTACTTCTTTTGCAACCCACTCCCATGGTGTGACGGGCGGTGTGTACAAGGCCCGGGAACGTATTCACCGTAGCATTCTGATCTACGATTACTAGCGATTCCGACTTCATGGAGTCGAGTTGCAGACTCCAATCCGGACTACGACGTACTTTATGAGTTCCGCTTGCTCTCGCGAGGTCGCTTCTCTTTGTATACGCCATTGTAGCACGTGTGTAGCCCTACTCGTAAGGGCCATGATGACTTGACGTCATCCCCACCTTCCTCCGGTTTATCACCGGCAGTCTCCTTTGAGTTCCCGACCGAATCGCTGGCAACAAAGGATAAGGGTTGCGCTCGTTGCGGGACTTAACCCAACATTTCACAACACGAGCTGACGACAGCCATGCAGCACCTGTCTCAGAGTTCCCGAAGGCACCAAAGCATCTCTGCTAAGTTCTCTGGATGTCAAGAGTAGGTAAGGTTCTTCGCGTTGCATCGAATTAAACCACATGCTCCACCGCTTGTGCGGGCCCCCGTCAATTCATTTGAGTTTTAACCTTGCGGCCGTACTCCCCAGGCGGTCGATTTAACGCGTTAGCTCCGGAAGCCACTCCTCAAGGGAACAACCTCCAAATCGACATCGTTTACAGCGTGGACTACCAGGGTATCTAATCCTGTTTGCTCCCCACGCTTTCGCACCTGAGCGTCAGTCTTTGTCCAGGGGGCCGCCTTCGCCACCGGTATTCCTCCACATCTCTACGCATTTCACCGCTACACATGGAATTCTACCCCCTCTACAAGACTCTAGCTGACCAGTCTTAGATGCCATTCCCAGGTTAAGCCCGGGGATTTCACATCTAACTTAATCAACCGCCTGCGTGCGCTTTACGCCCAGTAATTCCGATTAACGCTTGCACCCTCCGTATTACCGCGGCTGCTGGCACGGAGTTAGCCGGTGCTTCTTCTGTTGGTAACGTCAATCGTTGATGATATTAGCATCAACGCCTTCCTCCCAACTGAAAGTACTTTACAACCCTAAGGCCTTCTTCATACACGCGGCATGGCTGCATCAGGCTTGCGCCCATTGTGCAATATTCCCCACTGCTGCCTCCCGTAGGAGTCTGGGCCGTGTCTCAGTCCCAGTGTGGCTGATCATCCTCTCAGACCAGCTAGGGATCGTCGCCTTGGTGAGCCATTACCTCACCAACTAGCTAATCCCATATGGGTTCATCCGATAGCGCAAGGACCGAAGTTCCCCTGCTTTGCTCCTAAGAGATTATGCGGTATTAGCTACCGTTTCCAGTAGTTATCCCCCTCTATCGGGCAGATCCCCATACATTACTCACCCGTCCGCCGCTCGTCAGCGAGAAGCAAGCTTCCCCTGTTACCGCTCGACTTGCATGTGTTAGGCCTGCCGCCAGCGTTCAATCTGAGCCATGATCAAACTCTTCAATTAAAAAGCTTGATGCTCAAAGAATGTTACTGTCGTTTGATTTCCGAAGAAACCAAATTACCTATTAGTTCATATATATGAATTAACGTGTTAGTCACTCTTCAAGACTTAAAATCAAATATTTTTTTGATAGTGTCCTGTGAGTGCCCACACAGATTGTCTGATAAATTGTTAAAGAGCGGTGCGACTTAATCTTTTGATTATCGACTTTAGGTCGTTGTCGCGAGGTGTCGTATACTACGTTTTTTATTTAGAAAGTCAAGCGATTATTTTCAACTATTTTCTTTCTTCACCTCTGTTATCACGGGACTTCGAGGTTTTCTTCGAGCCGGTTTGTCGTGACAACGGATGCGCATTATAGGGAGCTCGAAAAATCTCGCAAGTGTTTTTTTTAAAATAATTTCCAATTGCTGATTTATCACCCAAAATGGTTACTTTGTGATGCTTTTTAAGGCTTTTGGCAGGTCTGCAAGACTATTAATCACCAAATCTGCACTCGCAATAGCGTCATCTGTAACAGGTTCGCCACTTTTTACTAACACATTTGTACCCACAAGAGCAGCTTTACCCGCTTGCATATCTGCAAGTTTGTCGCCAACCATAATAGAAGAAGTCATATCAATGTTTAAAAATTGCTGGGCATCTAAAAGCATTCCCGGTTTTGGTTTGCGGCAATTACATTCTTGCTTATATTCTTCTACTGTTGCATCTGGGTGATGAGGACAGAAGTAGATACCATCTAAATCAACACCGCGGTCAGCTAGAGACCAATCCATCCACTCAGTCAGTGTCATAAACTGGTCTTCGGTATAAATACCACGACCGATACCAGATTGATTAGTCACGACAACTAATGCATATCCCATCTTTTTGAGTTCAATCATGGCTTCAATTGAGCCTTCGATAAATTCGAAGTCATCAATTTGATGTACATAACCATGGTCGATATTAATTGTGCCATCTCTATCTAGAAAGATTGCTGGAATGCCTTTGCTCACTGCTTTACTCCTCAAACTGAAATGGTTTTTAGTATCTCATGAAAAGAAATGAAATGAGAATAGAATAAATCCATCAAACTTTATTGACTTAGACGTCTAGACGCCTTAACATCCAATGCAAGTTAGATACAGTATCTTGAATATAATTCGTCAGAGAATAGAAGATAGAATGATAAAGCTCTCAAATATTAATAAAGTGTTCCAGCAAGGAAACCGCAATATACAGGCGCTGACTGATATCAGCCTGCATGTTCCTGCTGGTCAAATATATGGTGTCATTGGTGCATCCGGCGCAGGTAAAAGTACCTTAATTCGTTGTGTGAATATGCTGGAGCGTCCAACATCAGGGCAAGTCATTGTTGATGGACAAGATTTAACGTCTCTGCCAGAGAAAGAAGTCACAAAAGCACGCCGTAGAATTGGCATGATCTTTCAGCACTTCAACTTATTATCTTCACGCACTGTGTTTGATAACGTGTCGTTGCCATTAGAATTAGACAATACACCGAAAGAGATCATTAAACAGCGCGTTGATGAATTATTAGAGTTAGTCGGTTTATCTGAAAAGAAAGATGCTTATCCAGCAAACCTTTCTGGTGGTCAAAAACAGCGTGTGGCTATTGCCCGTGCCTTAGCAAACTCACCAAAAGTATTACTGTGTGATGAAGCAACAAGTGCATTAGATCCAGCAACGACGCGCTCTATTTTAGAATTATTGAAAGATATCAACCGTCGCTTAGGTTTAACCATCTTATTGATCACCCATGAGATGGATGTCGTGAAACGTATTTGTGACCAAGTGGCAGTGATCAGTGGCGGTCAGCTTATTGAGCAAGATAAAGTGAGTGAAGTTTTCTCTCACCCTAAAACGCCAGTTGCTCAAGCATTTATTAAGTCAACGTTAGTTATTGATATTCCTGATGACTATAAAGAACGTTTGCAGCCAGAGTCGGGTAAAGATCTCTCTCCGTTATTGAAACTGGAATTCACAGGGCAATCGGTGGATGCGCCATTAATCTCAATGGCCGTACGTAAATTTGATATCGATATTAATATCTTAAGCTCTCAGATTGATTATGCCGGTGGCGTTAAATTCGGTGTAATGCTGGCTGAATTACACGGCTTAGAAAATGGCATTGAGTCCACTATTACATTTTTGAAAGAGCACCATGTGAAAGTTGAGGTTTTAGGTTATGTCTGAGGGAATGATTTCACTGCTTATTTCAGGAACGATTGATACCATTATCATGACTTTCGTTTCTGCAATTTTAGGTTTTATTTTAGGTATCCCGACAGGCGTCCTACTTTATGTCACTCGTCGTGGGCAAGTCATGGAAAATACCGTTCTGTATAGCGTTATTTCTGCTGTCGTGAACATATTCCGTTCAATACCGTTTATTATTTTATTAGTCTGGATCAGCCCTTTTACCAAATTCATTGTAGGTTCTGCGATTGGTATTGAAGGTGCGATTGTTCCATTAACTGTTGGCGCAATTCCGTTTATTGCTCGCATGGTTGAAAACGCATTATTAGAAGTGCCGAATGGTTTAATTGAAGCATCACGCGCTATGGGTGCAACTCCGTTACAGATTATTCGCAAAGTATTACTGCCAGAATCTTTACCGGGGTTAATTAACGCAGCAACCATTACATTAATTATGTTAGTCGGTTATTCCGCAATGGGCGGTGCAGTGGGTTCCGGTGGATTAGGACAAATTGCAATGCAATATGGGTACTATACTTATAATCCATTAGTTATGAATACCGTTCTGGTTCTATTGATTGTCTTAGTATTCATCATTCAGTTCACGGGTGAATATCTAATGAAAAAAGTGTCGCATAAATAGTCCGTAATCTAGATAGTCAGAAACAATAGCAGCGCCAAAAAACGCTACACAGTAGTTAAGGTGCTATAAATAGTGTCTAAAGGGGTAAATTATGTCTATTAAGTTAAAATCAATTGCAGTAGTTGGCGCGCTGTTAGGAACATTAGCTCTCGCTGGCTGTGGTGAAAAACAAAAAGATCCAAATAGCATCAAAGTCGGTGTGATCATGGGCAAAGAGTTTGAAGTTGCTGAAGTTGCACAAAAAGTTGCTAAAGAAAAATATGGTCTGAATGTTGAATTAGTTTCTTTCAATGACTTCGTACTACCAAACGAAGCATTAAGCAAAGGTGATATTGATGCTAACGCATTCCAGCATAAACCTTATTTGGATCAGCAAATTAAAGACCGTAACTACAAATTAGTTCCTGTTGGAAATACCTTCATTTATCCAATTGCAGGATATTCTAAACAAATTAAATCCATTGATGAATTGGCTGACGGTTCACAAGTAGCGCTGCCAAATGACCCAACTAACTTAGGTCGTTCATTACTGTTACTGCAAAAACAAGGTTTGATTAAGTTAAAAGATGGCACAGGTTTAATGCCTACCGTGTTGGATGTTGTTGAAAATCCAAAAGGCTTAAAATTTGTTGAATTAGAAGCGCCACAGTTACCACGTGCTCTGGATGATCAAAAAATTGCATTGGCTATCATCAACACAACTTGGGCTAGCAGTGCAACACCAAAACTGACTCCAGCAAAAGATGGTCTGTTTGTTGAAGATAAAGATTCTCCATATGTGAACATTATTGTGGCTCGTGAAGATAATAAAGATAGCGAGAATGTGAAGAAGTTTATTCAAGCATATCAATCTAATGAAGTGGCAGAAAAGGCCAACGAAGTTTTCGATGGTGGAGCAGTTAAAGGCTGGTAAGCTTTTCTCTTAAAAAAAATGTGTATAAAATGCTAGGTGACTTTATGTCACCTAGTTTTTTTGTATCATACCGACAAGCATTAAACCGATTTGTTTCAAATAAATTAGCTTTAAACCGATTACATAATTAATGCGCTAGCGCAGATAATAAAAAGGTAATATTTATGAGATTGTTTTTGCTCGCCCTCGCTACATTTGTTTTAGCTGGGTGCGGAATTAATCAATACACCAGTCCAAGCATGAATAAAGGGTTTTCGAGCATGAAATTATCGAAACCTTTACCTGTCGAAACTGAAGAAGATGTCAGCGCAGAAAACATTAAATTAATGAACAGCCCTGAAGAATTATTAGGAATGCCATTTCGTGACTTAGGTATTGTATCTGGTGAGTCATGCAGAAAAAATGCAAAGAGTCCCCCGATTAACCTTGATTCAGCTAAAAACAGTATGTTGACGCAAGCCGCTTATATCGCTGCAGATGCAGTGTTATTACATCAGTGCCAAACCAAATCAGCACCGGGTTGTTACCAAGCAACGGTATGTGAAGGTAGCGCACTTAAAATTGTTGAATAATCAACTTATGCAATCTTTTCAATTTAATGTTATCGGGCATATCGAATCCCCTTATAAAGAAAAGTTTGCTATTCCTCGCCAGCCTGGGCTGGTTCAAAACGGCTTTGGGCGTTTGCATTTACATCCGCCATACAATGACCCCAATGCCGTTAGAGGATTAACTCAATTTAGTCATATTTGGGTGTTGTTTGTTTTTCACCAAACGATAGAAGGTGGCTGGAAATCGCTAGTACGCCCTCCCCGCTTAGGTGGTAACGATAAAATGGGTGTGTTTGCCACTCGTTCAACATTTCGACCAAACCCGATTGGGATGTCGTTAGTTGAATTAAAAGATGTGACTATCGAAAACAACCAAGTCATCCTTGAACTCGGTAGCCTAGATTTAGTTGATGGCACACCAGTGATAGATATCAAACCGTATCTACCTTTTGCTGAAGCTATCACAACCGCCAAAGCAGGTTATGCTCAAGAAGCACCCTCAGAAGATATGCAGGTTATATTTAGCACACAAGCTCAGCTTGAATGTGATAAATACCAATCTCACTATCCTGGATTAGCGTCTTTTATTGAGCAAGTATTAAAGCAGGACCCACGTCCTGCCTATAAGAAACAATCCAATGAAGCCCGTGATTATGCGGTTCATTTATTAGATTTCAATGTACGCTGGCGAGTGACTAATAATATCACTGAAGTGTTTGCCATCGAACGTAATGAAAAATCGCGTTAACCTCTTTTGACAAAGCATCGTCACTGGTAGACTAGCTGTTTATTCCGCTGCTTAGCAGCTTTAAATTATTGGGTAGGCATAAGCCCTACCATAATTTGTTGTTCTAATGGAACCTATACAATGCGTACTAGCAAATATCTGCTCTCAACTCTAAAAGAGACCCCTGCGGATGCAGAAGTTATCAGCCACAAGCTGATGCTGCGTGCAGGGATGATCCGTAAACTTGCTTCTGGTCTGTATGACTGGTTACCCACAGGCGTGCGTGTTCTGCGTAAAGTAGAAAACATCGTTCGTGAAGAAATGGAAAATGCAGGCGCTATCGAGGTATCTTTACCCGTCGTTCAACCTGCTGACTTATGGCAAGAAAGTGGACGTTGGGAACAATATGGCCCTGAGTTACTGCGCTTTGTAGATCGTGGTGAACGTCCTTTTGTTTTAGGTCCAACCCACGAAGAAGTTATCACTGATTTAGTGCGTAACGAGATCACTTCATACAAACAATTACCATTGAATTTATTCCAAATTCAAACCAAATTCCGTGATGAAGTTCGTCCTCGCTTCGGTGTAATGCGTTCTCGTGAATTTATCATGAAAGATGCATACTCGTTCCACACAAGCCAAGAGTCATTGCAAGAAACTTACGATGCAATGTACCAAGCTTATAGCAAAATTTTCACCCGTATTGGCTTTGATTTCCGTGCAGTACAGGCAGACACCGGTTCTATCGGTGGTAACGCTTCTCACGAATTCCAAGTCTTAGCACAAAGCGGCGAAGATGATGTTGTCTTCTCCACTGAATCTGATTTTGCAGCCAATATCGAATTTGCTGAAGCGGTTGCGCCAAGTGTTCAACGTGCAGCGCCAAGCCAAGAGATGCATTTAGTTGATACACCAAATGCAAAAACGATTGCTGAATTAGTTGAACAGTTCAATCTGCCAATCGAGAAAACAGTTAAGACTCTGATTGTCCATGCCGAGAAAGACTCTGGTCATACTTTAGTTGCTCTGTTAATTCGTGGCGACCATGAACTTAATGAAATTAAAGCAGAAAAACACCCATTAGTGGCAAGCCCACTGCAATTTGCATCAGAAGAAGAGATCCGTAAAGCTGTTAACGCAGGTCCTGGCTCTTTAGGTCCTGTGAAAATGCCAATGCCAATCGTCATTGACCGCAGCGTTGCGGTGATGAGTGACTTTGGTGCAGGTGCTAATATTGATGGTAAACACTACTTTGGCATCAACTGGGAACGTGATCTCCCACTGCCGGAAGTTTACGACCTGCGTAATGTGGTAGCGGGTGACCCAAGTCCAGATGGTAAAGGTACCCTGTTAATCAAACGCGGTATCGAAGTGGGCCATATCTTCCAGTTAGGCACAAAATATTCTGAAGCAATGAAAGCCTCTGTGCAGAATGAAGAAGGTCATAACCAAATCGTGACAATGGGTTGCTATGGTATTGGTGTAACACGTATTGTTGCAGCTGCGATTGAGCAAAGCCACGATGAGCGCGGTATTGTATGGCCTGACGCTATCGCACCGTTCCACGTTGCTATCCTGCCAATGAACATGCATAAGTCTTATCGCGTTAAAGAAGTTGCTGAAAAACTGTATGCAGACCTGAAAGCACAAGGCATCGATGTTATTTTTGATGACCGTAAAGAGCGTCCGGGTGTGATGTTTGCCGATATGGAACTGATTGGTGTTCCGTACACTATCGTCATTGGTGATCGTAATTTAGATACTAACCAAGTTGAATATAAATCACGCCGCAGTGATGACAAACAACTAGTTGGTTTAGATAACGTCGTTAGCTTCCTAAAAGAAAAATTAGCTAAATAACCGTTACGTTAGCCTAAATAAAAAGCTCAGAGTTCAGTTTTACTGTCTCTGAGCTTTTTTATTACCACTAAGCCTTTTTACAATATAACCAAAACGAATTCAGGTTATTTGCAGGAGCGGGTTTTATCAAACTGAATATTCCCTGTAGGAATAAATGCAGAATCAAATTGACCGTCTTCCATTGATGGGCGAATTGAATAGAAACCATCCACTTCTAAATACACTGGCGTACCGCCATCCACATCGGTATCACTATAGGCTTTCTCTAGCTCAATACCTGACGTTGCATATTTACGCCCAGAACCACATTCAGTAAATACAGCGGCATCCGCCATATAACGATATTCGCCACGCTTTTTACTTGGAGTGACCTGTTTTAAGGTATGGTTCATTGAGCTCTCAATCGCCTTGCCTTCTAAATCTAGCAGTGTGATTGACTGGTTATCAGGAGATTGTGCAAAGTATGTACGTTCTGCTTTTGAGTTAGTTAATGTTAATACATTTTCCGTGCTAGACCAGTTACCTGTTTCATGGAACATTTGGTTCCCTTCACGGGTTTCTAAATAAAGCAGTTGCTCAACATAGCTACCATCTGGATTAACTAATAGTGTTGCTTCAATTCCCGAACAATCCGCACAAGGAAGTACACCACTATAAACATGGTCTACAGGCGCAAAATTTGCTTCATTGACACTACTTTGACAGCCGGATAATGCCACAGCACCCGCTGAAATAAGAGCTAATAAAAGTACTTTCTTCATTATAATTCCCTTCAGATCATTCAATTATCACTGTTTCGCTTATTAAGACATCATAACATCTCAACCAATAAAAAAATAAGGTATGCAAAAGTTTACAATCGGATAAATAACCAGCTAAAGATATCAGTTTAGTGAATAAGAATTTTCCTTTTCCCACGTCACTGATTATAGTTATTAAATTACTATGCTATTATCGAGCCAAGCACTTTTGATTTAGCTTTTTATTTCATCGGTAAATGCTTAGCCGATAATGCTTAGTCGATAAATGCTAGAGTTTTTAGATAATACAAACATGTTCAAGGCGGCAATAACCGCCACTAACACAGTGGTGAGGGAATATGTCTACAGATAATGAATATCAACCAATCAATTGTGATGATTACGAATATCTAGAAATCGCATGCCAGCGTCAATTAAAGCTGCAAATTAAGCTTAATGACGGCGAGAATATTGAAGGGCAAGCCAGTGATTTGCTCCTACGAAAAAAAATTGAGTACCTCGTCCTGATCACACAGGAAGGCACTAAGGAGCTAAGACTGGATATTATCTCATCCTTCAGTCATCCTGAAATCGGCACTATCGTTGTCGACCACTCCCACTAATACTCGTTTTTCTGAGTTTCTTCTATGCCCCTTATGATAGTCACAGTCATAAGGGGTTTCTACTTTTTGGGTAGTCTATGCAGCTTATTCGCAGGAAAACTCATTGGTATTTATCCAATGTTCGGAATTTTGCCAATCAATAGCAATCCCAACAGTGTCTTCTCCCACAAATCCATCAGGAGTAATAAAACATCCCACGGCACAAATTAGTGTTTCGTTATAGTAAATCAGCGGGGTTCTTTCTCGCATCCATGGAGCAACACCCAATTCTTGCCAAATCTTTTTACTACTGCGTGAATGATGGCGACCAACAATATTTAGTGAGCCTTGCAATCCAAAGCGAATTGTCACTTTTTCCGTTTCTTGTGGTGGGCGGATCTGCCCTTCTCCATCCATCACAACCAGTGTTCCCAGTGATTCAGGTAAGAGATAAGCCTCTGGATAATTCCACTGATACTGTTTTCCCATCAGGCTATTAATGCGCTTAACCACCCACAGAGCCCCTTGATAACGGCGAATTTCCACATCACCCAAGCGACAGATAGGTTCTGCATCCTGCCGGGCAAGTGCCACTTCCTGCCAAATTCGTTCTAATTGATTAAATGGCGGCATAGCAAGTTGGTGAAGACCAATCCATCTGCGGATCAAGGCGTTACGCTTGGCTACTGAACAATGGATAAGCCCATCGATGTATAATCCACCGCGATAATCAATAATGTCATCAAGGGAATCTTGTAGCAGTTCATCCAGTAATGCTTCTTGTTCTGCGCATAATAATGCGCTTCGGGAAACTGCATTCGCAAAATGAGGCCAGCGTTCAGATAATCTTGGCATAATATTCAAACGCAAGAAGTTACGATCATATCGGTCATCTTGATTACTATCATCTTCAACCCAAGGAAGTTGATGTTCCGTTCGATAGTTTTCTAATTCATGGCGAGAAATAGAAAGCAAAGGACGTAATAGAACTGTTTTTCCACTTTTTGCTTGAAAAGAAAGTGATTCCGGCATCGCGGAAAGCCCTGCGGGGCCGCTTCCGCGTTTAAGTGCCAGCATAAAGGTTTCTGCTTGGTCATCAAGATGCTGAGCCGTCACCAAAATTTCATCTTCGAGTAGCTCATCACGATATGCCTGATAACGTTCAGTTCTTGCAGCCGCTTCAACACCAATCTGAGCGCTATCTACAGTTACATGCTGGCAAATAAACGGAATATCCCATTGTTGGCATAATGAAGCGCAGTGAGCTTCCCATTTGTCCGCTTGAATATTTAAACCATGATGAATATGAATTGCGCGGATTTGGAGTAAAGGATTTATGCTATTTTTGATTTGATAAAGGGCATGCAACAGTACGGTAGAATCAATGCCACCACTGAATCCAACCAGAATTTTTTGATAGTTTTTTATTTTACTGTAAACGTGCTCAACAATAATTGCTGATTTTTCGGCCATTAACCTGCCCTTCCCCATTATTTTTACGATTTTTCTAGCGCTAGAACATAATATACCGAACATAATCACAAGAAAAATCTGCATCAATATTTAAGGATATTCAGATGTAAATGGGGTGCAAGGGAAAAGATATCGAGTTAGCAAGAAAAACCCCGCCTAAGCGGGGAAGAAAAAATTAACGGTACCACTACAATGCAATATTACCGCTTTAGTTCTATGTCAGCCGATGTACCTCTTACCGAGTTTCCGTTTTCGAACTGAATGACAATAGTCATATAAATGGTGTCTCCAATACTGCTAACTGCATTAGTCCCAAACTTAATCGAACTGCCATCATCAGTTACTGGTGAATTAATTTCAGTCTTACCACCAATAGAATAATGCATTGATTTCTTTCTATAACCACTTCTTTTTAGGTATTCATGAGTGCTTATTGACCTAGGCTGGCCATAACCAAGGTGTGCATAGTCTATCTCCATATTGTATCCATATCCGGAACGATCCCCTATCTGGTTGCCGTTAAATATCCGTATTTTGGATGACTCCAGTATTTTTTCTACTGTGACTTTATTCGATTGAGCTTCAATCCCCGTATTCGGCGTACCACTTAGTGCGCGAGGGGTGACGTTAAAAGAAATTGTGCACCCTACATCGACGTCTTTTATGGTATACGTTTTGGTCGTCGTCAGATTTTGAATATAGCACTTTGGATAATTAAGGTTCTGAACATTGATTAATAAAAATGAAAACTAAAGTATGAGCCATAAAAAACGGGAGCTGGCTAAACCGACTCCCGTTTCAAAATAGGCTGGATTACACTTAATAGGTTAGCTAATTAGCAGTAACCATATCCCATCAGACGTTGATAACGACGATTTTTCAATGCTTCTTCATCCAGAGTTTCTAACTCATTCAAGTCTTGCGTGATTTGTGCTTTCAGAGATTCCGCAATTTCATCGTAATTACGATGAGCGCCGCCCAGAGGTTCAGGGATCACGCTATCAATCAGCTTCAGCTCTTTCAAGCGAGGCGCCGTAATACCCATCGCGTCAGCCGCTAATGGTGCTTTATCAGCACTTTTCCACAGAATAGATGCACAACCTTCTGGTGAGATAACGGAATAAGTGCTGTATTGCAGCATATTCACTTTATCACCCACACCAATCGCTAACGCACCACCTGAACCGCCTTCACCGATCACGGTACAGATCACCGGAACGGATAAGCGAGACATTTCACGTAAGTTACGCGCAATCGCTTCGGATTGACCGCGCTCTTCTGCACCAACACCCGGATATGCACCCGGTGTATCGATAAACGTAATAATTGGCAGGTTAAAACGCTCAGCCATTTCCATCAGACGCAGTGCTTTACGGTAGCCTTCTGGTGCTGGCATACCAAAGTTACGGCGAATTTTCTCTTTCGTTTCACGACCTTTTTGATGACCAATAACCATCACAGGGCGCCCATCTAAACGAGCTAAACCACCAATAATCGCTTTGTCATCGGCATACGCACGATCACCCGCTAATTCTTGGTAATCTGTAAAAATGCGAGAAATGTAATCCAAAGAGTATGGACGACGAGGGTGACGAGCGAGTTTAGCAATTTGCCAAGCCCCCAGATCAGAGAAAATCTTACGTGTCAGTTCAACACTTTTTTCACGTAAACGAGCAACCTCTTCATCCAGGTTGACTTCTAAGTTGTTATCTTGACGGCTAACTGCAGTTAGGGAATCGATTTTCGCCTCTAATTCAGCAATCGGCTGTTCAAAATCAAGAAAGTCCAGACTCATAATATTCCTATTTTAGTCAAATTCTAATTCTACCTGCTCACTACCCAGCAGAGTTCGAAGGTCGTTCAGAAGGGGATCCACGGGTGTTACACGCCAAACAACGCCAAACTTAAGCTTAGCTCTGGCATCATCCTTCTGATAATACAAGTGAACCGGTATCGTGCCTGAACGGTGAGGTTCAAGCGCATTACGAAGCCGATTCAGTAATTGATCGTTAATCTGTTTATCGGACAGTGAAATTGCAAGGCCGCGCGCATACTTTTCCCTTGCTTCTCCGATATCCATCAATTCGCGCACTGTCATTTTATTACCACCATTGAAATCATCAAAGCTGACCTGACCGGTGGCAATTAAAATATTGTCTTTTTCCAACATATGTTGGTATTTATCCAGCGCATCTGAAAATAACATAATATCCAGACGACCGGAACGATCATCGAGTGTGCAAATCCCAATTCGGTTTCCACGTTTGGTTGTGATCACTTTGGCAGAGAGCACTAAACCTACCACAGTTGTCACTTGACCACGAGGGGTTGGGTTCACATCTTTCAATCTCAAACCATTTGTATAACGCTCTATCTCACTTAAGTATCGCGTTATTGGGTGACCTGTCAAATAGAGCCCCAAAGTTTCGCGCTCACCTTCTAGCACAACTTGCTCAGGCCACTTCGGCACACTCGCATAAGAACTTTCAACCTGCTCAGGGGCTTCTGCAAGCACCCCAAACATATCCCCTTGCCCGATAGCTTCTGCTTTCGCATGCTGATCTGCCGCTTTTAATGCGTCTTCAAGGGATGACATCAACGCCGCTCGGTGAGGACCTAAATGATCGAATGCCCCTGCCATGATCAGCTTTTCCATCACTCGGCGGTTAATCTTTTTAATATCCACTCGAGCACAAAGATCGAAAATTTCTTTAAAGATCCCGCCTTGTTGGCGAGCTTCAATAATCGCTTCGATTGGGCCTTCTCCAACGCCTTTAATTGCGCCGATGCCGTAAACTATCTCACCTTCATCATTCACATGGAAGTGATATAACCCACTATTGATATCTGGTGGCAATACTTTCAAGTCCATACGCCAACATTCATCAACCAGTCCGACTACTTTTTCCGTGTTATCCATATCCGCAGTCATTACTGCAGCCATAAATTCAGCCGGATAGTGGGCTTTTAGCCATAATGTTTGGTACGAAACCAGCGCATAGGCAGCGGAGTGTGATTTGTTAAATCCATAACCGGCGAATTTTTCCACCAAGTCAAAGATTTTCATCGACAACTCACCATCTACCCCGTTTTTGATGGAACCTTCCTCAAAAACGGAGCGCTGTTTTGCCATTTCTTCAGGTTTCTTTTTACCCATCGCACGACGCAACATATCCGCGCCACCGAGGGTATAACCGGCTAAAACCTGAGCAATCTGCATAACCTGTTCTTGGTATAGGATAATACCATAAGTTGGCTCTAGAACAGGTTTTAATGATTCGTGCTGCCAATTTACATCAGGATATGAGATCTCTTCACGACCATGTTTACGGTCGATAAAGTTATCTACCATCCCCGATTGCAGCGGACCTGGGCGGAATAACGCCACCAGAGCGATCATATCTTCAAAACAGTCCGGTTGCAGGCGTTTAATCAGATCCTTCATTCCTCGGGATTCTAATTGGAATACCGCCGTGGTTTCTGAACGCTGCAACATGTCGAAGCTTTTCTTATCCTGTAAAGGAATAGCTGCAATATCAATCGGCTCTAAATTTTTCTTGGCTCGACGGGCATTGATCATCTCCAATGCCCAGTTAATAATGGTCAGCGTACGCAGACCTAGGAAGTCGAATTTTACCAAGCCAGCATATTCGACATCGTTTTTATCGAATTGTGTAACGGGGTTATTGCCTTCAGCATCGCAATAGAGCGGTGCAAAATCCGTAATTTTAGTTGGTGCAATAACTACCCCACCGGCGTGCTTACCGGCGTTACGCGTTACCCCTTCAAGCTTACGCGCCATATCGATTAGCGCTTTAACCTCTTCATCTGCTTCATAAATTTCAGGCAGCTGCGGTTCTGCTTCAAAGGCTTTTTCAAGGGTCATTCCCGGATCAGGGGGAACGAGTTTAGAAATTCGGTCAACGAAACCATAAGGGTGCCCCAGCACCCGTCCCACGTCACGAATAACAGCTTTTGCTGCCATCGTACCAAAGGTAATAATCTGGGATACCGCGTCTCGCCCATACATTTGAGCAACGTGATCAATAACTTGGTCACGTTTTTCCATACAGAAGTCAACGTCAAAGTCTGGCATTGATACCCGCTCAGGGTTCAAGAAACGCTCAAACAGCAGGTCAAGTTCAAGTGGGTCTAAGTCAGTGATTTTTAGTGCATAAGCCACTAAAGAGCCCGCACCTGAGCCTCGCCCTGGACCAACAGGAACACCGTTATCTTTCGACCACTGAATAAACTCCATTACGATCAAGAAGTAGCCAGGGAATCCCATTTGGTTGATAACGTTGAGTTCGATTTCTAAACGTTCATCATATTCAGGGCGTCTTTCTGCTCGGACTTTTTCATCTGGGAATAAGAATTTAAGGCGCTCTTCCAGACCTTCTTTTGAACGCATAACCAGAAAGTCTTCCGTTTCCATATCCCCTGTCGGGAATTTCGGTAGGAAATATTCACCAAGACGAATAGTGACGTTACAGCGCTTAGCAATCTCTACACTATTTTCTAATGCTTCAGGGATGTCGGCAAACAGCTCGCACATCTCTTCTTCAGTACGTAAGTATTGCTGAGGACTATAATTTTTTGGACGCTTCGGATCGGCTAACGTGAATCCATCATGAATAGCGACACGAATTTCATGGGCATCAAAATCGCTGCTTTCAATGAAACAGACATCGTTGGTAGCCACTACAGGCAGACCACGCTGAGTTGCTAATTCGACAGCAGCATGTAGGTAGCTCTCTTCATCAGGTCGCCCAGTACGAATAAGCTCAAGATAGTAAGCATCAGGAAAGTGGGTTTGGTAGAACGCTAAACTTTCATCCACTAGTGCTTGGTTACCGCGGAGTAAAAACTGCCCCACATCCCCTTTTCGACCGCCTGATAGCAGGAGCAAACCCTCTTTATGTTTGACGAGCCAGTCACGATGAATCGTGGGACCAATTGCGCCATAACCTTTTTGGTAAGCTTCGGAGATGAGTAAGGTGAGGTTTTGATAGCCTTCGTTGTTGCGAGCCAGAACCGTTAAGTGAGCAACCTCATCACCAAGTTGCTCACTTTCCATATAAAAATCAGCCCCAATGATCGGCTTGATACCTGCACCATGAGCCGCACCATAAAACTTCACTAACCCACAAAGGTTAGTAAAATCCGTGATGGCAAATGCAGGCATGCCCATGGCGGCGACTTTTTTCACTAATGGAGCGGTTTTCGCCAGCCCATCAATCATGGAGTAGTCACTGTGAACACGTAGATGAATAAAACGAGGAGAAGCCATTAACTTTATACCTATTTTTCTTATGCCGACTATTTAATGTCTAACGCACGTCTTACAGGCGCGAAGCTTTTACGGTGAAATTCGGTAGCGCCAAACTCAGCTAATTTTTCTAAATGATACGCTGTAGGGTAGCCTTTGTGTTTCGCAAAACCATATTCAGGGAAAGCTTTATCAAGCTCGACCATTTCTCTATCTCGAATCACTTTAGCCAGAATTGATGCAGCGCTGATCTCTTGGACTAAACTATCACCTTTGACAACAGCCTGTGATGGCATGGTCAATTTAGGGCAGCGGTTGCCATCCACTAAGACGAATTCTGGTTGAATTGAAAGGCCTTCTACCGCTCTTTGCATTGCCAACATAGTCGCATGCAATATGTTGAGTTGGTCAATTTCCTCAGGTTCTGCACGGCCAATGCACCAACACAGTGCTTTTTCTTTGATCTCATCGAACAACTTTTCACGCTTTTTTTCGCTAAGTTTTTTCGAGTCAGCAAGTCCTGCTATTGGGTTATTAGGATCTAAAATAACCGCTGCAGTCACTACAGCGCCCACTAAAGGTCCACGCCCCACTTCATCAACGCCAGCAATTAAGTTGGCTTTCGGGTATATAAATTCCATTATTTTCTAACCAAATCTAATACAGCATCAGCGGCTTGTTGGTCTGCATCACAACGAATCAGTTGATGCAATTGTAAGAAAGTTTCCTTCAGCGCGTCTACTTGCTCTCCGCCTTCCAACAATGGAAGTAACTGGTCTGCAAGCTGCTGTGGCTGGCACTCTTCTTGGAGTAATTCTTTCACGATTTCTTTCCCTGCCAATAAATTTGGCAAAGAAACATAAGGCGTTTTGACTAAGCGCTTGGCAAGCCAGAATGTGAAAGGCTTCATGCGATAACCCACTACCATTGGGCATTTGGTTAGCATACATTCTAAGGCCGCGGTGCCAGAAGCAAGTAATGTCGCATCTGCTGCGGTCATTGCATCGCGAGCCTGTCCGTCCAAAATATGGACATTCAACTCTGGAGCAACCTGTTGTTTTATTTCATCGAATTGCTGGCGGCGTTTCTGATTTACCAGAGGCACGACAATATGTAGATCGGCAAAGTGGCTACTTAATAGTGTAGCGGTTTTTAAGAAATCAGCGCTAAGCATTTCGACTTCAGAATGGCGACTTCCCGGTAACAATGCTAAACATTTTGCAGTTACGGGGATATTTAAACGTTCACGCGCAGCCTGTTTATCAGGGTTTAAGGGGATTGAATCCGCCATGGTGTGCCCAATAAAACGGCAAGGGACATCAAAACGGTCATAAAATGCTTTCTCAAATGGGAGAAATGCTAAGACTAAATTTGTGGAACGACCAATTTTGAATACGCGCTTTTGGCGCCATGCCCAAACAGATGGGCTGACATAATGAATGGTTTTAATGCCTTTGGATTTTAAGCGACCTTCAAGGGTGATATTGAAATCAGGCGCATCAATGCCAACAAACACATCAGGTTGTAACTCAGTAAAACGCTGAGTTAAATCTTTACGGATGGATAATAAACGAGGTAAACGACCAAGGACTTCAACAATCCCCATGACGGCGAGCTCTTCCATTTCATACCAAGCTTCACAACCTTCTGCTTGCATGAGAGGACCTGCAACACCGACAAAACGGGCATTGGGGACTTGTTGTTTTAAGGCGCGGATAAGTCCTGCGCCTAAGATATCACCAGAGGTTTCTCCGGCAACAAGGCCAATAGTAAGTGGGCGGTTGCTATTCACCAAAATTCGCTCCTTATTAAAGGCCTTTTCTTGTATTCATCTGCAGCAGCAAAAATTAACGAATAATTCCGCGCTTAGATTGTGCTGAGTCTTCTAAGAAATCACTAAATACTTTGACGTGTTCGTCAGTTTTTGCCATTTCAGCAATTTCTTCACGTGCTTCTTCCAAAGACTTCCCTGAGCGGTATAACGTTTTGTAGGCGTTACGAATAGCGTGCAGAGATTCTTTTTCAAAACCACGGCGTTTTAAACCTTCAAGGTTTAAACCAAATGGAGTTGCATGGTTGCCCTGTGCAATAACGTATGGAGGTACGTCTTGTGCAACACCAGAGCATCCACCGACCATTACGTGCGCACCAATCTGACAGAATTGATGCACCGCAGTCATGCCACCAATAATAGCGAAATCACCAAGAGTGACGTGACCACCTAACGTTCCGTTATTCGCGATAATACAGCGGTTACCAATGATGCAGTCATGCGCAATATGGACGTTAACCATCAGTAAGTTATCATTACCAATTTTAGTTAGGTCACCGCCTTGTGTGGTTCCACGGTGGATAGTCACACTTTCACGGATGCGGTTACGGTCGCCAATCTCAACGCGAGTTGGCTCACCTTGGTATTTCAGGTCTTGGTTAATTTCACCAATCGAAGCAAATTGAAAAATAACGTTGTCACGACCAATTTTCGTGTGTCCGTTTACAACAACGTGAGATTTCAGCTCAGTACCTTCACCAATTTCAACATTAGCGCCGATATAGCAAAAAGGACCAATGCGTACATTGGCACCAATAACAGCTCCATCTTCTACAATAGATGAGGGATGAACATAGGCAGTTTTGTCAATCATATCAGACCTCACGACGACGGGCGCACATCATTTCTGCTTCGCAGGCCACTTCTCCATCAACTTTTGCTACACCTTTAAAACGTGCAACACCGCGACGTTCTTTGATAAATTCAACTTCCAGGATCATTTGATCTCCTGGCAGAACTGGACGTTTAAAGCGTGCGTTATCAATCGCTGCAAAATAATACAGCTCGCCAGGTTCAAGTTTGCCTACGCTTTTAAATGCAAGGATACCCGTAGCCTGAGCCATTGCTTCTAAAATTAAAACACCTGGGAAAATTGGTTTGCTCGGGAAATGTCCCTGAAAGAATGGCTCGTTAAAAGAAACGTTCTTTACCGCGCGCAAAGATTTACCTTCTTCAAAATCCAATACACGGTCAACCAAAAGGAATGGGTAACGGTGCGGAAGTAGTTCTAAGATTTCTTCTATATTCAGAGTATGATTATCACTCATCGAAATACTCTTCCTGTCTATTAATACTATTTAATTAATGAATCGGCCCGCTTTAACTCAATAGCGAGTTAACAGGCAGGCCGGAAAAAATGTAACTCAAGAAACTATTTTAGCTTGAATTACCAAATAATTACTGATTTTTTTGATTTTGGCTATCTAATTCACGTTCAAGTGTTTTTAGACGCTTATTCATCTCATTGATGCTTAAGACTAAAGCTGCGGTTTTACGCCATGCTTTATTCGGCTGTAAAGGAATACCGGAAGAGTAAACTCCTGGCTCAGTAATTGGTCGCATGACCATTCCCATACCTGTTACGGTAACCTTGTCACAGATTTCCATATGACCATTGATAACACTGGCTCCGCCAATCATACAATAGCGACCGATTTTTAAACTACCAGCCATAATGACGCCACCCGCAACTGCGGTATTATCGCCTATTGTTACATTGTGCGCAATTTGGCATTGGTTATCGATGATAACGCCATTGCCAATGACTGTGTTATCTAATGCGCCACGGTCAATTGTTGTACACGCACCGATCTCAACACGAGATCCGATGATCACGGTACCTAATTGTGGGATCTTGATCCAATTACCACGATCATTGGCATAACCAAAGCCATCAGAACCGATCACTGTGCCTGACTGGATTAAGCAACTTTCCCCAATCTCAACATGATGGTAAACACTGACATTCGCCCATAAACGGGTGCCTGCACCAATGCGGGTATTTTTACCAATAAAACAACCTGCACCAATCACAACGTTATCGCCTAGCACAACGCCACTTTCGATAACGGCATTCGCGCCAATTGCGACATTCTGACCAAGCTGGGCATCATCAGCAATGACCGCTGACGCATGGATATTCTCAGCAGGGGCTGGAGTGGTATCCATAATTTGCGCCATGTGCGCATAAGCAAGGTAAGGATTATCTACAACCAGTGCAGCAACCTTACAAGCACTCAGATCTTTTTCAGTTAATACCACAGCAGCAGCTTGGCAATCTGCCAACTTATCGCTGTAACGGCTATCAGATAAAAAAGTAATCTGCTGATTATTCGCTGAATACATCGGTGCAATACCGGTGATGACGATATCGCCATCACCGTGTAACTGTGCATTCAACTGCTGAGCAAGGTCAGCTAATCGAATTGAAGACATCTATTATTTAACCTGTTTTTGAACCTGACTGGTGATATCGATACCATCTTTTGCATACGCAACTGCGTTTGCATCGATAACAACATCATAGCCTTCTTTCGCTGCAACAGATTTAATAGAATCTTGGATACGGCTCAGGATTTTATTACGCTCTTCAGCTTGACGACGACGATTGTCTTCTTCAAATTTCTGAGCTTTCTCAGCGAACTGGTCACGTTTAGTGATTAATTCTTTTTCCTGCTTTTCACGATCGCTAGTGCTCATAGTCGCGCCGTCACGACGCAGTTTTTCTACGCGTGATTGCAGATCTTTTTCCAGATTCTGCAGTTCAGTAGCACGGCTTTTGAATTCACTCTCAAGCTGTTTAGCAACGGCTTCACGAGCAGGCATGTTCTGGAAAACTTCGCCAACATTAACGATAGCGATTTTTTCAGCATACGCACCCGCAGACATTGCTAAAGCAATACTTACACCCGCTGCACACAACAATTTTTTCACACTAAACTCCTTAACCCATTCTTATGGCTGGAAATTTTGGTAGCCCTCATTATTTTATGAGGGCTGATTTCGATAGAGACTGAATTATTACCAAGTTCTACCAATATTAAATTGGAACTGTTCTGATTTGTCGCCTTCGTAATCCTTGATAGGTTGCGCATAGGAGAAGACCAGAGGCCCAAGTGGCGAAATCCACTGTAAAGCAATACCCGTAGAAACACGGACGTTAGTTGCTGTACCGTAGTCAGGCATACCTGCACGCCATGCTGGGTTAATACTGTTCCAGTTGGTATCCCATACGGTTCCCGCATCTACAAACAGAGATGTACGGATCGTATTCGCATATTTTTCGTCGATAAATGGCGTTGGTGTAATCAGCTCAAATGAACCTGCATACATCGCGTTGCCACCAACCGCATCGCTGGATGGGCTACCTGGCTCAGGACCATCTTTGCCATCTACATTCTTCAGATATACAGCTTTCGGACCGATGTTATTTGAACGGAAACCACGGATAGTGCTAGAACCCCCTGCATAGAAGTTCTCATAGAATGGCATTTGTTTGCTACCAATACCATCACCATAACCCGCCTGCGCGCGACCTAACACAACCCATGTTTCATCATCATTCAATGGGAGATATTGGGCAGTATCAAAACGCAGTTTGTAGTATTCGTTATCAGAACCTGGGACAGTAATTTTGCCTGAAACACTGGTTTTGTTACCCGATGTTGGGAAGAAACCACGGTTTAAGGAGTTATATGTCCAACCTAAGTTTAGCGTAAAGTCATCAGCTCTGAAGCTTTCTTTGTTACGACCATCTTTAGTCACCGGTGGGTTTTCACCCATAGATTGTAGATAGTCCCACATTGCAGCTTGCGCACGCATGTCAGACAGGTCGTTATGAACATAACCCGCACCAATACGGAAGGAGTTATTTTCATTGAATGGGAAGCTTAATGTGCTATCTAAACCATACGTTTTGTTGTTATAGCCAGATAAGTCCGCATCTTTCGCACTAAAGTCGTTATAGAAAATACGTCCACCCAGACTCACACCGTTTACAGTGAAGTAAGGGTCTGTCATTGAAAACTCTACGTTTGTTGAGTAGTCATTTCGGCTCGCGTTAATACCAACCGCATTACCTGTACCCAACCAGTTATCCTGAGTTACACCAACTTGGAAGCTAACGCCACTTTCAGTACCGAAACCAACACCAAAGTTCATTGAACCAGTGTTACGTTCTTTAACCTTATAGATAACATCAACTTGGTCTGGGCTACCCGGAATGCGCTGAGTTTCAACATCAACAGTTTCGAAGAAACCAGTACGGTTCAGACGCTCTTTACCTAATTCAACTAAATCGTTACCTAACCAAGCACCTTCCATTTGGCGCATTTCACGGCGTAAAACGGAATCTTTACTGGTATCATTGCCTTGGAAACGAATTTGGCGAACATAGAAACGGTTACCTGCATCAACGTTAACATGCAGCTTAACTGTCTTATCAGCGTCATTAATTTCAGGCTGAGTCATTACGCGCGGATAAGCGTAACCATAACGACCAAACAGGTCTTTAATTTGGTTTTCCATCTGAGTCACTTGCGCACCATTGTATAACTCACCTGGTGTAATAGTGATCAGCTCTTGGATATCCGCTAAATACTCTGCCGTATTACCATTAACGTCAACGCCAGAAATCTTATATTGATCTCCTTCAGTGACATTAATCGTAATGTAGATATCTTTCTTGTCCGGTGTCAGACTCACTTGCGTTGAGTCGATATTGAAACGTGCATAACCACGATCAAGGTAGAAACTGCGCAGGGTTTCTAAGTCACCCGCCAATTTTTGTTTTTGATATTTTTGGTCAGCCGCCAGGTTCCACCATGGCACATCGTCACGTAATTGGAGCTTATTCACCAATTCCGCTGTTGAGTAGTTTTTATTACCCACAATGTTGATCTGCTGGATTTTTGCAGACACGCCTTCAGAGAACACAAATTTTAAATCCACGCGGTTACGTGGTAATGGAGTGACCACCGCTTTTACTGTCGCGTTGTATTTACCAACACTGTAATAAAAGTCCTCTAAACCTTTTTCAATATTCGCAATTTTAGTGCGGTCTAATGCTTCACCCACACGGACATTGGATGCTTCCAAGTTCTGCTTTAGCATGTCATCTTTTACAGATTTGTTACCTGTAAAAGTGATACTCGCGATGGTTGGTCGTTCTTTAACTTGAACGATCAGCGTATTTCCATCACGCAGGACCCTAACATCTTCGAAGTTACCTGTAGAGAATAGCGAACGAATCGAACGACTGATATCTTCGTTATCGATTGAATCCCCGACCCTGACAGGCATGTTCAATAATGCTGCACCAACGGCGACGCGTTGTAGACCTTCGAAACGAATGTCTTTAACTACGAATCCGTCTGAACCGTATGCAGTGGCGCTACCTAAAAGCAGCGACGCTATGAGCAACTTTTTCATCGCCATCGTTGTTATGCGTATTCCTTACTGGTCCCAAGCTTACAAAATTAGAAGCGAGAGAAATCATTAAAAAGTGCAAGTCCCATTAACAGAATCAATGCCATTGCACCAATTCGAAAACTAAAGTCTTGTACTCGCTCAGACACTGGACTCCCTTTAATTTTTTCAATTAATAAGAAGAGTAAGTGCCCCCCATCTAACACAGGCAATGGAAATAGATTGATGATGCCTAAGTTCACGCTAATCAGCGCAATAAACATCAGATAATATACCAAGCCTGACTCCGCCGAAACCCCCGCACCTTTTGCGATAGATACCGGCCCGCTCAAGTTATTGAGTTTGACATCCCCAACAACCAGTTTACCCATCATATTGACTGTCAGTTTCATCAACTGCCAAGTCTTGTCGCTAGCTTGAAACAGTGCAGATACAGGGTTGTATTGCTGCACCATTTTATATTCATCAGCTAACGGTAATACAGTTAGTTCGACACCTGCAACGCCAAAACGCTCACCTTTTTTACCTTCCTGAACATCAGGAACCAAGGTTAAATCAATCAATGTCGAATCACGTTGCACGGCTAATTTTAATGGTGTCCCCGGATTATTTCGGATTATTCTCGTCACTGGATTCCAAGTATCCAGTAGCTCTCCGTTGACACTAATAATTCTATCTCCCGGTTTTAAACCGGCACGCTCGCCCGCTAAGCCTTCCGTCACTTTATGGATGACAGGGTCAACCTTCGCAGACACTGGCATAATCCCTATTGATAAAATAGGATCCTGCTTTTCAGGGTCAAACTGCCATGCGCTTAAATCCACTGTTTTAGAAACCGGTTCATTATATCCTTGAGGTAAAACTTGTGCAGTAAATTCCCTATCACCAATTTTACTCACTAGCGCTAAACGAACTGAATTCCAATCAGGTGTTTCGATACCGTCTATCGATTTTAGTTCCATCTGAGGCTCAAAATTTGCCTCAGCAGCAATAGAATTTGGCTTAATGCTATCAATGACTGGGCGAACAGATGGAATCCCAATCATAAAGACAATCCAGTAGACAACAATAGCAAGCAAAAAGTTCGCAAGAGGCCCCGCGCTAATAATGGCGGCACGTTGTCCAACAGTCTTATTATTGAAAGCTAAATGACGGCGTTCTGGGCTTACTTCACCAACACGCTCATCGAGCATTTTGACGTAGCCACCAAGCGGGATCAGCGCTAAAACAAACTCTGTCCCATGTTTATCGACTTTACGCCATAGCGTTTTACCAAACCCTATAGAGAACTTTTCAACGTAAACACCGCAACGGCGCGCGACCCAATAATGCCCAAATTCGTGCACCGTAATCAGCACACCAATCGCAATAATAAACGCCGCTAAGCTCCAAATAAATCCCATTAATCTTCCTAAAGACCAAAACCGTTAAAAACTAACAAATTCAGCCCTGCAAATACAGGGATTGCCGCAGTTAGGCTATCAATTCTATCGAGTATTCCACCGTGACCTGGAATTAAATGACTACTGTCTTTAATACCGGATTGGCGCTTAAACATACTCTCCGTTAAGTCACCAAACACAGATACTACAACAACAATAATTGAAGTCACTAGTAAATAATCTGGCATTGCTGGGATTGGCGCATATAAGCTAAATAACCATGAGATAATTCCAGCGGTAATTAAACCACCGATTAACCCTTCCCATGTTTTACCTGGAGAAACTTTTGGTGCCATTTTATTGCGACCAATAGTACGTCCAAACGCATAAGCACCGGAGTCTGCACCCCATACCAATAACATAACGTAGAGCAGCCACCATGCCCCTACAGAGGTATCTGCTTGGTAACCAATGGTTCTTAATACCATCATGCCGCTATAGAAAGGCACGATAGTTAATACACCAAACAGTAAGCGAATGATGACCGATTTACCCCATGAGGCAGAGGCTGGGTATGTCACAACCAATAAAATGGCGGCAATCCACCAGATTAAACCCGCCCATAGGCTATATAAAATAAACGGAGAACTTGAAAGAGCGGTCATGTCTGGTAAAGAAAATTGAATTGCGAGTAATACCGCCGCAAATACAACCGCTAAACCGATGCGTTTAGTTTGTGAATGCCATCCAGCAAATTGAGCCCATTCCCATGCGCCCAACGCACAGACAGCTATCACTACTAAACCGAAATTTGCTGGGGACAGTAAAAAAAGTGCAGCAATAACAATTGGAATTAAAATCACCGCAGTGAGTAAACGATACTTCAGCACATCCATCCCCTTTTATTTGACGAGTTCGTCATCTGATTCTGCTCCACCATAGCGCCGTTCTCGCTTGCTAAAAGCATCGACTGCATCCTGAAACACCATTTCATCAAAATCTGGCCATAAAACGTTGGTGAAATAAAATTCCGCATAAGCAACCTGCCATAACAAGAAATTACTAATGCGATGTTCTCCACCTGTACGGATCACCAAATCAACACACTCTTGGTCATGCATACAAACATGGTCGCTAATCGTACTTTCAGTTACGTCATCAATAGATAACTCACCACGACTCACTTTTTCATAAACTTGTTTAACGCTATTTACAATATCCCAGCGTCCACCGTAGTTAGCGGCAATATTCAGCTGTAAACCGGTATTACCTGCTGTTAATGCTTCCGCTTTATCAATTCTTTTTCTTAAGGTTTCACTAAAGCGACTAACATCACCAATAATTTTCAGTTTTACGTTATTTTTATGCAGGTTTTTGACTTCATTATCTAATGCAAAAACAAACAGATCCATCAACGAACTGACTTCTTTTTCTGGTCTTTTCCAATTTTCACTGCTGAATGCGTAAAGTGTCAGGGAACGAATATTATTCTTTACTGCAAAACGCACAGAACTACGTACAGATTCAACACCTGCTCGATGACCAGTAATTCTGAATTTTCCTCTCTGTTTTGCCCATCGCCCATTACCATCCATAATGATGGCAACATGCTTAGGCATCATAGAATCAGAGAGATTTTCACCACTAGAGTTCATTAAATGTTAATCCTTGTCTGTACTACTTGGGAAATCCGGCTCAATCATAACTCTTATGATTATAATTGCTGATAAGACACATCCTTAATATGCTTATTGTTGATAAGCTTTCTATTCTCAACACGCCACATATTAAAGATATATTATAGTTATCAGCAACTAAATAAATCACATATCAAGATTAAAATTCTTGAGCAATTAGCTGAGCTGCTTCACGACGAGCACAAGCATCGATTTCTAAGACCTCATCAATAGACGTGGGTTCCGAAAAATCTAATTTATCCATAATCTTGTGATTGATTTTTGCAATATCCGTAAAGCGAATTTTCTCTTCTAAGAATGCACCGACAGTGATTTCATTCGCACCATTTAATACAGTCGTCGCCGCTTGCCCTTGGTGACATGCATCGATAGCCAGTTTCAGGCAAGGATAACGTTGGTAATCAGGCTCCACAAAAGTCAGCGAAGATAACGTAGTGAAATCCAATGGCTTAGCACCCGACATAATACGCTGAGGATAGGCCATGCTGTACGAAATTGGTGTACGCATGTCCGGTGTTCCTAACTGGGCGATAACACTCCCATCACGGTAACGAACCATAGAGTGGATCACAGATTGAGGGTGAATAATCACTTCCATCTGCTTTTCGTTCGCATTAAAGAAATAGCAGGCCTCGATATATTCTAGACCTTTATTCATCATAGTCGCGGAATCTACTGAGATTTTGCGACCCATTGACCAGTTAGGATGATTACATGCCTCATCAGGTGTCACTTGGTCAAAATAAGATAAAGGTGTATCTCTAAATGGTCCGCCAGACCCTGTTAATACGATGCTGGAAATCCCTGAGGCCATCAGGTCGGCAAAGCCTAAATTCAATTGAATCTCTTCAGGTAAGCTTTGGAAAATCGCATTATGCTCGCTATCGATCGGGAAAACTGTCGCTTGGTGCTCTCGAATCGCATTAAAGAATAAACGGCCACTGGTGATCAAAGACTCTTTATTCGCTAATAATATTCTTTTCCCTTTGCGGATTGCTGACAACGTTGGGAGTAGCCCCGCCACGCCAGTAATAGCAGACATCACTTGATCCGCATCATCTAATCCAGCAAGTTCAATAGCGGATTCTGTACCAGATAAAACTTCTGTTTTGCAGTTATTTTCCGTCAAAATAGTACGTAATGCTTTCGCTGCGCTTTCGTCAGCCATTGAGACATATTTAGGATTAAATTCAAGGCACTGACTTGCCATCTCAGTCACGTTTTTACCTGCGACTAATGCAAGAATTTGGAATTTATCAGGATTTTGACGAACAACAGAAAGTGTACTTGTACCGATTGAACCTGTAGAACCCAGGATAGTAAGACGTTTCATAGTGATCAGATACTCTGTATTAATTCAATACTGAGATTATATCAGCTTAGCGATAAGAAAGGATTGTTTAATAGAAATGATAAATAATAAAGCCATGCTAAAGCACACTTTTAAAAAATGTGTTCAGATGGCTTTATTATCAAGATGGATTAAAACTCCATCAGCTCCGCTTCTTTCTGAGCTAATGCTTCATCCACTTTTTTGATGAAGTTATCAGTCAGCTTTTGGATGTCATCCTGTGAACGGCGCTCGTCATCTTCACTGATTTCTTTGTCTTTCAGTAAAGCTTTAACTTTATCGTTCGCGTCACGGCGGACGTTACGAATTGCGATACGACCTTGCTCAGCATCACCACGAACCACTTTGATTAAGTCTTTACGACGCTCTTCCGTTAATGGAGGAAGTGGAACGCGGATAACAGTACCTGCTGAAGATGGGTTCAGACCTAAGTCAGACGCCATGATCGCTTTTTCAATTGCAGGTGACATGCTACGGTCAAAAACAGAAATTGCTAATGTACGTGAATCTTCAACAGTCACGTTAGCTAATTGACGCAGAGGCGTTGCTGAACCGTAATATTCAACAGAGATGCCGTCTAACAGGCTTGGAGAAGCGCGGCCAGTACGAACTTTGCTGATTTGACTTTTTAGTGCTTCAAGGCTCTTTTCCATACGGTCTTGAGCATCTTTTTGGATTTCGTTAATCACGTTATCAACCCTTAAGAACTTGTTATTAAAGGCCGCAAAGCAGCCTCGCTTAAATTGTCTGAATTTATGTTAGATAATACATTCAAACTCAGGTCATGTCTCTGAGTATTAATTGTGAGAAATCAGAGTTCCTTCGTTTTCACCCATCACAACACGGCGTAATGCACCTGGCTTATTCATGTTGAAAACACGAATTGGCAGGTTGTGATCGCGTGCTAGCGTAAATGCAGCTAAATCCATAACTTTCAATTCACGCTCAAGAACTTCTTGATAATTCAGGTTTTCATACAGAACGGCATCAGGATCTTTGGCAGGATCTGACGAGTAAACGCCATCAACTTTTGTGGCTTTCAGTACAACATCAGCTTCAATTTCAATACCGCGTAAGCAAGCTGCTGAGTCCGTTGTGAAGAATGGATTTCCTGTTCCCGCAGAGAAGATAACCACACGGCCGTGACGCAGTAAGCTGATAGCTTCAGCCCAGCTGTAGTTGTCACACACACCATTGAGTGGAATTGCAGACATCAGTCTTGCGTTTACGTATGCACGGTGCAGCGCATCACGCATTGCCAGACCATTCATCACGGTTGCCAGCATACCCATATGGTCACCAACAACGCGGTTCATGCCTGCTTGTGCCAGACCGGCACCACGGAACAAGTTACCACCACCAATAACCACACCGACCTGTATACCCAGTTCTATAAGTTCTTTGATTTCCTGAGCCATACGATCTAAAACGCTAGCATCGATACCAAAACCTTCTGCACCTTGTAGAGCCTCGCCACTTAGTTTAAGCAGAATACGCTGATAAACGGGTTTTGCATTGGTTGCCATGAGTTGTGTCCTAACAGGTCATTATTGGAGTCATACATATAGAATCTCGCTCTATATGCCGAAAAATGTATTTGATACAGAATGCTGCACAAAAATAGTTCAAGTTGCAGGAAGTTGAGTCGCTACACCAAAGGAGGCGAATGCATGCAGCTTGAAATATGCAGTGTATTAAAGAAAGGCCGCCAATCGGCGGCCCTTTTCGTTGATTACTTGCTCATTGCAGCAACTTCTGCTGCGAAGTCAGTTTCAACTTTCTCGATACCTTCACCAACTTCAAAGCGGATGAAGTTAGTTACGTTAGCACCTTTTTCTTTCAGTAAGTCACCAACAGATTTGCTTGGATCCATTACGAAAGGCTGGCCAGTCAGAGAGATTTCGCCAGTGAATTTGTTCATGCGACCGATAACCATTTTTTCAGCGATTTCGCGTGGTTTACCAGATTGCATAGCGATGTCTAACTGAATTTGGTGCTCGTGAGCAACAACGTCAGCTGGAACGTTTTCTGGAGTCACATATTCTGGCTTGCTTGCAGCAATGTGCATAGCGATGTGTTTCAGCAGTTCTTCATCTGCGCCTTCGCCAGCAACCAGAACACCGATACGAGCGCCGTGCAGGTAGCTACCTACTTGTGCGCCTTCCAGAATAGCAACGCGACGGATATTGATGTTTTCACCAATTTTCGCAACTAAAGCTGTACGAGCTTCTTCGAATTTTGCTTTCAGAGCGTCGATGTCAGCGTTTTTATCAGCAACAACAGAAGCTAAAACTTCTTTACCGAATGCTAAGAAACCAGCATCTTTAGCAACGAAGTCAGTTTCGCAGTTCAGTTCGATCAGCGCACCAGTTTTACCGTCGTTGAAAACTTCAGTCAGGATAACGCCTTCAGCAGCAACACGGCCTGCTTTTTTAGCTGCTTTCGCTTGACCTGATTTACGCATGTTGTCGATTGCTAATTCGATGTCGCCGTTAGCTTCAACTAATGCTTTTTTACATTCCATCATACCTGCGCCAGTACGTTCGCGCAGTTCTTTTACCAATGCAGCGGTAATTCCAGACATGTGATTTATTCCTCGATATGCCTCACGGGACTTTCCCACAAGGATAATTCTGATTCACAGAGACAAAAGGGGCCTAAGTAGGCCCCTTCTAACCAATATATAGCAATACCTGGTTAATAAGGGCTTTTGCCTTATTATTCAGCTTCTACTAAGCTTTCTTCTGCTTGAACAGCCAGATCTTGTGAACGACCTTCACGAACGGTGTTTGCAACAGCGCCCAGATACAGTTTGATTGCACGGATTGCATCGTCGTTACCAGGGATAACGAAGTCGATACCGTCTGGATCAGAGTTAGTATCAACGATAGCGAATACTGGGATACCCAGGTTGTTAGCTTCTTTGATAGCAATGTGTTCGTGGTCTGCATCGATAACGAACAGAGCGTCTGGTAAACCGCCCATATCTTTGATACCGCCTAAGCTGTTTTCTAACTTACCAAGTTCACGAGTACGCATCAGCGCTTCTTTCTTGGTCAGTTTGTCGAAAGTACCGTCTTGTGACTGAACTTCCAGATCTTTCAGACGTTTGATTGACTGACGAACAGTTTTCCAGTTAGTCAGCATCCCACCTAACCAACGGTGGTTTACGAAATATTGATCACAGCTTCCAGCAGCTTCTTGAACGGCTTCGCTTGCAGCACGTTTAGTACCAACAAACAGAATCTTGCCTTTACGAGAAGCAATTTTAGTCAACTCAGCCAGAGCTTCGTTGAACATTGGAACAGTCTTTTCCAAGTTGATGATATGAACTTTGTTACGAGCGCCGAAAATGAAAGGTTTCATTTTAGGGTTCCAGTAACGAGTCTGGTGACCAAAGTGAACGCCCGCTTGTAACATATCGCGCATGGAAACAGTTGCCATTTTATACCTCTGTATATAAGTAATTGGGGTTATGCCTCCACGAATCCCATGCTACCGACTCTATAGCTGCGTCTAAACGCATAAGAGCACCCCGGCGCACGTGCCGATTCGTGTGTGTTATTACACAATTGAGTTTTAATTTACGCACATCCAATCGATGCCTTTAAGATTCACTCACTAATCCAAATTAGATTAAAAAATGAGATAAAGAGAAAAATATGGATTGCCGGCGCGCTTTATACCATAAAATGCAGTTGTAATCCAATAATTGTTGTTTTTTTCGCTGATAAAAAGTAAGTGTACTATTCAAATATCAATGAATTTTGCCCATCACAAAAGAGCCTCCGTGCAAATATGGAGCAACAACAAAGCGATAGCGAAAAATGGTCAAGACAAAAAATTCACCATCAAAAATCGACTGGCATCTTTGACAATTTGTGCTCTAGAAAGCTCAATTTGAACAAACCACGCCTAAGGCTTGGCTTACCCTGTGCTCCATTATCTGTTTTTAATCGAATTGTGGGCATCTAAACATATCGCCTACTAGTTGGCAGAAAATGCGGTGACTGTTACCATACTCAGCATCAACGGTAAAAATGTCGCAACAATTGCCCATTTCCAAACCCTTTTTTTAACATGTCGCAAATTCCTTGCTGACATATATGGACTGAACTCATGGCTATTATTATCAAAACTGAAGAAGATATTCAGAAAATGCGTGTTGCTGGTCGCCTAGCAGCTGAAGTGTTAGAAATGATCGCACCGCATGTTGTGCCGGGAGTCAGTACAGGTGAATTGGATCGCCTTTGCCACAAACACATTGTTGAGCAACAACAAGCGATCCCAGCCTGCCTTGACTACCATGGTTTCCCTAAGTCTGTTTGTATTTCTGTGAATGATGTTATCTGCCACGGTATTCCAAGCGACGATAAAATTCTGAAAGATGGTGATGTGGTTAACATCGACGTCACTGTCATCAAAAATGGCTTCCACGGCGATACTTCTAAAATGTTCATCGTCGGTAAACCAACTATCCAAGGTGAGCGCCTGTGCCAAGTGACTCAAGAGAGTCTGTATCTGGCAATCCGCATGGTTAAACCAGGTATCCGTTTACGCACTATCGGTAAAGCCATTCAAGAGTTTGTTGAGAAACAAGACCTGTCAGTAGTTCGCGAATATTGCGGTCACGGCATCGGTGAAGGTTTCCACGAGGAGCCACAAGTGCTGCATTATGATGCAGATGACAGCGGCGTTGTGCTGCAAAAAGGCATGACCTTCACTATCGAACCAATGGTAAATACCGGTGATTTCCGTATTCGTACCATGAAAGACGGCTGGACAGTCAAAACTAAAGACCGTGGTTGGTCTGCACAGTACGAGCACACCTTAGCGGTGACTGACAACGGCTGTGAAATTTTAACTCTGCGTAAAGAAGAAGAGCCATTTATTTCTGCGGTTCTGATCAACGAATAATCGTATTTCAAGCTCCTCCTTGGGGGAGCTTAGTTTTTCTGTTCATCCCCCCTAAAAAAACGTAAGCTGATCATAATTTCTGTATGGCTCTCAACACGGACAGATGATGATGACGGCACCTTCAAACAGCTATTTATCTCCCACTCAATTCCAGCCTTCCGATCTTGAACTCTCAACGCTTCGGCAACACGTTGATCAATTTGATGCTTGGTTAGAATCTGCATTTCACCAAGGGCAAAATGTCGTGGATTTACTCCGCGCCCGCAGTGACTATCTTGATGCCTTACTCACCAAGCTTTGGCAGAGTTACCATTTTGACCAATGTTCAGAGATGTCGTTGATTGCCGTCGGAGGCTATGGTCGTCATGAGCTACACCCGCTATCAGACATTGACATTTTAATTCTCAGCCAGCAACCGCTTCCTGAAGAGATTGCCACTAAAGTCGGTCAGTTCATTACCTTACTGTGGGATTTGCGTTTTGATATCGGGCACAGTGTTCGCTCATTGGAAGAGTGCATTCAAGCAGGAAAACAAGACTTAACCACGGCGACCAATCTGATTGAATCGCGCTTAATATGTGGTGACATCGCCCTATTCTTAAGCTTACAGAAAACTATTTTTAGTGATGACTTTTGGCCATCCGCGACCTTTTTTGCCGCGAAACTAACCGAACAACAAGAACGCCATCAGCGTTATCACAGCACTAGCTACAACTTAGAGCCAGATATTAAAAGCAGCCCCGGCGGATTACGGGATATTCATACCTTACTGTGGGTAGGCCGCCGTCATTTTGGTGCGACAACCGTCGATGAAATGGTTGGCTTTGGTTTCCTCACCGAAGAAGAACGCCAAGAGCTTAAAGAGTGTTTATCATTTTTATGGAAAATCCGCTTTGCCTTGCATTTAGTGGTCAAGCGCTATGACAACCGTCTACTGTTTGACCGTCAATTTAGTGTTGCACAATCATTAGGTTACACCGGCGAACGGAACCAACCTGTCGAGCGCATGATGAAAGATTTCTATCGCGTCACTCGCCGAGTCAGGGAATTAAATCAAATGCTGCTGCAACTGTTTGATGAAGCTATCTTGGCATTAAATCCTAATGAAAAACCGCGCCCTATTGATGAATATTTTCAACTGCGTGGCAACTTAATCGATGTGATTGACGAAATGCTGTTTATTAAGCAGCCAGACGCTATTTTGAAAATGTTTTATCAAATGGCTCGCAACCCCAATATTGAAGGGATCTACTCCACCACATTACGTCAATTACGCTTTGCACGGCGCGATCTGAAAGTCCCCTTATGCGAAATTCCTGAAGCTCGCCGCATGTTTGTCAAAATTTTGCGCCATCCAAGAGCTATCAAAGGGGCTTTTGTCCCGATGCACTTACACAGTGTTCTCAGCGCCTATACGCCATTTTGGAGCAATATTGTCGGGCAAATGCAGTTCGACCTGTTCCACGCCTATACCGTAGATGAACATACCATTCGCGTTCTGCAAAAAATCGACAGTTTCACTCAGGAAGAGAACCGCCGAGAGCACCCGCTATGTGTCAGTGTTTATCCTAAGATTTTACAGCCAGAGCTGTTACGCTTAGCGGCGATGTTTCATGATATTGCCAAAGGGCGCTCAGGGGATCACTCCGATCTCGGTGCTGAATTTGTCTATGAATTTGCTCTTCAACATGATTTTACAACCAAAGATGCCGAGCTTGTCGCATGGCTGGTGAAAAATCACTTATTGATGTCCGTGACCGCCCAGCGCCGAGATATTCAAGACCCGGATGTGATCAAACAGTTTGCCGGGGAAGTTAAATCGACAGCGCGCTTGAATTACCTGATGTGCCTAACCGTTGCCGATATTTGTGCCACCAACAGCACGTTATGGAATAGCTGGAAGCAAAGTTTGATCCGTGAGCTTTATCTTTCTACCGAACATCAACTCAACCAAGGCATGCAAAGCACGCCCGATCTTCGTGAACGCATTCGTCATCATCGTTACCAAGCGCTATCGCTACTTCGACAATCGCACATCGATGAAGAGCAGCTCAACACTCTGTGGTCACGCTGCCATGCGGATTATTTCTTGCGCCACACGCCGACTCAACTGGCTTGGCACGCCAATCACCTGCTCAAACATGATTTAACCCAGCCTTTGGTGTTAATCAGTACTCAACCGAAACATGGCGGAACAGAAATTTTTATCTGGTGCCACGACAAAGCGCATTTATTTGCAGCCGTTGCCAGTGAGCTGGATAGACGCAACCTCAGCATTCATAGCGCTCAAATTTTTACTAATAAAGATAATATGGCGATGGATACTTTCGTGGTACTCGAACCTAATGGCTCGCCACTTTCGAAAGATAGATATGAACACATTCGTAAGGCGCTGTTACTGGCAGTTCAACAACCTGAAATTCCATTACCAAAACCGCGAACTCTCCCTGCGAAGCTACGTCATTTCAGCGTACCAACCAAAGTGAATTTTCTACACTCCAATAATGACCGTCGTACCTATATGGAGTTATTCGCGCTTGACCAACCCGGATTGCTCGCCAAAGTGGGGCACATTTTCGCTCAAATGGAGATTTCTTTATATGGCGCCCGCATCACGACTATTGGCGAAAAAGTGGAAGACTTTTTTGTATTGGCAGATAGAGAACACAAAGCGTTAGATAAAAATATGCAACAAGAGTTATCAGAAAGGTTGACAGAAGCCCTTAAATCGAAGGATAAAATATAGTGCCAGTCTAATTTATGGCATGTTACCTGACTGAGAATCATTGAAGGAGAAACAGCATTAATGCAACAATTACAAACAATTATTGAGCAAGCATTCGAAGATCGCGCATCCATTACCCCGAATACTGTCACGCCAACAGTCAAACAAGCCGTGATGGAAACCATCGCTTTATTAGATAGCGGTAAACTGCGTGTTGCAGAAAAAATTGCGGGTGTTTGGGTCACTCACCAGTGGCTGAAAAAAGCAGTTTTATTATCTTTCCGTATTCATGATAACCAAGTCATCGAAGGCGCTGAAAGCCGCTATTTTGATAAAGTTCCAATGAAATTTGCAGATTACGACAAAGCTCGCTTTGAACGTGAAGGCTTCCGTGTTGTTCCACCAGCAGCCGTACGCCAAGGGGCTTATATCGCCAAAAACAGTGTATTGATGCCATCTTACGTCAACATCGGTGCGTATGTTGATGAAGGAACAATGGTTGATACATGGGCAACAGTCGGTTCTTGTGCCCAAATTGGTAAAAACGTTCACCTTTCTGGTGGCGTCGGCATCGGTGGTGTTCTGGAGCCATTACAAGCAAACCCAACAATTATCGAAGATAACTGCTTTATCGGCGCACGTTCTGAAGTGGTTGAAGGCGTGATTGTTGAAGAAGGTTCCGTGATTTCTATGGGCGTTTATCTGGGTCAAAGCACCAAGATCTATGACCGTGAAACGGGTGAAATCTTCTATGGTCGCGTACCTGCGGGCTCCGTTGTTGTTTCTGGCAACTTACCGTCCAAAGATGGTAGCTACAGCCTGTACTGCGCCGTGATCGTGAAAAAAGTCGATGAAAAAACCCGCGGTAAAGTCGGTATCAATGAGTTATTAAGAAGTATTGATGAGTAAGTATAGATCAGTGACTTACTTGTAAGTTACCGAATCAATTACTAATCAAATTCTAAACTCTCTCACCTCCCCTTATAGTTTAAGGGTTGTAAGGTGTAAAACGCGAAGCTACCCCGAAGCGCATGTCCATCAGCGAATCGGGTAGCCGAGTGTCCCATTGAGTCATTGCTCCGCTGATCTATTGATTCACAATGGAAAATCCTGCACCTCAAGCATAAATCTCTCGTTAAGTCAGCAGAAGCCTCTGGGTTATAGATAGATAACGCAAATAATAAAGCAGATTCTATTACAAACAGAGGTTGGTCAAACTGGATTAATCGCGCATAATATGACCGAGAATTTACAGCCCTTGGTCAATTAGCTGCTATTATTAGATGGTTGTTTTGTAACTCATCATTTTATAAGCAATTAGGGCTCAGTAAATGGTTATAAAAAGAGACTGCCTTGTTTATAGCCCTTATTTATAACCCTAAAAGTCATCGACACAGTCCCTTACGATTAAGCGAGCTAACATGTACGATAATTTGAAAAGTTTAGGTATCAGCAATCCGCAAGATATCGACCGCTATTCCCTGCGCCAAGAAGCTAATAACGATATTTTAAAAATTTACTTTCGCAAAGATAAAGGCGAGTTTTTCGCTAAAAGCGTGAAATTTAAGTACCCACGCCAGCGTAAAACTGTTGCAGCAACTGATGGCAGCAACAACTTCAAAGAAATTAACGAAATCAATACTAACTTACGTTATGTGATTGAAGAACTAGACCAAATTTGTCAAAACGACCAAACAGATGTTGATTTAAAACACAAAATTTTGGATGACCTGCGTCATTTAGAACACGTTGTGTCCAATAAAATCGCAGAAATTGAAGCGGATCTCGAGAAACTTACTCGTAAATAGTCCAATTCCTCACTGCACTGTAAGCCGACCTGTTTACAGTGCAGATGCATAAGGCTCGCGATTTACAGCAAATCCGCCCAAGATTGTAACCACACTTTGGCGAACTCTTCCGGCTCTTCCACTTCAGTGGCATCAATAAACAACACATCGCCAATACGGCTGCCAGATTGCTCAGCTAATAACTCATCAAACTGTTTACCCGCTCCGCAGAAGTTCTCATAGCTGCTATCACCTAAGGCAATCACGCCATATTTCAATTCAGGTTGATAGCCGACAACATCTTTAATTTCATAAAAAAGAGGCGCAATGGTATCGGGAATATCACCTTGTCCGGTAGTGGAAGAGATCACCAGAGCAACGCCTTCCCCCGCATTATAGACTTGCCAATCCGCTAGCGTTGGCTCCTCAAACACTGCCACTTCATGACCTTGCTGTTCGAAGATCTCTTGCGCCACTTCCGCAACCGCTAATGCGTTGCCATACACTGTTCCGACAAAAATTCCGATTTTGGACACTACGTCCTCCTTATAAAAGTCTATCAAACAGGATAATCAATCACATTAATATCGAGCTTTGAGACAGTATCACCCCATCCAAATTGTTCAACTAATGATAGCCATTGTGCATCCCATGCCGCGACTAACGATATTTTTTCTTCTGTTATAGGGTGAATAAATATTAGCTGGCTAGCGTGCAGCATCAAGCGAGAGACTGAAAAATGCTCACTCACACCGCGGTTTTGACGTAAATCTCCATGTTTACTATCCCCAATAATGGGATGACGTAAATGGGACATATGACGTCTTAATTGGTGTTTGCGTCCAGTTTCAGGCTTAAGCTCAACAAGGCTAAAACGCGCTGTATCATAACGCCCAATTGCCACTGAACACTCGACTGTCGCCAAGGGTTTATAATGGGTGACACACTCTTGTAACCGAGGCTCTTTAGTGGCGTGTTTATCCGCAATTTTGTCGAGTTCCTCAAGTAACGGATAATCTAATCTATCCCCTTCTGTAACGTAGCCCCGCACAATCGCATGGTACACTTTTTCCATGGTATGCTGCTCAAACTGCTCGGCGAGTGACCTTGCTACTTCACTGGATAATGCAAACAACAACACACCCGATGTTGGTCTATCAAGACGGTGGATTGGGAACACATGCTGCCCAATTTGGTCACGCAGTGTTTGCATCACAAACACCGTCTCTTTGCTGTCGAGCCAACTGCGATGCACCAACATGCCTGCTGGTTTATTAACAGCAACCACATACTCATCTTGGTAGATAATATCCAGCATCCGTTATTCGCCCATCACAGTGAATTGAAAGTAGCTATCTAACTCACGCAAATGATCGAGGAATGCAATAAAGCGCCCTTCTTCATCGTCTTTGTAGATCTCTTCAAAATACGGTGCGATAGCAAAATTGCTCGGCAACATGGCACCTTGATCAATCATTGCTGTCAGTCGAGGGATTAAAATCCACTGAAGCCATTGGGCGGCTTCCATCGTATCGATGGCAAAAGGTTCCACACTCTCAAACGCGTCTGGACTTGGAGGAACTTCTTCCCATAAGGATTTGGCTCTCATCTCTATTTCAAGATGACTGAGTTTCTCAAGGATGCGCTGCTCAATATTCATACTAAAACCTATTCAAAGATAATAATTCAAAATATACCGTATTTTTGGACACAGTGTTGTCGCAAACATGGGGATGAGACAAGCAAAAAGCAATCATGCGTCTCCAAATTATGTATCTACGTCCATTTATTCACATTGACTAAAACAATTAATAATTGTTTATCATTTGTTGTATATTCTGCCTTTATTATTGAATGTTTTTATGCACAGTTTGCTTTTTTCATTATTAACATAAAGATGGTTTATCTATGGGACTATTAAAACAGTGGCGCCAACAAAACAAGACATGGAAATCTTTCACTAACAAATATGTACAGCTAAAAAGAAAGCTCCGCATTGCTAAGTTGCCTTCACAACAATATCAGCAATATCAATCGATGTGCGATACATACCAAAGCGCCCTGCTATCAGCGACCATCGATGGCGTACCTCAATTTATTGAGCGACCGATTAACAAATACCTGCATAAAACGTGGAGTGGTAAACAGAAATTATCCACTGCAAGCTATACGTTAGATTTAATTGAAAAAACCTTTACGCCTGAAGCTATCACCGCCATGTTTTCGGATAAACGAGACGGCTTAACGGTCGCGAATATTGAGCTAAAATCCGGTGATTTTGCCCAATTAAAAATGATCTATTCTCAATATCCACGTGAAGGGGATCTCTCCATCCATTTACTCAATGAAACGGGTGATGAAATCTATTTGATGAGCTTTTCATTTGGTGAACAAGGTCAGCTTTATGTCTGTTCCCTACAAGGGCCATCGACAGAACAGAGCGTAGAGCAAGTGAAATCCATTACGAAACAGATGCATGCAATGAGGCCTAAAAATCTTTTAATGTCTGCTATTTATGCGGTAGCTGCTTATTTCCAAATCAAATCTATTCTCGGGATTTCAAATAATAGCCATATCAAAAGCCAGCATTTAAAATCTAGCTACGATACTTTTTGGGAAGAGTGTGGCGGCGTTTTAAATGCCGAAGGTTGGTATCAATTACCACTTCAAGAGCCAATGCGTGATATCGAATCAGTGAAAAGCCAGAGACGTTCCGAATTCCGTAAGCGCGAAGCACTGAGAGAAGCCATGTCGCAAAGTATTATTGAGTCCCTCACCCAATACTCAAACTCAGCTCAGAAATAAAAAAAGTAGCCAGTTAAAACTAACTGGCTACTTATCTATCAATTGACTTGCATCCTGCAATGCGACTTCCTGCCGCCTAACATCCTGTTAGATAAAAATTTAGCAGACCAACCGCTCTGCCAGGTTATCCATTTCCTTGTTTTTTATATGTAAAAAAGCTAAACAACTACCCTGTCCAGCCCGATAAGAATGTATTAAATCCATTAAGCAAACAACCTAGTGTTCTACATTCAGATGATTCAAAAAATGATAAAAAACTTAAAATGGATAGTAACGCTATGAAATTAAAAGTTAAATAGTTCTCATTTCGATGATGTGAAAAATTATTAAGATATGGCTTAACCAAATTGTAGGCGATAACCTACAGCACCATGCCATAAATCACTTACCCCTGAGATGATATAACGGGCTTCAGTTGTTGAATAAAGCTCGCAAGATTTTCTGCAATAACTTGTCGTTGCTTGCTTCCAAACGTTTCAACAATAATTTCCCCTGTTAAATTACACATAGAAATCATTTCTAATTCAGAGTCTAACGTGGCAATAAACAGCGTTGGTGGTAACTTTAAGCGCTTTTGAGTCACTAAATGCCCAATCAAGTTTTCCTGTAAGCGAATAAAGTCCTCTTCGCTCCACACTTGCACCAAATTCAATGATAAATCACCCAACGTCGCGCTCATATCTCCTGCTAACTGAGAGGTATAAAAAGCGTGAATATCGTCCTGTAATTGGAGATCTAGCGCATTAGCGACATTATTTAAACTTTTCTCTTCTAATGGAAACGGCTTAGGCTCCCAATAAACCACATCATCACCAGTACGAACGATGCAAGGAGAAGGTACCCCATACAGCTCAGCAGACACCGGTGGAAGCCCCGTAGCTTCTTGCCACTTAGCCACATACTGGCTGGTAAAATTTTTAATTAAATCAGAGATTATTGTATTCATCGTTTTTCAATTGTGAGAAATAACATTATTAAAACCAATTCAAATTGGCAGGCTCAATATTATGGATAAGTGGTATTATGACAGAAGTTAACAAACGAATAAAATGCACTCAGTTTGCCAATGTTCAGCACTGACACGCCGAAAAGATAAGGATCACTATGTCTCACTATCAAAATAACCCCGCTCTCGATAATTTAACTCTCGGGAAAAAGACGGCTTATCATGACCAATATGATGCCGCTTTATTGCAAGCGGTGCCGCGTAGCCTTAATCGCGATCCTTTGGATATTCATGCTGATACACTGCCATTCCACGGCGCCGATATTTGGACACTGTATGAACTCTCTTGGCTAAATACCCGTGGTGTTCCTCAAGTAGCGATAGGCTCCGTCAGTGTAGATGCCACAAGTGAAAACTTGGTGGAATCAAAAAGCTTCAAGCTTTATCTCAATAGTTTCAATCAGACTCGCTTCGAAACGTGGGAAAATGTGCGAAGCGTTTTGCAAAATGACCTAAGCCGCTGTGCTAATGGCGAGGTTAAGGTTACACTTTATAAACTTGATGACTTTACTCAGCAAGCCATTCACCAATTCCAAGGTGTCTGTATTGATGAGCAAGAGATTGACATCGATAACTATGAATTTAATCGCGACTATTTGGTCGATTGCACTCAACCAGAGGTTGTCGAAGAAACCCTCGTCAGCCACCTGTTGAAATCAAATTGTTTGATAACCAACCAACCTGATTGGGGATCAGTACAAATTCATTATCGTGGTCCAAAAATTGACCGTGAAGCGTTATTACGTTACCTCGTCTCATTTCGTCATCATAATGAATTCCACGAACAGTGTGTGGAGCGCATTTTCAACGACATAACAATACTGTGCAAACCAGAGAAATTATCTGTGTATGCACGCTATACTCGCCGAGGTGGGCTTGATATCAACCCATGGCGCAGTAATGAACAATTCGAGCCTGACACGGGTCGTTTGGCACGGCAATAAGTACCTACTAAATTGAAAATCAGTGTAATTTAAGAGAATGCTATTTAAATCATTTTCAATGTAATTCACGCGTCAAGAGCCCAATTGGGCAAAGGAGTGTTACTTGATTACTCATATCAGTCCATTAGGATCTATGGATCTATTGTCTCAGCTTGAAGTCGATATGCTGAAACGTACGGCGAGCAGCCATTTGTATCAGCTATATCGAAACTGCTCCTTAGCGGTATTACATTCAGGAAGCTTAACTGACAGCAGTAAAGAACTTTTAGAAAAAAGTGCAGGTTTTGATATCAACATTTTACGTCGTGAACGTGGTATCAAATTAGAGCTTATTAACCCACCAGAAAAAGCGTTCGTTGACGGTAAAATCATTCGTTCATTACAAGCGAACTTGTTTGCCGTACTGCGCGATATTCTGTTTGTTCACGCTCAAATAACTAATGCCAAACAGCAGTTCCATCTCGATTTAGAAAATAGCACTCACCTCACTAATATGATCTTTTCCATCTTACGTAACGCCCGTGCGCTACATATTGGTGAAGATCCGAATATGATCGTGTGCTGGGGTGGACACTCCATTAATGAAAATGAATACCTGTATGGTCGTAAAGTCGGTAATGAACTAGGCTTGCGTGAACTGAACATCTGCACAGGTTGTGGACCGGGAGCTATGGAAGCGCCAATGAAAGGTGCCGCGGTAGGTCATGCTCAACAGCGTTATAAAGACAGCCGTTTTATCGGGTTAACTGAGCCATCCATCATCGCGGCTGAGCCACCTAACCCATTAGTTAATGAACTGATCATCATGCCAGACATTGAAAAACGTCTTGAGGCATTTGTCCGTTTAGCCCACGGGATTATTATTTTCCCTGGTGGCGTGGGAACCGCAGAAGAGCTCCTTTATCTGTTGGGTATTATGATGGATCCTGAAAATACCGAGCAAGTGCTGCCATTAGTCCTGACTGGACCAAAAGAAAGCGCGGAATACTTCTCTGTTCTTGATGATTTTATTCGCCATACTCTGGGAGATGAAGCGAGCAAACATTACCAAATCATTATCGACAACCCGCAAGAAGTGGCACGCGTGATGAAAAAAGGCATGTCTGCAGTGAAAGAGAGCCGTCGTAATACGGGTGACGCATACAGCTTCAACTGGTCGATTAAAATCGCCCCTGAGCTACAGCATCCGTTTGAGCCGACTCACGAAAATATGGCGTCACTGAATCTGCATCCGGGTCAATCCCCAGAAAAACTGGCTTCCGATTTACGCCGTGCTTTCTCTGGAATTGTCGCGGGTAACGTAAAAGAAGTCGGCATGAAAGCGATTGAAAAACATGGTCCTTTCAAAATTCATGGGGATAGCGATATCATGAAACGCATGGACATTTTACTCCAAGGTTTCGTGAAACAGCATCGTATGAAGTTGCCGGGTGGCACCGCTTACGAACCTTGCTATGAAATTGTGAAATAATCACCTACGTGCCAAGGAAGGCGCGTTTAACGACCAAACGGCTTATGATCCATTTATTAATTATTGATGCTTTAAACTTAATTCGACGTATCCACGCGGTTCAGGGGAGCCCATGTGGAGAAACCTGTTTATCCGCTATTTCTCAATTGATTAACCATACTAACGCCACCCATATTGTGGCAGTATTTGATGAAGAAGGTCGCCACCATAGTTGGCGTCATGAAAAACTGCCTGACTATAAAGCAGGGCGTCAGCCTATGCCTGAAAACTTACAAGCTGAGTTACCTCAACTCGTTGCTCAGTTTGAAGAAAATGGTATTCATTGCTGGCAATCTGAAGGTGATGAAGCCGATGATTTAGCCGCCACTCTCGCTAAACGTATTGCCGATTCTGGGCATACCGTCACCATCGTCTCTACCGATAAAGGTTACTGCCAGCTACTCTCTCCAAACCTGCGTATCCGTGACTACTTTCAAAAACGTTGGTTGGACGTACCTTTCATCGAGAATGAATTTGGAGTCAAGCCTGAACAACTACCTGATTACTGGGGTTTAGCGGGGATCAGTAGCAGTAAAGTTCCTGGAGTTGCAGGGATTGGCACCAAAAGTGCCACTGAGTTACTTCAGCGATTCCACACTATTGAAAATTTGTACGCCAACTTTGATGTTCTTGAAGAAAAATGGCAGAAAAAACTAATTAACCAACAAGAAATTGCGCTTATCTGTCGCGATATTGCCACATTAAAAACAGATATTACCTTGAAAGGTAATCTGAATCAGTTACGCTACGAAGCTAGATAGCAAACACAAAAAAAGGTCACTTCAAAGTGACCTTTTTGCTATTCAAACCAACCCAGCTTTGACTTAATAATATTCACGCGCCATTGGGTTTGCAGACCAAACACGTTGTACATGCACAGTAACTTCTTCACGGTCATGGTAAAGCTGTTTCGCTTGGATCAGAACATTGATACCATTCTCTTTCAGCTGAGCTTTCATTTTTTCCAGAATATGCGCCACTTCTTCATAGCGTTTTTTCATCGGCAGCTTCAAGTTAAAAATGGTCTCGCGACACCAGCCTTCTTGCAGCCACTGAGTCATTAATGCAGCAACCTTGGCAGGTTTTTCCACCATATCACATACGAGCCACGTGATATTTTGAGAGGTTGGCTTAAATTTAAAACCATCTTCACGGTGATGTCGAACTTGTCCTGTATCCATCAGGCTTTCCGCCATTGGACCATTATCTACCGCTTCCACCATCATGCTGCGTTTGACGAGCTGGTAAGTCCATCCCCCAGGGCATGCGCCTAAATCCACCGCTTTCATGCCACTCGCAAGGCGCTCATCCCACTCTTCATAAGGAATAAACACATGGAAAGCCTCTTCCAGCTTTAACGTCGAACGGCTTGGTGCATCCGATGGGAACTTCAAGCGCGGGATCCCCATATAGAAATTCGAGCTATTATTCGAATAAGAATAACCAGTATAGCAGCACCCCGGCGCAATAAAGAACACGTGGACGACTGGGCGTTTAAAGTTCTCTTGCGCCAATAAAACTTTCTCTTGGCGTAACGCATTACGCAGAGGCACCGTAAATTTACGGCAGAATTTCATTAATTCTTTTGATTCATTGGTATCCGCAACTTCAACACGCAGATCCCCCGCTCTCTCAACCTGTTGGCTAAGCGCGTTCACAATCGGTGTAACTCTATCTTCTGGCGGTAAATCTTTTAATAAATCACCCACTACAAACATTTGGCGAGCAAAAATCAATTCACGAAATGGAAGCGTGCGCGCAAGGATGTCTGCATCCTCAGATTGATAACATTCGAAAATAACATAACCGCTATTTTCTTTAACGCGGGCAAAACCGTAAATTTCGCGTTGCCCTGCTTTATCTGTAATTTCTGCTGCGCACTCTTTTTCAAAGCCCGGGCGGCAATATAATGCAATTTTATTACTCATTGCGTGACGCCGATTTCCTTAGACGCATAGCGCCAATAACAACTAAAAGCCAGCCAACGAGGAAGCAAACGCCACCTATTGGCGTAAAATAAGAGAAGTATTTTACCTGCAATAAGGCCATACAATAAAGGCTACCGCTAAAAAGAAGTATGCCTACGGAGAAAAATACGCCCGCCCAATAGAACCACAAAATGACTTTACGCAGTAATACCGCACCCAGCACCATTAATGCAACGGTATGAAACATTTGATAACGCAGCCCTGTTTCAATCCAAGCCATTTGATGAGCGCTCATAATTGGAGAAAGTGCATGAGAGCCAATGGCGCCAAATGCAACAATAAAAAATCCACTAATCCCTGCAAAAATTAACATCAAACGACTATTCACAATAGCACCTTCGTTTTAACTGTTTGATTATTGTATATGCGTCAAATCTTGGTCATTGGTAATAAAGCCAAGCTTTTCTTGCTCACTGGCTGCTTGTGCAAGGATCCATTGACGAAATGCCGCTATTTTCCCTAAATCGGCCTGACTCTCTTGGCAGACCAGATAGAATGCATTTTTACTGACTAATACTTCGCTAAACGGACACACCAATCTGCCAGCATCAATCTCATTCTTTGCCATCACATTGTTGGTTAATGCCACCCCTTGCCCATGAACTGCTGCTTGGATCACCATAGCGCTATGGCTAAAAATAGGTCCTTGCTGCACATTCACAATATTTTGCAAATCTAATTGCTTAACATAAGCTTGCCAATCACGGCGAGAAGAATCATGAAGCAACGTATGCTTCGCTAAATCTTCTGGGTTCTTCAGTTGATTCCCTCCGGTCATTAACGAAGGTGAACACACTGGCATTAAATATTCGGCGTAGAGTCTGTCCGTTCTTAAGCCAGTCCAGTTTCCTCTGCCATAAAAAATGGCAACATCCACATCATCCGCTAGTTTATCTTCTTCCCGATCAACTGCTTGAATACGCACATCAATACCTGGGAAAGCTTGGTTAAATCCAGAAAGCCGAGGAACCAACCATTGTATCGCGAAACTTGGCGATAAGCTTACAGTTAGTGCGCCTTTTGCACTTCTGGCTTGAAGCTTTCTCGTCGCTTCATTTAAAGACGAGAAAATTTCTTTAATATCAAGGTAATAACTTTGCCCCTCTTCCGTCAGCAGCAATGAACGATTTCGACGGCGAAATAGCTTTAATCCGAGGAAATCTTCTAAGCTTTTTATTTGATGACTGACAGCTGCCTGTGTCACAAATAATTCATCTGCCGCTTTAGTAAAACTTAAATGACGGGCGGCGGCATCAAACACTCTCAGAGCATTTAAAGGCGGTAATCTTTTAGACATAATCTCTTCGACTCAGCTTCGTTATACGCATTAGTTTTTCTCATCCGAAGCATTATAAATTGTCCCTTGAGGATACGCCAGTAAATACCTATAGTATGCGCACTTCCTAAGCCGGAACGAAAAGTTGCAGAGTTTAGTTACTTTGAAACTTTTGGCTTTGTGGTTGTGATGTTGTGTTTGCAAGTTGTCTGGTTAATCCAGGCTTTGTAGCGATTGCTACTGTTTTTTTTCACTTCCTGTACATTTACCCTGTCTGTCCATAGTGATTTTTATAGTGCACCGCCTAAGCGCGGTGCTTTTTTTATTTTGGGCGCCATAAAATCCATTATGAAAGATAAAAAAACATTATCCCATCGGATTTCGAGTAAAAAAGGCCCAAAAAACGCATCTTAAATTAAATTTAACCATTAGGTTAAAAAGCAAACCTTCATCGATTTAGTGCGTTAACTTTTTTCAGGCGCGCAATTATTCAAAAATTTGCGCAAAAATCTTCCTGTTAAGTGTAACAAATTATTTCTAATAATCGATAACTGAATAACATTTTTTATCTCCATCTACTTATTCGCTGTTTTCCGTTATTATCATAATCAACGCACATTCATAACCACAGCCACATTCACCTGTTGGATAGCTAACATCAAAGAATCAGCATAATGGATAACTTTAACGCCCCTCAATTTCGTCAGCAATTTCCAGCCATCGGCTCTGATATTGTTTTCCTTGATAGCGCCGCCACCGCCCTAAAACCGTTGGATATGATCAACGCCTCTGATGATTACTATCGCTTTTCTGGCAGTTCGGTCTATCGAGGGCAATCTCCTGAAGCATTAAAAATTACTCGCTTGTACGAACAAGGTCGCGTATTCACAGCAAAATTGATCCAAACACCGGACGAAAAATCCATTATCTGGACACGTGGCACTACTGAATCTATTAACTTGATTGCACAGAGTTATTTCCGTGAAAAACTCCAAGCAGGTGATGAAATTATTGTCAGTGAGACTGAGCATCACTCAAACTTGCTGCCTTGGCTGATGTTGGCACAACAGACAGGCGCAAAGATTGTTAAATGGGCGGTGACTCCTGACTTAACCTTAGATCTCAATACGCTGCAATCACTCTTGAACACCAAAAGCAAAATTGTTGCAGTAACGCAAATGTCTAACGTAACGGGCTACCAGCCGGACATTAACGCGATAACCACACTTGCCCATCAATTTGGTGCAAAAATCGTTGTTGATGGCGCTCAGGGCGTTGTGCACCACCCTCTTAACGTCATGGAAACCAATGTAGATTTCTACGCTTTTTCAGCGCACAAATTATATGGGCCTACAGGTTTAGGTATCTGCTATGGAAAACCCGAGCATTTAGCCAATATGAGCCCATGGCATGGCGGCGGTAAAATGTTGAATCATGTTGATTTTTCAGGCTTCACCCTCGCCCCAATCCCTCAGCGATTTGAAGCTGGAACACCGAATATCGCGGGTGTAATAGCCTTTTCAGCTGTGCTTGAGTGGCTTTCAACGCAAAACTTAACGCAAGCAGAAGCCTATACTTGTGCTCTGATAGACTATGCCTATGAGCAGCTTTCTCAGCTCGAAGGCGCGATTTTCTATCGAACTCAAAATTCACCGCTTTTATCTTTCAATTTCCACAATATTCACCATAGTGATTTAGGGCTTTTCTTGACCGAACAGAAAATTGCATTACGCTATGGACAACATTGTGCTCAACCATTGATGGATTCACTCAATATTAGCGGCTGTTTACGCATCTCAGCCATGCCATATAACAACAAGCAAGATATTGATAAATTTATTGATTCAGTGAAATTTGCACTTTCGATTTTAAATGATTAAAAGGTAATCTAATGACTTTGTCTCGACATGAACTGGCTTCTCATCCATTTGGCACAGAAATTGTCATTCACGAAATCGTTGAACAGTTTTCCAAACAAAAAGCGTGGGAAGATAAATATCGCTTACTCATTCAGCTCGCGAAAAAACTACCCTCTCTCACAGAAGAAGAAAAGCAGCAGACTCAGGAAGTTCAAGGGTGTGAAAACCGTGTATGGATTGGCGCTATTCTCAATGATGATGATACATTCCATTTTTATGGGGATAGCGAAGGTCGTGTAGTGAAAGGGTTATTTGCTATTTTGCTCGCCTGCGTTGAACAGAAAAATGCACAGCAAATTTTAGAGACTGATTTTGAAGATATTTTTAGTCAAACTGGTCTAACAGGGCAACTCAGTGAATCCCGACAAAATGGGATCCACGCACTAATTACAGCAATCAAAAACATTGCGGGTGAAATGACCCCAGCAGAATGATTATCCCATTGAGGCTACATCGTAGCCTCAATTCTACTGTTTAACTTCTCTTTGTGCCTTTGCAACCATCTTTTTCAACGCATGGGACACCGCAATAAAGCCAAAACTGGCTGTTACCATCGTGACCGCACCAAATCCTGATGCACAATCCATACGTTTTGAACCATCTGCTGTGCTTTTTGCCGCGCATACTGTTCCATCACTTTGTGGATAGACCAACTGCTCCGTCGAAAACACACAATCGATTCCCAATTTACCTTTGCCATTTTTCACGATATTAAAGTCTGATTTCAGGCGTTCGCGTAATTTCGCTGCCAAAGGATCTTGAACTGTCTTTGCTAAATCCGCGACTTGAATTTGGGTTGGATCAATTTGACCACCTGCGCCCCCCGTCGTCACGATAGGAATTTTAAAACGTCGACAATACGCCAGCAGCGCCGCTTTTGGTCTTACACTGTCAATGGCATCAATAACGTAATCAAATCCCAAAGAGAGGTATTCAGCCACATTATCCACCGTAATGAAATCATCGATAACATTCACGGTACACTCAGGGTTGATTGCCAAAATGCGCTCTTTCATCACATCAACTTTAGGTAGCCCCACTGTTGATTTCAATGCATGAAGTTGGCGATTCGTATTTGTCACGCAGATATCATCCATATCTATCAAGGTGATAGCGCCAATTCCTGAACGCGCTAATGCTTCAGCAGCCCATACGCCGACGCCGCCCACGCCAATAACACACACATGTGAACGTGCAAAAAGATGAAGGGCTTGTTGCCCATATAAACGCCCGATTCCAGCGAATCGCTGCATCCACGCATCAGAAAGCTGAGCTAGCATAATCACAAACAACCTTAGTTAAAACGAAAACTTAATAAACAGTAAATAGGGGCTACATCGCACTAAAAACAGGTTGGCTTTTTTTCAGAACCCACACTCGACCATAGTGGTTATAAAAACCGGCCATTTTCCCTGCATCGTGCCCTGTTCCATGATAAATATCGAAATGGTGCCCTTTAATTGCGCCGCCCACATCGAGGGCTACCATCATACGCATTTCGTATCTACCCGTAAATTTCCCATTTCCATCTAACACAGGAACTTCGGCTAGCAATGCGGTTCCCGGTGGGATCAAGGTTTTATCCGATGCTACTGATGCTTTTGCCACTAATGGCACTGCACTTGCACCCCTTACAGGGACGAAAGATTGCGGTTTAAAGAAAACAAACGATGGATTACTTTCAAGTAATTCACGCACTTCTTGTTCACTGTGCGTGTTTGCCCAGTCGTGAATAGCCTGTAGGGACATTTTCTCTAAAGGCACTTCGCCTCTATCAACCAGCACCTTACCAATACTTTTATATGCATGACCATTTTTGCCTGCATAAGCGAAGAAATTCAGTGGGCTACCATCGCCAAAGTCCACGTAACCACTGCCTTGCACTTCCATCATAAAATTGTCGACAGGAGAATCGCTGTAAGCCAGGATCAGATTGTTACTGAGCGCGCCATTATATATTTGTGCACGGCTAGGTAAGCGCCCTTTGCTTTTTGACGGCATACCATACAATGGATGGCGGTAATTACCTTGCGGCGAGCGTCGAGCCTCAATCACAGGCGTGTAGTACCCCGTGAATTGGACGTTTCCGTAATTGTCCATCCCTTCCATTTGGAAAGCCGACAAATTGAAACGCGATAATTGAGCAGGATCGCCCCCTGCCATTAACCAGTTTTCTATTGCGTGGTAAGTTTCATTATTGTTGTTGAATAAGCGTGGTGATGCATTTTGAATTTCCGTCACTTGGCGATTAAAATCCGGCGCATTTATTGGTCGTCCTTGCACGTTAACTTGATTAACTTGTTGCAAGTCACTGTGCAATTTACCGTCTTTATATTGTTGCCCTTTATCTGTTGGATGAGATTGACACCCTGCCAATAAAGAAAAGAAGACGCCCGCGATTAACCCTTTCTGCCATGAATTCATCTTTATACCACCTAACACATATCCAATATGAAGCGCACAATAGCAAACCCAAATTGAGAATGAAACGGGTATAAATATTTAGTGGGGTTATTTTTGGGTTAGAAACCTTTAAAGAACAAAAAAACTACATTTTGTGCGATTTTTAAACGCCACTTGATGAAAAATGAAAAAAAAACACGAAAAAACTTGCATCAGATCTCATCCCGAGTATAGTGCCCGCTATCGGACGCGGGGTGGAGCAGCATGGTAGCTCGTCGGGCTCATAACCCGAAGGTCGTTGGTTCAAATCCAGCCCCCGCAACCAATTTCTTGATTTAGTCAAACTTGATTCAGTCAAAGTAAGTTCAGCAGTAAAATCAAAGTAGTATCCCAAAGTAGTGAAATATTCAGGCGCGGGATGGAGCAGCATGGTAGCTCGTCGGGCTCATAACCCGAAGGTCGTTGGTTCAAATCCAGCTCCCGCAACCAATTCCTGATATATTTAACCTCTTCAGTCGCGGGGTGGAGCAGCTTGGTAGCTCGTCGGGCTCATAACCCGAAGGTCGTTGGTTCAAATCCAGCCCCCGCAACCAATTCTTTTTTATCTTCTTATTTATTCTTTTCTTTGTCTTTCTTAGTTATATCAAAACCCAAACAGATTTTTAATCACTTAATTTCTTGTTTTCACCCAATAAAAAAGGCGACTCACATTGCTGTTTGCCACCTTCTTCGACACGACAAATATCGCGATTAATTACGGATAGCTAATTCACCGCCATTACGGAAATAAGCTTTGATCCCTTCAAAAATCGACTCAGCCATTTGCTGTTGGAACTTAGCGGTTTTGAGTTTACGCTCTTCTTCTAAGTTACTGATAAAGGCTGTTTCCACTAAAATAGATGGAATTTCGGGGGCTTTTAATACCGCGAAGCCAGCTTGGTCCACTTTGTTTTTGTGTAGCCGGTTAACACGACCCATGCGTTTTAAAACTTCATCCCCAAACTTCAAACTGTCATTGATCGTTGCAGTTTGCACCAGATCTAACATGGTGTGGTCGAGATACGCATCGCCGCTTTTACTCACCCCACCAATTAAGTCAGCTTCGTTCTGCGTTTGAGCGAGGTAACGTGCCGTGTTACTGGTTGCCCCTTTCGTGGAGAGTGCGAAGACCGATGAACCATTCGCTGAACGGTTGGTAAAGGCATCCGCATGAATAGAAACAAACAAATCAGCCTGCATTTTTCTCGCTTTCGCCACGCGGACTTTTAATGGAATAAAGACATCCTCATTACGCGTCATATATGCCCGCATTTTCGGATCTTTATCAATCAGCGTTTTCAAGCGACGGGCGATTTGTAAAACCACATCTTTTTCACGGGTCTTATACTTACCAATTGCACCAGGGTCTTCCCCACCGTGCCCTGGGTCAATCATAATAACAATCGGCCTATCGGTACCCGCTTTCCCTGGTTTTTTCGCCTGTACTGGCATGCTCTCTTCTAAATCACCTTTGTTGTAATCTTCAAGGAGCGCCAATAATGGGTCATCGTTGGTTTCAACGCCTTTACCCGGATAGAAATCCATAACTAAACGGTGTTTAAATTCAGCGACTGGCGGTAGGGTAAAGAATCGAGGAGATACTTTGTTTTTAACTTCAAAAACCAAACGTACCGTTTTAGGATCAAACTGCCCGACTCTCACTAATTTTAAGTAAGGGTCTCGAGACTGAATTTGGCTTCCCATATTCTTAAGAACGTTATTTAATTGAACGCCCTCTAAATCAACAACAATACGCTCAGGATTGTTTAAAACAAACTGGCGATACTTTAAAGGAATGCTGGATTCTAGAGTAATACGGGTATAACTCGAGGCTGGCCAAATACGAACAGCAACAACGCTACTACTGGCAGCAAAACCGAATGGGCTGACACTTAATAGCATAACTGCCGCCGCACCTTGCAATAGGCGACGTTTTGATGGGCTGTGATCTTGATGACTCATCAATAATTCCGAATCTATATCCTGAAAAGTTTAATAATATCTAAGACAAGAGATAATATATTAGCGACTAATTCGCACTCTATCTAGTTCTTCATCCTTTGTCATTACCAATCTATTCTATTTATATCCCAGCACGCATCTATTCAATGCAATATAAACACCATACTTGCGTAATTTAAATAGTTAATGATGCTCAATTGCCGAATAACATTTATTGGCAATAATCTGATATGCAGATTGCATTGTTGTGATTATATCCATTTATATTTAGAGATATGTAAACCTTAAAAATAAATTTGTTACTTTTATTGTCCTAACTTTTACTTGATATTTCCCGCCAAAAAGAATAAAAATACAGTTATTGCGAATAAAAATTCAGTTAAGAGGGTAATTATGAAAGAGCGCAGCACCGAGTTGGTTGATGAATTTCGCCATTCGGTACCTTATATAAATGCCCACCGTGGCAAGACATTTATCATCATGCTTGGCGGCGAAGCAATTGCGCATGAAAATTTTCCTAGCATTGTCAATGATATAGGGCTACTTCATAGCCTTGGCATTCGTATTGTCGTTGTTTATGGCGCTCGACCTCAAATCGAAGACATCCTTGCTGAGCATAATTATGACGCCATTTATCATAAACATACCCGTGTCACTGATGCGAATACCCTTGAATATGTTAAGCAAGCTTCTGGAGCATTGCAGCTTGATATTACGGCTCGTTTATCAATGAGTTTAGGCAATACGCCATTACAAGGAGCACACATTAACGTTGTGAGTGGTAATTTTGTGATTGCACAGCCTTTAGGTGTCGATGATGGAATTGATTATTGCCATAGCGGTCGTATCCGTCGCATCAACGAAGATGCTATCAATGCTCAACTCGATAATGGATCTATCGTGTTAATTGGCCCTGTGGCAGTTTCTGTAACCGGTGAAAGCTTTAACCTCACCTCGGAAGAGATTGCAACTCAGCTTGCCGTTAAAATCAAAGCCGAAAAACTGATTGGTTTCTGCTCATCTCAAGGGGTGGCTGATAAGGACGGTAATATTCTGTCTGAGCTATTCCCAAATGAGGCAGAAACACGGATACAAGAATTAGAATCTGAAGGAGATTATTACTCTGGAACAGTTCGCTTCTTGCGTGGCGCAGCTTCTGCCTGCCGCCGAGGTGTACGCCGTAGCCACCTACTTAGCTATCAAGAAAATGGTTCGTTGATCCAAGAACTCTTCTCCCGTGATGGTATCGGTACGCAGATAGTCATGGAAAGCTCAGAAAAGACTCGCCGTGCGAATATCAATGATATTGGTGGAATTTTAGAGCTAATCAGACCTCTTGAGCAGCAAGGTATTCTGGTTAGACGCTCACGGGAACAACTCGAAATGGAAATCGATAAGTTCACGATTATTGAGCGCGATAATTTGGTGATCGCCTGCGCTGCACTTTACCCATATCCCGAAGAAAAACTTGGGGAGATGGCTTGCGTGGCAGTACACCCTGATTATCGTAGCTCATCTCGGGGCGAAGAACTGCTACAACGCGTTATGACGCAAGCTAAGCAACTAGAGCTGGATAAACTGTTTGTCTTAACCACTCGGAGCATTCATTGGTTCCAAGAACGTGGTTTTATTCCTGCAGAAATTGAGATGCTTCCAGTCAAAAAGCAGGCACTTTATAACTATCAGCGTAAATCAAAAATTTTAATGCTGGATATTAAAAGCCAAGCCGCTTGAAATCTTACAGAAAGTTGGCAAACAGAGTAGTTCGCCATAATCTCTAACTCGCGTCCATAAACCCAGATATTCAAGTAATACTCTGGGTTTTTCTTTAATGTGACCTAATATTAAGTTAAGCGATTTGCACGACTCGGCATTTTTCGCACAGTGGATTTTGCTCTAACAGTGGACGTAAAATCGCTTCCATTTCAGCAAAAGAGGTACCGTAAAAATAGAATGCGGTTTCTGTTGGACCATCCCAAACACCATGGATCCCACCGATATCTTCGACCGCTTCATCAAGCTGATCAAAAAGATCGTTAATATCATTATTTTCATAGACTTCATCAGCTAAATCTGTGCCATTGAAATAAATCGCCAGCCCTTCATCCGCACCAAAGTCGATTTGAACGTCTTCACCATGAATAGTTAAGCGAGAGCCTTTAGGGGCTAACATCGCCGAAAACATTTGAATAATCAGGCTGATGTTTTCATCACTTGCATCACTTAGTGCCAATTCAATATCACACTCAGCAACTTCGCCATTTTCACCTAATTGGGTGCCACCACCACTGACTTGGATTTGCCCCTCTTTGCCTAATTTCTCCATGGCTTGATCAAATGCATCTTCCAAATCTGCACGGCGAGCAGGATCAATTTTGGCATTCAATGTTACTGTCACGGCGGTCATTTGTTGCTGATTTTCCATATTGGTACCTTAAATGTCTGGGAATTAATTTAACTGCTCAAACTGTAGCGCTAAGCCACTACGGCGTTTAGTGGGGGTTTCTATCGCACGACGTAACACTTTTTTACTGCCATACAATGAAAGTTCGTTCTTAGCTCGTGTCATCGCGGTATAGACGAGCTCTCGGGTAATCACCGGCGAATATACATAAGGTAAAACCAAGGCGGTATGAGCAAACTCTGAACCTTGAGATTTATGTACTGTCATCACGTAAGCCGTTTCATGTGCTGGCAGTCGATTTGGTTGGATCCCACGAATAGTGCCATCAGAAAATTGGAAGTAGGCTCTCATCTGGCGCTCTTCATCTAACAGGATAATACCAATATCACCATTAAAGAGACCTAGTGCACTATCATTGCGGCTGATCATAATCGGTCTTCCAACATAGTGCTTATGCTTCAAGTTATATGGTTTTGTAATTAACCCTTGGCGATGAAGTAATTTTTCAAGTTTGTCATTTAGACCTGAAACCCCGTAAGCTCCTTCCCTTAATGCTGCAAGTAGACGGTATTGATTAAATTTATGTAAGACATCAGCAGGTTTTTCCCTCGCTTTAACGGCTAATAAATAGTGCTGATAAAACCCGACCGCATCTAGTAACATATTGGCGTAACTTTCGCTCATTTTGGCTTCGGCATCGCTTTCATTATCTGGCATGGCACTAGGGATATAGTTATGAATATCCGTGAAATTCTGAGCAAGAATATCATCCACCCGCTTCACATTTCCGGTATTGACGGCGAAAGCTAGCTGACCAATTCCTGAATCGGCAGAGAAACGATAACTGTGTCTTAATAGACATAAGCTATCACGGATAGCAGGCCCTTTATTTGAGGTGAATTCACTTAATGAGCATCCAGCCAATCGCTCCAGCTGAGCTGCTCGTTCAGGACTATAGCCTTTATTCGCGAAACGGCAGATATCCCCTAAAACAGCCCCCGCTTCAACAGAAGCGAGCTGATCTTTATCGCCTAAAAATATCAGTTTGACAGAGTCAGGCAGTGCTTCAATAAGCTTGCCCATCATCGGCAAATCCACCATTGAAGCTTCATCAACAATTAAGATATCAAGTGCAAGCGGGTTATCTCGATGATAACGAAACTGCTGGCTTTCAGGTTGAGCACCCAATAGTCGATGTAATGTTTTGGCTTGAGAGGGGAGTAATTCACGCTCATCGTCATTTAACGGTAGCTGTTTCATCGCATACCCTAATGACTCGGTTAAACGGGCGGCTGCTTTACCTGTTGGAGCGGCTAATTCAATACGTAAGCGATGTTGCTGCTGATGGCCTAACTTAATCAGCGCCGCTAAAATTTTCGCTACGGTAGTTGTTTTACCTGTTCCTGGCCCCCCTGAAATGACTGAAACTCGACTCGTTAACGCAACGGCGGCGGCAATTTTCTGCCAATCTATCTGCGTTGATTCAGGGAATAGCGCCGTTAAAATTGGCTGAACTTTAGCATTATTAACAATATTATCATTACTAACATTAGCTAATTCAGTCTCTGAAAAGAAGTGAGCTACGCACTGCTCGTATTGCCACATACGCTGGAAATAAAGAAAATCGCCTGATAGCAGTAATGGAGCAACAGACTCTTCCCCGACTTCACTCACGGATTCGCTCGATAATAACGCCGCTCTGATAGTGGCTTGATTTGGTTCCCCAATCATGTGCCACAATTGAGTTGTAAATTCAGGGTGTCTCCCCATAAATAACACGTCAGGACGAATATCATCCAGCGCTAGACAGACATGCCCAGACATAGTTTCTGCACTAAGCAGCGCAGCCACTAACAATAAAATCGGGTTATCTTCATTTGCAACGTTATAAGCGAATTGCACATCAAGAGGTGTGAATATACGCACTTCAATAGCTTGATTAAACAACGCTTTCATCATTGTGGCTCCTTAGATTGAGCATCATGAAATAGCGCATCAAACTCACTGATAAATTCAATTGTTGGTCGATAGAAAAAGACACCATTTTGAGAACCTATGCGTTCCGTACCCCGTAAAAAAAGATAATAAACGCCACCAAAATGAGTTTCATAATCGTAATTTGGCATCCTCTGTTGTAAAAAACGGTGTAATGCCAGCGAATAGAGCTGATATTGCAGATCATATCGATGGTCAATCATTGCTTCAGCCATCGCCTCTTGAGTGTAATAAGAGGCATCTTCGCCTAAATAGTTAGACTTATAATCCAATAAATAAAACCGCCCTTTCCAACAGAAGGTTAAGTCTATAAAGCCTTTTAAAATACCTTGTACCTGCTCAAAATTAAGCGGAGGACAATGTTTTGACAGAGGATCATACTTGTGAGTAACGCGATCAACATCTTTTGCACTGAGCAAGCTATCAATCGGTAAATAGAACTGCATTTCATCCAATCTATCTTGAGCTGAAATAGCCGACAAACAGAGCCCATCATCGGCTAACGGTACATTCAAAATGGCATTCAACCAACCTTGTAACATAGGAACCCATTGAGTATCAAAGCCTGCTACTTGCAGTTTTTCTTCTAGCCATTCGGAAGAAATGTCACCTGAAAAATCAATTTCTTCCATTAAGCTATGTAAAAATGTACCGGGTGCAGCACCTTTAGGAAACTGGTGGGGGGTCAGTTGATTTTCTTGTATTTCTTGTGTCTCGACATCATGACTAACTTCAATATCCATCTTAGGGGCTAATGAGTTAGCAAATTGCTCAGCCGATAAAGCTTGCTCTTCTTCTCCATGGGATGCGCTATAACTCAAACCCGAATAGCTTGTTACACGCCAGCTATCATCAAAGTGTCGAGAAACCACTCTCGCAGATAACTCATCGCTGGTCTCTTTGGTTAAATTCAGCCTTACCATTTCAGGGGAGTTTATCAGTTGCACATCAATCACATCATTACTGAGCGCATCGAGCATGCTGCTGAGCAAAACACTGTCACCTTCTTGCCCTTTTTGCAGCAAATATCCCAGCGCGGATAGGTGCAAATCTGTATTACCTGCTTTTTTACGGTTACCTTTGATAAGCGGCGCGACTCCGACACTACAGTGATAAATAGCGCGAGTGAGTGCCACATACAATAAACGTAAATCCTCGGCTAAGCGCTCTTCGTCCGCTAATTCGACATACTCTTCGGTATCATCAAGATCGAGTTTCGCTATGTAATCATCACGGTCGTGAAACAGACCTTTTGATTGAGGTAGGAAGTTACTGGCAAACGGTAACCAAACAATTTTATATTCCAACCCCTTGGATTTATGAATGGTGCTGATTTGTACTAAATGCCTATCACTTTCAAGACGCATTTGTTGTGCATCTGATTGATGGTCAGGATGGGCAATCTGCTGCGCTAACCAACGGGTTAGTGTGTGCTCACCTTCAAGCTGGAGAGACATCTCTTGCAGTAATTCCCCAATATGCATGAGATCCATCAAACGGCGTTCACCTTCAGAACCCGATAGCAAGGTTTCAGCAATATGTCTTTGAGACATAATCCCACGTAACATGGGAAGAACACCGCGTTTACGCCAAATTACAGCATAGTGAGCAAACTCATCAACGACATTTTCCCAGGCTTTTTCATCGTAATTTAGGCTATCAATATCTTCTGCCGTTAAACCCAATAATCCCGTCGCTAAGGCACTGCGCAATACCCGTTCTTTTTCTGGTGTTAATACGGCCAATAATAGCCAGAGAATTTCTTTAGCTTCTTGAGTCGCGAATACACTTTCTCGATTTGATTGGAACACCGATGGGATATTAAGTTGATTTAGTGCATCACGGATCAATATAGCCTCACGACGGCTGCGAACTAATACGGTAATATCCGAGGCTTCTACAGGAATTTGCTGCTGTTTGTTTTCAAAGTAGGTTGAACCTTGCAGACCACCAGCAAGATATTGTCCTATTTGCGCCGCACATTGCTGTGCCAGGGCTTGTTCATATTCCGAAACAGAGACCGCTTCAGCATGCTGCTGCCAGAAAGTAAGCGCTTTCACTTCTTTCCCATCATGGATAAGTTTTTTGTGGCTATTATGAGCCGCAAAATTAACGCTTTGAAATGGAATTTGTTCAAAAATAAATGGGTTTTCAGCGTGATGGAAAACCTGATTTACAGCTTCAACCATACGCTGAGATGAGCGATAGTTTGTTTCCAACGTATAGTGAGCACTAACTTGCTTTTTCGCCGCAATATACGTGAAGATATCCGCACCACGGAATGCATAAATGGCTTGTTTCGGGTCTCCAATAAACAGCAATGCAGTGTTATCAGTTTCCCGATAAATACGCTGAAAAATACGATATTGCTGCGGGTCAGTATCTTGAAACTCATCAATCATCGCAACAGGGAAACGCCTAGCAATTGCTTCGGCAAGTAATGCTCCACCATCTTGATGCAGCGCTCTATCTAGACGAGTCAGTAGATCATCAAAACCTAACTCACCGCGTGTTTGCTTCTCATGAGCAATAGTCTGGCGTACTTCACTAATCGCTTGAGGAATAATCAAATCTTTAATCGTCAGCGCTTGGGCAAGCAACTCATCAACTAACCTAAAGACTACATGAGAAGGCCCTGAACCACTTTTGGATTTTTCATCTAATCGAGATTGCGCAAAGCGCTCTAAGATATCTTTTGGCAGTTGATAATCATCGGTGCTTTTCTCTGCCCATTCGGTTATTTTTTCTAACCATGTAGGTAAATAACGTATGCTGTAGCTGCGTTTGTCTACATCAGAATCAGAAATTAGCTTTTCAAAATCAGCAGCATTTTTTGTCCATAAATCTTTTAAATTCTGAATTAAACCAATCAAACGTTGATGACGTTCTTCAAGAGTTTCAGGTAATTCCGGCTGGTTGATAATAACGGGAATATCCCCTTGCAAGAACGGCTTAATCTCGTTCAAGAGTGCTTCAGGTCCATTCCACTCGGCATGAACCACTTTGGTCATCGAATAATCCAGAGGATAAAAATGACGACGCCAAAAATCCGCACATGCTTGTTTCTGGATAGGAAACTCATCTTGGATCATGGTTTGTTCAAACAAAATGCCTGATTCAAACGCATTGTGCGCTAACATTCGTTGGCAAAAACCATGAATGGTGTAAATAGCGGCTTCATCCATTTGGCGCTCAGCGGCTAATAGCCAATTCGCCGCAAAAGCGCGTTGCTCTTCACTCGGTAACTCCGTTAATAGTGTGAGATATTCTGGTTCCGATTCGAATCCCAAGCCATTACGTAAACACGCCAAACGCATCTTATGGATGCGCTCACGAATACGCCCGCGTAATTCATTGGTCGCCGCCTCAGTAAAGGTCACAACCAGAATCTCTTCAACACTTAAAGGTCGAGGGAATGCATTTTCATTCCCTAAACCTAATAATAGACGCAGATAGAGGATCCCTATCGTATAGGTTTTACCTGTACCAGCCGATGCCTCAATTAACCGCTGTCCACGTAACGGGAGTTTATAGGCATCTAACAATTGGGAACTCATCTGCACCTTATTCACTCAACATTTTCCTTGATAGGTAACATTTTCTGAAGATCTGAAGCTTGTGGGTACAATACCCAGTTTTTCAGTTTTGCATACCCTGATGTCTCATCAACACCCTGACCAATAACTTGAGATGCCATCGCTAAACCTTGGTGTTTTAAAACCGCATTTTCATAATATGCAATCACTTCAGCTTGAGTGGCAGTCTCTAATCTCGATAACACTTTATCTCGGGAGTCAAAACTGAAAATATTACGAGAAAAATCGGAACCATAGCGCCCAACCTCTTCATAGAATGTTTGTGGCGGCTGTTTCATTTCCGTAATAATCGATTGTTTATATTGTTCAAATTCAGCAGAAGGTAATTTTTTCAGCTTATCCAAAGTGACTTTATAGAAATCTTGATAGCGAGTATTGAGATAATCTGGTGTTTTGGCATTACTTTGCAGCAAGAAGCCAATACCCCACTGATCACCAAGCCCCACCTTGAAAGCAAATACGGCATAACCTAGTTGCTCATTGGTCCGTAATTGGTCGTAAAACCATGGCTGAACAATTTTAGATAAAATACCAGACAGAACCGCACCATCGATACGGTCATAACCATCAGGAATAAATAACTCGGCCAATGCGTTATCGCTGCTATTACCTTGCTTATGGAAATCGGCTAGATAGGTTTTATTCACCACAACGATGTCACCACTCCACCAATTTTTACCTTTGCTCTTTAACAGCTTACTGACATCTTGGATAGTTTGAACACTTTGCTGCTGAGTAATGTTACCCACAACTAATGCTTGTAAGGCGGCACCTTCAACGACGGAATTACGGTAGTCCGTAATATCTTTCAAAGTGATCGTGTCTAAAGCAGCTAACCGTTGCTCCTGTTCAAAATACGGAACACTGTTAAGGCGCTGCAATGGCTGCATGGCTAGCTCGTATGCTTTCGCATTGTTTGCCACTTCGATTTGTTCTTTGTACCAAGATTTTGCCTGAATCAACTCTCTTTCTGTTGGCTCAAAACTTAAATACACCTTGGTCATGGATAAAAACAGCTCCGATAAATGCTGAGTATAGCCGCTCGCATTTAACTGTAATCCAACCCCTTGAGAGACAGAGACCGACATCCCAGCAACGGAGGCTTGATACTGTAATTCATCCATTTTTAACGATGAAATATATTGCAATAAAGAACCTACCACTTGAGATTTTGCTGTTTCATCTTGATCGTTATAACGCAGGTCTAACGTAATACTTGCCTTCGGCTCATCAGCAAAATACTGACTTGGCATATACAGCACACGTATATTCCCTTCCTGATAAACCATTTCAGGATGTTTATACGCTTTATCCGTTTTAATCAGGGATAAGTTATCGGGAATATAAGGGTTTAATTTTGGTAATTTAAAGGTCATTTTTGACTCTAAACCAGCCCATTCCGTGAACTGCTTTTCACTGATTTTATCAACTTGATAAGGCGCATCGACAAAGTAAGCTTTTTTATTACTCGGTTCGTTCGGGCTAATAAACCAAATACGTGCATTTTGCGCAGTCAGTTCAGAAAGTCTCTGTTTTATCGCCGTAGGATTATATTTGTCTGCAACATAATCAGAATCTAGAACGTGATTAACAGGCATAGTGATCATTTGGTCAGAAAGCCATTCGATATAGTTCATGTCTCTGACAATAGAGCCATAACGAAATGATAAATTAAGCACTTTCGCTATTTCATCAAAATAATCTTGGTTAACCCCTTGGTTTTTAATCAAATCAATATAAGCAAAAATAGCCGCGATAACTTGATCTCGTTCCGCTAACCCTTTATCCGTTAATGTGACATAGATAGAGAATGAACCATAATTACGATCTGCATTTGGCGAGGCAGATGCGCTGATACCTTCTGCTAATCCTTGGGAAATAAGCCAATCAGATAACGTTCCCGGACTACGATTTCCAATTAAGTAGCCGATGTATTCATCACTCTTGCTACGAAAATCGGCCATATTGTTTTTGATACTAAATTCGATTTGCAATGCTTTTTGTGGCTGAGAGGGAACATAGTGGATCACAATCCCCTTTTCTTTATCCGTCACTGCGGGGATCGTAACCTCTGGTACTGAAGCATTAAAATTAGGAATACGGCCAAAGGTTTCATTGGCAATTTTCGCTAATTGTTCAATAGATTGGTCGCCATACAACACGCCATTCATCAAGTTTGCTGAGTAATAACGTTTGTAGAAACTCACTAACTCATCTTGGAGCTTGCTATTGGGCTTGTCCTTCAACGTTTCCAGATTTCCACCTGCAAAGCGAGAGTTTGGATGGGCAGGATTTAGCGTTTCGGAACGAATTTGCCAAATACGCATACCATCACGCGCACGAGCCATGGTGAGTTCAGCATTGACAGCATTACGTTCTTTATCTGCATTCACGGGGTCAAGTAACGGCTCAGCGAGTGCATCCGCTAGTCTATCCGTAGCAGCCTCAAGAGCTCCATTTTCAACTTCAAAATAGTAGGCGGTACGATGTGGTGCAGTGCTAGCATTATGGCTTCCGCCGTGTTTTTGTAAAAACTCAGAGAAGCTACTTGGCTCAGGGTATTTTTTAGAGCCCATTAACACCATGTGTTCTAAGTAGTGAGCGAGCCCTAACTGACTGTTCGGGTTTTCAATACTCCCGACGGGTAATGAAACTGCCGCTAACGATTTAGTCGCTTTAGGGTCTGAAACCAGTAAAACCGTCATATCGTTGTTGAGTTTGATTGCTTTATATTCTCGCGGATCACTGACGCTTTTATTAATAGTCTCTGGCATAACTTGCCAAAGCGGCTGCGCAGCAATAGCACTACCTATAAATAGTAGTGATAACAAGAATAAATGAGCGATATGTTTCGATAATCGTAACATTCTTAGATGCTCTCCCTTATTTTAAGTACTCTGCCATCGGCAGTAAGAAGCGCCGAGTATTACTCAGCAGCGATTCAATCAACGAACTATTTATGCTTCTGCAAGCTCTCAATACATAATCATCTTCCATTTCACCCACTTTCATTTGGCTTCCTTGTAGGCTTTGCAGTAGCGCCGATAACGCCTTTTGCTGCACATCTTCTGACGTAAAGTCATATTCCTTTGTTTTTTTATCAAAACACGCCGAAATCCAATTCCAACCACTCTGATTTAACAGTATTAGCGGCGTATTCATTCCTTCACAATACCCTTCAATAAGCGTATTCAAGTGTACTTTTGCACGCTCTGAGGATATGGCAGAAAAATGCCAAACACTGTTTTCTCGCCCTAATGCGATGCTTTCACCTTCACGAATAAAAGCATTAAAAAACAAATGTTCTATCCATAATTGCACACCATCATTAGCAGTAAGATAAGCAGGTCGATAACGCAATATTCCTGACTCGTGAACATTTCGCAATAAGCCTGTAATTTTGATCTCATGTATTTCACACTCAATCGGATAATCGACACGTCGATCGCCGTACTCTTTCACTTTTTCAGCTAATGGAGCAATATCATTTAATTGTTTCTCCCAAAATAGCTGACCAAATTGTTTTGCAGGTAATTGTCCCGAGGCTCTTAGTGCATGATAAAGAGGATTTGGATCTTCATCTTTGACTAACAAATCTAACACTTGGTCATTAATTTTATAGCGTTGCAATCCACCTAATACGAAAGGCTCTTCTTCTGGAAGTTCAGTCTCTTCAATCGAGAAATGAACCTTCAAACGCTGCTGGAAAAACCCACGGATAGGGTGACGGTAAAAACGTAAAATTTGTTCTAACGATAACTCTGTAATAGGTTCACGTTGTTTTAATATTGACGTAAACGACTTAGCCGCTTGCTCTGCACTTTTTGCAGCGGGCAACCATTCTTGCGCGAAGCTTTGATAAAGAGAGCCAGAGGCAAAATTCTCTTTCGCAAATGGCACTCGATTATGTTCAATAATCAAATGCTGTTTTAGCCGCTGTGCACTTTCATCGATATTCAACGATTGGTCGCCATCTAAGCAGAAACTCTGACAGATATACTCCAATAATTCAGTGACTAATACCGATGGATTGCACTCTTGGTTATCTCGAATAGAACGTCCGATATAGCTAATATAAAGCCGTTTTGTCGCTGAATTTAATGCTTCTAAGAATAGGTATCTGTCATCATCACGACGCTTTCTATCGCCTCGCTGGACTTTTTCTGCCATTAAATCGAAACCGAGTGGTGGCACATTACGTGGGTATGCACCATCGTTCATACCCAGTAAACAAACCACTTTAAATGGTACAGAACGCATTGGCATTAACGTACAAAAATTGACTGCACCGGCGAGGAAACGCTGGCTAATTTTTTCATCATCAAAACAAACCGATAACTCGTCGCGAATTAAACGTAATGGAATGGCTTCTTGGTAGTTGGCGGTCAACGCATTTTCAATAATTTTATGCCACTGTGTCGTGAGTAATGCTAAGACAACTTCAGTTTCACTATCGACTTTAAAGCAGCTATCGATTAACTGCTGGCAGATTTCTTTCCACTCATCGAGCATGCGTTCTTGATCTAAGTGTGTTCGCCATTCTCTAAGTGTATCAACGAGTAATGCTAATTTCCCAGCCAGCTGAGCTGCGAGACCACTACATTCATCGTATGGCAGCACACCATTCCATGGGCCATTACGGCTATCCATCGCATAGCCAAGCAACATTCGGCTTAAACCAAATTGCCATGTATTTTGCCCAATAACCGGTAGCGATAGTGCTTTGACATTATCATCATCCAGCCCCCAGCGAATTCCGGATTCATTGACCCATCTCCTTAACAAACTCAGTTCACTCTCATCAATATCGAAACGAGCAGCAAACGCTGAAACCTCTAATAGCGTCAGTACTTGCTCCGTTGAAAATCGGCTTTGAGGTAAATCCAATAACATAATAAATGCTTGTAAGATTGGGTGTGCTTGGAGCGCTTTTCTGTCCGAAATGGAGAATGGAATATAGTGTGATGAGCTGGTGTTACCGAACACCGCCTGAATATATGGCGCATAACTGTCGATGTCAGCAACCATGACAATCACATCGCGGGGCGTTAATGTAGGATCTTCTTCAAATAGGGCCAATAAACGATCCTGTAAAACTTCAACTTCACGCTGAGCACTATGGCATGAATGAAATGTCACGGATTGATCACACTGAGGAAGTGAGCGCTTCTGCGAGCTACTTTCATACTCATCTAAAGTCACGCCTAGCTGAGCGTGATTTTCAAGGTCGAGAATATCTTGCTGCAAATTTTCGAGAAGGTTATTTCGCCCATTATCAACAAAGGCCGACACTTCATTGGCGGCCTCTATTTGGGAAATAAAAAATAAATTATCGCGCCCAAGCTTGCCCCACGATGCTAACAGTGGGTTTGCTAAATTCTGCTCACCTTCCGCGTTGAATAAATTGGCTGCATGCTCATCAATTTTAAAGCGGGAAATTTCGTGCTTATCCAAATAGTGGCGCAATTTCCGTTGTTGTAATCGCGCTAAAAAGGCACTGCTTTGAATATCTCCCCAGTAATAACGGCACGGGTTGGTAAACATTAAGTGGATATCTGAGTGTTCAGCAATCGCGTTGAGTGCTTGCAAATACACTGGTGGTAAGGATGAAATACCGCAAATAAATAAGCGTGACGGTAAATTTTTAGCTAACTCTGGTGATGCTTTGAGCTTATCAATAAAACTCTGATACAAGTTTGCTCGATGCCAAGGCGATTGACCAAGCTGCTCTGTATATTCCACCAAACATAACCATAATCTTTTTTGCCACAATTGATTTTCACTGAGCCCGTCAATCAATTCATTACGTTGCCACAGCGCAATCCATTCAGGTCTATAGACCAAATATTGGTCAAATAAATCGGCAATACGCCCTGATAGTTGATGTAATTTACGCTTGTCTGAATCGTCTTGTAGATAGTGACGTAGAGGCTCAAATTCAGTTTCATTAATAACATTTGGCAAAATCGTCATTAACTTCCACGTCATCGCTTGTTTAGTATAGGCGCTCTCTTTGGGGATATCGGGAAGCACTCGACGGAACATATCCCAGATAAACGTAGCGGGTAATGGGTAGTTAATATTGGCGGCTATTCCGAAACGCTTAGCAAGCTCTATCTGTAGCCATTGGGACATACCTGGGCTTTGTACTAATACAATTTCTTGCTCAAAAGGATGAGTGAGAGGGTCATTCTCCATTAAGTGTGCAATTAGCTCTTTGAGCAGATCTAATTGGTTAGAATGATAAACCTGAAACATGACTCTCTCCTTTTGCGCACTGCCAGCGACTTATCGAATACAGTTTCCCGCCCACGAACAAGGACACCTTAGATTCACTACAGCCCCCAAGGCTTACAGAATGCACGATTTTTATCTGTTCTCTCTGGGGCTGATACCCTATTTCCAATGGAACTTTATCATTAAAAGAGCGTTTGCCTTCTAATGTTCCATGTAGAGATCGAATTGCCTGTGAACCTTGATATATTTGATTAAAATTCAAAGCGATATATTGGCTGTAGTTTAGCAGAGCTATCAGCAAGATAGCAAAAATAACCACCGCAATCATCGACTCTACCAGTGCAAATCCTTGCTGTGAATTCTTCATTGGCAAAATCCTTTAATTGCCACTGGGCAGTAATCTATCCAGCCATTTTCACGGGCTTGTAGACGCCCTTCATTCCATATTGGTACAACCCATCGATATATCGTTAGCGATTGATTTTTCGAAAATTCCCCCTTACCCGATAAAATGAATTGATTATTTTTATAATGCTTAAGACAGCTAACCCACCCATGATTTGTTTCTCTCTGACACACCCAAGGACTCACCTTTTCAGCTTTCAATTTCCAATGTTGAGCGAGCCCCCATGACAATGCTGATTCTGCTAAATTAAATGATTGGTAATATTTTTCTTCGCGGATTAATTCATGGCTAGCTCGAGCTTGGTAGTAATGTAATGCCTTTAAGAGTATGAGCCCAACACTCATTAAAACCATTACCATGATTAAAGCAATGTTGCCTTGCTGCGCATTTTTTTCCCTCATGGCACATTCCTTAGCAGTACAGAGAAATGATAATCAAACGTTTTATTAGGCAATAACATGCTTTCCACCGTCATAGATATTCCTAAAATTTTCGTGCTTGGCTGCCACTCAAAAGTCAGCTGATTCACTTTTACCATATTAGGATCAAACAACGACTGCCAGCGGGTACCATCGCAGTTTGTCACATTACGGCTAGACTCGAGCTTATTGTTGTTGAGTCTAAATCCAAAAAAATCAGAATGTAATGAACGGCCTTGTCCTATAACCCATTGCCCAGATAAATCCTGATCATAGGCAAAAATAATGCAAGAATTGGCCTGACGACTTAAGAACTTAGCGCTGATGGTTATTGCCTTTCCTTCACAATGAGGCTTGGAAGGTGACTGGCTGCAATGACCTATTCGACGAAAATCTTTTTCCATATTAATCAACACCTGCCGGACCTCCCTATCCAGTTGATATTGAAAAAAAGCCTGAAATAGTTGCTTAAATAACATAGGGATCGTATTCATCGCTGCAATGCAGACCAAACAGCCAATTAGCATCGCAATCAGTGTTTCTAGCAAAGAAAAACCCTTTTCTGTTTTATGCTTTTTAATGTCATTCAACATTTAGGAACACCTGCCAACGTTTGCTGGCTGCAACTGCGTACCCGACCTGAAGATGAAATAATCACGGATATTTGGTCACTTTCATTACTGAGTTCAATTCGAAAAGGGCTACTTGTTCCTTGCCTACCGTAAAAATGAATTAATTCTCTAGACGCATATTTAAGCTCAATGCTTTCAAATTTATCGCTTTTAAATTGGCTGATTTCTTGCGCAGTATCTGCATCGATAACAACTAAACGCCACTCTTTTGATGTGAGATTTACCGTCACAATACGGTGCTGATTTAAATAGATGCCTTCCATTAGGTTACTGTAGATAAATTCGGCAGTTTGCCTCGCAGCATCAATAAGCTGTAGCCGCTTCACTTGCTGTTGCCATTGATAAAACGCAGGTAGAGCCACTATTGAGCAAAGAAACAGTACAACCAGAATTTCAATTAAAGTGAATCCCAGCTCATCAACATTGCTTTTTAGCCACTTTACTTTTCCCTGTATCAAACTCGCCTGCTCTGCCATTTCTTTATCCCTGTCACTCGCTCTTTATAAATAAGTTTGGAAGAAAATTTCACATGGCTACAGCCTACATTTTCTCTTCTTCAAAACGCTTCCCAAAAAAAATGTCACTTTTGCATTTTTCTTAAATGCTTTTGGAAACGGCTTCGCAAAGTTAAGTACCAAGATAAAAAAGTGTTCCCGAAAAATAAGGGAGACAGGTCAGAATAGTTTTCGGGGATAAGGCAAAAATTGGAAATAGCGGAAGTAATAAGGATGAAAGAGAGTAAGCGTTAATCGAGGTGTAAAGGTATGGAGCAGCTTAAAAAATCGAATGAGCCGTAAAGATAATAAAAAACAAAGGCATAAACCGTATTATTTACAGGGTCTATGCGTGTCTATGCCTTTATATCAATCTACCCGCATTAAACCGTAAATGGATATTTTATTGCTTCGTGGCACTGATAACCTTCTAAGATGAAATCATCAGTTGTTACCCACGTTTCAAGATCTTCCAAGGTTTTAATTTCAGGGTTAATCGTCAAGCTTGGAGATGGATATGGTTCACGTTTTAATTGAACATCACGCATTAAAGGCAATTGGTTTTCATAAATATGTGCGTTCACAATTTTATGATAAGCCTTACCGGCTTTGTGACCCGTAATACGCGCCATTAGCGCCAGCAGTACAAAACATTGAACCTGATTAAAATTAAGCCCAAGAGGAACATCACAGCTACGTTGGTATGACGTCAAATGCAGCGTATCGCCAAGTAGTGAAAACGTGTGAGTGTGCATGCAAGGACGTAAGCAGCCCATTTCGAACTCACCAGGGTTATAGAAAGTCACGATTTCGGCGCGGTCATCAATGCCGTTTTTCAGGTTATTAACCACTTTCTTTAATTGGTCAAGATGAGAGCCATCAGGGCGCTGCCATGAGCGACCTTGGACGCCATAAACGCGCCCCATATCATCTTCACCTTTACGATGCGGGTTATCTAACCATGCTTGGTTTTCATTAGCATTGGCATTCCAAGTATTACAACCAATTTCACGGAACTGCGCTGCATTATCATAGCCACGCAAGTACCCTAATAACTCGGCAATAGCGGCTTTATAAAAGCTTTTACGCGTCGTAATTAAAGGGAATTGATTGTTGCCCACATCATATTCGAGGTCGGCATTAATCACGGTTAAACAGCGAACACCAGTACGCTTGTTTTCAACCCATTGACCTTCATCGATAATACGTTGGCATAACTCAAGATACGGCTTCATAGTGGCTCTCTTACTCCGAAATACAGGCGGTTTGTGTTATCGAATATCCATCAATAACACAAACCGAAAATGACTTAATTTACTGCTTATTAGCGCGATTTGCTGTCTACATTATTAACAGTCTACGTGACTTGCTATCGACGCTACTTGCTATCGACGCTACTTACTCTCAACGTTTTTAGCGGGCTTATGGGCTGGGATATTTTTACCGTATTTGTAAGCCCAGACAATCATCAATACACCGATAATAATCATCGGAATCGAGAGGATTTGCCCCATACTGATACCACCGAATAAACCTAATTGTGCATCTGGTTGTCTGAAGAATTCAACGATGATACGGAATGCACCATAACCGATAAGGAACAGGCCCGATACGCTCCCCATTGGGCGAGGTTTACGTACAAATAAATTCAATATCAAGAATAAAACGATACCTTCTAAAACCATTTCATACAGCTGGGATGGGTGTCTTGGCAATACACCGTATTGCTCAAGAATAGGCAACAGAGAGGGGTCTTGTGCCGCAAGTTGGATATCTTCACTTCTTGAATGAGGGAATAAAAATGCCCATGGTGTATCTAGGGTAACCCGTCCCCATAGCTCGCCATTAATAAAGTTACCGATACGCCCCATTCCAAGACCAAAAGGAATCAACGGTGCAACAAAATCAGAAACTTGTAAGAAACGGCGTTTCGTGCGATAGGCAAACCACATCATGGCACAGATAACCCCAATCAAGCCACCGTGGAAGGACATGCCGCCATCCCACACTTTGAACAGATACAGAGGGTCATCTAAGAAAACAGGCAAATTATAGAAGAAAACATAGCCAAGTCGTCCACCTACAAATACACCGACAAAACCAATGTACAACAAGTTCTCGACTTCATTTTTTGTCCAGCCACTGTTTGGCTTAGAAGCGCGACGTCCCGCTAACCATAGCGCAAAAACGAATCCGACAAGGTACATAAAACCATACCAGTGCAAAGAGACTGGGCCAATCGAGAACATTACGGGATCAATTTCCGGAAATGCTAAGTAACTGTTACTCATCGTTCCCCACTTTAAAATAATTGAGTCAAAAATTATGTCGCATAATAACACGAGGTTATTGCCAGCATATAATTACATATTAATAACATAGAAGATCAAACTAGATCCCGCCACGCACAAAACCACCAAGTCCATTTCTTTCCATAAACTCGCTAATCTTATGGCGAACATTTTCGCTGGTTTCTGCGCCGAGCAAATCAGGCACTAACTCAGCCATCAATTGAGGATCAAGCTGACGAATTAAATATTTCATGCGAGGAACACTGCGCCCACTCATACTCAAACTACGATAACCTAATGCAATCAGCACCATAGCACTTAATGGCTGTCCAGCCATTTCACCACATACACTAATCGGCAGGCCTATACGCTGACATTCCATATGTACCATGGATAGAAAACGCACCACCGCAGGGTGCAGGTTATCATAGAGCGCCGCCACATGAGTGTTATTACGGTCGACGGCGAGTAAATATTGTGTAAAGTCGTTGGTACCTATCGAAATAAAATCAACTCGCTGCTTTAACTCTGGCAGTAAAAACAGGAGTGAAGGTACTTCCAACATCACGCCAATTGGAGGTAAATCAATCGATTTTCCGAGTTGTTGGCTCACTTCATTTTTGGCGCGATTAATCAGCCCAATAGCCTCATCCACTTCATTAATGCTAGTGATCATCGGCAATAAAATACGTAAATTGCCCGTATCTTGGTTAGCTCTCAGCATAGAACGCAATTGGATTAAAAAGATTTCAGGCTGATCCAGCATGATTCGGATCCCACGCCACCCCAAGCAAGGATTTTCCTCGCTGATCGGCATGTAAGGCAGTTGTTTGTCTGCACCGATATCTAAGGTTCTTAATACCACCGGTTTCGTTGCAAAAAGTTGCAATACATCCCGATATAACTGCTTCTGTTCATCCTCAGATGGAAAGCCATTGTGCAGCATAAATGGCAGTTCGGTTCGATATAATCCAACACCATCCACCCCATCATGAATTTGCTGTTCATAGCGAGGGCTCAATCCGGCGTTGAGGCAAATATCCACATGCTCACCGTTTTTGAGTACTGCATCTTGAGAAAGTGTGCCTTCCGCTAATCGGCTAAGTACATTTTCTTCTTCAATAATTTGCTGGTATTCCTGAGCAATAAAATTTTCAGGCTCAATAAACACTTCGCCACGATAGCCATCCAAAATCAGATGGCGATTATGTAATAAGGAAGGCTCAATATCCGCCCCCATAATCGCGGGGATCCCCATCGCTCGGATCAAGATTGCAGAGTGGGAGTGCGTTGCACCATCGCGCACAATCACACCCGCTAATTGCTCAAGCGGTAATTCAGCAAGAACGCTCGCACTTAGCTCATCAGCCACCAAAATAAAACGGTCTGGCCATTGGCTAGTGGGTGTCAGTGAATCATCGAGATGAAATAATAAGCGCTGCCCTAAGGTGCGAAGGTCAGAGCCACGCTCTCTTAAATAGAGGTCACGTAAACGTGAGAACTGCAAAGCGTAATCTTCGATGACGGTTTTCACTGCCCATTCAGCCACCGCCCCTTGATTAATCGCCGTAAATAACCGCTTTTTCAGTTGGGGGTCATTAAGCAAGTGGTTATACAAGTCGAAAATAGCTGCGCTTTCTTTCGATGAGCTCGCCATAAACCGCTTACTAATACGACGAAATTCTGCCGCCGCACTTTCCAGCGCTATCACTAAGCGTTGACGCTCTTCATCAATATTCAATGTGGTCGCTTGATACACATTGTCTAAAGAAGGTTGAGAGGTATCTTGCCAACCATAAGCCATCGAAATTCCTTGAGAAACAGGGATAGCTTTGAGGCGATTTTGTCGATATTGCCCGAAAATACCTTTTGTTTGCGCTTGGGATAAAATCACCGCTAACTGCATTGATAGCGTGACCATAAAGGACTCTTCCGTCTCGCTGAATAACCGTTTTTCTCGCTGCTGAACCACCAGCACGCCCAGTAATTGACGTCGATAAACAACAGGCACACCTAGAAAGGCTTTGAGCTGTTCTTCTTTGAGTTGAGGGAGGTATTTGAATTGCGGGTGTTCGCGAATATCAGCGAGGTTCAACATTTCCGATTGTCGACCGACTGCGCCAACAACCCCTTCGTCGAATCCTAAACGAATAGCAATCCCGCTAGGCTTTTTCAGCCCGCGGGTTGCCATTAGGTAATAACATTGGCGAGGATGATCGGCTAAGTAAATCGAGCACACATCGGTGCGCATTGCTTTGCACGTCTCATTGACCAAAACTTCAAGAGCTTGAGTCAGACTGGTCGCCATCGCAACCTTTTCGACAATGTCACGTAAACGCGTCAACATAGGCTTACTTAACTCCGCGCCTACGATTATTAAAAACAGGTCGTTGTGGTAATTTCTGTTCCTGCAAAGGCATAACTACGGGAGCGAATTCCTTCATCACGCGGCGATAAACTTCGCGCTTAAAAGAGACCACTTGCCTAACAGGATACCAATAACTGACCCACCGCCAGCCGTCAAATTCTGGCGATTTACTGCGCTGCACGTTTATATCGGCGTCATTACATTGGAGTTGAAGTAAAAACCAACGTTGTTTCTGTCCAATACAAACAGGTTTTGTATCCCAACGCACCAAACGCTTAGGTAATTTGTAGCGTAACCAATTACGGGTAGATGCAAGTAACCTTACATCTTTACGCTGTAGTCCGACTTCCTCGTATAACTCACGATACATCGCTTGTTCTGGCGATTCCCCCGGGTTAATCCCACCTTGGGGAAATTGCCAAGAATGCTGACCATAACGGCGAGCCCATAAGACTTGACCTTGCCGATTACAAATTACAATTCCTACATTCGGGCGGTAGCCATCATCATCGATCACTAGACTACCTCAATAACCAAATTTGAAAGATGCCTAATTGTTTCACACATACCCAAACTGGTAAACCTATATCAATACAGTTTGCAGATATGTCTGAAGTAATTACAATAGTCTGCGTCTCAACGGGGTGCCAATTTGGGCTGAGAAATAACCCGTAGAACCTGATCCGGCTAATACCGGCGTAGGGATTTGAGCTACCGCCTACAAATTATTGTATCGGTCCCTCCTCAAATCCTGTGTTTTTTTTATGATTTACGCAGGAATTACAATGACTAAAAATAAACTCTTTACCTCACTCATTGCCTTAACCACCTTAAGTTTTGCTGCATTCGCTTCTGCCGAAAAACCAACGCTGACTGTATATACCTATGATTCCTTTGCGGCAGAATGGGGACCTGGTCCTCAAATCAAAAAGAATTTCGAAGCTCAATGTGAATGCGAGTTAAAACTGGTTTCTCTAGGGGATGGTGTTGCGCTACTGAATCGTCTACGTATGGAAGGAGCTAAAAGCAAAGCCGACATTATCTTAGGGTTAGATAACAACTTGCTCGATTCCGCAGAAAAAACTGGCTTATTTGCCCCAGCAGATATCAAAACGGATGCGCTTAAATTACCTATCGAATGGACAAGCAAAACATTCATTCCTTATGATTATGGTTATTTCGCCTTTATCTATGACACCAATAAAATCAAGCAACCGCCAAAAAGCATGGATGAACTGCTTGATAGCAAAAATAATTGGAAAATCATTTACCAAGATCCACGTACCAGCACCCCAGGATTAGGATTAATGCTGTGGATTGAGAAAATCTACGGTGATAAATCGGCTAATGCATGGAAGAAAATGGCAGCGAAAACACTGACCGTGACCAAAGGTTGGAGTGAGTCTTATGGCTTGTTCTTAAAAGGTGAAGGAGATTTTGTCCTGAGCTACACCTCTTCGCCGGGTTATCAAATTTTAAATGATAAGAAAGACAACTACGCGGCAGCATTGTTCGATGAAGGGCATTATATGCAAGTCGAAGTGGCGGCAAGATTAAAACACAGCCCGCAGCCTGAACTGGCAAAACAGTTCTTACAGTTTATGTTAACCCCTGAATTCCAAGGCACATTACCAACCACTAACTGGATGTATCCGGTTATCGATATGCCGTTGCCTGAAGTGTATAACGTGCTACCACTGCCTGCTAAATCCCTGCAATTTAGCGCGGAAGAAGTGGCTAAAGAACGTCAAACGTGGACACGTTTATGGCAAACCGCCGTCAGTCGTTAATCAATTTAACCTTATTACCGGGGGCAATAGCCTCCGGTCTTTTAATCGTCGTTGCCCTGCTCGCTTTTGGGGCGCTGTGGTTTTTCGCACCTGAAGTTTCCCTCCGCGAGATAATCGACGACGATTATCTATGGCATGTCATCGGTTTTACGTTTTGGCAGGCATTGCTTTCCGCTATTTTTTCCATTATTCCCGCTATTTTTCTTGCAAGAGCTCTGTATCGCCGGCGATTTTGGGGAAGAATGCTCTTGCTCCGTTTGTGTGCAATGACCCTTGTTTTACCCGTTTTAGTCGCAGTTTTCGGTATTTTGTCGGTATATGGACAAACCGGATGGCTAGCAAAACTGTGCCTATGGCTTGATGTTGACTATCAGTTTTCCCCTTATGGTCTGCGTGGCATTTTATTGGCGCATATCTTTTTCAATATGCCACTCGCCACCCGGATGTTGCTGCAATCCCTTGAAAATATTGCCATTGAGCAGCGTCAAAGCGCCGCTCAATTAGGGTTCAATGAGTGGCAACAATTTACCCTTTTAGAGTGGCCTTATTTACGCCGTCAGATGTTGCCAACAGGCGCACTGATTTTTATGCTCTGTTTTGCCAGCTTTGCGACAGTACTGGCTCTGGGTGGTGGCCCTGCGGCGACTACTATCGAACTCGCGATTTACCAAGCACTGAGCTACGACTTTGATTTAGGGCGTGCCACACTGCTTGCGTTAATTCAGTTGGGATGTTGCGTAGGATTAATGCTTATTTGCCAACGTATTAACCATGCCTTTTCCGTTGGATTTAGCCACCAAACATCATGGTTTGATCCTGCCGATAACCTGTTTCGCCGTTTACGTGACTGGCTGGTGATTACTGCAGCTATTTTGCTATTAATTCCGCCGTTATTAGCGGTCATTATTGATGGGCTCAACGGCCAATTACTGGATGTTTTACAGCAACCTGCCCTATGGCAAGCCACATCCACCTCCCTATTTATTGCACTCTGTGCGGGGGTTCTGTGCGTGATCCTCACGCTAATGCTGCTGTGGAGTAGCCGTGAACTGCGTTTAAGAAATGCATTAAAACTTGGACAAGCTATTGAGCTAAGCGGGCTGATTATTCTGGCGATGCCGGGTATTGTGCTGGCGACAGGCTTTTTTATCTTTTTCAATGAAACCATTGGAATACCCGAAACTCCTTATCCGTTGGTGATCATGACTAACGCCTTACTCGCTATCCCTTACGCGCTAAAGGTACTGGATAACCCAATGCGAGATCTGGCTCAACGCTATAATCCGTTATGCCAATCACTCGAAATCACTGGTTTTAATCGATTTAAAATCATTGAATTACGAGCATTACGCAAACCTATCGCACAAGCATTGGCATTCGCTTGCGTGATTTCGATTGGGGATTTTGGCGTGGTCGCCTTGTTTGGTAATGAAGAGTTCCGCACCTTGCCTTACTATCTTTATCAACAGATTGGCGCGTATCGAACCAATGATGGCGCGGTTACCGCTATGCTATTGTTGTTACTCTGTTTCTGCCTGTTTAGCCTACTCGAACGCCTATCGGGGAAAACTCATGATTGAATTACAAAATCTAGATTATCAATACGATAACCTAAATATGCATTTTGATATTGCGGTAGCTTCGGGGGAACGAGTTGCCGTAATGGGTCCGAGTGGCGCAGGCAAAAGCACGCTGCTCAGCCTAATTAGTGGGTTTCAATTTCCTCGCAGTGGCACTATCACCTTAAATGGTGAAAATCATACATTTACGCCCCCAGCTAAACGCCCTGTTTCCATGTTATTTCAAGAAAATAACCTGTTTGCTCACCTAACCGTGAGGCAAAATATTGGGCTAGGTTTACAACCGAGCTTACGTTTGAGTGCATCGCAAATGGCTGAAGTCGAGCAAATGGCGCGGCAGGTCAGTTTAACCGACTGTTTAGATCGAACACCAGCGCAGTTATCCGGTGGGCAGCGTCAACGAGCCGCACTCGCACGCTGTTTAATTCGCAATCAACCGATTTTATTGCTGGATGAGCCGTTTTCCGCCCTTGACCCTGCGCTGCGCAGTGAAATGCTGCAATTACTCAATGACGTTTGCGTTAATAAATCCATCACATTATTAATGGTATCCCATAGTATTGAAGACTCGCTACAAATCGCCCCTCGCAGCTTAGTGGTCGCCGATGGCGCAATTGTGTATGACGGCGATACCGAAACACTATTACAAGGCAAAACCGACGCTTCTGCATTATTGGGCATTTCTAATTAGCTCGACAAATAATACTGTATAAATTCCCACTACTCGCGTATATTAATTTGCAGATTATTTACGCGAGTTTTCTTTATGCCTCAGTCAAACACCCCCGCTGAAAAAGGCTTTATTCTTAGCCGCCATTGGCGAGATACCCGCTACGGTGTCGAGGTAAGCTATTGGTTACTCACGGATAATAAACCGCAAAAAGTCATTGTTCCCTATCAACAAGCCGTAGGGTTTTTACCTGAATCCAAGTTTTCCCTAGTACGCCATTTAATTGAAGGACAAGCTGATATCAGCTATCGATCCGTGGAACTGCGAGATTTCAAACGCGAAAAAGTCTACGCCATCTATTGCCAGCAATATCGTCAATTACAAAACCTAGATAAAAACTGCCAAGCATTAGGCATTGAACTGCTGGAAACCGATATTCGCCCTTGTGAGCGTTATTTAATGGAGCGCTTTATTACCGCTCCCGTGTGGTTTTCTCGCAATCATCAGGGGAAATATCAACTCAAACCTTGTGAAGGTTATCGCCCGACACTGCATGCTGTTTCTCTCGATATTGAAACTAGCCAACATGGGGAGCTTTATTCGATTGGGTTATCTGGCTGCGGTGACAATGTGGTGTTTATGTTGGGACCCGATCAAGGCCCTGCTCTGAATGATCAACATCGACTCGTGTATGCCACCAGCCGCCCTCAATTACTTGAAAAATTGAACGAATGGCTGCAACAGTACGATCCCGATGCCATCATCGGTTGGAATCTGATCCAGTTTGATTTGCAAGTTTTACAAAAGCATGCGGAGCGCTATGGCATCCCTCTGTTGCTCGGTCGGCAAGGGAAAAAACTCGAATGGCGAGAACACGGTTTTAAGCAAGGTGTCTTTTTTGCCTCTGCTGAAGGTCGCTTAATTATTGATGGTATTGATGCGTTAAAATCGGCGACATGGAGTTTTAGCTCATTCAGCTTGGAGTCCGTTGCCCAGCAGCTGCTTGGCGAAGGGAAAGCGATTGATACTCCTTATGATCGCATGGATGAAATTAACCGCCGCTTTGCTCACGATAAACCCGCCCTCGCCCATTACAATATTCAAGACTGTATTTTGGTGCATCGCATCTTTGAGAAAACCGATTTAATGGCGTTCTTGCAAGAGCGCTCGACGGTCACGGGGCTCGCCGCCGATCGCATGGGAGGCTCAGTAGCCGCCTTTTCCCATTTATATATTCCTCGGCTACACCGCTTAGGGTTTGTTGCCCCAACGCTCTGTGAGCAAAAGTTTCAGCTCAATCCCGGTGGATTTGTCATGGATTCTCAGCCGGGTTTGTATGACTCCGTTTTGGTACTTGATTATAAAAGCCTTTATCCCTCAATTATTCGCACCTTTTTAATTGACCCAGCAGGCATGATTGAAGGGCTTGCACACCCAGAACCTGAACACTCTGTTGAAGGATTTCGCGGTGCTTGGTTTTCCCGTACGACCCATTGCTTGCCAGATATTGTCAGCCATATTTGGCAAGGTCGTGATAAAGCTAAACAGCAAAAAAACGCCCCGCTTTCTCAAGCCCTCAAAATTATTATGAATGCTTTTGCGGGGGTTTTGGGTGCCGATGGATGCCGTTTTTTTGACCCACGATTAACCGCGTCAATTACCATGCGCGGTCATGAAATTATGCGAATTACCAAACAATTGATTGAATCCCAAGGATATCAGGTAATTTATGGGGACACCGATTCCACCTTTGTTTGGCTACGAGATCCCCATACTGATGAACAAGCTCAAAAAGTGGGCTATCAACTGCGTGACCATGTAAATAATTGGTGGAAACAGCATCTTAAAGAAGAGTGGCAACTTGATGGTGTGCTCGAGCTTGAGTATGAAACCCATTATCGGCGCTTTTTGATGCCAACAATTAGAGGCACAGACCAAGGCAGTAAAAAACGCTATGCGGGTTTAAGCCAAGATACAATGGTTTTTAAAGGCTTAGAAACTATTCGTTCAGACTGGACACCTCTCGCTCAAAACTTCCAAAAAGAGCTGTATACGCGCATTTTTTATCGCCAGCCTTATCGGGAATTTATTCGCGACTATATTCATGCCATTCGTTCAGGAGAATATGACGATCGCTTGATTTACCGCAAGCGCCTACGGCGTAAATTGTCAGATTATCAACGTAATGTGCCACCTCATGTACGAGCCGCACGCCAAGCCGATGAGTACAATTTGCAATTACAGCGCCCATTGCAATATCAAAATGGGGGGTGGATCAGTTATATCATCACTCAGGCAGGTCCCGAGCCATTAGAGACCGTAACCGCGAAACCTGACTATGAGCACTATATTCTTAAGCAAATCAAACCTATCGCCGATGGAATTCTGCCATTTCTGCAAGATGATTTTGACGCCATTTTGACAGGGCAAATTAATCTTTTGTTTTAAAGCCTAACGAACAGCGTGAATTGTACAATTCTTATTACAATTGCCGCATTTTTAACAGGTGACGATAAGCGAATGTTGAATTAATATAACGCCCCTTTGATATCTCGACCTGTTATACACACAGCTTGGCGAGAAAATCGGCTATACTCATCATAATTCGAGCAACGCGACTCGAAAGAGAAAAGAGCTATAATTGCCAAACGGCAAAACGATTAAAAAATTTCGCATCACCCTTGGTATATAACCGTTATATCAACACTGGGCAAAGACACCGGTTAGTTGTCTTAAACATCTAAAAATAAACAATCAAAATTATGGAATTAAATTAAACCTATGCCATTTACTCTTGGTCAACGCTGGATCAGCGACACAGAAAGCGAACTTGGGTTAGGCGCCGTCGTGGCTATTGATGCCCGTATGGTGACGTTGCTTTTCCCTGCCACTGGGGAAAACCGACTGTACTCACGTAGTGATGCCCCAATTACCCGAGTGATGTTCAACGAAGGTGATACCATCACCAGTCACGAAGGTTGGCAGCTACAAGTTGAAAGTATTCAAGAAGATAAAGGGTTATTGACCTACACAGGAACACGTTTAGACACCCAAGAAGCGGATGTCAGCCTGAGAGAAGTGTTCCTTGATAGCAAGCTAACGTTTAATAAGCCACAAGATAGACTGTTCGCCGGTCAAATCGATCGTATGGATCGTTTTGCGCTGCGTTTTCGTGCACGTAAATTCCAAAGCGAACAAGTTAAACACCAATCTACGGGTCTGCGTGGTATCCGCGCGAGTTTGATCCCGCATCAGTTGCATATTGCTAACGAAGTCGGTAAGCGCCACAATCCGCGAGTTTTACTGGCGGATGAAGTGGGCTTAGGGAAAACCATCGAAGCGGGTATGATAATCCATCAACAATTGATGGCAGGTCGTGCTGAGCGAGTATTGGTCATTGTCCCAGATAGCTTACAGCATCAATGGCTGGTGGAAATGCTGCGCCGTTTTAACCTGCGTTTTTCCCTGTTTGATGATAGCCGCTACAGCGAAGCCCAACACGACAGCGATAACCCATTTGAAACTGAACAATTAGTCCTGTGTTCTCTAGATTTTGTTCGTCGTAATAAACAGCGTTTTGACCAACTCGTCGAAGCGGGCTGGGACATGATGGTCGTCGATGAAGCTCACCATCTGCAATGGAGCGAAACTGCCCCAAGCCGTGAATATCAAGTGATTGAAACCTTAGCAGAGCATGTTCCTTCTGTTTTACTGCTAACGGCAACACCCGAGCAATTAGGTCAAGAGAGCCACTTTGCGCGTTTGCGCCTCCTTGACCCTAGCCGCTTCCATGACTATCAAGAGTTCTTAGCCGAGCAAGAAAATTATCGCCCTGTCGCCGATGCGGTTTCACTGCTACTTTCTGGCGATAAACTGACGAATGACCAGCAAAACCTGCTCAGCGAGCTTATCAAAGAACAAGATGTTGAGCCGTTATTAAAAGCCGCTAATCTTGAAGGCGATGACAGCCAAGCCGCTCGCCAAGAACTGATCCATATGCTGATGGACAGACATGGTACTAGCCGCCTGTTATTTAGAAACACCCGTAATGGTGTCAAAGGCTTTCCACGCCGTGAATTGCATTCTTTAAAAATGCCACTGCCAACTCAATACCAAACGGCAATCAAAGTCGCTGGCATTATGGGCACGAAAAAGGATGTAGAAACTCGCGCAAAAGAGATGCTGTATCCAGAACAAATCTACCAAGAATTTGAAGGTGAAAACGCCACTTGGTGGAACTTCGACCCACGAGTTGAATGGCTGATGGGCTTCTTAACCGCAAATCGTCATGAAAAAGTACTGGTTATCTGTGCCAAAGCCGCTACAGCACTGCAACTTGAGCAAGTTCTGCGTGAGCGTGAAGGGATCCGTGCGGCGGTATTCCACGAAGGTTTATCCCTGTTAGAACGTGACCGTGCTGCTGCATACTTTGCTTCACAAGAAGAAGGCGCGCAGGTATTGCTGTGTTCTGAAATTGGTTCAGAAGGTCGTAACTTCCAGTTTGCTAACCAATTAGTGATGTTTGACCTGCCATTCAACCCTGACTTGCTTGAGCAGCGTATTGGTCGTTTGGATCGTATTGGTCAAAGCCGCGATATCGTGATCAACGTGCCTTACTTGGAAAATACCGCACAAGCCGTATTAATTCGTTGGTACCATGAAGGTTTAGATGCTTTTGAGCATACTTGCCCTACCGGTCGTACTATTTACGATAAATATTACCAACAATTGCTGCAATTTATGGCTGAGCCAACCATCACTGACGGGTTTGATGAATTTATTAAAACCTGCCGCGAAGAGCACGATGCACTCAAAGCGCAGTTAGAGCAAGGTCGTGACCGTTTGCTGGAAATGCACTCAAATGGCGGTGAAGCCGGTAATAAATTAGCCGAAGAGATTGGTGAAGGCGATAACGAGACTGAGCTGGTTAACTTTGCACTGAACCTGTTTGATATCGTTGGGATCAACCAAGAAGATAAGAGCGATAACTTAATTATCCTCACGCCATCCGACCATATGTTAGTGCCTGATTTCCCAGGATTGCCGCAAGATGGCTGTACTATCACTTTTGACCGCGAACAAGCGCTTTCCCGCGAAGATACGCAGTTTATTAGCTGGGAACATCCGATTATTCGTAACGGTTTGGATTTAGTGTTATCCGGCGATACGGGTAGCTGCGCAGTTTCTGTGTTGAAAAACAAAGCGTTGCCAGTAGGCACCTTGCTGACCGAACTGATTTATGTTGTAGAAGCTCAGGCTCCGAAACAGCTGCAAATCAGCCGTTTCTTACCGGCGACCCCAGTTCGCTTATTGATTGATTTAAAAGGTAATAACCTATCTTCACAAGTGGAGTTTGAGAGTTTTAACCGCCAATTAAATGCCATCAACCGTCATATGGCGAGCAAGTTAGTCAATGCCGTACAAAACGAGGTGCATTCTGTATTACGCCTCTCTGAACCGATGGTCGAGAAAGAAGCAAAATCCATTATTGAGAATGCCAAAGAAGCCGCTGATAAAGCCCTGACTTTGGAACTGTCTCGCTTGGAAGCGCTGAAAGCGGTTAACCCAAATATCCGTGATGAAGAACTCGATATTATCGAGGAAGAGCGTCGCCAATTGATGACCAACATCGACCAAGCTTCATGGCGCCTCGACGCTATCCGCTTAGTGGTTGTCACGCATCAGTAGAGAATATAGCTCGACACTCCCCGAGATTATGCGAGTTACAGCGGTGCTGGCTGATAGCAGCCAACACCGCTACAGTGTGAAGAATGAAGGATAAAAGAAATGTTACCCTATAATCCCCCTACTGAACCATGGCTACATATACTCTACCAAGACGAGCATATTATTGTAGTCAATAAACCTAGCGGCTTGCTTTCTGTACCAGGGAAAGCCCCTGAGCACCATGACAGCATCATGAGCCGTATTCAGCGGGATTATCCTGCGGCGGAGTCCGTTCACCGTTTAGATATGGCAACCAGTGGCGTTATGGTTGTCGCTCTGCATAAAGCGGCTGAGCGTGAACTCAAGCGTCAGTTTAGGGAGCGGGAGCCGAAAAAACACTATGTGGCTCGCGTGTGGGGTCATTTGGAAAAACCTGAGGGTTTGGTGGATTTACCGCTAATTTGTGACTGGCCGAATCGCCCTAAGCAGAAAGTCTGTTTTGAAACCGGAAAATCGGCCCAAACCGAATACCAAGTTTTAGAATATGAAGAGCAGGCAACGCGAGTCAAACTTTCGCCAATTACGGGACGCTCTCATCAGCTACGTGTCCATATGCTCGCACTGGGACACCCTATTCTTGGTGACAGATTTTATGCCCATGAAGAAGCATTGGCATTAGCACCACGTTTGCAGTTACATGCGCAGGAGCTGTATATCACTCATCCTGAGTATGGCACACCAATGCATTTTACTTGCCCGCCAGATTTCTAATCTGATTGAAGCGCTTAGGCTGGTTTAAGCGCTTCAATTATTTAAAAGCTTAAGTTATTTAAAAACTGAAGTTATTTGAAACCCTTCTCTTTTTTAACAAGATCATAAGCCGCCTGAATTGACTGTGCTTTTTGCTTAGCAATTTCCATCATCTCTGGCGGTAAACCTTTAGCAACGAGCTTATCGGGATGATGCTCACTCATCAGCTTACGGTACGCTCGCTTAATTTTCGTTGGGTCATCATCGACGGAAACCCCAAGTACCTTACAGGCATCTTCCAGCGTAGGGCCATTATTTTGTTGGTAATAGCCTCCAGACTGCTGCTGAGAATAACCATGACCAAACTGGCGACCGCTTTGGATCATATCTAAGAATTGCTCAAACTGAATTTGGGAGATACCCAGCTCTTCCGCAATAATAAATAGCACTTTTCGTTCGTTAGGATGTAGGGTTCCATCCGCGAAAGCAGCTTGTAATTGAATTTCCAGAAACATCTGAACAAGGTCAAAACGACCATAACAAGCCATACGTAATTGTTTAAGAACATCACGCAGTGGAAAGTCTGGGGATTTCCCCTCTCTAAAGGCTTGTTGAGCGGCTTTGCGAGTTTCTCCGTGCAGTTGCATTCTGTCCATCAGGTTCGATGCTAACTGGATATCAGTCTCGGTGACACGCCCTTTTGACTTGGTTAAATGCCCTAATATTTGAAAGGTACTTGCGAAGAAAATAATTTGTCTGTCGCGCTTATTGAAGGCGCCAGCGAACTTACGTTGAGCCGAAGCCTTATCAAAACCGTGCCCAATCAGTAAGCCGGCTAATGCTCCCCAAAACCCTAAACCGGAGACAATAGCGAGTATCACCCCAATAATTTTACCCCAATAGTGCATATATCCCTCAATTCTTCAATGCTCAGAATGCAATTTTGCATTATCATACTATCCATTCTGCTTTTGTGCATAACGATAAAGAACCTAACAAGTTGCTAACTACGTTTATTCCAGTTTTGATATTATACTGGCGAAAACGGGTTGGCTAAGATAGTCTTTGAGCGTTTGCCGACTGTGCCCATTTGACGGACTCCCTATTTAATGATGAAGAAAAGTTATCCCACAATAATCGCCACCATGGTATGGGCGGCTATTTATAGCCAGCAAGCACATGCTGATCTTGCAGCACAATGTATGCTTGGGGTGCCTGTTTATGACAAACCTATTATCTCTGGTGATCAAAATAGCTTACCGATTGAGATTCAAGCTGACGACGTCACAGGGGAATACCCTAATTTTGTCGAATATACTGGTAACGTTGATATTCAGCAGGGCAACCAGACTCTCACAGCAGATAACGTTAAACTGACACAAACCCAAAAAGAGGGTGAAGAACCGGTTCGTGAAGTGACGGCGACGGGGAATGTCCATTACGATGACCCTCAAATTATCCTGAAAGGCCCTTCAGCGTGGTCAAACTTAGATAATAAAAACACTGACGTTGATGACGGTAACTACATGATGGTAGGTCGTCAAGGTCGCGGTGACGCGAAAAAAATGAAAATGCGAGGTGAAAACCGCTATTCCATTATGGAAAACGGGACTTTCACCAGCTGCTTACCGGGCAGTAATACATGGAGCGTTGCTGGCTCTGAAGTGATTATTGACCGCGAAGAAGAAGTCGCAGAAATTTGGCATGCTCGTTTCCGTATCGCAGATGTGCCTGTGTTCTATAGCCCATATATGCAGTTACCGATTGGTAGCAAGCGCCGTTCTGGTTTCTTAATCCCAATGGGAAGCTATTCAAACAACGACGGGTTAGAGTTCACGCTGCCGTATTATTGGAACATCGCACCAAATTACGATGCGACGATTACGCCACAATTTATGACCCACCGAGGCGTAAAATTAAATAACGAATTCCGTTATTTAATCACACCAGGTACGGGGACCATCGCATTTGACTTTATTAACCACGATCGTGCTTATATTAAAGATAAAGAAAATGGTAAGCGTGATGCCCGTGACAGCGATGACCGCTGGTTATTCTACTGGCGCCACTCAGGGACCTTTGCTCAGCACTGGAACTTTGGTGCCGACTACACCAAAGTAAGTGACCGTCAATACTTTACTGATTTTAGCTCTCAGTATGGTAGCACCACTGATGGCTATGCCACCCAGAAATTTAACGTCGGCTATTCTGATACCAATTGGAACATGAAAGTGTCTCACAAACAGTTCCAAATCTTCGTTGATGACCCGAACCGTCGTGCTTATAAAGCTGAGCCACAAATCGATTTTAACTATTACCAAAATGACGTCGGTATGTTGGATTTCCATACCTACGCACAAGCTGCACGTTTTACCAGCGTAGGTGAAAATAACCCAGATGCAACCCGTTTGCATATCGAGCCAGAAGTCAGCATGCCGCTGTCTAACGGTTGGGCGCAGATGAATAACAGTGTAAGGCTATTTGCTACTCACTATGATCAAGATATCCCCAAAGCCCAAGAAAATAGCGCCTTAGATAAAAATGTCACCCGCGTGCTGCCTATGTTTAAGAGTGATGCGAAGGTGGTATTTGAGCGCGACTTATTCCAAGGCAGTGATTTTGTTCAAACATTAGAGCCACGAGTTCAGTATTTATATATTCCGTATAAAGATCAGGACAATATCAATAACTACGACTCATCATTATTACAATCTGATTATTCGGGCTTATTCCGTGACCGTATTTACAGTGGTTTAGATCGTATCGCTTCTGCGAACCAATTCACAACTGGTTTAACCACCCGTATTTATGATGAAAACTTAGCTGAACGCTTCAATTTCTCCGTCGGGCAAATTTACTATTTAGAGCGCCCTCGTGCGGGGAATTCAACGCGAAAAATTGATGATAAGAGTGACACAGGATCATTGCTGTGGGCAACGGATGCCATGTGGCACATTGATGAAAACTGGGGCATTAGTGGGAACTTACAGTATGACCGCCGCCTTGGCAACATCACCATGGGAAATGCGGTCACCGAGTATCGCTTTGATGCGGACAGACTGATTCAGCTCAATTACCGTTTTGTTGACCGTGACTATATCCAAGCTACATATCAAAAAGATAATGAGAAGGTATATAAATTACCAGAATATCAACAAGGTATTTCCCAAGTAGGTACCGTGGTAAGTTGGCCATTAAGTGATAACTGGGGCTTTGTCGGCTCGTATTATTACGATACCAAACAGCAACAATCTGCCAGCCAGCTTGTCGGATTACAGTACAATGCCTGCTGTTGGGCGGTGAATTTAGGGTATGAACGTAAGATTGTGGGTTGGCAAAATGAGAAGTTCAGCAGTGAATATGACAATAAATGGTCTATCAACGTGGAACTTAGAGGCCTAAATAACAATCATAGTTTAGGTAGTCAGGAGATGTTGAAACAAGGTATTATTCCTTATCAACGTGCTTTCTGATAACAAACAACATAACGATCACGATTAGCCCGCATATGCGGAATAAAAGTCAATTTTATAGGACCATTATGAAGAATTGGAGAACGCTTATTCTGGGACTGATGTTCGCAAGCTCTGCAAGTTTAGCTGCGCCACAGCAAATGGATAAAGTGGCTGCGGTTGTCAACAACGGAGTTGTACTTGAAAGCGACGTCCAGAATATGATCAATACAGTGAAGTTGAATGCACGTAATGCAAATCAACAAGTTCCTGATGATCAAACCCTGCGCCAGCAAATCATCGACCGTTTGGTTATGGATAACATCATGTTGCAGATGGCTAACCAAATGCAGATTAATATCCCTGAAGAAGCTGTGAATGCGACTATCGCGGATATTGCTCGCCAAAACAATTTAACCTTACCGCAGATGGAAAAACGCCTGACTGCGGATGGTATCAATATGGGCAAATACCGCAGCGAAATCCGTAAGGAAATGCTGTTAGCGGAAGTGCGTAATAACGAAGTTCGCCGCCGTATCACCATTTTGCCTCAGGAAGTTGATGCATTAGCTGAGCAAATGGATTCTCAAATGAATGCTCAGAAAGGCGTAAATTTAAGCCACATTCTGATCCCACTGCCAGAGAACCCAACGCCAGAACAGTTATCAAAAGCAGAATCGTTAGTTGATAAAATCTTAACTGACCTGAAAAAAGGCTCTGATTTCGGTAAATTAGCGATTGCTTACTCTGCTGACCCTCAAGCACTGAAAGGTGGAAACATGGGTTGGTCACGTTTGCAAGAGCTGCCAGTGGTCTTTTCTGACCAACTGAAAAACTCGAAGAAAGGCGATATCGTTGGTCCAATTCGTTCTGGTGTAGGCTTCCATATTTTACGTGTCAATGACGTTACTGGTGATACTCACCAGCCAATATCCGTCACCGAAGTGAAAGCGCGTCATATCTTACTGAAATCATCACCAATTATGGATGATGCAACAGCAAGACAAAAACTGACTCAACTGGCTCAAGAGATCCGTAACGGCAGAATTTCATTTGAAGAAGCGGCTAAAGAAAACTCCGAAGATCCAGGTAGTGCATTAAAAGGTGGGGAATTAGGTTGGAATATGCCTGATGTTTACGACCCTGCATTCCGTGATGCACTGATGAAACTGAAAAAAGGTGAAATCAGCCAACCTGTACCTTCAAGTTTCGGCTGGCACTTAATTCAGTTAGAAGATACTCGCAGCGTTGATAAAACTGATGCCGCGAAGAAAGATCAAGCGTACCGTTTACTGTTCAATCGTAAGTTTAACGAAGAAGCGCAGACTTGGATGCAAGAACAACGCGCTGCGGCTTATGTGAATATCGTTGATGGTCGCCAAAGCCAATCTAATGATGAACAAGCAAAATAAGCCAATCGTCATCACCCCCGGTGAACCTGCCGGGGTAGGCCCAGATCTTCTGATCCAACTCGCTCAGCAGGCATGGCCTGTCGAGCTTGTGGCTTGCGCAGACCCAGACCTGCTTATTCAACGCGCTAAAACTCTCAATTTACCGCTAACATTACGCGAATATGATGCAAAACAGCCACAGACTTCCGTCGCAGGGCAGTTATCGATTGTTCCCGTTTCACTGAGTGTACTGGCAGAAGCTGGAAAACTCGATGTTCGTAATGGTGAATATGTTACTGAAACTTTAGCCCGCGCTTGTGATGGCTGTTTGAATGGTGAATTTTCTGCCATCGTAACGGGGCCTGTTCACAAAGGCATTATCAATGACGCTGGTATTCCATTTAGTGGACATACCGAATTTTTCGCAGATAGAAGCCACTGTGACCGCGTTGTGATGATGCTTGCAACACAAGAATTACGTGTCGCTTTAGCGACCACGCACCTGCCGCTAAAAGATGTCTCCGAGGCAATTACCCAACAAAGCTTGCATGAAGTGATCACCATTTTGCATCATGACCTGCAAACCAAGTTTGGTATTGAAAACCCGCACATTTATGTTTGTGGGCTTAACCCTCATGCCGGAGAAAGCGGACATATGGGAATGGAAGAGATTGAAACCATCATTCCAGCCCTAGAAACCTTGCGTAAACAAGGTATTACCTTAATCGGTCCTTTACCCGCAGACACGCTTTTCCAACCGAAGTATTTAACCGATGCAGACGCCGTATTAGCGATGTATCACGATCAGGGGCTACCTGTGTTAAAATACCAAGGTTTCGGCAGAGCGGTAAATATTACCCTTGGTCTGCCATTTATCCGTACTTCCGTCGATCACGGCACAGCGCTTGAATTAGCAGGTACGGGTCAAGCCGATGCGGGCAGTTTCATCACCGCATTGAAATTAGCTATCCAAATGACACAAAAGAATTCATGAATAATCGAGTCCATCAGGGGCACCTTGCCCGCAAACGTTTCGGGCAGAACTTTTTAACTGACCAATTTATTATCGACAGTATTGTAGATGCAATGCACCCACAACCAGGACAAGCCATTGTAGAAATTGGTCCGGGTCTTGGTGCATTAACTGAACCTGTTGGCAGCCGCATGGATAAAATGACGGTTGTCGAACTTGACCGCGACCTTGCTGCTCGTCTGCATGTCCATCCACAGCTGAAAGACAAGCTAACCATCATCCAGCAAGATGCGATGACTGTCGATTTTGGTGAACTGGCGAAACAAGCTGGACAGCCAATACGCGTATTTGGTAATTTGCCTTATAACATCTCAACACCGTTGATGTTCCACCTGTTTACATTCACCAACCAAATTTCCGACATGAATTTCATGTTGCAAAAAGAAGTGGTTAATCGATTAGTAGCAGGTCCTGGAAGCAAAGCTTTCGGTCGTTTAAGCGTAATGGCGCAATATTACTGCAATGTTGTTCCTGTGCTTGAAGTTCCGCCTACTGCCTTTGCGCCACCACCAAAAGTGGACTCTGCGGTAGTAAGATTGATCCCTCACAAGGAAAATCCATACCCAGTGAAGGATATTAAAGTATTGAGCCGTATTACAACCCAAGCATTTAACCAACGTCGTAAAACTATCCGCAATAGTCTTGGGGATTTATTCAGCGTTGAGCAGTTAACCGAACTGGGTATCGACCCGGGAACGCGCGCTGAGAATATCTCCGTTGAGCACTATTGTAAGATGGCAAACTATCTGTGTAATTTATCGGAATAGAGAATCTGAGGAGGCACTATGCTGAATGATCCCAATGTGAGCATCCAAGTTCAAAGTGTCTACATAGAAAGCCAATCCCAGCCCGACATTGCCCGTTTTGTCTTTGCGTATACTATTTGTATCCGCAATTTAGGGCGAATTCCTATACAGTTAATGAGCCGTTACTGGCTCATTACCAATAGTGATGGCCGTAAAACTGAAGTGCAAGGTGAAGGCGTGGTGGGTGAACAACCCGTTATCCTACCGGGCAAAGAATATCGCTATACCAGCGGTGCTATCTTAGAAACACCAATGGGTACGATGGAAGGCTATTACGTTATGCTGAGCGATCAAGGAAATCATTTTCATGTTGATATTCCTGCATTTCGCCTCGCTATCCCAACACTGATTAATTAATTATGTCCACATACATTGTAGGTGATATACACGGTTGTTATCGTGAGCTGCGGGAACTTCTCGATAGCGTGAATTTCGATCCACAGCAAGATACATTGTGGCTAACGGGTGACCTTGTTGCTCGTGGACCCGAGTCATTGCAAGTCTTACGCTATGTGAAAAGTTTAGGCTCATCAGCACGATTAGTGTTAGGCAACCATGACCTACATTTAATTGGTATCTACTGCAAAATCAGTCGCAATAAGCCTAAAGACCATCTTGATGAGCTACTTAATGCGCCCGATATCGATGAACTCATCAATTGGTTACGCCGTCAGCCACTTTTACAAGTCGATGAAGAGCAAAAAATGGTCATGACCCACGCTGGCATTACGCCACAGTGGGATCTCGAAACCGCAAAAATGTGCGCTCGCGAAGTGGAAGCCGTGCTTTCAAGCGATGCATATCCGCTATTTATTGACTCTATGTATGGCGACATGCCAAACAATTGGTCTGAAAGTTTGATGGGATTGGCGCGTTTACGCTACAGCACCAATGCCCTCACCCGCCTGCGTTATTGTTTTCCAAATGGGCAACTGGACATGATCTGTAAAGAGAGCCCAGCTAAAGCTCCTGCTCCACTGAAGCCGTGGTTTTCTCTACCAAGTCAATTCCCTGAAGATTACGCCATTTTCTTTGGTCATTGGGCATCATTGGAAGGTAAGTTTACACCGGAACATGTGTATGCGATGGATACTGGCTGTTGCTGGGGAGGGGATTTAACGCTACTTCACTGGGAAACTAAAACATTCCATAGACAGAAATCTCACCAGAAACGTCGCAAAGAGTGAGTGTTTACTCTAGATACCAAATGATAGATAGCAAAATGGCACCTAACAGTGCCATTTTTGTTGACTAGAGCAGCGACGGTTAAACGCGACGAGTCAGAACTTCAATGCAGAAACCGTGGCTATTCGCTTCGTCTGCCTCATGATATTCAGTGAAAATAGAGTCCCATTCATCAGGCTCGTAAGCAGGGAAATGTGTATCCCCAATCACTTCAGCATCCACGTGAGTCAAATAGAGTTTATTCGCCATTGGAAGGAATTGTTGATAAACCTTACCACCACCAATCACCATAATCTCATCAGCACCTTCAACTGCCTTCGCGGCTTCTAATGCTTCTTCAACTGATTTAACCCAGATAACACCAGTTTCTGTGCCTGCTTGGCTACTTAAAACAATATTGACACGCTGCGGTAAAGGACGACCTAGGGCTTCATAAGTCACGCGTCCCATAATCACAGGTTTATTCAATGTTTGACGCTTAAACCACGCCAAATCACCTGGTAAATTCCAAGGCATCGCATTTTCCATGCCGATAACCTGATCGAACGCCATTGCTGCGATTAAGCTAATATTCATCTAACCACCTTAGAAACGAAATATAAAAATTGTGCACACTATACGGAAACAGACATACTTCGTCGACTAAATTTAATCTTCCTTAAATACCACTCAATCCCTTATACTCGAACGACTCAAGTCAATGCACTAAACGATGTTTACAACGCTTTTAGTCCCTTATTACTCAGTTTAGTTCAACCTAAAATAAAGAGATTACATTATGTATCAGACCAGTATCATGGTCGCGACGATTGCCGCCCTTGGCATGATCTCACCAGGTCCAGATTTCTTTTTAATTATCAAGAATGCAGCGCGTTACCAACGTTCCGCAGCCATGATGACCGCCTTCGGTATTATCGTTGCTATTGCACTTCATATGTCTTATTGCGTGGCAGGGCTCGCCGTGTTGATTACCACCACGCCATGGTTATTTAATATTCTTAAATATGCTGGCGCGGCGTATTTAATCTGGATTGGGATTAAAAGCCTGATGCCGCAAAAGGCTCAGAGTGTTGATTTAATGAGCAATCAACATGAGCATGTCACATTCAAAAAAGCGTTCATGCAAGGTTTCTTATGTAACGTCTTAAATCCTAAGGCAACTTTATTCTTCTTAGCGATTTTTACTCAAATGCTTAGTGTGGATTCGACATTCTCAGAAAAGCTCTGGTTCGCCTTTATTATTTGGGGTCTTGCTGTGATTTACTGGCCAATTTTGGTGTGCTTAATTCAAAGTGCCCCCGTTAGAAAAGGGCTAGCGAAAGTACAAAAATATGTGGATAAAGTCCTTGGCGTGGTGCTAGTAGCATTCGGTATACGCGTAGCATTAAGCTAATCTTTAACGTAAAAAAGCCCGCTAATTGCGGGCTTTTTCTAATGTTTCAATTAGTTACTACCATCTTCAGGTGTAATAACCAGTTGTCCTACTGAGCCTAAATCTGCTTTTTCAAGGTTTTGGCTATAAAACAGGAATGGGAAATGGTTGTAAGACGGCTGCAGCATCTGCACAAGTAGTTCACAGCGCCCATCAATCCAAACCGTATCTTTCCATCCAAAGTTATCTGGCTGAGCTGGCTGCCCATTACAGTTGATCACTTTAAAGCGAACACCTTCAATGTGGAAAGATTGAGGCTGTTGACTGCTGACATTCCAACGCTCCCAACTGCCTTGGCGAGAAGTAATATCCACACGCCCCGTATCCAATTTTACGCCATTGATGCCTACTGGATCATTTAGTTGGATATCACGGTTAGTAATCGAGGAGGTAATCTGTGTCGTATCCAAAACTAATTGTTTTGGAACATCATCCGTCACCAATGACATTAATCCCGTCGCTTTGATGGTTAGCACATTGGTGGAAATTAAATTATTCGACGGTTCAAATAGCCCTTTTACGCGATCCATCAACGAGGCAGATTCCCCTGCTGTAATCGTCAGTTCAGCCGTTTTTGCCATATCAATCAGCACTTCACGACGTTCTCCCGGTGCAAGTGAAAGTTCTTGTACGCTGGCAGGCACCGTTAGCAATCCTTGGTCTGATGCTATCATCACGAAAGGACGGCCATCGCTGATTTTCATCACATAGCGTCTGGAATTAGACGCGTTTAATAATCTTAAACGTACCCAACCACGAGAAACTTCAATGTAGGGATCTTGCACACCGTTAACCACTAATGTATCCCCGAGGAATCCATTCTCATCAGTGTGATATTCAGGAACGCCAAAGTTATCCAAACGTTTGTCTTGAATAATAATCGGGAAATCATCTACGCCGTAATGTTTTGGTAAACGTAACTCTTTTGTGGAATCATCATCAATAATCCACATTCCCAGTAAACCATTGTAGATTTGCTGTCCCATTTTACCTTGGGTATTCGCGTGATACCAAAGCGTTGCCGCATTTTGGCGAATAGGGATCACCGGTGACCAATCTGCATTTGGCGAAATTTGTCTCGCTGCACCACCAATTTGCGTGCCGGGGATCTGCAACCCGCTAATCGTCATTGAAACGGCATCCGGTAATCTATTGCTATAGATTAATTTGAGGTCATCTCCGTTTTTTACGCGAATAGTGGGTCCAGGATAAGAACCATTAATCCCTAAAACTTCCGCTGAATATTTACCATCGAAAGACCAATGGATTTTTTGTAATGTTAAAAAGAGTGGCTGTCCCGAACGGGATTCTAGCAAGGGTGGAACAGGGAGTGCGGTCGTTCCTTCTGCACTCGCATAAGTTGATACCTGCAATAAGCACACAGCCAACCCGCTAATCAGCAATGATCGGCAACGACTGAATAACATAGATTCTCCGCTAAATAAAAAACCAGCAAATTATTTTAATAAATCATTATAAATTAGTGATTTATACGAGTATTTTTAGGTATGTGCTGGTGATACCACTATTTGGAATTCAATAATTTATCTTGCGACAAATTTGCGAGCCATCATATCGCGAAAGGGCATAGAATTCTAAAAATATATGTATCAATAATTAAAATATAATAAATTTGAGTGGTAATAATTACGAGTGGGATTATATGACGGAGAAAATAGTGGAGCAAAAGTCTCGCAGTGAAAATAACATCGCCAGAATAACATAGTGGGAAGTTCTGAATGACCTCCCCACTATCGATATCAATTAACTTAGTAAAATCATAGAACTTAGTAAAAGTATGGAGATTAGCGTTTATTCAGCTCTTCAACTTCTTTATCTAACTCTTTAATTTTAGCTTCCATCAAGTCATGACAATATTCCGACAGCTCACGAACCTGATCTTTAGAGTATTTCGAGGTATCTATCGGATCCAACATTTCAATAATCACATGACCATTATTCCAACGGTTCAAGCTAATTTTGTTTTGTGTAGTAGACACACAAACAGGCACAATTGGCACACCAGCAGCAATCGCAGCATGGAATGCGCCCGTTTTAAATGGCAGTAAACCACGACCACGGCTACGAGTTCCTTCAGGGAACATCCAGACTGAAATCTTACGAGATTTAATCTGCTCGGCAACTTGGGAAATAGTGTTATGGGCTTTCGAACGGTTACCACGGTCAATCAAAATATTTCCCGTGATCCAATACAAGAAGCCAAAGAATGGGATCAAAACAAGGCTTTTTTTACCCACAGTAACGGTTCTTGGTTGAACACCATTCGACATAGTGACCATGTCATAGTTATTTTGGTGGTTACCGATATAAATACTTGGACCGTAATCCTTTGCCTTAGCCGGAACACGGTCAATCATTTTAATACCGAACACATGGGACAAACGCCCAAACATACGACCAAACGTCATCACATGTCTTGGATTTCGTGGGCTAAATAGGCAGTAGATACTGCCACCTACACACACACAAATCGTAAATATGATCACAATGATAGCTCTAATTAGCGCTAGCATAATATTCCTTAACTTATGAAAAGGGCTTTAACCAAGCCCTTGAATTATTGTTATTTTTACTCTGTATCCACAGAATCAACATCAATACGTTCAATGTTATGTAAACCACGCGGTAACGATGTACCTTTACGTCCACGCTCTGCACGGTATTTCTGTAAGTCTTCTGATTTAAATTTCAGTTTACGCTTACCAAAATAGAGTGTGATCGAGGCTCGAGGTGGGATCACCATTAACCAAACCAGTAGGTCTTCACCACTTGCGGCTTGCGCCCCTGTGATATTAATGATTTTATTCCCCTTCCCTTTGGATAATTGCGGAAGGTCAGATACAGGGAATAATAACATGCGACCGGCTTTCGTGATGGCTAATAACAAATCTTCTTTTTCGTTATTTAGCTCAATCGGCGCCATTACTTTTGCATTTTCAGGCAACGACATCAACGCCTTACCGGTTTTATTCTTCGTCACCAAATCATTAAAGGTGCAAATAAAACCATAACCCGCATCAGACGCCATTAAGTATTTCTGCTCTTCCGGCGCCATCAGCACATGCTCAATCGTCGCGCCCGGTGGAAGTGTTAATTTCCCTGTTAACGGCTCACCTTGGCTACGTGCAGAAGGTAATTCCAGCGGATCGACAGAATAGCTACGTCCAGTGGTATCAAGGAATACCGCCGCTTGATTAGACTTACCACGGGCGGCGCCTTTGAAGCTATCCCCCGCTTTGTAGCTCAGATTACTTGGCTCGATATCATGCCCTTTCGCACTACGCACCCAGCCCATGTCAGACAAGACGACAGTAATCGGCTCCGAAGGCAGAATTTCATGCTCGCTAAGCGCTTTGGCTTCTTCGCGCTCTTGCAGCGGCGAACGACGATCATCACCATAAGCTTTAGCATCTGCCTGAATCTCTTTCTTAATCAAGGTATTCAAACGAGCTTCTGAGCCTAAAATAGCTTGTAACTCATCGCGCTCTTTGGCTAATTCATCCTGTTCACCGCGAATTTTCATCTCTTCAAGTTTCGCTAAGTGACGTAGTTTTAATTCTAAAATCGCTTCGGCTTGGGTATCGCTAATATTAAAGCGCGACATTAAGACGGCTTTTGGCTCATCTTCATTACGAATGATTTCAATGACTTCATCGATATTCAAATAAGCGATGAGTAAACCATCCAAAATATGTAGGCGTCTTAATACTTTTTCTAAACGGTGGTTTAAGCGATTGCGTACTGTTTGACGACGATACGTGATCCACTCGGTAAGGATCTCAACCAATCCTTTCACTGCCGGACGGTTATCTAAGCCAATCATGTTTAAGTTAACACGGTAGCTTCTTTCAAGATCTGTCGTTGCAAACAAGTGGGTCATCACTTGATCAAGATCCACGCGGTTGCTGCGCGGAACGATCACTAAACGCGTTGGGTTTTCATGATCTGATTCATCACGTAGATCTTCGACCATTGGCAGCTTTTTCGCGCGCATCTGGTTTGCAATCTGCTCAAGGATTTTAGCGCCGGAAACTTGATGAGGCAGCGCTGTGATTACCGCATTACCATCTTCTTTCTCCCATACCGCACGCATACGCACTGAGCCACGACCGTTTTGGTAAACCTTACGGATATCTTCCGGTGAAGAGATAATTTCAGCTTCCGTTGGGTAATCAGGCCCCGGAATAAACTGCATAATCTCATCAAGATTTAACTTTGGTTTTTCCAGTAGTGCCACCAGCGCACTTGCCACTTCGCGGGCATTGTGTGGTGGAATATCGGTCGCCATACCCACGGCAATCCCCGTGGTACCATTTAATAAAATATTTGGCAGACGGGCAGGCAACATTTTCGGCTCATTTAATGTACCGTCAAAGTTAGGTACCCAATCAACGGTGCCGTGACCTAATTCGCTGAGCAGAACTTCTGCATATTTTGATAAGCGAGACTCGGTATAACGCATCGCAGCGAAGGATTTCGGATCATCTGGAGCCCCCCAGTTTCCTTGACCGTCAACCAAAGGATAACGGTAGGAGAATGGCTGCGCCATCAACACCATCGCTTCATAACAGGCGCTATCACCATGCGGATGATATTTACCTAATACGTCACCGACGGTTCTGGCTGATTTCTTATATTTTGCCGTGTTGCTCAGCCCCAATTCGGACATGGCATACACAATTCGGCGCTGAACAGGTTTAAGTCCATCGCCGATAAATGGCAACGCTCTATCCATGATGACGTACATCGAGTAGTTCAGATAGGCGTTTTCAGTAAAGGCATGAAGCGGTAAACGCTCCACACCGTCATGAGTAATTTCACTCATTCAATACGTTCCTTACTCTTATTCATCCGATTATGATCAGACCTCAATTTCTGCCGTATCGCCTTTTTCTTGCAGCCAGTTACGACGATCTTCCGAGCGTTTTTTAGCCAGAAGCATGTCCATCTTCGACATAGTTTCTGTGTAATTATCATCATCGATAGTTAACTGAACGAGGCGGCGAGTATTTGGATCTAACGTCGTTTCACGCAATTGTGGCGGGTTCATTTCACCCAGTCCTTTAAAGCGCTGGACGTTTGGTTTGCCTTTTTTACGGCTTAATCTTTCCAATACCGCATTTTTTTCACTTTCGTCTAATGCGTAGTAAGTCTCTTTGCCTAAATCGATACGATACAGTGGCGGCATTGCCATATAGACATGCCCCTCTTTGACCAATTTAGGGAAATGGCGCACAAACAAGGCGCACAACAATGTGGCAATGTGCAGTCCATCGGAGTCCGCATCCGCGAGGATACAGACTTTCCCATATCGTAGCTGAGAAATATCTTCGCTATCAGGATCCATACCAATCGCGACAGAAATATCGTGAACTTCTTGGGAGGCTAAAACCTCATCTGAAGAAACTTCCCACGTATTGAGGATCTTACCGCGCAGCGGCATGATGGCTTGATATTCACGATCACGAGCTTGTTTCGCCGATCCACCTGCCGAGTCCCCTTCCACTAAGAACAGTTCTGTCATGGAGAGATCTTGAGAGCTACAATCCGCTAATTTACCCGGCAATGCTGGGCCACTCGTGAGTTTCTTACGCACCACTTTTTTCGCCGCACGCAGGCGACGCTGGGCGCTAGAAATCGCCATTTCAGCCAATTGCTCAGCAACTTGAACATTCTGGTTTAGCCATAAGCTAAAGGCATCTTTCACCACACCAGAAACAAACGCTGCACATTGACGGGAAGAAAGGCGCTCTTTCGTCTGTCCTGCAAATTGCGGATCTTGCATTTTCACAGATAAAACATAGGCGCAGCGATCCCAAATATCATCCGCAGATAGCTTCACTCCACGCGGCAAAATATTACGAAATTCACAGAATTCACGCATCGCATCGAGTAAGCCTTGGCGTAACCCATTAACGTGAGTACCGCCCTGCGCTGTTGGGATCAAGTTAACGTAGCTTTCCGTCAGTAGCTCACCACCTTCGGGTAACCATAATAGCGCCCATTGAGCGGCTTCAACTTCAGCAGAGAATTCACCTGTAAATGGCTTGGCAGGCAGCGCTTCAAAGCCATCCACCGATTCCATTAAGTAATCGGTTAACCCATCGCTATAGCACCAGCTTTGCTCAGTTTCATTGAGCAGATCCTTAAACGTAATTTGTACGCCAGGGCATAAAACGGCTTTTGCTTTTAAGTTATGAGTTAAACGCGAAACGGAGAAACGCGGGCTATCAAAATAGCTTTCATCAGGCCAGAAATGGACACTGGTTCCAGTGTTGCGTTTGCCACAAGTACCAATGACTTGTAAATCTTCGACTTTTTCGCCATTTTCAAACGCAATTTGATAAACTTGGCCATCACGGCGCACGGTGACTTCAATACGCTTTGATAACGCATTGACCACGGAGATACCAACACCGTGCAAACCACCCGAAAATTGATAGTTTTTATTGGAGAATTTTCCCCCAGCATGCAGTTGTCCTAAAATCAGTTCAACCGCGGAGACTTTCATTTCTGGGTGGATATCAACAGGCATACCACGCCCATCATCAATCACTTCGAGGGATTGATCGGGGTATAAAATCACTTGGATGTGTCCGGCATGTCCAGCTAAGGCTTCATCGACACTGTTATCAATTACTTCTTGAGCCAAATGGTTCGGTCGGCTGGTGTCGGTATACATGCCAGGACGACGGCGAACAGGCTCCAAACCACTGAGAACTTCAATGTCCTCTGCGTTATAACTAGATTGAGTCATGTTGTCATTCTGCGGTAATAGATGATTAATTGAACTATACCCTAAATAATTCAAGAAGATTGGGTATATTCAATCAGTGAATTACTGTTGATAATAACAGTGTATTGGCGTTTTCGCACTATTTCTCTGCGTTATCAACCAGAGACAAAAAGCGAATGATCTGCGGGAAATAACGTTCAAACCCAACAAATGCATGATCCCCATCCGGTTCCACCGTTTGCTTACACTCTGAAAGATAGGCAACGGCTTGACGATAATCAAGTACCTCATCCCCCATTTGCTGCAATAACCAAAGTAAGTTTGGTGAACGTATCTTTTCGAGATGCAACGCCTTCAATTCATGCATATGTTTGGGTTCTAACACATACGTTTCATGGGTATATGGATTGGTATTTTCCCCAAGATAATCGCTGAGCAAATCAAACGGACGTACCGCTGGGTTCACTAATACTGCGGGAATTTGGTAGCGCTCAGAAAAATAAATGGAAAAATAACCACCCAATGAAGAACCCACTAAACCGATTTTTTCATGCTGATGTTCAGCAAGAATATCATCGAGTAATTTTGTCGCTTGCTGCGGAAAATTAGGCAATTGCGGAACAATCATATTGATTTGAGGATAATGCACTGCCAACCACTGTTTAAGATTATTTGCTTTCTCAGACTGTGGAGAGCTATTGAATCCATGAATATACAGTAATGTTGCCATTAGTAACCATCTGAATCAAAGTCAGGACTAAATTCCTGAGTATTTAAACGATAAACTTGGGTTTCAATCACTTTTTCCCCTTGCTCATTCACCGTTAATTCTAGATAGCGCCAGCCTGGAGCAACCGTATCTAAAGCAAAGTTGGTACAGTGTGGCTTGAACTGTACACAGGTCGATGGCGTTGCTAACAGGCGGATGCCGTGCCAGTTTTCATCCATCTCTTGGTGAATATGTCCACATAGCATCGCTTTCACATTGGGGTAGCTTTTAAGATAGTCCGCCAAAATATGTGAATTTCGTAAACTGTGCTGATCTAGCCAAGTGCAGCCTGAAGGTAATGGATGATGATGCAGCATAATCAGTGTCGTGCGTGTCGGCTGCTCGTCTAAACACAGCTTCATCCATTCCAGTTGCTGCTCAGAAAGCTCGCCATGAGCAACATCTTGTAATTGGCTATCTAGCATTAAAATTTGCCAGTCATCACCAATAAAGACCTGCTTCGCACTCGAAATACCGGCAATTTTTAAGGTACCGACCATCGCAGGGGGATAATCGTGATTTCCAGGTAGCCAAACACAAGGTGCAGGAATGCGTTCAATCCCAGCCGCAAAATGTTGATAGGCTTTAGGTGATTGGTCTTGAACGAGATCCCCTGTGGCGACGATTAAATCGACAGGTAAGTTTTGTTCTGCAATCGCATCAAGTACCGCCTGATAGCTTCGGTAAGTATTGATCCCTAAAAGGGTGTTTTCCGTATCAGCAAAAAGATGCGTATCAGTAACTTGTAAGATTCTAATAACTTTAGGGTTATTAGCAGTCACTTTAAGCTGGCTGTCCAAAGTATTCCTTTATCCTTAAAAATAGCGCTAAGTATTATCACCTAAACCATCAAGTACATAGGTCACTGATTTTAACCTAACTATCCATTCAATATCTGCTAATCAGCACACACTTCACTAGATTAATGGTTATTTAAATCAGTTTCACCCATTTTTCTTGCAGCTTTTGGTGATTCAGTTGTAGCCATTGAATGGCTATCACGGTTGCCGCATTATCAATTTTGCCCTCTTCAACCCATTGATAAGCTTGCTCTCGGCTCACGACATGCACTCGGATATCTTCATTTTCTGAGGCTAAGCCATGAATGCCTTTTGCCAACGAGCTATCGACCTCTCCAACAAAAACATGAATCCGCTCGCTGGTGCCACCAGGGCTTGATAAATAGCTAATCGATTTTTCTATGCGTTCAATAGTGAGACCCGCTTCTTCCGTTGATTCGCGACGAACCACCTCTTCAGGGGATTCGTTGTCTTCAATCATTCCCGCCACTATCTCTAACAACCATGGCGTTTCGCTTGATTCAAAAGCAGGGAATCGAATTTGCTCGATTAATACGACATTATCGGTTTGTGGATCATAAGGCAGTATTGCCCCCGCATGCCCTCTTTCAAACACTTCGCGAACAATTTCTTTGCTCCAGCCCCCCTCAAATAATCGATGTTTAAATCGATATTCAATCATTTGAAAAAAACCGTTAAATAATTTACGCTTAGATATAATTTCAATATCATTTTTACTGTATTTAATCGGATTTTCGATTTTATTATTCATTGATAGTCTCCTAATCCTTTCATTTTTATACTAACAAAGATGAAAGGATTAAATCAGTTTTTAAGGTTTTTTAACCTTAGATGAGGTAATGTTTAAACAAATTGAGACTAAATGGCACAAAAGGCTACCGTTTTCCGTGCCACACCTCTGTTACAATGTGCGCCATTATTCAAATTTATGAGCAACAATAGGGTCTGTTTTGAGAACGGTCTCTCTTTTCAGAGTTCCAACAGCCTATCATCGTCCTTAACATGATAAGTTTTAGACAACAGGCTCCATATAATTTGCTGTTTAATCAAGGAATCAAAATGAAGAAACTGCTTCCCCTTTTTATTGCGATGAGTTTTGTGGGTCTCAGTGCTAATAGTTACGCAGAAGATTTACTTCAGGTTTACCAAAAATCCAAAGAGAGTAACCCGGAACTCAGAAAATCATTTGCTGAGCGTAATCAAGCTTTTGAGAAAATCAATGAAGCACGTAGCCCGCTGTTACCGCAATTAGGCTTAGGCGCTGGAGCAACCTATGGCAGCGGTTACCGTGATGCTAGCAACACAGAAAGCACAGGTCTTAATGCATCATTGAAATTGACCCAGATTGTATTTGATATGTCAAAATGGCGTCAGTTGGATCTTCAAGAAAAAACCGCAGGAATTTCTGATGTTACCTATCAGACAAGCCAGCAACAGCTTATTTTAGATACCGCAACGGCTTATTTTAACGTATTGAAAGCCATTGATGCGTTATCTTACATCCAAGCCAACAAAGAAGCGGTTTACCGCCAGTTAGACCAAACAACGCAACGTTTTAACGTCGGTTTAGTCGCAATCACTGACGTGCAAAACGCCCGTGCAAATTACGATAGCGTGATTGCACAAGAAGTCGCAGGTCGCAATGATTTAGTTAACGCGGTTGAAAAACTTCGCCAAGTCAGTGGTGTTTACTACAGCCAGTTAGCGTCTTTAAATATCGACCGCTTCAAAACTGCTAATCCAGACGATGTTGAATCTATCTTAAAAGAAGCCGAACAACGTAACCTGAGCTTACTGAGCGCCCGCTTAGCGCAAGACGTTTCTCGTGAAAACATCCGTTTAGCAGAAACTGGTCATATGCCAACTGTAGGCTTAGATGCATCAACTAGCGTAGCAAACACTTATAACCACGGTAGCGGTTACGATCGTACCGGTGGCGCAAATAACAGCTACAATGGCCAAAACAGCATTGGTTTAACCTTAAGCCTGCCATTATATTCAGGTGGAATGGTTAGTTCACAAGTTGAACAGGCACAATATGGTTTCCAAAGTGCGAGTGAACAACTGGAAAGCGTTTACCGTAACGTCATCCAATTGGTTCGTTCATCGTATAACAACGTGACATCATCAATCAGTAGCATCAACGCTTATAAACAAGTTGTTGTTTCAGCCCAGAGCTCATTAGATGCAATGGAAGCTGGCTACCAAGTGGGTACTCGTACTATCGTTGACGTGTTAACAGCAACAACTGCGCTGTATCAAGCGAAGCAAAACCTGTCTAACGCCCGTTACGATTATATGATCAACCAACTGAACATCGAATTTGCGCGTGGTACGTTAAACGAAGATGATATTGCTCGTTTAAATGCTAGCTTAGGTAAAGAGATCCAAACTTCACCTGACAGCATTATTCGCAACTCGACTGCACCCCAAATTAAATAATCATTTAATTTAGTCGATGAAGATAGCTCGCCCAAATGGCGGGCTATTTTTTTAGCTCGATCATCCAGACACTTATTTTAAAATAACGCGAATTTGTCTGTTCTCTAAATAATGAATAACTTACCGTATTATTTATTCATCTAATTCTTAAAATTCAGTCAATTCTGACTGAGGTTAATTGAGACTATAGTCAAAAAATCGTCATAATTAATTTATTGATATCAAAGAAAAATAGGAATTACTCGGCATTAGATTTCACCAACAACATGCAAAAATGGAATCAATTTCGCTAATTCCATCATTTCCCATTATTTGTGCAGCATTTGTACTTTAATTTTTATCCTATATCCCCTATTCTAAGGGCAACATCTCGAACCTCTTACTTATTATTTATTCAAGGTAATTACCATGACCATGAAGCGTACCAAAAATATTAATCAGAACGCCTTCCGTAAGTCTTGGCGCTCATACCGTTTAGCCCCTGTCGCTGTAGCGGTCAGTGCTGTATTTATGCTCTCTGCGTGTGAAGAGAGCGATGAAACTGTGTCTCTGTACACTAACGCTCAAGACTGTAGCCAAGCAAATCCATCTCAAGCAGAACAATGCACCCTTGCGTATAACAACGCATTGAATGAAGCTGCTAAAACAGCGCCAAAATACGCAACTCAAGAAGATTGCGTAGCGGAATTTGGTGAAGCAATGTGTACTCAGGCTCCAGCTCAAGCAGGTATCGCAGGTACAAGCACACCAGCAGCCGGCGAGCCAGCTGCTCAATCACAAAGCAGTGGCAGCATGTGGATGCCATTAATGATGGGCTACATGATGGGTCGTATGATGGGCGGTAGCGCACCATCTCAACCGCTGTTTAGCTCTAAAAACCCAGCAAGCCCAGCAAATGGTAAATTTGTTGATGCAACGGGTAAAAGTTATGGTCCAGCCGTTGCCGGGGGTCGTTCAATGAGCGTACCAAAAACTGCGATGGCACCAAAACCTGCCACCACCTCTACTATTACTCGTGGCGGCTTCGGTGACACAGTCAACAAACAAGCGACAGCGCAACGCTCATCTTCGTCCGCGAAATCCAGCTCATCCTCTTCCCGTTCAATGGGTGGTTGATAAGTAATGAAACGTGTTCCTATTGTAGAGCGTCCTAACTGGCGCGAAAAAGCGGATGAGTTTGGTTTTCACTTCCACACTATGTATGGCGAACCGTACTGGTCTGAAGATGCCTATTACCAATTCACGCTAGCGCAAGTTGAAGAAATTGAAGAAGCTACCGCTGAAATTCACCAAATGTGTTTAAAAGTGGTTGAGCGCGTTGTTGAAAGCGACGAATTACTCGCTCGCTTCCAAATTCCTAAACACTGTTGGGAATTTGTCCGTAGTTCGTGGAAAAGTGAGCAGCCTTCATTATATTCCCGCCTAGACTTAGCTTACGATGGCGTAAATCCACCTAAGCTACTGGAAAATAATGCGGATACACCAACATCACTGTATGAGTCAGCGTTCTTCCAATGGATTTGGTTAGAAGACCAAATCGAAGCTGGAAAACTGCCAGAAAATGCTGACCAGTTTAACAGCATCCAAGAGCAGCTGATTGAGCGTTTTGGTGAGCTGAAAGATCAATATGGTTTCCGCTTGCTACATATGGCTTGCTGCCAAGATACCGAAGAAGATCGTGGCACAGTCCAATATCTGCAAGACTGTGCGAATGAAGCTGGCGTAGCGACCGAATTCCTGTATATAGATGAAATCGGGCTGGGTGAAAAAGGTGAATTCACCGATACACAAGATCAGGTAATTAGTAACCTGTTCAAACTGTATCCATGGGAATTTATGCTCAGAGAAATCTTCTCAACCAAGCTGCAAGATGCGGGTGTACGTTGGTTAGAGCCAGCATGGAAAAGTATTATTTCCAACAAAGCGTTGCTGCCAATGTTATGGGAAATGTTCCCTGATCATCCAAACTTGTTACCAGCCTACTTTGCGGATGGTAACAAACCAGAGCTTGAAAGCTATGTGATTAAACCGCTATTTTCTCGTGAAGGTGCGAATATTCGCGTCATCGAAAATGGTAGAGAAATCGCTTCTGCAGATGGTCCTTATGGTGAAGAAGGGATGATTATCCAGCAATTCCACTCACTGCCAAAATTTGAAGGCAGCTATACATTAGTGGGCAGCTGGTTAGTTAACGACCAACCTGCGGGCATCTGTATTCGCGAAGATAAAGAACTGATTACTCAGGATTTATCACGTTTCTACCCACATATCATTATCGACTAATATTTCGTAGTTTGATAAAAATAGGGTATCTGATAAAAAGAAAGCGGCAACGAGCTATTTCGTGCCGCTTTCTTATTTTTTATACTCAGTATTAACCAACTTTAAAGCATTAATCGATTCGAAAATATTAGCCAATTTGCACTGACAACATACTCAGCGAGGCAGAAACAATGCCTTCCACAGGCGTAGTTATCCCTTCTTCACCATCCCAAGTTCCTAAAATAGGTAAAATAGGTAAAAAGTGTTCCGGAGATGGATTCGATAATTTACCATCTTCACGATCTAACCCTTTTGTAAGCGGATGCGGCTGCTCGTGACTGCGTAAATTGTCATACACGAACTGCTCAAAAGAGGTTGCCCAAGGATAAGGTGCTGCATTAGCATTTTGCCAATCCATCGCTCTTAAATTATGAACCACGTTACCGCTGCCCATAATCAATACCCCTTCATTTCGTAATGTCGCCAGCTTTTTCCCCAGCTCATAATGCCAAGCCGCCGGTTTCGACCCATCAATACTGAGCTGAATAACGGGGATATCCGCTTGAGGATACATACGGACTAAAATTTCCCATGTACCGTGATCAAGCCCCCACTCCTCTTTATCTTGATAAATTGGTTCTGGAGACAGTAATTCAGCCACCTGTTTAGCCAGTTCTGGAGAGCCTGGTGCTGGATACTCTATTTGGTATAAAGCTTCAGGGAAACCACCAAAATCATGGATAGTTTTCGGTTTAACCATCGCGGTGATCGCCGTTCCACGGGTATACCAGTGTGCTGAGATCACCAAAATCGCACGCGGTCTAGGCAAGGTTTTGCCCAGTTTTTCCCATGCTTCAGTGTATGAATTATGGTTAATCGCGTTCATCGGACTACCATGACCGATAAATACCGCAGGCATTCGATGGGTTAAGTGTTGGTTATTTGTCGACATGATGACCTCAATTCCACAAAAAGGATAATGAGTATCAGCATACCCTTTTTTAGAAAAAACACAGTGGGAGAATTATGAGAATGATCATCAAAAAATTTGAAGAGGCCACAAAGGTGTGCAACTTTGTGGCCGATGACTCTATAAGCAAAACGTTTTAAAAACCTAGCAAATTAGCTGGCTTTTTTTTCCAACTGAAGGCGGTAGTTCACTAAGTCTTCGATAGTCACAACGGTCATGTTGTGCTCACGAGCAAACTTCACCACATCTGGCGCACGCGCCATGCTGCCATCATCGTTGGTTAACTCACACAGTACTCCAGCGGGTTTGAAACCTGCCAGTACAGCTAAGTCGATTGTCGCTTCAGTATGACCACGGCGAGTTAATACCCCACCCTCACGAGCGCGCAGAGGGAATACGTGACCTGGACGGTTAATGTCCGCAGGTACCGCGTTATCCGCAATTGCGGTTTTAATCGTTGTGATACGGTCAGCCGCAGAAACGCCTGTTGTTACGCCTTTTGCCGCTTCGATAGTGACCGTAAAACCGGTTTGGTTTTGGCTGGTGTTTTTCTCCACCATCATCGGAATATCAAGCTGCTTACGGCGTTCTTCCGTAATACACAGGCACACAATGCCGCTGCTATAGCGAATGGTCATTGCCATTTGCTCGGTGGTCATGGTTTCTGCTGCAAACACTAAGTCACCTTCATTCTCACGATCTTCATCATCGAGAACTAAGATACCTTTGCCTTGGCGCAGGGCTTCAATTGCATTTTCAACACGCTCGGTTGGATTACCGAATTCGGAAAGTAGCGTCTGATTCATGGTAAAAACCTTCTTAAATTAACAATATTTGAGTTACCAGAACCAGGGCAGTCTTAGGAGTACGAGAAATGAATAAACATAACGACTTCACAGCCGTTTCGCCATTCAATATGTAGAACAATGTTGCACCCAATAGGTACAAACATGCAGATACAGTGATTCTCTCCCATCCGGACTATAACCGTCGGCTCCAGATTCACACTGGATCTGCTGACCTTTCCTATCCATGACAATAATGCCAAAGATAACAAAGCGCTCGCGGGCTTCATGCGCGATGCATGTTACCGCCGGTGGGGACTTTCACCCCGCCCTGAGATTACGCAATCAATATAACTCCAATAATTCAATGGTGCAACGAACAAACGATAAACTGGAAACTTACTCACACTTTTCGCCAATAAAAACAAGATGAAGCAGTGTGTTTCCATAATAATAGAAGAAGGTGGTTTATTCATAACGCCGCAGGTATTACACTACCCCACATTATTTATTGTGAAACTGACGCTATCTTAAAGCTGATGTTATATTGAAACTGAAGGACCCGCGAATGCTCGATCCGAAAAAAATTGAACAAGTTGCCCGCCAAATTCAAGGTGCATTACCAAAAGGCGTGCGTGACTTAGGTGAAGACTTTGATAAAAAGCTTCGTTCACTGCTGCAATCTCAGCTTGGTAAATTAGATTTAGTCAGCCGAGAAGAGTTTGATATTCAAACACAAGTTTTACTGCGCACTCGCGAAAAACTGATGAAAATGGAGCAGCGCGTTAGCGCACTTGAAGCCCGTTTTTCAGATGAAAAAGTGATTGAAGAAAAACAAGAAGATTGATTCAAAAATTACAGTGCCCTGAATGTTTTAATTAAATTTCAGGGCACGTTTACCTTGCAAATACCTTTTTACTTCGAAATAAGCTCACGTTCTAATAATTGAACAATATATTGATTTTTAGATAAATTATTAGCGGTTGCTATTGCATCTAGACGTGGCTCCAAATGGCTGGGATATCGCAAAGTAAAAGACCTAATCGTCTCTTGGTCTTTAAAGGGTTTAATTCCCTCTTCCTGACAAGTCAGTACATATTCCCCCAGTGAAATTTTCGCTTCTTGTATTAATCCCTCGATACTATCTGAGACAAAATCACAATAGCCTGTTACATCTAAAAACTTACCTCTAAATGCTTTAATTTCAGATTCATAAGCGACAGACGCCGGATGCCCGTCGATTATCATGACATTGCTTCCTTTAATCATATTTCACTCCAATTACATTCTCAAACCATTCACGTAAGCCACTAATAGCACCTTTATCCATTACATTACCTGGATGGGGTTCATGCGTCTGAAACAAAGAGCCGAACAAAATAAATTTTCGCCGTGAACCATTACCATTTTTAACTTTTCCACCTAAATTACAAATTAGGCTTAAGACATCATCCCATTTAATTCCAGATTTTGGCGGTATAGTGAGTATATCCACCATTGTCTTACGGTGCTTAGAAGACAGTTCCATCATTTTTATCATCATCTATCCTATGACATCCAATCTAGTGGTTATAGAATAAATGATGATAGAGTGACGTCAATTATTGACGTCACAATAAGCTAACATTTAAGAAAAACTATCACAAACAAAAAAGCCTAACTTCTGTACGCATTTAAATGCAAACAAAAAGCTAGGCTAATTCACTGACACCAAATAATGTTTAATTATTTGGTTTTCATAATATTTTTGATGATATTAGTGGTTGAAATACCATCTTCGAAATTCAGAACCATCACTTGCCCACCAGCAGCCCACACTTCCTTACTACCGGCAATCTCATCTGGCTGATAATCACCACCTTTTACTAAAATGTCAGGCAGAATTTCGGAGATCAAACGCTGAGGTGTATCTTCCTCGAATGGCACAACCCAATCCACGGCACCTAATGCGCCCAACACAATCATACGCTGGTCTAATGGATTAACTGGGCGAGTTTCCCCTTTCAAGCGACGGGTCGATGCATCACTGTTTACCGCAACAATCAGGCGATCACCCAATTTACGTGCATTTGCCAAATAGGAAACATGTCCTGCATGCAGAATATCGAAACAGCCATTGGTCATCACTACGCGCTCACCGCGAGCACGCGCATCGGCTACGGCTTGCTTAAGCTGGCTTTCGGTCATTACGCCGAAACCATTCTCTGCGCGACCACGGATCGCATTTTCTAATTCAATAGGGGAAACCGTTGAAGTCCCTAATTTACCAACCACAACACCCGCCGCTGCATTCGCTAATGCACAAGCTTCATGCAATGGACGACCTGATGCAATTGATGCCGCCAATACGCCAATGACCGTATCGCCAGCCCCTGTCACATCAAAGACTTCCTGTGCTTCAGTCGGTAAATGTAGAGGTGCCTCATTGCGGCGGATCAAGCTCATCCCTTGCTCTGAGCGAGTAATCAACAGTGCTGATAACTCTAAAGACTCAAGAAGCTGCATCCCTTTTTCTTCAACATCTTTATTATCCTTGCAGCGACCCACTATCGCTTCAAATTCAGACATATTTGGCGTTAACAGGGTTGCTCCGCGATAACGTTCGAAGTTGTTGCCTTTCGGGTCGATAAGAACAGGCACGCCTGCTTTATTCGCCAGCGCAATCATCTTCTCAACTTCGGTTAATGCACCTTTCGCATAGTCAGACAGCACCAACGCGCCAATATGTGGCAGAGCTTGTTCGATGCGCTCTAACATTGGCTGTGCATCCACATTTTCGAACCCTTCTTCAAAGTCGAGGCGGATCAGCTGCTGGTTACGGGATAAAACACGTAACTTAGTAATGGTTGGATGCGTTGGAATTGCTACAAAATCACAGCGCACATTCACGCCATTCAGGTTCTCGGTCAGCGCTTTTGCCGCATCATCAATCCCTGTTAAACCCACTAAGCGAGAATTTGCACCGAGTGATGCAATGTTCATTGCCACGTTTGCAGCGCCACCTGGGCGCTCTTCCACCATGGTCACTTTAACAACCGGAACCGGCGCTTCAGGTGAAATGCGATTCGTAGGTCCATGCCAGTAGCGATCTAACATGACATCACCAACAACCAATACACCTGCTTGCTTATAATCAGGAAGGGTTACTTTCATCCCGCACTCCAGTTATGAAAAGAAAATCTGAAATTAATTGCCGCTAATACTAGCATACTGCGCGATATCGCCTAAATAATTTGCTAGCTAATCAATTACTCAAGCCATTTTTTCCAGCAGGCAAGCACCAAAGCTCGTTGATTCGCAAATTGCTGGCTATCTACCCGACTCGGTAAAGATTGTAGCGCTAAATGGTGTAGCTCGTTACGCATCGTGACATACGCCTGCGTTAAGCCATACGCCTCTTCTTCTGGCATAAAATCATACTGTGCCATTAACTCAAAAATACGCACATTATCAGACCAGCGAGTCAGCGCTGGGTTATCAATAGCAAAACGCAGCACTAAGTATTGAGCAATAAATTCAATGTCAGTGATCCCGCCCGGATCCGCTTTTAAATCAAACTCGTTTTCCTGATGGCTTCCCAAATGCCGATGCATTTTCAGGCGCATATCCCGCACCTGCTCACGCAGCACATCTGGCTCTCTCGGCAAACATAAGGTTTCATGACGAATTTGCGTGAATTTTTGTTGTAGAGAATTATCACCAAATACCATACGAGCACGGATCAGCGCTTGGTGTTCCCATGTCCACGCATCATTTTTTTGGTAGTCATCGAAAGATTGAATTGTGCTGACCAACATGCCCGATTCACCAGAAGGTCTTAGGCGCGCATCCACTTCGTACAATACCCCCGAAGCCGTGCGGGTGCTAAAAAGATGAATAATACGCTGCGCAACACGCAGATAAAATTGGCGAGCCTCGATGGAACGATCCCCTGTTGTCACCGCATTCATCGGGCAGTCAAACAGAAAAACCAAATCCAAATCTGAGCTATAACCCAACTCCCAGCCGCCTAATTTTCCATAACCCAGTACCGCAAATCCGTACTGTTTTTCATCAAACTGCGCTAAGTGATCTGGCTCACCATAACGCTTGACCATCATTTGCCATGCTTGGCGTACCACCGCATCAATAATCGCTTCAGCCAAATACGTTAAGTGGTCACTCACTTTCATCACAGGGAGTACCCCAGAGATATCCTCCGCGGCAATGCGTAATAATTGTGCCTGTTTAAATTGGCGGAGTGCTTCTAATAGCTGCTCTTCGTCATCTTCAGGTACACGCATTAAATATTGGCGTAATTCATCACGGTAAGCGGTGAGCGGTAATGGCTGATACAAGGATTGCGGGTCGAGTAATTCATCCAACAAAAGTGGATGGCGGGCTAACTGCTCGGCAATCATTGGTGAAGCCGCACACAAACGAATAACGTGGGTCAGCACTTCGTCAAATTCGAGCATAAGCTCTAAATAAGTTGTTCGGCTAACAATGCTCAGCAGTAATGGCGTGATGCGCTCAATCACTCTCCCTGCATCTTCGCGCTCACCCACTTTAGCCAACAATTTTGGCATTAATTCATCAAGAACATCACGTCCACGAGGACCGATAGTGCGCTTATTAAGATCATGGCGGAATAGGTTAATTCCGTGGATCATTTTTTCTGCGACGAGTTCATCTTTTGACGGTAAATAACTTGCCAGCTCCTCTTTGGAAAGCTCGCTTTGCCAGAGCGTAATATATGCTTCATGGCACTCTTCTACTTGGTCTTCCTCATCATCGCTACCAATTTGTTCTGCGAAGATTTGGTGTACCGTGGCCATTTTCGTACTCAGTTGCTGATAAAAATCAGCCCAGTTTGCAAACCCCATCCCCCACGCTAAACGCGCCTGGTTTAAAGCATCATCGGGTAATGTTTGGGTTTGTTGGTCATCGATACTTTGCAGTAAATTCTCTAACCGACGCAGGAAGATATAGCTGTCTTGCAGTTGAGTGACTTGCTGCGCAGGTAATAATGCAAGTTCTTCAATGCCTTGCAATGCCGTAAATAAAGATTGTGACTGTAATGCAGGTTCTCGCCCACCTCGGATCAACTGAAAAACTTGGGAGATAAACTCAATTTCACGAATGCCTCCTGCGCCTAATTTGATGTTGTTGACCAATCCGCGGCGGCGGACTTCCCGCTCAATCATGTTTTTCATATTACGTAGGGATTGGATGACGCTGAAATCAATATAGCGACGGTAGACAAACGGGCGCAATAATTTACGCAACGTATCCGCATAGTGGACGCTGTCAGGCCCCATGATACGGGCTTTGACCATAGCATAGCGTTCCCAGTCACGCCCTTGTTCTTGGTAGTAATCTTCCAAAGCAGAAAAACTGAAGACCAATGGACCGCTATCGCCAAATGGACGTAAACGCATATCAACGCGATACACGAAACCGTGAATGGTGACTTGGTCAAGAACGCGGATAAGCTTCTGACCTAAGCGCGTAAAAAACTGCGCGTTATCCAGCTCTTTACGTCCGCCTTGAGTAACCCCATTTTCGGGATAAGCAAAAATCAGGTCGATATCAGAAGAAAAATTTAATTCTCTACCACCCAGTTTCCCCATTCCAAGTACTAATAGTGGCTGCGGATTTCCCGCACGATCACACGGCGTTCCCCACAAGAGGCAATAGGTTTTGTATAGCCAGTCTCGCGCCGCAACAATCAATACCTCAGCCAATTCGCTCAGTTGCACAATGGTATCGCGCTGAGTACATAATTCTAAGGTTTGCATCCAAGCGATACGCACTAACATATGATGACGAAAAGTGCGTAAAACTTGCATCAAATAGTCTTCATCCGTCACCGATGCTAGCGCTTCTTCCAGCCATTCCCCATAGCGAGCCCATTCATCGCCTACTGGCGGCAGTGTTCGAATATGCTGTAAAAATCGGGAATGGGTGAGAACCTGTTTCAACGCAAAATCACTGAATGACAGGAAATTCAGTTCTGATTCATTTAACGGAAGCAACTCAGAAGATTGCTCCGTAAACTGCTGAATAATACGTTGGTGTTGGTTCTGCAAAAGCTTGGAAGAAAGCGGCATAGATTCAGTACCTATTCGACATCGGTATATGTTAAGGCGGTTAACCACTGAATAAAGGCTAGTTTGCATTTTAGCCATTGACTACTGTAACAAAAACCTTCTGCGCTGACCGTCTCGTCAGTCACATCCAAACGTAATTGTTCCAGAGGGAGATCATGAACAAAATGCGGTGCAGAGTTTTGATAATGCACTAAGAAAGCCTGAACAAAGCGTAAGAATTCACTGAGCCCATGACGCGCGTGTTCACCATCCGCTAGCCAATACTGTTCATGCTGCTGGCAAAGTTGCTGCATGTGCAATAGTGATTTTTCAATAGGTTGTTCTTCATAATCAAACACAGACTCAGGACGGACTAAAGGTACTGGCTCATTCGCCAATAATGAGTAGCCTCGCGCCGCTTTACTCAGGGAGGATAGATTCAGGCCATCGATATCTGCGAATTTCTTCGCTAAATTCAGTACATCCGCCACAAAGCCTTGTTTTAGTTCCAGTTCAAATTCTTGAATCGGTAAATCTTTCGCACCTGCAGAGACTTCCCCTTGGTCGAAGACAATTTCAATTTCACTATCTTCGAATTTCACCAACCATGTTTCACGAGTGAAATTGGTGCTAAACAAAACTTCCAACTCATCCTCGAGTTGAGCAATATCCGTTCCTTCTGGCCAGATTTCTGCTGGAAATGCCGCGAGATTGATTTCAGGGGAATCAATTTCCACGTTGAACTCTGGACGCTGGTGTAATCCGCTAATCACTTGCCCAGCCGTTTTCATCGTCATCTCATAACGACCATCACAGCCCCGAATGCGCAATCCCATATCCCATTGGCGTAGCTGTCTTTGTGCCGTATCAAAATAGATATTAGTCAGCTTGCGAGGGGCTGAATGTTGCGGTGAAAGCGTCGAAATACACTCGCGAACAGCATCAATAGCAGAACTCTGAGCCGCTAACTTGAGTTCAACTTCTATGTGGTTCATACATTTCCTTATTTAATAATTTTACTCCATCCATATTACCCCAATCCCTGAGAGCAGAGAAAAGAAACCGCACGGAAACCAAAAATTCTACAAACATAAATTCCCTTAGAGGGTTGTTTCAATAAAATGCTTAAAAATTGTATTATCCAGTGACTTAGGAAGGTTCTCATTCTCATTCAACATTTACACAACTCTATGCTTTAACGTTTGCACCAATAGGCTTTACTTATTAGTATTTAATTAATAAGACACTCATTCACCGTGAAAAGATAAAAACACTATGCGAAAAATTCCACTTTTACTTGTTTCAATCATGGGGTTAGGCCTTTCAATCACAGCAAACGCTGAAACACGCTACGTTTCTGAAGATTTATCGACTTATGTCCGTAGTGGTCCGGGTACCAACTACCGCATTGTTGGCTCTCTAAACGCAGGTGAATCCGTTGAACTGATTTCAGTGGATAATAAATTTGCTCAGATTAAAGATGGCAAAGGTCGCACCGTTTGGTTACCAACGGATCAGCTCAGCGACATCCCAAGTATGAAAAGTCGAATTCCACAGTTAGAAGCTGAAAATCAAAAGCTTCGTCAACAGTTAGATAACATTGATAATACTTGGAATACCCGCACCGCGGACATGCAGCAAAAAGTGGCTGATAATGATAGCGAAGTGCGTCAACTTAAAGCAGAAAATGAAAAACTGAAAAACGAGCTTATCAAAGCGGGTAAAAAGTTAGACATTGCTGAAGTGAATCTGGATGATCGCCGTCGTGAGTTAATTTTACAGTGGTTTATGTATGGTGGTGGTGTGGCGGGTGCTGGATTAATTTTAGGGTTACTTCTGCCTCACATTATTCCACGCCGTAAAAAACGTAATGATGGTTGGATGTAAGAGAGCCTAAATGAAAGTCTATCTCGTCGGTGGAGCGGTACGTGACAAATTACTTGGATTACCCATCTCGGATAGAGATTATGTGGTGGTGGGTACCACGCCAGAGGCGATGCTAGCCCAAGGCTTTCAACAGGTAGGCAAAGATTTCCCTGTCTTTTTACATCCAAAGACTCACGAAGAGTATGCCCTTGCCAGAACTGAACGAAAAATCGGTTCTGGCTATACAGGATTTAGCTGTTATAGCGCGCCAGACGTCACCATCGAGGATGACTTACTGCGCCGAGATTTGACCATCAACGCCATCGCACAAAGTGATACGGGGGAGCTGGTCGACCCTCATCATGGTGTGCGAGATCTCAAAAATCGCGTTCTGCGCCATGTCTCTGATGCTTTTTTGGAAGATCCGTTGCGCGTATTGCGTGTGGCACGTTTTGCCGCTCGCTATTATGAACAAGGCTTTCGAATTGCCCCAGAAACTATGGCGTTGATGCAATCCATGTCGGAATCGGGAGAGCTATCCCATCTCACCCCTGAGCGTGTCTGGACAGAAACGCACAAAGCATTGATGTCCAATTCACCGCAAGTTTACTTTGAAGTTTTACGTGAATGCGACGCACTTGCCGTCCTATTTCCTGAAATTGATAACCTCTTCGGCGTACCAGCTCCGGAGAAATGGCATCCAGAAGTGGACACTGGGATCCATATTTTGATGGTAATGCGCGTGGTGGCAACATTATCGAAAGATATTGATGTGCGTTTTGCTGCGTTATGTCATGACTTAGGTAAAGGTCTTACGCCAAAAGCGGTCTGGCCGAGTCATCCACAGCATGGGGAAGCAGGGATCCCCCTGATCATCGATTTATGCGAGCGATACAGGATCCCAACCAGCACCAAAGATCTCGCCTGCCTTGCTGCAAAATATCACGATATGATCCATGTGATTAACAAGCTCAACGCTGCCGATATTGTGGGGATCTTTGATGGATTAGATAGCTGGCGTAAACCTGAGCGTATTTTTCAGCTTAGTTTAGTGAGTGAAGCTGATGCCAGAGGTCGCGGCGGGTTAGAAAACCAAGCCTATCCTCAAGGAATATTTTTACGCCAATCCTACGAGATAGCCAAAGCGGTTGCCGTAAAATCGATTATCGAGCAGGGCTTCCAAGGCGCACAAATCCGAGAGGAACTAACTAAACAGCGTGTTCAAGCTGTTGAAGAGTGGCTAAAAATACAAAAAGTGATGATTTAAAATAGCTGAAAATATTGGCGGCACATAGACCGCCAACATTCACGAGGCAATCCCCATTAGCTGGTTTTCGTACCACGTTCAATCAACACGCCCATATTAGCAGCACGAGCTACAGCCCCTGGCTTAGACACTCGGATACGTACCCAAGGCGTTAAAAATTCATTCAGTAGAAGTTGAGCAACCTCTTCCGCAACCCGTTCTACTAATCCAAACTTGTTCTGTTCTAAATAGCTAACAACGCGTTCGCTGACATCGGCATAATTCAAACATAATTCAACATTATCGCTCATCGCGGCCTGTTTATTGTCCCATCCCATTTCGATATCGAGCAAAAGTTTTTGTTCAATATCTTGTTCCCAGTCATATACACCAATAGTGGTGATGACTGATAATTGTTCAATAAATACGATATCCATCACGTCATTTTCTCGTTTATGTGCTGAATTGATACCACTTCAGGAAAAATGTGCGTATTATCCAAGACTGAAGTGAATTACATATAAATAGCCTAAACCGTTTTTGGAGTTAGTTATGAGTGCTATCGCGCTTGGCATGATAATCTTCGCCTATCTTTGCGGATCAATATCGAGTGCTATTTTGATCTGCCGTCTGGCAAGATTACCCGACCCTCGTCAACACGGCTCTGGTAACCCCGGTGCAACTAACGTCTTACGCGTCGGCGGCAAAGTCGCCGCTGCCTCAGTACTGATCTGTGACGTACTGAAAGGGATGATCCCTGTATGGCTTGCTTATTATTTAAATGTGCAACCATTCTATCTTGGCTTGGTCGCGATTGCAGCCTGCCTTGGGCATATTTATCCAGTTTTCTTCCACTTTAAAGGTGGAAAAGGCGTTGCTACCGCATTTGGATCCATCGCAGCAATCGGCTGGGATCTTTCGGGACTGGTAGCAGGCACTTGGCTGCTCACCGTATTGCTCAGTGGCTACTCATCCCTTGGAGCGATTGTCAGCGCACTAATGGCACCATTTTATGTGTGGTGGTTTAAGCCTGAATTCACCTTCCCGGTTGCTATGCTGTCGTGCTTAGTGCTTGTTCGCCATCATGGCAATATTCAGCGTCTATGGCGCGGACAAGAAAGTCGAATTTGGCAGAAATTGAAAAATAAAAAGCAAAAAACCACCAAAGAGATAGCTCAAGAGCAACGTGAGGATAACGACGATTAGCTTCCTTCACGAATCACTCTTCTAATAAGTCATTACTTTGATAAACAATAAGGGCTGAATTTCAGCCTTTTTTGTTTCCATTATCTTCCCTTTCTCTTCAATCGCATCCTTCTATACCATCAAAAACTTTCCCTATTTTTTACTGCATTGACTCACACTCACCTCACTCATTTTGGTACGTACTTACACTTATTCGCAACGCAGCGCACACTTTTAAAAAATAGTTAAAATATTGCAAATTTATTACTAATGAATAATTAAAAGCTGTCGACTATATAAAGGAAAACTTAACTATAAAAGTGAATATAAAATGAGCAGAACTCCATATGTAACTCAAAATGAACATATCTTAGATGAAGATATCACCTTGATGACCACAAGCGACCTTCAAGGGAATATTATTCACGCTAATGATTTCTTTGTGCAGGTCAGTGGGTATGATCTCGATGAATTAATGGGACAGCCTCACAGTATTATTCGCCATCCTGATATGCCAAAAGCCGCCTTTGCGGATATGTGGCGTACCTTAAAAATGGGAGAGCCGTGGACTGGGATCGTCAAGAACCGTCGTAAAAATGGTGACCATTACTGGGTTCGTGCCAATATCATCCCTATGCAGCGAAAAGGTGTCATCACCGGTTATATGTCCATTCGCCTACGCGCCACCCGAGAAGAAATCGCCGCCGTTGAGCCGCTGTATAAAGCCCTAGTCGAAAATCGCAGTAATCGCCGAATTTATAAGGGGATCGTACTACCCAAACGCCGTCGATTCTCACTTTCAACACTGTCTGTTCGCTGGCGTTGCCGTTTAATTTCCAGCAGCTTATTTGTTTTGTGGATGGCGATGGCAGGTTTATCGGGTCTCTCCGGTAATGCACTACTACTAACCAGCTTATTCACTTTAATAACCCTGCTACTCGGCAATGTAATGCTAGAGCGCAGTTTTGCGAAGCCGCTCGAAAATATTATGTCTCAGGCATTAAGCGTAGCGCGAGGTAACCGTAATAGCATTGACCACATGAGCCGCGTTGATGAAATTGGGCAGATCCTGCGCTCCATTGGTCAGCTGGGCTTAGTGTGTCGTTGGCTAATTAACGATGTCTCTGAGCAAGTGGATAACGTTCGTAAAGGCAGCCAATCGTTAGTGAGCGATTGTGGTGAACTCGATAGCCATACACAGCGTACCGTAGGCTATATGCAGCAAACCGCCGCCACCATGAACCAAATGGCAGTCTCCGTTAAGATGAATGCAGACAATACCCATAAAGCCGATGTGCTATCGAATGAAACCAGTGAAACAGCGGTGAATGGCGGTGCAATGATGGATGCGGTGGTCATCACTATGGACGAAATCGTACACAGCACCAGTAAAATCAATTCGATCACCGATGTGATTAAAGATATTGCATTCCAAACCAATATTTTGGCGCTAAATGCCGCCGTAGAAGCCGCTAGAGCGGGTGAACAAGGCAAAGGTTTTGCCGTCGTCGCCAATGAAGTTCGTAGCTTAGCAAGCCGCAGCGCCAGTGCAGTGAACGATATTCGCGAGCTTATCAATAACTGTGAGAAGAAAGTGAGTTCCGGTAAAGACCAAGTCTACGCGGCGGGGAACACGATGAAAGAAATCGTGGATCAAGTGCAAAACGTAACGCAGCTGATTACCCATATTAGCCATGCTACAACGGAGCAAGCTTCTGGGATTTCGGATATCACACAAGCCGTCAGTGAATTGGAGTCCATCACTCAACAAAGTAGCTTACTCGTTGAGCAGAGCACCGAGACCGCGAATCACGTTAAAGATCGTTCCATTCGCTTAGAGGATGCAGTGACTATCTTGCACTAAAAACGTCTTGCACTAAGCACGTTTTACCATAAAACAGGGGGCTAACGTAATACGCTAGCCCCCTGTTTTCATTATGTTTAAAACATAATAATTTATTTAACAGCACCTTCATCTAACGGTGGCAGCTCTGCAAGCGGCCAGCGAGGACGAACGGTCACGCCTAAATCTGCATTTGCTCCGCCTTTTAAGCGAATTAAGCCCGCGAGAGCAATCATTGCGCCATTGTCTGTGCAAAACTCAGGGCGCGCATAAAATGCTTCGCCGCCACGCTGCTTCAAAACTTCTTCCATTTTGGCGCGTAAAGTACGGTTAGCACTCACGCCACCGGCCATCACTAAACGTTTAAAGCCCGTTTGCTCAAGCGCGCGCTTACATTTAATGGCGAGTGTATCCACAACTGCATCTTCGAAAGCACGGGCGATATCAGCGCGAGTTTGAGGATCATCTGGGTTATCACGAATCGTATTTGCCGCAAAAGTTTTCAAGCCAGAAAAACTAAAATCTAACCCCGGACGGTCAGTCATCGGGCGAGGGAAAACAAAACGCCCTGCTACACCTTGCTGCGCCATACGAGACAACACGGGGCCCCCCGGATAATCTAAACCAAGTAACTTCGCCGTTTTATCAAATGCTTCGCCTGCCGCATCATCGATGGATTCGCCAAGAAGTTCGTATTCACCAATGCCCGTCACGCTAATTAGCTGGGTATGACCACCAGACACTAACAGCGCCACAAATGGGAATTCAGGGCTTTTTTCTTCCAGCATTGGGGCGAGCAAATGCCCTTCCATATGATGCACAGCAACCGCAGGTACATCCCACGCAAATGCCAGTGCACGACCCACTGTCGCTCCCACCATCAATGCACCCACTAAACCGGGGCCTGCGGTGTACGCAACAGCATCGATGTCTTCACGGGTTAAATTGGCTTCTTTGAGCGCCGCTTGAATTAGCGGTACTGTTTTGCGGATATGATCACGAGAGGCTAATTCGGGTACAACACCGCCGTAATCAGCATGAACTTTAATTTGGCTATATAACTGGTTCGCGAGTAAACCCAGTTTATCATCATAGATTGCGATTCCGGTTTCATCGCAAGATGTTTCGATACCTAAAACACGCATTGCACTACCCTTGTTTGTTGCATGGGGGCAAGTCTACCACTAAATTTGCGTCATCGCGCCTAAATTTGCGTCATTGCGCAATAAAATGTCATGAAACCCCACAATTAATCCCAGCAAAAGGCTGACTTTCCAAGTTGTATAGTCTATAATCAGACCCCTGTAATAAAAATTTCGTGTGGCAAATTCTCATTATTATCTGGTTTTTCTCACTTTATTGAATAAAGTTGAGGTGAAACAGGTGATCTTGCGTGATTCAATTTTATACGGCACTTTACAAACCCGTACTCATTGAAGTAAAATTCCGCACCATTTTAAATGACGGCTGGTGAACAAAAACCAGCAACAAACCGATTTCTATTGAGGTGAGAGGCACATGCCGGTAATTAAAGTACGTGAAAACGAGCCATTCGACGTAGCACTGCGTCGTTTCAAACGTTCTTGTGAAAAAGCAGGAGTTTTAGCAGAAGTTCGTCGTCGTGAATTCTATGAAAAACCAACGACTGAACGTAAACGCGCTAAAGCATCAGCTGTAAAGCGTCACGCTAAAAAACTGGCTCGCGAAAACGCACGCCGTACTCGTCTGTACTAATTGATTGCGATTTTAATCGCAGCCAATACAGACAAGTAAGTAGTTAGCAGTTAAAGGCCGTGCTTTCCTAACGGAAGCGCGGCTTATTATCGTTCATCAACAGGCGAAAAAGAGGCTTATGGCTGGACGAATTCCGCGTTCATTTATCAATGACTTACTCGCTCGTACCGATATCATTGATTTAGTCGATGCAAAAGTCCCGTTAAAAAAACAGGGTAAGAACCATCACGCTTGCTGTCCTTTTCATAACGAAAAAACACCATCATTTACTGTCAATGGTGAGAGACAGTTTTACTATTGTTTTGGTTGTGGTGCCCATGGTAACGCCATCGATTTTCTGATGAATTACGACAAATTAGATTTTGTCGAAGCGATAGAAGAGTTATCCGCATTACATGGTCTGGATGTTCCTTACGAAAAAGGAACCGGAACCAGCCAAATTGAACTCCATCAGCGTCAAAATTTGTACCAATTGATGGAAAAAATAAATCAGTTTTACTGCGCTGCCTTAAATCATCCATCGGCCAATAAAGCCAAAGATTATTTAAGCCAACGTGGTTTAAGTGCAGATATTATCTCGCATTTTTCGATTGGTTTTGCGCCCTCAGGCTGGGACAACCTTCTCAAGAAATTTGCCGTGAACCCAGAAAGCCGTCAGCAACTTGATGAAGCGGGCATGCTGGTCACTAATGATAATGGTCGCGTTTATGATCGCTTTAGAGAGCGAGTCATGTTCCCGATTCGGGATCGTCGCGGTCGCGTAATTGCATTTGGTGGACGGGTGTTAGGCGATGCGTTGCCGAAATATTTAAACTCTCCAGAAACCGATATATTCCATAAAGGTCGCCAACTTTTCGGTCTTTATGAAGCCACACAAAATAGTAGTGAGCTTGCAAAATTACTTGTTGTTGAAGGCTATATGGACGTTGTAGCACTCGCACAGTATGACATCCGCTATGCGGTTGCATCACTTGGCACCTCTACAACCTCTGAGCATATTCAATTGCTCTATCGCTCAACAGATACGGTAATTTGCTGTTATGACGGAGATAGAGCAGGAAGAGAAGCCGCTTGGCGCGCGCTTGAAAACGCCCTTCCCTATCTGACCGATGGTCGACAACTCCGTTTTATGTTTTTGCCTGATGGCGAAGACCCAGACTCATTGGTACGCAAAGAAGGAAAAGACGCCTTTGAGCAACGTATGGAAAATGCGCAAAGTCTTTCCACCTTTTTGTTTGACTCTTTAGTTCCCCAAGTGGATTTAAAAACCCAAGAGGGTCGAGCAAAAATTAGTAAACTTGCTATCCCATTGATAAAACAGATTCCGGGTGAAACTCTACGTCTTTATATGGCACAAGAGCTAGGAAATTTCATTGGTATACCGGATATTTCCCAAGTTCTTGCTATGATTGATAGAGAGAGTACTGAGCCAGTTAACTATCAGGCACCCAAACTGAAACCAACAACAATGCGCATACTTATCGCGTTGTTGGTGCAAAATCCGAACTTTTCGGAGCTTGTTCCCTCGCTAGAGGGAATTGCCCATATCCAAATGCCGGGGCTTTCTCTATTTCAGGAATTGGTTGAAGTTTGCCGTTCCACCCCCGGAATGACCACTGGGCAGTTGCTAGAACGTTATCGTGATAATAATTTCGCGAAACAACTTGAAAAACTCGCAACATGGAACGATATAGAAATAGAGGAAATAGCGGAAAATACCTTTATAGATGCTCTAAATCATCTATTTAATAGCGCCCTCGATGAGCGTTTCGACTATCTGATAGCGAAAGAACGAACACAAAGGCTGACACCTGAAGAGCGCGAAGAAGTCCGTCTAATCACTCTTTCACGAGTGAAAACTTAAAGCATCCAAAAAATAGTATACAAAACGGCTTAAGTGCCGCAAATAACAAGGCAAATGCCTGTAAATGCTACGAAATATAAAGGGCGTAGCGCGTAGTCAAATGTCCCTTTAAATGTTCTTGTTGGCCGTTAGTTTCGCCGACCGACACCAATTTAAATACTCAGAAGTGTGGATACCGTCTTATGGAGCAAAACCCGCAGTCACAGCTTAAGCTACTCGTCACCAAGGGTAAAGAGCAAGGTTATTTAACCTATGCTGAGGTAAACGACCATCTGCCGGAAGATATCGTCGATTCGGATCAGATTGAAGATATCATCCAGATGATTAATGACATGGGCATCCAAGTCATGGAAGAAGCACCTGATGCCGATGATTTAATTTTGGCTGAAAATACTTCCGACACGGATGAAGATGCGGCTGAAGCTGCAGCTCAAGTATTGTCCAGTGTTGAAAGTGAAATCGGCCGTACCACTGACCCAGTGCGCATGTATATGCGTGAAATGGGAACTGTCGAACTTCTTACCCGTGAAGGTGAGATCGACATCGCAAAACGTATCGAAGATGGTATCAATCAGGTCCAGTGCTCTGTTGCTGAATACCCTGAGGCTATCACCTACTTACTTGAACAGTATGACCGCGTCGAAGCTGGCGAAAGCCGCTTATCTGACCTCATCACTGGGTTCGTTGACCCAAATGCGGAAGAAGATTTAGCCCCTACAGCAACCCACGTAGGTTCTGAACTTCCACAAGAAGAGTTAGATAAAGACGACGAAGACGAAGAAGATGAAGACGGCGATGACAGCGATAGCGATGACGATAACAGCATCGATCCTGAGTTAGCGCGTCAGAAATTCTCTGATCTTCGCGAACAATATGAAAAAACTCGCACCCATATTAAACAATATGGTCGTAGCGATGCGAAAACTGCGGCTGCTATCGAGCAATTGTCCGAAGTTTTCAAAGAGTTCCGTTTAGTACCTAAGCAGTTTGACTATTTGGTCAACAACATGCGTGAAATGATGGACCGCGTTCGTATGCAAGAACGTACCATCATGAAACTGTGTGTTGAACAGTGCAAAATGCCTAAGAAGAACTTCATCACCTTATTCAGTGGCAATGAAACCAGCGAAACTTGGTTAACCGCAGCAAAAGCGATGAACAAGCCGTGGTCTGAAAAACTACTGGAAGTGGAAGAAGAAGTTCTGCGTTGTCTGCAAAGACTGCGTCAAATCGAAGAAGAAACTGGTCTGACTATCGAACAGGTTAAAGACATCAACCGTCGCATGTCTATCGGTGAAGCTAAGGCTCGTCGTGCGAAGAAAGAGATGGTTGAAGCAAACTTACGTCTGGTTATTTCTATCGCGAAGAAATACACCAACCGTGGTCTGCAGTTCCTTGATTTGATTCAAGAAGGTAACATCGGTCTGATGAAAGCGGTTGATAAGTTTGAATACCGCCGTGGTTATAAGTTCTCAACTTATGCAACATGGTGGATCCGTCAGGCTATTACCCGTTCTATCGCTGACCAAGCACGTACAATCCGTATTCCGGTTCACATGATTGAGACCATCAACAAACTGAACCGTATCTCTCGTCAAATGCTGCAAGAGATGGGCCGTGAGCCATCGCCAGAAGAACTGGCAGAACGCATGCTAATGCCGGAAGATAAAATCCGTAAAGTACTGAAGATTGCGAAAGAGCCAATCTCCATGGAAACGCCAATCGGTGATGATGAAGATTCACATTTAGGCGATTTCATTGAAGATACCACATTAGAGTTACCGTTAGATTCTGCAACGTCAGAAAGCTTACGTTCGGCAACTCATGAGGTTCTGGCTGGCTTAACCGCGCGTGAAGCGAAAGTCCTGCGTATGCGTTTTGGTATCGACATGAACACTGACCACACCTTAGAGGAAGTGGGCAAACAGTTCGATGTAACCCGTGAGCGTATCCGTCAGATTGAAGCGAAAGCGCTGCGTAAATTACGTCACCCTAGCCGCTCAGAAGTTCTGCGCAGCTTCTTAGACGAATAAGCCGTAAACATCTTCAAGCCTACAAAACCAAACACCTGCTTCGGCAGGTGTTTTTTTTATCTGTCACTCACACTTAATTTTTTGCTGACGTTTAAACATTAACGCTAATGAAAGCAAAATGGCCAACGCTCCACCAAACATCGCTAAATTAAATCCCGAAACAAAGGCTGAGCGCGTTGCTTGCTCAATCATCGTCGATGAAATATTTCCATGTTGGTTAACGAGCTCGATAATCTGCTCAGTGGAAAGCTGAGTATTAATCTGTTGATTACTCAATAGTAAATCAACCGCTCGGTGAGTCATTAGTGTTCCCAATAAGGCGATGCCCAGAGTCATGCCCGTTTGTCTCAAGGCATTCATCACCGCAGATGCTATCCCTGAATAAGCCTTTTCAACACTCGACATCACCAATGCACCTATTGCCGGCGTCGCCATTCCCATGCCCGCCCCCAAAATAAATAACGTAACGGCAATAAGGAAATAGTCGGTATCCGCATTCACTCGCGTCAATAATATGGATGACAGAGCTATCAGCAAGAAGCCAATAATCATAATGTTACGGACACTGTATCGCCCGGAAAGCCGACCAAAATGGAATGAAAACAGTGCCATCGCGATAAATTCTGGCGCCATCCGTAAACCCGCTTCAAATGCTCCCCAACCTTGCCCTTTCTGTAAGAACAGCGCGATAAAAAATACATTACTGTAGGTGGCAAACCCGAGAGCAAATGACGCCATATTATATTGAAAAAAATCAGAATTTTTCTTGAATAGATACAACGGCAATAAAGGGCGTGGCACTTTCATTTCCACAGCAACAAAACCTAATAATGCCACTGTGCCAAGCGCTAAGCTTCCCAAAGTCGATGGGTTATTCCAACCGAGGTCCCCTGCTTCAATTAACCCATAGGTGATCCCCCCAAGAGCAACAATACTCAGCAACTGACCAACCGGATCCAACGCCGCTTTATCAGGATCAGCACTTTCCGTAATCCCTAATACCCCCAACACCAAAGTCAGCAAACCAATCGGAATATTGATGATAAAGATGGTTGTCCAATCAAAGGTATCTACCAGAAAACCACCTAAGATAGGGCCAATGATCAGTGATAACGCGCTAACTGCCGACCAGATACCAATGACTTTAATTCGCTCAATATCATTACTAAATGCCTGCGTAATAATAGATAGCGCCCCTGGGATCAGCGCCGCGGCGGCAATGCCTTGGACAGCACGTCCAAATAGCAGCCATTGGATATTTGACGCCAAAGCACAAATTAACGATCCCAATGTGAATATTGCGATCCCCATCAACCACACTCTCTTACGTCCATAACGATCACTTAGAGGCCCGACGGAGAGGATCAATGCCGATAAACACAATGCATAAGCATCTATAACCCATTGTAACATTGAAAGATTAGTGGACAGTTCTTGCCCTATTGCAGGGAGCGCGACATTCACAATACTAATATCGAGCGTCGCCATAAACGTTCCCAAGCACACCGCGATAATCAAAAAAATTCGTTTCATTCTCTTATTCCCACTTTCGATCTTTTCCGCATGTTAGATTGCAACCGACCGACGGTCAATCAATATTGAGAATAAAAATTATTTGCAATTAAAATGAGAAATTCTTTGTTAGCTAAGTATAAAAAAACGGTCTATTGACCGTTTCATATTCCACTAAGTAACTATTCTTTCAAAACTTGGGTTATTTCACCGGTGTTTCATGCAGGTATTTCCAAGTGCACTTTTCATTTTCAACATGAATACACGCAGTTGAGATTCGTAACGATGAAACGCCTTCATTGGTCTGTAATTCTTGGTACTGTATCCAGCAATCACTCTCTACCTGCTGTATTGGCACTATATTCTGAATTGCGATGGTCAAATGAGGCTTTTTGCCAGCAAGTTGACTAAACAACGCAATGACATCTTTGTGGGCGATCCCCTGCCCTTGGATCGTGACCATTTTAAAATCAGGAGCAAAGCTATTCAGTAAAAGCGTTAAACTCTCCCCCTGATTGCGCCCTGTAAATACATCCTCAATGACCACATGTAAATCAATCACACTTTGTACTGCCAGCGACATTTTAGCGTCCATCTATTTTCCCTTAATGACTGAAATTAACGATAGCAGCCCCAGAATAGCTGCAATGAAAAACGTATATTGGTAACGAACTAACTCTGAAGAAAATGAAACAAGGTTAAAGAGGGAAATTAATACCACCGTTCCCACACTAAAAGCCACCTGACGGTTAATATTCCACAACACACTACCTTGCAATAAATCCTTATCTTTAAAGTCTATTAATGCACTAATTTGCGCCGTATTCGCACTGATCCCACCGCCTGTTCCCATTAATAAATAAGCCATAATGAGCAACATTAATTGGCTTTGGTTATCGACCCAAAACAGAGTCAAGATCCCAATGCTATGCACAACGATACCCGCAATAAATAGGCTTCGCTTACCTAGACGATGATAAAAATAACCGCCAGTTACCATGGAAATCAAAGCACCCGCCGCATATACCAGCATAAACATGCCCGTTTGTTGTGCATTAAATCCGATATTATTTTGTAGATTAAAAATATTCAGTAAATTAACGCCCGTAAAAATTCCCGGCACCGCGTAATAAACAATAAAACCATTACGTAAATTATAATTCTTGAGTAATTGCAGGTTTAAAATCGGTGCTCGGCATTTCTTTGCGTACTGTAAATATACAATCAGCAAAGCGGCAGAAAGCGCAAAACTCAATAATGCAAGGGCTAAACTTTGGTAATCATTATAAAAGGAAAATGACATCAATAAGCTCAGTAAACTGAAACTGACTAACAGCAAGCCAATAATATCGGGCTTTTCTCGCACCTGCTTTTCACTGGATTTTACCCAGCACCAAGCCAACAATGCCGCCAGCAATGAGAACGGAAGATTAGCAAAGAATACCCACCGCCAAGAAAGAGAATCGATAATCATGCCACCAATTGCCGGAGAAAATGCTGGGGCAATTAAAGCAACCGTCATGATCATCGTGGATATCTTTTGGCGTTCTTGATTAGGAAATAGAGCAAACACTAAAGCCTGCCCAACTGGAATTAATAACCCCCCAGCAATTCCCTGAATAAAGCGCCAGAAAATCAAACTATAAATAGAATCACTAAATCCACATAGCCCAACGGAAAGGGAAAATAACAGCATTGAGTAAGCAAGTAGCTTACGCACCCCCAAACGACCCGCTAACCACAGGCTAACAGGCATAATCAGCACGAGCCCTAAAATATAGGCATTCGCCACCCAAGAGACCATCGACTGGCTCGCCGAAAATGCCGAAGCGATATCTGGCAATGCAATGGCAGACATAAAAATATTAATACAATCAATGAAAAAGCCGAGAAGAAATACTGTAGCGATTTGATAACGGTATGACATAGCTACCTCCAGTCGCCAAGAGTAGAGTGCCGCCCTTCTCCTGTCGATGCAAAGGAAGTAAAATCATTGTTTAACACAATCAAACAATCGAATGGATTATGCAAAAAAATCTCAAGCAAATTACCAGCTTTCTTCAAGTTGTAGACTCGGGTTCATTTACCAAAGCCGCAGAGATCTTAGAGCTAAGCCGTTCGATGGTCAGTATTGATGTTAAACAGCTTGAAAAGAGCTTAAATGTCAGCTTATTGGTGCGAAATACCCGCAATATTGCACTCACTGAAGTGGGGAAATATTTTTATGATGATTTTAAACGGATTCAATTACAGATAGAGGAAGCCTTTGAGAGAAGCCAAAATTTAGCAACCAACATAACTGGCACATTACGTTTCTCTTCAACCAATGAATTTGGGCAACGCTATATTTTGCCTTTACTCCCAGCATTTTGCCGGCAATACCCTCAACTACGCCTACAATACAGTTTTAACTCTTCTTTTGATGACCTATTAGCTGAAAAGCTCGATATTGCGATTCGATTAGGAAATTTAAAAAACTCCTCATTAAAATCCCGTAAGCTCGGAGAATATGCAATTTATTTGGTCGCCACACCCCAGTTTGCCAATCAATGCTCCATTAAAAATATCGAGGACTTAGCGCATATTCCGTGGGTCACACATTCGTTACTGAATTTGCAAGATAGCCAATATATTCTGCAGAATTGTCACGGCGAAAAGTTTGGGTTGCCCTTATTAAACAGCCAATATGAATCCAATTCAGCAGAAACCATCCGCCAGTTGGCATTAGCCTCATTAGGTGCGGCTATTTGCCCCGCGTGGCTGATTGAAGAAGATTTAAAAGCACAGCGATTAGTGCGGTTGTTGCCTGAATTCGAGCTACCGAAACAAAACATTCAATTGCTTTATCCCAATACCCAAACTCTACCCGCCAAGACACGGGCATTTATTGAGTTTTTGGTGGGAAAGTTAAAAGAATAATTAATATCTACGATGAGATTTAGAAATGACACCTATAATTTCATCTGTTCTTTTCACTAAAATGAACTGAGATTTTGATTTTTTAAAAATCATAGCTGTTTTACTGAAACTCTCTTCATGCCCACATTCATGATAATTATTATTTAAACTTAATTCTTTACAGATATTTTTAAATTTATAGTCAGTTAAATCTATAGCGATACTTTTTCCATCAACATCGATTAAATTTATTATAAAATTAAAAATATCTTTATGTTCTAGAACTGATAAAACTTTGCCATCTTTATTCTTCACTAAAATAAATCTTGCTTTAGGTATTTCTGATAAAAAGATATTCTCATTTATTTCAATAAAGTCATTATCACATCGTTCACTAAAATGTGGTCTAGGCTCACCAGTCGGACTAGGTGATGTACGCAGCATTTCATTCACAGTGGAATAGTGCTTAACCCATCTACTTGTTTCTAAAGAAATCCAATTAATAACGTCAATTACTTGAGAGTGCAATGTTGAAATATCTAAATCATGAATAGGCTCGTAGTGAGCAATTCTATTTCTAAGTTTATTAATATTTTTAATTATCTTTTGAAATTCTTTTCTTGTGGTTATGTGATGGGGCGTCAATACTTTCATATTTTTCTGCCAAAACACTCTGTCATATTCTGCTCTAAATAAATTAGACCAAAAATCGAAAGATAACTCAGCAATGACATTTTCAGTATGCTTCATATCACACCGTCTAAATGCGGTATCAAGACTATTTAAACTTTCCGATGTTAGATTAGAACGAAATGCCTGTTGATTAGCCCAATCATCGCCATATAATATTTTAAATATTCTATTGATTCGATTTCTTAATGACACCTCTAACATATGTAATGGAAATAAAAAGGCTTTGGAAATTCGGGCATTATATAAATATAAATTAAATGCATATATTTCATTAAAGCCCGCTTTCTTTAAATAAGCCGAAAATCGATTATCCGAAATATTTTCTTTTATTGTATTTATATTACTATCATAAATATAAGTGACTTGACTTTCTGCCATATCCCTCTAGAATCCCTATCAGAGCAGTTGATGTGGTCCCTCTGTAAAACATGCACCCTCAACAATCTATTTAGAGCCCCGAGATAGGCATATTGTCCCTCTCGGGGTTTCGCATTTCTAGGGCATCATAACCTTTTTAAAATAAACCAATCAATATCGAAACCTCTAATACCGCTATTGTGGAGCCACTGTCCACACCTTGGTACACACTTTCTCTAGCAGCGCTTTATTGTGGCTAAAAACAATCATCGCAAGAGGGCGTTGCTGTGAAATACGGATCAAATGCTGCCACACTTCCTTTTGAAGATGGGCATCTAATTGGGCTGTGATTTCATCGGCGATCAACACTTTGGTACGAGGATCGAGGGCGCGAAGTAAAGCTACCCGCGCCAGTTCTCCGCCCGATAACTCGCTGGGGCGTCGCTCTAACCATTGCGGTTTGATGGAAAGATAATCTAACCATTGGGCATCCGGTTCCCACGCATCACGAACACTGGAACCCACGGTACGATAGGGATTAAAGCTTTTTTCTGGGTGCTGGGGGACTAGCTGGATTGGGCAATAACCGCGATGGGGAACTGGCGCACCATTCAATAAAATTTGTCCATGTGTTGGTTGTTGCCACTGACCCAGCACACGTCCTAGCGTCGTTTTCCCAAATCCACTGGGAGCGGAAATACCCAGCCGTTCATTGTCTGCTAATGACAAATTCAGGTTATCCCACAATGTCCTACCCGCTTGCTCAATACGCAGATTTTGAATCTCTAGCATCTGGCTACCTCCACTCATCCAACATCATAAATTGATGTTCAGGCAGGGCATTCCATAAAGATTGGATCCATTGTCCGCCACCACCTTGTTTGAGTTTTTGGCTACTCAGTACTTCTTCAAGCGCACCATTACGCAGTAGTGCCACGCGATCGGCGAAACGCACCGCCATAGAAAGGTCATGAGTTACCCATAACACACCGCGGCCATCGCGGCATAAGGATTTGATATTATCGAGCAACTGCGCAGCATGCTCATCATCCAGCCATGAAGAGATCTCATCGGCGAGAATATATTCCGCACGCGAAAGTGTGGCGCTGCTCGCCAATACCCTTTTTGCCATTCCTCCTGAGAGCTGGCTTGGGTAGTGATTCACTAGGCTCGATTGCAAACTGTATTCTTGTAGGTGTCGTGCCACATCGTGCATTTTTATATGCTGCCCACTGAGTACCGCGGCGCGTTCGAGCTGAGGACCAATCTGAATTAATGGATTTAACGCACTCACCCCTTGGGGCACATAGCACAACGAATTCCCGCGATACTGAGATTTGGTTTTCTCCGTCAGGGCTTGACCATTCAGTTCGATATTCCCTTTGCAGCGCATATTCTCTGGCAATAATCCTAATGCGCTTTGTAGTAATAAACTTTTGCCTTCACCACTGCCGCCAATCAGCGCCACCATTTCACCAGGTTGAATATCCAATGAAATATCTTGCAGTAATGGAGACCATTGCTTTTTGCCCAACCAACGATATTGCGCCACATCAATGGTCAGATTTTCAAATTTCAGCATGTTGCTCCCCTTAACCACAATTGTTGAGCCGATTTCGCAAATTGGTCAAATAGTAGAACTAACCCCATCAATGCCGCACCGGGGAAAACGACCATCCACCATGCACCAGTACTCAAATAACGTAACGCTTCAGAAAGCAGGATACCCAGTGATGGCTCATGGGGTGCGAGCCCGAACCCGAGGAAACTTAGTGCGGCGCTGTGTAACACAGAATGCGGAAACATTAATAATGTCCCAACCATCCATTGAGGAAGTAACATCGGTAAATAATGGTAGCGTAAACGCTCAAACGCGCTGTTACCTATACGATGGGATAGCATGATGTAATCAGTTTGCTGAACCCGTAGCAGTTCTGAACGCAAGATTAATGTCAATTTAGGCCAGTGGGTTAATGCCACCGCCCAAATCACCCCCATCTTTCCGCCACCCAGCGTAAAGCAGATCAGCACCAATAGCAGTAAATGTGGTAGAGCAAGGAGCGCATCAATAATACCGCGTACTACATAATCCATGCTTTTATTGAGTGAAGATAACCCCGCCATCACCAAGGCGATAATGCCGCTGGTTATCGACGCGGTTAAACCAATTTGTAAACTGGTAGCAAGCCCTTGAAATGTACGCTCAAATAAATCGCGCCCTAAATTATCTGTCCCAAATAAGTGCAGTAATGACGGCGCCTGTCGCCTATCGAGCAAGCTCATTTCAATATCAGACGAAAGCAACCAAAAAGCGTAGCCACCTAATAAAATCAGGCAACTTAATGAAAGGATTAATTTAATCAGTGCGCGATTAGGATTATAGGTCATGATTCTCTTATCACTCCCTTATTCACCCGTTTCAATAGCAAATCCGCCATCGTATTACTGAAGAAAATCAGCACGGCGCACAGCATCACAATCCCCATTAACAATGGCACATCTCCGCGTAATCCAGCATCAATGGTGGCTTGTCCTAACCCTGGGTACGCAAACACTTTCTCCGCCAACAATGCGCCACTAAAAAGCTCGCCGACAGAGGCAAACTGCAAGCAAATCGCAGGGGTGATAGCGTGTTTAAGCACATGGAAGCCCATCATTGACCAGCCTTTATCCCCTTGCGCTTGTGCGTAATGAATAAATTCGCTATTCATCACTTCAGCCACTTTGGCGCGGGTGTGTAAGGCAATGGTACCCACGCCCAACATGCCAAGGGCAATGACGGGTAAAATTAAATGCTGAACTTTTTGTGAGAATGTGGCGGTCTGTTCATCTAAGCCTATTGGCCATGCGCAGCAAATTGGCGCCCATTTTAAAGAAACCGCGAACAGAGACAGCAGCAATAAGCCTATCCAAAAGACCGGGATTGAGGCGAGTAAATAACAAAATGCCGAAATGATTTTGTCAGGCCAGCGGTTTAAGTAGCGCCCTGCAACTAACCCAAGCCCGAACCCGACCACGCCGGAAAATACCCACGCACTGCCGAGCAAAGCCAGTGACGGAACAATACGGTCAGAAATCACTTGTAAAACAGGGGTATTGTACAACATCGAATACCCCAAATCCCCTTGAAGCATTTGTGAAAACCAGCGCCAGAACTGCATCCAGAGCGGTTGGTCAAGCCCCCAACGCGCTGCAATCAGCGGGTATTGCTCCGGGGGCACATGCATCAAGTCGTTACCAATATAGGCTTTGATCGGATCAATCGGCGAGTAACTTAGTAGGATAAAAATCCCCAGCGCGGTTACCGTTAATAAGCAGATAAATCGCAATAAAAGCCCAAAGGTTGTTCGCATTACTTACAAGTCCACTTCCATTCATCGACGTTATTCAACACAGACCAAGAGCCGTGAATTTCAGGAGCACTTTTACCTAAATCAACACATTGATTTGATAAGTAAATATGCTGAACATTCATCAACCATGCCCATGCTGCATCCCCTTGAATGCCAACGCCCACTTTGCCATTCCAGTCCACTTGCTGCCATAACGGGATGGCGGCATCCTGGTCTGGCTGACGCAATGCTTCTTCGATAATTTCATCCACTGCGGGATTTTTATAGTAACCGGCGTTATAGAAACCGACACCCGCAGCTTTGCTGCTGTAGTTATGGACTAACTCCATTGGGTCGAGGCTGCCCCAGCCAAACAGTGTCGGGTTAGCATGCATATGCAATTCAACCGTTTCCCAGCTACCTGATTTTAAATCCATTTCAATACCGAGCGGTTTTAAGCTTGAGCGAATGGCTTGGGCTAAATCGCGGCGAGTCGTGTCACCACTGGCATACCACAGGGTTAATTTCGCTACTTTGCCATTTTTCTCTCTTAAACCGTCTTTATTTAGCTTCCAGCCAGCCTCTTCCAAAATGACCTTCGCTTTGTCTAAATCCCCATCTTTGAATGACGATTTAGGGTTATTCCAAGGTAACCCAGCAACACCGGTATAAGCCGGAACAGCAAAGCCTTCAAGAACAGATTCCGCGAGCAACTTGCGGTCTAATGCATAGTTAATGGCTTTACGAATAGCCACATCGGAGGTGATATCATTACCGATTGGGTTGCCCTGCGCATCTTTTTCGCCAGCAGGCGGGATTGGGAATGAGATCCCTCGGTTTTCGACGCTGTAACGCTCAATTAGCTTCATGTTAGGGACATTATTAGCATTGCTTGCCACGGCAGGTGGAATGCGCACAACTTCAAGCTGAGCGCTCTGGGCAGCAGCAAATGCGGCATCTTCATCAAGGAATACAAACACCATTTTGCCGTAATCATTTTTAGGACCGGCATAGTATGGGTTTTGCTCAACAATCAGTTGTTGACCCGGTTGGAAAGCCACTAAACGGTATGGGCCTGCCCCAATCGGCTTATGCGCGTAAGTTTTTGCATCGTACTTATCCGCAGAGACGATCCCTAACGATCCCAACACATTAATAAAGGTACTTTGTGGGGAGGATAAAGTGATTTTCACGGTCAGCGGATTAACTTCTTCGGCTTTCGCGAAATTACCCATATCCACTTTACCGCCGCTCGCCGCCGCATTGTTGTAGCTGAAGACCACATCTTTTGCCGTTAGCGGTGAACCATCCGAGAATTTCAGATCCTTTTTCAAGGTCAGTATCCACTCTTTACCATCCGCATTATGCGTGTAGCTTTCGAGCATATAACTGTGCCAAGAAAGATCCGCTTTTTGCTTTAAGAGTGGACTATGCAGGAGCAAGTAACTACCGTGGCTCCAACCCAACATTGGGTCAAAACCTTCAGTGGGTTCTGCGCCAATGGCAAGTCGTAAAGTGTGTGTAGATGATGCTGGCTCAGCCGCTTGTGCTTGCAGGGTAAATCCCATTAAACACATGGCAACCGCTAATTTTTTAATCATATATCCCTCTAACCGGTGATTTTTTCATTTCGGTACCCTTTTCAGGTACCGTTTTTAGGGTACAAATAACTAACAAATTCGAGGTAATGGCTCGCTATGCGGCAGATCTAACAGTCGGGAAGCGCCAAAAATGCCCACCAGCTTCACCTGTTTATTCTCTGTCACACAACCAATGGTTTTGGCATTAACGCCTAATGGATGTTGACGCAATACGGCTAAAACTTGCTGTTCCGCATCGGGTTTCACCACAATCACTAATTTGCCTTCGTTGGCAAAATTAAGGGGTTCTAAACCTAATAACTCGCACACGCCACGAACGGCGGAAGAAACGGGTAAATCCCCTTCATTGATGGAAATACCGCAACCACTGGCTTGCGCAAATTCATGCAAAATAGCATTTACACCACCACGAGTGGCATCACGCAGAGCACGCACACCATCAATATCACGCAAAGGCTCAATAATCGGGGTTAAAACCGCGCAATCACTACTAAGCTGACCTTCCAGGCCTAACTGTTCACGCAAGTTTAAAATGGTCGCACCATGATCGCCCAGTGTTCCACTGACAATCACTTTATCCCCCGCTTGAATTTGCTGCGCACCCCAATGAATTTCGGTTGGGATCACGCCAATGCCCGCAGTATTGATAAACACTTTATCCGCCGCGCCACGCTGTACAACCTTGGTATCTCCCGTCACGATCTGCACTCCCGCCGCTTTAGCGGTTGCCGCCATGGATTCCACAATGGTTTGCAAATCTGACAGTGGCAGACCTTCTTCAAGGATAAAACCACAAGAGAGGTATTTGGGAACAGCGCCGCTAACCGCCACGTCATTCACCGTGCCGCAAACTGCCAGTTTCCCTATATTGCCGCCCGGGAAAAAAATAGGGTCAATCACATAGCTATCGGTACTGAATGCTAAACGGTTACCTAATGCGGTCATTTCCGCGAGAGAAAGGCGTGCTTGGTCTTCGCGTTCATCGAGAGCTTGGTTAGCAAAAGCCTGTAAAAACAGCTGTTCAATCAGCTGCTGCATGGCTAAGCCCCCACTACCATGAGCCATAGTGACCACGTTTTTAGAATCCGAGCTCATTTTACGCCTCCCGACGATATTGGTAATACGCGGCGCAGGCTCCTTCAGAAGAGACCATCAACGCGCCAAATGCCGTTTGTGGTGTACAGCGTTGCCCAAACAGCGGGCATTCATTTGGTTTACAGCGCCCCGTGAGCACATCACCACAACGTGCTTGAGGGTCATCCGACACTTGATGAGGCTGGATATTAAAACGCAGCTCTGCATCAAAGGTTTGGTAATCAAGAGTTAACTGCACACCTGAACCTGCAATTTCCCCCAATCCACGCCACTCACTGGTGGCTTTCAATTCAAACACATCGTTCAAGGCTTTTAGCGCTAACAGATTGCCTTCATCCGCCACAATGCGCTTATATTGGTTTTCCACCTCACAGCGACCATCCGCAATTTGATCCACCAACATAGCAAGAGATTGCAAAATATCGAGAGGCTCAAACCCAGTGACCACCAGCGGTTTATGGAATTCTTGGGTAATAAATTGATAAGGATGAGCGCCAATCACCATACTGACGTGCCCCGGCGCAAGGAAGCCATCAATTCGCACATCAGGCTGTTCAAGCAGGCTACGAAGGGTTGGGATAATGGTGATATGTTGGCAAAATACCGAAAAGTTTTTCACTTGGCGCAGACGCGCTTGTTGTAGTGTCAGCGCGGTACTCGGCATGGTGGTTTCAAATCCCAGTCCGAAAAATACGATTTCACGCTCAGGGTTTTGCTGAGCAAGATTTAATGCATCTAAGGGTGAATAAACAATACGCACATCTGCGCCACGGCGTTTCGCATCCAGCAAAGAGCCATTTTTACCCGGCACACGCATCGCATCGCCATAGGTGCAGAAAATCACTTCAGGACGTTCAGCAATTTCAATGCAGCCATCAATTCGTCCCATCGGCAGTACACAGACTGGGCAACCCGGTCCGTGCACAAATTCAATTTCAGGAGGAAGAAGCTGGTCAATACCAAATTTGAAGATGGCGTGGGTGTGACCACCACACACTTCCATTAACTGTAATGGGCGCTGCTTGGCTCTTGGGATATCCGCAATACGCTTGCGGATATGCGCCAATAAGGCTTTTGCCAAGGCAGGGTCGCGAAACTCATCGACGTACTGCATCTGTTGCTCCCGAATTTAGCCCTGTAAAGTCTCCCACTTCATGGTCTAACTGGCTCATTGCCGTTAGCGCATCAAGGGTGGCTTGAGCCTCTTCTTCGTTAATCACACTCATCGCAAAGCCAACGTGTACCAAGACCCATTGACCTAGCAGGTCCGCGGTGTCCCCTTCACAAATCAGCCCAATGTTCACATCGCGTTTTACTCCACAGACGTCAACTTGCGCTAATTGGTGGACATCTTCGCCCACCGCGACGATTTTGCCCGGAATTCCTAAGCACATAGTTGAGTCTCCAACCATGCTAACCAAGCATCCATCCCTTCACCGCTAGTGGCAGAGACTTTGATCACTTGGATATTCGGATTCACCCGTTTTGCATTGGCAATACAAGCGTCTACATCAAAATGCAGGTACGGCAGTAAGTCGATTTTATTAAGGATCATAATGTCTGACGCCGCAAACATATGCGGGTATTTCAAAGGCTTGTCTTCACCTTCCGTGACAGACAGCACCGCAACTTTATGACGTTCACCCAAATCAAAACTCGCTGGGCAGACTAAGTTCCCAACGTTTTCAATAAATAGCAGGCTGTTCTCATCCAAACCTAAACGGTCAACCGCATCATGCACCATTTGTGCATCTAAATGGCAACCTTTGCCTGTGTTCACTTGAATCGCCGGCACGCCCGTTTCACGAATACGCTGAGCATCATTGGTAGTCTGTTGATCCCCTTCAATCACCGCGCAGTTCAATTTGTCACGCAGACGCAACAGGGTTTCAGTCAGTAAGGTGGTTTTACCGGAGCCAGGGCTTGAAACGAGGTTCAATGCCAAAATATTTTTTGCCGCAAAATCTTCGCGATTGTGCTCGGCTAGATGGTTGTTTTTATCCAGAACATCCATCTCAATTTGTAGCATGCGTTTTTGGCTAATGCCCGGCGCATGAGTTCCCGCTTCACCTTGTCCATAATCGAGGTCATGGTGATCACCTGCGGGGGCAAAAGTGGATTCCGCTTCATGACGATGATCATGATCATGGGAATGCGGATGCTCGTGCTTATGTTTATGCTTATGTTTTTCAATCTTCACGCCACAGGTTTCGGGCTCAGATTGATAGTAGTGGTTCACATCACCTTGATGATAATAATGATGATGAATAATCACCGTTTTACCACTATGTTCTGCTGCATGAGAGTGGTCATGGTGATGATGGTCGTGGTCATGATGATCATGGTCATGTCCATGAGAATGGTGATCATGGTGATGATCATGGTCATGAGGGTGATGGTGATCATGTCCATGGTGGTGGTCATGATCATGGTGATGTTGGTGCTCATCACCTTCAATTCTGCGCTCTCCCGAAGCACAGCCACAAGTACTACACATAATGATTACTCCATAAGTGAGTGATGAAGTTAGCTTAGTGCAACATCAGAAAAATAGGTTGATTCACCGCAAGGTCAATTCACAATTTTCGCTCTAAATCACACAAAAGGTTCTTAGATCAAAAATCTATTCGATTTCTAATTCTTTGATTCGCAGGCTGTCACCGTTCTCAACTTTGAGGTTAAAACCGTGACATTTAGGGCAAGCGGCGTCGTGAGTGTGGACATCAACACTTTCACTACAATCCCAACACCATGCTTGAGCAGGACGATACAGGATGTGCAATTGACTACCGTATGCCACGGTTCCGCGGCACGCGATATCAAAACAAAAACGAAGGGCGCTCTCTTCAATACAAGAGAGCGCACCAATTTCCAACCAAACGCCGGTCACCTTTTTCACCTGATGCTGTCTAGCTTGCTGTTCAATGATCTCAACAGCACTTTGGCATAAAGAGACTTCATGCATTATTGGTCTCCCAGATAACGAGCGAACACAGCGCGACGTTCCGGCGATTTAGGGACATTAGGATCCGTCACAGGTAAAGAGAGCAACATCCGCGCGCAGTCATCAGCCAGATGTTCACCCTGCGTTGCAGTTAGCTTTCTGTCTAATGGCGACATTAATGAACACGCCAAATATTGAGTTAGCCCTTCCAGTTCCCCAACGGTGTATGTCATTTCGCCGTAAGGGAGAATCAAACCAAGTTTCTCCCCAACAACACGATGCTCCCAATATTGGTCAGGACCCGGCAGGATGATCGCACTCAACATCCAAGGGGTGATAACCGCCCCTACCCATTGATTTTCAAATAACGAAAATGCACTGGCATAGATGTCCATTGTCGGATGCAAGAAGGACAAATCATGCATCGATTGCTGAGCGACTCGTTCAAAAGCAGCCTGAACCAGAGGCTGTGGGTTTTGAGAGTAACCTTGGATTTCTTTTGGCATGGATTCACTAGGCATGGAGACTCTCTTCTTTTGCGATAATCTCTAACCCTTCACTGCGTAGCACTTCAATCACTTTTTGCAGTGCAGGCTCTAATGCGGCTTGCCCCGTTTCTGTTAAACCAATTGCTGGTTCTAACGACTCAGGCACAATCCCCACCAGTGTCAGACGCTTCGGAAATTCATCGGTTAGGTGCAGCGCCGATAACACATCGGAAAGCCCTAACTGATGGGGTGAGATTTTACGGGTAAACAGCGCGGGTACTTCAGCATCGCGCAGTACCAAAATGCTACCGGGCTGCTGACTCGACAGCACCACATCCGCAATAATCAAATGGTCACGATCCGCCATAGCGCCAATCAGCTCCATGCCTGCCGTTCCACCATCCAATACCTCAACACATTCTGGTAAGTGATAACGCTCTTCGAGTGCTTCAACAATGCGCACACCGATGCCTTCATCACTCAGCAAAATATTGCCAACACCTAAGACTAATATACGCATTACAGCACCTTCACCTTGGTCACTTCGGAGCCTTCTGTATCGACGATATGCACCGCACAAGACATGCATGGGTCGAAGGAGTGGATCGTTCTGACGACTTCCAATGGTTTAGATGGGTCAGCCACCGTAGTTCCGACTAGCGCTTGCTCATAAGGACCTGGTTCATCATTGAAATTACGTGGACCCGAGTTCCATGTAGATGGAACAACCGCTTGATAGTTTTCAATTTTACCGTCTTTTACCACCACCCAGTGGGATAACAGACCACGAGGCACTTCACCAAAACCAACCCCTTTGATCACCGTATCTTGTGGGAAGTTTGGTTTGATAAAGGTGGTGTGATCGCCTTTACCGATATTATCCACCAGAGCTTGCCATTGAATAGACAAGGTTTCGTTTAATACGCAGCAACGAACTGTACGACCAATAATGCGACCTAATGTTGATTCGAGCTGGTCTTTAGTGATCGTGTTGCCTGTTAAGGTTTGGTATAAACCGACGACATCGTTAAAGTGTTTTTCAGTTGGCTCATGTTTCGCTGCCAGTTTGCACAGCAAGTCAGCCAATGGACCCACTTCCACGGTTTTGTCGTAGAAGGTTGGTGCTTTAACCCAAGAGTATTTACCGTCATCTTCCCAGCCAGTGTAGTCAGGAATAGTGGTGCCTTCCCAAGGGGCTTGCGGCTCGTTATCTTTGTACCATGCGTGCTTGCTGCTCTCTTTAATACCGTTAATCAGGTATTCATCAGTGTGGCTAGTGATTGGGCGATAAGTACTGAAATCCCCATTTTCCAGATAACCACCCGGTAACAAGAAGCTGCCATTTTTGTTGTCCATTGGCATTTCAGGTACACACATATAATGTTTGGCACCTTTACCCATTTCTAACCATTCTGGATAACCCGATGCGATCACTGCCGCGTCGATTTTGTACACTTGCTCGATAAAATCCCCTAAACGGTCAATAAAGGATTTCACGTACATTAAGCGCTCAAGGTTAAGTACACCAAGACCATCAAGGTTGATTGGGTTAGCAACACCGCCCACCGCTAAGTTTTGAATATGCGGTGTTTTACCGCCCAGCAGTGCCACGATACGGTTGGCATCACGCTGACATTCCAGCGCTTGCAGGTAGTGAGCCACCGCAATTAAGTTCACTTCTGGCGACAATTTCATCGCAGGGTGACCCCAATAGCCGTTAGCGAAAATACCTAACTGACCGCTGGCGACTAAATCTTTGATTTTGTTTTGAACACGGGTGAACTCTTCAGGGCTGTTTAACGACCATGTAGAGACCCCTTTAAGCATATTCGCCGCTTTGGTTGGGTCAGCTTTTAATGCAGAAGTAATGTCTACCCAGTCCAGCGCAGATAACTGATAAAAATGCACAATATGGTCTTGGATAGTATGCGCAGCCAAAATCATATTACGGATATATTGCGCGTTAACAGGCACTTCAAGATTCAGTGCGCTTTCAATCGTACGCACAGAAATAATTCCGTGAACTGTGGTACAAACCCCACAAATACGCTGCATGATCATCCATGCATCGCGGGCATCTTTCCCTTTTACAATCTCTTCCATACCACGCCACATGGTGCCGGATGCCCACGCTTTAGTGACTTTTCCATCTTCGATTTCGCAATCAATGCGTAAGTGACCTTCGATACGAGTTACCGGGTCGATAGTTATACGTTGGCTCATGCTTTACCTCGGGCCTGAGAAGGACTTGAATTAGATTTTTTTATTGCTGGAATAATCGGTAATAGGCGAACTAACAAGATGTATGCGCACACCTCGATGGCCACAAAACCGATGGAAATTAATATCTCTTCTGCGGTTGGGAAATAGTCATATCCACCGCCAGGATTGAAGGCGATCAGTGAGTAGCTCATACGCCATAGCGCAGAACCCAGTAACATGCTTAATCCACTGATATATAACCATCTTGAGTCAGTACGCAGGGATGGCATACGGAAGATAATCAGCGGGATCACCATTAATGCAGTCTCAATCCAGAACATCATGGCGTAGAAATCCATCGCCATCACATAGTGCATCTTGCCGCGGTAAATCAGTTCACCGAAACGGCAAACCAAAAACAGCACTAAGAACACTTGAAGGATATTGGTTAACTTAACAAACAGAGGTCGTTCATCAGCCCCTTGCCCTTTTAACGCTGACTGCAATAAAGAGCCTTCAAAAATCACAATGGAGAAACCCATAATAAAGGCGGTCAGTAGCGATAATAACGGCAACATTTCATAGCTTTGCCAAATCGGATGAACCTTGTGCCCTGCGGCAATCATCAGTGAACCCATAGAAGATTGGTGCATCATTGGCAGTAACGCGCCCAATGCGATGATGAAAAACATCACTTTATTCAGGCGTTTTAATGACACTTTCCAATTAAAGCGTTCACAAATTGCAGGGGCAAACTCCAGCGCCATGACACCGATGTAGATAGTCATACACACTGCGGTTTCAAACAGCACAGAGTTGGTATTAAAGTACCCTGGAATATAGAAATAAGGCAGGTTCCAGTAGCGACCCACGTCGATAGTGATAGATAAACCACCGAGAGAGTAACCAAATAGACTCGCCAACAGTGCAGGACGTACTAACGGGTGATATTCACCGCGGTTAAAGACATACACTGCCCACGCTAACGCCCATCCACCACAGGCAAAACCGGTACCAATCAGTAAGTCGAAGGCAATCCAGATCCCCCATGGGTATCCGCCGTTCAGGTCAGAGACTGAACCCAGACCAAACACCAAACGTTTTACAATCAAAATCAGGCACAGGATGACAAACGGTCCGAAGACAATCACTGGCCAACTGACTAAACGCCCACCTAGCGGCTGTTCTTTATCATGCGTTGCCATTAGAGTCGTCCCCCTTGTCCTTAGGATTTTGGTCGTCATGATTTTGGTCGTCATGCGTTTTATTGCCATGAGACTTGTCGTCATGAGAATCATGATTCTTGGTATTGCGATACACTAAGAAACTCAGTCCCGCTAATGCCGCGAGAGGCAGAACCATGCCTTTATACAAGGTGTGCTGAACATTTTCAGAGCGTGCACCGGTTGCCAGTTCATCTAGCTCTGGCAGTCCCAGATTTTGATATGGCACACCAGAAAGCACCATGACCTGAGTACCACCGCCTTCCAATTCACCGTAAATATGCTGTTGGTATTTCGGTGCTGGCATCACGTTCGGGTCATTGTGATGGACAGTTTGGCGAGGGAAGCCATACTCTTCACCCGCTTTCAGCGATAAACGTTTTTTCGCTTCGGCGAGAAGCTCTTCACGGGTACCAAAAATCACCGCACCTGTTGGGCACACTTCAACACAACCAGGTAAACCGCCTTTATCTAAGCGTTCTACGCCTTTTTGGTTACACAGTTCACATTTATGGATGGCACCAAATTTGTCGTCATAAGCATATTTAGGGATGTTGAATGGACAACCCACCATGCAATAACGGCAACCCGTACAGATATCAGGGTCGTAATGCACGATGCCTGTTTTCGGATCTTTGGTGAGCGCAGAAACAGGGCAAACAGAGACGCAGTTAGGATCAACGCAGTGCATACACTGTTTTTTAATGTAGGCGTAGCCATCTTTTTCCTGATCTTTATGCAAGCCTGAGCCATCGCTCCACACTTGAATCACGTTGTTGGTGTATGGCGTCAGTTTGTCATTGTTTGACCATGTTTGAGGACCAACAGGGTTGCGCTCAGGATGGTTAATATCCTGACACTTGGTGACGCACGCCTGGCACCCAACACAGAGTGTCGAGTCATACAACATGCCCAACGCATTTGGAATTGGCGGCCTATTTTCCGCTCCCGCCAAGCTCGGCGAAGTGGTGCTTGCAAGCAGCGCTCCCCCAGCTGAGAGCTTAAGGAAATTTCGTCTATCCACGGTTATTCTCCCCGTGAGTTGGTATCATTTTGACGTTTTTGACGCCCTAACTCACGTACAGCCATCACACTGACACCTGCCACCAGACCGACTACACCACCGATTAAGCCCACGGCAGTTGCAGAAACTTGTCCACCTTCTTTGTTATTCAAATCCGGTTTTTCGGAACGTGGTGTTTGGTTTTCCACATTCGCTAATTGGTGGATACCTTTGTGGAAGCCCACATTTTCTTCGTTACAGCCGTAGCATGGATGCCCGATTGCCACTGGCCACACGCCGCCAACGTCGCAAAATTGTAGGGTTGAACAGTTGCCGTAAGTTTCTGGCCCTTTACAGCCTAAATGGTATAAACACCAACCTTCACGGTGACCAGCATCGCCGAACTCTTTTGCGAAGCGCCCCGCATCAAAGTGTGGACGGCGTTCACAGTGTTCATGAATTAATCGACCGTACGCGAACATTGGACGATTTTTGCTATCCAACGCTGGTGGACGGTTATAGGTGATCAGGTGGGCAACTGTTGCTAAGAAGTTATGTGGGTTTGGCGGGCAACCCGGAATGTTGATAACGGTTTTATCTTTGATAACTTCATTTAAGCCAACCGCGCCTGTTGGGTTATCCCCAGCTGCCGCAACCCCGCCCCAAGAAGCGCAAGAACCGATAGCAATAATCGCAGCCGCGCCTTCAGCTGCCATGCGGATATGCTCAACGATAGGTTTTCCTGCCACCATGCAGTAAATGCCATCATCTTTCAGTGGAATCGAACCATCGACCACTAAAACATACTTACCTTTATATTTTTCAATAGCATTGTGCTTGTTCTCTTCAACCTGCTCACCAAAAGCCGCAGAGAGAACTTCGTGATATTCGAGAGAAATGGTATCGAGAATTAAATTTTCGAGGGTTGGGTGAGTCGCACACAGCAACGATTCTGTGCATCCTGTACACTCTTGAGCACCAATCCAAATGACGGGTGGACGTTCTGGATCACTCACCGCATCAGCCATTTGAGCGGCGGCTTTTCCACTTAACCCCATTGTCGCAGCAAGCGCTGTACACAACTTCATAAAGTCACGGCGATTAATGCCATGGGGAGAAAGAATAGAGTTATCTCCTGCCATTTCTATTTCCTATTATGAGTGGCTTAGAGCCTATTTATTAGGCTATTTTTCTTTACGATTTTGCATTCAAAAAATAAATAAAATCCGCCACATATTAGAAATATGCATAGGAATTTAGGTATTATTTGTATTCAAAATCGCTTCACCAATTACACCTAATAAGCTGAGGCCTTATTAGAATTACCTGATGTGTAAATATAAATGAGATCCTAGTCCTACCGCTTTTTAATCACTTGATCTTCATCAAGAGCCAATAAGAAATTTGGTCTTTTTTAAATTTATGATAGAAAAATCGATTCAGCGACGAGTTAAAAGATTATTTAACTTTTCATACTGATTTCAATTTGTTTAAAAAAATAGGAGATAAAATGTTAAAAAAAGATAACAAAAGGTTGTTATATCATGATGTTAAAATAAAAATCCATCCATTAGGTCTTATAGATAAGTATAATTAACCGAATTTCGAGTAACGTCTTATTTCAATAATGACTATTGTGGTAAAAACAAATAAGAATTAATATCAATTAAATTAAATACGAATGAATATCAAAAATAAATAAAGCTAAATTTATTTATTAATATATGTCTAATAAAAACAAATAAAGCCTGACTATTATTCTCAGTTATTTTTTTTCAATATTGCGGCAGCGATCGCAACTTGCCCCAATGCAAGTCCACCATCTCCCATCGGTAATTGACGAGCATGTAATACCTCAAGAGGCTGTAGATTCTCTATTAGCAAATGACGTAATAATTGGTTATGCAGAACGCCACCAGACAGCACCACTTGTTGAATGCTATACCGTTTCGCTTGTTGCAGCGCTAAATCCGCAAATCCTTGCGCCAAGGCTTGATGAAAAGCATGGGCTCGTTCCGCTCTCGGCGCATCATAAGCCAACCATTCATGCCAAAAGGTGGTTAAATCCAATTGATTATCCACCACCGGCATTGTGACAGGATGCTGCTGAACTGAGCTTTGCAATGCTAGCGCTTCTAACTGACAAGCCCCCTCGCCTTCCCAACTAGTTTGCTGAGGACAAATCCCTAATGCCGCTGCGATAGCATCAAATAATCGTCCTGCCGATGAAGCGGTTGGGCAGTTAAGCTTTCTAGCAATCGCTTTTTGTAATAGTGGATAAGCAAAAGGAGCGAGCGCCGAAGCAATGGGCTTTGTTTGCCAATCAGGCACAAATTTTTCTAGATGGGCCAATAAGTTACGCCATGGTTGGCGAGATGCTAGATCCCCCCCAGGCATGGCAACTGGCGGTAATCCACCAAGGTGCTGGCTAGAGGCATAATCGACAAGTAAGCACTCACCACCCCACAGCCGGTTATCATCACCAAAACCGAGACCATCCAGCGCCAAACCAATTACTTTTTCATTACCTAACGGAATTCCATATTCCGCCATCACCGCCGCAATATGAGCATGATGATGCTGAACGTGCATCATCGGGATATTCAACTGGTCACTTAAGGTATTACCGTAACGATGACTAACATAATTGGGGTGCATATCCCCTACTAGGTATTCAGGTTTAAATCGATAAATCGACTCAAATAGTGCAATAGATTGCTGATATTGTTGATAAATATCGATATCGTCCAAATCACCTAAATGCTGGCTCATCACCGCACTTTTATCTCTAAGCAAACAAAAGGTATTTTTTAAATCCGCACCTAGCGCCAAAATAGATGGTGAGTTTTCAAAGCCCGCTGGAAGGTCAATAGCATCCGGTACATAACCTCGGGCTCGGCGTAACATTTCCGCTTTTCCGGCATGGTAACGCACTAAAGAGTCATCCGCCCGTTGCACAATATCACGATTATGCATCAGCCAAATGTCTGCAATATTTGCTAAATCCGTGAAAGCCGTTTGCTCCGTCAGTACCGGAGGTTTGCCCGATGCATTTCCTGAGGTCATCACTAATGGTCTATTCACCTGCGCCATCAGCAAATGTTGCAGCGGGTTGGAAGGTAGCATTACCCCCACTTCCCGCAAATGTGGTGCGATATTTTCGCTTAATACGCTATTCTCCCATGCGTGAATAAGGACAATCGGTGCCGCCGCACTTTCAAGTAATGCACGTAAACCTTCAGTGACATCAACTCCTTGGTCTTTTAGCCAGTTGAGAGATGGGATCATTACCGCCAGAGGTTTGCTGGGACGGTGTTTACGTTGACGCAATTGTTCAACCACATGGAAATTAGTGGCATCACACGCAAGGTGAAAACCGCCAAGCCCTTTAATTGCTGCAATTTTGCCATTCAATAAGTCCGTCGCCGTTTGTTCTAAGGCTTGATGGTGAACCGCTAGAACCTTGCCATTTTTGTCACACAGCTGGATTTCAGGACCACAGGTTGCACAAGCATTTGGCTGAGCATGAAAACGTCTGTCTGCTGGGTTTTCATATTCTTGCTGACATTCAGGGCATAAAGGAAATGCCGCCATTGAGGTATTTGGTCGGTCATAGGGCATTTGACGAATAATAGTAAAACGAGGACCGCAATGGGTGCAGTTTGCAAACGGGTAATGATAGCGACGATTCGCAGGGTCAAACAGCTCGTCACGGCAGGCTTTGCAGGTTGCTGCATCGGGGATAACCTGAGTATCCATTCGTCCTGCACCACTATGACGAATCGTGAATTTTTCTGGCAACTCATCCCATTGAAAAGGTTGGGATTGAATAGATTCAATATGTGCAAGCGGCGGGCAGTGTTGATATAAAAGCTGAGTAAATAAAGGGATATCCGCAGTCTCTAGCAGGCGTACCAGCACACCTTCGCCATCATTACAGACGTCACCATTCAAGGCACATTGATGGGCAAGTTGCCAGACATAAGGTCGGAATCCAACCCCTTGAACCTTTCCTTTGATACGTAACTGTATGCCGTTTTTCACTCTAATGCCCTCTGGTGACTGAGATGCTATTCTCGCGCTTCTACGTATAAATAACCTGAGTTCAGATCAAAAAATAAAGCGTTTTTAAGTTTTCTTATGGCATATGAGTTCGAAACTTTATTTTAAAAATAACGTTTCATTCATTTTCAAATAATCAATTAAAAGACGAAAATAAATTAATCATTATTCCACCAATAAAAATAAATGTACCCTATAATTAAAAATCAAAAATAAATTTTAAAAAAAACGAAATCAACCCAGACAGATAAATAATATCAATATTTGATTGTCATTAATGTAAGCATAGACAATGAAAATGAATACAATGAATAAAAAATTCACATCATTAATTTTACTTCAAATATCTTTTTTTATTTTTTGGAGTTTTTTTCCTATTGGTAATGCTAATGAAAATAAACAAGAACACTGGCTTATCTTAGAAAACACATCAGAGCAATCTATTAATGACCTTCCTGAACTGCCAACAGAGCCAATAAATAAACAAGATAACAATCAGAAATTTATTGCTGAAAAAGGAAGCAAGTTAGGTACAATCCTGAGTAGTGAAAATAGCACCAATACTGCTAGAAATATGTTAGAAAATACATTAATGCAGAAGATTAACCGTGATATTAATAATTGGTTTAATCAGGTTGCTTATGCCCGCATTCAATTTAACACGGATAAAAGCGGTAATGCCGCTATCCTCTATCCCTTATATGATAAAGATAGCCATATTGTCTTCACCCAATTGGGATTACAAATTAATGAAGATCGTACAACAACGAATATGGGATTCGGTTATCGTCAGCTTAATAATGATTGGATGTGGGGAGTTAACTCATTTTATGATTCAACATCTTCAAATAGACGCTTAGGTTTAGGCGCTGAAGCATCCGCTGATTTTATTAAACTATCAAGCAATGGTTATTTTCGCTTGAGTGATTGGCATGGTTCTAAATTAGATAATTGGCGTGATTTTGATGAGCGTCCAGCTAATGGTTTTGATGTTCGATTCGAAGGGTTTCTTCCAGACTATCCTCAATTTGGGGCAAATTTAAAATACGAGCATTATTATGGAAAGAATGTAAATATTAACAATGGTTCATATTTAAGAGACTTAAAAAATAACCCAAGCCTTTATAGTGTTGGCGTTTCTTATACACCAATACCGCTTGTAACGATGAAATTAAACCAGTCCGTAGGCAGCTCCAGCGATACATCTGCGATGCTCCAGATTAATTATCGGTTTGATCTTCCACTGAATCGCCAATTATCTGCTGACTCAGTCAAAAGTATGCGTTCTCTTACAGGATTACGTTACGACTTTGTCGACCGAAACTACGACATCGTCATGCAATATAAGAAACAAGAATTGCTCACCATTTCATTACCTAATGAATTAGAGGTGCAATCAAAGCAACAGATCAATCTAACCGCAACAATTATAAAGTCTAAATATGGCGTCAAAGACATTCAATGGTCAGCCCCTGAACTGATTGCTGATGGAGGAAGCTTTATTAAAACCTCCGTAAACAGTATCAAAATTGTTTTACCTCCCATTCAAAACAACCCTAAAACCTATACGGTAACGGCTATTGCAATCGATAATAATGGGAATAAATCGAATACGGCGACAACCCGTTTAAATGTAAAACCGATGTCAGGAATGATTTCTATTTTTACCGTCGTTCCTCAAGGCTCTGTGACAGCCAATGATTCAGATAACTATGAAGCAACCGTGACAGTCACCGATGCTGCCGGAAAAGCGCTCTCAAATACCAATGTCGAATTTACGTTATCAGGTTTCTCGCCATTATCCGCATTTACTTTATCTGGCAATAATATTTCCAGTGCTTCTCCGCTCACATTACCAACGGACAGTAACGGACAGATTATTATCAATATTTGGGGGCAAAAAGCCCAACAAGGATTATTGATTGCTAAATTAGAAGATGGTTATCAATCCAGCAAGCCTCTCCAATTTATCGCTGACAGTTCCACCGCCCAAATCATATCATCTGATATTGTCGTTATTGAAGATAATGCCGTCGCCAATAACAAAGCCACTAACCGAATTTCTGTACACATCACGGATAAATTTGGAAATTCACTAGAAAATCAATTGATTAGTGTATCAGCAAATAATGGCGCAACAGTGGGTAACATTACCCCTACCGATGCAAATGGTGATACGATTTTCTCTTTAACCAGTTTTAATGCGGGTAATAGTGAAATCACAATAACATTTAATGGCAGTCACCATACCGTCAACGTGATGTTTATGCCCGATAAGAGCACGGCTCAAATTGATAGTGCCAATATGATTTTGGTGAAGGATAACGCGACGGCTAATGGTGTTGATACGAATAAAATTAAAGTTATCGTTACGGATGCCCATAACAACCCGCTTCCAAATCAAGTAATTACAGTGACAGCAGAAAATGGTGCAATTATCAGCGCAATCTCGCCAACCAATAGTCAGGGAGAAACAGAATTTACGCTCACGAGCCTCAAAGCGGCTCAATATCGAGTAACCGCTGAAATTAATGGCAGTACCCAATCCCTAAACGTGACATTTGTTGGGGATAACAACTCTGCGAAAATTGATAAAAATGACATGGTAATCACCAAAAATAATGCTAAAGCCAATGGTGTTGATACCGATCGCGTCAAGGTTATCGTGACGGATAAAAATGGTAATCCACTTGCAGACCAAATCATTACAGTGAGTACCGATACTGGCGTGATTGTAGGTACTGTTTCACCAACGAATACTGCGGGGGAAACTGAATTCTCCATCACAAGCACTGAGGCTAAGCAATACAAAATAACGGCAGAGCTAAACGGAAGCTCACAATCTGTTTCAGTTGATTTTATTGCAGATACCAGTACAGCCCAATTAGATAAAAGTGCGATTACTGTCGTCAAAAATGATGCTAAAGCCGATAAAATCGAAATTAATCAAATAAAAGTCAAAATCATCGATGCCAATAATAACCCTATAAAAGGTCAAAGAGTCACTGTGACTGCGGATCCCCATATTGGCATTGGTCCAATTCCAGAAACCGATATTAATGGTGAAACCATTATTTCCTTGACCAGTAGTCTGCCGGGACCCAGCGTCATTGCCCTGTCGATTAATAATAGTACCCAAGATGTCACCGTCACATTTACCAGTGCTATTGACCCGAGCAAATCAACTCTCACACTAGATAAAACACGTATCGTCAATTCATCGGGTGCAACAGAGGATGGAAGAGCCACAATCACGCTCACTATGCTCGATAAGAATAATCAACCGATTACAGGGGTTAAAAATGATGTGAAATTTACCGCCAATAATAACGAACTTAAGATAAGCAATGTGACAGAAACCCTTCCTGGTCAATATACGGCGGTTGTCACCTCTTCCACTGTTGGTGATTACCAGATCACCGCAACAGTGCTGTATTCAACTTATACTGCCCAGTCACCAACAATTAGCGTGTATACCTATATATTCAGGTTAAGCAATTTAGATCATAAAATAGGAGTGACCGCCCTATATGATTATCAATTATTCGTTAAATCCAGCGATGGTGTAGAAAGTGAAATTCAATTAAATGCTAACCAAGTCAATTGGATATCCAGTAATACCAGTGTGGCGAGACCAATATCTCCGGGAGAAATTCAAGGTCTACAGAAAGGGATCGTCGATATTAGCGTTAGCAGTACTGGTACAGGTTATAAAGGTGTCCCTGTCACCGTCATACCCGCAAAATTGACCGTCAGTGAATTGAACATGTCACCAATATATGGTGATTCCACCAGCAAACCCAATTCAGCCTCTGAATACTTGATAGAGCCTCCTGGATATACGTTAACGGGTCAAGGGGATTGGGTCGTGGATTCTATCGGAAATTCCGGTGGAACGGGAGGAACGGCCACGACCATAACTAACACAGATTCGGTGACAAAAATTGATGTTATTGTGTGCCGCTTCCAAGGCGTACTGGTCATCGGTCAATTAACCTTCTACAAGCCCACAAGTAACCAGGTGATTGGAGAAGCACATAATACCTGCACTAATCCACAAACTTATGTCTACCAAATCCCATCGGGAGAACAATTTATCGGGTTTACAGGATGGAATAGTCAAACTTCATCAATCAATCGTGTTTTCTTGGGTGCAATTCGTTTTATTACCATTGATAGATAAAATGGCAGGGTTTCAGTCTCGATGTATTGACCAAAACCCTGCCATTGTCTTTTATGCTTGAATACTAAGGGAGCTCAACTGATAACAGGAAAATACCTGAATATTCATCCGGAGCAAGATCTTTGGTTTTTCTTAATGTGCTGGAAACATCAAAAGTTTGTTTCACAAATGAATCTACCGAAAGTATGGTTGATGGCGCACCATTGACTTTAATTTCAGACTCTAGCCCATCCGCCATAAAAATAAAGTTATCGTTATCTAACCCGGCGACAGCAGAAATTTTAACATCCATTGGATTTGTGCAGCTGATCGTAAAGTTTTCTCTCACAGTATGACCATTCATCGAGCTATTGGATAATGTGCCATGGTCGATATAATCTGGTCCTTCAATATCACAGTTAGTAATAGCAGGGTCTAACGGTGAACAGAGAATTATTGGGTTATCTGCGGTTTGCTCACGCTGCATTTTTTGTCGATACAAAATACCTAAATTGAAGCAGTATCCAACTCCAGGCCTTCTCGGATAAAACTGCCAACGTCCCGGAATTTGCCTATTTAAAACGTTATCTTTTTCTAATGCTCTAGCCACTTCACTGAACGTAACGGGGCTTTCGTCCCATGAACTTCGCTCTCTTAATCTCACTGAGTGAGTATCAAAGTTAACAATGTGTGAGGTACCCGCACCATACCCACCATCTGCATAGGTTCCCCAAGATCCTAACTCTATATCACAAGGACAACTGCCTGTCGTTTGCACAGCCATCGGGCGATTATCGTGTTGTAAGTCCCCGCGTAAAATATATCGTGTGTCCATCCATGCGCCATGGTCAGTAACAAGCTCACCTTGCGCTGCAAATTCAGCCCGAGCAAATTGAAAAGACGATATCGCTAACAAACAGATAAGAATAAGTTTTTTCATAATATCCTTAACAACCGAGTTATTCGTAATAGATATTAAAAGTGGTGGTGGCGCTAAAATCCCCGAGTTTAATACTTTTATTTTTGATTGCGTCTTCTTCCCCCAAAATGGAAGCTTTCAGCGGGATCACGCTAGGGAATTTACTGCCGTTCATTCCAACAATAGGGTATTGGCTATTAATATCCACATTACCATTATCGCTACTCAACACGATGGCATAGCCCAGATCACCGGGGTCACCATCAATTCGCAGCGAACCTTTAATTTTCGGGTTACTGATTCCCGTAAATGACATCGAAAATGAAAAATCAGGTAAAAACTCGCACTCAGAGAGTGTAATTTCAAAGACTTCAGAGATATCTCTTTGACGATAAAGGTCTTTATCATTGACCTCATGAAATGGCACCACAAGCTCCTCGCCGCCATTGACGATACAAGGAATGGCGTGCCTCAATACTCCAGAAAAATTCACCTCATCCGCGAACGCATTCCCGGAGAAATAAAGTAATAGAGTAAAGAAGATTATCTTCATGGATAAGCAACCGTTAATGTCGCGCTAGCGGTAAACTCGCCCGGCTCGACACGAGCAGAACTTGAGCTACTTTTTACTAATGCCGCCTTCAGATCAGGTTTTTTATAGTCAGATTCATAGGTGTATACAAACGTATCGTTCACTCTCAATGTGTCTGAATCATAATAAATTTGCAGTGCAATATCTCTTTGTTCATTAATTGCTAATAAATCATTATCAAAGTAAGAACGTTTGCCTTCAAAACTGAAAATCACATCCATTCCAGATGAGATATTGTCGCATTCCCATTCAAAATCGATATCTTCTATATATTTTGTACCATCTTTGGTCGGCACTAACGAAACCACCAAGTCATCACCAAAATCTACCTCAATCGGGCGATTATTATTGATGACACATGGCGTTCCCTCTATCAAATTTCCTCTAAAGCTCACTTTGACAGCCTGTGCCACACTTGTGTATGCCAGAAATAAAACGAATGATAACAAGAGCTTTTTCATAAGATAATACCTTAATGATATCCTACAGTTAGTGTTGCAGCAGTAGAAAACTCACCTCCAACAGGTCTTATCCCATTAGCCAGTGCCAGTTCTGCGGTTAAAGAAGGTAAAGATTGGATATTATCAATCTCATATTGAGAACCGATATCCATAGGCTTGTTATCAATATACAGTTTGATATTCAAACCCGGTGTATCCGCGACTTTCAGGCTGTTTGAGGTTTCCCCTTTAACGCCTTCAAAAGCAATATACAGCTCATCAAATCGCGAATCACAACTTAAACTATAAGGAATTTCCTCTGTGTATTTACCTGACTCAATTTGCCCAATAACGATGTCATCGCCAAAATCCACATAGATATCTTCGTTATCATTCAATACACATCCGCCAGATAAAACATTCACTCTGACTGTCACAAACTTCCCATCCGCAAATGCAGTCACAGATAAAAAAAACAGTAAACTAAGACAAAACAGGTTCTTAAATTTAAACATTCGATTTATCCATTTCTCTCATTTGCTTATGGGATTAGTTAGCCGCTTGAGCGTGACACTCTGTTGCAGAACAGACAAACGGAACATCAACCTGACCGCCGTAGTCATTGATGTAATTAATCACTGGCGATGAACCTAATTGATCTGCGGTAATTGACAGTTTTTGCTCAGCAAATGGCGCAACGTCTACAGCAACAAAACTTTTTGCTTTCTCTGCGTTGGCACTTTTTCTAATGTTGTTTAATACCACGTAGTAAGCCGTTGGGTTTTTGGCATAAATAGCACCGCCTTTTTTGACTAGCACTAATTTATTCTGCCACGGCGCATTTTTCATTTGCGTGGAATCAACCGCTAAAGAAGCTGGACGATAGAACAACTTCACACGTGTTTGTAATGCAATTTGCAGTACGTTAGATTTTTTACTTGTAGGTGGAATTTCTCTTAAATTAAAGAAAAACAGGCTTTCTCTATCTTGAGGCAATTTCACTATGTCTGGTAAAGCTTCAATACGCAATTGGCTTGTTTGCCCCGCATTAATTCTTTGGATTGGTGGTAAAATCGTAAAATAAGAGGTTAGCTTTTCGCCTTTTTCATCTTGAAACCAGCCTTGCGCCAAATAAGGCAGTTGGTTATTTTTATTACTTACCGTTAATGAGACTGAATTGCTATCGCCATTATAAATAATACGCGTTCTGTCCATTGAAATTGCAGAATAAGCATTCGCAGTCACGAAGCAGCTAAGTAATAATACGGATAATTTTTTCATCATAAACATTAGCCTTCTTTTAAGATTATTATTAATTACATGGTAAGAGCAGTTTGTCGTAAATATTATGCTCTTCGATATTTTGTGGGAATGTAATCGTACATTCAGAACCTTGCCATAATACTTTCATTGCCTCACCCGGTCTTATTCCACCGATGTAAGCTTCACCTTGGTCACCCACAATACCGGTTGTCTTGCCAGCATTATTTTTAATATCCGCAGCAAATGGTGGGTAACTTCCATCTTGTAATCTCAACGTCACCATCATTTTGATCCCAGAAATAACATCAAAACTACGATAACCTATTGCCCCTTCAGTGAGTGTGGTTCGTGTTACGGAATCCGCAACCTCAACATTCTTAGGTAATTTATTAATATCAACAACGACGTCTGTCTTATAGTAGCTATTAATATCTGGTACAACGACTTTTCCAGAACCACTAGAGCGTAAATGTGTGCCGTTATATTTTACAGGGACATCTTTAACGCCATTTGTATCAACAAAAACTCGTGTTCCACCTGTTGATGTGACTGGATGCATTCCTATTCCGTACCCCGTCAATGTTATGCCGCCTTGGACATTCGCAGATAATGACATTGAGTTATTACTTATATAGTTATAGCTGGTATTAAAATCATTCATATTGCCTTTATGGCTATAATAGCTACTAAATATTCCGCTATGTCGATTATTACCGATAGAAAGTGAAAGGTTATCTTTATTTTCAAGACGCTCATTCACTGTCACTTTATTCGTATTATCGTTCTTACCATTATACGTTGAATAATTGACATAAGTTCCTGATGCTAATGGAACTGAAAGGCTGACATAAACTCCGTTATCTTGATAACCCTGCATTTTGCTATTAAACATGTTGATAGACAGACCGATATTATGAAACTTGCTGGTATCAAAATATTTCGAAAAGGTCATGTTATAGCGATAACTATTTGGGCGATTCCAATAGGTTTGGTGCGTGTAGTTTAAATTTATGGATGAACGCCAATCAGTAAAGTTTTTACTTAGTGATGCAGAATAAGAGCCTTTATTGTGTCCTGCATACATAATATCTTTTTGGTCATTATAAGTAAGGAAGTCACTCATCGTCATAAATTCACGATCCATAAAACGGTATGCGGACAATTGAATTTGACTATTACTTCCTTCGAAGCTTTTATAATAATCGACTTTAAATGCTTTGCCTTTTAAGGTCGGTCCATCTGTCAATGCTGCTATTGAATGATTAAATGAAAATGAGATTGCACCAAATTGAAACAAATCACGTCCAACACCAGCAGCAAAAGAGTTAAATCGACTACTATTTAGTGCGCCACCAAAAACTGACCAACCATTGCTAACGCCCCATGAAACCTCGCTTTGTGCGAATGCATCCCCCATAACATGGCGATCCATATCCGTTGGTCTACCTGCGCTCACTTTATAACGCACAGAACCTGGACGAGATAAAAAAGGAATGTTTCCAGCTTCTACTTCAAATTCTGAAACACGCCCATCACTTTCTTCAACTCTGACTTGTAACGTCCCTGAAATACCGCTATTTAAATTTTGGATTCTAAATGGACCCGCAGGAACTAAGCTTTCATAAATAACGCGTCCATCTTGGCTAATTTTGACTACCGCGTTCGTTTCTGCAAAACCCGTCACCTCTGGTGCATATGAACGTAAGCTCGGCGGTAACATATTGTCGTCAGAACGTAATGAAATCCCAATAAACTTGAAGCTATCAAACAAATCTGTTTGCAGAAAATCTTCACCTAGAGTTAATTTCGATTTTAAGCTGCGAATAGCTCGATAAGCATAAATATTCGTCCATTTAATATCATGAGTATCATCAACTCGACTATTTTGTGCATGGTTATATGAACCTTGCCAAAAACCCCGTAAACGCCAGCTATCAAAATTAGCGCCAACCGCCCCTAATCCTGAAAGGAAAAAAGTATTGTTCGATTTGTTATCACCTAAACTATGGTTATATTGTGAGGTCAGATTATAGTCAAAAATAATACCTTTAATGCCATCTTCCCAACGAGATGCTGATTCCCAGTCGTTGGCTGAATATTCCTGGTAACTTTTAGGAATATTAATAATTAATGTTCCGGTCGATAAATTAGGTGTTACTGACATTCCTTCTAAGCTAGCAATATCTAAACACTCTAAGCCATCAATAGTATTCCACTGTAATACACTTTCAGCTTCCGAATTTAAGTCAAATTTCTCGACAATTTCATCCGTTAAACACGCTTGTGATTTTTCTTCATAACTCACAACGGTTATTTTCTGCTCAGGTATATACGCGTTATTTATACTTAGTTTAAAGGGGTAAATGCCAGGAACAATATAAAGATCTTGTGAAAAAACTGCCAAATTAATATTTTCTCTATCTTCTGCGTTCAATATATTAATATTGAAGTCCACAGCCTCTTCAGAGAGAGCAATTAATGGATTCAGCAGCAATAAAGATACCGTGATGAGTTTTTTCATGACTTTATTTTTTATTAACATTTAAAAACACAGAACACATAATTTTATTATTAACTTTTTTCATTACGATGTCCTTAAATTTTAATAAATTTTCTAAGCTGAAGTAATGATTGGTCTCATTACTTCAGCTTACCGTTAATAACTAATGCATTAAATTAGTTATACGACAATACGAAATCAGTTACCGCTTGGAATTCACCTGCAACAATATCAACCGGAGCTTCTGGTTTACCTTGGCTACCTAAACCTTTCACATATGCAGCAAATTGCAGGGTATTAGTTGTTCCTTGCAGTTTGTGCTCAGATTTAGTGACTTCATTTAATACGATTGGGTCATTGTTGCTATCTACGATCTGGATACCTGCACCTGCAGCAGTACCTGTAATAGCTAATAGTGATTTAGGATCATTTGTAGCGGCCGCGCCTGAAAATGTAATATTCACGGAATCACCTGTTTCTACAGTACAGTCAATTAATTTAATATCGAACATAACTGGTGAAGATTGACCGTCTGAAGTACCACCATTTTTTAACACCACATCAGCGATTTGACCTAAATCTACAGTTTGGTCAATAGAAGATGGGTCAATAGAACAAGGTGCAGTGATGATGCTACCAGTGAAAGTAACTTTACCATTACCGTGGTTAACTGGTGCTGCGTTTGCACCAAAACCAATTAATGTCGTTGCTGCGATAGCCATAAGAGTTTTATTTAATTTCATTTGGTAAATCCTCAATTAAGTCGTAATTTAAAGAAAAAAGATAATAAGAATTCCTGTAATTAATTATTAATTACAATAGAAGCTTAAATTTCAGATACGAGACATAGTTAAATATACTTAGGTAAAACCACGATATATTTATGAATACGTTAATTAAATCTTTTTGCCTTTTGAGCTTTGGTTCACACAAATACTATAATTACACTTAAAAGCTGTAAAGTCGCCATCACCTATCGAAAACAAGAAGTTCAATAGGCAGTTATTTTTTGATACATTTACTCATATTAAGATTATTTTGATACTATATAAATCAATCAGTTACAGATAATGTGTCATTGATTCATACTTAACAACATTTCTTTCACATACATCGGACATTACTTTTTTGCAATTGGTTACATCTTTGACGCGTATTATTATCTTCAATTATCCAATTACCACAATTTAGCGTAATAGTTTTTTTCGGTTTTAATCAAAATTTATATGTATCAAAAAGAAAATGGTTAATTCTAATTTACTCCCATCCGCTATTTTTTCTAATAAATAAGAACTCAGTCTCATTTATTATACCTAATGAGAATTATTCAATGTGAATAAAATATATTCTGGTCTAATCAGTATTTCATTAAGGTACTATTTCACACTCAAATATGATGACCATAGTGATTATTTCAGGAATGTATTGACTGGTATATAAGAATAGCTAGGTAGGAAATTAGAATGGCAAATGCTCTTTAGGTAAAAAGAAACACGAAGGCTCAAATGCATTCATTGAGCCTTTATCAAATCAGATGAAATGCATTGAAACCTGAAAATTCATTACCTAGTGAAGTATTATCCTTCATATGAGTAACCTTTACATAAGTCAAATTAAAACTCATCCCACCTTAAATAATTTGACTTTAGTAGTCATTACAATGGTGACAATCATAATGTGTGATGAAAATAGGATTAACTGCAATACATTGATTTTATTTTTAATTATTTATTACAAACTCATAAGTAACGCATTAAATGCGTTAAAAGCAAAATCATCAGAAGCTATTTCGTATTATTCCGAATGGCTCATTTAAATAACATTTTGATTTAACGCTAACAGATAAATTGCTAGCTAACTTTAGTTCGCACCGATTAAGATTACATTCACCAAGACAACCTGAGAAGCAAGATGACCACCACTTTTATTATTGTTCCCGGCTATACCAATTCCGGCTCTCAACATTGGCAATCCTATATAGAAAGAAAATACCATAATGTTGTGCGCGTCATTCAGGATGACTGGAATGCCCCTAACCATAAATGGATAGAGCGCCTAAACGACATGGTTCAAAATACAGAGGGTGAATTGGTACTGATTGGACACAGTTGCGGAGCCGTTTGTGTGGCGCAATGGGCAAGCCAATTTCCCAACCATCGAGTAAAGGCAATGATCCTAGCCACCCCAGCAGATGTTGATTCCCCTTCTGCCTTACTCGATATTCAACAGCAGAGACCGCTACCCAATAAAAAGCTTCCAAGCCCTTCTTTGCTTATTTATACCGATAATGATCCGCATCTTGGCACTGAAAAAGCCCATCAGCTTGCCGAAACATGGGGCAGCCAGCTTATGTTGGTTAAAGGCGGTGAGCATTTAAATACTGATGCAGGATATGGCGAATGGCATGAAGGCGAGCGGTTGATTGAAGAGTTTACGGGGAGAGGATTTGTTCGCAGGTAGTTTATTTCCTGTGCTCCAGACACAAAAAAGCCACTTCTTTCGAAGTGGCTTTTTTCGCTGATTTAACAGCTAAAATTTGGTGGCCCCTACTGGACTTGAACCAGTGACCAAGCGATTATGAGTCGCCTGCTCTAACCAACTGAGCTAAGGGGCCAAAGTGGTGCCGATTATACGTGCTGTTTTGGTGAAGGTCTAGTATTTCAATACTGTATGGTGAATTTGTATCCAAGCCATAGCCATGCCATATAATTCAATGGCATGGCATCATCGAAAATCATCATTCCTATCTTAATTATCGAATTTTATTCTAGGATTCCATTCTTTATTAGAACGCCATTTATGAACAAACCTGCGTTAACGACTACCCTATAGTAAATAATCGGGCGTAAAGATTGAGTTTTCCTGTTCTAATTTATTAAGCATTCTTTATTCAATTGATTGATATAAAACAATAATTTTATACTTCATATAGAACATGATGATATTAGACAAACAGCTATAGGACGATAATGATGAAAAAAGTACGTGCAGTTCAATATGGTTGTGGAAAGATGGGCAAATTTCTCATCCGTTACCTACAAGAACACGGTGCTGAAGTTGTGGCGGCTTTTGATATCAACCCTGCCGTGATTGGCAAAGACATTGGTGAAATTGCAGGCACGGCGCCAACTGGCGTAAAAATCCAGCCACTGAATGAAGCGGATAAAGCCCTAGAAACCTTAAAACCTGACGTGGGGATTATTGCGACCCTCAGTACCATGACCGATTTAGAAGATGCATTCTCCCTCTTCGCTCGCCATGGCGTTAATGCAATATCAACAGGTGAAGAAGCTCTCTATCCGTGGAACTCTTCCCCTGAGATCACTGAAAAACTCGATGCTTTAGCTAAAGCGAATAACTGCACTTTAGCGGGCAGCGGCTACCCAGATATGTTCTGGGGCGTGCTTATCGATACCTTGGCGGGTTCTATGCACAAACTGGTCAAAATCAAAGGCTCTAGCTGCTATAACGTGGAAGATTACGGCATCGCGCTGGCAAAAGGTCACGGTGCAGGTTTAACTGTCGACGAATTCAATCAGCAAATTGGTAACTATAACGACCTGCCATACGCGGTTATCGCTGAGAAAATTGAGAGCGGTGAATATGCACCACCGTACATGTGGACACAAAATGGTTGGCTGTGCAGCCGTTTAGGTCTGACCATTACCAATCAAACTCAGCGCTGCGTGCCGCAAATTGCCAAAGAAGATATCTATTCAGATACTTTAAAAATGACGGTGAAAAAAGGCGATGTTTTAGGGTTGTCTGCCGTGGTGATCACTGAAACAGCAGAAGGTGTCACCTTAGAAACGGAATGTATCGGTAAAATTTTAACGGCGGATGAGTGCGACAAAAACAGTTGGCAGCTCATTGGCGAGCCAGATACGGCGATTGAAGTGAATAACCCAGCAACCGTGGAACTCACCTGCGCAAACCTGGTTAACCGTATCCCAGCGCTGATCAACAGCCCTGCGGGCTACACCACCACAGAAAAAATGCCAAATAACGTGTATATGACCAAACCGATGCACGAATATTTATAATCAACTGACTTGATTGAATATTAATCACATAGCCCACATCCCGTGGGCTATTTTTTTGACTTAGCGAGGCTTTGTCATCTGCCATTCTAAGTGGCGACGCACTGCCGGCCACTCATTACTTAAGATGCTATAAACGCAGGTATCTCGTAGCTCACCCGTACGAGTTAGCATATGGTTACGTAAAATCCCATCGAGTTTTGCCCCTAAACGCTCAATCGCTTTACGGCTTTGATGATTTAAAAAATGTGTTCTTAGCTCTACGGCAACACACTCTAATTCTTCAAATGCATTTTTTAATAACAAGTACTTAGCTTCCGTATTGATTGGTGTGCGCTGAGCTTCGGCTCCATACCATGTTGCCCCAATTTCAACACGGCGAACCCCTTGGTCGATCCGCATATACGAGGTCATGCCAACGGCTTTGCCTGTACGTTTATCAATAATCGCGAATGGCACCATCTCTTTATGGGCAAAACGCGCAAGGCGCATATCGACATCTTTCGCGACATTTTCCGGTTCAGGTACCGAGGTATACCACAGGTGATGTAGCTTATCTCGTTCAATAATCTCAGCATAAACAGCATCATGGTGATGAGTCAGTAGCTCTAATCGAACATGGTTGCCTTCTAAGGTGACAGCTTGGCAAATCTCTTTCATCGGCGTATTTCCTGAATAACTCGGTTGTGTGAAGTGAAACCCCATCAAATTATGATGTGAATAACCATTCTTCTTTGTTGTAACCATTTTTTATGACAGAAAAATAAAACAAAAGAAATAGTCCTGTAAGTTTAATTATTCCTCGTAAAACATATGATAAAAATCACAATTTTTTAACATTATTCTTAATTCAATTGTCCATTAGGCTACAGTTAACTCATCTGACCTGTTATTAATAGTCCCAAATGGGAGCCAATATGAGCAATTTTCCACATCTTTTTACCCCACTTGATTTGGGGTATACCGTCCTTAAAAACCGTATTTTGATGGGTTCAATGCACACCGGCTTAGAAGAACATCCCCAAGGAAGCCAGCGCCTTGCCCACTTTTACCGACTTCGTGCAGAGAATGGAGTCAGTCTGATTATTACCGGGGGAATAGCCCCGAACCCCGAAGGAGCTTTAGCACCTCATGGTGCTGTATTGAATCATCAAGACCAATTGCCATTTCATCAACAAATCACCGATGCAGTGCATCAAGCGGATGGAAAAATTGCATTACAAATCTTGCATGCAGGTCGTTACGCTCTACATCCGGCGTTAGTGGCGCCTAGCCCGATTAAATCCGAGATCACCCCATTTCCCCCCCATGAATTAACTGCCGATGAAGTTCAGAAAACCATCGATGACTTCGTAAATACCGCTAAACTTGCCCAGCAAGCAGGCTACGATGGTGTCGAAGTGATGGGATCGGAAGGTTATTTAATCAACCAATTTATTACATCGCGCACCAATCGTCGAACTGATGAATGGGGCGGCAGCTACCAAAACCGTATCCGTTTTCCGATAGAAATCATTAAACGCATTCGCCAAGCGGTTGGGAAAAATTTCATTGTTATCTATCGATTATCCATGCTTGACCTTGTTGAAGGGGGCTCAACTTGGGATGAAATTGAGCTATTGGCTAAAGAGATTGAAAGTGCGGGCGCCACCATGATCAATACAGGAATAGGCTGGCATGAAGCCCGTGTGCCGACCATTGCGACGCTGGTCCCCCGCAAAGCCTTCAGCTGGGTAACCGAAAAATTAATGGGCAAGGTGAATATTCCACTGATTACCACCAATCGCATCAATGACCCGTTTGTGGCGGAACAAATCATTGCTAGCGGTCAAGCTGATATGGTGTCCATGGCGCGCCCTTTCCTTGCTGATGAAGCGTTTGTGTCAAAAGCCCAAGACGGTCGATTTGATGAAATAAACACCTGTATTGGCTGCAATCAAGCCTGCCTTGACCAGATTTTTAATGGCAAGCTGGCTGGCTGCTTAGTGAATCCACAAGCGGTACGCGAGATGGACTATCCTAATGAATTAGCAGATAAACCCAAAAAAGTGGCAATTGTCGGGGCGGGTCCAGCGGGGCTTTCTTGTGCAATCTATTCCGCCAAACGAGGGCATCAAGTCACGCTATTTGAACGCAGCAACCAAATTGGTGGGCAATTCAATCTCGCTAAACGGATCCCCGGCAAAGAAGAGTTTTATGAAACTTTGCGTTATTTTTCCCGACAACTGCAACTACTCAATGTGGATGTTCGACTCGAGCAGATTGCACAAGCGAATGATTTAACTCAATTTGATGAGGTCATTATCGCCACAGGCGTTATCCCCCGCACTATCAACCTAGCTGGCGCCGATCATCGCAAAGTCATGTCCTATATTGAGGCTTTAAAACAGCCCGATAATGTCGGTAAAAACGTAGCTATTATTGGCGCCGGAGGGATTGGGTTCGATGTTGCGGAGCTCCTTACCCAACAAGGGATCAGCAGCAGTTTAGATGATAATAAATTTAATCATGAATGGAATATTGATACCGCCATCACCACTCGCGGCGGGCTTTTCCCGATGAAAAAACAGTTAGAACCAACGCCTCGCCACCTCTATTTATTGCAGCGAAAAAACAGCAAAGTCGGCGCAGGACTTGGAAAAACCACAGGATGGGTGCACCGCCTGTCATTAATGAAACGTGGCGTTCAGATGTTTAATGGCGTGGAATATATGAATGTGGATGATGATGGGCTGCATATTCGCTATCAAGATGAATATATCTGCCTTGCCGTTGATAATGTCATCCTTTGTGCTGGGCAAGAACCTTATCGCCCATTGAAAGAGCAATTAGAAGATATTGGCATTCACCCTCATGTGATTGGAGGGGCGGATGTGGCGTCCGAGTTAGATGCCCGCCGAGCCATTGAACAAGGTATGAAAGTGGCTTATCAGTTGTAAGTTTTCTTGACCTATAAAAAAACCCGCTAACTCAGCGGGTTTTCTTTTTTGAACAACGTGAAAGCTTAGTCTTGAGTTTGAGATAACTCAGAATCCGCTTGCGCCAGTTTATCGTCTTCCGATAAACATACCGCCGCAGTGAAAAGCACGTCCGTTGAAGAGTTCAGTGCAGTTTCAGCTGAATCTTGAAGTACGCCAATCATCACGCCCACTGCAACCACTTGCATTGCCACTTCATTCGAAATACCGAACATATTACACGCCAGTGGGATCAATAATAACGAACCACCAGCAACCCCAGATGCACCACATGCACAAACCGCTGCAACCACGCTTAATAACAGCGCTGTCGGGATATCAACAGGAATACCCAGAGTATGCACCGCAGCCAATGTTAACACTGTAATGGTGACAGCCGCGCCGCCCATGTTAATGGTTGCGCCTAGCGGGATAGAAACGGAATACGTATCTTCATGCAGGTTCATACGGCGACACATCCCCATGTTCACAGGAATGTTAGCTGCGGAGCTACGGGTAAAGAAGGCGGTTACACCACTTTCACGTAAGCAAGCGAAGACTAATGGGTATGGGTTACGCTTGATTTTCCAGTAAACAATCAGCGGGTTAACGACTAGTGCCACGATAATCATACAGCCCAGCAATACCGCCAATACGTGGAAGTAACCTTTTAAGGTTTCAAAACCGGTTGTCGCAATTGTTGAAGAAACTAACCCGAAAATACCTAATGGCGCTAAGCGAATAACCACACGAACCAACTGAGTCACGCTTAAAGAGAAATCGTGGATCATCGTTTTGGTGGATTCATTGGCATGACGCAATGCAATACCTAAACCAATCGCCCATGCCAAGATACCAATATAGTTCCCTTTAATCAGAGCATCGACTGGGTTAGCGAAAATATTAATCAACAAACCTTTGAGCACTTCAGCAATGTTACCCGGAGGCGTCAGTTGAGTATCGCCTACAGCTAAGATCAAGCTTGATGGGAACATAAATGAGCCAATCACCGCCACAACAGCCGCGAAGAATGTCCCTAGAATATACAGCACTAAAATTGGACGAATGCTGGTTTTTTGCCCTTGGCGATGGTTAGCTATGGACGCCATAACCAACACCCAAACAAGAATTGGAGCAACCGCTTTTAACGCACTGACGAACAGGTCACCCAGTAAGCCAACGTTTTTTGCTGCCGATGGCCATAACCATGCCAATAAGATACCTGCAATCAAGCCTGCTAGGATTTGTTTGACCAAACTACCTTGACTAATTACTCGCCATAACCCTGCTTTATTTGTATCCATAATAGACCTTTATAATTTATCTTTTTTAGGAATTAAATGTGTTTGCCGAGTCAGTATAAGGAATATTAATCTCCTGAAAAGGCTATTATTCAAAATATACACAATGATTGATTGTAGTTAACATTAATTTTACATATCTGTGATCGCAATAGAGTTTTGTTTCTTATAGGAAACAGAGGACATAGAAAATGAGTGAGGATTTTCAGATAGTTAAAATAAAAAAACACCTCAGATGACTCCAAGGTGTTTTTTAAAATTGTATTGATTACTGCGAGTAAGATTTAACGATTGATTAAATAGCCACCAAAGTAATCTGCTATTTTTGCCTCATCTACTTTTAAATTTCCTTTCCAACCAGCCCAAGGCATTTCCATATCAGAACGCCCTTTCGTATTGTTAAGTTGGTTTTCTGCACTAGTTATATCACCAAAATCGCGCCAACTATCAAGAGACAAAGCGATAAAAGTATTCGGAATAACACCAATCAATGCGAGTGAATGCAATATTCCGCGTAATGTATATCTGTCTCCTTTAACCAATTTTGCCTGCGATAACCGCTTTTCAAACTGCCCTGGCGTCTCATTTTCAGGGGCATGACGTAATAAATCTAATAGTTGATTAAAGACTTTTTTGTCTTCATCGGTAGGTTCTACAGCAGCAACCGTCAGTAAATGTCGGAGATTCAAATAAGTGTAACTTACATTCCCAGTATAGGAATTTCCGTAATATAAGCAGTATTGGAAGTAACTATCATTAATATAAATATGCTTATTATGATCGCTACAAACCCAACAACATGCATATTGCGGTTTTTCAAGATATTGATGAGCCGGCAGAGAAAGTAGCTTGTGATAAGCTCCCAAGACTGATCGACCTCGCAAATAACTTCCTCCAACTCCCGCCACGAAAGCATCCAAACAACGCTGGCGAGTAAGCGCTGTTTCCTGTTTTAAACTGTGTAGTTTATTAATGATATCTTCATGATCAGTAAAAAATGCAATCTCATTCGGCAACCAATGAGAATCACTCAATATTTTCCGTTCTTTATCAGATAAAGAGTCCAATGGATAAGTCGATACCGCACGACCTCCATCATATTGGCTATTTTCATACTTATAGAGTTTTCGTAAGACCCGCATGACTTGTTGCACAGAACCGCCTCATCTTTACGCCTATAAATCATTAGATATAAAAAAACTCCCAAAGTCATGATGAAATTATGGGAGTTTTTCTAATTAGGAAAAAGATTATCCGTTAATCAATTTTTTCGCTTCGTTGCGCTTATTCACGATCGTGTTAACCACCAATGTCAGAACTAAGATTGCAGCCACAGTCCCTAACGAAACCGCAGTAGGAATATGGAAAATATCCATCAGCAACATCTTCACGCCGATAAAGCTTAAAATGATAGCTAAACCGTACTTAAGCATTGAGAATTTCTCAGCAACACCCGCTAATAAGAAGTACATTGCACGTAAGCCTAAAATCGCAAACAGGTTAGACGTTAATACAATAAACGGGTCGGTGGTCACAGCAAAGATAGCGGGAATACTGTCTACCGCAAAGATAACATCACTGATTTCCACTAAGATCAGAACCAAAATTAATGGGGTAGCAAACAGCAATCCATTCTTTTTAATAAAGAATTTTTCACCGTGTAACTCATCCGTCATCCGTAAGTGTGAACGAACCCATTTGACCAATGGCTTTTCATTTATCGGTGAATCATCCTCTTTAGCGAACGCCATTTTGATCCCCGTAAACAGTAAAAACGCACCGAAAACATAGAGGATCCAGCTAAATTGTGTAACTAACCAGCTACCTGCGAAAATCATAATCGTACGCAGGACGATAGCTCCAAGCACCCCGTAAACAAGTACGCGACGCTGTAAATTTGCCGGAATAGCAAAGTAACCAAATAGCATTAACCAAACAAACACGTTATCCACAGCAAGGGCTTTTTCTAACAGATAACCGGTTAAGAACGCCATAGTTTGCGTGTTCGCAACTTCAGGTCCAACGGTATCATTGAAGTACCACCACAGGCCGCCCGCAAAAATCAGCGACAGAGTCACCCACAAGATGCTCCAACCCGCTGCTTGCTTCATCGACATCGCCTGGCCTTTATGTTTTCCTTGCCAAAACATATCGATGAGTAGCATCACAAGGATCATGACAGCAAAGCTGCCCCATAAAACAGGATTTCCAACAGAGTTCATTTTGATTCCTTAAAAAACAAAAAACGGCTGATATCCAGAAGACATCAGCCGCTTAAACTGTTTTCACCCTAAGTTATCACTATACGGTTGTAAACGATGAGCAAACCTCGCCTTCTGGCAAGGTCTCACTTACAACACAGATAACCTAAGACAAGGAAATTGTGGTGCTCGGTTACCGGGTACAATTGTGTGCACCGTAATGACGATAATCCGACAGAAGAAGTTACTCCCCTTTGCTATGCGTACACAATAAGGTAATTAGTCTTAAAAAGCAATGATTAGCTACCAATATGTTCATGCTATTTTTCGTTATCTAAACACAAATATATTGATAAATAGTCAGATTAAATCCTCTTATTCAGCGCCATTCCCGTTTTTTGCCATTTTAGAAAGCCAGTAGTTAAGAACCTAAAATGTAAAAATCAGCCGCAATTTAAATGAATTCTCAAAATAAGCTTAAAATTTACTGTTTAGTTATTTTCTGTTTTGTTAAAGTGATCGGGTTTTACACTAACAGCCCGAAGAAACAGCTGTTTTCTTCCGGCATTTACTTAATCCATTTCTGCCCAACAACATGTTTGTTGCTGTGATTGCCGTTTAGGAAACATTAATGGAATTAGTTAGAGAACTTTTTTTCGCCCTTTGGCACCAAGATTACGAAACCTTATCTAACCCATCGTTGATATGGTCGATTTATTTCATGCTGTTTATGATCCTATTATTGGAGAACGGCGTGCTCCCAGCTGCATTCTTACCCGGTGATAGTTTACTGATCCTTGTTGGCGTACTCATCGCAAAAGGTGCTCTTAGCTACCCATTAACTTTAGTGATTTTAACTGCGGGCGCCAGTATTGGTTGCTGGGTGGGTTATATCCAAGGTCGCTGGCTAGGTAATACAAAAATTGTCAAAGGCTGGTTATCACACCTCCCCGAACACTATCATCAGCGTGCTCATGGGCTATTCCATCGTCACGGCTTAGCCGCATTACTGATTGGTCGATTCCTTGCTTTTGTCAGAACATTACTACCAACTATCGCAGGGCTTGCGGGCTTGCAAAATGGGCGTTTCCAAGTGTTTAACTGGTTAAGCGGGCTCCTTTGGGTGCTAATTTTGACCGCTATAGGCTACGGATTCGGTAAAAGCCCTATTTTCCAACAATATGAGCATCAAATTATGAATGTCTTGATGCTTATTCCAGTTGGATTATTAATTTTGGGTCTGATCGGCAGCATTGGTGTTGTCATCAAGAAAAAATTCGCCCGCAAATAAATAGCCGTCACTGAATCAAATCGAACAGCGGGAATATTTAGCGATTCCCGCTTTCCTCTATCTCAATTCGAAATCTATACCAATTAGTGATTGCACTTAAGCTAAAAAAAGCTATTGTAATGTTATTAAGGTCATACTTTATTAAGGCATTGCGTTATTTTTCTATTGATAGGAGGTTCTACTATGTCATCCAATCATTCTTCTGAAGATCTACGTGCTGAACTTAAATCACTCGCAGACTCTCTCGAATCCATTCTGAATAGTACTCAAGACAAATCAAAAGAAGAGATCGAAAACTTAAAGGCGAAAGCCCGTGAAGCCCTCTCCTCTTCAAAAGCTAAACTCGGTCAAGCCAGTGATAAAATCACCGAGCAAACTAAAGAAATTGCAGGCCAAGCAGATTGCTATGTACGTGAAAATCCATGGAAAAGTGTGGGTATCGGTGCAGCGGTCGGTGTGGTCTTAGGCATGCTGCTCACCAAGCGCTAATCACCGCTTATGGAACAGTCGCCACGTCAAGGACCCGCTAAGCGGGTTCTAGATTCTCTGCAAAGAATTGCGGGTATCGCCGTTAATATGGTTGAAACCCGCATTCAACTTATTGCAGTAGAATTAGAAGAAGAGAAACTCAACCTTGTTCAGTTATTATTACTCGCAGGGCTGACCCTTCTATTTTCTGCATTTGGTCTGATGTGCCTTATTGGACTAATTTTTTGGTCTGTGGATCCCGTCTATCGTTATCAGGCTTTCGCTATCACGACCGGAACACTGATTTTACTCGCGATTATCTTTGCTATTTGGACGTTAAAAAAAGCGAAACAGTCCACGCTGCTAAGCGCAACCCGTGAACAGCTTCGCAATGACGCTAAAGCACTGGCAGGAACCGATGATGAGCAAAAGTAAACGTCAGTTACTTGCAGAAAGAAAATCACGCTTAGTCTCCGATATTGAGCAGCAGCGCATCCAATTATCGGCCAGTAAGAAAGAGTGGCTACAAGCCACTGCCCCTTATGACCGAGCATGGCAAACCCTGATGACCTTTCGCCCAATTGTTATCGCTGCGACGGGTCTTATCTCTATTTTTACCTTAAAGCACCCCAATCGATTTATTTCACTGAGCAAGAAAGCCATTGCGACTTGGGGGCTTATTCGTACCCTAAGAAGCAGCTTAAACAGTTCAAATCAGAAATAACCCATCCCCTAAAGATAAAAATAATCATTATTTGTCAATATGATAGATAAAAGTGCCCTTTAGCACTTTTTTTCGCACTCAATTATACACATTCAATTTTTTTGTCTATCTTTGTTAATAAGCTTAGCTTTTTATTGAATGAGCTAAGTAATAAGATACGCACATCCAAGATTTCTAGCCTTTTCGTGCTGAAACTTAGCTTATAACGCGATATATATCGCACTTTATTTATATTTAATGACCGTATTATCTGGAGAGACTCAATGAAAAATTTAGAAAGTGGAGCTATTTTATTAGCACGTATTATGATGCCAATTCTGTTCATCGTTGCAGGTTACGGCAAATTAGGTGGGGCATATGAAGGCACTCAGCAATATATGCAAGCAATGGGCGTCCCAGGCTTTTTACTGCCACTGACAATTTTACTTGAGTTAGGTGGTGGGCTGGCAGTGTTATTCGGTCTGTTAACACGTACAACCGCAATTTTCACTGCTGTGTTCACATTCTTAACTGCGATGCTGTTCCATACGAATTTCAGCGTTGAGCCAAACAGCTTGATGTTTATGAAAAATATGACTATTGCAGGCGGCTATATTCTGTTAGCAGTGACTGGCCCAGGCAAATTCAGTATCGACCATTTATTAAATAAGAAATGGTAATGAGCTCCAATCTCCTCGCCTATAGTGACCTATAGGCAGGGAGTTAACAGTACCCTCAAGTCAACATCCTTTTCCATAAGTTAAATGCCTTTGCACCTCCCATCCGAGGTGCTTTTTTTTGCTTTTACCTTTGCTTTCTTTTTATTTTCGCTTTTCGCTTTAAAAAGAATTAAAGAATAGGTGATGAGTGATCTCTAAATAATTCGAGTTGTAGCAAGGCGGCAAGTGAAGTTATCCCTGGGAGCATACACAAGTATGTGACTAGGGTAACTTTATGAAGCCAACACAGCTACAGCTTGAAGTATGACGAGATCACCCCCTAAATAATTTAGGGATTTCGCGGAGACACCACGACTTCGCCTCCCCCATGCTGTCCCGTCGCCACGCCATAATCATATTCGACTCATGGCTAAACTCCGCCCCCACCACTTGCAGGCGCCCTTCCTTAATATCTTGCTCCACCAGCGGGTATGGCATTGTCGCCACCCCGAGCCCTGCAATTAGTGCTTTGCGCTTATCTTCGATGCTCGATACCGTCAATCTTTGTTGTTTATCCAGCAGTTGCACGGTGATCACTGGGCGCTCACGGGCGGTATCTGCCACCGCAATACCTCGGTATTTCACTCGCGTGGTTTCAGAAAGCGGTTCTGGTTCTTGGTGAATAGGATGGTTCGGGCTTGCCACATAAATATGGTTCAAGGTATACAGCACTTTGGAGTTAATTTCAGAGGATGAACGGAAATGCATATCTGGTGCGATAACAATATCCGCACGTCCTGATTCAAGTCGCTCCCATGCCCCTGCTAGCACCTCAGTAATTAAAGAGAGCTGGGTGTCGGATTTCTCAGCCAGTTTGTCCACCAGCGGGAATAAAGACTCAGCCGGAACCAGCGCTTCACACACAATAGTCAGATGAGTTTCCCAACCTTTAGCTAGCGCCTCCGCATCCGATGTGAGTTTATCTGCGGCTTCAAGCAATACGCGCCCACGCTCTAACAGCATGCGCCCTACATTGGTAAACTTGGTTCGATGTCCTGAACGGTCAAACAAAATAACATCAAGTTCTTCTTCTAACTTCTGCATGGTATAGCTCAATGCCGAAGGAACGCGACCTAGCTCTTCCGCCGCTGCCGCAAAGCTGCCACGCCTATCGATTGCATCCATCACCCTTAACGACTCAAGTGTTAATGCTCTCTCTTTGCTCATGATGTATCTCTTTCAGGAAATTTGAATGATGGAAACAGATTAACTGGCTAACAATTCAACGTCCAGATATTTATTATAACAATATATTACTAGCTATATATTTTGAGTGAGGGTTAACCATTATGATGAAATTAAGATCAGTTAACCATTGTGGGAAAGCAGACTACGGTTGGTTACAAGCACGCTATACTTTTTCGTTTGGTCACTATTTTGATCCAGACCTAATGGGTTTTAAAACCCTAAAAGTGCTCAATCAGGAAGTGCTTGCGCCAGATAATGCTTTTCAACCAAGAGTTTATCCTCATGTTGATATTGTGAACATCATCCTGCAAGGTCAAGCTGAATACCGCGATAATTTAGGTAATACCGTCAGTGCAAAAGCAGGGGAATGCGTCAGCTTTTCGCCTCGCCCTGACCTGAGTTACAGTGAACACAATACCAGTGAGACAACGCCATTAACACGGCTCCAGCTGTGGCTAAATGCGTGCCCACAACAGGAATCTATGCCGCCCCAAAAGTTGGCATTAGCGGAGAAAGATAACAAGCTTATCGCCTCACCCGATGGGGACGATAATAGCCTACAACTTCGCCAAAAAATTTGGATAAGCCAGATTTACCTTGAGCCTAATGAATCAAAAACCCTCGCATTACGAGGTAAAAATGCCTATCTACAATCCATTCATGGTGGTTTACAGGTTAGCGGGAAAGAATCGCAATCTTTATCAATGAGCTGTAACGACGGCTTATTTATCCAAGATGAAAATTCCCTAACGCTCACCAGCTACCGAGCATTTAGAGGTTTATTAATTGATTTAGGCGAATCGTTGTAATCCTATTCAGGAGGCGGAAAAAGTGAATTTACTCCATAAATTGCGCAAAATTTGCGAATAGATTCGCAAATTTCATCATTTATATTTCCGCTATCCCGATATCACTGTGATAGAGTCCAGCCATAAGACAGTTAAAAAACCATCAGTTTTTAACTCCGAACTTTATTTTTTTGATTTTAAAGGGGTTCTTGTGGCTTTATTCATTTTGCAGCGACACAATCAAATTTTCTCTCGGATCCTCAATGAGGTTGTCCCTCAAGATGAATTAGCGAAACAGTTTTCCGTTTCCACCCGTACTATTCGTTCAGACATCAATGAAATCAATGAATTAATTAAAGATCATAGTGCTCATATTGTGTATGAGCGCGGGCGTGGATATCGATTAAAAATCGAAAATGATGAAATTTTTTCTGCATTTACTAAGCTTAATGACAAAAATAACCAGATTCCACGCACCAGCAAAGAGCGTATTGATGCCCTATTGCTCAAACTCTTGATGTTATCCCTGCCCGTCAAGCTCGATGATATTGCCGAAGAGTGGTTTGTTAGCCGCAGTACCATTCAGCAAGATATGGGAGCCGTTCGGGAGCATCTTCATCGCTATCAAGTTCAACTGGAGAGCATTCCTCATCAAGGGATCCGCTTAAATGGCAGTGAGTGGGCTATTCGTGCTTGTATGACCGAAGCACTCTGGCGGCAATTTAGTGAGCAAATCACCCCCGATCTCGCCACATTTACCCCGGAAAGTCTGGATAATCTCGATTTAACCTACATCGATAAAGTAGTTCATAACAGCTTGAATCGCTTTGATATTCGTATCAGCAATGAAGGTCATCTTTATCTTGTATTTAACTGCGCCGTCACCATTTTGCGTATTACCCGCGGTCATGAACTCACTGCCTGCGTCAATAACGAAGAGTTAGAAGAAGTCATTACTCAAGCTTGTGATGAAATTTCTAAAGGGTTAATTTACTTCCTGGGTAATGATTTATCCTCAGCTGAATTGAGCTTTTTGCACGATCAAATCATCGCGCAGCGTATCAGCAATCAGCACGCATCAACACAAAAGCATAATCATCACAATGAGTTATCTGAATATATCTTAAATTATATCAACGAGTTGTATAACTATGATTTGCGGAGTGATGAAAAGCTAAAGAAAGATCTGAATACCCATCTTTCTGCTTTAATGACTCGCCTTCAATACCATATTTCTACCCCAAACCCGCTGCTTTCAGACATCAAACAGTATTATCCATTTGCCTATGATGTCACATTAAGCGCCTTAACCAGCGCCAGTAAGCAGCTACTTCCACATCCCATTAATGAAGATGAACTGGGTTACTTAGCAGTGCACATTGGGGTTAGCCTTGAACGAAATTATGGGGCAGGCTCCGCACGCCAAACGGAAGTGTTAGTGGTCACGGATGCGGGTAACTCCACCTTTCGTGTGGTGGAATCCAAAATTATGCGTGAATTTCCACAGCTCAAATTTAGCCGCGGGTTAACACTGCAAGAGTATGAATCGTTAGATGAAGTCGCAGAAGACTTTGTGATCACCACCGTACGGATCTCTGAGAAAAATAAACCAGTTATTAAAATTGCACCCTTCCCAACCCCCTACCAGCTCGAACAAGTGGGTCGCTTAGCGATGGTGGATCAGACTCGTCCCTATATTATTGAGCGCTTCTTCGATGAGCGTTTTTTTATGGTTATCAATGAAAAAATTAGCCAAGAGACGCTGTTTAAAACCGTCTGCCAGAAACTGCAATTAGAAGGCTATGTCACCGCAGATTTTTACCCGTCCCTACAAGAGCGGGAATCGATTGTCTCGACATTGCTGGGTGAAGGGATCGCCCTTCCTCACTCCTTGGGGTTACTTGCCAATAAAACTATTGTGACAACTATCCTTGCCCCGCAAGGCATCGAGTGGAACAAAGAAACCAAAGAGAACGCCTATGTGATTTTTTTATTGGCAATCAGCAAAACTGACTATGAAGAAGCCATGGCGATTTATGATTTGTTTGTCACCTTCGTCAAAGAGAAAACCACCCGCCGCCTAGTGAATGTCAAAAATTTCAATGAATTCCAAGCAATTGCTAAAGATAGTCTCGCGCGAATTTTATAGTTATCAATAATTCCCACCACCATCCCCCCCACTTCCCATCATTTCCACTTCTCAGTGGAAAAAGGGAGGTGGCCACTATTTACGTGATCCTAACCACAACTCCACCAAATGATTTTTAATCCAAATTGTCCATTTCATGCGTAAACCAACGTAAGTGGAAGTGAAGATTTCCACTCTATATAGATTTCCACAAATTCATTTCCACTTTTATTTATTAACCTGAGAGCTATTTTCACTTATAAAAAATCGATCTTAATGATTTGAATTTAAATGATTTTAATTACTCACTCGTTATTTGATACACCAAAACCCCCCTCGTAATGTGTTAGTTTTTCCAGTTAGCTTCCTGTTAGATCGAAAATTAACCACCATCCTTCCGGTTACACTTCCAAAATATTTCCACTTTGAACTGGAAATTCCCTGTCTGCAAAATTATCCAAGAAGCGATTAAGGTATTAGCCATGAAGAAAAAAGTGATTTGATTTGAAATATTACCTTGGATTTTAAACAGTTATGAATGAATCAGTTGTGGTTTTCAAAATGTTAGAAGACGACCTTGATATCCATCAGGTCACACAAGAACTGCTAGCAGTGATTACTGACTGGCTCAAACTGGAGGGTTGCTACACCACGGATGTACAGCAACAAATGCTGGAATCTCATCTACGTGCCATGGTCGCTCGAGCCAAAACCGGTGAAGCCTTACCGGAAGTGGATATCAGTTTGTTCGATGAAATTTCGAGCCATTCCATTGCATTAGCGCAACGCGTCGTCGATACCTTGCCGGGGCTTGCACCAGAAGAGACTTATTTGCTCTCAGTTCACTTTGAAGTTGCCCGTTCTAATGATTAATTTTTAGCATCTTATTTTTAGTACTCAATTTTTAGCATTCAGTTTTGGAGAATATTTTATGAAACAGATAGTTATTGTTATCGGCGATCGTTTAGGTAAAGGGCAAAAAGTGGCTGCGGGCGTTGAAGCTGCTGGCGGAAAAGCCATTGTTGTTCCTGGTGTCGCTGCTGACATGAAACTGGGGGATGTGATGAACCAAGAACAAGCTGATCTTGGTATTTCATTCTGTGGTAGCGGTGGTGCAGGCGCCATTACAGCTCAAACCAAATATGGCTACAAAGCGCGTTATGGGATGCGTTCGATTGAAGAGGGAGAAACCGCCATTGCTGAAGGTTGCAATGTTTTAGGTTTCGGATTTATGGACAAGGAAGAGTTAGGCGAGCGCTTAGTTAAAGCTTTTAATAAAAAATACGGCAACGCTTAATGAAAAAATCTATCGAAACGACCGTACGGGTGACAGGGCAAAGCGACACAAAGCAAAAAGCGATTGCTGACGCCTTAAATTCGATTCAAAAAACCGTACTTAAGAACAGCACCGACATCATTCTGCGGATAGAACCCAAGGATGTTGAGGTTGTTAGTGCTCACTCTCATTCGCGGACAGAAAAGTTTCTCTTTCTCTTTTTGCCACGCAAACGTGAACATTTCCGAGTTGTTCTCGACGTTTCGCTGGATGTTACCTTACTTTCTGTCAACGAAATTCCATTTACAGAACAATAAAAGCAATCAGGTCTGGAGTAAATTCCATGAGTGAAACTGCATCTTTCTTAGAAATATTGGGCATGTCCCTCATTATCGGCGGTCTCTGCGGCTTTGGTTTAGGCGCAGGGGCAGCACGTATGTTCCACGCGCCAACCGTTCAAGGTATGGGAGCATTCCGTACCCTTGGTGAGTTAAACGCCTGTGAGGGCGACCCCGCATCACACTTCTCATTCGGCTTAGGATTCTTCTTCAACGCATGGGCATCATCAGTCGCTGCGGGTGCCTTTACCCAAGACGTTGACCACCGCATCATCCCTAACTGGGGTGCTGCTGCTCTATTAACTAAAAACCGCAGTGTGGCAGATACCCTGCATAACCCGAAAAAAATGGCGATTGCCTGTGCCATTATCGGGGCATTGGTGGTCGCCTTCTTAAATACCACGGCGTCCGCAGTACCAGCCGCGCTGCAAACCACCGCTATTAACGTGCTGGTTCCGGCAGCTAACTTACTGGTTAACACCGTGATGCCCGTCATTTTCTGGCTAGCCGCGATGGATGCTGGTCGTCGTTCCGGTTTCTGGGCAACCTTATTTGGTGGTTGCGCACAATTAATCATGGGTAACGCTATCCCAGGTTTAGTGTTAGGGATCTTGATTGGTAAAGGCGTGGATGACAATGGCTGGAACCGCATCACTCGTACCATGATGATCACCGTTATTCTGCTGTTCGTTCTCAGTGGCTTCTTCCGCGAATTTGACCTGAAGATGATCACCTCTTTCAACTTAGACAAACCACTGTGGCTTGAATATGTCCACGGACTGCTGAGCGGGAAATAATCATGACAACTGAAATCAATAAACAAGACTTTTGGTACGCAGAATGGTCTTTCCCTATCTTTGTTGGGCTGCTATCAGCGGGGATCTTCGCGGGTACCCATATGTATGTCGTGTACGGGTTTGGCGCATTTAACGAAGTGGCTTTCGTCGCCATGTTACGTGCAGGGCTAGATACGGGGGTTTACGGTGCGGTCGCCGCCTTCGGTGCAAGCTTCCTGTTTGCGCGGATTATCGAAGGGTCATTAGTGGGGATTTTAGATATCGGTGGCGCACTACAAACCGGTATTGGCTTAGGGGTTCCCGCCCTATTTTTAGCCGCTGGCTGGGATATTTTAGTCACTAACTTCTGGATCTCCCTGATCACAGGTTTATTCCTTGGTGTGCTTATCGGCTTAATTATCGTGTTCGCCCGTAAGTTTACCATTGCACAAGCGAACTCCACATTCGGCGCAGACGTGATGATGGGGGCTGGTAACACATCCGGCCGTTTCTTGGGTCCATTGATTATCCTTGCCGCAATGGCCGCGTCTATTCCGATTGGTATCGGCGCACTGATTGGTTCACTGATTTTCTATGTATGGCAAAAACCCGTCGCTGGGGGCGCTATCTTAGGTGCAATGTTGTTTGGGTATTTCTTCCCACTCGCCGCTTAATAAATATCTAAGCCCCCTACTTTGGGGGCGAAGAGCAGCCAACAACGCTGCGGTTTGAAGTATGACGAGTATGACTATAAAGAAGGTAATCATGTATTCTCTAATCATCAAACAAGGAAAGCGTATCGATGGCTCAATTATCGATATCCTAATCAAAGACGGAAAAATTCAAGCTGCGGGACCTGAGCTTTCCCACAATCAGCAAGCTGAAAAAATCATTGATCTTGAAGGAAAGCTGTATGTCAGCGCTGGATGGATTGATTCTCACGCCCACTGTTTTACCGAATCGCCAATTTACTTCGATGAGCCTGATCTCGCTGGTGCTGCTGGTGGTGTCACTTCACTGGTTGATGCGGGCAGTGTAGGTGCTGATGATATTGACAGGTTTTATCGGCTCACCACTCAGTCCAAAACCAATGTCTTCTCTCTGCTGAATATTTCACGCATTGGCATTATTGCTCAGAATGAGCTGTCCAACATGGATAATATCGACGATGCGAGTTTCCAAGCTGCACTTGAGCGCCACCCCGGCTTTGTGGTGGGCATGAAAGCGCGCATGAGCAAAAGTGTGGTGGGCGAGAATGGTATTGCGCCTTTGGTTAAAGCCAAAGAAATGCAGAAAAAACACCATCTTCCATTAATGGTGCACATTGGAAATAATCCGCCCAATATTGATGAAGTCGCCGACTTACTCACCCGTGGGGACATCATTACCCACTGTTTTAATGGCAAACCAAATAAAATTTTAGGGGATGATGGATACCTAAAACCATCTATTGCCCGCGCCCTCGCCCGTGGCGTGATCCTCGATGTGGGTCACGGCGGTGAAAGCTTTAGCTTCAAAGTCGCAGAGCAAGCCATGCGAATTGGCACCTATCCAGACATTATCAGCTCAGATATCTATCACCGTAACCGAGTGAATGGTCCCGTCTATAGCCTTGCATTCGTGATGACGAAATTCCTGTGTATGGGCTTTAGCGCCGAACAAATTTTACGCTGTGTCACTGAGAAAGCCGCGGATTTACTGTCTCTTCCTGCTAAAGGTTATTTAAAACCGGGCTTTGATGCAGACATCACCCTATTTGACCTCAAAGAAGAGGCAACCGAGCTGACGGATGCCGACGGCGAGCATCGCATCGGTACCCATCGTTTTGTTCCTGTTGCTGCCATCGTTGGTGGAAAGCACATTATTCCTGCACAAGGCGAATCTGAACATGCAATCAATCTATGAAAAATATCAGTTAAAACACGTTATTAATGCCTCCGGTCGTATGACTATTTTAGGCGTTTCGACCCCAACACCTGAAGTCGTCGAGCGCGTAGCGTATGGGCTGAACCATTATTTTGAAATTAAAGACTTAGTGAACAAAACTGGGGAGTACATCGCTCAACTGCTCAATGTTGAAGCTGCGGTTGTGGTTTCCTGCGCCTCTGCGGGTATTGCTCAAGCGGTGGCGGCGGTGATTGTGCAAGATGATGAGGATTTGCTGCTTAATTTGCACTCCTCCAGCAAATCCGTTCCTCGCGAAATTATTTTGCCAAAAGGGCATAACGTGAACTTTGGCGCCCCCGTGGACACCATGGTCACGTTAGGTGGCGGTAAAGTGATTGAAGCGGGTTTTGCGAATGAATGTAGCGCTGCGCAGTTAGCGGCAAAAATCACCCCGCAAACCGCTGCCATTTTATATATCAAATCCCACCATACTGTACAAAAGAGTATGTTAACCGTGGCGGAAGCCGCCAAAGTCGCTCATGCCCATCAGCTTCCCTTGATCGTGGATGCGGCCGCGGAAGAAGATTTAACTGCCTATTACCAAGCGGGTGGCGACATTGTGATTTACAGTGGCGCCAAAGCAATTGAAGGACCAACCAGTGGCTTAGTTGTCGGTAAAAAACAGTATGTTGAATGGGTAAAACGCCAATCTCAAGGTATTGGTCGTGCGATGAAAGTTGGTAAAGAAGGCATTTTAGGCTTAACACTGGCTATCGAGCAGTACCTCACCGCTACCAAAGAAACTGGGGCGGAAATGGTCAGCCGTATGGATAAATTCCTTAAAGATTTAAATACGATAGCCGGTATTTCAGCCCGTATTGTTTGGGATGCCGCTGGGCGTGATATCGCCAGAGCCGAGATCAGTTTCGATGAAAAAGCGATTGGCAAAACCACCTACCAAATCATGGATGAGCTGAAGCAAGGCAATACTGCGATTTATTTTCGTGAGTACAAAGCCAATGAAGGAAAGGTTGAAGCCGATATTCGCAGCGTCAGCACCGAGCAACTTGACGTCATTTCGCAGCAAATTCGTACGTTAGTAGAAGGAATTTAACATGAAGTTGTCACCAAATTTTTACCATGATCGTGTGTGCCTGAACGTTCTAGCAGGGAGCCATCAAAACGCAAAAGATATTTATGCCGCGGCGGAGAGTTTTGTGGTGGTTGGGGTGTTATCTAAAAATTATCCTGACCTTGAAAGTGCCATTGCGGATATGAAGGTGTACGCCAAGGAAGTGGATAATGCGCTGTCTGTCGGTTTAGGTGCCGGCGACCCTAAGCAGTCCACCATGGTGTCTCTGATTTCGAAAGAAGTTCAACCTCAGCATGTGAATCAAGTGTTTACGGGCGCACCGATTAGCCGCGCGCTACTAGGTCAGAATGAAACGTTTGTGAATGCGTTGATTTCCCCAACGGGTACGGTGGGCATGGTGAAAATTTCAACAGGCCCATTAAGCGCTCAAGCCCCTGATGGTATCGTGCCGATTGAAACCGCCATTATGATGCTCAAAGATATGGGCGCAGATTCTGTGAAGTTCTTTAATATGCAGGGCTTGAAGTACATTGAGGAATATAAAGCTATCGCAGAAGCTTGCGCGAAGTTTGATTTTTCTTTAGAGCCAACGGGCGGTATTGATTTAGAAAATTTCGCCGAGATTTTGCAAATCGCCCTCGACGCTGGCGTGAAGAAAATCATCCCACATATTTACAGTTCTATTATTGATCAAGCCACTGGAGATACCCGCCCAGAGGATGTCCGCCAATTGCTAAACATGGTTAAAAAAGCGGTAAATTGATGTAGCAATAAGCTACACATAAGAAAATAAATATTAGCGAGACGTTAAAGTACTTACCGCCATAACCATGACAAAGCAGCCAATGCCCCACTCACTTTTTGTGCCGTGGGGCATTTTACTTTTTATTTTTATTCTCTATTTTTTACTCTTCCTTTTGAATCAATGACCTATTCCTCTGGCATTCGGTATGATATGAAACCAATAGTTATCAGGAACCGGGCTATCCCAAACGCCGAGGTAAGCCGCAACCGCAATAGTGACGAATAAAATACCTAGGGTCAAAATGGCCATCACCATTCCCGATAAAGGGATTTGGTGTTTTTTAGTCGGCGTTTGTAATGAGAAAGCCAATGTTGATGCCACTGGGCAAGATTCAACGCACGTCATGCACCCCGTACATTCTACCGTTCTGACGTTGATTAATTGGTCAACAGGAATGCGTGATGGGCAATTTTTGGCACATTTTCCGCAATCAATGCAGCTTTCTACGTTTCGGCGAATTTTAACCGGCGAGAATAGCGAAAATATCCCTAGTAATGCACCATAAGGGCAAAGATAACGACACCATGCATTACGAATAAACAGGCTAGCGACGACAAGAACAGAAACTGTGATGAGTGAGGCGCTACTAATATAACGAAAGAAATCCAGCATTTTCACATCGATGATGATCCCATAAGGCGACATCATAAAGTATTGGATCATTTGCGCAGGCATGGAGAGCGAGATATAGAGGAAGAAAGCTAAGAGTAGGTATTTTAATCCTCTTAAGGGGATATCGAGCCATTTAGGTACTTTGATTTGAAAACGAAACAGTTTCTGACCTATTTTCCCGATATATTCCGATATTGTGCCTATCGGGCACAGCCATGAGCAAAAGGATTTTTTCAGTAATAAACTGATGATAATAAAGGAAGCCAAGAGAAACATTGCTGCGGCATGTATGGGAGGTAATCCCCCTGTTTCAATGGTGTATTTTAAGTTCATTAACCCCGCAATAGGCAGCCAGCCTTCGATGCCTCCCGGACGAGGAAGATACAACGTCGCACCGCCCGTTTCGTAATAGCGCACCCAGTAATAGAAGGTAATGCCTATATAAATGTTGATCGCCAAAAGCGTGATTTGCACGACTTTCCGCCATGTCGAGGCGTTGCGCCAATCATTCCAAGGGAGTTTTCCGCCAATGGTACCAGGACGGCGAGGGTATCGTACTGAGGGTTTCTTTGCCATGTCCGCCTATCTCTTTAACATGCATTTTAAATACCATTATTGTATTTAAGTCCCCAGAGCTCGTATTGATTTGCATCACTGCCTTGCGATGTTGGCGATGGATATGGCGTGTTGATAGGAAGATAAGTAAATAGAGATTTTTCTAAATAATTTGACTTGTCGTTTTCTTTATATCATTCAAGCTGAGATTTTTTCTAAATAATTCGAGGTGTGCCAAGGCGGCAAAATGAGGAAATCCCTAGGAGCATACACAAGTATGTGACTAGGGTTGACGAATGAAGCCAACGCAGTCACAACTTGAAGTATGACGAAAAAATTGGAGTTGGTCGGTAAGCCGGGTTCTGTCGTGGACAACCATTCATCTAGGCCAGCACTTGCGCACTGGCTCCAGCAACCTACCCGAGTTCAATGCGGGCCGCACCATATGAACCCCTATTTGGTCTTGCTCCGGGTGGAGTTTACCATGCCACGAACTGTTGCCAGTCGCGCGGTGCGCTCTTACCGCACCCTTTCACCCTTACCTGATCCTGTAAACAGGCCATCGGCGGTTTGCTCTCTGTTGCACTTGTCGTAGGCTCGCGCCTCCCAGACGTTATCTGGCACCCTGCCCTATGGAGCCCGGACTTTCCTCCCCTCTACCCGTCTCCCGAAGGGACTACGATAAAGCAGCGGTTGTCTGACCAACTCCGCGGCGAATTATAGGCACTTTACACTAGCTTGTACAGACTCAATGGCAGCCAAATTGCGTCAAAACCTATACTTAGACAAAAAAAACGGCACTTGAACAAAAATCACTCGCCGTCTTGTTGGTCTAGCATCAATTTGTATAACTGATTTTTCTTCAGACCATAAATTTCTGCGGTGATCGCAGCCGCTTTTTTCGGTGGTAATTCTTTTTGCAGTAAACCCAACGTACGAATAACATCTGGCGTAATCGCCGATTCATCCGTTTGTGGCTTATACCCTTCCACAATGAGTACCATTTCACCGCGATGACGATTTTCGTCTTCTTTTACCCATTCGAGTAATTCACCAACTGTGCGCCCTTCAATCGATTCCCAGGTTTTGGTCAATTCACGGGCTAAAACCACACGACGCTCAGGTCCCCACACTGCTACCATGTCTGCTAAACTGTCTAACAAGCGATGAGTAGATTCATAGAAAATCAGTGTTCGAGTCTCTTGCTCTAAGGATTGCAAAACATCTTTGCGTCCCTTGGTTTTCGCGGGTAAAAACCCTTCATAACAGAAACGGTCTGAAGGTAAACCCGCCGCTGACAAGGCAGTGATGGCTGCACAAGCGCCCGGTAATGGGACAACGCGAATGCCAGCCTCACGGCAGCGATTGACTAAGTGATAGCCAGGATCATTAATTAAAGGTGTACCTGCATCCGAGACTAATGCGATACTATCCCCTTGTTGAAGCTTGCTAATTAATTGATCTGCTTTTTGCTGCTCGTTATGATCATGTAGCGCAAACATGCGCGCATTGATGGCAAAATTCTGTAAGAGAATGCCTGAGTGCCTTGTGTCTTCCGCAGCAATTAGGTCAACATGTTTAAGCACATCTAACGCGCGTTGCGTGATATCTCCCATGTTACCAATTGGGGTTGGCACGATGTACAGCGTAGATGCCATAACCACTGCTTGATTAGGTTGATTCATTGTTTCATCCGAATAGCCGGTTTAAAATTAAGCAATTGAAAAATACACCATTGGATACAGTATGCGTCCTTCAATTTTTTTGCATTTGAAAAAAAGATTAATCTGCACTGCGATGTTGTCCACGTTGGCATTAACAGGGTGCCAAATCGAATCATCGACAACCTCGACAACAACCCAGCAGCCTAGCGTTTCTGATGCCAGCCATTACCAGTCCGTTATCGATACCGCTCAAGGCAAACCGTCGATGGATGTCCTGCGTGCTTTTATCAGCCAAGAACCTCTGCTAACCGATCCTGTACAACATCAGGCGAATATTGATTCTCTGTGGCAGATGTTAACACAGATGAAGCCAGAACAGATTCAAGGAATCGAAGCTGACGAAAATATTCTACTGGGCTGGGTCGACCTTCTGGATATCTACCAAAATAACAAAGATGACCCAGAGGCACTCCGTACTGGCATCGAAGACTGGAAAACTCGCTATCCGCATAATCCGGGCGCCAAAAATCTGCCAAGCGCATTAGTTCAAGGAACCATCTCCAAAGTCGGTGCTAACCCACGTATTGCGCTATTTTTACCGATGAGCGGACAGGGGCAAGTCTTTGGTCAAGCCATCATGCAAGGCTTCCTTGATGCACAAAAAGGTTTACCTTCAGGCCCTGCATCTCAAGCTTCTGAAGCACCAACTGCGCCACAAAGCTCGGGTAATGATGTGCTAGACCAGATTTACCAAGAAGTGGCTGCAACGGTTAATGAAAATACCAATTCCGAAGTGGCTTCATCCAGGGTGCGCATTGATGCAGCACCAACCAATACCCAAAGCGTTAAAGTCTTTGATACACAAGGCAAAGCGATCCCTCAGTTAGTCGCTCAGGCCACTTCTGAAGGGTATAACTTAATTGTTGGACCTCTACTGAAATCAGAGGTGCAAGCTATTGCTCAAATGAATGCGCCCGTCAATGTATTGGCACTGAATGAATTAGACGCTAACCAATTACAGCCACGTGCAAATTTATGTTATTTCTCTTTATCCCCTGAAGATGAAGCGAAAAATGCCGCTAACCAAATGAAATTAGACGGTAAACAGATGCCGTTAGTATTAGTGCCTGCATCCCCATTTGGTGATCGCATCGCAAAAGCATTTGCCGAAGAGTGGCAAGCAAAAGGCGGTGGCACTGCACTGATGCAAACATTTGGTTCTACTGCATCCTTAAAAGAGTCGATCAACCGTGGTCAAGGGATCCGTATGACGGGTACCCCAATCAGTATCGATACCCAAGGAATGGCTCCAACCAGTGGCGGTGTTGATGCGGTTTATATCGTGGCAACACGCGATGAATTAACCCTCGTCAAACCGATGATCGATATGGCAATCAGTTCCCGTCAGCGCCCTGCTTTATATGCCAGTTCGCGCAGTAACCAAGGGAACTCAAATGCGGATTATCGTTTCGAAATGGAAGGTGTGAAATTCAGCGAAGTTCCATTACTTGCTGGCGCAAACAACAACCTACGTAAACAAGCTCAAGGCAAAGTGAATAATGATTATTCGCTGTTCCGCCTGTATGCGATGGGTATTGATGCATGGTCGCTGGCGAATAACTACGATAACTTGCAGCAGCACAGTGATCAGTTCCGTGTTAACGGTGCATCCGGTACATTAAGCGTGCATGATAACTGTGTTATTTATCGTGAATTGCCATGGCTGCAATTTAAGCAAGGGCAAGTAGCGTCTGCGCAATAAATTAAACGAGGTCGCTTTATTGCTGCCTATTTTTCAGACAAGGATGTCATGAAAACCGTTAAAAAATCATTAAAATGGTTGACTGGTCGATATTACGAAAACCAAGCGCTATCCTATTTAAAGCAGCAAGGGCTCGCTTTTGTTGCACGCAATGTTCGAAATCGTGCGGGAGAAATCGATTTGATCATGCGAGATACATCAGGCTGGGTATTCGTAGAGGTTCGTTTTCGCAAGAATAGTGATTACGGAGACGCACTTTTATCAGTAAACTGGCACAAACGCAGAAAAATATTGTCCACCGCACAATATTGGCTTGCTCAACGACAAGAAAGTTTTGAAACAACACCCTGCCGCTTTGATATCTGTGCAATCACCGGCAAGCAATTTCAGTGGATTCAAAACGCATTTAATCTTAGTGAACAGGAATATAAGTAAGTGCTAGATAGAATAAAAGTTTGCTTTACTGAAAGCATCCAAACTCAAATTGCCGCAGCTGAAGCCCTGCCCGATGCAATTTCTCGTGCTGCAATGATGATGGTACAGTCACTGCTTAATGGTAATAAAATTTTGTGTTGTGGCAATGGCGCATCCGCAGCAACAGCACAGCGTTTTGCAGCAAGCATGATCCACCGTTTTGAAACTGAGCGCCCAAGTTTACCTGCTCTTGCGCTAAATACGGATAATACCGTGCTCACCGCGATTTCAGGAAGCAAGCAGCCAACTGAAATCTACGCAAAACAAGTTCGAGCGCTAGGCCAGCACGGCGATGTATTAATGGCTATCTCAACCCATGGTAACAGTGCCGACATCATTAAAGCCGTAGAAGCCGCGGTAACGCGCGATATGACCATTGTCGCACTCACTGGCTATGATGGCGGCGAGTTAGCAGGTCTTTTAGGACCACAAGATGTTGAAATTCGTATTCCATCCCAGCATAGTGTCAGAATTCAAGAGGTACACTTACTCACAGTGAATTGTTTGTGTGACCTTATCGATAACACGCTCTTTCCTCACCAGAACGACTAAGGAGACAAAATGCGATTACTTCCGATTTTTGCCATAGTGTTTAGCGCGGTTCTTTTACAAGGTTGTATTGGTGCTGCCGTTGTGGGTACTGCCGCAGTAGCTACCAAAAGCGCTACAGACCCTCGTTCTGTTGGTCAGCAAGTTGATGATGGCACATTAGAAGCCCGAGTCAGTGGTCAACTTAACAAAGATAAAGATATCACCAGCAAAGCCCGTATTATTGCAACGGCGTATAAAGGTAATGTCTTGTTAACTGGACAATCTCCCGACATGTCATGGGCAGATAAAGCCAAACAAATCGCCAGTAACGTTGATGGTACAGAAAAAGTGTATAACGAGGTTCGACAAGGTCAGCCCGTTGATTTAGGTACCGCGTCAAAAGACACTTGGTTAACCACCAAAGTAAAATCTAAGATTTTAGCCAGTGACGAAGTGAAATCAGGCAGCGTTAAAGTCATCACTGAGAATGGTGAAGTCTTCTTATTAGGTGTACTCACTCAGCAAGAAGGTGCTGCAGCAGCAAAAATTGCGAGTGAAACGGATGGCGTTCGTCGTGTAACGACGGCATTTACTTATCTCAATTGATTATAATTAGTAACCTATTGTTACAAAGCATCAAGCCATGAAGTCAAATTCATGGCTTTTTTTTTATTCCTCACCTATATCGTTATTTTTCAGATAATTCCTATCTCCTAATAAGCTCATCTGATTAAGTATCCACGCTTGCCTTTTTAAAACATATGAAGATGGATTTTTCACATGAAATCGATGAGGATTAGGTAAAACAGCGGCTAAAAGTGCAGCTTCCTGCCGGGAAAGCTTACTAGCAGGCTTATTGAAGAATTTATTTGCGGCCTCTTCAACACCAAAAACCCCTTCTCCAAACTCCGCAATATTAAGATAAACAGTAATGATCCGAGTTTTTGACCACATCAACTCCATAACTGGCGTCATTGCTGTTTCAAGGCCTTTTCTTATCCAGCTTCGTCCATCCCATAACCATAAGTTTTTCACTGTTTGTTGAGAGATTGTTGAAGCCCCCCTAACTGTCTGTTTATTACTCGAATTATGTTTATATGCTCGCTCAATTGCATCAAGATCAAATCCCCAATGATGAGGAAAATTTTGATCTTCAGAAGCAATGACAGCGAGATAAAGATAGGGAGAAATCTGTTTTTCACTCACCCAAGTCGAATGAGAAACATAAGAAAAATTAAAGCTTACCCATGCAGAAAGCTGTCTTTCGACCATCACTGCAGAAAAGGGAACAGGTATAAATTTGAAGATCACAACAGACACTAGCCAGAGGGCAAGTAATGAAAGTGTGATCTTCTTTAACCAATACCACAAGCGAGAAACAAACTTTTGCATTGAGTTAATTACGCCATTTCTAATACTTTCTCAACCAGCTTATTGATACCTATATTTGCCTCAGCAATGGATTGAGCCAGCATATAAGCAGGGGTTGTAACAACTTTGTTATATTCATCAACCACAATGTTATCAACCGTGCAAACAACATGCTGTCCACCCATCTTTTCAATTTGGGCAATCGTTTCAGTATCATTACCAATCGTCAATTTCACTGATGTATTTAACATCTTCGGTAGCATGACAGGAGCAATACACATCAGCCCTAGCGGCTTTTTCTGTTGGTGCATTGCCTGTACTAAACTTAATAGTTGTTTATTAATTTCACATTCGCTTCCCTTCACCGCAAAATCACATAAATTTTTTGCCACACCAAAACCACCAGGAATTATAAGGGCATCTAGCTTAGAGGCGTCTGCTGATGACAAAGGCGCTATTTTTCCACGAGAAATACGTGCAGACTCTTCCATTTGGTTACGTTTTTCTGTTTTTAATCCGCCATTAACATGATTAATTACAGTAGCTTGATAATCATCTGGCGCATAAAAGTGAACTTCTGCATTATTTTTACTTAAAGCAAGCATAGTTAATACTGATTCATGGATCTCGCTTCCATCAAAAACACCACAGCCACTTAAAATTACCGCAATTGATTTCATATCTTCGTCCTTTTGTAGTAAATTACTCCCCAGAGCGAAAGCAGACAAACATCAATCTTCATCACAGATTTTAATGAATCTTGTAACAGGTTCGATAAATTTTGGTATCTTGATAACGTCTGAGTCGTGACAAATGCATTTTAATGATTCGCCTAAGATAAAAATTATAAGCGAATCAATGATTTCCCTGGTGTTGGCGCAGTATTCGCGCACCCCAACTTAGGTTGGGGTTATTTTTTTGTACGACCATCCACCCAGTTTCTTAATGTTTCTATATCTGATTTCCAATCCTGTTTTAACTCATCAACCCACTCTTGCACATTGTCCCACCATGCTGGTAATTCAGGGGATTGGATTTGCTGAGCGAGTTTCTGTAAATTTTTCAGACCAACTGAACCCGCGGCACCTTTAATTTTGTGAGCTTCCTCAACAATTCCCTTCTGATCTTTAGCCACCATATTGGAATCGAGAATCGCTAAATAGCCCGGTAGCATTTTTTCAAACACCTCTAAGCCGTCATAAATCAGTTTTGGCCCAACTAATTCAATGTATTGCTCTAACATTTCACAATCTAAAATTGACTCATCAACTTCTGCCATATCCACTTGCTCCTCATGCTTGTCATTTGAAGATGCATTCTCGCCCCAGAATTGCTCAATCACTTGAGTGAGCGCAGGAACCGATAATGGTTTGCTCAGAACACCGTCCATTCCCGCATCGAAGTACTCTTTCTTATCTTTGAGGACATTCGCGGTAAGGGCGATTAATGGTGGTAAATCATCCTTATCATACTGTTGTTTAAGCTGTTTAGAGATATCTAACCCCGTCATGTCAGGAAGTTGAATATCCAGTAGAACTAAGTCATATTCCCCAGGTGCAAACATCTCTAGCGCGTCTTTACCTGTCATTGCAACATCAACTGTGTTGCCAAGGTTCTCCAGCACAGAACACGCCACAACCACGTTTAGTTCAATATCTTCCACTAGTAAGATATGGAGCGCTGGTAATGGGTAATCATCGTCGTGCTGTTGCTGCTCTTCGATTTCAGCCTCAACTTCAGGGGCTATAATCGACAAAGTAAATGTTGAACCATGTCCAATATCGCTTTCCACACGAATATCGCCCCCCATACTTTGTGCTAACCTACGGGATACAGAAAGCCCAATCCCCGTTCCCGTTGCAGGACGTCCACCTGCGGAGTCACGGACCTGATAATACATAGCAAAGATTTTATCTAATTCATCTTTCGGAATACCGATGCCACTATCTTTGACTTGGAAAAACAGCTTGTCATCCGCTTCACGCCAAATGCTTAATTTAACTTCACCTTTCTGAGTAAATTTCACCGCATTACCGATTAAGTTCCACAGAATTTGGCGTAAACGCGTGCCATCCGTCAGAATGGTTTTAGGTAAGCCGTGTGCGACATCCATAACAAACTTCAAGCCTTTCGGCTGAACCAGTAGCCCGCTTAAGTTTTCTAAATCGTTCACAAATTCAGGCAATGTCACAGGTTGGTTATCCAATTGGACTTTGCGACGCTCAATTTTGTCCATTTCAATCACATCATTAAAAATATTGCCTAAAGTGACGGCACTGACGTGAATGGTTTTTAAATAGCTTGATTGTTCTTTGGTAAGCTTAGTATCCAGTAAAATGCGGCTAAGCCCCACAATGCCATTAAGCGGCGTACGAAGCTCATGGCTGATAGTAGAGATAAAGGTGGTCTTCTCTCTACTAGCGTTCTCTAACGCCTCCTGATAACGCTTACGCTCGGTAATATCACGTCCAAACCCCATTAGCCCGTGACGTTTCCCTACGCGGTCATAAAATGGCACTTTTCGCAGCTCAAAACAGGCTTTTCGCCCATCAGGGTAAACTAACCACTGTTCATAGGTTAATGCCACATTGTGTCTGAAAACTTTTTCATCCGTTTCCATCACTTTGGCAGCAATTTCTTCATCATAAATATCCAATGGTGTTAAACCGACTAGCTGTTTTTCACTCTTACCGGTGAGCAGCTCCATCGCACGGTTACAGCCAGAAAATTCATTGTTTTCATTGCGATAATAGACAAGATCAGGGGAAGCATCGAGGAACGAACGCAGTAAAACAGATTGCTGTTCAAACTCAATTTGAGTCTGTTCACGGTATTTCATTTCTTGTTTGAGTTGCTCTAACAACTCAAGATGGGCGCTTTCGGCTTTTTCACGCTCTAAAATTTCTAAGTTAAGTTGCTCAATATTGCCTTGCAGCTGAGTATTCAGTTCCGCATCACGCTTTCGCATCACTTCGAGCTTATCAACCATGCGCGTTAAACGCTGGCGAGACTCTTCTAATTGTTCTACCACCACCGAAAGAAAATAAACTGCTAATGGCGTAATAATTAAGCCAAAGAAAATGGAGCCAACCATATCGAGGCTATCGACTTGCCCCCGAAGAAAAATCGCTACCGCCATTTGCATTATCATGGCGAGCACAACTAACGCTGACGCGAGAAGCAAAGAGAAACGCACTAAGCCTAGCTTCATCATCAGGTCAACATAGTATTGTGCAAGACCGCGAAGTACTTTCATAACCACCCCTTAGTTAAATTCTCACTGAATCATATATCAAACAGGGCTGTTTCGGATGGGGTTTCATACGAAATATCGATCCTGCTCATTAAATCGTCGGTCACAATGGGATATTCACCCGTGTATTAGTAACTTTATTACGATAATCACTATTTATATCAATGCTATCAAAGTAAACTTTAATTTATATCATTCTCGTAAAAGAATTTGGCTGGAAAGGTGCCTATGTCCTCTTCAAATATGGGTTCGCCCCGTCTTGAACCTCGTAAAAAAGCGCTGACGATCCGCAAAATTGAGTTTGTGGAAATTTACCAGCCAATGAGTGGCATTGAAGCTCAGCATCAAGCCCAGCGTTGCTTGTCTTGCGGCAGCCCCTATTGTGAGTGGAAATGCCCGCTCCACAATCCTATCCCGAATTGGTTAAAGCTGGCTGGAGAAGGTCGAATTCTTGAAGCGGCAGAACTTTGTCATCACACCAACAGCTTGCCTGAAATTTGCGGTCGAATTTGCCCACAGGAACGATTATGTGAAGCCGCTTGTGTCCTGAATGAAACCTTTGGTTCCGTCACGATTGGGCATTTGGAGCGCTATATTACCGATAGTGCATTTGAGCAAGGTTGGCGGCCTGACCTCTCTCATGTTAGGGATACAGGTAAACGAGTCGCGATTATCGGCGCGGGCCCTGCGGGTCTTTCCTGTGCCGATGTGTTGGCTCGTCACGGCGTTCAAGCAATAGTATTTGATAAACATCCTGAAATCGGTGGGTTACTCACTTTTGGTATACCCGCATTTAAGTTAGAAAAGCAGATAATGCAGCACCGACGACGGATTTTTGAAGAAATGGGGATTATCTTTAAACTTAATACTGAGATTGGACAACATATCCCGTTAGAAACGTTACTCAATGAGTTTGATGCGATTTTTATTGGAACCGGCACCCATCATCCAGTTTCAGGCAATCTCCTCAACGAAGATGCCATAGGCGTTTATCAAGCGCTTCCTTATTTAGTGGGTAATGCGCGTCACTTATTAGGTTACGCCGACGATCCCCAATACCCTTACGTATCACTAGCAAATAAGAATGTAATCGTGTTGGGCGCAGGAGATACCGCGATGGATTGTGTCCGCAGCGCTATCCGCCAAGGCGCAAGCAAAGTCAGTTGTATCTACCGCCGAGGCACTTCGGAAATGCCTGCAACACCGCGAGAAGTCTTACACGCTCAAGAAGAAGGCGTACAGTTCCATTTTCACTTACAACCCATTGGGATTAACACCGATGTCGAGGGACAAGTTGTCGGTATCCATTTCGCTAGCACATTATCGAATTCCACAGAATCGGAAGAAATTACACATTCTGCCGATGTGGTCATTATTGCGTTTGGTTTTGAATCTGACGATATGCCGTGGATTAGCACACATGCCATACAGCGCGATATGAGCGGTAGAATAGTGGCACCTCGTCATCATCATTATGCTTACCAGACTTCGCACTCTAAAATTTTTGCAGGGGGAGATGTAGTACACGGTTCTGATTTGGTGGTAACAGCGATTGCCGAAGGGCGTCGAGCCGCAGAAGGGATCATGAGTTTTCTTCGAGTATAAAAAAAGAGGAATTTCTTCCTCTTTTTAGCATTTACTATATCAGTCTTAGCTGCCACGATTTGTGCTTATTTCACAACCCGTAACGCTGGACGACCTTTCGGTGGCCTTGGTGGCTCATCGTCTGGGGATGAAGGTTCTTCTGTTTGAGTGGCTTCATCATGAACCAATACGATGTTGTCAGACAGTGCTTCATCAGTGCTGTTGTCTTCTCCATCAAAGTGCTCATCATAAGCCGCTTCAGGTTCAAACATCATTCCAGCGCCATTTTCACGCGCATATACCGCCATGATAGCCGCCATTGGAACATATACCTGACGAGGTACACCGCCGAATCGCGCATTAAACCGCACTTCTTCGTTGGTAATTTCAAAGTTACCCACTGCACGCGGGGCAACATTTAAAACAATTTGCCCATCACGCGCAAATTCCATTGGAACATTCACCATGGGAAGAGTGACATCAACCACCAAATGCGGAGTCATATCGTTATCCAGCAACCACTCATAGTGGGCGCGCAGCAGATAAGGGCGACGTGGTGTCATTGGTGCCATTTCCATCATCCGACTTAGCCTCGTGCTGACAGGCGCATTTCACGCTCTAATTCAGTTAATGATGCTAAAAATGCATCGCGCTCAAATACACGCTGCATGTACATCTGTAAATGTTTGCTGATTGCAGGCTTTAATTCGATACCTAAAACAGGTAAGCGCCATAATAGCGGTGCTAAATAGCAATCAACTAAGCTGAACTCATCACTCATAAAGAATGGCATTTCAGCCAGTACAGGTGAAACTGCAATCAGTTCTTCCGCTAATTGGCGACGAGCTGCATCTGCTTCTTGTGCTGTACCCTTCTCGATTTTAGCCATCAATGAGTACCAGTCTCTGCGAATACGATGCATCAGCTGACGGCTAGTACCACGAGCCACTGGGTAAACAGGCATTAACGGTGGATGAGGAAAACGCTCATCGAGGTATTCCATAATGATATCTGGATCATACAAAGTCAGGTCACGATCCACCAGCGTTGGAACACTTTGATATGGGTTAAGATCAATAAGGTCTTGAGGCATATGACCAGGCTCGACATGTTCAATCTCAACGCTAACACCTTTTTCAGCAAGCACAATACGTACTTGATGGCTAAAAATATCAGTTGGGCCTGAAAACAATGTCATTACCGAACGTTTATTAGGAGCAACAGCCATTAAAACCTCCAAATGATAAAAATAATGATCCTTAAATAAGGATTAATTCATTATTTTCATTTTTAAAATCCCATGTACTCAACCTTCAAGATCCATTTTGAAAGTCAGCACAACCCTCTCGCTTCATGAAAGCGAGAAATAATCAAATAAAAAACTGGGACATAGTCTAACAGATTTTGTACAGCTTAGGGGGCTAACCTAGAGAAAATCATCGGTTAATTTTATTAGAGAGGAATAATTCCATCAAAACCAGCCCTATCAACTTTAAATTTATAATAATTTAAAATTAAAACCTTAAAGTTAACTCCATTGTTGATGGGTTATATTTTTACTGCATTTGAGATATGACACAAAAATAGAGTGGAATAATAAAATAATGTCTTCTGTCTGTCTTTATTTTAATTAAAGAAGAATGGCTCAATATTTGATTTATTTTAGACAATAAAAAACCCGCCATAAAGACGGGCTTTTTCATCAATTTTATGCCCAGAGGGCAATAAATTAACGTTTGGAGAACTGTGGACGACGACGTGCTTTACGCAGACCCACTTTCTTACGTTCAACAGAACGCGCATCACGGGTAACAAAACCAGCTTTACGCAGATCAGAACGAAGAGTCTCGTCATAAGCCATCAGTGCACGTGTAATACCGTGACGGATTGCGCCTGCCTGACCAGAGATACCACCACCTTTAACAGTGATGTACAGGTCCAGTTTTTCTAACATTTCAACCAGTTCTAACGGCTGACGAACTACCATGCGCGCAGTTTCGCGACCAAAGTATTGTTCCAGTGTACGTTGATTGATTGTGATGTTACCGCTACCCGGCTTAATAAAGACACGAGCAGATGAGCTTTTGCGGCGACCAGTGCCGTAGTATTGATTTTCAGCCATTGCTATAATCCCGATTAAATGTCAAGAACTTGCGGTTGTTGTGCCGCGTGGTTGTGCTCATTACCTGCGTAAACTTTCAGTTTACGGTACATTGCACGACCCAGAGGTCCTTTTGGCAACATGCCTTTAACCGCGATTTCAAGCACACGCTCAGGACTACGAGCAATCATCTCTTCGAAAGTTGCTTGCTTGATTCCACCAATATGGCCAGTGTGGCGATAGTAGATTTTGTCTTCGCGTTTTTTGCCGGTAACAGCAATTTTTTCTGCATTCAGAACGATGATGTAATCACCAGTATCCACGTGCGGAGTATATTCCGCTTTATGCTTACCGCGCAGACGGCTAGCAATTTCAGTTGCAAGACGGCCTAAAGTTTTGCCATCTGCATCAACAACATACCAGTCGCGTTTTACGGTCTCTGGTTTAGCTGTAAAAGTTTTCATTAAAACTTACCCAATATTGAAGTTACACGTTGTGTGAACACTCATGTTCGTAAAATATAGCGAGGTTCACGCGACTCATTGTCCAGCAAACCCACCCCTTCGAGCAGCCTAGCTGGCATTAATGCGTTATTTTTTGGGAAATAAAAAACAACGCCGTAACGTGGGGTCGCAAGATTATAGAGAAGTCAGCAACAAAAATCGACCCCAAATGCATTTTTTTTACGTTCAAATAAATAATTAGTGTCGCCTGTTCAAAAAGCACACATAAATCTAGAGAGAAAACGACGTCCTTGAGACTCATTTCCTCTTTGGCCTCTATGATAAATGCGGGATTTTCAAATATTCTTCACTTTGCATTTCTTGCAAGCGAGAAAGGCAGCGCTGATATTCAAACGCCAAAAGTTGCCCTTGATAAAGTGAATCCATCGGCACCTGTGCATTGATCATCAATTTTACCTTACGTTCATAGAACTCATCAATAAGCGCGAGAAAACGTCTGGCAGGATTTTCATCTTTCAGTCCCATCACAGGGACGTCATAGAGCAATACCGTATGATAACAATTTGAGAGGTAGATATAGTCGTTTTGGCTGCGAGGCTCTTCACATAAAACCTTAAAGCTGATTGCCAATACTCCTTCTGCGGAGCGAATTGCCTGCATTTTCCGATGATTAACTTCTAATACCGGATTTTGCTGACCTTCTTTACCTGCCAGTTTTACAAACACTTCATCTAAATGATGGCGATTTTGTTCGTTTATTGGCGATAAAAATAGATGCGCTTGAGTCAGCGTACGCAAGCGATAGTCAATCCCCGCATCCACATTCATTACATCGCAATATTTTTTTATCTGTTCTATGGCTGGCAAAAAGCGAGCGCGTTGCAAACCGTTGCGATAAAGGTTGTCAGGGATGATGTTGGATGTCGCGACTAACGTGATGCCTCGCGCAAAGAGCCCTTCTAATAAGGTTCCTAGAATCATCGCATCAGTAATGTCCGAGACAAAAAACTCATCAAAACACAAAATATCCGTCTGTTTTTTAAATTCATCAGCGATAATGTCGAGCGGATTTTCCTGTCCTTGCAGCGCCATTAAGTCTTCCTGCACTTTCTTCATAAAGCGATGAAAGTGTAAACGCAATTTGCGCTCTCCCGGTAAACTGTCGTAGAACATGTCCATCAACCACGTTTTACCGCGGCCTACGCCCCCCCACATATATAACCCCTGAACTGGCTCACAGGTTTTTGTGGATGATTTCCCTAACAAGCGCCCAAAGCGCTGTTTTAGACCGTTTGGTTTTTCATTTGGGAAGCAAGGCGTAGCGCTACAAAGTTGCTGATAAATCTTGTCTAATCGCTCTACGGCTTGTTTTTGTACGTCATCCGGCTGGTAATTGCCTTGCTCAAGAGCTTGTTGGTAACGCATGGTAGGGGTCATCGGTGACATCAACTCAGTGATCCTTAAAATTTTCGGTTTTTTTTACCGTTATATGATATACACTGCCTTTATTATAACCAGATTCTGTTAGCATTTAACTTTCGATTAACTATTCGGCATAGAGTAAGGAATTTCGCTTTATTATTCCACTCTTTAGCATTAACAGATTTGCTATTAGCAGGTATAGTTAGGGTAATCGAGCTAAATTTTGGCGACCATTTTCTGTGAATTTTGATTGAAGTAAACGAAGGAGTTAGCATGACTTGGGAGTATGCACTAATAGGATTAGTTGTTGGCTTTATCATCGGCGCATTGGTTGTGCGTTATGGCAATCCAAAACTTCGTCAACAAAAAACAGCACAAGCTGAATTAGACAAAAAAAGCACTGAGCTGGAAGAGTATCGTAAAGAACTCGTTAGCCATTTTGCTCGCAGCGCAGAGTTATTGGATAAAATGGCACGCGACTATCGCCAACTGTATCAACATATGGCGCAAAGCTCTTCCGAATTAATGCCGGATATGCAAGATAACCCATTCCATTATCGTTTAACTGAATCTGAAGCCGATAATGACCAAGCACCGGTTAAAATGCCACCGAGAGATTACTCTGAAGGTGCTTCAGGGCTGTTCCGCCCTCTCGATGAAAAAGAGAAGTAATTTTTGATTATGCCACCAGTAGCGCCCGTTACTGGTGGTGTTATTTCCCTCACTGTATCATTCCAATTCCGAATAAAATCTTATAGTTAGTTTAGCTACTGTATAGAAGTTAGCGTTTCACCTAAACATCATGTAAATGGATGTAAAATTGTGGATAAGTACTATCCGCATAGGGAACTTTTCCGCATAATCCTTGGTCATAGTCATCAGTAAAATATTATTTGAGACCCCAAAATACCTCCGCCCATATGACCTTAGTGTACCGTTTATAGGTACCATTCATATGAGCTGATATTTTCTATTGAGAGAATCTACGGAATGATGAAAAGAAAAAATTTCTTTCTGACAGCAGTCGCAATGAGTTTAGGTTTAACCCTGTCCACGATCCCAGCAATCAGCAGCGCCGCCTTACCGGCCACATTACCGGCAACCGCACAAAGCCAAAACATGCCGAGTTTAGCGCCAATGCTGGAAAAAGTGCTGCCTGCCGTCGTGAATATCCATGTTTCAGGCACCCGTGTACAAAATCAACAGATTCCTGAAGAACTCAAATTCTTCTTTGGTCCAAATGCACCTTCACAACAACAAAGCGTGCGCCCATTTGAAGGTTTAGGTTCTGGTGTCATCATCGATGCGACACAAGGCTATGTTTTAACCAATAATCACGTTATTGATGGTGCTGATAAAATCCAAATTCAGCTCAATGACGGTCGTGAAATTGACGTTAAACTGATTGGTAAAGATCCACAAACTGACATTGCATTGTTAAAAATCAGCAATGCAAAAGATATCAAAAACCTCACCGCGGTTTCTATTGCGGACTCCGATAAACTGCGTGTTGGTGATTTTGCCGTCGCTGTTGGTAACCCATTCGGTTTAGGACAAACTGCCACATCCGGGATTATCTCTGCGTTAGGTCGTAGTGGATTAAATCTGGAAGGCTTAGAAAACTTTATCCAGACCGATGCCTCAATCAACCGTGGTAACTCTGGTGGTGCACTGGTTAACTTAAACGGTGAGCTGATTGGGATTAACACTGCAATTTTAGCACCGGGTGGCGGAAATATTGGCATCGGCTTTGCTATCCCGAGCAACATGGCGAAAAGCCTGAGTGAGCAGCTGATTAAACACGGTGAAGTTAAACGCGGAATTTTAGGTATTAAAGGTACAGAGATGAACTCTGATATCGCTAAAGCCTTCAATATCGATGCTCAGCGTGGCGCTTTCGTCAGTGAAGTGATTCCAAAATCGTCAGCGGCAAAAGCAGGCATCAAATCGGGTGACGTTTTAGTCTCTGTTGATGGTAAACGTATTAATAGCTTCGCTGAATTAAGAGCAAAAATTGGCACCAGCCAGTTAGGCAAAGAAATCACCCTTGGTCTGATCCGTTCAGGCAAACCAATGGAAGTGAAAGTAGTACTAGAAAGCGATGAAGGCTCTGCAACCAACGCGGAAAAACTGAGTGAATCCTTATTAGGCGCCACCATTTCCAATGCGGTTGTCAGCAATACCAAAGGGGTACAAGTTGACAGCGTAGCACCTAAGTCTCCGGCTGCTGCGGTTGGTTTAGCGAAAGGCGACCTGATCTTTGGCGTGAATGACACTCGCGTAGAAAGTATCGACCAATTCCGCAAAATCATCGATAGCAAACCACCAGTATTAGCGATGAAAGTGCTGCGTGGCGGTGAAACGCTCTACTTATTAATGAAAAACTAATTCATTAAGTTACCGCACATAAATCAATAAAACGGGTACAGTATCACTCTGCTGTACCCGTTTTTTTATGTTATGCTCAAAGTATCTCTCTGTCTGTCATTTCCATCATAGCGAACTTGGTAACCTTTAACATGGTCAAAAAGCTGCTTGTGTCTGTCCTGCTTGGATTGGTCACTGCCTCAATCATTATTGTGGCTGTCCCCTCATTGCGCCCACAGGGACTGGCTGATTTACTGTATGGGAAAACCAATAGCGAGCCTGTAAGCTATAACAAGGCCGTACGCCGTGCCGCGCCTGCGGTGGTGTATGTCTATAGCAGCTCTAAAGGGAGTTTTTCCCAATCGGGTCGGGAATTACAATCTCTTGGATCAGGGGTGATATTAAGCGCTAATGGTTACATAGTGACCAATAAACATGTGGTGGATAACCCTGACCAAATCCTTGTTGCCCTACAAGATGGTGCGATTTTCGATGCACTTTTAGTCGGCTCAGACCCCTTAACTGACCTTGCAGTCTTGAAGATAGAGGCTGAAAATCTTCCCGTTATCCCAATTAATACTAAGCGCATCACCCATGTTGGGGATGTGGTTTTAGCCATTGGAAACCCTTATAACCTTGGACAAACAGTCACCCAAGGGATTATAAGCGCGACGGGACGTGTCGGTTTAAGCTCCACACGTCGCCAAAATTTCCTACAAACCGATGCCTCGATTAACTCGGGTAACTCCGGTGGCGCCCTTATCAACACGGAAGGGGAATTGGTTGGCATAAACACCCTTTCATTCAGCGCAGGGCAAGGAGTCAGTTCCGAAGGATTGAGTTTTGCTATTCCAACCGCCCTAGCAACCAAAATCATGGAAAAACTGATCCGTGATGGTCGTGTCGTGCGAGGCTACATCGGCATTACGGCTCGTGAATTACCGCAAATTCGCACAAATACAAATAATATCAACCAAATTCAAGGGTTAAGGGTTTTCCAAGTTTCAGCCAATGGACCTGCTGCAAAATCAGGCATTGAGCAAGGGGATGTTATCTTATCCTTAGATGGAAAACCTGCCGTTTCTGCCGCAGAAACCATGGATTATGTCGCCGAAATTCGCCCCGGAACAAAAATTCCCGTTCAGATTTTACGTGATGGTAATGTGCAAAACATCGATATCGTGATTGAAGAACTTCCTGAAGGGCAAGCAAACTAACCCCTCAATTCTGCCCAGTCAAATCTTTCACCCAAAATAAGCCCAAAAAAAAGGTTGTTCCGATAAAGAACAACCTTTTTTGTTTCTGCAATCTTGTTTTTGCAATGATATCAACGCAATCTGGAATTAGTCTTCAGATTTAACGCGTTGAATATTAGCGCCTAACGCATTTAATTTCGCTTCAATATTTTCATATCCACGATCGATATGATAAATACGGTCAACTGTCGTTGTTCCACCCGCGATACAACCTGCAATCACTAAACTTGCTGACGCACGTAAATCTGTTGCCATCACTTGCGCACCAGTGAGCTTTTCAACACCATGGCACACAACGGTATTACTCTCGATATCCGCGTGCGCACCCATACGAATTAACTCAGGAATATGCATAAAACGGTTTTCGAAAATGGTTTCTGTGATAACACCGGTACCTTCAGCCACCAAGTTTAATAGGCTAAATTGCGCTTGCATATCAGTAGGGAAACCAGGATGTGGAGCTGTACGCAATGTAACCGCTTTTGGACGTTTACCATGCATATCTAGACTAATCCAATCTTCACCCGTTTGAACATCAGCCCCAGCTTCACGTAATTTCGCTAGCACCGCATCCAGAGTGTCTGGACGTGCATTACGGCAAACTACTTTACCGCGAGAAACCGCTGCAGCAATTAAGAATGTACCTGTTTCAATACGATCTGGCAGAACGCGATACACACCACCACCTAAACGAGCCACTCCTTCAATGACAATACGGTCAGTTCCTGCACCAGTGATTTTCGCACCTAATGCATTTAAGAAATTAGCAGTATCTTCAATTTCAGGCTCACGAGCGGCGTTCTCGATGGAAGTGGTTCCTTCAGCAAGCGCAGCAGCTGTCATGATACTGATAGTGGCACCAACGCTTACTTTGTCCATCACGATGTCAGCGCCTTTCAGGCGACCATTCACCGTTGCCTTAACATAACCATCTTCAAGGACAATATTGGCACCTAACTTCTCTAACCCGCTAATATGTAAATCCACTGGACGAGCGCCAATGGCACAACCACCCGGTAGAGAAACTTCACCATGACCAAAGCGTGCAACCAGCGGCGCTAATGCCCAAATAGAGGCACGCATGGTTTTTACTAGATCATACGGTGCACAATATTCAGTCACATTGCTAGCATCAACAAAAATCGAACCATTACGCTCGATTTTGACGCCAAGTTGGCTGAGTAACTTAATTGTGGTGTCGATGTCTTTCAGTTTAGGGACATTCTGTAATTCAACTGGCTCTTCAGCCAGTAAAGCAGCGAACAGGATTGGCAGTGCGGCGTTTTTAGCGCCTGAAATAGAGACTTCACCCTCTAAGCGGGTTGGCCCTTTAACTAAAAATTTATCCATTCTGGTATTCTCGTGTGTCAGATTTTTACAAACTGTTCGCTTACATTTTCAAACTTATAGGCCGCTCAGCTTACGATCACGCTCCCACTGCGCTGGGGTATAAGCTTTGATTGAAAGCGCATGAATTCGATTGTCCGCAATATATTCCATTAACGGCGCATAGACTGCTTGCTGCTGTTTAACACGGCTCATGCCGTCAAAAAGGCTGCCAACAGCGATAACTTGAAAATGACTGCCATCGCCATTCACTATCACTTCATCCAGTGACAGCTTTTCCATTAAGACTTGTTTAATTTCGTTGGTATCCATAATGACTCAATTTTGTAATTAATTATGATAATAAATATAGCCATCTATCCTAAAGGATTCAGCTTAACACTTAAACTAAAGAAAACGCTTCTGGTGTATAAAAACACTCAGAAGCGCTATTTTTTACATAACTTGACTTAATCCATCAGCAGGGATTTTACCCCGTACAATTCCATCAAGGTATTCAAATTATCACTCACACCAACAATACCTAAATGGCTTTGTTGGGACTGATACTCACCTTTTAAGCGTACTAGCATTGCCAGTCCGGTAGAATCCACATGAGTTAAAGCAGAAACATCAACTTGCTCAACTTGGGTCAATAGTGTTTGGCGCTTGTCCCAAAATTCAACCAGAGAATCGCGATTTAAAATACCGGAAAAAGCCAATGTTTTGTTATTTTTCGTCCAAGATAACAGACTACTCATCTTAATTGTTCTCTTCTAACGTAATCGGCACCTGAGCACTACGTTGTAATTGAGCAGTCAATCCATCAATACCTTGCTTACGCAGAATATCACCCCACTCATTTTGCTTGGTGGTAATCATACTCACGCCTTCTGCAATCATGTCATACGCCTGCCAGTAACCTGTTTTACTGTTTTTACGCCATTGGAAATCCAAACGTACTGGAGGGCGACCATTAGTATCATTGATGGTCACACGGATAGCGACAATATTTTTGTCGCCAATCGGCTGCTCAGGAGCGATGGTGTACGTTTGACCGTGATACATTGCCAGTGCTTGACCGTAAACTTGCTCAAGATAAGACTCAAATGCTTTAAAATACGCATCGCGCTGCGCTGGGGTAGCATCTTTATAATAAGTCCCTAATACCAACGCGCCCGCATATTTAATTTGCACATATGGCAGTAACTCTTCACGCACGATGGTACGTAAGTAATCTGGGTTTTGTTTGATTTGAGGCTGCTGTGCTTTTAAGCGATCGAAAGTTTTCGCTGCGGCTTCTTCCATAAGCTTATAAGGATTAGTTTGGTCAATCGCCATCGCAAATGGCGCAACCACTAACATAGCTATCATTATTAAACGTTTAAACATAATTCATTCCTTTTAAGTTCACAGGGAATTACAACTTAGTGAGCAGCAGGCTCTGACGGTGCCGCAACATGAGCCTCTGGCGCAGATGCTGGCGCAGCTGCAGAACCTTGGCTATCACCACTCTTATACAAGAATTGACCAATTAAATCTTCCAGTACCATTGCCGGTTTGGTGTCTTCTAAACGACTGCCATCTTTTAACATCGCAATCCCCATATCTTCATCATAAGGACCGATATTCATGGCGATATACTGTTCACCAAGCAGGCCTGAAGTACGAATTGATAGCGAGCTGGAATCAGGAATATTGTCATATTCGCTGAGTAAATCGATTTGAACGTCAGGAATATAGTTCTTTTTATCTAAAGAAATATTCGCAACCCGTCCCACGACAACACCACCGACTTTGATTGGAGAGCCAACTTTTAAGCCACCCACGTTTTCAAAAGAGGCGGAAACTCGGTAAGTTGACTGACTACCAATCGATTGTAAATCCGCCACTTTTAAGCAGAGGAACACAATTGCGGCGATCGCCAGCAACATAAAACAACCCACCCATATTTCACTTTTTTTACTTTGCATGACTTAGTTCCCAAACATCAGTGCTGTCAGTACGAAATCTAACCCTAGAACCGATAATGATGCATGCACAACAGTTTTCGTCGTTGCACGGCTAATTCCTTCCGAGGTTGGAATCGCATCATAACCATTAAATAGTGCAATCCACGTTACCGTGATTGCAAAGACTAAACTCTTGATAAAACAGTTCACTAAATCGAGTCGCCACTCGACGGAGGACTGCATGGACGACCAGAAGAAACCGGGGTCAATCCCTTTCCAATCCACACCAACAATGGCTCCGCCAATAATACCTACGGCGACAAAAATCAGTGATAACAACGGCATGCTAATGAACCCAGCCCAAAATCTTGGGGCGACAACACGACGCAGAGGATCCACCGCCATCATTTCTAAACTCGAAATCTGCTCAGTAGCTTTCATCAAACCAATTTCTGCGGTTAATGCCGAGCCAGCTCGCCCCGCAAACAACAGCGCGGTGACCACCGGTCCCAGTTCGCGTAATAGCGAAAGCGCTACCATCATGCCAAGACTGGCTTCTGCACTGAACGTCGTCAGTACCAAATAACCTTGTAAACCGAGCACCATCCCGATAAATAGACCAGACACCGCCACAATGAGCAGAGACTGAACCCCTACCGAATAAAGCTGTTTAACTAACAGCGGCCACTGCTTGCCAAACTCAGGTTTGCCAAATAGTGCACCAAATAATAAATAGCCTGCTCGACCAAAAGCCGCAAATGTTTCAATCCATCGACGTCCGAAGGCAGCAATCGCCTTAATTATCATGTTCATTTACCCTAATAAATCAGCCGAATAGTCATTGGCAGGAAAGCGGAATGGCACAGGACCATCAGCAATTCCATCCATAAACTGTCTGACGCGCGGATCTTGGTTCTCGCGTAACTCTTCCCCAGTTCCTTTCGCAATAACATGTTGCTGCGCCACAATATACGCTTTATCGGCAATACTTAGCACTTCAGGAACGTCATGGGAAACCACCACGCAGGTTACCCCTAACGCTTGGTTGAGTTCATCAATCAGTTTGACCAAAACTCCCATCGTAATCGGGTCTTGCCCCACAAACGGCTCATCAAACATAATCAGGTCAGGATCCAGAGCGATAGCTCTTGCCAGCGCCGCACGGCGAGCCATTCCACCTGAAAGTTCTGACGGCATTAATTTTGCGGCTCCGCGTAACCCCACCGCTTCTAATTTCATCATCACCGTCGTATGAATCAATGATTCCGGTAAATTCGTGTGCTCACGCAAAGGGAAAGCCACATTATTGAAAACGTCCATATCGGTAAACAAGGCACCGGATTGGAATAACATGCTCATTTTTTTACGCGATTGGTATAACTTAGAACGAGACAGCGCAGGAATATTATCCCCATCAAACCAGATTTCCCCTTCCTCTGGGCGCAGTTGCCCACCAATCAGTCTGAGCAATGTGGTTTTACCAATCCCTGAAGGCCCCATAATCGCAGTAATTTTACCACGAGGCACAGTTAGGTTAATATTTTCGAATATTTTCCTATTGCCCCGCGTAAATGACATGTTTTTGACTTCGATTAAGTTCTCTGTCTGTGCTTGCATCGTTTAATAGCTCGTTATAGGTCAAACTATGATTCTGCCTAAATAAATTCAGGGTTTTACAGAAACATAAACCAAATAGTATTAACTAATATTTTACCTAATTAATAGAAGATAGCTCTTAGAAATTTATATATCCAACCATAAGGGTAAGAGAATTAAAAAAATTTTTTTTGGGCATCGGTGCGGTTAATCCCTAAAAGGCTCTTTTGAGCTCAAATCGCTAATAAAGACTCATAACCATGACATTCATAAAAGCTTAGAGATAAAATACTTACTGATACTAAGTATTCGTTATACAATCCGATTTCTCTTTTTTGATCTAACCGAAACTTTGGATCCAACCGACACTTTTGATTCACCCGAAAACACACATGGAATTAGACATGTCAAATATCGATTTTCAGAAAGTAGGTAAAGAAGTTCTCCATATCGAACGCGAAGGTCTGAAAAACCTAGAACAATATATTAATCATGACTTTGATCTTGCTTGTCAGCAAATCTTTGCTTGTCAGGGAAAAGTGGTCGTTATGGGGATGGGGAAATCAGGGCATATTGGACGGAAAATTGCGGCGACGCTTGCCAGCACAGGAACGCCTTCATTTTTCGTGCATCCTGGGGAAGCTAGCCATGGCGATTTAGGGATGATCTCCAATAAAGACGTTGTATTAGCGATTTCGAACTCTGGTGAATCAGGAGAGATCTTAGCCCTACTGCCAGTGTTAAAGCGTATCAAAGTCCCACTGATCTGCATGACCAATAATCCAGACAGTAACATGGGCAAATATGCAGATATCCACTTATGCATAAAAGTACCACAAGAAGCCTGCCCGCTAGGTTTGGCACCGACAACAAGTACCACGGCAACATTAGTGATGGGTGATGCGTTAGCCATTGCATTATTAACCGCCCGCGGCTTTACAGCAGATGATTTTGCACTATCTCATCCAGGGGGCGCACTTGGGCGCAAACTTTTACTCTTAGTTCGTGATTTAATGAGTACCGGTGACGATGTCCCTCATATTCCGAAAAGTGCCACATTACGCGAAGCCCTTGTGGAAATTACCCGTAAAAAGCTGGGTATGACCGTCATTTGTGATGACGATATGAATATTCAAGGGATATTCACGGATGGGGATTTGCGCCGTATTTTTGATATGGGCATCGACCTTAATAATGCCAAAATTGCCGATTTAATGACGCCGGGCGGTATTCGAGTCGCGCCAGGTATGCTAGCTGTTGAAGCGCTGAACCTGATGCAATCTCGCCATGTCACGTCGTTATTAGTGGCAGATGGCGACCAATTAGTGGGTGTTCTCCATATGCACGACCTACTGCAAGCGGGTGTGGTATAAGTCGAAAGTATACATAAAGGAAATAGAATGAACCCTAATTATCAGAATACTTGCTATGGGTCTGTAGCAAATTCTGTGATAGAAAAAGCGACCAAAATTAAACTGCTTATCTGTGATGTCGATGGCGTGATGTCCGACGGTTTAATTTATATGGGGAATAATGGCGAAGAATTAAAAGCCTTTAATGTCCGCGATGGGTATGGCATTCGCTGCCTATTAACCTCAGGTATCGAAGTCGCTATTATCACCGGACGCAAAGCTAAATTGCTGGAAGACAGAGCCCAAACGTTAGGTATTACATATCTTTACCAAGGACAAAGCGATAAGCTTTTGGCGTATCGCGAACTGTTAGATAAACTACAACTAACAGAAGAGCAAACAGCTTACATTGGTGATGACCTCATTGACTGGCCCGTGATGGCAAAAGTTGGGTTATCCGTTGCGGTTGCTGATGCACACCCTTTGTTATTACCTAAAGCAGACTATGTAACACATATTGGTGGCGGAAAAGGGGCAGTACGTGAACTCTGCGACCTTATTCTGTTATCCCAAAATAAACTGGAAGAAGCTAAAGGCTTGTCGATTTAAAGAACAGATATCATTCATGAGCAACGCAAAAAAGTGGTTAATCACTGTTTTATCCCTCATTGTATTGGGGCTAATTGGTTGGAACTTTTCGGTTTACGATGACTCCAAACCATTAACAACCGAAATCAATGACGGGAAACCTAATTATCAAACTGATGATTCAGTAACTTTCGTCTATAATCCAGCGGGTGATTTAGCCTATAAACTCGCCGCGAGCAAAGTTGATAATTATACCGATGGGAAAATCACGTGGTTTACCAATCCGGTATTAACCACTTATAACGATGCGGGTACGCCGACTTGGACGGTGAAATCCATTAAGGCAAGATTAACCAAAGAGCGTGTGCTCTACCTGTATAGCGATGTTCAAGTTGACAGTTTGACTCCTGAGCCTCAAATCCAGCGCATTACCACAGATAATGCGGTGGTCAATCTAGTCACACAAGATGTTTCATCTGACGATAAAGTTACCATTATCGGACACGGGCTAAATTCAACGGGCTTAAAAATGAAGGGGAACCTTCGTACAAGAACCGCTGAATTAATTGAAGATGTTAAAACTCACTATGAGTTACAACCAAAAGAGCAACACAATGAATCAAGTAACTAAGAAAAGTTTTATTCAAGGGGCTATTGCAAGTGCAATTTTGGCTCTTAGCCTACCGGCAATGGCACTGAAAACAGATACCCAACAACCGATGACCATTAATTCGGTTAAGCAATCTCTTGATTTAGAAAAAAATATCACCACATTTACTGATGACGTTGTTATCAAGCAAGGTTCCATTGATATTCGTGCCAACAAAGTTGTTGTGACTCGCCCAAGCAGCGATTCCGATAAAATCGTCATTGAAGCATTTGGTACGCCAGTGACTTTCTTCCAGTTACAAGACGATGGCAAACCAATTAAAGGTCACGCATCCAAAGCACGTTATGAAGTTGATCAGCAGCTGGTGACATTAACGGGTGATGCCTACCTTGAGCAGCTCGATAGTAATATCAAAGGCGATAAGATCACTTACGTCGTTCCAACACAAAAAATGGAAGCGTTCAGCGATAAAGGCAAGCGCGTAACAACTGTCTTATTACCAGCCCAGTTACAAGAGAAAGGCCCAGCAGCACAGGGTTCATCAACAAGTAAGAGTAAATAATTGTTATGGCAACACTAACCGCAGAGAATCTGGCGAAATCCTATAAAAAACGCAGCGTAGTCACTGACGTCAGCCTGGAAGTGAAATCAGGGGAAATCGTCGGTCTCTTAGGCCCTAACGGTGCGGGTAAAACGACCACTTTTTATATGGTAGTCGGCATTGTTCAGCGGGATGCTGGTAAAATTTTAATTGATGGTGAGGATATTAGCTTACTTCCTCTGCATGAGCGCGCTCGTCGTGGCATTGGCTATCTTCCTCAAGAAGCATCTATTTTCCGCCGCCTCAGTGTGTATGATAACCTGATGGCCGTGTTAGAAATTCGCCCTGACTTAACCTCAGAACAGCGCAAAGAGCGTGCTGAAGAGCTGATGGAGGAGTTCAGTATTACTCACCTGCGTGATAGCGTAGGTCAGTCACTGTCCGGTGGTGAGCGTCGTCGAGTGGAAATTGCACGCGCCCTCGCTGCTAATCCAAAATTTATCCTGTTAGATGAGCCGTTTGCAGGGGTTGATCCGATTTCCGTTTTGGATATCAAAAAAATCATCCAACACTTGCGTGACTATGGGCTTGGCGTGTTAATCACCGACCATAACGTCCGCGAAACTCTCGATGTTTGCGAGCGTGCTTACATTGTCAGCCAAGGGCACTTGATTGCTCACGGCTCACCAGAGATGATCCTTGAAAACGAGCAAGTGAAACGTGTTTATTTGGGTGAAGGCTTTAGACTGTAGTTTGTAGACTATCGCTTGTAGACTGTCGTTTGTAGTATTGCCTTGTTGGTTGTCATGACATTGGTTGTGTAAGTGGTAATGGAGAATAAAGCACATTCATGAAGCAAAGTTTGCAGCTCAGAATCAGTCAACAACTTGCAATGACACCTCAATTGCAACAGGCCATCCGCCTGTTGCAGTTATCCACACTTGAGCTTCAACAAGAAATTCAACTCGCACTTGAAACCAACCCTCTGCTTGAACAAGAAGAGTCATCCTCTGAGCAAGAGAACTTAGATAACCTAGGCAACGACACTGACAGCAGCGAAATCGATACCAAAGATGCCCTTGAAAACGCGGATATGCCCGATGAGCTTCCACTAGATGCTGATTGGGATGAAATCTATACAGCAGGTACCCCGTCGGGCACTAGCAACGACTACAGCTTCGATGAACTTCCTGTTTACCAAGGGGAAACTACCCAAACACTGCAAGATTATCTAATCTGGCAAGCGGATCTCACCCCGTTTACCGATACTGATCGCGCGATTGCGACTTCGATTATCGATTCAATTGATGATTCAGGCTATCTCACAAGCTCAATCAGTGAGATCCACGAAGGGATTGATGACCCCGATATCACCTTAGAAGAAGTCGTTGCCGTTTTAAAACGTATCCAGCATTTTGACCCATTAGGCGTGGCAGCTCAGGATCTCAAAGAGTGTTTGTTGATCCAGCTCTCTTTATACCCAAAAGAGACAATTGGTCTGCAAGAAGCTAGACTGATTATTAGCAATCATATTGATTTACTGGCAAATCGTGATTTTCGGCAACTGAGCAAACTGACCCGCTTAAAAGAAGATGCGCTGAAAACAGCAATTGACCTGATCCTTACGCTGAATCCCAAGCCAGGGCAGTCAATCAATACGGGTGAATCGGAATATGTTATTCCCGATGTACTGGTGAAAAAAGTCGGTGGGCACTGGCAAGTTGAGTTAAATACAGATAGCATCCCTAAGTTAAGCATCAATAATCATTATGCTTCAATGGCAAATGATTCAGCCAGCGAAAGTGACACGCAATATATTCGCAGTCACTTGCAGGATGCGAAATGGCTGATTAAAAGCTTAGAGAGCCGCCATGAAACATTACTTAAAGTGGCGACCTGTATTGTTGAGCAACAACAAGAATTTTTTGAGTTAGGCGAAGAGTATATGAAACCAATGATTTTGGCAGACATTGCCTATCAGGTGGACATGCATGAATCGACTATCTCCCGTGTGACAACTCAAAAATTTCTGCATAGTCCACGAGGCATTTTTGAGTTGAAGTATTTTTTCTCCAGTCACGTCAGCACGGACACCGGAGGAGAAGCCTCCTCCACTGCGATTCGTGCGCTGGTGAAGAAGCTGGTTGCTGCGGAAAACCCAGCAAAACCATTGAGTGACAGTAAATTGACGAGTATGCTGGCAGAGCAAGGTATACAAGTTGCTCGTCGAACTGTTGCTAAGTATCGTGAGTCATTATCTATTCCGCCATCAAATCAACGTAAACAGTTGGTTTAACCCAATAATATAAGGAAGATTGTATGGAATTTCAGATTACTGGACACAATATTGAAGTTACACCGGCATTGCGCGAAACGGTTGAGAAAAAACTCAAGAAATTAGAGCAATTGTTTGATCGTATTAACAGTATCCAAGTTGTTCTGAAAGTGGAAAAAGTTCAGCAAATTGCTGAAGCCACCCTGCAACTCAACGGCGCAGAAATTCACGCATCAGCGGAAGACGACGATATGTACGCGGCACTTGATTTACTCCTTGATAAGCTGTCACGCCAATTAACCAAACATAAAGAAAAACTGAGACAACACTAATACATTTAGCCAGTCGTTGACTGATTAATGTTCTGAACCAGATGGTGGCATACATCATCTGGTTTTGTAGTCCTAAGTGAATAATAAAATGAATAGTGATATAGAAATCCAATTAAGCGATGTTTTATCCGCCAGTTGCACACGTAATAATTTAGTTTGCACCAGTAAGAAGAGAGCATTAGAAATTATTAGTGAGTTAGCGGCCGCCGAGTTGGGATTACCGGAAAATACGGTATTTGAAGCGTTACTAACCAGAGAAAAAGTTGGCACCACGGGTATTGGTGGTGGAATTGCAATCCCTCATGGCAAACTCAATGAAGGCGAAAGTGCACGCGCCGCTGGCGTATTTTTGCATTTAGAAGAGCCCATTGCGTTTGATGCGATTGATAACCAACCTGTTGATCTGCTTTTTGCATTACTTGTTCCATCGGATCAATGTAAAACTCACTTACATACGTTGTCTCTTATCGCTAAAAAATTAGCGGATAAAGCGTTCTGTAAGCGTCTGCGTAGTGCGCAAAGTGACGAAGAGTTATACCAGATCATCATTGAGTAAGTAATAACTGATATGTGTTGATGCCAGCCTAATGATATTGTTATGATTTCTTTCATTCGGCATCGTAAAACACCGCAAAATGCAAAATAGTCAGACGTGTTTGATCAATTAGAAATGTGTGATCAGTGAGAAATCGATCATTAAGATATAAATCCTTAAGAGACAGAAGGGAGTTAGCTCATGGTGCTGATGATTGTCAGCGGCCGTTCCGGTTCGGGAAAATCCGTTGCCCTACGCGCGCTGGAAGATATGGGTTTCTATTGTGTGGATAACCTGCCGGTAGTCTTACTGCCGGAATTGGCTAATTCACTTGCCGATCGCAATATTTCTGCGGCCGTGAGCATTGACGTGCGTAATATGCCCGACAATCCAGAAGTGTTTGAAGAAGCGATTGATAAACTGCCATCAACCTTCTCGCCACAACTGCTATTTCTGGATGCAGATCGCAACACATTAATTCGTCGTTACAGTGATACTCGTCGATTACACCCACTTTCAAGTAAAAATTTATCCTTAGAAAGTGCCATCGACGAAGAAAACGAGCTATTAGAACCGCTACGCTCCCGCGCTGACTTGGTCATTGATACCTCAGAAATGTCAGTGCACGAATTAGCGGAAATGCTCAGAACCCGCTTAATGGGCAAACGCGAGCGTGAGCTGACCATGGTGTTTGAGTCCTTCGGTTTCAAACACGGTATTCCAATTGATGCTGACTACGTTTTCGATGTGCGCTTTTTACCAAACCCACACTGGGATCCTAAACTGCGCCCAATGACCGGTTTAGATCGTCCCGTTGCGGCCTTCTTGGACAGACACACCGAGGTTCATAACTTTATTTACCAGACTCGTAGTTACTTAGAGTTATGGTTACCGATGTTAGAAACCAATAACCGCAGCTACCTCACCGTCGCCATCGGCTGTACGGGAGGGAAACACCGTTCGGTGTATGTGGCAGAACAGCTGGCTGATTATTTCCGCTCCCGAGGGAAAAACGTCCAGTCACGCCACAGAACGTTGGAAAAACGCAAGCAATGACCGTCAAAGCAACGATTACGCTAAAAAACCGCCTTGGTATGCATGCCAGACCAGCAATGCTTCTCTATGATTTAGTTAAACAATTTAACTCTAGAGTCATTTTAAAAAATGACAGCCAAATTGAGGCCGAGGCGGATAGCGTTATTGCGATGTTGATGTTAGACTCGGAACAAGGTAGTAAAATTGATATCGAGGTTAGCGGACCCGATGAAGATTTGGCGTTATCCGCAATCATTAAACTGTTTGAAAGTGGATTTGACGAAGAGTAGTCCAACTCATTGCGTCATTACATCTTAGCGAACAGAGCAATATACATGGTTTTACACGCATAGGCACCGAGTTCGTGATCCCGATCTCTTCCCTTTAACGCCTATAGCGCCTAATATTTTACATAATCTATTTTCTAGCAAACACCCCCTGCCTTCTGGGTGGGGGGTGTTTGCTTTGTACGTCCCTATTGGAGTGTGGTATGACAAAGCCAACAATTATTATCAATGATTTAGATGCAGAACGCTTAGATGCCCTGATGGAGCAAGCCGCTTATGCGGGTACGCCTGTTGCTGAAGCACTAAACGACGAATTAGACCGCGCAGATATCGTATCTCCACAAGAGATCCCTGCGGATGTGGTCACAATGAACAGCACTATTCGTTTCTTAGATTTAATCAGTAACGAAGAGCGCACACGCACATTGGTTTACCCTGCCTCTCTCAAAGATAGTGCAGAACAACTGTCCGTGATGGCGCCAATCGGTGCAGCTTTATTAGGTTTACATGTTAACGACGAAATTAGCTGGGCGCTGCCAAACGGCGTAGAAACCCGTGTTCGTGTGTTAGAGATTGTTTATCAACCTGAAGCGGCTGGCGAGTTCCATCGCTAGTTGCGATGCTCAACAAGAGAAAGAAGACTAGCCGAAAAAAGTTTCCATCAAGAAACTGTCGTTAGTCTTCAGGCGGTATTCAGGCACTCATTGAGTGCCTTTTTGCTATTTAGCGCTTATTGTTCAACTAGAACTTACTGCCCTGCAATACTCATTTCAGGGATCAACACAGAACCACACTGAATATTGCTGCGCGTTTCGATATCATCGGCGATAGTCACCATGTTCATCCACATATCCTTCAAATTACCTGCAATGGTAATTTCGCTCACAGGATACTGAATTTCGCCATTTTCTACCCAAAAACCGGATGCCCCACGGGAATAGTCCCCCGTAATTCCACTCACACCCTGTCCCATCAGCTCAGTGACTACTAAGCCGGTCCCCATTTGCTTCAACAAAGCATCAAACGATAAGCCTTGTCCTTCAATGCGCCAGTTATGAATCCCACCCGCATGACCTGTGCTTTGCAGCCCCAGTTTACGCGCAGAATAACTGGTCATCAGCCAGGTTTGCAGAACGCCATTTTCCACAATATTGCGTTCAGTAGTACGTACACCTTCACTGTCAAATGGGGATGAGGCTAAACCACCCATCAAATGCGGCTGCTCATTAATAGTTAACCAGCTTGGTAAAATTTGTTTGCCAAGGCTATCCATTAAGAATGATGATTTACGATAAATGCTGCTGCCACTGATAGCACCGACTAAATGACCAAATAACCCCGTCGCCACTTCTGAGGCAAAAATAACGGGAGCTTTCATGGTTGGCAATTTACGTGGCGATAAGCGAGATAATGTACGACGAGCACACTCTTGACCTACCCACTCAGGGGATTTTAATGCCTGCATGCTGCGTGCGATGGTATACGCATAATCGCGCTCCATTTCACCATTTTGCTCGGCGATTACGCAGCTCGACATCGAATAACGGCTAGAACTGTAGCTCTTTAATAGACCTAGAGAGTTACCAAAGACACGGATACCATAGTGTCCATTGAAGCTACCGCCTTCCGTATTCACAATGCGTGAATCTGCATTTAATGCGGTCATTTCCGCAATTGATGCCAGCTTGATGGCTTCCTCAGGGGAAAGCTCTGTAGCTTGGAATAGGTTTAAATCCGGCGCATCAAATGCCAGTAATGATTTGTCAGCAGGGCCTGCACACGGGTCTTCAGAAGTATAAGACGCAATATCAATCGCGGCTTGAACTGTACGCTCAATGGCTTCGTCGCTTAAATCCGTTGAAGATGCACTGCCTTTGCGTTGTTTATGGTAAACCGTGATCCCGAGCGCCCCATCACTGTTAAATTCCACATTCTCCACATCACCTTGGCGCGTGCTCACGCTAATGCCGGTGCTTTTATTGACTGCAACTTCAGCGCCATCACAACGGCTTTTGGCGAATTCCAATGCGTGGGCGACGGCTTGTTCTAATTGTTTACGTTGTTCGGCAACTTGTTCAGTAACACTCATGCATTTTGTCCAATAAAGAGGGGAAAAGTGATTTTCTACCTCGACATATCAATGTCAGGTAGTCATAAGGGGGTTTTCCCAGTTACAATAGAGTTAATCTATAAATGTTAACACTCACAACGCCGTAAATCATGCTAATTACTCGTAATTACACGGCGGCGTTTAGTAAAAAGGAAAATCCCTATGGCCAAACAGCCTGAAGATTGGCTGGATGATATCCCAGCGCCCCAAGATGATGAGGACGATGAGATTATTTGGGTCAGCAAAAGCGAAATTAAACGCGATGCCGAGATCCTCAAAAAACTGGGGGCGGAACTTGTTGATTTAAGTAAAAGCGAGCTTGAGCGCATCCCATTAGACACTCAATTACTTGAGGCTATTGAATTAGCGCAAAAAATTAAACGTGAAGGTCGTCGTCGTCAATTACAACTTATCGGTAAACTACTACGTTCTCGTGAAGTTGAACCGATCACTGAAGCCCTTGATAAGCTGAAAAACCGCCATAACCAGCAAGTTGTTATTTTGCACAAGCTGGAAGATCTGCGTAACCGTTTATTAGCCGATGGCGATGAAGTCATTGAAGAAGTCGTTGCGCTATTCCCACAAACTGATCGCCAGCAACTGCGAGCATTAGTCCGTAATGCGAAGAAAGAGCGTGATGGAAATAAACCACCAAAAGCATTCCGCCAGATTTTCCAATATCTGAAAGAACTTTCTGATAGCAACTAATCATCTATTCCCCTATACCCACAGTGGTTTAGGGGAGTATTCTTAAAAACCCACCCCATTGTTGCTTGCGATACCAAATCGCACTATCATCTTCAACGTCATATTTTGACCCGTATTATCGCGGCTGCTGAACCACGATAAATTAATGAGGCAAATATGGATAACACCCGAAATAGAGCTTGGCGTCGAGCCAAAGATCGTATTAACAAATCACGCGACAATTTAAATTCACAAGAAACCCAATGTTTTACTCCAGAAAAAAACTGGAAGCATTTGTACCTTCGAAGTGAAAAATTGGCTCGTGCCACACAACTAGGCATTGATTATCCTCAAGTGAGTAACGCGTTACTAGCGCGACGTAGCCTTGAAGATATGCAAAATGACAAATGAACCTTTTATTCATCTGCAGTCGAAATCAATGGCGTAGCCCTACCGCTGAACAGATCTGGCGCAATCACCCGCGCTGGGTAACTCGTTCAGCGGGAACTAGCCGCAATGCCAAACGCCCCATCAATGTCAATCTCATTCGCTGGGCGGATGTTATTTTTGTGATGGAGCTGAAACATAAAAATCGGCTCATAGCCGATTTTTCTCGTTTACTTGAACATAAGCCCATCCATGTACTAGATATTCCCGACGACTACCTATATATGGATCCTGAGCTGATTCAACTATTTGAATCCTCTGTGCCGAGTTATCTAAAGTAAATAAATTCAAAATATTCAGATCCCCCTATGTGGTAAAAACATAGGGGGATTTTTTAATACCAAAATCGTAGAAGATTGAGTAATGCAGGAAGTCGAGTATAACCTTCTCTATCAAGAAAATGCCCAGCACTTTCCACCATCGTGACAGAGGTTTTTAATGCTTTTGCTAACTCAATTGAAGCATCAGGATCCACGACCCAATCATTGGAAGAGATAATCGAAGCTCGCTTATCCGTTATGCCAATCAGCTTATTATAATCCAATGAAAACTGAGTATGGTCAGCCAACTCAGACAACGAATCCAGCGAGCGATCAAACCCAGAAACTAGCACATAGCCGCCAATTTTAGCCCCTTCTGGCGCATTATTTTCCAGAAAGCGTAATACCGTAATGCACCCTAAACTGTGCCCAACTAAAATAGTATTTTCATCAAACTGAATATTGGCATCAAGTAAACATTGCTGCCATTTTTGCGGGTCAGGAGAATTTGATTCTGGTAATGCAGGTACATCAACCGTCGCCCCTACCGCTTCTAATTCATCTTTTAACCAGTTAAACCAATTATCATTCGGTGATGCTGTATAACCATGAACAATGATAACTTTTTTACCGTCCACTTAATCGTCCTCAATATTAATCGCCACAAAAAATGGCTAAACGCAGAATCATTTCGCAAATCTAGCATGGGGTTTGTGAAGCATCATTCTCATTATTCGTGATATCTATGAGAAAAATAAACGCTTCATCTAGCTCTTCTTCTGCTTCATTCATCAATTCAATCACCGATGAAAATTGCGTACGCTGAACCGCCTTTAAATGGCTAAAAATCAGCGTAACGGGTAACTCTATTTCCCCAGTAATCACATCCCATAACCCATCGAGATTATGGCCAAACCATTTAGGAAGCGAGAACTGTTGCTGAAATTGCCGATAAAATTCCTCAAGGCTATCTATTTCACGAAAATCAAAAACGACGGTCTTGCTCATCGCTATCCCCCAATCATTTAACTTGTTGGAACGTTTTATAATGGTCTGTACTAACGAAGATCATTCCATCAGAGGAATAGAGTAGACGGTCTGCACCACGATGCCCGCAACGATAATTTATATCAGCTTCAAACCACTGTCGCCCATCGGCAATAGGCAGGCCTTTTTCACGGTTAGAAAAGCGGTCGCCACCGATGGCTCTACCGGGCAAAACTTCACATAAATTCCCTTTTTTAGCATCCCAACCCGCTTCTCTTGCCTGTTTTTTTGTCATGTAAAATGCGGGGAGTTTTTGATATTTTTCCATAAAACTGACCACATTGTTCTGAGCGGTCAGCTGATCAATCGTTTTTGGCGTTTCACGCGGAGTTATCGCTTCGCGGGAAGGCGGTATGCTTTGTGTACTTGATATAGTTTGTGTGGTTGATGATGTACCAGAAGATGGTTCCGGTGCGCCCTGCTCGCCACCTTTAAAGTACAGGCTAACCGCAATCAAAATTGCCATTAACACTAAAGAAATAATACGCTTATTCATAACGCCTCAATTATTTTTGCTGTGCGGATAAATAATCGCCCCAGTCACATTCGTGACTAGGGCGAAAAATAAAAGACTATCTTAACGTGTGATTACGCGGTGCCACCCACGGTCATTTTATCGAGTTTCAGTGTCGGTTGCCCCACACCCACTGGCACGCTTTGCCCTTCTTTACCACAAACACCTACGCCTTTATCCAACGCCAGGTCATTACCTACCATGGAGATCTGCTGCATAGCTTCAACACCAGAACCAATCAAGGTCGCCCCCTTCACTGGTGAAGTAATTTTACCATTTTCAATTAAGTAAGCTTCAGAGGTTGAAAACACAAATTTACCCGATGTGATATCCACCTGACCACCACCGAAATTCGGCGCATACAACCCTTTTTCAACACTGGCAATAATCTCTTCCGGTGTTGATTCACCCGCTAACATATAGGTATTTGTCATGCGAGGCATTGGTAAATGAGCGTAAGATTCACGACGCGCATTCCCAGTTGGCGCCACACCCATTAAACGCGCGTTATGTTTATCTTGAATATAGTTACGTAGAATTCCATTCTCAATCAACACATTGTATTGACCAGGAACCCCCTCATCATCAATCGCTAATGAACCGCGACGCCCTGCGATGGTTCCATCATCCACCACGGTACACAGGGAAGATGCGACTTGCTCTCCCATTTTTCCTGAGAAAACAGAGGTGCCACGACGGTTAAAGTCACCTTCTAGACCATGACCTACCGCTTCATGGAGTAGAACACCTGGCCAGCCTGCACCTAATACTACAGGCATCATGCCTGCAGGAGCGGCAACTGCAGATAAATTCACTAACGCCATGCGTACCGCTTCACGGGCATACTGCTCCGCGAGTACTTGCCCTTGATGGATTTCGAGGAAATATTCATAACCATAACGACCGCCGCCGCCGCTTGCTCCGCGTTCACGTTTGCCATCATGTTCCACCAGCACACTCACCGATAAACGCACCAGAGGGCGAATATCCGTTGCTAATGTGCCATCGGTGGCAGCAACTAACACTTGCTCATACACACCAGTTAAGCTGGCATTCACTTCAATTACGCGAGGATCTTCAGCGCGCGCCACTTGGTCAACGCGATGCAGCAATTCAATTTTCTGCTCACGCGGTAAGCTACGCAAAGGATCCACTTCAGAATAGAGTTTTTTGTAGTCTACATTGGTTAAAATCTGTGACTTTCCAGAGCCTTGTTCAGTCACGATACTACGGGCTGCAGTGGTGCTTTGGGTTAGTGCCAGCAATGAAATTTGGTCTGCATAGGCAAAACCCGTTTTTTCACCCGTAATCGCTCGAACCCCAACACCTTGGTCAATATTGTAGGAGCCATCTTTAATGATTCGATCTTCTAAAACCCATGATTCATGGTAGCTAGACTGAAAAAAGAGATCCCCATAATCAACACGGCGCTCAGATAGCAGCCCTAAAATATCATACAGATTATCTTGACCAAGACCGTTGGCAGCCAGCAAATGTTCGCTGACAGAAGCTAAACTCATATTCGTTACTCTTATTTAGTTTATTTTTTAATCAATGATGTTAATTGTGGTCTAAAGCGGTTATGTTTCACCACTCGGATCTGTTCACGCATCACTTTTAAGCTGTCTGGCTGGACATTCACGACCAACGCGGAAACAGCATCCACATTCTTTTTCATCACCTTACCCCAGCCATCTACGGCGAGAGTATGTCCCCATGTACGACGCGTACCATGCACCCCAACTTGCGCTGGCGCTAAAACATAGCACTGGTTTTCAATCGCACGGGCTCTTAACAGTGGCTCCCAGTGAGCTTGTCCAGTATAACGAGTAAACGCCGCAGGGACGGAAATAATCTCCGCACCTTGTTCACGTAATGCTTGGAATAAGCCAGGGAAACGTAAATCATAACAAATGGTTAAACCTAAGCGACCTACTGGCGTATCAACCACAGTCAGGTGCTCACCACGTTGATAAATAACCGATTCGTTATACTCGCCTTGTTCATCTTCGATGTTCACATCAAACATATGAATTTTATCGTAACGCGCAGTGATATTCCCTTTCGCATCAAACAGTAAGCTACTACTGGTAATACGTTCAGGATCTTCACGGCTTATCAATGGCATTGACCCAATCAGGATCCACACATTGTAACGGATAGCCATCCCACGGATAGCGTCTTGTAATGGGCCATTACCTTCTGTTTCAGCCTGTTTACGATAGGTTGCAGCATCAGCAAATAGTAATGCATTTTCAGGAGTAAGAACTAACTGCACAGTATCAGGCAACTGTTTAATTTGCTGCTCTATCTGTGCCAAGTTGTGTTTTGTATTCTTACCACTACATAACTGCAAAAGTGCAACATTACCCGTTTTCATTACTCTTGAGTCTCCTTAAGCTGACGTAGTACTTCATCAATTTTAGGTTCATCCAGACTACCACTTACACGATAGCGAATAACCGAAATTTTACTCCACAACGGACCAAGGACCTTCGATGCCGCGAATACTGCCGCGCCCGCAAACGGGTTAATCACGAATGCGGTGGCTACACCTACTGTAGCAGAAATTTCAGGGGTAATGACCGCTTCCGCATTAATTTGGCGCTTAACAAGGTCAATATCCCCATTCAAGGCAATATCCGCGACTAATCCATCAATATAAAGATCCTTCGAGGTTAGAATACCTTGATTGATGACCGCATTGCCTTTAATCGAATCAAAGTTAAAGTCATTACTAAACGTATCCCGGAAATCTAATTGAAGTTTGCGCAATAATGCATCAAAACTGACTAGACGTAGTAACTGCCCAGCACGCCCGCCCCCCATATGGGCAATCGCACCTTTCCCTAATTTTGCTGACATTTTCCCATTCAGTGTCGCAACCTCAGGCTCCCAAGGAACCTGCGCCCAGTTCAGGTCAAATTCAATCGAATATGGAGAGTCGATAATCGGCACCAAGACACCAAAATAAGCGGCAGTTTCATCGAAAGCCTCGCCAGTTAGCGAGCCTGCAATCTCAGTTTTATTGCCATCATTACTGCGCCATAAGGCATCAAGCTTTAACTCACTGGCACTGTTTTTCAGTGAACCTGCGGTTAATTTTAAAGTGTGCTGCCCCACTGGCGTGACTTGCGCCGAGATTTCTCCCAGTTTTTGCCCACTCACCCAACACTCGGCACAATGGATGTTCACTTTAGGCCACTGACTAAAGTCGAATACTTCCGATGAAGGGGTCTTTTCGTTTGACGCTAGCGAACCTTCAGGATTGTAATACAGGTATTCAATATCCAGCGCCCATGGCTGCTGTTTCCAAATCTGTAGCTGCCCTTTTAGGTTTGCACTTTCTACATTAATTTGCTGTTCATCACGGTATAAATCATAAGAGAAGCTCAAATCTTTCCAACGCTGACCTGCCAAATAAACGGATGGAGCTTTAACCTCAAGGGTATCTGGGTAGCCAATTTGTCCCACATGTTCGCTGGCAGAAGAAGATAAAAAGCCACTCGCTAATTTCTCCCAATTGACATCTTCTACCGCAGGTAAATCCACTAAAATGGTCGAGCCATTTGGTAATGCAGGAACCTGATTATTCCATGGGGCAATGTGAGCTTTTTGTAGTTTCAATGGCGAGCTGGTGAGCGACCACTGAGAATTAAAACCAAGACGCTGACCAATATCACCACCTACCGTTAATTGCTCCGTCGTGCCTTTTGCTTGAATATTCATCTTACCAAGCTGTTGCAGTAGTTCAGTATTCAGTGCAGGTAACTGGCTTTTTAGCTTATTTAATCCTGCGGCTACCTCAATCTGTAAGCCTGTCGCTTGCTTGGATGATTCTGGTAACGTGATATGAATTTGGCTTTTCCAATCACTCACGCCAGAGACTTTCCCTTTGATATCACTTGGCAGCATGGGAACTTTATTTAGCTCCCAATTTCCGCCAAGGTTAATATCCACCAAATAATCTTTCGGGCGCGTTAATGTCGTGAAATCCAAAGAAACTGGCTGTTCTAACCATTGCCCCGTGATGTTATCACTGACTAAATCCCCATTGGTAAATTTGAAGCTGCCAGTCAATCCATGCAATGTGCTATCGATTGGGCGTACAAACACATTATTTTTATTAAGATTGACTTGCCCTTTCGCGACAACATCTTTTCCAGCCGATAATGGAATAGCGAGATTAAGCTTACCGGTTACGGTGCCATCAATTTGTAGCTCATCCAGCGTATCGCCAAGGGAATGTTTGAGTGGTGTATGGGTGAAGTATTGTTGGATCTGTTTGCCCGTGCCACTCACTCCCGCATCGATATATAACATTTCATCGAAGTAATCATGAATTACTGCATCGAGATTTTCTGCCGTTGCATCCCCTAATTTCACCGAGTCCGTATGCATCGCTAAACTTGCGCGGCTAAAATCTAAATCGAGGTTTAAATCCAGTAATGCAGGCCATTGGTCATCGTATTCGAATGTGCCATCACGCAGCGGCACATACACTTGGAACTGCCCGTCATTTTTATAGTAAGGATAATGTGCGGGGTCGCCTTTATACACCAACGTCGCATTGTCTACATGTCCAGCAATGATCGCTTTGGTCAGATAATCCGCTAGCTCCTGTCCCATCAGCTTTTGAGGGAAATAGCGCCAAGCTTCCCCTGCATCATCGGTGCTGATCCCCGCTAAAATAGCCAAATCGGCAATATCATGCTGCTTCGCTTTCGCATAGCTAAAGTCGCCATTGGCTTTGACGGCCTTAGCTTGCAAATTCACACCGGAACTCCACAATTTGAATTCGCTGCTGTTATTGGTCCAATTTAATTTGCCGCTGGCGTTACTAATCTCAAAAGGTGCTTTAAATTCATCGCGATAATCCACGATACTATCTTTCAGCGAAAATGAGAGGATCCCTTGTTGAGCACCGCCAATAAGTACCCCTGAGAAATGGTTTACAGAAGGAAGCTCTTTCCATTTTTTCCAGCTAACATCCTGCCAGTCCATACTGATTTGCGTATGGTCTTCAGTGTCTTGCGTTAGGTCGAGAGCAAATTCCGAGACTAATCCCGTCGGTTGACGATGCTGCCAATCTTGCACTAATTCTGGCGTAACAAACGAGAATGTCGGCAAGACTTCACTTAGACGTTCTAGCTCAATATTTTTTGCGCGAATGCGCCAGTGATCTTTATTTTGATATTTTGCCGATGAAGGCAAATACAGAACGGAGACGCTCCCTTGCGGCCAGATATATTCATTGGTTTTCAGGGTATCTAGCTCAGGAATATTAAACAGCCAACCGTTACCTTGGCGCTTCATACGCACCAATAAATCATTCACTTGAAGATTTTGTGTGAGAGGCTCTTCCCCCCAGTTCGCTTCACCTTGACGTAGCTGGATCAGACCATTATCTATACGATTATTCTTGAGGGTGATCCACGATGATAAACTGAAGTTGGCGTCCCGCAGCCCCGTATTATCCCGTAACCACTTGCTGAGCCAAGGCTGCATATCAATGTTATCAGCCTGCAAATAGAATATGCCGTCACTGAGTACGCCGTTTTTATCCGACACATCCAGCTTCACTTGCAGATAACTATTTTGCTTATTTAGCGTTTCAAGGCTAACGAAACCTTGGGCGCGGTGGCGGGCATCTTGGTTAAGCCATGAAAGTTCAGGCAATAGTAACGTCATCTTTTGGTCTGATGGCGTCAAAAATGTCAATTGGCTATCTTTTAAAATAAAATGGTCAAACTGCCGTAAAAACAGGTCATCCACGCCATCATAGTTCGTGGTTTCATCTTCCGGTCCATCAAAACTCAGCGGGACTTTATAATCCACATTCAGTTGATAAAACGTCAAATCACGAAAACGCCAACGCAAAGATAATAGCGAATTCCAAATATCTAATTCGATAGTGATTTTGTTGACTTGTATATCGGTTATTGGGTTTTTGGCAACAACATCGGAAATGATAAGCTCGGGACCATAATAGCGCCAAGCCCCTTCAATCTGACCAATATCCAGTGAGATATCACTGTGATTTTCAACGTAAGTGATAATTTCTTGGCGATAATTATCAATATTGGGTAATAGAAAACGCAAACTGGTGAGTACCAACGCACACAGCAACAATACGGCAGCGGTTGTCACGAGTACGATACGTGGCAGTCGTTTCACCAGTTTCTCCTTCAAGCAGAATGCTACATCATGACGACATCAAAGCGTTCTTGGCTATATAACGGCTCAATCTGCACTTTAACTTGTTTCCCTACAAAGATTTCAACTTCCGCTAATGCGTGAGATTCATCCCCGGTCAACACATCCACCACCGCTTTTGATGCGTACACTAAGAATCTATCAGCATCGATTGTGCGGTGAACTCTCACAATTTCACGCAAAATTTCATAACATACGGTTTCAACCGATTTCACTGTACCACGGCCTTGGCAAGTTGGGCAGGTATCGCACAGCACATGCTCCAAGCTTTCACGGGTTCTTTTACGTGTCATCTCAACTAATCCTAGCTGAGAGAATCCATTAATGGTGGTTTTTACCTTATCTTTACTTAAAGCTTGTTCAAGTGAGGCTAACACACGGCGACGATGTTCAACATCAGACATATCGATAAAGTCGATGATAATAATACCACCGAGATTTCTTAATCGTAATTGGCGCGCAATGGCTTGAGTCGCTTCAACGTTGGTATTAAAGATAGTTTCTTCTAAATTACGGTGACCCACGAATGCGCCCGTATTGATATCGATGGTAGTCATCGCTTCCGTTTGGTCAATGATCAGATACCCGCCCGATTTCAATTCAACCTTTCTGTCCATCGCGCGTTGAATTTCATTTTCCACATCGAACAAGTCAAAGATAGGTTGATTGCCTTGGTATAGCTCAAGCTTCGCTGTCATTTCCGGCACATATTCCGCAATAAACTCTTCCAACTGCGTGTAGGTTAAACGAGAATCCACGCGAATACGGTCGAGGGATGCGCCAGCAAAGTCGCGAATGATACGGTATGCCAGTGAAAGCTCACCGTAAATTTTAGTACGCGTGACATTACGTTTTTTGCGTTCAATCACTTTCGCCCATAAGCGTTTTAAAAATGCAGCATCCTGTTTAACATCCTCTTCAGCCACACCTTCTGCGGCGGTACGAATGATAAACCCGCCGTTTTCATCGCAATATTGTGCGACACACTCTTTTAAACGCTCTCTTTCTTCTTCACTATCAATACGCTGAGATACACCAACATGGGAAGCTCCCGGCATGAAAACCAAGTAACGAGAAGGCAACGTAATGTCTGTGGTGAGTCTTGCGCCTTTGGTGCCAAGTGGGTCTTTAACCACTTGGACAATTAAATCTTGCCCTTGCTTCACCAGCTCAGCGATATCTCTAACATGAAAGTTTTTCTGCTCGTCACCCGCAATGCATTCGGTGTGAGGCATAATGTCCGAGGCGTGTAAAAAGGCTGCTTTATCCAGACCAATATCAACAAAGGCCGCCTGCATACCAGGTAAAACTCGGCTCACACGACCTTTGTAGATATTCCCTACTAGCCCTCTTTTCGCCTCTCGTTCGACATGTATTTCTTGTAAGATCCCACCATCAATATAAGCTACGCGCGTTTCAGATGGTGTTACGTTTACTAATAGTTCCGTAGTCATGAATTCCCCTTCCCATCACCTAACGCTAAAAATCGTTGTATTAATTCTTCTGTTTCGACCAATGGTAAGCCCACCACTGCATGATAGCTGCCATTAATGCATCGAATAAAACGTCCACCGAGACCTTGGATACCGTAAGCGCCCGCTTTATCCATTGGCTCGCCAGATTGTATATAATCCTGTATTTCCAGCAAAGATAACTCGCGGAATGTCACATCTGTCGTAATCAATGAGGTTAGAGTCTCATGCTTGTTCGACACAGCAATGGCGGTCATTACCTGATGTGTTTTACCAGAAAGGTCACTGAGGATTTGCTGAGCATGGACCGCGTCTCGCGGTTTTTCTAATATTTTACCGTCAAGAACCACAATAGTATCTGCACCCAAAACTGGATGATCCGCAGGAGCAATTGCTACACCCGCTCGGGATTTATCTCGCGCTAAGCGCTGGACATACGCCTGAGGCGATTCCCCTTCTTGCCATTTTTCTTCCACTTCGGGACGCAAGATTTCAAAGGAATAACCTAGCAGTTGGACTAATTCACGTCGTCTCGGTGAACCTGATGCAAGATAAATTAAGCTCATAAATTGTCATTCCAGTTATCATCAACGGCCACAATCTTAACATACTGAAAATTGGCGGCGAATTTTTCGTAACAGTAAAAATAACCATGGCCACAGAATACCATTCACCAAACTATTCCAGAATACTTGTGGGTGGAATAAGACTTGTGAGGAAAGGAATTCTGCCCAGAAAACAGCAAGGTCTTGCACCACCGTTAATGCAACAATAATCAAAGCTTGCTGCCACAGTGCCATGTTACGTAAAAGCTGATGCTTGTATGCCACGAGATAACAAATGATGCTGAAGGAGAGCGCATGTACGCCCAGAGCTGATCCTTGAATAGAATCGACAATAATTCCTAAAATAAAGCTGGTACCCACACTGACGCGATGCGGTAATGCCATTACCCAGTATATTAAAATCAGCAGTAACCATGATGGTCGGTAAAATGCCAATTGTTCAGGCCACGGCATTACCTGCAAAATCAGTGCAATAAAGAAAGATAGCCAGATAATGATGCGCCCATTACCGCGATACTCATCCATTATGATTTCCTCTCCACCCTTTCATCATACCGTTTCCCTCACTCTATCTTATGGCTGAGGTTGAGGCTGTGTAGGTTGCATGGACGGTGGTAATGGTGGTCCTTGAATCTCGCTTGGTGTTGGTAACACCTGCGGCAACACTTTCATTAAACGCTCATTTGCAGCCCGGTAAACATCGGATGGCTGTAATGGGGTTTTCGGATCACTTTCATTGCCCCACAGCAGGAGTAAATAACGTAGACGTTGTAACTCAGCACTTGGTCTTGCAGAGATGATAGTATAGGCACGTTGAGTATCATGCTTCACCGCTGAAACAACAGCAACAGGATACCCTTCAGGGAATCGTCCACCTAAGCCCGAAGTCACTAACACATCACCAACACGAATATCTGTATTTCCAGGAAGTGGCTCTAATTGCAGGTCATCCGCACATCCTGAGCCCGCAGCAATAACACGGATATCATTACGTAAGACTTGCACAGGCAATGCATGGGCAGTATCGCAAATTAATAAAACGCGGCTATTAAAATTACTGGTACCAACAACCTGACCTACCACGCCTTTATCGCTGATAACTGGCTGGCCTTCATAAACGCCGTCATTACTGCCTTTATCTATCACGACTTGGTCGCGATAAGGCGTGTTCGCACCTGAAATGACTTGCGTCACCATCATATGTTCATCTTGGCGTAATGGGGAACCTAACAGTTCGCGTAAACGGGCATTTTCTTGTTTGAGTTGCTCAAGCAGCAAGTTATCCGCTTTTTTTAATAATAGCTCTTGGCGTAGAGCTTTATTCTCAAACTGGAGCTGATCCCGCGTTGAAAGGGTGTCAGAGATATTATCAAGGAATTGACGTGGTCCGTTAGCTAAAAAATAGAATGGGCTAACCGCCGTGTCTAAATAATTACGGATTTTATTGAAAGGCTCAAATCGATGGTCAATCACCACCAGCACCAATGCAATTATCACTGCAATAAAAATGCGTAACTGTAGGGAAGGACCTCGCCTAAAAATTGGCTTCATGTATGGCTAAGTTTCGCTAATGGTCGGAGAATAAAAAAATAGTCAAAGCGACTGGAGCTAAAAAACTCCAGTCGCTTATGGCGTGATTTAGTCTTCGCTAAACAGGTCACCGCCGTGCATGTCAATCATCTCTAACGCTTTACCGCCGCCACGAGCAACGCAGGTTAAAGGATCTTCAGCAACGATGACCGGAATGCCAGTCTCTTCCATTAATAAACGATCTAAATTACGCAGAAGAGCACCACCACCCGTTAATACCATACCGCGCTCTGAAATATCAGATGCTAATTCTGGTGGGCACTGTTCTAACGCTAACATTACCGCACTCACGATACCGGTCAGTGGCTCTTGTAATGCTTCTAAAATTTCGTTGGAGTTCATTTTGAATCCGCGAGGTACACCTTCAGCCAAGTTACGACCGCGAACTTCAATTTCATAAACTTCATCAGTTGGGAAAGCAGAACCGATACCATGCTTGATACGCTCAGCTGTTGCTTCACCAATTAAGGAACCATAATTACGACGCACATAGTTGATGATTGACTCGTCAAAACGGTCACCACCAATGCGAACAGAAGAAGAGTAAACTACACCGTTCAGAGAGATAACAGCGACTTCAGTGGTACCACCACCGATATCGACAACCATGGAACCTGTCGCTTCAGAAACAGGTAAACCAGCACCGATTGCCGCTGCCATTGGCTCTTCAATTAGGAAAACTTCGCGGGCACCTGCACTTAATGCAGATTCACGGATAGCTTTACGCTCAACTTGAGTTGCACCAACAGGCACACAGACTAAAACACGAGGGCTTGGACGCAGGAAGCTGTTGCTATGAACTTGCTTGATAAAGTGTTGTAACATTTTTTCAGTTAAGAAAAAGTCTGCAATCACACCATCTTTCATTGGTCGAATTGCGGAAATGTTACCCGGTGTACGCCCCAGCATCTGTTTCGCTTCACCACCAACCGCAGCAACGCTTTTTGGCGAGCCCGCGCGATCCTGACGAATTGCAACTACAGAGGGTTCATTTAATTTGACGCCTTGTCCTTTGACATAAATGAGGGTATTGGCCGTACCCAAGTCAATCGACAGGTCATTAGAAAACATGCCACGAAATTTTTTAAACATAACGAAAGGATTATCCTGCAAGCTGGGGACGAATAAAAACCCGTCTACTCTACCAACCACTTGAAGCTGCCTCAAGGCGTAAATCAATCACTTCATAAATATGGTTAATTCATCTATTTTCACATACTAAAATCGTACATGCTTCTATAACAAAACGAAGCAGATAAAAACCCCGAAAATCACCCTTAATTCAAACGCCTTTGAAATTTTTCATCATTCGCGCACGAAAAATGGACAGCCCTCTGGTTGTTATATACTCCATCTTTGCGTTCTTCCCAGTGTGACAAGCGATTACGTCTACAAGTTCAAATAAATTTTTTATATTTTAATTATTGCTATACATCTAGCTTTTTAACAACAAAATAAGTGAACTTAAATTTCGCTGATTCTATTATCAACTTTAAATTAAGCCATAACCATGTCGACACGCTGATGTATTAGTCAGAGTAGGACATTTTGCATGATAAAAGCCTAGTTATGCTAGAAAAAAATGCATTTTTACAAATTAATTACATAAGTAATAGCTTGAATACCATTCTGGCGTCAATGAAAACGATTTTACCTGTGTGTAAATTAAAAAAAACACTTATTTAATCATAAAATTAGGGGTGGATCATGAAAGCGCTCGTTTTACAGCAACAAGACGATAAAATCGTCCCAGAAATCCTCAATGTACCTACTGAGTCATTACCCGCTGGCGATGTCATCGTCGATATTCACTGGTCGACAATTAACTATAAAGATGCGCTAGCTATTAATGGAAAAGCAGGCGTTGTCCGTCAATATCCAATGGTACCCGGAATTGACTTTTCTGGCATCGTTCATCACAGTGAAGATCCCCGTTTTCATATTGGCCAACACGTATTATTAACAGGATGGGGAGTTGGCGAAACACACTGGGGTGGACTCGCCACACAAGCGAAAGTTCCCGCCGATTATTTAACGCCTCTTCCTGAAGCATTATCACTGAAACATGCCATGATCATCGGCACCGCTGGATTTACCGCCATGTTGTGCGTGAATGCCCTTGAAGATGCAGGGATCACTCCTGAAAGTGGAGAAATTGTAGTGAGCGGCGCCAGTGGTGGTGTTGGGAGTGTCGCAATCCAATTACTTTCTATATTGGGCTATCAAGTTGTGGTGATTTCAGGTCGCGCAGAAAATCACGACTATTTACTGAAAATTGGTGCGAAAAGCGTACTACCTCGCAGTGAATTTACTCATCCAGCCAAACCGCTTGATAAACAGCGTTGGGCAGGCGCTATCGATACGGTTGGTGGTGACGTGCTGGCCAATATCTTGGCGCAAGTGAACTATAATGGAGCTGTGGCTGCATGCGGGCTGGCTGGCGGGTTCTCACTGCCAACAACTGTTATGCCATTTATTTTGCGTAATATCCGTCTGCAAGGGGTCGATTCCGTTTACTACCCTGCGGCAAAACGCCAAAAAGTGTGGGAACGCTTAGCGCAACTCTTACCTGATGCGTTTTATGATCAAGTTAGCTGCGAGATTTCATTAGAAGAGTGTGTCGAACACGCAAAAAAACTCTTAAAAAACGAAGTCACTGGGCGTACCCTAGTAAACCTTCAAAATTAAATCATCAACACGCGTGATTGTGTCGCCACAATGTGGATTACGGCACAATTTATAAAATAAATTCGGGTAATTTCTCTGATAAGACCAGTATTTTGCTGCTATATGCAACGAAATAATTATAATGCTCTTCCTTGTCAGTGGAAAATCTATTTATTTTTATGATAAAAGATGACAAACCGTCGACATCGCGTTATGTTGTCGGATTATTGACATATCGTCGGAGTTAGCAACACAATGACAGAAGATACTCATATTTTGCTCCTTAACGGCCCGAACTTAAATATGCTGGGTTCCAGAGAACCTGAGAAATATGGGGCTCGACCGCTTTCTGAAATTGTATCGAACCTGATGCAAGAAGCAGAAAAATTAGGGGTGAAACTGAGCCATTTTCAGTCAAATGCAGAGCATGAACTTATCGATAGAATTCATGCAGCACAAGGTAATGTTGATTATATCCTAATCAACCCGGCCGCATTCACGCATACAAGTGTTGCTCTGCGTGATGCGCTATTAGCAGTTTGTATCCCATTTATCGAGATCCATCTGTCTAATATTTATGCTAGAGAACCCTTTCGTCATCACTCCTATTTCTCCGATATGTCCAATGGAGTTATTTGTGGTCTTGGCGCAGATGGTTACAGTTTTGCATTACAAGCCGCGGTTAATCGTGTGCGACTAATTAATTCAATTCAAATATAAGAGTACGGAATCATATCCATGGATATTCGTAAAATTAAAAAGCTGATCGAACTTGTTGAAGAATCTGGCATTTCTGAACTGGAAATTTCTGAAGGTGAAGAGTCAGTACGTATCAGTCGTGTATCACCAGCACCTCAAATGATGGCTGCACCTCAACAGTTCTACTCAGCACCAGTTGCTCAACAACCTGCATTAGCTAACGCGGTTGCTCCAGCACAAGAAGCAGCGGCTCCAGCAGCACCTGCGGCAGTTTCTGGTCACCAAGTTCGCTCACCAATGGTTGGTACTTTCTACCGCTCACCAAGCCCAGAAGCAAAACCATTCGTTGAAGTTGGTCAAACTGTTAAAGTTGGCGATCCTCTTTGCATCGTTGAAGCGATGAAAATGATGAACCAAATCGAAGCAGATAAAGCTGGTGTTGTTAAAGCTATTTTGTTGCAAAACGGTGATGCAATAGAATTTGACGAGCCATTAGTTGTCATCGAATAACGAGGCGTTTCCATGCTGGAAAAAATTGTTATCGCTAACCGTGGGGAAATTGCACTGCGAATTCTGCGTGCATGTAAAGAACTCGGCATCAAAACTGTTGCGGTTCACTCCACGGCAGATAGAGATTTAAAACACGTATTGCTGGCAGACGAAACTATTTGTATTGGTCCGGCTGCCTCAGCAAAAAGCTACTTGAATATCCCTGCTATCATTGCTGCGGCTGAAATTTCAGGCGCACAGGCGATTCACCCAGGATACGGTTTCCTGTCTGAAAACGCTGACTTTGCAGAACAAGTAGAACAATCAGGTTTCATTTTTATCGGCCCAAAAGCTGAAACTATCCGCCTAATGGGCGACAAAGTTTCTGCGATTAGCGCGATGAAAAAAGCAGGCGTTCCATGTGTACCAGGTTCTGATGGTCCATTGGGTAACGACACTGAAAAGAACAAAGCAATTGCTAAACGCATCGGCTTCCCTGTTATCATCAAAGCATCTGGTGGTGGTGGTGGTCGTGGTATGCGTGTGGTTCGTAATGAGAAAGATCTCGAATCTTCCATTAACCTGACCCGTGCAGAAGCAAAAGCCGCATTCAACAACGACATGGTTTACATGGAAAAATTCCTTGAAAACCCACGTCACGTTGAAATCCAAGTGATGGCAGATGGTCAAGGTCATGCTGTTTATTTAGCTGAACGTGACTGTTCAATGCAGCGCCGCCACCAAAAAGTGGTTGAAGAAGCACCAGCACCGGGGATCACCCCAGAAATTCGCCGTAATATCGGTGAACGCTGTGCAAAAGCCTGTATCGAAATCGGCTATCGTGGCGCTGGTACTTTTGAGTTCTTATTTGAAAACGGCGAATTCTATTTCATCGAAATGAACACCCGTATTCAGGTTGAGCACCCAGTGACCGAAATGATCACCGGCGTTGACTTAATCAAAGAACAGCTGCGTGTAGCATCTGGTTTACCATTATCAGTGACTCAGGATCAGATCAATGTTCACGGTCATGCGATTGAGTGTCGTATCAACGCAGAAGACCCGCATACATTCCTGCCTAGCCCAGGTAAAATCACTCGTTTCCACTCTCCGGGTGGCTTTGGTGTTCGTTGGGAATCTCATATTTACGCAGGCTACTCTGTTCCTCCGTTCTATGACTCAATGATCGGTAAATTAATCACTTACGGTGAAACTCGTGAAATCGCGATTGCTCGTATGAAAAACGCGTTAAACGAATTGATCATCGATGGGATTAAAACCAACATCGAATTACAACAGATGATCATGAATGATGAAAACTTTGCCAAAGGTGGAACCAATATCCACTATTTGGAGAAAAAACTCGGTATTCAAGAATAATCCCCTGAATAATCGATATTTTCGTCATTAAAAATAAATACCGGAAAGTCAATTTCCGGTATTTTTTTGCCTATAAATGGCAGGATTATCGGTTTTATTACGCTATTTTTCACACTCCCCCTTCAGATTGTCGTACAATCCCCGATTATTTTTGTCAACATGAGGAGGAAAAGCGGATGGACAAACGTTTTCTTCAATCAAACAGGGAAGCTCGTTGGGCGCTATATCTGACTATTGCCTACATGATAGGTTGGGTACTTTGTGCTTATCTACCCAGTAACACACTTGGTGTTACCGGATTACCGTTATGGTTTGAATGGTCATGTCTGATTCTCCCTATCATCTTTATTTTGCTATGCATCATGATGGTTAAACTCGTATTCAAAGATATCTCGCTGGAGGAGAAAGATGCAGACTGAAGTTCTCCTGCCCTTAATCGGCTATCTGCTCCTCGTTTTTCTCCTTTCGCTCTACGCTTATAAAAAACGCACGAAAGGCGAATTTCTTAACGAGTATTTTCTAGGTAATCGCTCGATGGGCGGCTTTGTCTTAGCCATGACCATCACCGCAACCTACATCAGCGCTAGCTCCTTCATCGGTGGTCCCGGTGCCGCCTACAAATATGGGTTAGGCTGGGTACTCCTCGCCATGATCCAACTACCTGCGATCTGGCTCTCTTTGGGCGTACTTGGCAAAAAATTTGCTATCTTAGCTCGCCGCTATAATGCAGTTACCCTTAACGACATGCTCTACGCCCGTTACCAAAGTCGTTTTCTCGTTTGGTTTGCTAGCGTAAGTTTATTAGTCGCGTTCTTTGGGGCAATGACGGTGCAATTTATCGGTGGCGCACGACTACTCGAAACCGCAGCCGGCATTCCTTATACCTATGGATTGATGATTTTTGGTATCTCTATCGCGCTGTATACCGCGATTGGTGGTTTCCGAGCCAGTGTCCTCAACGATGCGTTGCAAGGGCTGGTCATGTTGCTTGGCACCGTTATTTTGCTGGTTGCCATTATCTACCATGCGGGAGGTTTACCTGCTGCCGTGGAAAAAATGCATGCTATCGACCCGAAACTGGTCTCCCCAGAAGGAGCCAACGATATCCTCAGCGGACCATTTATGGCCTCATTCTGGGTGCTAGTCTGTTTTGGGGTTATCGGATTACCGCACACTGCGGTGCGCTGTATCTCCTACAAAGACAGCAAAGCCGTTCATAAAGGTATTATTCTGGGCACCATCGTGATGGCCATCTTGATGTTTGGTATGCACTTCGCGGGTGCCTTGGGGCGTGCCATACTACCGGATTTAACCATTCCAGACCAAGTGATCCCGACCTTGATGGTTCAGGTTCTTCCACCATTTGCCGCGGGGATTTTCCTGGCAGCACCAATGGCCGCAATTATGTCCACCATTAACGCCCAGTTACTGCAATCTTCAGCGACGATCGTGAAAGATATCTACCTTAACGCCGCACCTGAGCAAATTAAAAATGAGAAAAAACTGGCGCGCATTTCCAGCTTCTCAACGTTAATTTTAGGGGCGCTATTATTGATTGCTGCGTGGAATCCACCACAAATGATTATCTGGCTGAATTTATTAGCTTTTGGTGGATTAGAAGCGGTATTCCTGTGGCCATTGGTTCTCGGATTATATTGGGAAAAAGCCAACGGCACTGGCGCCCTGAGCGGCATGATTGTTGGCGGTGTTTGCTACGCTATTTTCGCCTCATTTAAGATTGAAATTATGGGCTTCCACGCCATTGTGCCATCACTGTTCCTGAGCCTGATTGCCTTTTTGATTGGTAATCTTTTTGGCAAAAATCCAGTACAATCGGCACCAAATGAACAGGTAACTAGCACTCATTGATTTTGACTTTACCTAATGTAAATGAACAAATGCAATGCGCTAAATAATTCGCGTCATAGCTAGACGGCAAACGAGCTAATCCCTAGGAGCATACACAAGTATGTGACTAGGGTTAGTGAGCGCAGCCAACAACGCTATGGCGTGAAGAATGACGAGCATTTTAAAAGAGAAAAAACAATGCCTTGGATACAAATCAGACTAAACTCAAACGCAAAAGACGCAGAAGCCCTTGGCGATGAACTCATGGAAACAGGCTCCGTGTCCGTCACCTTCCAAGACAGCCACGACACACCTGTTTTCGAGCCACTTCCTGGAGAAACTCGCCTGTGGGGCGATACCGATGTTATCGGTCTATATGACGCTGAAACTGATATGAAATGGGTGGTCACTCAGTTAGAAAACAGCCCATTACTCGGCGCCGGCTTCGTTCATAAAATCGAACAAATTGAAGATAAAGATTGGGAGCGCGAATGGATGGATAACTTCCACCCAATGCGTTTCGGTCAACGTTTATGGATCTGCCCTAGCTGGCGCGATGTGCCAGATCCAACCGCGGTTAACGTAATGTTGGATCCTGGCTTAGCATTCGGTACGGGAACCCACCCGACGACGTCATTATGCCTTGAGTGGCTGGATGGATTGGATCTTGAAGGCAAAACCGTTATCGATTTCGGTTGCGGATCAGGGATCTTAGCTATCGCAGCATTAAAGCTCGGTGCAGCGCGTGCGATCGGGATCGATATCGATCCACAAGCGATTCTTGCGAGCCGCGATAATGCGGAGCGTAATGGCGTCTCAGAGCGTCTGTCGCTCTATTTACCCAAAGACCAACCTCAAGACCTTCAAGCCGATGTTGTGGTCGCTAACATCCTTGCAGGCCCTTTACGTGAACTTGCACCGATGATCAGTGTGCTACCGCGCGCCGGTGGCCATTTAGGCTTATCTGGCGTATTAGCCAGCCAAGCTGAAAGTGTTGCTGATGCTTATCGTGCCGACTTCAATATTGACCCTGTTGCAGAGAAAGATGAGTGGTGCCGTATCACTGGTGTCAAGCATTTTTAATGGGTTTGTGGTAAAAATCAAAGAATAATTTCTTTGAAATTAATTGCAGAATGGATTATCTTACAGCTCAAATATTGCTCAATAGCTGATGATAATCTGTTCTGCTCGAGAAGTGAGTCTTGGATATTCAAAGTAATCGTTATTTTTAGCGCCTGTTGTTAAAAAACACCTAACAACTTGTTAAATAACACTAATTTTATTATTTTCTAAAAAGCAAGATAAAAAAGTTAGTGATAAATAACCGTTTGCTCAAAGTTTGTCCTTTCATATCTCGTAAAAAATGCGTAATATACGCGCCCTTGCAGTCACAGTATGGCCCCCATTTAGTTATGCGAATCGGACAATATCAGTTGAGAAACTGTCTTATTGCTGCCCCCATGGCAGGCATCACAGATAAACCGTTTAGGTCCCTGTGTTATGCGATGGGTGCTGGAATGACGGTATCGGAGATGCTTTCTTCTAATCCACAAGTTTGGAAGACAGATAAATCGAGACTCAGGATGGTTCACCGCGATGAACTCGGGGTACGTTCCGTTCAAATAGCTGGCAATGATCCCGATGAAATGGCTGCTGCAGCTCAAATTAACGTTGAGAGCGGCGCTCAAATCATTGATATCAATATGGGCTGCCCAGCTAAGAAAGTGAATCGTAAGCTAGCAGGCTCAGCCTTACTGCGTTATCCGGAGATTGTAAAATCAATCCTAGAGACCGTTGTAAACGCTGTGGATGTGCCAGTCACACTGAAAATCCGCACAGGCTGGTCACCTGAAGAGCGTAACTGCATAGAGATTGCCCAATTGGCCGAAGATTGTGGTATTCAAGCCCTGACCATTCATGGCAGAACCAGAGCCTGTCTGTTCAACGGCGAAGCTGAATATGACAACATTCGGGCAGTTAAGCAGACTGTTTCCATTCCGGTTATTGCCAATGGCGACATTACTGACCCGCTAAAAGCCAGGGCTGTTTTAGACTACACAGGGGCGGATGCCTTGATGGTAGGACGAGCAGCTCAGGGAAGACCTTGGATCTTTCGGGAAATCCAACATTATCTGGACACAGGTGAAATATTGCCACCGATGCCAATGGCTGACGTGAAAAGCATTATGTTAGGGCATGTACGGGAACTGCACGACTTTTATGGTCAAGGCAAGGGAGCCCGTATAGCGCGCAAACATGTTTCTTGGTACTTACAAGAACATGCACCTGATGACCAGTTTCGGCGCTCCTTCAACGCCATTGAGGATGCCAGCGAACAGCTGGAGGTGTTGGAAGCATTTTTTGAAAATTTTTGCGTAAATAAAAGATAAGAGCTGACAGAACTATGTTCGAACAACGCGTAAATTCTGACGTACTAACCGTTGCTACTGTAAATTCACAAGATCAAGTAACTCAAAAACCGTTACGTGACTCAGTTAAGCAAGCACTGAAGAACTATTTTGCTCAATTAAATAATCAAGATGTTAACGATTTATATGAGCTGGTATTGGCTGAGGTAGAACAGCCTTTGTTGGACATGGTTATGCAATATACCCGTGGAAACCAGACCCGTGCAGCCCTGATGATGGGTATCAACCGCGGAACTCTGCGTAAGAAACTGAAAAAATACGGCATGAACTAATCCTAGTCGGTTAATGCAGTGTTTTTAGAAGCCCTTTCTGATTTTAGAAAGGGCTTTTTTTGTCCCTGTCGATCTGAACACGATCCCCCTATTTTTAATAATCACCCTTCTTTCTAATTCGCAAATCATATATTTTATAAATAAATTCATCTTGTTTTAATCCTAGCCTTTATTCATGAGCATTATCACAATTAATAAAATCCTCATTTTTATATCTTGCCATTTTCTATCTAGGTTTATAAATTCAAAAATCTTCTTGTTCTCATCAATGAAAACTAAAAGGACTTAAATGGTAACTATCGATTTAAGAAGTGATACGCTAACAAGGATAAATAAAGAGGACCTAAATAATATCAATTTTAATTATATTAGCGATGATTGTTATAATGAAGATATTTATGTCAAAAAACTAGAATCCTATATCTCAGAATTATTTAATAAAGAAAATGCGCTATTTATGCCATCAGGCACAATGAGCAATCAGATTGGTTTAAAAGTTTTATCCACTATAGGTGATGAAGTCATTACTGAAGTCGACTACCACATTTGTTTTTTTGAATCATCCCAAACCTCAGCATTAAACGGCTTAATTATTAATAATGTTAAAACACAAAGTGGTATTTTAACTGAACAAGATGTTATTCAAGCAATTAATCATAAAGCTCGTTGGTCAAATTTATACTCTACTCCCAAAATCATTGCGATAGAAAGTAGCATCAGTACCTACGGTGGAATCGTATTCCCATTAGCAGAAATCAAGAAACTCAAGCAGCTATGTATTGAAAAAAACATGTCTCTGTTTTTAGATGGTGCCCGAGTATTAAATAGCTGCATCTCCCTTAATATTCCTCCGCAAGAATATACCAAAGATATCGATCTTCTCAATATCTGCCTATCAAAAGGCATTGGAGCGCCATTTGGTTCAGTGTTAGTAGGAAGTCAGCATCATATAGAAAACGCTAAACGATACCGAAAATGGTATGGTGGAGCGCTACATCAATCAGGATTACTGGCAGCTATTGCCTTAAATAAGCTGGAACATTATGACTCTCGGTTACACACCGATCACCAAAATGCAGTTCATCTCGCGTCTATTCTTTCACGTTATTTTCAACTCGCTTATCCAGTCGAAACTAATATCGTTATGATAAAAGTGCCAGATGCTGAGCACGTTGTTCAAAAGTTAAAAAGCCATGGGGTGTTAGCCACCGCTTGGACAGCTGATATTGTGCGTTTTGTCACTAGCAGCAATATTTCAGAGACAATGCTCTACCAACTTGAGCTATTATTAAAAAAAATAGAAAGCATACAATATGATAAATAAAATTATGACCACTCGATTTTTATCGGGTACCTCTTTTTACAGTTTTCTACCTTTTTTCTCCCTCTATCTTATTCACTATAAAAATATCAGTGAGAGTGAAACCGCAATTATTATTTTTGTCTTCCTTTTCATTAGCCGTGCCTTTTCTCTCTTCACCCACTTTATTATTGATTTTCTTAATTATAAAAAAACGCTATTTTTAAGCTATCTAATTTCCTCAACATCTATTATTTCACTCTATTTCATTTCAAATTTTTACCCAATTCTGTTATCTGCCGCATTGATTGGTGCGGGGTTTTCTATTGCGAATGTCAGTACCAGTTTATTTATTGCTGAAAATAACAATCACTCAGAAAGAGTGAAAAGTTTTTCAATCTTAAATGTCATTGTGAATATTTCGTCGGCAGTCGGTGGTGCTGTGGGCGAATGGTTTTATCATAGTTTTTATTCCGGAGTGATCTTTCTTCCTGCCGCCATTATGTTCATTGCTGCCCTGTACTCATTAACCTTAACGAATACAAAACATACTCAACCACCACAAAGCCAACAAACGAAAGCCTCTGCCAGCTTTTTAGAATGGGGGATTTTTCTCTGTTATAGCGCCATTCCTTTCTTTATGCTGGGGCTTGTATTCCGCAATTTGGCTTACTTATTTGAGCTAAATTATCAAAATGCTAGAGACTATATTACGGTTTCTTATCTATTCGCTTTGAATGCCTTTATGATCATTTTTTTGCAAATCAAAGTGACCCAATATATTGATAAACAGAAAAAATCCCATCAATCTATTATCTACAAATTCAGCCTTCTTCTGATTGCGAGCCTGCTTTTATTTTTAAACTTCAGCGCATTAATCACACTTTATTTGCTGATAATCCTATTTACCTTTAGCGAATTAATTTGGAGTCCCTATAACAACAGTTTAGCGATTGAAAAATGCCCGTTCACCCGTAAAAAACTCTCGTTATCTATTTGTATATTCTGTTGGGGATTAGCTGAGTCCCTTGGTGCTTATATTGGTATTATTGCTAATCACACTCAAATGCACACCTATATCCCTACTAGCCTACTTTTAATCCTCATTGTTCTATTCACCGCTGAATATTTTATCCATTTAAGGAGCACTGATGAAAACCATCCTATTTCTCGAATGTAATATCTCCGGTACTGGCGTCAGCGCCATCAAATTGGCAAAAGAGAGAGGTTATCACACGGTTTTATTCACCAAAGAACGTCATTATTATGCTCAACTGGCTGATAACCCAATGCTCTATATTGATGAAGTTGTGGAACTAAATACAGACTCCATGGCAGCGATTTTAAGCCATGCCCTGGACTATAACCTGTACGGTATCGTCGCTTTCGATGACTATCGATTAATCAATGCTGCCGCAGCATCCCACGCCTTCAATTTACCTTCGCCAAGTTTAATTGCCCTAACAGCCTGTCGTTACAAGCATCTGACTCGGCAGTATTTACACCAACATAATGCCAATTGTCGCTACAAAGTTGGCAATATCCATGACAAGTTTGACCTGAACAATATGCAGTTCCCTGTAGTGATAAAACCCTGCGATGACAGTGGTAGCAACCAAGTAACAATATGTTATTCAGAGGAAGATGCACTCACTGCTGTGCAGGCGTTATCTGAATTTCGGGTTAACCGTCGAGGATATCAGCTCTCCCCTCATTATCTTGTTGAAGAGTTCATTGAAGGGGATGAATACAGTGCAGAAGCTTACTGGGACTCTAAAGATAACGAGTGGACAATACTCGGTGTCACCAAAAAATACACCACATCAGGGCAATATGCTGTCGAAATTGGTCATGACTTTCCCGATGACACTCTTGATATCGAAAACATCACAAAAACGATCATAGCGTGGCTCACTCAAATCGGCTTATCCCACACCGTTGCTCACGTTGAATTCAAGCTTAGTCACAGTGAAATAAAACTCATTGAAATTAACCCCCGCGTTGCCGGGGGATGATTGATACCCTTTGCTATCAATCAACAGGGTTTGATTTAGTTGAGTGCTACCTTTCTTTGCACGTCAAAGACATGGCGTACACCCCGAAACTCTGCGCCAATAAACAGTATACGTCGATTCGTTTTCTAACCTCAGAGAAACCAGGAACAATTATCGGGTTTCATGCCAATCCTCAATTAAGTACCCCTCTACTGTTTAATTTTGTTCCCACGCCAATACATGTAACAACCTTGAAAGACAGCTACAGTCGACTGGGTTACGTAATAACAACCGCCTCTGAGCGGTATTTAGCAGGGAAGAAAGCGGAGAGTTGGCTTAATCATGTAAAACTCCTCTATAAATAAAAAAACCCAGTACAAACGCAAATTCATACTGAGTTTTGGCTTCTCAAACCGATGCAATGGTTGCCAATATTAGGCAACCGTCACTTCGGTAAAATTACGCTCATTATTTGTTAACTGAAATTTACTGACTGATTCCTGCAGCTCTTCAGTTTGATGTTCTAATGAACTTGCTGCTGTTGCCACTTGCTCAACTAAAGACGCATTTTGCTGTGTCACACTGTCCATTTGAGTGATGGCAACCCCCACCTGTGCGATACCTTTACTCTGCTCCTCCGAAGCTGTCGTGATTTGTTTCATAATCGCCGTCACCTCGTTGATCCCTTGCAGAATATTGCTCATTGTCGAGCCCATTTCATGAACTAAATGCGTGCCTTTTTCCACACACGAACTTGATTCCGCAATCAGCTTTTCAATTTCCATTGCCGCATCGGCACTGTGGCTAGCAAGCTTACGAACTTCGGCTGCAACCACCATAAATCCACGACCATGAACCCCTGCTCGCGCCGCTTCAATGGAGGCATTCAGTGCCAAAATATTGGTCTGGAAGCTGATGTCATTCATCATGCTGATGATGTCAGAGATTTTTTTGGCGCTCTGGGAGATCTCATCCATCGTGCTCACCACGGAATCAACAATCGCATCCCCTTGATTAGCCACTACAAAGGCCTCAGCGGCTAATTGGTTAGCTTGATGGGTATTTTCCACATTCAGTTGTACTGCAGCTGTAATTTGCTCCATACTCGCTGCGGTTTCTTCCAACGCTGCGGCTTGCTCTTCCGTTCGTGAGGAAAGGTCACTATTGCCGTTAGATATTTCTGTCGCACCACGATAAATACTTTCGCTACCATTGCGGATCGTCAACACCGCATCACGTAAACTGTTCTGCATCTCTTCTAACAAAGGAAAAAGTTTACCCACACAGTTACGACCAAATGGCTCGATTGGCTGGCTTAAATCCCCTTTCGCAATCTTATCGAAGTATTGACGTATCAGCTCCAGCGGTCGTTGCATCATCTTAGCGAGATAGCGGTCAGTGAAGATCAAAATCAGCAAACCAAAAATGGTCGCAATAATAATCACTATCCGCGTCATATTCATATGTTCATCAACTGCTTCTCGCGTGTGCTCAATCATCACATCCGCAGTTTGGTTAAACTGGGTGATAGCCGCGCCGAATGTACGGCTCAATGCTGGCGTGACATTATGGGCATGTGCCAAATAAGCCGCCTTATCATCCCCCATGGAAATGGCTAATTGTGGTTTCACGCCTTCATCTAGCAGCGCTTGCCAGCTATTAATCACTTGATCGGAAATGGCTTTATCCATCGGGCCTGGGGAAATTGACTTCATCTCCTCAAGATAACGCTCCATGTTCACAAGCGCGTCTTTGACTAAGGCGTAATCCCCTTCTTTGCCCTCATTTTTGGTTTCCATCACACGGGTTAAGCGAGTGACAAAACGAAAATATTGGTCATTGCCCTGACTGAGTACCGTCATCTGTTTCACCAGTTGTCGGTCAACATGGATACCATCAGAAATGCGCGATAAGGACCAACCGCTATACAGGCTTATGCCCCCAAGGTTTAGGCATAAAATGCCAAGTAGTACGAGCATCACAGCACGTATTGAATAATTTCGAAGTTTCTGCATGGAATTTCTCTTTTGATAAAATAAAATGATCTTTGTTTAATTTATCGGCGGTAAAAGAGAAAAATTTAATTATTTTCAATTGCTTTCTAACTTTTAGACATCAAAAAAAGCTCAAAATAATCCGATTAAAAATTGGCTTAATGATTGATTTTAGAGACATAATGCCTGTTTCTTATCCATGTAAGTTCTATTTTTATACAATTACCCTATCTTCCAGTTTGTGATTGACCTCCCAAAGTATTGCTCTGTTTCTGTAAGAAAACGCCATCATCAGGTTCTGTAAATATAAGCAAAAATCTGTTTTAGCTCTTGAGCTTCCCCCTACGGGAAGCTTTATGGTTCAGGGGTTCCATAAGAATTCAAATAAGAGAAATACAAACCTGCTTAAATTTCGCACCCTTATTTTTTATTTAAATAACAATGTCTTATTTTTGGAGTAATACTGATATGAAAAAATTGTTATTCACTGCACTATTTGCGGCGTCATTTTCCTCTGTTGCAGCAAGCCAAGTTGTTGACCTGTACAAAGAAGAAAGTTGCGGTTGCTGCCATCTTTGGGGTGAAGCAGTAAAAGCCGCAGGTTATGACGTAAAAATTCACGATGTCACCTATCAAGAGATCGATAAAATCAATCAAGAAGCCAATTTACCTAACTCATTACGCAGCTGCCATACCGCCAAAATTAATGGCAAGCTGGTTGTTGGTCACGTTCCTCTCGATAGCTTAGCGAAAATCAATACACTACCCGATGACGTTGCGGGTATTGCTGTCGGAGGCATGCCTGCAGGCAGTTTAGGAATGGAGCAACCAAGCGGATTTAAACAAGCCTATTCAGTGATGAGTTTTAAAAAGGATGGTAGCCAATCCGTATTTGCTCGTTATTAGTTTTCCATAAAAAAGGTACAGCAAACCCTCGCTGTACCTTTGGCAGTGATTACTGCATCTTAATTTGAAAAATTAACGGTATATCGGTAATACATTAAACTGCGCTAACAACTGACAAATAATACCAACAACACCAAAGGCTATAACTGCATAGATTAGCCCTTTGCCTCCCCACACTTTAAAGGTCGAGTTAGGGAAACGCTCTCTCACTTTTAATGCCATGACTGCCGGGCAAATAATTGCCCAGATACACGCCGCCATCCCCGCATAAGCAATCGCAATTAAGAAGCCATTTGGGAATAACATGCATAAAACTAGAGGAGGTATAAAACATAACAGTGCTGCTTTCATTCTGCCTGAAGAGTTATCATTAAAGTTTAGTGACGCCAGAATGTAGTCGAATAAACCAATCGCAACCCCTAAGAATGAACAAAATACAGCACTAATCGAGAACCATAATAAGAACGTCGCAATATGTGGGCTACTTAATACTGCATACAGTGACTCAATAAACGCATCGAGGTTTCCGCCTTTATTAATTATGGTGAGGAATTCTGTTCGAGGTAAATTTCCCATGGTGCCTAATATCCAAAGGAAATAGAGTATTAAAGCCAGTACACAACCAATCACACAACTTTTAACCACTTTACGTTCATTTTCATGATACAGCTTATACAAACTACAGACGTTACCGTGATAACCAAACGAAGTAATGGCATAAGGAATAATAATAAAGACAAATGGTAGTAAAGATAACTGACTATCTCCCACTGGAGATGTTAATAATAAATCAGTTTTTACAATTAAGAATAACCCTGAAAAAGCGAGAATAAATAAAACAATTTTAATAAATAAAAATAATGATGTTAATCGACTTGCAGCAATACCACTCCACCAAATACTTGCGCCCAACAGTAAAGTGAAGACAACAAATATCACTCTTAAGTTAACATCAAATCCATATATTGCCGACGCTTCTTTGATAACGGATCCGGCTGCAGAAATATAAGCATATATCAATATATATAAAACAAATATTAATGCTGCATTGGCAATATAGCAGGCCCATTTAGGTAATAATTCTTTAGAGATATAAAAATAGTTAGTGCCGGCTCCATATTTGGATATACATTCTAAAATATATATCCCTGAGTGAAACATAAAGAAACAAACAATCAGTAATATTACAATCGAGTTAATAAACCAAGCCCCAGCCATAATTGTTGGCAAGCTAAACATACCTGCCCCGATCATGGCTCCGCCTAGCACAAAACCCCCTACCATTATGGAGGGTTCTTTCTTGGCTGCCGAATTGTTCATGTTGGTCACCTTAAAAATAAGGGATAAGGTTCCCGCATTGCACGGGAACCCGCAGAGCTGCCTATTACAGAACTACCTATTATTTGATAGGTTTTAATCTTGCAGTGAAGTGTCTTAATACTGGTGGCTCATATTCGAAATCTAAACCTTTCAGCGTTGCGAATTTATCTTTCAAGCCAATCAGAGCATCTGCAATGTAATCCATATGGTCGTTGGTATAAACACGTCGTGCGATAGTTAAACGCATGAATTCCATATCAGCATGTTTTTGTTTGCCCGTTTCAGGATCACGACCTAATAGGAATGAACCAATTTCAACAGCACGAACACCTGACTCTAAATACAGCGCGTTAATCACAGCTTGCGCAGGGAATTGGTCACCTGGGATCTGTGGAACCAGTTTTTTACAGTCCACGAATACAGCGTGTCCACCAGTAGGATACTGAATTGGAATACCGCCTTCACGTAAACGGTCACCCAGATATTTCACTTGACCGATACGATAATGCAGGTAATCTTCCCCAGCCCCTTCTTCTAAGCCTTGTACCATTGCCGCCATATCACGACCCGCTAAACCACCGTAGGTCACGAAGCCTTCCATTGGTACGCAGCGCTGTCTTGCCAACGTAAAGATTTTCTCGTCATTCTTAATACAGACCAGACCACCAATGTTTAACAGTGGGTCTTTTTTCGCTGACATAGTGAGCGCATCAGCATATTTATACATATCCAGAATGATTTCTTTAATTGTGGAATTTTTATATTTTGGATCACGCTCTTTGATGAAATATGCGTTTTCACAGAAACGTGCTGAGTCCATTACCACAAAGATATTATGCTGTTTTGCGATTTCATAAACTTCTTTCAAGTTATCCATCGCAACTGGCTGACCACCCGCACTGTTACAGGTAATGGTAGAAACAATTGCTACCACGTTTTCAGCACCATGTTTTGCAATATTATCTTTTAATTTTTGAATATCGAAATTACCTTTCCAATCATCATAAGTTTCTGAGTCATAGGCTTTTTCGGTAACAATGTTAATCGCTTTACAGCCATTTAATTCAACGTGAGCAGCAGTAGTATCAAAGTGGAAGTTAGAAATAAATACCGGCTTTTTCGCGCCGCCTTGTTCTTGTTTCACTTTCAGTAAAACAGGGAATAACATGTTCTCAGCACCACGACCTTGGTGAGCAGGAATAACATAGTCGTAGTCAAACATCTCTTTAACTTTATCTTTTAAATCATAATAGTTACGAGAACCCGCGTACGCTTCATCACCTGTGATCATCGCTGCCCATTGGTGGTCGCTCATTGCGTTAGTACCAGAGTCCGTTAACAGGTCAATATATACAGCACTACTCGGTAACAAGAATGGGTTATAACCCGCCTCTTTTAATGCCGCTTCGCGTTCTTCTCTTGATGGAATACGGATATTTTCTACCATTTTAATACGGAACGGTTCTACGATTCTTTTAGCCATGATAATACCTTTAATTTTTCATTAAATAATAAAAACAGAAATTCGAAATTATAAAAATAAGCGAATAGATCTTAAGAGAGAGAAAAAAGAAAGGTTATTTGTGCGGAAAGAAAAAGGCTAAAGAAATATCAATATTGAACCATTTCTTCAAATAGAAGAAGCGCCTCGACATTAACAACTCACTTAGAAGAAACATACTATGGCTCCCATTAGCAAGGAATTAGTACAACCTTGAGTATGGTATATAACAATTCTTAGATAAATATAATAGCAATTGTCTATTATTTGTATCCGCATCACAAAAAGCTTTAAATCCTACTCCGCACTATGACTATGGTCACAATATTATTTATTTTAATCACTATTAAATAAACGTTAATAAATTGAGGTTATTTTATAATTAAATAATAGATAGTAATCTTAAACTTAATTTTTTAACGTTAAAAAGTCATTTAAAGTTGAATTTATTTTAATTAAGTAAAGCCTTATACAAAGGCTTTACTTTTAGTAAGGATTTTAACAATCTAAATATAACTATTGTTTTCCAAACAGTTTTTGAGTGTATTCTTTGGACTCTGCGCTTCGCTTACCATCCGCTTCAAAGTAACGGTCCACATAGCATTTTTGCTCGTTAATATCGCAGAAAATTCCATTGGCAAACGTCACGGCTGTTTTATCAAAATCGCCACCTTGCTCAATCGCTTTCGCTCGTTTATCACCTAGGTATTTTTTCGTTAGCGCAACAGAAACGCCCTCTTTGGCGCTAACGCACACATATTTATCGCATAACACATTCTTTTCTGGGGATTTTAATGCTGAAGTTGATTCTGCTGACGCCAACATTGGCAATGCTGCGATCGCAAACCCTACGAGACACACTGCTTTTAAGTTCATATAACGCCTTTTTTTGAGTAATAACACAACTGCAATACCACATTAGAGTTTTATTTTGTGGATAAATTCCCAGGCGTCATCACTATTTCATATTTACTGCTAACTCTATCCACTTAGTGCATAATTTTAACTTTTAATTAACACTTTCAATTGTTATTTATTGCAGAAAAGATGAGTGTATAAGCGGCAATTTAAATAATAAAAATACCTGCAACTCTGCATTCAACCCAACAAAGCACCCCATAAGAGAGTGATGTATGACAACAGAGACAGTCGCGATTAAATCTTTTGGCACCACAAAAACCACCTCGAAAGTGTTATTTATCTGCTGGATGAGCATTCTATTTGAAGGCTATGATGTTGGCGTGATGGGCGCTGTTCTTCCCACTCTCGCAGAATATAAACAGTGGAACCTCACCCCTTTAGAACTTGGCGCTCTCAGTAGCTACGCTTTAGTCGGAATGTTTTTTGGGGCATTTATTATCGGTACGCTGAGTGAACTTTACGGACGCCGCCGTATGCTTTTAGCCTGCGTCACACTCTTTTCATTGACGATGCTTGCCGCTGCCCTTGCCCCAACACCTTGGATGTTTGGGCTAATGCGTTTTATTGGTGGCATTGGACTCGGGGGTGTTATTCCCGTCGCAGCTGCGTTAACCATCGAATATTCTCCTGCTGAAAAACGTTCTTTTAACTATGGCATTATGTATTCCGGTTACTCATTGGGGATCCTCAGCGCAGCACTGGTCGCCATGTGGTTGCTAGAACAATTTGGATGGCGCAGTGTGATTGGCTTTGGCGCATTACCGCTTTTGTTAATTTGGCCAATGGCACGCATCTTGCCTGAATCCCTTGAATTTCTGACCCACAAAGGGCGCCACACCGAAGCACAATCTCTGGCGCAGAAATTAGAGGTTGAATATCAAGCACCACCCGCACAGCAAAAACAGCAACCTCAACGTTTAAAAGAGATAGTCTCCGTAGTTTTTGCGTGGACACATTTGCGCGCAACCGCATGTTTCTGGATAGCGCTATTTTGCGGCATGTTGCTGGTGTATGGCTTAAATACGTGGCTACCGTCGATTATGCGCAAAGAAGGCTATAACTTAGGTTCCAGCCTAACTTTCCTTGTGGTATTTAGCTTAGCATCCGCATTGGGGGGCTTATTTTTAGGAAAAATTGCAGATAAACGCGGCGTTCGCGGTTCGGTTGCCTTTTTCTTCTTGCTCGGCGCAATAGGCATTGGCTGCATGGTTTTCAAACAAAATATCTATATTAACTATTTACTTGTAGCATTTGCTGGGGTCGGCAGTATTTCCGCAGCGCTGATTTTAACAGGCTACATCGCCAATTATTACCCATCAAAAGCCCGCGCTTCAGCGACCGGCTGGGCATTAAGTTTCTCTCGAATTGGTGCGATGACAGGGCCTATGTTTGGCGCGTATATCGCCAGTTTGGGGATAGCGACCAGCTGGAACTTTATCGCCTTTTCGGTAGTGGCAGTGATAGCAGCAACAGCCGTGATTTTACTACCACGAAAACGCCCATAGATAACCGAGTAGTTAGCAAATAGGGGCATATCGCCCCTATTCTATTTTGAAACTAATACTTTGAAATTAATACGCGAGACGATAATGCACCTTCTCGCCCGCGGTTAACTCTGGTGAGTCAGTGTAATTACTTGATAATTCGATGAATCCACGTAATTCAGGAATATATAATTTTTGATACCACTCTAACTCTGAACGGCGGTGCAATTGATTGCTGGCAAAATCAAGGATCAAACATTTCTGTCCGCTTCTCGCTGATTCCATCACCAGCAAGCCATCACCCCAGATAACCATATCTTGCAGATGGTTATAACCCGCTTCTTTGATCAGCTTAAAATTGCCACCTTGATACTGATAAAGGGAAAACAATCGGCGGGAAGGCTCCTGAGCCGCCAAATAAATATCCCCATTCTGATTCTGAACCGCCTCATTAATACGTATAGGCAACCATCGATGGCTCACCACGTTTTTCTGTACGATGTTCACCACCACTTCAAGAGACCCCATTTCGTTACCGTAGCTGTACCACACAATCACATTGCCATCATGAACCGCATAAGAAAATGTCGAATTATCCGCAATTTCTTCAGGATAAAAACGCTTCACAAGCTCGCGAGGATCCATTAAATATTGCCACGTAAGCCCTTTATCCGCGCTGGTGAAGATCTTTTGGTTGTCGATCAGGACATAAGGTTCCCCCTGACCACTTTGGTACATTTTCCCGGTAATTGCCGCATAAATGTATTCACCATACCCATCTTTCCAAGGCGTTAGAGGCGTAATCGAATTACCCGCTAAGTTCACAATTCGATACCCATCGCGCACCATTAAAAGGCACTGAGACTCTTCACACACCGCGTTATAAAAACTGTCGCTAAATTGCGTGATAAAACGCACGCCATCTTTATTGGCAAATAACACCTGATAACTATCTTCCTGTTCAGGCGAGAACAAATCTGACCGGTTGTAATAGTAGGATGAACGACCATTTTTCTGCGCAATAATCAGTGTGCCGTCTTTCGCAGGATACGTTTTGGCGTAATCATAATCCGCAATATAAGCATTGCTCTCTTGGCTGTTCTCTTTCCACTGCCATGACGTATCATTTCCACCAAATACCAGTATCAGTGTTGATCCTAAACACACCAAGAAAACGGCACCCGTCACCAGAAAACGCCAACTTAGAAATGGATTCATTAACGAACCTCCATGACATAAGTATCTTTACCTTGTTGGCGTCGTAATGCGCTCAGGACAGCTTGGGTTTGGTAATAGCCATTACCCCGTTTCGAAAACCGATAATACGCCGCCATACCAAGGGCAATTAAGAAACATATACCCAGGGTTATCGAGCTGGCAAAACCAATGAATATCAGGTCATTATCGAGTAAATACAGCCAATCCCAATAATCCCAGTGATTTCCCCTGTCGACAACATCGCTAATTGCTGTCGCGCCAAAAATCGCCAAGAATAGCGCCAAGATAATGCCCGTGATCCCCCACAACGCCAGATACAGGCCACGTTCTTGCGCCATACCTCGAGCAGACAGCGTATAAGCTAAATTATCTTGGTGGTTATATAGGCCAAATACGACGCTCTCGGGAAAACCATCTTCAACTTTGGAGTGATAGACTTCTACCTCATCCCCTTGAGCGAGAAAAAAGCTGTGGTTATTAAAGAAAGGTTTTGAGCCATCTAACTTGAGGTTCAAATGGCTTTTATTCACTTGAAGCTCTATTTCATTGCGGGTGTATGTTCCCCCGCGATAATAATATTCAATCGTCTTGATACTCTTAATATTTACTTTGCCTTTTGTCACCTGTAATGAGGTTTCAGGGATAGGCTTTTGCTTTCGAGAATCTATTTTGAGCGGTTTGGGTTTCGGGTTTTTAATTCCCTCAATCTGAATCAGATTTTCGCCAGAAATTACCTGAAACTTGCCCGCTATGACTAAATCTAATGCGCGTAAGATGGTTTTTCGTTTTCGGCTAAAAATAGTGAAGGTTTGTGAAATACACATCGACAGCAGAACGCCCCCCACAAAAGCTGCCATGCCTAATAATGACCCTAAAACAATTAACCATGTACTCTCTTCATCATTAAACACGCAAAAAAATGCGGGGATAAAAAGTGCAGCAAGTCCAAATGATAGCAGGTATTGCTTTACTAACCCTTTGTCGAATTTAAGGTTTCTATCGGGTTCCAAACGTCCATGTTCTGGGTGATACACCCAATTAAGCCAATAGCTCCCATCATTCAGTTGTTCAGCAGAAATAATCAACGTATCGTCTTTATTCAATCGTTCCAAAAATATTTGGCTGTTTTCAAAATCTTCAGCATTGAAAAAAAACACCTTATCCGAAGTTATTAGCCTCACCATGCCCTCAGGTGAAACCTGTTTATAATCGCACTGAATTAGCTTAACGTGAAAATATTGAACACCCATCAATGATGCCTATTTGTTATAGTTAATTTAACATTATGATAATAAATAAAGGTATATTGCCCTAGTTAAACTTACCCTATAATAGAACAATTCAGATAATTACAGATTCAAAGCTATATCAGTTAAAAGCTGATAAATGCCTGTTTTACTCTTAAAATGCAACCAGGCTCTAGTAAAGGAAATAATTACTGCTAGACTGGCACAGATGAGTTATTTTGAATACATTACATCCCAAGAAACCGTTATTTTATCCCTACCGTTAACCACAAATTTGAATAAACGCGATGACATCAAAACCGGCCTACAAGCAAATTCAATCTTACATTCTGCGGAGTATTGATTTAGGGATTTTCAAACCTGAAACTCAGATCCCCACTGAACTTGAGTTATGTGCCCAGTTTAATGTTAGCCGTATGACGGTAAATAAAGCGATTTCTGAACTCAGTCAAAAAGGCATCTTAAATCGGATTGCAGGAAAAGGGACTTTTGTCGCCACTCAAAAGCATGAGCTTCCCGTCACTAAAGCCTTTGATATTTTTGATGAAATTTCAGTTAGTGGGAATAAATATGCTGGTCACCAGTTACAGCTAAAAATCATCCCTGCCACCGCAGAAATTGCCCTACAACTTGGTGTCACAGAAGGCAGCGATATTGGCTACTGCAAAATGCTACATTTTGAAAATGACATTCCGCTGATGCTAGAAGAACGCTATGTAAATCATGGGATTGCCCCTGAATTTGTTCAGCAGCATTTTGGCAATAGTGAAACCCCAAGCGGCTATTTACAGCGCCATTTCCCTGTTAGTGAAATGGAGCACACCATTGAAGCAATTTTAGCCAATAAGCCTATCGCTCAGGCTTTATCCATCAAAGAACATGCTCCTTGTTTGCAGCTAAGTCGCCGCACATGGACGGGTAACACGTTGATCAGCTACGTCAATATGATCAGCGCAGGCTCACGCTATAAATTGAAATTACATTCCCGCATTGAGAATTAATCTTCAGCGCTAAGCCGTCATAAAATATAACAAGCATAAAAAATGGGGCACTCTGGCCCCAAAACGACTGATAAACAACTAAAATACCGTTCGATAATCTCCACATCACAGACATTACGTCAGGTATCAACACATCAACATCACAACAAACGATATCGTCACAATAAACTACATACCTTGATAAATAGGTCCTTCTCCCCCTTGAGGTGCTGTCCACGTAATATTTTGCAGAGGATCTTTAATATCACACGCTTTGCAATGCAGGCAGTTCTGTGCATTTATTTGCAGTTTCTCCTGCATCTGCTCACTCACTATTTCGTACACCCCCGCAGGGCAATATCGCGTTTCCGGTGAAGCATAAGTGGATAAATTCACGCGAATAGGAATTTCATTATCTTTTAAACGTAAGTGACAAGGCTGCTCTTCCGCATGGTTTGTATTGGATAAAAACACCGATGAAGGTTTATCAAATGACAACTTGCCATCCGGTTTTGGGTAGTGGATCGGCTGAAATTCACTGGCAGGTTTAAGCCCTTGGTGGTCATCCAGTTTGAGCTTCAGTGTCCAAGGGCTACGCCCCTTTAATAACCATTGCTCTGCTCCGAACATCAACGACCCCATAACTAATCCTTTTTTCATATACGGCTTGAAATTACGGGTCTGATAAAGCTCGTCATACAACCAGCTTTGTTCGAATTTTTGCTGAAATTGACGGGTAAATTCCACATAATCGACGACATCTTCGGCGAACGATTCAAATAAAGCCTCTGCCGCTAACATGCCGCTTTTCACCGCACAGTGGCTGCCTTTAATACGTGCTGCATTCAAAAAGCCCGCATCATCCCCAATTAATGCACCGCCAGGGAAGCTTAACTCTGGTAATGCGGGTAAGCCCCCCGCCACCATGGTACGCGCCCCATAACTCACGCGCTCCCCCCCTTGCAAAAAAGCACTGAAGGCAGGATGGGTTTTCAAGCGCTGGAATTCATCGAATGGGGATAAATAAGGATTCTCATAATTTAGCCCTACCACCAGCCCCACCGCGACCAAGTTTTCTCCATAGTGGTAAGCAAATCCGCCCCCATAGGTTTGGTTATCCAGCGGCCAACCGATTGAATGTACCACTAGCCCCGCTTGATGTTGCTCTTTGGGAATTTGCCAAATTTCTTTGAGACCCAGTCCATAAGTCTGTTTACCGCGGTTTGCCGCTAAATCGAAGCGGGCAATTAACTGTTTACCCAGTTGCCCTCGGCATCCTTCCGCAAAGAAAGTCATTTTGGCTAACAGATTCATACCTGCTTGATACAAAGCCGTTGGGTTGCCCTGTTTGTCTAGCCCCATGTCGCCAGTGGTGACGCCAATAACCTGTCCTGCATCATCAAAAAGGATTTCGGTAGCCGCAAACCCTGGGAAAATATCGACACCGAGTTGCTCCGCTTCCGCTGCAAGTGCTGCGCTGACTTGCCCAAGGCTACCAATCACATTACCTTGGTTTTTCAGGCAAGTAGGTAACAAAGATAATGGCAACTTGCTGGTTTTATTTTCTTTGAGCCATAAAAAACGATCTTCACTGACGGAGGTGAGCGAAGCAGAAACGGTTTGCTGCCAGTCGGGTAATAACTCATTCAGTCCTCGGGGGTCGATCACTGCCCCCGATAAAATATGCGCCCCGACTTCGGCGCCTTTATCAATTAAGCAAACGCTGAGCTCCCGGTCTGTTTGTAACGAGAGTTGTTTAATGCGAATTGCCGCCGATAATCCTGCGGGCCCACCACCGACAATCAGGACATCAAACTCCATGGATTCTCGCGCACAAGACGTCGAAATATTCGCACTATTGTCGATAGTCATTTTGCTCTCTCCTACGCCAGCGCTTTATCGAATTCAGGTAAGATCTCAAACAGATCCCCCACAATGCCGTAGTCAGCCACTTGGAAAATAGGTGCTTCAGGATCGCTGTTAATTGCGACGATCACTTTGCTCTCTTTCATGCCCGCAATATGTTGAATAGCACCCGAGATTCCAACCGCAATATACAGATCTGGCGCGACGATCTTGCCCGTTTGTCCTACTTGATAATCATTTGGCACATACCCCGCATCCACTGCCGCACGTGAAGCCCCCACCGCAGCCCCTAGTTTGTCGGCAATGGTTTCCAGTAAAGCAAAATTCTCACCGGAACTTAAACCGCGTCCCCCCGAAATCACCACTTTGGCAGAGCTTAATTCCGCACGGCTCATCTGGGTTAATGACTGGCTAGTCAGCTCCGAAAGTTGAGTTAACTGCGTAACAGAAACGGGTTCTATCACCACCGGTGATTGAGTCGCAGTCGTCCCTGAAAATGCCGAGCTACGTACGGTGATCACCACTTGATTGCCATTGTTTTGCACCGTTGCCAATGCATTTCCAGCATAAATTGGGCGAACAAATGTTTGTGCATCTACCACTTGGATAATATCCGATATCTGAGAAACACCCAGCGTGGCAGCGACGCGAGGGGCAATATTTTTACCAAATGTGGTCGCTGGGAAGATAATGTGGCTATAGCCCTGCGCCACGGCAACCACCGCGCTTGTCATTGATTCTGCCAGCACATTTTTGAGCGGTTCTGCATCGATGGTTATGACCTTTTCGACGCCGAGAATGGATGCCGCGGATTGTGCTACCGCAGCCACTTGGCTTCCCGCCACCAGCACATGCAGGCTTCCGCCCTGTGCAATGATTTCGCGTGCCGCCGTTATGCTGTTATAGGTTGAAGATTTAATGGTTTGGTTATCGTGCTCAACAACGACTAAAACGGATAATTGGCTCATGTTCAGGCTCCCTGTTAAATCACTTCTTTAGCTTGCAGTTCAGTCACTAACGTGGCGGCATCATTCAACATGGTGCACTGCCCAGAACGCTTTTTCGGCTCAGTCACGTTGACGATTTTTACTTGCCCTAATGGGCTAAAATTCAGTGTAGAAATATCGATGATGTCTAATGGTTTTTTCTTTGCCTTCATGATGTTAGGTAATGTGGCATAGCGAGGCTCATTTAAGCGCAAGTCTGTGGTCACAATCGCAGGCAATCCCATAGATAAGGTTTCTAAGCCTCCATCGATTTCGCGAGTGACTTGCAGCTTCTCCCCCTCGACTATAATGTGCGAAGCAAAGGTGGCTTGCGCACAACCCAATAGTGCCGCAAGCATCTGCCCAGTTTGGTTGCAATCATCATCAATGGCTTGCTTGCCGAGTAAAATTAAATCCGGTTGCTCCTGACTCACCACCTGCTGTAAAAGGCGGGCAATATCCAGCGGCTCTAGTGCCATCTCGGTGGGTTTTTGAATCAAAATGGCTCGGTCAGCCCCAATTGCCATCGTACTACGCAGCGTATCTTGCGCCGTGGCTTCACCGATGGAGACCGCCACCACTTCAGTGACTTTGCCTGCTTCTTTTAAACGTACCGCCTCTTCTACCGCAATCTCATCAAAGGGGTTCATCGCCATTTTGACATTCGTCAGCTCCACTCCCGAGCCATCGGCTTTAACCCGAACTTTAACGTTATGGTCAATCACCCGTTTTACTGCGACTAAAATTTTCATAACTACTCCTATCGCGTACTTTGTTACGGCTATTTTTGAGTTGAGGGAGCCCATAGCAGTGAATATTTTCACTGCTAGGACGCCATCACTGACTATTTTTATCGTTGGAAAATTAATATGTTACCTAAGAAATAAACCTTATTTGGTTTCTGGCAATATCAGGCTTGGCGCCACTGACATTGGCCAAATTTTTACCGCGACATAGTAGATGATACTGGTGGCAACTAAACCGACGATCCACGAAATATCCACGCCGCCCAAGCTATCAACCAGAGGTCCGGTGTAGAAACCTGTGGCAATAAATGGCATTTGGATCAATACGCCAACCACATAGGTGATGATCCCCACTTTGTTCCAGCGACCATAACGGCCATTCGGATTGGATAATTGCGGGACATCGTAGCGACCTTTCGTCACCCAGTAGTAATCCACTAAGTTAATCGCACTCCATGGCGTAAAGAACGCTAATAAAAACAGCAAGAAAGCCGAGAACAGTTTTAAGAATGAATGTTGCCCTGCCAGACCTAACGCCGTCGAAAAGCTCACCATAAGGATAATAAAGAACAGACGCTGACCACGGGAAATCTGATGCTTACCACGGAAACCACACCAAATCGCTGCCATCGACATAAAGCTACCGTAAGCATTCAAAGCCGTAATCGTCACTTTGCCAAAGAAAATACTGATATACAGCAGCGCTGCAATTAAGCCCGTGCTGCCTAAACCAACAATGTAGGAAACTTCATGACCCGCAAATTGATTGCCAGCAAGCGCTGCCGCAAACACCCCTAGGATCATCGAGGCTTGAGTCCCAATCACTGTCCCTGAACCTACGGCTAAAAATGCTTTGATGGTTGGAGTTTTGGTCGGTAAATAACGGGAGTAATCCGCCACATAAGGACCAAATGCAATCTGCCAAGAAGCCGACAGCGACATAGCTAATAGGAAATTCGTCCAGCTGAAATGACGATTCTCTAATAACACCGAAACATCATTCATATAGAACAGACGGAAGAATAGATAGAAGAAGGCGATAACGCCAACGACACTCGCCACTTTACCGAGAATATGGATGATGCGGTAACCGCAGATAGTGATACCGATGATCACAATCCCGAAAATCACGATCCCCATCCAATCACTGACGTTCAGTAATTGCCCCACCGCCTGCCCAGCTAATACTGTCCCACTAGCAGAAAATCCGACGTACATCATACAGACCAATAAAATCGGGATGACGGCACCATAAACCCCAAATTGCACGCGGCTGGAGATCATTTGCGGCAGACCCAGCTTCGGACCTTGTACTGCATGGAGCGCCATAACCGCGCCCCCCAATAATTGACCGATAAACAAGCCAATCAACGACCAAAATACATCCCCCCCCAACACAACCGCTAGGGCACCGGTGACGATTGCGGTGATTTGCAAGTTAGCCCCAAACCACAGCGTGAATTGGCTCGACAACGTCCCGTGTCGCTCAGATTCAGGAATATAGTCAATGGAACGTGCTTCGATAAGCGGAACATTATCTTGGCGAGACTGCTTTTGCCCGATGATATCGTTGGAAACTGTCATGGTAATTCCTCTTTAAGCAAGGCTGGCTTAAAGAATGGACCAATTAGTCGTCAGCAATGAATTCTCTATGTTGTGAGCACAGACATTTGACGTGATGCAGGTATGTTATTGTTTTATCTACCCGTCATTAATAATTGAAATACATTCTTAAACCTGATTGTTGTTGTGTTTTTAAGTCCATGATCCTGTTGTCAGGATAGTGCTCCTGTTATTGCTTAGATACTCATAGCTGGAAAAACCCCGATAAGTCCTGTCTTACCTATCGGGTCGAACTCATCAAAATTAAGCGTCGAGAACGGCGCGCGAAATAATGATTTTTTGAATTTCTGACGTCCCTTCAAAGATACGCAAAATACGAGCATCTCGTACATAGCGCTCTAGGGGTAGATCGCGAATATAACCATACCCCCCATGCAGTTGCAGCGCGGCATCCGTCACAAAACCTGCGCATTCCGCCGCAAATAGTTTTGCGGTGGCAGATTGCAAACTAAAGCGCTGCCCAGAATCTCGCAGCTCCGCCGCGTTCCATGTCAGCATTCGTGCCGCTTCCAGCTGTGTATGCATATCGGCGATTTTCCATTGAGTCCCTTGATAGGCCGCCAGCGGCTTCTTACCAATTTGACGCTCTTTCACCCAGCCTAATGTGCTTTCCATGGCTGCACGAGCGATCCCCAATGACGTTGCCGCCACTTCCACACGACCTTTATCCAGCACTTCCATCGCCGTATGGAACCCTTTGCCCTCTTCTCCCAGCAATGCCGATTCAGGTAACCAGCAGTTGAGTGCTAATTCATAGATAGTGCTACCACGCAGCCCCATGGTTTTTTCTGGGTGAGAAAATGCCACGCCTTCTGTTCCTTTCGGGATCATAAACGCGCTAATGCCACGAGCACCTGCTTCAACATCTGTTTTGGCGTACAGCACAATAAAATCCGCTTCTTTGGCATTGGTAATATAGTGTTTGTTACCGCGAATGCGCCAACCGCCATTTTCACGGGTTGCTGTCGTGCGCATATCCGCGGGGTTTGAACCTGCGGCGGGCTCTGTTAATCCAAACGCACCCAGTAATTCACCGCTTGCGGCTTTTGGTAACCAATAATTTTTTTGCTCTTCTGTTCCGCCAATCAGGATAGAATCAGTCGCTAAGAAATGGGCGGTCAATGCGGATGATGTCGAGGCGCAGGCAGCCGCCACTGCTTCAACAATCATGCTCATGGCAATACTGCCAATGCCAAAACCACCGTATTGCTCCGGTAAGTTGATTCCCCAGCAGCCCATTTCACCCAGTGCGGTTAAGCTTTCCGCACAGAAAATTTCTTCTTCGTCATAACGTTGAGCGTTCGCTTGCAGAATATCGCGACACACTTTTTCAACGGCCTCTACAATGGCGTATTCGGTTTCATTAATATCAAAACTCATTGCATCGTCTCCGCGCTTTTTATTGTTGTGGTTATGGTAGTAGCTGCCGATTTATAGCGTTCATTGCCTTCCCCAAGAGCAGGGGCTCTTTGGGTGACTTTCGGTTTCACACCATTAAAGAAAACCGGCTGAGAAATCAGAGGGGTACCGCCATCATTTAAGTGGGTTAATACCTGACGAACTTCGGCATGCTCGCTTTGCGTTGCTTGCTGTAAATTGTGAATCGGTGAGGCTGGAACCCCGGCATTCAGCAATAAGTCACACACTTCCTCGACACGCTTTGTTCCTGTCCAGCTTTCAATTTCTTGACGTAGCGCCGCTTGATTGATCGTACGAACTGGATCGCTCAAGTAACGCGCATCTTGGGATAACTCCGGTTTCCCCATACATTCACAGAAACGTTGGAACAGTTTTTCACTGGCAATCGCAATCACCACCAAACCATCTTTTGCTTGGTAAGTATCAAATGGCGTTGAAACAGGATGGCGATTACCCACTAAACTTGGCGCCTTGCCATTGGCAAATAAATTAGATAGTCCAGTAAGCTGCATACTGAGCAGCACATCCACCATGGCAACATCCAAATATTGCGCACCTTCACCATGACGTTCGCGAGCAAACAGTGCGCTGCTAATCGCCCATGAGGCAAATACGCCCGCACAGACATCCCCGATGGATTCACCGCTGCGCGTAGGACCCGACTCAGGGGAACCTGTCACGCTCATCAACCCAGACATAGCCTGTGCCACAATGTCATAAGCTGGGTAGCTCGCAAGGGGGCTGTTTTGCCCAAATCCTGAAATGCTGGCGTAGATAATGTTGGGATTAAGCTGTTTAACGCTGTCGAAATCGATCCCAAGACGCTTGGTGACGCCGGGGCGGAAGTTTTCCACCACCACATCACTCTCTTTGATCAATTGAAATAAAATCTGACGATCGCCATCGTCTTTAAGATCTAACTCAATGCTGCGTTTTCCGCGATTGATCAGCCCGTAATAAACACTTTCACCGTCAATAAAAGGACCAAGATGACGGCTATCATCACCATGATCAGGCACTTCGATTTTGATCACTTCTGCGCCCAAGTCTGCCATCATGCCCGTGCAGTAAGGCCCTGCGAGCACACGGCTTAAATCAATCACTTTGATCCCAGCTAGCGGTCCGTGTGGTTTTTGAGTCATTGCCGCATTCATCGTGAATTCCTTATGTGAGGCTAAAAGGTGCCGACTCCATAGAGCCGGCATTCGACATTACTTGACCATTGGCAAGTTAAGACCTTGCTGCTTCGCACAGTTAATGGCGATGTCATAACCGGCATCCGCATGGCGCATGACGCCAGTTGCAGGGTCGTTGTGCAGCACACGAGCAAGACGTTTGTCTGCGGCATCGGTACCATCACACACAATCACCACGCCAGCGTGTTGCGAGAAGCCCATTCCAACGCCGCCGCCGTGATGCAAGCTCACCCACGTCGCCCCGCCTGCGGTGTTCAACAGCGCATTAAGTAATGGCCAGTCAGAGACGGCATCAGAACCATCTTTCATGGATTCTGTTTCACGATGCGGGCTGGCAACTGAGCCAGAATCAAGATGGTCACGCCCAATCACGATAGGGCCTTTTAGCTCCCCATTTTTCACCATCTCGTTAAACGCGCGCCCCAATCTTTCCCTGTCTTTCAGTCCCACCCAGCAAATACGCGCCGGTAAACCTTGGAATACAATACGCTCGCGCGCCATATCCAGCCAGTTATGAAGGTGTTTATCATCAGGGATCAGCTCTTTGACTTTTTGGTCGGTTTTGTAGATATCTTCTGGGTCACCCGACAGTGCCACCCAACGGAATGGACCAATCCCTTCGCAGAACAGCGGACGAATATACGCAGGCACAAATCCTGGGAAATCAAAGGCATTATTCACGCCTTCATCTTTGGCCATCTGGCGAATATTGTTGCCGTAGTCAAACGCTGCCGAGCCACGTTTTTGCATTTGCAGCATGGCATCCACCTGCACTGCCATGCTTTTCTTCGCGGCTTTCGTCACTTCAGCTGGCGCAGTTTGTTGCTTGTCACGCCACTGGGCTAATGTCCAACCTTGTGGCAAATAACCGTGTACAGGGTCATGGGCGCTAGTTTGGTCGGTGACTGAATCCGGCGTGATATTGCGTTTGACTAACTCGCTATATACATCCGCCGCATTGCCTAATAAACCCACGGAGACTGGCTTACCGCTCGCTTTGGCTTCTTCGATATAGCCCAACGCTTCATCTAGCGAAGTCGCTTTTTTGTCTACGTAACGGGTTCTTAAACGGAAATCGATACGGCTTTCATCGCACTCAACCGCAATCATGCTAAAGCCAGCCATGGTGGCCGCTAAAGGCTGTGCGCCCCCCATACCGCCTAATCCGCCAGTTAGGATCCAACGCCCTGCTGGGTTGCCGTTAAAATGCTGTTTTGCCAGTGAAACGAAGGTTTCATAGGTACCTTGTACAATCCCTTGTGAACCGATGTAGATCCATGAGCCGGCAGTCATCTGCCCGTACATCATCAAGCCTTTGCGATCTAATTCGTTGAAATGATCCCAATTCGCCCAATGAGGAACAATGTTTGAGTTAGCAATTAAAACGCGTGGCGCGTCTACATGAGTTGGGAACACTCCGACTGGTTTACCGGATTGCACCAGCAATGTTTGATCGTCTTCGAGGGTTTTTAAGACATCTAAAATCTTGTCGTAACATTCCCAGTCACGGGCTGCACGTCCAATGCCACCATACACCACCAAGCTTTGCGGATGCTCAGCAACATCTGGATCTAAGTTATTTTGGATCATGCGGTAGACGGCTTCAGTCAGCCAGCTTTTGCAGCTCTTTTGGCTACCGTGCGGGGCACGGATCACGCGCGTTGAATCTGTACGGTTTAACATTCTTTTATCCCCTATCCATCCACTTGGTTTAACGTAAAATTAACAATTTCGGTTATTTATCATTGTTGAGTTAGTGGCTAACAGATCATTCCCACACCGTGGGAATCTTTGAATTTAACATTTAAATCAACTCATTAAATAAAAAAAAAGAACGATTAAAAATGATCTTTTTGCCCTGTTTGCTTAGTTGATAATTAAATATATATACATTTAATTCACAAAGTATATACATTGAAATTTGAATTTTTGTCGCAACAGTGGAGAAGGGATGTGGAGAAAAGTTAGACAACAATAACTAGGATGCTGTTTCTACACAAAAACTTGTATATACATTTTATTTTCTATGCAGAAACAAGCAAATAACAAAAATGGGAGAAGCCTCACATTAAGCTGATAGCCGTTACAGGCGATACACGCGTTTCATACTTAACCTTCCGCATTAATCGCCACCAAATAAAACACCCCATAAATATCCGATATATTTTATGGGGTGTTTTTGCTTGATGATTGTTAACTGACGATACGGTTAAACTATCCGCCTAAATAAGCGCTGCGTACCGCTTCATTCGCCAGTAAGGCTTTTCCGGTATCTTCCAAAACAATATGCCCATTTTCTAGCACATACCCACGGTCAGCGAGTTTCAGTGCTTGGTTGGCATTTTGCTCCACCAAAAAGATGGTCATCCCCTCTTCCCGTAGCTGCAAAATGGTGTCAAATATTTGCATAATGATAATTGGCGCCAGCCCCAATGAAGGTTCATCCAATAACAGTAATTCAGGCTGACTCATCAGCGCCCGCCCAATGGCAAGCATCTGCTGCTCTCCACCGGACATGGTTCCTGAGCGCTGGCTACGACGTTCATGCAACCGTGGAAATAACGAATAAACCCGTTCAATACGCTCGAGATATTGGTGGCGATCCGCAAAAAAACCACCCATCGCTAGATTTTCCTCAACGGTCATACGAGAAAATACCCGCCGACCTTCCGGCACTAGCGCAATGTCTTTGCGCATAATTTGTGGTGTCGGTAACTGAGTAATATCCGCTCCGCGATAAAGCACCTGACCTGAGGAGGCGCGAGGGTCGCCACATAACGTACTGAGTAACGTGGTTTTTCCTGCACCATTGGCACCAATCAGCGTGACAATCTCACCTTTTTGAATATTTAAGCTGACATCATGCAGCGCCTGTATTTTCCCATAATGGGTGGAAACTTGTTTAAATTCCAACATCAGTAAGCTTCTCCCAAGTAGGCTTTGATCACATCAGGATGCTGGCGAATTTCGTTTGGTGTTCCATTCGCCAGAGGTGTTCCTTGGTTCACCACATAAATTCGATCAGAAATGCCCATCACCAATTTCATATCATGCTCTATCAATAAGATAGAGACATTATGATGGGTTCTCAGCTCCGCAATTAGCTCATCCAGATCGTTAGTTTCCTTCGGGTTTAACCCTGCCGCTGGCTCATCCAACATCAAAATTTCAGGTCGCGTCACCATGCAACGGGCAATTTCTAGGCGACGCTGTTGACCATACGCCAGATTCCCCGCTTGGCGGTTAGCAAACTCAGAAAGATTGACCCGCTCTAGCCATTTCACCGCATTATCCACCGCTTCGGCTTCTGCTCGGCGAAATGCTGGCGTTTTCAGTAAGCCTGAGAAAATACCGCTTTTCAGATGTTGGTGCTGAGCCACTAATAAGTTTTCAATCACCGTCATCTCTTTGAATAAGCGAACATGCTGGAATGTACGGATCACCCCAAGGCGAGCAATAGCTTGACCCGGAAGCCCTTCAAGATGCTTATCTCGATAGAGGATCGCCCCGCTCGTTGGCTTATAAAATCCAGTTAAACAGTTAAATATGGTGGTTTTTCCTGCACCATTGGGACCAATCAGTGAAACAATTTCCCCTTGGTTTAACGTCAACTCCACGTTGTTGACCGCAAGCAAACCACCAAAGCGCATGGTTAAGCCACTGACTTGCAATAACGGTACAGCCGAAGGCTGAATAGGCGTCGTCATGATCCGCCTCCCTGCACATTTTTCAGCTTCATTTGACGGCGCTGCATCGGCAATAAGCCTTGTGGGCGCCAGATCATCATCAGCACCATCAATGCCCCCAGCAGCAACATGCTGTATTCATTCAGATCGCGCATCATCTCCCTTGATACTACCAAGATGATCGCGGCTAGAATCACCGACATTTGCGATCCCATCCCACCCAGCACCACGATCGCCAGTACAAAGGCTGATTCAGCAAAAGTGAAGGATTCAGGGCTGATAAACCCTTGTCGTGCAGCAAATAATGCTCCGGCAAACCCTGCAAATGTTGCACTGATCGTAAAGGCGGTTAATTTAATGCGCGTCGGGCTTAAGCCTAATGATCGACACGCAATTTCATCTTCACGTAGCGCTTCCCACGCACGTCCTAATGGCATCCGTAACAAGCGGCTGATCACGATCAAGGTGATCACCACCAGCAACAGCGCCACAAAATAGAGGAAAATGATCCGGTCACCAGGGTTGTAATCTAACCCAAAGAAGTTATGGAATGTGTCCCAACCATCTTTAGCAGTACGGCTAAATTCTAAGCCAAAGAAAGTTGGTTTTGGCAGTTGGCTGATCCCGTTAGGGCCACCGGTGATCTCCGTATTATTTAATAATAAAATACGTACGATCTCCCCAAACCCAAGGGTGACGATCGCCAAATAGTCACCCCGTAACCTCAGCACAGGGAAACCTAATAAGAACCCAGCTAATGCTGCCGTTAAGCCGGCAATCGGTAAGCTTTCCCAGAAACCAAAATCATAATAGTGATTGAGTAAGCCAAAGGTGTAAGCGCCGATAGCGTAGAAGCCCGCATAGCCGAGTACCAATAATCCTGACAATCCAACTACGACGTTTAAGCCTAGCCCCAACATCACGTAGATCAGGGTTAATGTGGCAATATCGACGCTGCCGCGAGACACCAAAAATGGCCAGATGATCGCCCCAATAATGATAGCGATCCCAATAATTTTTTGTCTAAGCGAGCCACCGTCAAAATCCGGTAACGCCCACGATTTTTTGGGTACGCCTTGCCACACTTTGCTTAATGCAGGGCGAATTAATTGATACACAAAGATAATGGCGATGCCGACAAAGATCCAATTCCAACGAACGTCTCCCCCTGATTCCACTATCAGCTTAGTCCCATCGAGTCCTAATTTTAGCCCCATCATAAATACGGCTAAAATAAAGAAGGTGACGGAGGCAATAATGGCACTGATCCAATTTTCTTTTCTCATACTTTTTCGACCTCCGGGCGACCCAGAATGCCAGTTGGCATGATCAACAGAACACCAATCAATAAACCAAATGAGACGACATCTTTATATTCCGTACTTAAATACGCCGAGGTCATGGCTTCCGCTACACCAAGGATCAAGCCGCCCAGCATCGCGCCAGGAATACTGCCGATTCCACCTAATACGGCTGCGGTGAAAGCTTTCATTCCCGCCATAAAGCCAATATACGGGTTAATTACGCCGTAGAATTGCCCTAGTAATACACCTGCAACCGCCGCCATCGTTGCGCCGATCACGAATGTCAAAGAGATCACGCGGTCAGTGTTGATACCCAGCAGACTTGCCATTTTTAAATCTTCCGCACACGCACGGCAAGCGCGTCCCATACGGGAATAGCGGATAAACAGCGTTAATGCCAGCATCGCAAGGAAGGTCACAATCCAGATAGTCAGCTGCATTTTGGTGACAATGGCAGAGAAGCCATCACTTTCACCTAATACCCACTGCCCAGTAATCAGGCTTGGCAACGCTAGATCGCGGGATCCTTGAGATAAACTGACGTAGTTTTGTAAGAAGATGGACATCCCGATAGCTGAGATCAGCGCAATTAGGCGCTTAGAGTGACGAACGGGACGGTAAGCAACCCGCTCGATACTCCAACCATAGGAGCTTGATACCACAATTGCCGCCACAAATGCCGCTGCAATGAGGATCCACCCCACATCGATACCGAGCATCATTAAGCCCGCAATGACAATGAACGAAACGTAGCTACCAATCATGTACACTTCACCGTGGGCGAAGTTGATCATCCCGATGATGCCGTACACCATGGTATAGCCGATAGCGATCAGCGCGTAAGTGCTTCCTAACGTTAGGCCATTGAGGAATTGCTGAATAAAATACAGAATTTGGTCTGACATAAGATTATCCTTTCAAACTACTGTCCCTCTATGGAGAGCAGAAGCTGGAAGCCCGTTACCAAGCTCCCAGCTCATCACTGAATATCATTTCTCAATACAGATGAGAGCTACTCTTGTGCAGTAGAGGTTCCGTCTTTGTGCCATTCAAACACACCGAATTCGAAACCTTTCAGGTCACCATTTGGCTTCCAGCTTAATTGCCCCATGACGGTATCCACTGGATTAGCTTTCAGATCTTTCGCCAGCACATCGGGTTCCGTGCTGCCTGTACGCTGCATCGCCGTGGTTAAGCCTTGGATTGCGGCATAAGTTGTCCATACAAATGGTCCTGTTGGATCTTCTTTTTTCTTTTTAATCGCATCGACGATGGATTGGTTAGCTGGAAGTTGGTCATAACGTTTCGGTAATGTCACCAGCATGCCTTCAGAGGCGTCGCCTGCAATATTCGACAACGAGGAGTTACCCACACCTTCAGGTCCCATAAAGCGAATGTTCAGACCCGATTGTTTCGCTTGGCGTAAAATTTGCCCCATTTCTGGATAGTAGCCGCCGAAATAGACAAAATCGACGTTCTCTTTTTTCAGCTTAGCGACCAGTGCAGAGAAATCTTTATCACCCGCAGTGACCCCTTCAAACATCACTTCTTTCACGCCCGCTTTGTTCAAGCTTTCACGTACTGAGCGAGCCAAACCTTCACCGTATTGCTGTTTATCATGTACCACTGCAATACGCTTAGGTTTGATTTTTTCCATGATATATTTTGCTGCGGTTGGACCTTGGTCAGAATCCAAACCTGTTGTACGCATGATCAACTGGTAGCCACGTGTGGTTAAATCCGCATTGGTCGCCGCAGGGGTAATCATCAGAACGCCTTCGTCTTCATAAATATCTGAAGCGGGCTGAGTGGAGGAGGAGCATAGGTGACCAATAACATGTTTAATGCCATCGTTAATTACTTTGTTGGCGACCGCAACCGCTTGTTTTGGATCGCAAGCATCGTCGTATTCAACGGCAACCAATGTATCGCCGTTAATTCCACCCTTCGCATTAATATCCGCAATAGCTTGGCGAGCTCCCGTAAATTCCATATCTCCATACTGAGCAACGGGACCTGACATAGCGCCGACGACTGCAATTTTAATCTCTTTCGCCCATCCTGCTGGGCTTAATGCCATTGCGATACAACCCGCTAATAATGCTTTATTAATATTCTTCATTCGTGCGTCCCCGCCATCAATATTGTGTATGATTGTGAGTGTTTGTGATTGATTTATAATCAATTATTATAGGTGACAGGTTCAATGCCTGATATTTCAAAATATAGCCAATAAGGCTATATATTTCAGACTATTAAACAAGAGAATTATGCTAAATAGCAAATGAATGAGGCAGATATTTACATCAATTGCAGAATAAAAAGCTAATGATAAAACGTGTATTTTTTGTAAATGCTAGTGTTATATTCCGGTTAAATTTGGCTTAATCCGAGGGAAACTCGGAAAATTCATCAATACCAAATTTTTCTCTTTGAAATTAAAAAATCGGTTACAGATCACTCTGCTGTTAGAATAGCGTGCAACATGCACCATGAAATGGATCAAAACAACATGAGACTTACCATCATCCCTCTGGTCAATCCTACTGAGCAACAATACATCGACTTATCGAAAATCTGGCTAGACCAGAGTCGAACTCAACTCGAACAAAATCTTGAGTCTGGTGTACGTTTTTATGGAGCGCGTTTTAATGAGCGATTATTAGCAGCGGCTAAAGTGGTTATTTATCAACAACAAGGTACGATCTGTGATTTTAATGTCCGTGAAATCACTCGCCGTCGCGGAGTTGGGTTATATCTTTTACAGGAAATTTTCCGCCAACAACCTGAAATCCGCCATTGGATCTTTGACTTGCAGGGCGTGGAACCGCAAAACAAAATCGCTTTGGAGAAATTTCTTGTTGCTTGTGGTTTTCAACCCGCCGAAGAAACTCATCATTGGCAGCTAAATATTGAGCCATTAGTATGAAACTTAATAAAATTCATCACGTTGCTATTATTTGCTCCGATTTTGCTAAGAGTAAGCATTTTTACTGTCAGATCCTTGGATTGCAGCTTCTCTCAGAATATTACCGTCCAGAGAATGACTCATGGAAAGCAGATTTAGCTTTTGGAGAGCATTATCAGATTGAGCTGTTTAGTTTCGCTAATCCGCCCAAAAGACTCAGTTATCCTGAAGCAACTGGATTACGTCATTTAGCGTTTGAAGTGGATAATATCGAGGAATGGATTGCCTATTTGGCACAACATCAGGTGGTGTGTGAGGGGGTAAGAATCGATCCGTATACTCAGAAGCGTTTTACCTTCTTAGCAGATCCAGATGGGCTACCTTTAGAGCTCTATTCTCGCTAACGAAAATTATCAAAAACAGTTAATGAATCAGTTATCTGCATTTAAATTCCGGGCTAATAAAGCGGAAATAAATGCAGATAACGTTGATAAACACGAGAGATTACATCTCGTCGTCTTCATCTTCCATAGCAAGACGCAGCTTTTTCATGGCGTTCTTTTCAAGCTGACGAACACGCTCAGCAGAAACGCCGTATTTGTCGGCAAGCTCTTGCAGCGTCGTTTTGTTGTCATCATCCAGCCAACGAGCACGAATGATATCTTGGCTGCGCTCATCTAATGAGGCTAACGCATCAGCTAAACGGTCAGTTGCGTGACTTTCCCAGTTATCATCTTCAATGGTATTGGCAAAATCAGAAGACTTATCTTGAAGAAAAAGCACGGGTGCAACAGGTCCACCGAAATCACTGCTATCATCGTCATCAGACATATCAAATGCCATGTCTTGCGCCGCCATTCGGGATTCCATTTCCAGTACATCTTTGGTGCTCACGCCTAGCTCTTGCGCAACCATATCCACCTCTTCTTGGTTAAACCAACCAAGGCGTTTTTTATTCTTTCTTAAGTTAAAGAATAACTTACGCTGGGATTTTGTTGTTGCGACTTTAACGATACGCCAGTTACGTAAAACGTATTCATGAATTTCCGCTTTGATCCAATGCACGGCGAAAGACACCAGACGCACACCCACTTCAGGATTAAAACGACGCACAGCCTTCATCAGGCCGATATTGCCCTCCTGAATTAAGTCAGCTTGTGGTAAACCATAGCCTGCATAGCTACGCGCGATGTGAATAACAAAGCGCAAATGGGATAAAATCAGTTGCTTAGCAGCTTCGAGGTCACCATCGTAATGCAGCCTTTCTGCCAGTTCCTTTTCTTCCTCTGCGGTCAGCATCGGGTAAGCATTGGCAGCTCGCATGTAAGCTTCAATACTTCCTTGTGGAACAAGCGCTAATGATTGCATGTCTTTGGTCATTAAGATCCTCTATGAATTGTACTGAAATGGGAGAGATTCGATACAGACAAACCGTAGTCTATCAGCTTAGCCGCGTTAAATAAATTATATACAAGAATAGTTAACCGCAGGTCAATATCTGACACATAATTAGAAAAGAAGTTCGTAGAAATTTATTTTTCCCATCGGGACCAATAAGTTAGCACCGATGGGAACAATTAAATTATTCAGGTCTGAAATGGCGTAAGTGTTGTAATGTTGCCAGCCATGCTGCTACCCAGCCCACAATTGCAGACATTAGAATAATCAACAGAGCCTCTTCCCACAACAGCCCTTCAATGTGGAATTGCGTACCAAATACACTTGCTACTTGCGCCACTAAATCAGACAACTGCCACACAAGTAAGAATGTCATAATGAGGGCGATCACCGCACCCAATGCGCCTAACACAACCCCGCCATTCAAGAATGGCCGCATGATAAAGCCATCAGTAGCACCAATTAGCTTCATCACATTGATGGTATCGCGACGGGCAAAGATATTTAACCGCACACTATTACCAATCACTAAGAACAATGAAACAATCATCAAAATGCCAATCACTGATGCAACTTGCCCTACCAACCGTGTTAATGCCGCTAGGCGTGAGAACCAGCTATCATCCATTCGAACTTCTTCAATGCCGTTAACTTGACTGACACGGTCGCGCAGTGTTGCTAGAGCATTCGAACCTTCAAAATCCAGTTTCGGGGTGATAATTGCCACCGCTGGCAGTGGATTCTCTTCTAGCATATCTAATGCGGTGCTAAAGCCAGACCAGCTACGGAATTCAGATATCGCTTGGTCGCGAGATAAGTAATTCACATGAGCAACACCATCAAGGGCTTCAAGCTGAGTCACCACATTTTGTCCACCTTGCTCATCGAGAGACTTATCCAGATAGACCGTCAACTGAGGCGTCGGGTACCACTGTTCAGCTGCTTGGGAAACGTTCTTCCAAACGATATAACACAGGCTTGGCAACGCTAATGAAATGGCAATGACCATCACAGTTAAAAAGGTTGCCAGCGGTTGACGTAGCATGTCAGCCAGTGCATTTAGCCAAGAGTAGCGCCACTGCTCACGCCAGCCGCCTTTGAGTGCTTTGCTTTTTGATTGCATGGCACGTTCTGGCTTCGCTTTGCGGACATTCTTAGCCATGTTGACCTCCAAGCATCCGACCTTCGCTTAAGGTCAATACACGCAAATTACGGCGTTCAATCAACGCAATATCATGGGTTGCCATTAATACGGTCACACCCACGCGGTTAAACTCTTCAAATAAACGCATAATGCCTTCAGATAACTCGTTATCAAGGTTACCTGTCGGTTCATCCGCGAGAAGCATCGTTGGCTTATTCACCACTGCACGCGCAATTCCCACACGCTGCTGTTCACCACCAGACAGTTGAATTGGGAAATTTCTCGCTTTATCCAACAAACCGACTTTATCCAATGCAGCGCTCACACGTCGGCGAATATCTTCGCTACTTGCACCAGAAATAATCAGCGGCATCGCCACGTTGTCATAAACTGTGCGGTCAAATAACAGATGGTGATCTTGGAAAATCATGCCGATCTGTCTGCGCAGAAAAGGGATCTCTCTGTCTTTTAGTCGGCTGATATCATGACCATTAAACAGGATATGACCCGCGCTTGGGCGCTCAATACCACAAATCAGTTTAAGTAATGTACTTTTACCTGCGCCTGAGTGACCCGTTAAAAATGCCATTTCCCCAGGGCGTAGATGGAAATCTACCCCTTGGAGCGCTTGGCGGCCACCGCGATAAGCTTTACTCACATGTTCAAAGCGGATCATCGAAAATTATTCCTCTCGGGCAAATAGAGCCTCGATAAAATCATCGGCTTTAAATGGGCGTAAATCTTCAATACCTTCACCAATCCCGATATAACGGATTGGAATACCGAATTGATCAGCGATTGAGAAGATTACGCCACCTTTTGCTGTACCATCGAGTTTTGTCAGTGTAATACCGGTTAAACCTACGGCGTCATTGAAAATTTTAGCCTGACTAACCGCATTTTGTCCCGTGCTCGCATCGAGGGTCAGCATAATTTCATGAGGGGCTGACTCATCAAGCTTTTTCATCACGCGGACGATTTTTTTCAATTCTTCCATTAAGTGCGCTTTATTTTGTAAGCGCCCTGCAGTATCGGCGATCAACACATCGACACCTTTTGCTTGAGCGGATTGAATCGCATCAAAAATCACGGAAGCAGGATCAGCACCAGTATGCTGAGCAACAACTGAAATATTGTTACGATCGCCCCACACTTGCAGTTGTTCAACCGCCGCGGCACGGAATGTATCACCCGCTGCCAACATGACGGACTTACCTTCTGATTGATACTGACGTGCTAATTTACCAATCGTTGTTGTTTTACCCACACCGTTAACACCAACCATCAGAATAACATAAGGTTTTTTACCTTCGATCTCTAATGGTTTGTCTACCGTGGCTAAAATATCAGACATTTCTTCACGCAGCTTACCGTACAACGCTTCGGCATCTTTTAACTCTTTACGGGAAGCGTGCTGAGTCAAGTTATCAATGATTTTACGGGTAGTTTCAACACCGACATCCGCAATTAATAACTGCTCTTCTAGCTCTTCAAAAAGATCGTCATCGATTTTTTTGCCCTTGAATAGACCAAGGAAACCCGAACCTAGATTTTGACGTGTTTTTAATAAGCCTTTCTTTAGACGGCTGAAAAAGCCTTCTTTTTTCGGTTTCTCTTGCTCAACTGGCTGAGCTTTAGCTGCTTCTTCCTCTGCTAAACGTGCCGCCTCGGCCTCTTCTTCTGCTATACGAGCAGCTTCTTCTTCCGCTAAGCGAGCTGCTTCCGCTTCTTGGCGTTCACGTTCCGCTTTTTCTTCCGCTAAGCGAGCCGCTTCCGCCTCTTGGCGTTCACGTTCCGCTTTCTCTTCCGCTTCTTTGATAGCAGCGAGTTCAGCTTGGCGTTGGCGCTCAGCTTCTTCTTCCGCTAAGCGAGCCGCTTCCGCCTCTTGGCGTTCACGTTCCGCTTTCTCTTCCGCTTCTTTGATAGCAGCGAGTTCAGCTTGACGCTGACGCTCAGCTTCTTCTTCCGCTAAACGAGCCGCTTCCGCCTCTTGGCGTTCACGTTCCGCTTTCTCTTCCGCTTCTTTGATAGCAGCGAGTTCAGCTTGGCGTTGGCGCTCTGCCTCTTCTTCAGCCAGACGGGTGATTTCCGCCTCTTGTCGTTCGCGATCAGCTTGCTCTTGCGCTAAACGAGCGGCCTCCGCTGCTTGGTATTCACGTTCCGCTTTTTCTTCTGCGGCTTTGATAACGGCTAACTCAGCTTGATGCTGACGTTCAACTTCTTCTTCGGCAGCTTTAATCGCAGCCTGCTCGATTTGACGTTGGCGTTCCGCGGCTTCTTCTGCTTGGCGTAAAGCCTGGGCTTCTAACGCTTCTCTAGCCGCTTTTTCTTCTGCTATACGCTTTTCTTCTGCTGCTTGACGCTCTTGCTCTGCATTTTCTGCCGCAATGCGCATCGCCTCTAATTGCGCTTTATGCTGGCGTTCTGCTTCTTCAGCAGCAGCCGTAATCGCATCTTGTTCAGCTTGATATTGGCGCTCTGCTTCATCTTCCGCCGCTTTAATTGCATCAAGCTCTGCCTGATGTTGGCGCTCAACTTCTACTGTGGCGGCATCCTGTTGCTCAGTATCATGAACAACATCATTTTTCAGTTCGACATCAGGTTGCTGGGTTTCTTCTTCATTCTTACGACCAAATCCCAACCATGAGAAAAAGCCTTTTTTCTTATCTTTAGCCATCAGCCACTACACTCCTCGCGGTAAAAACATGGCGTTTAAAAATTAAATCGCAATAAAATTACATGCAGTCTATCATTTCATCGCGCAGCAACACATATCTGAAAGAAAAATCCTGACAATTTATTCTTATTTTTCTGTTAAAACCGTGAAACCGAAGCGCTACAATAGTCCCCAATAATTTATACATTCCTCAATGAACTAAGCAACTATACATATTATGGCAAAAAAACCACAAACAGCCTCCTTGGGGCAAATTCGTATCATTGGTGGTAAGTGGCGTGGGCGAAAACTACCTGTACGCGATAGTGAGGGCTTACGTCCCACCACAGATCGCATCAAAGAAACGCTCTTTAATTGGCTAATGCCAGTGATCCGTGATGCTCGCTGTCTTGATTGCTTCGCAGGTAGCGGTGCTTTAGGTTTTGAAGCCTTATCTCGCTTTGCCGAGCACGTCACGTTTATTGAACTTGATAAACAAAATGCCAAGCTTCTTAGTGAGAACAAAGTTCGCTTAGAAGCTGATAATGCGAGCGTTATTAATAACAGCAGTCTCAGCGTTCTCAGCCAAATAGGAACGCCTTGTGATGTGGTATTTATCGACCCTCCTTTTCGTAAAGGGCTACTTGGAGAAACCATCACGCTCCTAGAAAAAAATCAGTGGTTAGCTGATGAAAGCTGGATTTATGTAGAGTCAGAAGCGGAGTTACCACTTACTGACATTCCCGCAAACTGGCAGCTACACCGTGAAAAGGTCGCTGGCCAAGTTGCGTATCGTCTGTTTATTCGTCAATCTGTTCATTCATCAAGTATGCAGGGAGAAAAAGATGCTGATTAATATCGGACGTCTGCTTATGATTTGTGTTTGGGGCTTTATGATCTTTAATATTGTGCATCCATTCCCTAAGCCATTGAAATATTTTATGGATGTCGCAATGGTATTTATGATTTTCATGCATGCATTGCAGACTATTTTCCTGAAAGCTAGCTTACCGAAAGATCAAAAGCTAACAGGGCTCCAGCAGACAAAAATTTTCTTTTTTGGCGTATTTGAAATGCTCGCCATGCATAAGAAAACAAAAGCGGCCATTGAAGCCGCTAAAAAGAAATAACCGATTATTCAGAAGGTTCGAAGCGAATAAATCGCGTACCTTGTAGGGTTAGCTTACCTTTAGCACCCAATTCAACACCTTGGTACTGCTCTTCGCTGACGATCACCTTAATCGTTTCTCCTGAAGCTTGAGTCTGAAAATAAAGTTCATAGCGAAAAGTTTCAGGGGATACCACATCGCGCTCCCGAGAACGCATATTTGGATAAGGGTAATCTTTTTTCTCTTTCACGAGCACTAACTGACTGACAGGTAATGAATTATCGTTAATTTCATTTTGTTTCTTTTGGTCAAAAAAACGCTTAGTGGCTAACACGGCGATAATCGCAAGAACAATAATTAAGAGAATTGGCTTATTCATAATTTATATATTTAGCTTAGAATTATCATAAGTATATACCCTCTATCGCTCAAATTGCAGATAAACGCCATACAATTTATGCGAGACACGGTATAGTTCATTTATATTTAATCGCTCTTGGTGATTTCTCTTTTCCAGAAACTTTTAAGGATATGTGTATGATTAGTTGGCCATTCCTCGCTGTTTTATTTTCTGGCTGGCTGTACGTTGATGCAGCCTATCGTGGTCCTGAGTGGCAACGTTGGTTATTCCGCCCTATCACTTTACTTCTTCTACTATTCTGGGGATGGAGTTCTGACGACTTAAATGCGCAAACCTATCTGATTTTAGGCGGTTTGGCGCTTTCCTTAGTTGCCGACCTTTCGAGAATGTTTTCTAGTGAGCACTTGCTTACTTCTTTGGGGCTCATGTTCTTAAGCTATTTGGTCTACACCATTAGCTTTGGAATGCAATTCAACTTTGGTCTGTATCTGCCTTGGCTTATCGTCCCTATCGCTATCGCAGCCGTCACCTTGGTGCTGATTTGGGGAAAACTGGAAAGCCAACAGCCTGTAGTTTTCGCCTCTATTATTATGAGCATGATTATGATGTGGGTGGCAGGAGACCAATACTTTGGCTTAGGTCGAGAATTTAATTTCTCGATTATGGTGGGCGCTTCTATGCTGTTTTTATCTCACTGCATCTGGCTAATTGCCCATTTCCGTTTTCCATTCAAAGCCTCTAAAGCAGTTGTAGCCGCATTCTACTTCCTCGGTCAGTTCTTTATTGTTCGCGCCATTTATTTATAATTCCCCGCCAATTGATAAAACGTGCTATTTGAGAATTTTATCAATTGGCTTCCCCTTTTTCATTTGACTCTAGAGTCTACTCCAAAGTGTAGACTTAACCTTAATTAGAGAACATGGTTAAAAACGCATCTAGAAAAAGGGGGCGCTTATGCACTCACACTCTCATAAAGATACCCATGCACACAGCACGTCTTGCTGCTCAGGAAACACTTGCGCATCCGCAGCCGTAGAGAATAGCAAAGCTGTGAGCCATGACGCATCATCCCATGAACATCATCATGGCGATGACAAAAATCATGCTCATGATGATGACGATGAAAAATCCCATCAACATGGTAGCTGCTGCAGCTCAACATCCGCTGCAAATGATGACGTAGAGCCTACCCAAACCGCTAAACAGCGTTTTAGCTGGATTGTACGCGGGATGGACTGCCCAAGCTGCGCTGCTAAAATCGAAAACGCGATTTCCCAAATTCGCGAAGTCGCTCAAGCCAAAGTCCTCTTTGCCACTGAAAAACTCGTCGTGGACGCTGACAAAGACGTCACTGCCGTCGTTCGTTCAACTGTTGAAGCCGCAGGTTACGAACTACATGATGTGGGTAGCGCTAGTGCAACATCAGCACCGCCACCCAGCTTATTGAGTGAAGCGAAGCCCGTCATCATTTTAGCTATCCTGATGGCAATCAGCTGGGGACTTGAGTTTGTTAATCCACAGCTAGGTAACGTGGCGTTTATCCTAACCACGTTATTTGGGTTATACCCTATCGCGCGTAAATCGTTACGTTTGATTCGTACTGGTACACCATTTGCAATTGAAACCTTGATGACCGTTGCCGCTGTAGGGGCGATTTTCATCCAAGCAACTGAAGAAGCCGCCATGGTTATCTTGCTGTTTATGCTGGGTGAAATGCTTGAGTCCTACTCTGCGGGACGCGCTCGCCGAGGTGTTAGCGCACTCATGGCTTTAGTCCCTGAAGATGCCGTGCTTATCAAGGATGGACAAAAAACGTCAGTTCCTGTGGCACAGTTACGCCCTGGTGACATCATTGAAATTGCACCAGGTGGTCGATTACCAACCGATGCGGTGCTGGTTGCAGGATTTGCGAGTTTTGATGAAAGCGCATTAACGGGTGAATCCGTCCCTGTAGAACGCAGTGCTGGGGAAAAAGTGGCTGCGGGCTGTTTGTCTGTCGATAAAGCCGTACAAATGGAAGTGGTATCAGAGCAAGGTCAAAATGCTATCGACCGCATCTTGCAACTGATTGAAGAAGCAGAAGAGCGTCGTGCGCCAATTGAGCGATTTATTGACCGCTTCAGCCGCATCTATACTCCAATTATCATGCTGATTTCGGCCTTAGTGATAGTGATCCCGCCAATGTTCTTCGGTGCAGCATGGGATACTTGGATTTACCGTGGTTTGACTCTGTTGTTAATTGGTTGCCCTTGCGCATTGGTTATCTCAACCCCTGCAGCAATCACCTCAGCACTGGCAACCGCCACTCGCCGTGGAGCTTTAATTAAAGGTGGTGCTGCATTAGAACAATTGGGAACTGTCACTACAATTGCACTGGATAAAACGGGCACACTAACGGAAGGCAAACCACACGTCACCGATATCGTTCCCGTTGAAGGTCTGAGTGAAAGCGAGTTAATTCGTATCACTGCATCAGTTGAAGTCGGCTCTCATCACCCACTGGCTAAAGCTATCGTCAACAAAGCTGAAGAGTTATCTATCACTGTTGAAGAAGCGTTAGAGCGTAAAGCACTAGCAGGTAAAGGGGTTGAAGGCTCTTTTAATGGTAAACAAGTGTTAGTCAGCGCACCATCAAGGGTTGAGCCTCCATTAAGCAGCCAATGGCAAGCGAAAGTAGAAGCGTTAGAGGCGCAAGGTAAAACGGTTGTCGTCACGTTAGAAGATGACCAAGTTATCGGCTTAACCGCCCTGCAGGATACCTTACGTGGCGATGCTGCTGATGCAATGGCTATGTTGAAATCACTGAATGTTAATGCCGTGATGCTAACAGGTGATAACCCACGTGCCGCCAGCGCCATCGCAAATCAGCTAGGCATGGAGTTCCGTGCAGGATTATTACCAGAAGATAAAGTCACCGCGGTGATGGAGCTTAATCGCGATCACAACACCATGATGGTAGGTGACGGTATCAACGATGCTCCAGCCATGAAAGCGTCAAGCATTGGTGTTGCAATGGGTGGCGGTACTGACGTTGCTTTAGAAACTGCGGATGCCGCTTTAACCCATAACCGTTTGACTGGATTACCTGAAATCGTCGCATTATCCAGAGCCACACGGAAGATCATCCGCGAGAACATCACTATCGCCTTAGGCTTAAAAGCCGTTTTCTTGGTAACGAGCTTGTTAGGTATCACTGGGTTATGGGTTGCTGTGTTAGCGGATTCTGGCGCCACGGCATTAGTCACAGCCAACGCGGTTCGCTTACTGCGCGTTAAGTTGCCCGAAATCAAAAAATAGCCTTTCTTTAGTTTGATATCTCAACGCCGTAATGGTCATCATTACGGCGTTTTTTTATGCGAAAGAAATCTAAAATAATCAGTTATAGCAAAGAGTTACACAAACCATTCACCAACTGAATTTAAGACTAACTTTTCTCCCGCACACAGAAATATTGGGTAATATCTCGGTCATTGACAACATTTGCTGAGCGTGGATATGACTAATAATGCAAGTTCAATACCCCATGATGCCGCCTTTAAAGGCTTTATGACAAAGCAGAGTAATGCCCGAGATTTCTTTGAGCTTCATTTACCTGAACACATTGAACGCTTGTGCGATTTCGATACGCTTACCCTCATTAATTCAGCTTTTATTGATAGCAAATTGAGAACCCGGTTTTCCGATGTTCTCTATTCTGTTCAAACAAAAACGAGGGGTAGTTATATCTATCTGTTAGTCGAACATCAGTCGACACCTGACAAGTTGATGGGCTGGCGTTTAATGCACTACGCGTTTATGGCAATGAATCAACATCTACAGCAAGGGCATAAAACCTTACCGCTCGTTGTCCCCATTCTGTTTTATCATGGGGAAACATCCCCCTATCCTTATGAAGGTACATGGACACAATGCTTGCCCCACGCTGAAATAGCTCATGATCTGTATAGCAGCCCTTTCCCGTTGGTGGACATCACCGTAGTTGAGGATACCGAAATAGTTAGTCACCGCAAAATCGCTGTGATGGAACTCGCAATGAAACATAAAAAACTACGAAATGACCACCAGAGAGTCACTGAGCACTTCGTTCAAATATTAAACAGCCACTATAATGACAAAGATGATGTGATCACTATCTTGAATTACTTATTTATCATCATGGATTCACCCTACTACACATACATTGTCGAGACATTAATCGACCAAGCCGAAAACCATCGAGAAACTATTATGAATATTGCACAGCGGTTAAAAAACGAAGGAAAAGAAAAAGGAAAAGAAGAAACCTTACAACAGGTTGTATTAAAGAGCTTACAACTTGGTTTAAGCATTGACGTTATCCGCAAACTCACTGGGTTATCAGACAGTGAAATTCAAGCCCTTAATTAAACAACAAATTATGTAAGCATCGGGGATAAATAGTTATGAATATTGCCACACGTTTAAGATATGAAGGATATAAGAAAGGATTTGCACAAGGATTTGTAGAAGGATTTGAGGAAGAATTCACAGTGGGACTACAAACAGCGCTCAAAGTAGGTAAAGCCATCTGCCAACAAGAGATAACCTTAAATGCACTACAACTTGGCTTAAACATAGAAACTATCAGTAAAATCACTGAATTATCACTCAGTGAAATTCAAGCTCTTATGGATCGCCCATCAACAATAGCCTCCTGCGAAGCAAAAAGGCTATCTCTCATCAATGCCGCTGACTAGGTATTACAGGCCGCTGGCTTTTTTGCGCAATAAATAACGATACGGTGCATTCTCCGCTTCAACCGCCAGCAGTTCGTGTTCCATAAAACGGCAAAAACCAGGAATATCGCGGGTGGTAGCGGGGTCATCTGCAATGATTAACAGCGTATCTCCGTCCGCCATATTGCGAACGGTTTTACGCACCAGCATCACAGGTTCAGGGCAGCGTAGCCCTAGCGTATCAAGGGTTTTCGTTGGATTAGAAAATAAGTCAGACATAACACCACATTCTCTTGGTCATCAATGCGCTTATTGTAAAGCCACGCGCAGTGGATGAACAGTTTTGATTTTGTTGCGCAACGAGAGTATGATGCGCTCTTCCCAATTTAGGGATGTTATTCATGGGTTCCCTCACCCCATTGCCACTAAAAAGGTACAATATGTTTACGTTTACTCCGCAGCAAAAAGCCACTGCGTTAATTTGGCTATCGTTATTTCATATTTTAATTATTACATCCAGCAACTACTTGGTTCAGTTACCCATTAATATTTTTGGGTTTCATACCACTTGGGGTGCGTTTACCTTTCCCTTTATATTCCTTGCTACGGACTTAACGGTTCGCATCTATGGTGCGCCATTAGCTCGTCGAATTATCACTGCGGTCATGTTACCAGCATTATTAATTTCGTATGTGATTTCTGCTCTGTTTTTCCAAGGAGAATGGCAAGGTTTCGCGGCTATCATGACATTTAACCTGTTTGTTGCGCGTATCGCGGCAGCAAGTTTTATGGCATATGTCCTCGGCCAAATCTTGGATGTCAGCGTATTTAACCGCCTGCGCCAAAACAAACGCTGGTTTGTAGCACCCGCCTGCGCCATGTTTTTTGGTAACTTGATTGATACTATCGCGTTCTTCTTTATCGCGTTTTATCAAAGCAGCGACCCGTTTATGGCAGCAAACTGGATGGAAATCGCTCTCGTTGATTACGTCTTCAAGTTATTAATTTGTATGCTGTTCTTCTTGCCAGCTTATGGTTTATTACTGAACTTTATTTTGAAGACTTTCTTCGCTACCGCCAGTAAGAAACAATTATCCCCGCAGCACTGAGATAAAAAAGGGAGATAAGCCATCACTTATCTCCCAAGGGGTTAACTTGATTAATACCTAACTACTTTTCACATTACTCAACACAACAATTGATTATTCTAGCGCGCGAGCCAGTAGTGAAATTGGGTGTTCACATTTCTTACTGGTGGACATTTCAATTTGCCATTTACAGGTTTCACAGTCAGTGATCACCATATCCGCACCGCTCTCTTCAATTTGACGGAACAGCCCAGCCCCAATACCTTGGGAAACTTCGTAGTTCTCTTTTTTGAACCCGTAAGTTCCTGCAATACCACAACATTGTGAATCTAAAACAATCAGCTCAACACCCGGTACACGCTTAATCAGCTCAAGGGTGTAGGACGTCCAACCCATTTTTTCCATATGGCATGGTGTGTGATAAGCCACTTTTAATGGTGTGTGTTTCAGTTTCAGTTCACGCCCTTCTTCCAGCAGACGATAAATATAGCGGGTCGCTAGCTCAATGTTATCGCGCATCTCAGAGGTATCGACATCCAGCACATGGGTATATTCATCACGAATGGTAAATGTGCAGGTCGATGAGGTCGCCACGACGGGAATATGTTTCTCCAGAATCGTCTCTTGGAGTGATTCCAAATTCACATTCGCTTGGCGTTTCGCTTGCTTCATAAATCCGTTTGCGATCAGTGCCACACCACAACATTTTTCACGTTTTAACAGCTGAACACCGATATTCATCCCGTTGAAAACTTTGATTAAATCTTTACCCAATTGTGGATGGTTATAGTTCACGTAACAGCCGTGGAAGAATGCCACCTGTTCCTCAAATTTCGCCTGCTCTGCGGCTTGTTTACCGTACCAACGACGGAAAGTCCCGAATGAGTATTTCGGTAGCTCACGGCGATGGTCAATTTTAAGGGCTTTATCCAGAATTTGGCGAACGGGTTTTAAGCCTGTAATGGTGTTGACTACAGGGGCAAATGGGGTCGATAAAGAACCCATGATATCTGTATGGCTTAAAATCGCATCACGCAGTTTCGGTTTCTGCTGGCTATAGGTATTACGAGCGCGCGCGATAATGTCGCCTATCTTCACATCAGACGGGCAGGCTACTTCACAACGCTTACAGTTGGTACAGAATTTCAATGCATCATCGTACATCATCGGATCTTTTAAGCGTAAACGCTCACCATCAGGACCCGCTTGTTTTGGTCCCGGATACAGTGGGTTCGCTTTTGCCACTGGGCAATAGGTAGTACAAACGGTGCACTTTATACAGCTTTCAAAGCTTGCATCTTGAATACTCATTGCGCCACCTCCGCCTGCATGGCTTTATCTTTAGCAAATTCATTCACGATTTCATTCGCGGCATATAAGCCACTGACCAGTGAAACCCCTGCGCCACAACCTTGAGTCAGCGGATCAAACCCGCTTAATACTGCACCCGCAACATACAGGTTTTCGATGGTTTCACCGTGTTTTTTACCGCGTAAATTTTCATCGGTTTGTACACCAAACGCCATATACGGTTGGGAAGCAAAGAACTCTTTGTTCGTCCATTTGGCGCGGTCGCCGATTTCGCCTAAATCCAAATGCATCAAGGGTTCATACACTTGGTCAAATTTCGCGACCAAGCCGTTATTAAAGAAACTTCCCGTCGCCAACACAAAATGTTTAGCTTTCAATGAAATATTGCCGTGATTACGGGTTTGCACAGATTCAATACGTGACCCCACGAAATTGACGGAAGTGACTTTATCACCCGGCATCATGATCCCACCTTGACGGCGGAACTGGCGTAATAGCATTTCATGAAGGCGGATACCTAATAAAGATGGCGGTAATGTTGGCAGTAAAAATAGCGGCTTACCTAAGCGTTTCTGCAACTCTAACATTGGTTCTTCACTGTCAAGACCAATACACGCAGGCATAAACACCGCATCCGCGTTGGCGACTAATGGTGCAATTTCTTCCACGATTTGCGCCATATTTTCAGGCCTATCTAACCAGCGCGCTACGTTAATCGCTCGGAACTCGCTTGGGTTTTCTCTTAAACGATCAAGCAGTGGCAAGTGGACATAGCACGCCTCAGCTTCTAATCCTTGGCGATCCAACTCATCCGCCACCATTTGCGGTTGAAAATCGAGAAAACCTTCAATGCCCACAACCGCAATTTTGCCTAATTCCATCGGTTGATGAAGTGCAGTTGTTGGCACCGATTCAGGACTGAGCCATGTCATTCGCTTATGGCCTAACGGCGTAATACGGTAATGATTTTCTTCGCAAGAACCTTTTAGATGTAGCCCTGCTTGCTGTAGTGTAGTCTGTGCCAATTGAGCCAGCTCAGCGACTTTTTCTGCCCCAATCAAACTGTACGGATGACTCGGTGCTTGTTGTTCTAGCGCTTCCAACATAGACAGCGGTTGCTCGACTTGAGTACCATCAGGAAGATGCGTTAATAAATCCAATGAACCCGACGAGAAATGCAGTGCGTTCTGCCCTGCACTCACGATGGCACAAGAAAGTCCTGATTGAGTCAGACGAATTCCACAGATAAGACCGGCAAGGCCTCCGCCCATCACTACTGCATCATATTTCATTCTCTGCCTCCTTCTGAGCAGGCTGGCTCAATGTACTTTCATTCATGCCACATAATCCGTGATACACCCAACTGGTAAACTCGCTTTCACGCAAAGCATCCCCCCAAGCAATTGGTCTCACCCCTTTCCAACGCTCATTTAAGAAGTGCCCCAGCTGCTGCTCGGTTTCATGTGGTGTAGTGACGTTAAAACGATTGAGTAATCCCGCCGCGCGGCAAGCACAAAGTTCACCTTGGCACGTACCCATACCCACACGGGTACGACGACGTAAATCAAGCAAGTTATTCACAGTTAAAGATTCCACCGCATAACGAACCTCACCTGCCGTCACCGCTTCACACTCACACACTAAGCTTTTATCTAAACAGTCGGCACTGAGGATCGCAGACGCTCTATCACCGTGACGATAAACCGCAGAACCGCGAATAGGTGCAGGGATAGAGACCACATTACGCAGCGCTTCTTCTGCACTGTGTTGAGAGCCCGGCAGTGGTGCTTCCGCCGTCGTGCATGGGGTTGTGACACCCAATTTTTCACAGACTTTATTGGTCGCCCATTCCGCCATTAAGCGATAAGTCATTAACTTACCGCCCGTAATGGTAATGAAACCATCTAAACCATCGCGTTTTGCGTGGTCGAGTAACACGATACCGCGGCTTACGTTACGACCAGAAGGGTCATCATCACTCGCCACTAATGGGCGAACACCCGCATACGCGCGTAAAATGCGCGTTGTCGCTAATGCTGGTGACAACATAGAACCTTCGCGGATCAAAATATCCACTTCTTCTGGTGTCACATACATATTATCGATTTGGTCATATTCGATGTGCGTTGACGTAGTACCAATCAGAGAAATGGTATCCCCCGGAACCAGAATGTCCGCATCTGCCGGTTTACGACAGCGGTTGATCACCATATTGTTAAGACGGTGACCTAAAATAAGTAATGCCCCTTTCGCTGGGAACATTTTGATTTTCAGATCGGCGTATTCGGCAATTTTCTGTCCCCAAATTCCGCCAGCATTCACCACGATTTGTGCATGAATATCATATTGGCGCTTAGCTTGATGGTCATAAACCGTCACGCCGCTGACTTTATCCCCTTGGCGGATCAAGCCAATCACTTCATGGTAAGTCAGCACTTTAGCGCCATGTTCGCGCGCATCGAGCATATTTGCAGCGGTTAGACGGAATGGGTCGACAGTACCATCAGGCACGCGAACCGCACCAATTAAACGCGGGTTAACTGAAGGCTCTAAGCGAATAGCTTCCGCGGGATCAATCGCTTGAGCATCGATGCCAGCGGATTGGCAAGCGGTGATAAATTGCTGCTGATATTCGAGACTATCTTCAGGTAGGGTAATAAAGAGTCCATCGGTTTTTTCAATACAATGATGGGCAATACGCTTAAGAATTTTGTTTTCTTCTATACACTCTCTTGCCGATTCACTATCTGTCACGGCATAACGAGCACCACTGTGTAGCAAGCCATGGTTACGCCCTGTTGCACCTGTCGCAATATCATGCCGTTCTAGCAAAACTGCTTTTAATCCACGGCGAGCGCAGTCACGAGCGACACCTGCACCTGTTGCGCCACCACCGATAATGATGACATCCGTTTCAGTCACAGATGAGCCATTCATGTCGCATTCCTCACGTTAATCAATCTTCACTATTCGATAAGTATAGTTTCTATTTTTATAGTCTATAGTTAATATAAGCTCAAAAAAGCGTTCAATGTTTGATAAGGAACAAAAACGAAAGTCAAAAGTACAAATTAGGCACATCAAAGCGCGGAAGCGTGATAACCCTCACAAAATAATTCACAATTTTAGTTCCATTCTATTCACAAATCGCATTAACTATGCAGCCAGATAAACAAAATCAATAATTGTGCGTTAGATTACAGATAAAATGTTTTTTAACGATTAAGATTTAGCGCAATTAGAAAATAAAAGCGCTTAAAGAAACTCGATTGTTTTCGTTTTTGTTACTTCTCCCATAATAAACGCTCAACAACTTCACAACATATGTGAAATGAAGAGCATATAACTACTGACATGCCATCGGAGGCTTTATGTTACGCATGTTTAAACCCGCCGCTCATATCGAGAGGCTGCCAGCGGATAAAATAGACCCCGTCTATCGTAAATTACGTTGGCAGATTTTCCTGGGGATTTTCTTCGGTTACGCAGCATACTACTTAGTTAGAAAGAACTTCGCCCTCGCAATGCCTTATCTCGTTGAACAAGGTTTCTCTAAAGGTGACCTTGGTTTCGCATTATCTGGGATTTCAATCGCCTATGGTTTCTCCAAATTTATCATGGGCTCATTTTCTGACCGTGCTAACCCTCGGTACTTCTTACCGGCAGGTTTGATCCTCGCTTCACTTGTCATGATATTCATGGGCTTCGTACCATGGGCAACGTCTAGCATCATGATCATGTTCGTGTTGTTATTCTTATGTGGTTGGTTCCAAGGTATGGGTTGGCCTCCTTGCGGACGTACCATGGTTCACTGGTGGTCACAAAAAGAACGTGGCGGAATCGTCTCCGTTTGGAACTGTGCGCATAACGTCGGCGGTGGTCTGCCTCCATTACTGTTCCTGTTAGGTATGGCATGGTTTAACGACTGGAAAGCTGCGCTGTATATGCCAGCATTCGCGGCTATTTTAGTGGCAATGATTGCCTTCGCATTAATGCGTGATACTCCGCAATCTTGTGGTCTGCCACCGATTGAAGAGTACAAAAACGACTATCCAACAGACTATAAAGCCTCTGATGAAGAAGAATTAACCGCTAAAGCTATCTTCATGAAGTATGTATTCCCTAACAAACTTCTGTGGATGATTGCTATCGCTAACGTGTTCGTATACTTACTGCGTTACGGTGTTCTAGACTGGTCACCAACTTACCTGCGCGAAGTTAAACACTTCACAATGGATAAATCTTCATGGGCTTACTTCCTGTATGAATATGCGGGTATCCCAGGAACACTGCTGTGCGGTTGGATGTCGGATAAAGTCTTCCGTGGTAACCGTGGTGCGACAGGCGTGTTCTTCATGACCTTAGTGACTATTGCAACTATCGTCTTCTGGATGAACCCAGCGGGTAACCCAGGCGTTGATATGGCATGTATGTTGATTATCGGTTTCTTAATCTATGGCCCTGTCATGCTGATTGGTCTGCACGCTCTTGAGCTTGCACCTAAGAAAGCAGCGGGTACCGCCGCAGGCTTCACCGGTTTATTCGGTTATCTTGGTGGTTCTGTTGCCGCAAGTGCTATCGTCGGTTATACCGTTGACTACTTCGGTTGGAACGGCGGTTTTGCTGTGATGATCGGTGGTTCTGCACTGGCCGTTGTTTTACTGTTCATCGTTATGCTGAGCGAAAGTAAACATAAACGTGAACTTGCTAAAAATCAATAAGCGACCGCTTATGTTGAGTTGATTAGCTAGATTGATGGGTTATATCAAGAAAAGGATATAACCCATTTTTTTACCCAAAATTTGTTATCGGCACCATTTTATATCTGCAAAAGTATTTATCTATAAATTTATCTACCTATAAAACTGTTTACCTACAAGTTCTTTACTTACAAAGAATGATTACCAAGGAGATTTACTGATGAATTTTCAATTAAAAACATTAGTCGCAAGTATGGTCTTAGTGATGTCAGTGTCTGCGGCTGCCGAAACGGCAGGTAAAGTGGTGATTGCCCATCGTGGTGCAAGCGGTTATTTACCTGAACATACCCTTCCAGCGAAAGCGATGGCGTATGCGCAAGGTGCGGATTTCCTCGAACAAGATTTAGTGATGACCAAAGATAATGAACTGGTTGTTCTTCATGACCACTATCTGGATCGCGTCACTGATGTAGCAGATAAGTTTCCAAATCGCGCACGTAAAGATGGTCGCTACTATGCCATCGACTTTACGCTGCCAGAAATTAAGTCTCTGAAATTCACGGAAGGTTTTGACATTGTTGATGGCAAAAAAGTCCAAAGCTATCCAAACCGTTTCCCTATGGGTAAATCTGATTTCCGCGTCCACACCTTCCAAGAAGAGATTGAATTTATTCAAGGTTTGAACAAATCAACGGGGAAAAATATCGGTATCTACCCTGAAATTAAAGCCCCTTGGTTCCATCAACAAGAAGGCAAGGACATCACCAAGAAAACCTTAGAAGTCCTGAAAGAGTATGGCTATACCAACAAAGATTCTAACGTTTATCTGCAATCTTTCGACCCGATTGACCTAAAACGCATCAAAACAAAACTGATGCCAGAAATGGGAATAGATTTAAAACTGATCCAATTAATCGCTTACACCGATTGGGAAGAGACGCAAGAGCAGAAGCCAGACGGTACTTGGGTGAACTATAACTATGATTGGATGATGAAGCCGGGTGCGATGAAAGAAATTGCAACCTACGCAGATGGTATTGGCCCTGACTATCATATGCTCATTAGCGAAGATTCTACGCCAACCAATATCAAAGTGAACGGTATGGTGAAGGAAGCTCACGCGAACCATATGGCGGTGCATCCATTTACTATCCGTGTGGATAAACTGCCTAAGTACGCGAAAGATGGTCAGCAGTTATATGACATTATTTATAACCAAGCGGACGTTGATGGTGCCTTTACCGACTTCCCAGATTTAGGGGTTAAGTTCTTAGAGCAGCAAAAGCAGAAGTAACTCTCCCTCACTCTCTTGAGCCAATTGCAAGTCAATGACTCGAGAGAGTCTTTTCAATCAGAATAACGACTCTCTTACTTAGACTTTAAACCTGAATTTGCTGCAATAAAAGTTGCGTTTCATGTTGCTGAGCGATCAGACTGTGGTGCGAATATTCACACGCTAGTGACAACGCCACTACATGACGCGCGATACCACCTTTACCTAAAAATGAATCGATATCATAAAGGTGTTCAGATAATTGAGGTACATTCTGTAGCGCATAACTTTCGATGTATTTCCCTTTATCACTCTCTTTCACGCCACTGTGCCAAACCCTATCCAGCTGCTCTCCTGAATATTGAAATTCACACTGTGTTTTTAATGCTTCAGGAAATGACGCTAAATCCGTGGATATTGGACGTAAAAGTTTCGCTTGAACTGGCGCTCGTAAACTCTCATAAACCCCTTGAGGGGCAAGTAACATACTGGCGGCTTCTTCACTCGCGGTCGAATCTAACTGAAACGCCAAAATAGCGTATAGCTTGGGTTCAAAGGCATTTTCATACAATGTTAATAACCATTGACTGAACGATTCTGAGGGTAATATCTCAACGGATTCCAGCGTCAATGACAAACGCGCAGCTTCCTGCTCAATCAGTTCCTGCCAATTAGACTCATTGTCTTCAGCTTGCCAATATAGGGCAATCGGCTGGTAGAGAGAATGTTGATGGTAATACTCAGCAATGGGTGCGAATAATTTTTGCACCACTATTTCTTGTTTTTCCCATGACGAAAGCGATTTCAATGATCTTAGCGTCAATACATTATCTTTATTGGGTGGCAATGAAGATAAAGAAATACCATTTTGCTGCTCTTCATCGATTTGCGTTAATCGAGTATGCGTTAGCACCCCAAGGTGCTTGCCTGCCCAGTAACGCCATTCTCTGCGAGCATCATCTAACATATTGGTAAAAAGTTGATGGCGATAAGCAGCTATTGAGTAGATAAAAAAACGAATAAACCCCACCAACAGTGCGGGGCAAATAACGAATACAATCATCAGCATGGTGTTGCTGGTAGTTGGCGATAGCATTTCATTTGTGGATAAATAGAGACTCAGCCCAAATCCAAGAGCCCCCACAATCAGCATAATCAAAAACCAAAGCATCCAACGGGGTACTTTAGGGGCTGAAGGGTGCTCTAATGATGGAGCTCTCCAGCTCATCATGATTGTTCACCCGACGATGATAAGCTCGCAATAAGCGTACAACCACATTCAGTTTGAAAACCATTCAGTGCCGCCTGACGACCGGATATTAAAATGCGCGTTGAACCGGGTAAAATGGCATTAACGCCGTGTCCTTTTTTAGGGCAATTCACTTTGTCTCCCACTAAAGCAATAGGTTTACCATACATAACAGAGCCAGATGCAGTAATCACTTCACCGCCATGAGTGGTTTTGTCACCTAAACGAACAAGTGCGCGCATGATAAAATCCTTTTATTGATTATCCTGTTGTTTTTTATATTCAAACGTACCATCCCATTCAGGGAGTTCAGCAGGGGGAAGTGGAACGATTTTATCGATATCGGGGAACTTGGCGGTTTCGTCAGAAGCGTCAATTTCTTTGACTATAGCCGCATAGCGAGCTGAGCGTTCTGGATCAGGTTTAACTGCGAGATAATAATAATTTTGAGGGGTGGTATTAGGCTCAAATGCTTGATTAAGTTTTGAGGCAGCCCTTCGAAATCCATTCTTGATGGATCGTTGATAATTTGTTAGTGCGTCATTAAAATTTTTATCAACAGTATGTAAGTAAAAAGCTAAATTATATGCCGCTTCACCGTTGCCTTGATTTGCTGAACAGTCTAACATTTCTTTCCCAATATCAGGGTGATAAGCCGGATTTTCCTTATCTGATAAACGTTTAGAAATGAAGATATTACCAACCACATTTTGGGCTTCGGGGCTACCTAAATCTGCTGCTTGACGAAAATACGCTAAAGCTTTAGTACGATCAGCTACGACACCATAACCCGTGTCTAGATAATGCCCCATTTGGTAATAACCATAGCTGATGTTTAATTTTGCCATTTTTTGGATAATATCCCAAACCTCTTGAGCTGAACCTTTTCCCTCAATCGGTGGTACCTTACCGTAACTGATTAAATTACTTAAATTAAGCATCGCTTTAGGATGGTTACGCTCTGCGGCTCTACGGTATAGAACACCAATTTCCGCATAATCTCTTTGATATTTATTGACTTTTTCAAGTGCACGAGCTTGTTTAAACCAAATTTCCGCTTCAGGATCAACGGGAGGCAAGGTGTCTTTTTCATACACACAAGTGAAGGCTAAGTCGGGTTCTGTTTTTTGAGCCGGCGGCGACTCTTCTTTTTTATCCATCGGGTTGCAAGCGCTCAGTATCAACATGCTACAAGTCAATGCACCACATTTAAATATGCCGCGAGCAATGGATTGATGATGAAATAAAAAGGAGAGATTCATCTTGGTTATTTCCCCTCCGCCTGTTTTTTATATTCAAACGTGCCATCCCATTCAGGGAGTTCAGCAGGTGGGAGCGGGACGATTTTATCGATATCGGGGAATTTAGCTGTTTCATCAGAAGCATCCATTTCTTTGACTATTGCATAATAACGTAATGAACGTTCTTTATCAGGTTTTACGCCAAGATAATCAATACTTCCTAATATTGTTTTTGGATCAAAAGCGCCAGTTAAAATTGATGCAGCATGTCGATACCCATTTTTCGTTGATAATTGATAATATTTTAATGAACCATGTAAGTCCTCATTTACATTTTTCAAATAACTTGCTAATCGGTACGCCGCTTCCCCATTACCTTGATTTGCTGCACAATCTAACATCTTTACCCCAATTTCAGGGCGATAGGCTGGGTTATCTCTATCCGATAAGCGTTGAGCAACAAAAATTCTCCCAAGGACATATTGGGCTTCAGGGCTACCTAAATCAGCTGCTTGACGAAAATAAGCTAAGGCTATGGTGCGGTCTGCAATAACTCCATAGCCCGTATCGAGATAGTGCCCCATCTGGTAATAACCGTAACTGATATTCAATTTAGCCATTTTTTGAATAATATCCCACACCTCTTGGGCTGGACCTTTACCTTCAATGGGGGAGACCTTGCCATAACTGATTAAGTTACTTAAGTTAAGCATGGCTTTGGGGTGATTACGCTCTGCCGCTTTACGGTAGAGAACACCAATTTGAGCATAATCCCGTTGAGATTTATTGACCTTTTCAAGTTCTCGCGCCTGCTTGAACCAAATGTCGGCTTCAGGATCAACGGGAGGTAGCGTGTCTTTTTCATACACACAGGTGAAGGCTAAATCGGATTCTATTTTTTGAGTCATTGCTTTCTCTTTTTCTTCTACAGGTTTGCAGCTAGCAAGTAGCACTAGAGCACACAGTAATAAACAAGGTTTAATTAGTGACATAATTTAATCCGAATTTTCTAACCCAATTGTTTTATCCTCAAAGGGAATTAAAGCACCTTGGGGCATTTTTTTATCTTCTTTATAACCAGAATTATCAGTTATAATTTTTTTCCAACTTTTAAATTCTTCTGTCAAATCATCAGAAACACTCCCCGTTCCTTTATGCATTCCCCACAATTTTTCGCGCAGTGGCTTCACGATAGGAAATATATCCGTATCTTGCAGTATCACCGCAATTTCAGTGTCAAATGCCATACTGCGTAAATTGATATTGGCAGAGCCTTGGATTAAAAAGGTGTCATCCACTAAGGTTAGCTTGCTGTGGACATACACCGATTGCCAGCGGTCAGAATCGGGCGAAACCAAGGTACAAATGACGCTCTTAAACCCGTCAATCTCTTCTTCTTGAATATCATCGGGTTCTACAACCTGAATGGGTTTGAGTAAGCTCTCTTGTGTGGAAACCATGATATTTTTAAAGGTGCCATCAAACGCTGCATGCTCACGCATGAGGTCACGGCGGCCTAACGTCTCTAGCATTTTATAGGTTTGATAACCGCCCACGTGGTTGGAGTCGCCAATCTCTGCTTTCGAGGTGGAGTTCGTCACCACAAACAAATAGAATGGTGGCAGTTTTTCTCCTTGCAGTTTAGGGTCGGTTGCAGCGGCTTCTGCAAAGTATTTATTCCGCTCCTCGACCATATTGCGCACATCTCGCCCGATTGACGATAACCGGAAATATTGATTTTCAAAATAGAGATAATTACGCGCATGTTTAACACCATGGTCGTAAGACTTTAAAATATCGTATTCATTATATTCCGGTTGAGTGCGGCAAATTTTTCCTGATGTTGGAATTAATGGGTTTTGGGCTAAAAAGGTATAGCGTTCATTAAGTACATCAATGAACGCAATAGTGGGCGTATATTGGCTGCGCGTAAGGGACTTCCGCTGTTCTAAAAGTTGAGCACCTTCATTACCCGTTGTCAAAAAGCCTTCAGTTTCATTCCATGCCGTAACAAAATTATCATTTAAATCACACAATACTTCGCCATATACGCAGTTCGACGTATCTTGCCATGCTGTCGGGCCATCACGCCCTAACCATGACATATCTTTATGTTGAACAATCGAGTGTTTATCATCATCCCAATACTGCGAATGCATGTTGTGACCCATCACAAAGCCAATCGCTAATTCGGGCTCTTCATAATCAATCAAAACCGCTTTTTGATGGTGAGTAGGAACCACTGCAAGGGCAGCTAAACGTAAACTGAATTCGACATCATCGCTACCAAATTGGTGTTTGGTTAATTCAGCAACCTTACTTAAGCGAGATGAAGGGCTGTTGATAGCCATCGAACGTGTACGAACTGATAAATTTTTAATTTGATTATTTTTAGCTCGAATAAGCCATTCTTTATCAAAGGTATACTGTTTATCAGACTCATAATCTAATTTAGCCCCAATGGTCTGCATCATATCTGAAGGTAGTTCAACCTTTTGCCGTGGCGTAAAATACGTTTGCTTAGGCCAGCCGGGTAAACTGGTTTCACCCAGCTTAGCTATCTCATCAAACCACACCAGAATACGTACCTTCACACCTTCTTTGGCTTTTTGCTCAAGAAGCTCCGCAATATTAGGAAATTGCCCCTCTCTAATCCCACTTGAGCGTTCAAAATACATGGAGGGCTGAAAGCCCCATGTGATAATCTCAATACTCTTTTTCGCTTTACGAATCGCCTCTGCAACCGCTGCAAAAGTTTGCTTCCCATTCACCAGTGGCGCATACACAAATAAACTCATGGGGTATTTGGTGCGCTCAGGTATCCAACTTGGCGTCATTTGCAGCACCATACACGTCGAGACGGGTAAACGTATTTTCTGCTCGGTTGCTGGTATGGGTAACTGCACAGAAGCGGGGAATCCCCCAGATTGATTTCCTGACATATTATTTTCTCTTATTCCATTCAGTAATAAACTGGGAAAGCCCTTCCCCCCACGCTTGGCCTATTCGCGAGCTTTCTCGCTCTTGGCTAGGCGCACTGGTTCGAAAACCAACATTAACGGGTTCGACGTTTTCTGCTTCTTGCGACTCCGCAGAAGGAACATCGATATCGTAACGATCCCCATTCAATAGACGCAGTTGGTAGCTGTCCGTGGGAATATCATGGTCAATTTGCACATTTCCTTGCGCATCACTCATGCCTTTTAGGATAAGAACCCCATTGGCATACAATTCATACGGCTCAAACGCACGCGCCTTCATGGGGCTTTGCGGCGACGAACTTAGTTGAAAACGCAAGGTTTGTTTTGGCATTGATTGTGGAAATTGTGGATGAGTGACATCCATGGAGGCGGCACCCTCAACCACCCAGTTGGTCGCTTTCACCGTTTGGTTGCTGGGGCTGCCGTACTCTATCTGCCCGCCTTTTAAGCGAATATAGGCACCGCCACAGGTCAATAGCAGTTCATCTTTGGCTGCAACCACGGTTTTACCACCGGTACTGGTGACCGTCATGTCCTTGAGTGAGGTAAGGTGCATTTCATCGCTTTGGGCTTGGATCTCTACCTTGCCTTTTGCGGCAAAGGCTTTAATTCCTAGGGTGTGAGCAAATAAACTGATGGCTTTACCTGCCGCTAAGGTGATTTTTTTCCCCACTGAAATATCTGCCTGTTTGTTAGCGGTTAGGGTGATATTTTCACCGCTGTGAGCCTGTACGGTTTTGGGTGAAGTTAATGCGATACCCGCAGGGGAACTGAGTAACATTGCCGCTTGTTGCAGTTCATTAATCGATTGGTTGAGTAAGGTTTGTTGAGTGTTTAAATCTGCCAGTTCGGCTTTCGCCACTTCGGCAGCCTCCCGTAAAGAACTCACCAAGTTCAGCGCATCATCCAATTGCTGCTTGGCTTCGCGCATATCCAGTTGTTCAGAAGCGGCTTTCGTGCGTAAGTCGGTGCTGATAAACAGCCCTTTCCCTGCTCGTATTGCCCCCCAACTGTCAGTGCGAAGTTCAAAACCATCCCCACGTTTTTCACGCCCTTGGTTAACCAAATGCCCTAAATTAAGTTGGGATTTACCGCCGTATTCGGTGCTGAGCTTGATGTGCTCTTCCCCGCGCTTATCTTCCATACGAAGCTTATTATTTGCCGGCGTACGAATCACGTTGCGAGTATTATTTTTGTCAGTGATGTGGTCGGGGCGATGGGAATCATGCAAGGCATGGGCGATATACGGTCTATCTGGGTCGCCTTCATGGAAGGCAATCGCCACTTCCGTTCCTTGAATTAACGGGAAGTGTATTCCGTAGGTATCGCCTGCATAGGGTTTTGCCAGCCGCACAAGCATGCTTTCATAGCCCGTCGGTTTTTCATCACGGTCTGCATCGAATTTCACCCAATAGAAACCGTGCTCATTTTGGTGGGCATAGATATCATGGGATTTTGCACTGGTAATGCGTGCCATCAAAGTCCCTGCAATCACAGGGCGAGGCTTTAGAACAGGCCGCCAGCACAGTGCTTCAGTGTACGGTGCAGCATCAAACTGAATCACTAACGCGCTGCTGCGACTGCCTGAAAAACGCAATCGCGTGATTAAGATTTCGGATTGAAAGTCCGTGGGTAAGATTGACGGCAACTGGCTATCGATGACTTTAAAAATCATCAACGGCGTTAAGCGCGGTGAATTGCTTTTGCCTCGCAGCAGTGTTTGACGTGCGAGAAAGCGTTCATGGTCTAGCCGTGACCAAAAATGGGCGGTTTCCGTTTCAGGTTGGTATTTCTCACCGCGCTCAAGATGGCGGGCTTTGTAGTGGTAAACGTCGCCATAGTTTATATCGTCCCCATCTCCGCGAGTCATGTCCGTTTCAATGGATAGCAACGTTTGCATCGCTTGCCGGTGATTATAATCTTTAGTCACGACGCTGCGTTCCACCACTTGGTGACGTAGCGATAGCCCCCACACGCTTTCAACGCCATTGTCATTCATGCCAGAAGGGCTATTGAGTGGCAGTTGTAAATCATACACATAGGCGCGCTGGCTATCGCCAAAATGAATAATTTCCGTCTTGGTATCGGTTTGCAGACTAAAGGAATAGAAAATGCCCACTTCACTGAGCAAACGCTCAATAAATTGCCAGTCACTCTCATTGATTTGGTTTATTTGCTCCCGCTTGGGATATTGTCGTTGCAGGTGAAACTCAAACTCCCAGCCCTGAATTTTGTGTTCACGCAAGATAAACTCAATCACTTCCGGTACAGATTTATTGAGGAAAAAGCGATGGGAACGCATCTGATGACGCAGCAACGAGACAAACGGCTCAATCACAATTTGGTACTGGGCTTCATCTGCTGAACCAGATAACCGCTTAAAATGTGTGACGACCCCATGAATTCGCTTTTGCGGTTCACTCAGTGAATCTAATGCCGCCAGCGGAATAGTGGGAGATGAAAAGGTAAAATGGGCGGTACGACGAAGAAACTGTTGGGCTAGTAGGTTTTGGGCTGAGGAGGTGAATGTTATCTGATAGCGATAGGTTTCACTAATGGCTTCTCGCCCAATGAAAGATTCAACATCCAATGGAACGCTACAACCTTGAACGCCCAATTGATAGCGATTATGGAGTGGAGCGATTTTTAAAGCGAGATCCTGTAAGCCCATTCTATTCATGCTCCTTTTCTGCTTATTCCATAGCAACCTGTCATAGAAGCAAAGGCAGAAAGGTCACCAATCCAAATTCATTTTATTTAGCTTAAGTCAAACAGAAGACCAGCAAATGAACTTGAAATCAACCATAATTTTCAGGAATGGGACTTATAGAAGAATTATCCGAAAGCATTTAATCCGTTTTTGGTAGAACGGGCAGGAAAGAAAAAGCACCTTCGTCAATCAATGATCAACGTTCAAGGTGCTTTTTAATGTCATAGATAGAAACTGAGTTTTAAGCAATCGTCACAGGGAATGCAATCACATCACTGATTCGTTCGGCATTCAGTGCCAGCATGATTAAGCGATCAACACCAACAGCCACACCGGAACATGCCGGTAAACCGTGCTCAAGCGCTGCAAGCAAGTTTTCATCAATCGGTTGAACGGGTAAACCCATTGCAGCACGCTTGCGGTTATCTTGCTCAAAACGTTGGCGCTGTTCGCCCACATCGGTCAGTTCATGGAAGCCATTCGCCAGCTCCATGCCCTTAAAATAGACTTCAAAACGTTCGGCTACACGGTGATCTTCTGTGCTAATTACCGCTAATGACGCTTGCGTTGCAGGGAAGTGGTAAACCACCGCAGGCTTCTCTTTACCAATGTGTGGCTCCACGCCCATGGTAAACAGTAGTTGCAATAAGGTGTCGCGGTCTTCTTCATTGTCCGCCACATTGCTTAAATCTAAGCGGGCAGCCACTTCGCGTAGCTCGCTTTTTTCCGCAGAGAGCGGGTCAATATCTAAGTGGCGTAAAAATGCTTGCTGATAAGAGAGTAGCTCAGCACTTTCGCATTCCAGCACTTGTTGCAGAAGGTCATCCACTTCATTGATTAAGCGATACATATCAAAGTGTGGGCGGTACCATTCCAGCATCGTAAATTCAGGGTTATGGTGTCTTCCCGCTTCTTCATTACGGAAACTGCGGCACATTTGATAGATAGGCCCACTTCCCGCTGCCAGTAAGCGCTTCATATGGTATTCAGGGCTAGTCATCAAATATAAATTGATGCCCTGAGCCGCGCCAGGTCCCACAAAGCGAGTTTCAAATGGAACAAGATGAATGTCAGTCACCGTGGCCTGACTCATTGCGGGTGTATCTACCTCAAGTACACAGCGATCAGCGAAAAAACGTCTGATTTCCGCAACAATTTTTGCGCGCTGTAACAGGTTAGCGATGGGGGCTGTAGGCAGCCAATTCGCTACTTCACTCATTAAAATAACTCCAAAATAAACTTAGTCGTGCAGTGTACTCACCTCCCCCTTAACACACAATGGAATATTGTGGATATTATGCGCTATCTGAGTATCGATAGGGGATATGATTCAAGGCGAGAAAAGATGATGTGATTATCTCCTGCTTTATACGATTAGGCAAAAAAGCTTTATTATTAACTTTTAACATTTGGTTAAAAAAAAACAAAAACATGATTTTTTCTTATCGCTTGTGATGCAAATGTTAAAACCAAACTTCACTACTCACCTTATTGATACAATTTAAATCTGTTTTTTAGCATTAAAAATTAAGCGACTTTCTAAACAGTGAACTCTTTCGCAATTTTATCTTCGATATGATTCTAGAATTTCCTCGAGGAACACCAGATTATCCACTGTTAGAAAGAAAAACCTGACGATTTTAGTTGGTTTTAAATGCTAGGAATTCCGTTAAATTTAATGATAATTATTTGAAATTCCTTTTTATTATTTTCGGTTTCTCTGCAATTTCTTGACACCCAAAAACAATTTACAAAAAGAAGACGCAGATCACACTTTAGGGGTAATATCACCCAAAACACCTTTCTATATCAAATTTATCCCCGCCACTATTCGTTATAATTCCCAACATAATAAGTCGTTATTAGCTATTATATATTTACGATTAAAAAAAGATTCTTTGCAGATTTGCCTAAAGGCAAACCGAAACTGAAATAGCTAAGCACTAAAAGTATTTAAAAGAATTTATTAATTTAACACTTTACACTTGAACAATGGAGAAGCGCAGTGCAAACCTTCAATGCCGATTTAGCGATTATCGGGGCCGGGGGCGCAGGCTTACGTGCAGCAATTGCTGCTGCTGAAGCAAATCCCAATATCAAGATTGCTCTGGTCTCAAAAGTTTACCCAATGCGTAGTCACACCGTGGCCGCAGAGGGGGGATCAGCAGCAGTTACTCAAGCCCATGATTCCTATGACTATCATTTTAATGATACCGTTTCTGGTGGTGACTGGCTGTGTGAGCAAGATGTCGTCGATTATTTCGTCGAACACTGCCCAACAGAAATGACCCAGCTGGAACAATGGGGATGCCCTTGGAGCCGTAAACCAGATGGTTCAGTTAACGTTCGCCGTTTCGGTGGGATGAAAATTGAACGTACTTGGTTCGCAGCCGATAAGACTGGCTTCCACATGCTGCATACCCTGTTCCAAACTTCATTAAAATATCCTCAAATCCAACGTTTCGACGAGCACTTTGTTCTCGACATCATTGTGGACGAAGGTCAGGCGCGTGGTCTGGTTGCTCTGAACATGATGGAAGGTACGAAAGTTCAAATTCGTGCCAATGCTATTGTTATGGCAACAGGTGGTGCGGGTCGTGTTTACCGCTATAACACCAACGGCGGTATCGTAACCGGTGACGGTATGGGTATGGCACTGCGTCATGGTGTGCCATTACGTGATATGGAATTCGTTCAATATCACCCAACAGGCCTGCCAGGTTCCGGTATCCTGATGACTGAAGGTTGTCGTGGTGAAGGCGGTATCTTGGTCAACAAAGATGGCTATCGCTATCTGCAAGACTACGGCATGGGCCCTGAAACACCACTGGGCAAACCAGAAAACAAATATATGGAACTGGGTCCTCGTGACAAAGTTTCACAAGCATTCTGGCACGAATGGCGTGCAGGTCGCACCATCAGTACTCACCGTGGTGATGTTGTGTATCTGGATCTACGTCACTTAGGTGCTGAAAAACTGCATGAACGTCTACCATTTATCTGTGAGCTGGCAAAAGCTTACGTGGGTGTTGACCCTGTAAACGAACCAATTCCTGTTCGTCCAACAGCTCACTACACCATGGGTGGTATTGAAACTGACCAACGCACCGAAACTCGTATTAAAGGTCTGTTCGCGGTGGGTGAATGTTCATCTGTTGGCTTACACGGCGCAAACCGTTTAGGTTCTAACTCACTGGCAGAATTAGTGGTATTTGGTCGCTTAGCGGGTGAAGAAGCGGCACGTCATGCTGCTGAAGCTACCCCTGCAAATGCAAGCGCTATCGAAGCACGTACTCGTGACATCGAAAATGACCTGCAAAAACTTCTGAACCAAAAAGGTAAAGAAAGCTGGTCGAAAATCCGTGATGAAATGGGTATTTCGATGGAAGAAGGTTGCGGTATCTACCGTACACCTGAATTAATGCAGAAAACTGTTGATAAACTGGCAGAGCTGAAAGAGCGCTTCAAGCATGTTGAAATCACTGACCATAGCAGCGTCTTCAACACTGACTTACTGTACACCATCGAATTAGGCTTTGGCTTAGACGTGGCGGAATGTATGGCTCACTCTGCGATTAACCGTAAAGAGTCTCGCGGTGCGCACCAACGTCTTGACGAAGGTTGCACTGAGCGTGATGACGTCAACTTCCTGAAACATACTCTGGCATTCTATAACCCAGAAGGTGCACCACGCCTTGAGTACTCTGATGTGAAAATCACTAAATCACAACCAGCGAAACGTGTGTATGGTGCTGAAGGGGCAGCTCAAGATAAGGCGAATAAGGAGCAAGCTAATGGATGATATGAAACACTTAAAAATGGAGATCATGCGTTTCAATCCAGAAACGGACAATGAACCCCATTTAGTGACTTATGATGTCCCTTATGACGAGCAAACCTCTTTGTTAGATGCTTTGGGCTACATCAAAGATAACCTCGCGCCAGACCTGTCTTACCGTTGGTCTTGCCGTATGGCTATCTGCGGCTCTTGCGGCATGATGGTGGACAATGTTCCTAAACTGGCTTGTAAAACATTCCTGCGTGACTATCCGCAAGGAATTAAAGTCGAGCCACTGGGTAACTTCCCTATCGAGCGTGACCTTGTTGTTGATATGACAAGCTTTATCGAGCGTTTAGAAGCTATCAAACCTTACATTATTGGTAATGATCGCAAACCTTCTGACGGTCCGAACAAGCAAACTCCAGCTCAAATGGAGAAATATCATCAGTTCTCTGGCTGTATTAACTGCGGTCTGTGCTATGCAGCGTGTCCACAGTTTGGTCTGAACCCTGAGTTCTTAGGCCCTGCGGCAATCACCTTAGCAGAGCGCTACAACCTCGATAACCGTGACCACGGCGCGAAAGAGCGTATGCCATTATTAAATGGTGACAACGGTGTATGGAGCTGTACGTTTGTAGGTTACTGCTCTGAAGTCTGTCCTAAGCATGTCGACCCGGCGGCGGCTATCCAACAAGGTAAAGTTGCGAGTGCGCAAGACTTTGTTATCGCCATGCTGAAGCCACGATAAGGAGAATTGAAGTCATGACAACTAAACGTAAACCCTATGTCAGGGAAATGAAAGGCGACTGGTGGCAAAAGCTGGGTTTCTACCGCTTTTACATCATGCGTGAAAGTACTTCCGTGCTTCAGGTTTGGTTCAGTATTTTAGTCCTGTACGGCGTATTTGCTCTGAAAAATGGACCTGAATCATGGGCGGGCTTTGTTGGGTTCTTAAGTAACCCAATCATTCTGATCATTAACATTGTGACACTGGCTGCGACGCTGCTGCATACCACAACGTGGTTCAAACTGGCGCCAAAAGCTGTCGCTATCATTGTTAAAGATAAGAAACTGCCAGATGAGCCAATTGTAAAAGGCTTCTGGGCACTCACTATAGTCGTGACTGCGGCTATTTTAGCAATCGCATTATTATTTTAATCGAAGGAGAATCTGATGAATCTAACGCCTAAACGTTCCGATGAGCCGATTTTCTGGGGATTATTTGGTGCAGGTGGTATGTGGAGCGCCGTTATTGGCCCTGCAATCATTCTCTTACTGGGTATTTTAATCCCATTAGGTGTCGCACCAGAAATGCTGAGCTATGAGCGCATCATGGCATTTAGCCAAAGCTTTATTGGACGCATTTTCTTATTACTGATGATTATTCTGCCTGTATGGTGCGGTATGCACCGTATTCACCACACCCTGCACGATTTTAAAGTGCATGTTCCAGCTACAAAATGGGTGTTCTACGGCAGCTCAGCAATCATTAGCGTTATCGCAATCATCGGTGTATTCACACTGTAATTGTTGATTAACTAAGTAAATTGATAGCAAGTACCCCGTCAATGCACTGCATGATGGGGTATTTTTTTGCATTACTTATGGCTTTCCAACCCTGAAATCAGCGCGGTTAAACCGTATAAAAATGCCGATTCCCCCTCATCACCATCCATAATGTCTAATGCTTCTTTCAATAGTGGTGGCACATTTTCATCGGTACTAGGCTCGACGTCCCGCTGAGCGGCTACATGCTCTTGCTGTTCCAGCACCGCCCCTAGCGTAAAATGCCCTACAGCACTCAAAGCATACAATCCTGCTTTTAGCGAAAAACCATTGTCCAACATAAACTGTAATTGGGTTTCAATCGTGGTGTATTGGCTTTGTGTTGGGCGAGTTCCTAGATGTACTTTGGCACCATCTCGATGGCTTAATAGCGCTCGGCGAAAACTCAGCGCGTTATTGCGTAGAAACTGCTGCCATGTTTCCCCTTCTCGCGGTAATCCATGATCATGATGACGAACGAGCATTTCCACCGCCAGCGCATCCAATAACGCACGTTTATTTTTCACATGCCAATATAACGTTGGTTGTTCAACCCCCAACTTTTGCGCGAGCTTACGCGTGGTCAGCCCTTCCATTCCCACTTCATTCAACAAATCCAGGGCGGCGCTAATAATGGTGTCTCTGTCTAATCGAGCCATTAAGTTCTCCTCATCATTTCTGTTGACACTCTATCACTGATAGGGATATATTCCAACTCTATCGATGATAGAGAAAATATATTATGAACAAAACCGCTGTTATTGCTTTAGTCATCACCGCCCTCGACGCGATGGGAATTGGGCTGATCATGCCTGTCTTACCCACACTGTTACGGGAATATGTCACGCTGGAGCAGCTCGCTAACCACTACGGTGTATTGCTGGCGCTGTATGCCGTGATGCAGGTCTTCTTTGCGCCACTGTTAGGAAAATGGTCGGATAAATGGGGACGCCGCCCGATTTTGCTACTCTCCCTTGCCGGCGCCGCGATGGACTACACCTTGCTCGCGCTTTCTAGCACACTTTGGATGCTCTATTTAGGGCGCTTAGTTTCAGGGATCACTGGGGCAACGGGAGCCGTGGCCGCTTCGGTTATCGCCGATTCCACAAAACCTGAAGAGCGTACAACTTGGTTTGGTCGCTTAGGTGGCGCGTTTGGTATTGGTTTAATCGCAGGTCCTGTAATTGGTGGATTTGCGGGGAATTATTCTGCACATTTGCCGTTTATTATTGCAGCGATCTTAAATGCATTTACCTTCATCATGGTATTCACCCTGTTTAAAGAGCCAAAGAAAAACGTAGAATCCGAAAATCATGTAGATGCGCCACAAAACAGTCTCTCATTTATGCAGGTTGCTAAGCCTATTTTGCTGCTACTTACAGTCTTCTTCACTGCACAGTTGATTGGGCAGATCCCTGCAACGACGTGGGTATTGTTTACCGAAAGCCGCTTCCAGTGGAGTAGTGTTGAAGTTGGTATATCTCTTGCTGGGCTGGGCTTGATGCACGCCATTTTTCAGGCATTTATTGCAGGAACCATCGCCAAACGATTCAGTGAAAAAGTCACCATCATTGTGGGCTTTATTGCGGATGGCTGCGCATTTATGGTGCTAGCATTTATCACCCAAGGATGGATGATTTACCCGACATTAATTTTACTGGCTGGCGGCAGCATCGCCCTTCCCGCATTACAGGGGTTAATGTCTTCCCAAGTTAGCCAAGAAAATCAAGGTAAGCTGCAAGGAATGCTAGTCAGCTTAACTAATGCCACGGGGGTTATTGGTCCACTGATGTTCAGCATTATTTTCGGTCAAACACTCGGTATTTGGGATGGCTGGGTCTGGATGATTGGTACACTACTTTATCTCGCTCTGATTAGCTGCTTTTTACTGTTTTATCGCCCTCAACATATATTGAAAGGACATTCCGGTATTTCGGACGTAAAATGTTATTAAGTCTTCAATGAAAATAACGCGATAAGAGCCCTATTTATGTTAACGCCACCGAAAAAACCAAGAACCAAGCCAGCAGAAGAACGTTTGAACGACCTGATGAATGCCGCGGAAAATCTCTTTCTTTCCAAAGGATTTCTTGCCACGACGGTGAGTGAAATTGTGGCTGTGGCGGATGTGGCAAAAGGGACGTTTTATCATTATTTTCAATCAAAAAACGAAATTATGGATGCCCTACGTACCCGCTATATGGATTGGTATTTAGGGCATATTGCAGATGCGCTTTCACCGCATCAATCGGCGTCTTCACAGTTAAAATCATGGTGCGAAAACAGCGTTAAATACTATGTTGAAAAGCAGACACTGCACGACATGCTCTTTCACGACGAATACCATGGTCACACTAACCGCCATGAACAACGTGCCGTTGAACAAATTAAACAGATTTTATCCCTTGGTGAACAGCAGCAAGCTTGGCATGCCGCACCACCAGAGCTTATCGCCACGATGATCTATCATTCAATGCATGCGGCAGTAGATAACCTCGCCACAACCCATGAATACAACCAAAGCAATTTGGGTGAATTGCTGTATGGGCGTTTTGTACGTCTTTTGGCGCAATAAATTGCAGTAGAGTGCCCCACGACTCAGTGGGGATTCACGACTTAATTTTGATCACTTCAGTCTCATTTGGCGATAACGTTTTTCCATCGTGTGAAAGCGGGTACATCGCCGGAATGGGGCTTTGAGTCTGTTTATCTATCAAAATAGAGTGTGGTTCTCCCTCTCGAAATAGATTCACTTCCCCCCATTGTCTTAATGCAACCACGATAGGAAAAAGGCTTTCCCCCGCCTCGGTTAACACATATTCTTGGTAAGCAGTGCCATCTGATGCATCCTTCAGTTCGAGAATATTTGCATCGACTAATTTACGTAATCTGTCTGACAGAATATTACGCGCTACCCCTAAACTTCGTTGAAAATCACCGAAACGTCGTACGCCATCAAAAGCATCACGCACAATTAATAACGACCAGCGATCCCCAATTAAATTTACGCTTCGAGCCACAGGGCACGGGGATCCTTCCATTACTGTATTCGACGACATGACTCCCCCTCTATTTAATATCAAATAATTAATACCCAAAAATCTAGTTGCATTTTAAAACCAAGTGACCTAGCATTCAACTGGTTTCAAATCAAAACCAATTTCAAATTAAAACTAGATGAGTGTGCAAAATGAAAAATTCCCTTTCATTACCCCATTCGGCTATTGAGCAAAATAGCCTTCAAAATTCATTACCGAAAGGGTTAGTTTATCTCTTCGCAGTTGCCAGTGGATTAAGTGTCGCTAATGTTTACTATGCGCAACCCTTGCTAGATTCACTTTCTCGTGACTTTCATATTAGTGATGCTGCTATTGGTGGCGTTATCACCGCTACTCAAGTTGGCAGTATTCTCGCGCTGTTATTGTTAGTCCCTCTGGGCGATAAAATGAAACGTCGCCACTTGATGGGATGGCAGCTCAGCGCACTTGTTCTGTCTTTGCTCATTGTTGCTATAGCAAAAACACCCGCCATGCTTCTCATAGGAATGCTCGCAGTTGGCATGCTAGGAACCGCCATGACACAAGGATTGATTTCCTATGCAGCGAGCTCAGCGGGAACTCATGAGCAAGGGCACGTAATTGGCACCGCACAAGGTGGTGTGTTTATTGGGCTTTTACTTGCAAGAGTCTTTTCTGGTGCAATAAGTGACCTAACCAGCTGGCGTGGTGTTTATCTCTCTTCTGCACTGCTGATGCTCGCTATTGCCTACCCCCTTTGGCGATATCTACCGCAGATTGATCCGCCAAAGAATGCCATGAATTACTCAACATTGTTGCGCTCAATGGCAACATTATTTAAACGCCAAAAAGTCTTACAGGTACGAGGCTTCTTAGCATTACTGATGTTTGCCGCATTTAATATTTTCTGGAGTGCCTTGGTCATTCCTTTAAGTGATGCACCCCATTATTTTTCTCACACTCAGATTGGTGCGCTTGGTCTTGTCGGTGTAGTCGGTGCGTTGATTGCTTCAAGAACTGGGCGTTTAGCAGATTATGGATACGGACAAATAGTCAGTTTTATTGCTCTGCTATTATTAACGTTATCTTGGTTACCCATTGCGTTTATGGATAGCTCACTATGGGCGTTGATCATTGGGATTATTTTGCTCGATGTGGGCGGGCAATCGTTACATGTGACGAATCAAAGTATGATTTATTGCTCAGAGCCTGAGGCCCATAGCCGCCTAGTGGGACTGTATATGATGTTTTATGCGGTCGGGAGTGGCCTCGGTGCAGTCAGTTCAACGTGGATTTATGCCCATGCGGGCTGGAATGGTGTTTGTCTATTAGGGGTCGGTGTGAGTGCTTTTGCGCTTATTTTCTGGTGGCTGACTCGCCACATTAGATAGGTAATTTAAAATGAAACGGGTAAGCCTTCGCTCACCCGTTCTTATTCTCAGAAACTTAACTGGAAAGTTTTAACCCAATTAGCCCCATCACAATCAAGCCAAGGCTCAATAAGCGGAACATATTGGCAGATTCTCCAAGGAAAATAATCCCGAAAATTGCGGTACCGACTGCGCCAATGCCTGTCCAAATCGCATAAGCGGTTCCGGCAGGCAAGTCACGCATCGCATAAGCGAGTAAGCCCATACTGGCGATAATGGCGGTGATAGTGATAATGCTAGGGGTTAGGCGCGTAAAACCATGGGTATACTTTAAACCCACTGCCCAAACAACTTCTAATAAACCTGCGAATAATAAGATGATCCAAGCCATGGTGGATGTACTCCGTCAACTTCTCGGGGTCGTCCCCATTACTTAAACGTGATGATTTCAGGTCGTCCTGAACACGCGAAATGAAACCGTATTATAAACGTTCAATTTCAGAGACTCAAGTCACTTAAAATAATAATTAACACTAAATTAACACCCATATTTATTCTATTCATGCTGAATTTGAGCCCTGACATGCAATATCGTCGCACAAATCCAAAAGCACAGGTAAAGTAGAGATCCTCCGCCAATTTTGTACCGAGAAAACACCATGCGTATCAAAGATATATTACTTGCCCTGTGTGTCGTGATTATTTGGGGCGTCAATTTTGTGATCATCAAACTTGGCGTAACCGCCTTACCCCCACTACTCCTCGGTGCCTTACGTTTTGTGTTTGTGGCCTTCCCTGCCATTTTCCTATTCAAGCGTCCCAAAATTCCGCTGAAGCTCTTACTGATTTATGGGCTAACCATTAGCTTTGGACAGTTTGCGTTTCTATTTTGCGCCTTGCGTGTGGGCATGCCAGCAGGCATTGCCTCGGTGATTTTACAGTCACAAGCTTTCTTCACTATCTTGCTCGGTGCCGTGATCCTTAAAGAATCCCTACAGCCAACCCACTTTATCGGTATGTTTATCGCCATAGCGGGTCTCGGGATTTTAGCCAATGGCGCAACCTCTGGCGGAATCGATGATATCCCACTGTTGGGCTTGATCTTTATTTTGGTCGCGGGGCTTTCTTGGGCATTCGGTAATATCACCAACCGCATCATTATGCAGCATCAAGGCGAAGAAAAATGCAGCGCCCTTTCCTTGGTCAGTTGGAGCGCCCTAATTCCAATTATACCTTTCTTATTAAGCTCTTGGATTTTCGAAGGCGAAGATGCCATTGTACAAGGCTTAGCGGGGTTTGATTGGTCTGTACTCGGTGTGATTTTGTATCTTGCCTACCTTTCCACTTTTGTAGGTTATGGGTTGTGGGGCGTGCTGCTCGGACGCTATGAGGCATGGCGCGTCGCACCATTCTCTTTATTGGTACCCGTCTTTGGATTAAGTAGCAGTGCTTTATTCCTTGGTGAGCACATAAACGGCATACAAATTGCTGGATTAATTTTGATTATGTTAGGGCTAATCACGACATTGTTTGGTAAAAAAATTATTCAGGTGATTCGAAAGTAACCGCCAACGCATTCAAATACCGGAAATTTTCTTCCGGTATTTTTTTGTCTGTTTGATTATTTTCAGTAAAAACCCCATACACCCAAGCGAATTTATAATCTAAAATTAAAATATTAATTAGAATATAAAACCAATCATTGAATTAACGCTAGACCAAAACAAGATAAAATCCAATATTAACTTCAATTTTAGTGATGCGAATTCCAATATTGGAATTTATCTACAATTTCAATTAAGTGTCTCGATTTAGCTACTTTTTCTTTCCCCCAACTCTCGCTATATCTGTTTGAGTTTTTACTTACATAAATAACTAATAAAGCTCGTTAACGAAATGGATGGGGAAAGGCTATGGGTAAACAATTGATTTGGATTGTTCTCGCTCTGCTCGGCGCGTTTTCGCTCGGTTATATTGCATTAAATCGAGGTGAACAGATCAACGCCCTGTGGATCGTGGTCGCCGCGGTCTGTATTTATTTGATCGCATATCGTTACTATGGACTGTTTATTGCTAAAAAAGTCCTGCAAGTGGACTCCACACGTATGACGCCAGCCATTCGTCATAACGATGGTCTGGATTATGTACCAACCGACAAAAAAGTGTTATTTGGTCACCACTTCGCCGCCATTGCTGGCGCAGGCCCATTAGTCGGTCCTGTACTTGCGGCACAAATGGGGTATTTACCGGGTATGCTGTGGTTGCTCGCAGGGGTGGTATTGGCAGGGGCTGTACAAGATTTTATGGTACTGTTCGTTTCCACTCGCCGCGATGGTCGCTCTTTGGGTGAACTCGTTAAAGAGGAAATGGGTAATACTGCGGGCGTTATTGCGTTGATTGCTTGCTTTATGATCATGGTGATCATCCTTGCTGTGCTCGCGATGATTGTCGTGAAAGCGTTAACACACAGCCCATGGGGAACTTATACCGTTGCCTTCACCATCCCACTGGCTATTTTCATGGGGATTTATACCCGTTATATTCGCCCAGGTCGTATTGGTGAAGTTTCAGTTATTGGTCTTATTTTCTTAGTTTTTGCGATTATTTCAGGCGGCTGGGTCGCAGAGAGTGAAACATGGGCGCCTTACTTTGACTACACTGGCGTGCAGTTAACGTGGATGCTGGTCGGCTATGGCTTTGTGGCTGCGGTTTTACCTGTTTGGCTGTTATTAGCCCCTCGTGATTATCTCTCTACTTTCTTGAAAATCGGGACAATTATTGGTCTGGCGATTGGTATTTTGATTTTAAATCCCAATCTACAAATGCCGTCATTAACTAAATATATTGATGGAACTGGTCCTGTGTGGGCTGGGGATTTATTCCCATTCTTATTTATTACTATCGCTTGCGGTGCCGTTTCTGGCTTCCACGCCTTAATCTCTTCCGGTACCACGCCGAAAATGCTCGCCAATGAAAACCAAGCTTGTTTTATCGGTTATGGCGGGATGTTGATGGAGTCATTCGTGGCTATCATGGCGTTAGTCGCAGCTTGTGTGATTGACCCAGGCGTTTATTTCGCGATGAACAGCCCAATGGCGATGTTAGCGCCAGCAGGAACGACGGATGTTGTGGCTTCCGCGGCGCAAGTTGTCAGCGGTTGGGGCTTCCAAATTACCCCTGAACAATTAACGCAAATTGCCAACGAAGTCGGTGAAACCAGCATTATTTCCCGTGCAGGGGGCGCTCCAACACTGGCAGTCGGTATGGCGTATATTCTTCATGGCGCATTAGGCGGGTTGATGAATGTGGCATTCTGGTACCACTTCGCTATTCTGTTTGAAGCACTGTTTATCCTGACGGCAGTGGATGCCGGAACCCGAGCGGCGCGCTTTATGCTGCAAGATTTACTGGGTGTGGTTTCACCATCATTGAAAAGAACGGATTCCCTACCCGCTAACCTGATAGCCACTGCATTGTGTGTGCTGGCTTGGGGTTATTTCTTGCATCAAGGCGTCGTTGACCCACTCGGTGGTATTAACACCTTATGGCCGCTGTTCGGTATCGCTAACCAGATGCTGGCAGGTATGGCGCTGATGTTATGTGCGGTCGTTCTGTTCAAAATGAAGCGACAAGCCTACGCATGGGTCGCGCTATTACCAACAGCGTGGTTATTGGTTTGTACAATGACCGCAGGCTGGGAAAAAACCTTCAGTGAAGATGCCCGCGTTGGTTTCTTAGCAGTCGCGAATAAGTTCCAAGCGATGTTAGATAGCGGCAACTTGCCGCCGCAATATACAGAATCTCAGTTAACTCAGTTGGTTTTCAATAACCGTTTAGATGCTGGTTTAACGATTTTCTTTATGATTGTGGTTGTAGTTCTCGCCCTGTTCTCTATCCGTACCGCGTTAAAAGCATTGAAATCTAAGGAACCGACCGCCAACGAAGTTCCTTATGAGCCAATGCCAGCCAACTACGAAGAGATTGTGGCAAACACCCGCCATCATTAATACACCGGAGATTGAGAGCTGAGAATTGAGAATTGAGAATCTATTAACCTTTTTACTTCAGTTTTGTATTTTAGATTTTTGATTTAGATGTTTTTCAAAACTCACTCTCTTTCTCCAAAATCGCTAGCTACGATGCAATCCTCTAAATAGTTTGTGTTGTAGCAAGGCGACGAGTTTGATAAACCCGAGGAGCATACATAAGTATGTGACTTGGGTTTAACTAACGAAGACAACACAGCTACAGCGCAAAATATGACGAGGATTTATGTTTGGAAACTTAGGGAAAGCGGCCCGTTACTTAGGCCAAGCCGCCAAAATGATGGTCGGCGTCCCCGACTACGACAACTACGTCGCTCACATGCAGCGTACCCATCCAGACCAAACGCCGATGACTTATGAAGAGTTTTTCAAAGAACGGCAGGATGCTCGCTACGGTGGTAAGGGTAAAGGCGGGTTTAAATGTTGTTAATCATTGCTCTTATTGAGCACCGCAAATAAAAAAGCCGAATACAGTACGAAACTGCATTCGGCTCTTCTTGATCTCACTTCGCCACTCACTATAATGGCTGGCTTGATCTGTCGACGATTATTTCACGCGTGAAACGTATTCGCCTGAACGAGTGTCAACTTTGATCACTTCGCCGATCTGAACAAACAGAGGAACTTTAACCACTGCACCAGTGCTTAACGTTGCTGGCTTACCACCAGTACCTGCTGTGTCACCTTTCAGACCTGGATCTGTTTCGACAACTTCTAATTCAACGAAGTTCGGCGGAGTTACCGCGATTGGACGACCGTTCCACAGCGTTAAGATACAATCAGCTTGGTCGATCAGCCATTTTTCGTTGTCACCGATAGCTTTCGCATCTGCTGCCAGCTGTTCGAAAGTTTCGTTGTTCATGAAGTGCCAGAACTCACCGTCGTTGTACAGGTAAGTTAAGTTCATATCCATGACATCTGCGCCTTCAACAGAATCAGTAGATTTAAAAGTTTTTTCCAACAGTTTGTTAGAAATCAGTTTACGCAGACGAACGCGTGCGAACGCTTGACCTTTACCCGGTTTAACGAATTCACTTTCAAGAATTGCACACGGCTCACCATCTAACATGATTTTAAGACCTGAGCGGAATTCATTGGTACTATAAGTAGCCATGGAGATCCTCTATTTATAAACTAAAAATGGCATAGCCAAAAAATGGTCGATATTATAACTCAAAATACCTCATCCAGAGAAGTCTGGATACAACAACTTGCCGAAGCAGTCACTAATCCGGATGAATTGCTGCAATTACTAAACTTAGAAGACCATCAGCCATCGCGAGAAGGTCATGAAGCACGTAAGTTATTTCCTTTACGTGTTCCGCGTCCTTTTATTTCGCGAATGAAAAAAGGTGATCCACTAGACCCTCTGTTATTGCAGGTATTAACCGCAAAAGCAGAGTTCGATATACATCCAGGTTTTTCTACTGATCCACTAGAAGAGCAGGATAACGCGATCCCGAGTTTACTCCACAAGTACCGTAACCGCGCATTAATGCTGGTTAAAGGGGGTTGTGCAGTGAACTGTCGATACTGCTTTCGCCGGCATTTTCCTTATGAAGATAACAAAGGAAATAAAAATAACTGGTTGATGGCTGTGGATTATATAAAAAACCACCGTGAACTCAATGAAATCATCTTCTCTGGCGGTGATCCTTTAATGGCAAAAGACCACGAACTTGACTGGTTAATTAGCCAACTTGAGGAAATTCCACATATTACTCGCTTGCGAATTCATTCTCGCTTGCCAGTGGTAATTCCAGAAAGAATTACAGATACCTTTTGCCAGCGTTTATCTCAGTCACGTTTGCAGGTCATTATGGTGACTCACGTTAACCATGCTAACGAGATTGATGATGAATTTACGAAAGCGATGCAGAAATTAAAACGTGCAGGCGTCACACTGCTCAACCAAAGCGTATTGCTCCGCCAAGTTAATGACAATGTCACTGCTTTGGCAAACCTGAGCAATGCCCTATTTGATGCAGGAATTTTACCGTATTACTTGCATGTGCTCGATAAGGTCCAAGGTGCTGCCCACTTCTTAGTGAGTGATATTGAAGCTCGACAATTAATTCGTGAATTGTTAAGTCAGGTCTCGGGGTATTTAGTACCGAAGTTAGCGAGAGAAATTGGCGGGGAGCCAAGCAAAACCTTACTCGATTTAAACTTGCGCCAAAGCTAGTCTGAGTTAATAAACATCAAAACTAATAGGCATAAAAAAACCCGCTTAACTGATTAAGCGGGTCTTATTGATACATGATTATTGGCACTTATAAACTTGGCCAACCATTTTGCTATCAACAGGAACAAAGCTAGATAGGACAGTTTCGCTTGGGCTTGAAGCACCAAAAATCACGTTACCACCCATTGCTGCAGCTTTGTTACGTAAATCATTTGCTGCGCCGCGCATGGAGCTAGATTCGTTATTAACGCCGCTCAACCAGTTGCTTTGAGTTCCAGTGACTTGACCAAGAAGTTGACATTCGCTTCCCGGTTGATTTTCAACAAAACGAACTTGTGAGCCTGCCGCAGTCAGATCATTGGTTGATGTACAACCTGCTAAAGTTAGTAATGCAGCAGCACCAAGCAAGACTTTAATTCGCATGTTTTCCCTCATTTTTTATTGTGTTTTTGCAGCTGGTTGTTGAACCTTTATAGCTCCAATCACTCAAAATTCTGTTTTATGACAGTAAATTAGCGTACTAGATATCCAAGTAGGCTTGATAAAAACTGTCAATCGCTCAGAGTTTATCACAAAACAATCAATACGCTTGTGATGTTCTTTACTTATTTAAACTATTTTTTACCTTGGGTTAAATATAACCCGATGAGTTACCTTAACGCAAAAATAAGTAATAAACCTCACAAATACAAAGCACGAAAGCATTAATTTGATTACCTATAAAAAAACCGGCACCACTCGATAATTCATGGTGCCGGTCTTATTTTGGCTGGTAGCCACTAGTTAGTGGCTACTGGCGCACAATGTTTGCCTACTGGCTTACATCATGCCGCCCATTCCGCCCATGCCACCCATACCCGCTGCGCCTAAATCAGGAGCGTCAGATGCTGGCATATCAGTGATCATCGCTTCAGTCGTAATCATCAGACCTGCGATTGATGCTGCGAATTGCAGAGCAGAACGAGTAACTTTAGTTGGATCCAGAATACCCATTTCGATCATGTCGCCATAAGTATCTGTTGCTGCGTTGTAACCGTCGTTGCCAGTTGCTGCTTTAACATTGTTAACAACAACAGAAGCTTCTTCACCTGCGTTAGTGACGATTTGACGCATTGGCGCTTCCATCGCACGCAGAGCAACACGGATACCTACGTTTTGTTCTTCGTTATCGCCTTTCAGTGCTTCCAGTTTAGCCGCGACGCGAACTAACGCAGTACCACCACCAGCAACAACACCTTCTTCAACCGCTGCGCGAGTTGCGTGCAGAGCATCGTCAACGCGAGCGCGTTTTTCTTTCATTTCAACTTCAGTTGCTGCACCCACTTTAATTACCGCAACACCGCCAGCTAATTTCGCTACGCGTTCTTGCAGTTTTTCACGGTCGTAATCAGAAGAAGACTCTTCGATTTGTTGACGGATTTGAGTCACACGACCTGCGATTGCAGTTTCGTCACCGATACCATCGATGATGATAGTGGTGTCTTTGTTGATAACGATACGTTTAGCTTGACCTAAATCTTCTAACGTTGCTTTTTCCAGCTCCATACCGATCTCTTCAGAGATAACAGTACCGTTAGTCAGGATAGCGATATCTTGCAGCATTGCTTTACGGCGGTCACCGAAACCAGGCGCTTTAACCGCAGCGACTTTCACGATACCACGCATGGTGTTCACGACTAATGTAGCCAGTGCTTCACCTTCAACATCTTCAGCGATGATCAGCAGTGGTTTGTTCGCTTTAGCAACGCCTTCTAATACTGGCAGTAATTCACGAATGTTAGACACTTTTTTGTCGACTAACAGGATGAATGGGTTTTCCAGTTCAACAACGCCAGTTTCTGGTTTGTTGATGAAGTAAGGAGATAAATAACCGCGGTCAAACTGCATACCTTCAACCACGTCTAATTCGTCTTCCAGACCAGTACCTTCTTCAACGGTGATAACGCCTTCTTTACCGACTTTCTCCATTGCTTCTGCAATTAATTTACCAACAGTTTCGTCGGAGTTTGCAGAAATAGTACCAACCTGTGCGATTGATTTAGTATCTGAACATGGAACTGACAGAGTTTTCAGTTCTTCAACAGCAGCAACGACTGCTTTATCGATACCACGTTTCAGATCCATTGGGTTCATACCCGCAGCAACTGCTTTCAGACCTTCGGTGATAATTGCTTGAGCTAAAACGGTAGCGGTTGTTGTACCGTCACCCGCTGCATCGTTAGCTTTAGAAGCAACTTCTTTCACCATTTGTGCACCCATGTTTTCGAATTTATCTTCTAATTCGATTTCACGAGCAACAGAAACACCATCTTTAGTGATAACTGGTGATCCAAAAGATTTGTCTAAAACAACGTTACGGCCTTTAGGACCTAAAGTTACTTTAACTGCATCAGCAAGAACATTGACACCACGAAGCATTTTTGTACGAGCGTCATTACCAAATCTAACGTCTTTAGCTGCCATTATCTCTTTCCTTTAAATTCTTTTCGTTTGATGAAAGTTTTAAGTGAAAATTCTTATTCAACGATTGCTAAGATGTCGCTTTCGGACATGATTAACACTTCTTCGTTGTCGATTTTTTCAGCTTTTACGCCATAACCGTCGTTAAAAATTACGATATCGCCAACTTTCACATCCAGCGCTTTAACGTCGCCATTTTCGAGGATGCGGCCTTGGCCCACAGCGATAACTTCACCACGAGTTGATTTGCCCGCAGCACTGCCAGTTAACACGATACCACCAGCAGATTTAGATTCGATTTCTTTACGTTTAACGATAACACGGTCATGCAATGGACGAATTTTCATTAATAGTTCTCCTACAAATAAAGTCCATACGGGTAAAAGGTCGATACCAAGGTGATCTTCACCAGTACCATGTTTCAGGAGATTGGGATGAATAACTAAGACTTCAAGGGGTGGGAGATAAATTTTTTTATTATTTATCTCCCTACAGTTCAAAGGGAATTAAGGTTTAGGCGGGTTATCTTGGTTGGAATCTGAAGATTTATCGTCAGGAACACGATGGCTTTCACCATCAATAGTTCTTTCGCGATCAATAGTATAAGAAGGGTCATCTTGCTTGCGTTGGTACTCGCCTTCAAAAGTATTGCCATTTTGATAGCCACCACCCTGAAAACCATTTCCAGGTTGGTAAAACTTGATGTGCGGGATTAAACGCATCACAAATAATTTTTGTACTGGTGGTAGTAATAAAAGTAGTCCAATAAAGTCCGTAAAGAATCCAGGAACAATAAGTAAAAATCCTGCTAACACTAACGCCACACTTTTAATCATTTCAGCGGCAGGACTTTCACCACTCATTAATTTTTGTTGTATTTGCATGACATTTTTCATCCCTTGGTTCTTCACAAGTGAAACCCCCAAACAGGATGTGAGCACCACTAAAATTAATGTCATCAATACACCAATTTCAGCCGCAACTCGGACAAAAATGACCGACTCTATATACACCAAAATACATATCAGAATTAGTGGTAACCAGCGCACAAGTACTCCTTAATATCAATAAGCTACTGCATTTTTCGGGGCTAAATGAAAACCTTTGTGAACTATCTCTAAGAGACTACTATTCATATTCGCTTTTTTCATCAGTATAGCCATAATAATTGGGTCTCTGATCGTGATTTTCAACTCATGGACTAAGATCATTAACAAGGCTTATCTGTGATTTAAATCACACAATATAAATTCTATTGCACTAATCAATCCATAAAATGATCTAGGTTCAAGGTATGGGGTGATAAAGGGCATATGATCACCCCATAAGTCAGTAGAACATAATACTGATAAAGGAGTAATAGGTGGTAATCACCTAGAAGTTTAGTTTTAGGATATATTTTTAAAAGCGCATAAACGGACAGTAACTGTAATCTAATTAAGAAGGTTCTCATGTCAAACAATACTCGTATCGAAGAAGACCTGTTAGGTAAAAAAGAAGTTCCAGCCGATGCCTATTATGGTGTTCATACTCTGCGTGCGATTGAAAACTTTTATATCAGCGACCGCACCATTAACGATGTCCCAGAATTTATTCGCGGCATGGTAATGGTAAAAAAAGCAGCCGCACTAGCTAACAAAGAACTGCACACTATTCCTCGTAATATCGCAGATACCATCATCAAAGCATGTGACGTTGTTTTGAATGAAGGCAAATGCATGGATCAGTTCCCAGTTGACGTATTCCAAGGTGGTGCGGGCACATCACTGAACATGAATACCAACGAAGTTCTGGCAAACATCGGTCTTGAACTGATGGGTCATAAAAAAGGTGAGTATGAATTCTTAAACCCAAATGACCATCTGAACAAAAGCCAATCTACCAACGATGCATACCCTACCGGTTTCCGTATCGCGGTTTATAACTCTGTTCTGAAATTAATCGATTCTGTTACTTACCTGAAAAAAGGTTTTGAAAGTAAAGCAGAAGAGTACAAAGACATCCTGAAAATGGGTCGTACTCAATTACAAGACGCAGTACCAATGACTGTTGGTCAGGAATTCCATGCTTTCGCAACTCTTCTTAAAGAAGAAGAAAAAAATCTGAAACGTAGCATCGATTTACTGCTCGAAGTTAACTTAGGTGCAACTGCTATCGGTACTGGCCTGAACACAGCCCCTGGTTACCAAGAACTGGCTGTTAAAAAATTAGCAGAAGTAACAGGTTTAGCATGCGTACCATCAGAAGACCTAATCGAAGCAACTTCTGACTGTGGTGCTTACATCACTGTTCACGCTAGCCTGAAACGTTTAGCAGTTAAACTGTCTAAAATCTGTAACGACTTACGTTTACTTTCCTCTGGTCCTCGCGCAGGATTGAAAGAAATTAATCTGCCAGAATTACAAGCAGGTTCTTCTATCATGCCAGCAAAAGTTAACCCAGTAATTCCTGAAGTTGTTAACCAAGCATGCTTCAAAGTTATGGGTAACGACATCTGTGTAACGATGGCTGCTGAAGCAGGTCAATTACAATTAAACGTAATGGAACCAGCAATCGGTCAAGCGATGTTCGAATCCATTTCTCTGATGAGCAATGCATGCCGCAACTTAGTAGAAAAATGCGTTAACGGCATCACTGTTAACAAAGAAATCTGCGAAGCGTTTGTATTCAACTCTATCGGTATCGTAACTTACCTGAACCCATTCATCGGTCACCACAACGGTGATATCGTGGGTAAAATCTGTGCAGAAACAGGTAAGAGCGTACGTGAAGTTGTCCTAGAACGCGGACTGCTGACCGAAGCGCAACTGGATGATATCTTCTCTGTTGAGAACCTAAAACATCCAGCATATAAAGCAAAAAGATTTGACGACTAATTATTTATGTTTAGCATAAATAATTCTTAAGAATAAGGGCACGACTTTCCACCGGATAGCGTGCCTTTTTTCATGAATGCACACACAAATAATTAACATAACAGTTTCATAATTTTCATTTTTGTCGAGGAGTAAACACTATGTTAGCCGTAGAATTTGTCATTGTTCTGCTGGCCATTTTTTTAGGGGCCCGTCTTGGAGGGATAGGTATCGGTTTTGCCGGTGGCCTTGGTGTTCTGGTGCTCGCTGCAATTGGCGTGAAACCGGGAACCATTCCTTTTGACGTAATCTCTATCATCATGGCAGTTATTGCCGCCATCTCTGCAATGCAAATTGCGGGTGGTTTGGATTACTTGGTTGCTCAAACAGAAAAACTACTGCGTCGCAATCCAAAATACATCACTATCCTTGCCCCTATCGTGACCTATTTCCTGACTCTGTTCGCAGGTACAGGTAATATCTCATTAGCAACTCTGCCAGTTATCGCAGAAGTGGCGAAAGAACAAGGCGTGAAACCATGTCGCCCACTGTCTACGGCGGTTGTTGCAGCTCAGATTGGTATCACAGCATCTCCAATTTCTGCGGCGGTTGTTTACATGGCATCTGTCATGGAAAACCCAGCAATGGTTGGCGCTGGTAACACCGTTAGCTATATCACGCTGTTAGGTATTTTATTACCAGCAACATTCTTAGCTATCATCCTGATGTCTTTCATTATCTCTTGGACATTTAACTCTAAACTGTCTGATGACCCAATCTACCAAAAACGTTTAGCTGAAGGCTTAGTTGAACTGCGCGGTAGCCAAGTTAAAGAGATCAAACCAGGTGCTAAAGCGTCAGTTCTGCTGTTCTTACTCGGCGTTGTTGGTGTAGTTTGCTACGCAATCATCAACAGCCCAAGTTTAGGCATTGTGGCAACCCCACTGATGAACACCACTAACGCTATCCTGATTATCATGCTGACTGTGGCTACGTTAATCACTGTACTGTGCCGTGTAAACACTGATGCAATCCTGAACTCTAGTACCTTCAAAGCAGGTATGAGCGCATGTATCTGTATCTTAGGTGTTGCATGGTTAGGTGATACTTTCGTACAACACAACATTGATTGGATCAAAGAAACTGCGGGTGACTTAATCCACGAACACTCATGGATGTTAGCGGTTATCTTCTTCTTCTGTTCTGCGCTTCTGTACTCTCAAGCAGCAACAGCGAAAGCACTGATGCCGATGGCTCTGGCACTGAACGTTAGCCCATTAACCGCTATCGCTTCATTCTCAGCCGTATCTGGTCTGTTCATCCTGCCTACTTACCCAACTCTGGTTGCGGCAGTACAAATGGATGACACCGGTACAACTCGCATCGGTAAATTCGTCTTTAACCACCCATTCTTTATTCCGGGTACCATCGCTGTGGCACTGGCCGTTACCTTCGGCTTCCTGTTCGGCGGTATGATCCTGTAGTCATCAATGCAATGACTTAGGAACAGAGAAACCGTGGCTTTCTAGTCACGGTTTTTTTATGTCTGCACTAAATCTCCCACCCATTTAGAATATCTAAAATAGATAATAATTAAACTGGCTGTATTCCATTACAGAAAAAACGGTCTAATCACGCTTAAATTTAAGTATTTACAACTACGTAAATATACCTGTTCAAAATAGAACAATTCTTTTCATTTAAACAAACTGAAACAATTTGTCATATTTAAAATTGAATAAAACGCTAAAAATAAATCACATAAAATAATGAAAAATAACAATTAATAGATAAAAAAAGATGATTTTGAGCGCAAGAAAGAATTGATGCGTCACAATTTAGTGACCAGTTGTTAATAAATGTAAAAACCAGAATTATACTCTTTATTATATACCGATAACGAATTAAATAAGATTATATCACTATTTAATAAAGATGCTCTCAAAGAGTCTACTCCCCTTATCACCACCTAACGCTAGCTTTATTATTTTATATTACTCACCTTATGTGTTTAATTTAAAATTTTCGACTATTTCACTATATTTGCATTATTTGATTTTATAAAAAACGTCACGTAAATTAGTTAGAAGAAAACGGAGTGAAATAATTTCCTCACACAACGTTTTCATCAATCCTTCGTATTCACCTAAATACGACTTTTATTAAGTGATGCTGTTTGGAAGGAATACATACAATGAAAGAAACAGACGGTAATAGCCCTTCACCCAAGAAGGGTATAACTATTTATACAAAAGCAGTGGGTTATGAAATTTATTTATTACGAAAGCGTCGTTCGCTCAGTGGAAAAGATTTAGCAAATTTATTGAATATCTCTCAACAGCAAGTTTCTCGTTATGAACGAGGTATCTGCAACATTACAATAGATATGCTAGTACAGGTTTTAAATGTACTAAAAATGCCTATTCAGGACTTTTTGGATAGAACCGTTATTCGAGTTTCCATAATGAAATTTAAGCTAAGCAGTGTTGGCAGTAAAGATATCTCACTGTTAAATAGCTCATTTATAAAGTAGGCATATATTTTCCCTACATGTTTAATTCATTATATCTTAACAATAAAGAATAACTTTTATTTTTATTATAGCAATACCCCTACTCCAATGGAGCTTTACCAATAACAATATGATTTTATAAATAAAAATATTTTTAAAAGTCCTATTTATCGTATTAATGATAAATATATTAAACATTTAAATTATTTCAGCACAGCTGAGAACTTAATCTAACCACCTAAACAGTTATTTATACTTAGCCATTAAATACATGTGAAAAAATTAATCTATTAAATATAGAAAATTAACACTCTGATAAATCCATGGAGCGCCATTCTATTCATATGGCGCCCTACTTTTCATGCTTATTTATTATAGGTTAGTGAATAATAAATCGAGCACTAAGAATAAAGGTAATATTCTCTTTTTTAGAACAAGAGAGTATCCCCTTTATATCTAAGGAATGGAATAAAGGAAATTAGCGAAACTTTAAATTGAATGTTTATAACTGATTCAACCTAAATTTAGCCTAGGTAAATAGATAATATCGGCATCATACGTATATATATCTATAACGAAATAAGTCATGGAATACGAGCATATACAATCAATTTAATTATTTAACTTTGGACAAATAGGAATACTAATTATGTCATTTAAAACAACGGCACTTTCTACTGCTTTATTTATGAGCCTGTCAGCTTTAAGCCTGAACGCAATGGCAGCACCTTCTGCAGAAGTCACTCTGCAAGGGATCCTGACCAACACAACCTGTGATGTCACCATCAATGGCGGTAAATCAGTCTTAAACGTAGGTGTTTTAAAAACGTCTGTGGGTGAAGCAGATTCAGACTTTGCCGCTGTCAATGCAATGTCCTCTACAACCGTTGATATGCCAGTGACTTTAGTGGGTTGTGCTGAGGGTGAGGAAGGTAACTTAATCATTCAAGGGATCACTTCTGTCGGCAACAACCAACAAGACATCTTTGTAGCGACAGACTCACAAACTGTTGGTTTTATGATTGAAGATGAAGCCAACAAGCGCATCACCAACGGTAGTGGTACAAAAGTTGAAATTGGCGCAGGTGAAACAGCAGCCCAATACACATTCAAAGTTGGCATGGCAACAACCACGACCACTCCGAAAGCAGATTCCTACAGCGCACCCATCTTAGTGGCTTATATCGTTGACTAATTCGATTTAATTAACTCAGTCGATTGAGGTAAGGCGGGCTCCGTCTTACCTATATTCTGCCACGAAAACTATGAGGATAGACAAATGCGAAATAACCGACTAATGCAAGGGATCTGCGGTGGCTTGCTATTGCTATCAGGTTCATCGATAGCCGGGATCGCTATCGATACCACTCGAATTATCTTTTCAGAAAGTGATAACACCACCGGAAAAAGCGTAGGGATTACCAGTTCAAGCAAATCACTTACGCCTTATCTGGTCAAAACACAAATGTTGCGTGACCCCTATGGCGATCAAGGAGAAACCCCTTTTGTGGTGACGCCCTCCTTATTCCGCTTAGAAAAAGGGTCGACCAATCAAGTCCGTATAATGAAAAACAGTGTGGCGCTCCCGCAAGATAAAGAATCTGTTTTTTATTTTCGTACCATCGCCATGCCGACCAGCGAAAAAGGATTGAATGCCCCACAAAATCATATTGATGGTGCCGTACAAGTGTCGACGGGAAACATCATTAAGCTGTTTTATCGCCCGAATCAGTTAGGCATGACCCAGCCACAAGCCATGAAATCGCTGAAATTTTCGAGTGTAAATAATGGGGTTCAAGTGTCCAATCCGTCCCCGTACTACATCACCTTAGACAGCTTAAAAATTGCCAATAAGCCCGTTTCTCTGAGTACCAAAAAGGGAAATAACATGATTGCGCCGTTTAGCAGCATCACCTATTCCCATGTTCAACGACAAGGCTCGGTTGAATGGAAAGCCATTAATGACTATGGCGGAAAGGACGAGTTTCATGCGCAAATTCAATAAATTACTTATTGCTTCTTTTGTCATATTGCTTAACGGATGGCACATGGCACAGGCGGAGAATACCGAGATTAGAGCGCTCATTACCGATGATGTTGGGTGCGAAATTCGCATTCCCAACTCATTGCAATTTACCCCGATGCGCACATCCGATTTTCAAGGCGCGATAACCACACATCAAATTAAGCCCTTGAAAGCGCAATTTATCTGTGTGGATAAAACGGGAAATCTCACCCCCAAGATTACGTTACAGGGAAATACCCCCTATAACGAAAGCACCATTTTCTTGGATGGAACCCCAAATAGCACAGGGTTTATGTTACGCCTCAGTGATGGCACGCCGCTCTCCCTGAGTGATTTTTATGACACAAGCAAAGCCTTTAAACGCGGTGAACAGATTGCCTTAACGCCACTGACCAAAGAGAACCATCACCAAACTGAAGAGACTTTTCTCGTGGGTTTAGTGGGGCCCGTGGATGGGGAAGCCATTCCTGGTGAATTCTCAGCCTCATTGACGTTTAACCTTATTTTTCAGTAAGACCTAAAAATAGGAAATCATCATGACACTGACTCAAAAGTCACTCTATTCCCTGCTCATCCCCACTGCATTGTATGCGGCAAGTCTGGGGCAATCCGCGATAGCGGCAACCTCGGCCACCACTAAAATCAGTGCCAGCATTGTCGGTGGTGGCTGCCAAATTACCGCGCCCTCAACTGTTTCGATTCGTAACGGGGATCTTATTCCTGCTGAAGAGATCACCACCACCAGTGATATCAGCGAAACCTTTGACCTCACCATTCTTGGCTGTAAAGGTTACGGGTTAACCCCCTCGATAACCCTCGAAGGGGACACCGATAGTGCCTCCGGTGAAGCGCTGTTTGTGAGTCCCGGCAGCACCAGTACAGGCTATGGCATTTTATTGTCGACGGCTGGCAATACTAACTTCGAAGGTAGTGACAACCTGGCAACGGATAAAAAAATCACGGCTCTCACCACCAAAGAATGGAATAAAACCTTTGCCAGCACATTGAATGGAACCATCCCACTGAAGGCAACCGTCAGTTGTGGAACCTGTACTGCCAATAACTTACAAGGCGGCGAGTTAACCGCCTCATTAACATTTAATTTTTTCTATCACTGATTTTGAAGGCTGCTAATAACAATGATACGAAAACTGTCTTTCTTTAGCGTGATTGTAGGGTTGCTATTACCAGCCAGTGAATTACAGGCAGGCAGTGCCTCAACCACCCTCTCCTTTTCCGCCTTTTTTTATGGTGGTAGCTGCGATGTGACGGTGCCAAATACCGTCACGTATAACAATGGCGCACCACTGCCCTACGATGAAATTCTGAAAAATCCGCAACGTAGCGGATTCACGTTAACCCTCTCAGGGTGCCAGGGCTATTTTTTAACACCCAGAATTGCGGTCAAAGGGAACACGTTCACCGCAGATAACAATGAACCGCTGTATGCCGATGCATCCAGCACCGCAAAAGGCTATGGCGTCAGGCTATCCACCCCCGGAAATACGCTTTTTAATGCCAATGACAATACTGCGAAACCCGGCAATGAGGTGATCACCATCAAGACATGGCCATCGGATGGAACCAGCGATGTCGCAAGATTAAACAGCTCGCTTGATTTTACTGCTGTGCTTGCCTGCGGCACCTGCACGGCCAGTGACAATTTGCAAAACGGTGAACTTATCGCAACCGTCACGTTTAGCTTCGTATATGACTAATTGGGTAATCAGTATGTTTTCGAATCGTTTTTCTTACTCTCACACGCTTATTATTGTATTGATATGGGGTGTTTTTTCAGCCTTGGCTTCCGCTACTGAAGGCGGTTTACGCTTGGCTCAAACGCGTGTCGTGTTCGATGCGGCAAACCCAAATGCCAGAATTGCTATTAAAAACAGCAGCCCGCAGGTCTACTTAATCAAAGCTGACGTCCTCAATACGCCAGAGGGGAATGCCCACAAACCCGCGCCCCCGTTTATTGTGACACCACCCATGTCTCGCTTAGAAAAAGAGAGCCAAAATACGCTGCTCATTGTGCGTAATGGTACCGCAGAGCTGCCGACAGACCGAGAATCCGTGTTTTATTTAAGCTTATTAGCGATCCCTTCCACCACAAAAGCGAATGCCCCCGAAGGTGAGATGACCAGTGCGCAAGTTTCGGTGGGGATCCGCAACGTTATCAAACTGTTTTATCGCCCGAAAGGGTTACCCATGGGCGTCGAAACCGCCTCAAGCCAACTGGTTTTTCGCCAGCAAGGTCAACAGCTCGAAGTCAGTAACCCAACGCCGTATTACATAACCTTGGCACAATTGAGTGTGGATCAGCACCCCATTGATGTACGAGAACTGGACCCTATGATTGCCCCCTTCTCCACCCATATTTACCCCGTCAAAGGCGGTGCTACACGTGCAGAGTGGAGAGTGATTACGGATTATGGGGATATGAGCCCCGCGTATCAGGGGAAGGTTCAATCAGGAGATATTCGCGATGAACAACATTAAGTTATTGAATGTGACAAAGCCTGTGTTATCTCGTTTGGTTAGCGGTGTCGCCCTATGGGTAGCACTTTTTACCCAACCTGTGTTGGCAAATAACATCCAAGACCAAATTAATGGGCTGACACTGCATTCAACCCGTATTATCTACCCCCATGATGCCAAAAACGGGGTGACGTACACTATCACCAATAATACGGCGATACCGTATTTATTGCAGGCGCGCCTCTTGCCGTGGGAAGGGAATTCATCAAGCAAAACGGCGAACGAGAATACCGAAGCCGCCGATGAAAATTTGACGGCATTCATTGCTTTACCGCCGTTACAGCGCTTCGAACCGGGTGAAACACTCACATTGCGCATTCTTCAAAAACATCATTTACTCGCGCAAGATAAAGAGTCGATTGCGCAGTTGTCACTGACGGCGATCCCCGCGCAATCAAAAGAGGCGGCGGAAGGCGCGCAAATGATCCTTGCCGTACAAAATAATCTGAAGCTGTTTTATCGCCCCGCGGGATTACCGGAACATCATCTCGACAACATCGCCGAACAGCTGCAATTTCAGCGTACAAAAAACACGCTAACCCTGAAAAACCCGACGCCTTTTTATGTCACGTTAGCGTCACTGTCGGTGGGGAAGAACGCCCTGAATTTAAGTTCCTCACGCATGATCCCCCCCTTTGGGGAGGCGCAGTGGCCCCTTGATGCCAGCCATATGGGAAGCGACATTCATTGGCAGCTCATGGAAGACGATGGCGGAACCGACAAAATGAGAACACGCCAACTCTCAGCAATGTAACCACACCCGACAGATAAACACATTCACCCGATGCGCATTGGCAACGGGGGGATTCTTGCATTCGCAAGATAAAGGAAGATCATGAAAAAAGCCCATAAAATTGCTGAAAATCAGCCAAAAATCCCTTTTTTCCGTTATCACCCGCTGGCGTGTGTATTGCTATTGGCGGTCGCTCCAACACAGGCCGAAGATTACTTTGATCCCAGTTTTTTAGGGGTTGCAGGTGAAAACACAGACGTGGATTTATCCGCCTTCTCACAAGCCGGTGGCGTTGCTGAAGGGGAATACACCGTTTCCGTATTTGTGAACCAACAGGACGTGGGGCAATTTACGCTTAATTTTATCAAAAATACCCACGGTGAAATCGCACCGGAATTAACCCCTGAGCAGCTCGACACATTTGGGGTCAATGTGTCGCAAATTCCTGTCCTGAAAGACTTACCTAACGGCGAGTTTATTTCAGATTTAGGCGCCCTGATCCCACAAGCGACAACCCGATTAGATTTGTCACGCTTACGATTAAACATCAGCGTGCCGCAAGTGGCGATGCAATCTCAAGTCAATCGTAATGCCGATCCGTCATTATGGGACGATGGGATTCCGGCGCTCATGGCGAACTATAACGTCAGTGCAGGTCGCACCACCAGTCGCTATGATCACGGCAAAAAAAACCAAAATACCAACGTCTTTGCGTCCGCACGCTTGGGTGCCAATGCAGGGCCGTGGCGTCTGCGCAGTAACCTCACCCATTCCCGTTTCGAATACAGCGGGAGCGAGAACCAATCGGCCACGACCAACACCCAAACCTACTTTTCCAATACCACCCTATCACGGGATATTCGTGCATTACGCTCGACATTGTTAGTCGGTGAAAGCAGCACGGGCAGCGATGTGTTTGATGGTGTGCCCTTTAAGGGCGTGCAGCTAACCTCTAACGAGCAAATGCTGCCAAGCCAATTACGCGGCTATGCGCCGGCGATCAGTGGTGTTGCCAACAGCAACGCCCGTGTCACTATTCGCCAAAATGGCAATATCGTGTATGAAGCCTATGTGGCTCCAGGGCCCTTTTATATCAATGATATCCAGCAAGCGGGCTTATCCGGAGATTATGACGTCACCGTTACCGAAGCCGATGGTTCTGAGCGCCAGTTTGTGGTGCCCTACTCATCTTTACCCGTGATGTTGCGCCCCGGTGGCTGGAAATACGAAGTGGCCTCCGGTCGTTACAATGGCAACTTGACCACCAGCTCACGTCGTTCTGACTTTATTCTCGGTACTGCTGTTTATGGGCTGCATAACGATGTCACGGTGTATGGCGGCGCCTTGCTGGCAAAAGATTATCAATCTCTGAGTTTAGGAACAGGAGTCTCTTTAGGTGACTTCGGTGCTGTCTCCACGGACGTCACGCACTCATCGGCTAAATTTACTTATTCCAACCCAGTTACCAGCTCTAGCGAGCGAAAAACGGGGCAATCTTACCGTATCCGTTATTCAAAAAGCTTAATGGCAACCGGCACGTCGGTGGATTTAACCGCATTACGTTACTCCACCGAGCATTTCTATAATTTCAGCGAATTTAACAGCCAAGGTTATCGCCTTGAAGAGGGTCTTAGCCCGTGGACGTTGCAACGTCGTCGCAGCAGCTTTCAAACCCAGCTCAGCCAACAGATGCAACAGTATGGCTCACTGCATTTTCGTGCTAACCGCGATGATTACTGGGGCAGCAGCCGAACCTTAACGGGTTTATCCATGGGCTACAGCAACAGCTTTAAAGGGGTCAGTTACGGTGTGAACTACAATATCGACCGCGTGAAAGACAGCCGTAATAACTGGCCGGAAAACCGCCAGCTCTCCTTCAACTTAAGCGTGCCGTTCAGTGTATTTACTCAAGACCGTGATTTGCAGTCGATTTATGCCACCTACTCCATGAGTCATGACCAAAATGGACGCACGCAAAATAATAGCGGCCTGAGCGGCAACATGCTGGATGGCAAGCTGTCTTATGGCGCATCACAAAGCTGGGGAAATAAAGGGCAAATTGCGAACACCAACCTGAATGCGGGCTACCAAGGCGATAAAGGCAGTATCAGTACCGGTTATAGCTATAGCAATAATTCTCAGTCAATCAATATGAACGCCAGCGGCGGTGCATTACTGCACGCCGAAGGGCTAACCTTAAGCCGCTCTATGGGGGATTCAGTCGCACTCATTAGTGCACCGGGTGCCGAAGGCGTCAGTGTTAATGGCGGTTCTGCTGTCACGGATTGGCGTGGCTATGCCGTGGCGCCTTATCTTTCCGACTATAACAAAAACAGCATTGGCTTAGACCCAAGCACGCTGCCTGAAAATGTCGATTTACCGCAATCCAATACCAACGTTTACCCCACCAAAGGCGCAGTGGTGAAAGCCAGTTTCCGTACCCGTATCGGCTACCAAGTGCTCATGACCTTAAAACAGGGGGCCAAATATGTGCCCTTTGGGGCGATTGCGACCTTAACCTCCGATAACAGCGCTGACAACATGAGCAGCATTGTCGGGGATGCCGGGCAGGTGTACCTGACGGGGTTACCAGAAACAGGAGAATTGTTGGTGAAGTGGGGAGAGACAGCCGCACAGCAATGTCAGGTGAAATTCGATTTACGCCATGTCGACGTTTCAGCCGATATGCCAATCCGTCAAGTCTCTTATCGCTGTGTCAGTGGGCAACCGCAAGCTCAGCCTGTGATATCGAATACATCCCAAACGGCTCAGCAGGTACCTGCTCCAATGGAAAATATCGAGCCTTTACATCAAAAACCCAATAAAACACGTTGGTTACAGTCGCCAGCAGGAGAAAAATAATGAAATTGAACAATCAAAAACGCTGGGGAAAAGTGTGGTCAGCCGCGGCAGGTTTAATTATATACAATGCATTCACAGCTGTTAGTTACAGTGCTGATAACTGGAGTTTTCCTAGCGGAGCAGTATTTAGGGAATCCGGGAAAAGAGTATGGGCAGGTGAAGCTATCACTAAAGAAGAAAGACCTTACTATGAAGGAGGTGCGGAGAGTGTTATTCATGGAACAGTAGTATCTACTGTTTCCAGAAGCGACTGGGGAGTTGTTGATGGCCACCACGGAGTGGTTCTTGAGCCTGGTATAGTACTCACTTTTTCAGGAATGTCCTACACTGCCTCCAGCCGTTATAACGTTAGAGTTGATTACCAATATAATGCAGAACCGAAAGCATCCAGTATACAAAACCAAAACACAGTTAACGTTTTCAAAAATAGCGGAATTTATAAATATGAAGCAGGACTAAAGTCCACAGGTATCCCCATTCGCATTACTGGAAATAACTTATATCAGGCTAGAAATTTACAGGTTGCGTTATATATCAGTGATTCAGTGAAACCTGGTACTTATTCATATTCAGGAGATGTTAATCTGGAAGTGGGAGATATGCGTGTCCACCTCTCTAATCGTATTGAATTTACCTATGCTCCGCCAATCCAATGCACCATCAACACCCCACCTAAAATTGATTTCGGCAAAGTGAATATTTGGGATTGGAAAGGCAATACATCCGGTACACCAGGAGGAAATCGTAAGGATGTTTTAGGGGTAGTTGATGGGAATTTTACGATCAACTGCACTGGAGATAATGGTGCTCATGCTCCCGCTAAATTGACACTAAATGGAACGCATCAAGGATACACAAACGACTTAAAAATGACAATGGATACCACTGGAGAGGTGGCACCTGCGACCATACGAGCCTCCATTAAGTCTCTTTATCCCCCTTGCGATAATAACGGTGTAAATTTTACTCTAACAAACGGTAAGCCCCTCTCACATATCGTTGATTTAGGTGAGCTCACCGTTGGTCCACATCAAGTCCCTTACCGTTTTAGCCTCTGTGCGCTTGGAGAAGGTTTTAAATCTGGCGCCGCTTCTGCCACCGCCACCGTCACTCTTGACTGGGAATAACCTGCCTAACCGCTTAGTGGTTTTCACCACAAACCACTAAGCCTTTATCATTCAACGATGAGAATGCCATGATAGCCACTCACCGCCACTGCGTTTTCACCTTATTGCTCATGGGTATTTCGCTTCTATTGTGCCGCCCTGCACTTTCAGTCACATCGCCAACATCCCTTGAGCAAATTCACGACCTTGGTGTGCAATCCATCAATGGAGATGGCGTCCCTGTAGATCTCGCCAAAGGGCGCTACTATATTCAGCAATCCGCATTGCAGGGCTATCCCCTCGGTCAATACCATTTAGGGATTCTGTTTTTCACGGGTGAAGGAGGTCCTCAAAACTCAGCCTGCGCAATTTGGTGGCTGGAAAAAGCCATTGCCGCGAATAATGAAGTGCGTGAAAGAGCGCAACAGGCATTGCATGACATTCAGGAAGATACCACTGTCACCACAGAAGCGGTTGATGAACAACGTTGCCAGCAATATTCGTACAACTTAATCAGCCTACCGATGACCGAGCCCGTTCACGCTGAACCGCAAGTTAATGCTATCGAGCTCTCTGCCAAGGGAAATCAGGTGCTACTGGAAGTTTTAAACAACCACCGACCGCATCGGATTTATGCCACATTGCGCCTATTGCAAAAGGAACTGACTAAAATATGGCAACCTATTGCCGAGCACCGTGAACGCTTAATGCTCGCCGCTGCGCATAAAGCCCATATTCAGCAGCAAACAGCGTCAATGGTAAATGAAACCGTTTCTGACGAACCGACTGAAGTGATCATTACCCTTGTATTGCCCCCGTCAGAACACAAAGGTGAAACTGAACAGCTAGAATCAGTGCCAATCGATATGCCTAGCAAACCGATAGAGGTGACGATTCCGGTGGCGAAACACACCTCAGTGAGCACTAACTTAGGTGGCGATATTCGCTCAGCTTCCCCTCGCCATTACACATTACAATTAGGCAGCGCAAGCAGCCCTGAAGGGCTTGATGCACAAGCTCGTCGATATAAATTGCGTAATTATTTGGTCTATGAAACGGTAAGAAATAACCGCCAATGGTATGTCTTAGTGTATGGCGAATACCCAACTCCTCGAATCGCAAGACACGCTATACAAGGCTTACCGTCTGCATTTCAACGGGATAAACCGTGGGTTCGCAGCTTACAGCAAGTTCAATCTGAGCTAAACTAACCCACAGTTAGGTAGGCGACTATCGCTTACCTAACCCCTTCCCCAGTTCCCATTCGCTTTAAAAACCGCTGCTGATAACGCCACAAGGTTTTGGCATCAACACAGTGATAATCCATGCCAAATTGCGCGGCAGTTTGCTGAATAATACGAGCAAGCGCAGGGTAATGTCGGTGGTGCCAATTGGGGAATAAATGATGGGTCAGATGCAAATTCAGTCCGCCGAGCCAGTAAGTTAGGCACTTCGGCGTGGTTTGCCAATCATAGGTCGTTGAAAACGTATGAGTATAAAACCCTTGCTCCATACGCCCTGAATCCGGTGCCGTATAAAAGGTGGCCTTCGCCCAATGAGTACCTAAAATCAGCACCACAAAAATAAATGACGCGAACATTTGGCTAAGCAGATAAACACCCAACAATGTGCCAATACCGATGCCATACGGGGATAACACCCAATAGGGTAATAATATGGCCAAGGCAAGATGCAGGCTCTTACTCAGAAAAAATACCCCAATACCTTTCGCACCTTGATAGCGCATTTTTGGCGCGACGCGGGTGAAATGAAAACGGTCAAACCAATCGTAGCCCCAAATCAGCGCGGGAAACGTCATTGCCGCTATCAACGGCCAATACAAATGCTGCCAACGCATAAACGGATACCAGCGTTGGTATGGAGTTTGGCGCAGTAAAAAATTCTCTTCAATATCCAGATCATAATCACGAACATTAGTATGGGAATGGTGAAAAACAATGTGCCGCACACGCCAACAATCAGGATCTAACCCTAAAGGAATTGTCACCCAAAAGTTCACAATCCGGTTAAGTGCTCCTCGCTGAAAAACGGCGTTATGGGAGGCATCGTGCACCATATTAATCGCTAACAATAAGGCAAAGAAAATAAATAGCGGATAACCCACAAAAAACAGTATTCCACCTTGGGAGCTGAGCATTAGCCCGTAGCTGCCTAAGCACACCAAAATCAGCATAAAACTTTTGAGATAAACCCTGCCATCGGCAAAGCGGTGATCGCCTTTTTCTTGCAGATACCCCTTCGCCGCTTGCTGCAATGCACGGTGAAAAGCCAAGTCATCCCGCTGGCGAAAAGCGAGGGGCGGTAATGGCTTAGGCTTGTACATCACGTCTATCCACAGGCGTTATTCCTACGCCCATTAGTACACAAGCGCTGTGTAACCATAATAGCGTACCCACCACCAGCCAGAATGGCGTCAACCAGCCTGCAATGATGATCAATAACAGCATCATGCTAGCCACCGTAAACCAGCTCCATTTTCCCCAGCCATAACCGCTTGATAAGCCAGATAATGCGACAGTTCCTGCCGCTAACAGAATAAATAACCCGACTTGCTCAAGGGTCGTGCCATTAAAACCGTACCCATAGCGATACACATAGCCAATCACCAACGCGAACAGCAGCAATGTCCCGCCTACAAGCCCCATTTTTCCGATGTGATAACGAGGGGAATGCGTTGGTTTATTCGTTTTTTTCACACCCAAAATACGCAAGAATGGACGATTGCTGTCAATCAGCGGGTTTTCCGTCGCTACCTCACCACCGATACCGTATTGATGCGGTGTTTCAGGAGATTCAGAAAACGTCCCAAACAGCTTGTCCCAAATAATAAAGCTACCGCCAAAATTACGATTGGCGTACCCACCCGTTTTTATATGGTGAACCCGATGATGATGCGGCGTCACCATCCATGATTCCAGCCATTTAAAACGGGGAATTAACCCGCTATGGTTAAAAAATTGAATCGTATAATGAAGCACAGATATCGTCATAAAAACAGTGAGCGGCACGCCCATCAACGCCAATAACAGAAAGAAAGGAATCGAAGTGAGTGAGGAATACCACGAATTACGTACCCCTAGTGAGAGATTAAAATGCTCCCCTTGATGGTGCACCACATGCACGGCCCACAAAAGACGGTAACGATGGTGCAAACGATGTAGCCAATAAAATCCTAAATCCCAAGCAATTAACGTAAACAACCACACCAACCACGTTGGCCAGCTATCGGTAAGACCAAAAGAAAAATGCGTGACCACAAAACCGTAGCAAAATAGTTCTAATCCACGGAACAGCCACAGCATGATATGCCCGGAATTAAGGTTAAAAACCACATCTTGCCAACTGAATGAAACGCGCTTTTGGCGAGCAATAATCAGCGCTTCCACCATCACAATCGCCACCATAAAGATAATGGGAAATGTCAGTTCATTCATCGCACTCTCCGTGACGGATAAGCCACCCATAAGCGAACAACCGTTATCGCTATCCACGCACACACCGCGCCGCCAACCACATCAATAAATAGGTGCCGCTTCAGCATTAAGACAGAAAAAATAATCATCAACGCCCACAATAGCCACAAGAGGTTTCTCAAAAATTGACCTTTTCGACACAGAGCCCACCACGCAATTAATGTTAACGACACGTGGAGCGAAGGCAGCATATTTTGCGACGTATCCACCTGCAATAACCTAGCAAGTGCCTGCTGAGTCAATCCACTCCCTATATTTTGAGGGAATTCTGCCGTGGTTGGATAAATCAAATACACCGTGCCAGATAGCACCGCACAGAGGATCATCTGCCACATTAACGGCTTCACTTTTTCTGCGTGACTCAGCAGATAACCGCAAGGAATAAAAAGGAAAAATGAGAGATAAAGCCATATTGCATTTGGCGAATAACCGATGGCATCATCAATTATCGAGGGGGAAATAACGTGCGCAGAGGAATAAATATGCCCCGTCAAAGAGTAGATAACCCCAACACATCCCCAACCTAATAGTAAATACCCCACGCGCTGCCACACTGACATCGACGTTATCATGGTACCTCCCGCGTGATCCGCCGACGTTTGATTGCCATTGTCGTCTCGGGCAAGGCGGTGTTGAGTTGCCACTGAAGATGCTCAGTCACTGCGCCTTGCAGTTCGAAGTAGTCAGTTAGTGCTTGCTTACATGCCAACAGCGCCGTGTCTTCACAATCCGCGGATAAGGTGAATAACTGCCCCTGTTGATGAAGTCGGTAATCTGTTTCTATCGGTAACGTATTGCACATCACTCGGTTACAGGCGTCCGCAAATAAGGTTATTGGCTCACCTTGTTGATTGGTTAAAACTATTTGGTCATCACTACGCCCTTCGATGCATTCAATGGCTATTTGAGCATCACCACAGGGACATGGAGTCTCTCTAACGACCAAAATATCATCCAGCTGATAACGCACTATGGGCTGAGTTTGCCGCGTAAAATCGGTGATAATCGGTAAAAAACGGCGTTCATCAATCCACTGTTTTTCAATATGCAAAAAAGCTTCATTCAGATGCAATGTGCCATGAGGGCAGGTGCAGCCAAGAAAACCTTCCGTCGCTTGGTACACTTCGCCAACATCTGCAAAAACGGTTTTTAGCAGGGCTTTATCATCCGCATTTAGCACTTCCGCCACTGATATCACCCTTTTCGGGGTTAGTGAGCACTCATTTCGCTGCTGGCGCTTTGCAATTTCTACCAGCACCTGTGCAGGAGCAACAATAATGGTAGGCTGCCATTGATTAAGCTCAGCAAGATGCTCATCAAAATCCCCCAGCAGGTCGTAAAACTGAAATGAGAGCCAGCGGTTATTCACGCTTTCATATAAGTTATTGTTTGCACGTAGAAACAGTGCAACGCGCTCTCCGGCAAATAACCCATCCGGCAACATTTTAGCCAGCATGGTTCCCGACCAGCGAGCTTGTTCGTCAGGGCTGACCACAAACACCCCGCGTTTTCCTGATGTTCCAGACGATAACCCCACACTGAATTTCCCCACTGTTGGAGAAAAATCACGGGAGGATTCGCTCTGTTTCGCGCAGGCAAGCAGCTCATCCACTTTCAGCCCTTGGGTGTTCATGCGGTCAAAATGCTGCATCATCAAAGCTTTATTCATCACAGGCCACTGAGTAAGTGCTTGCTGACAATATGCCGCAAAATAGGGACTACGCCGTAAAAAACGCTGCGTAAATGCCGATAATTTTCGCTGTTGATATGCCTCTAGCGCTGCGCTATCCGTAAAACGCAGTCGGCGAGCCTGCCAGTAATACCACAGAATTTTCAGCAGTTTCACAGCTCACCCTCATGACACAGTTGGATCGGTATCTGGCGTTTATCAATCTGATGCAATTTATTGAGCGTGTCGTAATAGGCTTGGCGGTCATCCATAATTAAATTCGCCACCGCCATTGGTCCGCGCAATTCTCGGTAATTCGTTGGTGACCATGCCGCATCTCCCGCCAGCAAAATCCAGCCATCATCCGTTGCCACGCATAACCCAGTATGCCCCGCGGCATGACCCGGTAATGGCACCGCAATTAAGGTTTTTTCTGGGTTTATTGCGTAGCCAAATCCTAATTCGGCTAAGGCTTCAGGCAGCTCAATACGCTCAAAGCCTTCATAAAACCGTGCTCTTTCTTCGAAATCTTCAGGGATTAACCCACGCACAAAAGCTTTACGTAATGCGGAAAATCCGGTTAGGTTACGCGTTTTTTTCCACCCTTCCCCCGAACAGATCAGCGGTACTGAAGGGAAATCCCGCAGCCCCGCAATATGGTCGCCATGGAAATGGGAAATAATGACGCCTGTAATATCAGCAGGCGTGATACCATCCGCCTTGAGCTGAGAAACGAGAGCATCTTTGGTATCAAAATAAACCGGCGTAACCGCTCGATACAACCGAATGATGCCTTCACGGGTATGATCATAAAAATGGTCGGCATACCCCGTATCAAACAGCCAGCGCTGGCCATGCCCCTCAATCAGCCATGCCCGCGCGGGGAATTTACACGCTTTCATACTGGCACCTTTGAGGGCAACACAACCGGGATGGGTGCAATATCCCACTTCAAATACCCGAATGTTCATCATAGTTTGCCCTCTTGGTTTTCATTAAGCCATTTTGCGGTGCGTGCGATGCCCTCCGCCATGGAATAGCGTGGGATGTAACCGAGTTCCTGCTGAGCGCGTTGATTGTTTAAAATCATCGTGAAATAAGCAGCGCCGAGGCTATAACGGGTTAATAACGGCTCTTTTCGCTGCATAATCGCTAATTTTTCTAAACAAAACGCCACACCGTATAATAGCGAATAAGGGGCTGATTTAATCTGGCACTCAGTGCCTGTTTGCTTAAATAGCATTTTTAATGTGGTGGCTAACGGTTGAGGATCTTGGTTAGTAATATTAAATATCGAGCCATTTTTTAACGGTTTTTGGGTTGCCAACATCATGGCATCCACCACATTTTCAACGTAGGTCAAATCGAAGGCATTTTTGCCCCCTGCCGGCAGCACCAATTTGCCATGGCGGGCGCGGACTTGCGCCATCAAACGCGGCAATAAAACCCGATCATGAGGCCCAAATAATCCTCGAGGACGCAAAATCACAAAGGTGGTTGAGGGATAATTCGGTACTATCTTGGCAATTTCTTGCTCGGCAAGGAACTTCGTTCGCGCATAATCATTAGCAAATTGCGTGTTATTCGTTGATTCGAAAATATTGTGCTGGTGAGTAAAATTAAAATAGATTGCAGGGGTGGAGATATGCACAAACCGCTCGATACCTTGCTCTGCCGCAGTCTGCGCCAAGGTTTTGGTGGCTTGCCAATTAATGGCTTCGAATGTTTCACGCGCACCCCATGGCGCCGACAGTGCGGCGCAGTGCCAAATTACCTGACACCCTGCCATCAATTCACGCGCGGTTTCCGGTGTTAATGTTGCCAGTTCTACGGGAATAAATACCGCCCCCGCATCCGTTAACTCCTGACCAATAGCCAAATCACGCCCGCAAGCCACCACCTGATGCCCATCACGTAGCAAGATTTCTGTGGCATTGCGCCCAAGCCCGCTGGTCGCACCTGTGACTAAGATTTTCATGGTATAAGAACCAGTGCGGATAACGCTAAACCGGCTGCGGTTCCTACCAGCATTACGTGGGATTTGCCATAAAAACGGTCGGTAATAATGGCTTCATGCAGCGCGGAAGGAATTGATGCCGCGACTTGGTTGCCGTGTGTGGCATAGATATCGACTAACTGCTCGGCGGTAACACCCAGGCGTTTACGCATATGTTCCAAGGATAAGTGGCTCGCTTGATGGGGAACCACCGTATCAATCTGCGCTAAGCTAACTCCCGCTTGAGACAGTATTCTCTCCATAAAATCCTCAACCATGGCGGATGCCATCTTGAATAGAGGTTTGCCTTTCATGTGGAATAAGAAATCGCTCGGCTCCATCCCTGAACGTGGATTACGACGAGTGCCCCCCGCGCGAATTTCACAGAGATCTAATCCTTCAGGATAGGTTTCTAGACGAAATGCCAAAATACCGCTATTCCCATCACCGCGTTCAACAAGAGTACAAGCCGCACCATCCCCAAAAATAAGCGAGGATTCTTCATGTTCCCAATCGATCCCCCGAGAGGCAATATCCGCAGAGACAATTGCAATTCGGCGATACTGATGGGTAGTGAGTAGCCCACCCGCAATTTGCAACGCCGATAAGTAACTCACACAGCTCGCATTCACATCAAAGCAGGCAATACCCGAATGAAGTGCTGAACTTGCAAGAATATGAGCTGCGCTACAAGGTAGGGCTTGGACAGGAATAGCCGATGCACAAATCAAGGCATCCACTGAAGCAGGGTCAATATGGTGGCGAGTTAATGCATCGTGAATTGCTGAAGCAGCTAATTCAGCTTGGCTATCGGTATTTGATGCATGGTAGCGCCAGCGGATCCCCGAACGTTTTTCAACGTAACCGTTCGGTTTATTCAGCTGCTTATCCAAATCCATCGACAATACTTTATGTGCGGGTAGTGCGATGCCAGAAGCAATAATTTTCAGTGGCACAAACGTGTTGGGGTTAAGCATTTTTTACCTATTCTTGTAGTTTATTGCTTTATTACCCTTCATTTACCAAATAACCCGCCATCATGGTATCGGAAAAAGTGCATATAACATAAATATTGGATAAGTCAGATTATTTTTCATCAAATAAATAGGTTCGCTTTTATTTCAAAGGTGGCGACCCATATTTAATACTCGAGCCACATTGCATGCTGTATTTTCTAGGTTTTTAGCGCCCTGATTGAGCGCCTCACTAAGGGAAGACAATCTTGGCAGAATGCTAAATACCGCCGTTACACCCTCTTGGTGCAATCCTTCTACCCCATCCCCTAATACACCGCTTAATGCAATAACCGGAACCTGATGTTTTGCCGCGAGTCTCGCAATGCCGATGGGCGCTTTTCCTCCTGCGGTCTGCCCATCCATACTACCTTCCCCGATGATCACCAAGTTAGCATCTTGTAAGTGTTGCTCAAACGCTAAAGCGTCCATCACAATCTCAATACCAGATTTAAGCTCACCGCCGAGTAGTGCAGCTGCTGCAACGGCGATCCCCCCCGCCGCGCCGCCACCGGCAAGATAACGATAGTCAGTCCCCGTTAACTGTTGAAGAAGCGCCGCAAACTGGTTTAATCCATTATCCAACTCAGCCACCATTTCTGGCGTTGCCCCTTTTTGTGGACCAAAAACCGCCGCTGAGCCGTGTTCTCCTACCAATGGGTTACTCACATCGCAAGCAATGTCGATTTTGCACTGAGATAACCGCGGGTCAAGTTGCTGAATGTCGATATGCGATATCTGTGAAAGGATATTACCCGTGGTTCCCAGTAATTGATGATTTTCATCATAAAATCGCACACCCAGCGCCTGCAACATACCAACGCCGCCATCCACTGTAGCGCTCCCGCCAATCCCTAGAATAATCCGCTCAACCCCTTGAGCAAGCGCATTGGCGATCAACTCTCCCGTACCATAGCTGTTCGTCAGCATCGGGTTTCGCTTGGCAATAGGCACTAGCATCAACCCACTGGCTTGTGCCATTTCAATCACCGCCGTCTTACTTTCAGCTAATAGCCCATAGTAAGCCATGACAGGGAGACCCAATGGATCTGCCACGGTAACCGATATTTTTTCACCGTGCAGTGCCGCAATAAGCGCATCCACGGTTCCCTCTCCACCATCAGCCACTGGCAGTGAAATATATACCGCGTCAGGAAACACACGTCGAAAGCCTTTTATGACTGATTGAGCCGCAAGCTCGGCGCTCATACTCTCTTTAAAAGAATCAGGTGCAATGATAATTTTCATTAATCCGCATTCCTTATTTGCACAATGTCATATTTATTTTTATTTCTATAAACTATTTAAAATAATACCGATAATCAATAAACAAATCTGTATCTTTATGACGAAGTAAATATAAATCTTTCTCTCGAAACATATTTATGAATAATATATATATAAGTGTAACAGCCCATTACCCAATTCATACTTCATTATTATTTTTTGCGTTATTTTTATAAAAAATAAGTCAGTAATTATCGCCATAAAAAACCAATCAAAACCCAGAAAACTAGATTATTAGACTGATTAAATTAAAATAATCAAACATAAAATCCATAATTATTTATACCTTCACTCACTAACTGAGTGATCGAAATAGCTATTAACTATCGAAAATAGCCTATCAATCCGTCATAAATATTGGTAATTAATTTAACTTAGCGGTTAAATACTCCTAAATTGAACCAGTCAATTTTAGATTACTCTCGCCAATTAAAGATAATAATATTTAATTATCTTTGAATACTATTATCTCAATAAAACTCGCATGGAGGGATCATGCTAGCTAATCAACAATTTGATAACCATGAAGTATCCAATTACATTGGTTCATTTCTTAAACGACGACGTAAAGTCGTTGGGCTCACGGGCGCTGAGCTCGCTTCTCGTTTAAGCATCAGCCAACAACAGATTTCTCGCTATGAGCGAGGTGTCAATGCGATTACTATTCAAAATCTTTTGGGAATTTTGCATGCTTTAGAATTAAAAAAGCACGATATTGATGAGTTCCTGCAAAATATTTTTAATTTTTATCATATCGATATTGATATGGAGAAAAAGTTGTTTAACTAGAAATTAATTTCTACTAAACAACTTGTTAGGTATAGAGAGGGTAATGCCTCTCTACCTCTTCTCTCTTTGACTTCCCCGTAATTCCCCTCTATCACCCTCATACCTGTGACAAAATCAACGCCTATAAATCAACTTTGAACATTGCTATGATGGAAAAATTAGCAAATCTTGTGATGGAGATAACGATGAGTATCCAGCGCGACACTATTTTGAGCCATGCGTTAAACCAGTTAGAGCAACAGGGGTTATCTGCCTCGACAGAAAGTTTACTCACTGAAATTGAATCCGATTTTACGACCTTACGCCAATTTTGGCCTGATGATGAAGCCCTCGTTTATGATTCTCTACGCTATCACGGGCAGCAAATTGAAGTGTGGCAGCGCCAAACCTTATTAGATGAGCGACTCAGCCCACAACTTAAACTCATGGCTCGTTATCAACAACTGGCAGAGAAAGTCCGCGAAGGGCGTTTCCCTGGCTGTCTGTTTATTTCTGCCTGCAACTATTACCCAGACCCAGAACACCCTATCCACCAATTAAGCCGCCTGCAAAAATCCAACTCATTCAGCTTTACTAAGCAGCTGCTCGATGAGCTAGATATTGAAGATGCAGAACTCGTCGCCAATCAGATGGAGTTGGTTTTAGAAGGCTGTTTAAATCGCTTGTTGGTTAATCGCGATATCCGTGATGTGGAAATTGCTCAACAGCTTTCTGAGGATATTTTGGCTATAGCTCTGTGCCGTAAAAAAGGCGCATTAAGTTAAAATTCGTACACTCGCACGTTAAACAGGCGTTTTTTGTCGAAAAAGAAAACACTCAGTCAGAAAATGGTTTTTTTTATAAAAAATGCATTGACGAGAACAGCCTAATACGGTTTAATGCGCCCCGTTGCCCGGATAGCTCAGTCGGTAGAGCAGGGGATTGAAAATCCCCGTGTCCTTGGTTCGATTCCGAGTCCGGGCACCACTATTTAAAGAACCCGCCCTAGTGGCGGGTTTTTGCTTTCTAGCGAATCACCTCAGTCTTTACTTCTCAAAAACCACTTTCTTCATTCACCACAACCCCCCTAGAAAATTGCGCGAAATCGTGACTACAGGCTTTTGAGTAAATCTTGACGATATGGCAATGCGGTCATTGCACCCTTCGCCGTGGTGGCTAATGCGCCACAAATTTGTGCTTGTCCAATAATCATGCCCAGCGTATTTTCATCGCGCGGCAGACCATAAACTGCCAACCCTGCTAATAGACCTGCGACAAAGGCATCTCCCGCACCTGTCGTATCAACCACCACCACGGGTCTAGCTGAATAATGCAGAATATCTCCCTGCCAACACACCATCACCCCATTTTTACCTAGAGTCACAAGTAGCAAATCAAAAGAATACTGTGTGGAAAGTTGTGCAATACCTTGCTGAATATCGGTTTTGCCGCTTAAGAAAAATAATTCTTCTTCGGATAACTTCACCACCGAAGCGAAAGTTAACGCTTTATGTAAACATTCACGCAATAGATTTTCATCCTGCCAAAGATCCGTTCGGATATTAGGATCAAAACTAACGCGCCCACCTGCACGACGAATTTTTTCCATAGCATAAAATGTGGTACTACGGCTCGGCTCGGCACTCAGCGCGATAGAGCACGCATGTAGCCATTCATTTTCCTGAAATACCGGTAAATCCTCTATTTCTAAAAAAAGATCCGCTGCGGGACGAACCATAAACGTAAAAGTCCGTTCTCCCTCTTCATCCAGTTCAACCACCACCGTTGATGTACGATGTTGCGAGTCCAACTTCATATAGTCAGTGTCCACTCTCTCTTGATCTAGCGTGCGGCACATAAAGCGACCAAAAGGATCATTCCCGACACGACCAATAAACCCACTTCGTCCATCAAGGCGAGCAACCCCAGCCGCCACATTCGCAGGCGCACCACCCGGCATCTGAAGTAAGCAGCCTTCTCTTTCGGGGATCAAATCAACAACAGCATCACCGAGAACCCACACTTTATCGGTCATAAATTACTCCACAAGCAATATTGAAAATAGTCAGTATGATTAAATTGAATCCCTTGGTAACCAAGGCGATGAAATATAGACAGTTTCTCGATGCGTCTCCCCGTTAATGATATGTAGCGCGCTACGCTTACCAATCTCATAATGCGGAAGTTGTACCGTCGAAAGCGGTGGAATAAATAATTCACCGATCCCAACCATATTGTCGTAGCCCACAACAGCGACATCTTTTGGGATCTTCAATCCACTTTCTAACAAGATCTGATAAACGATGAATGCGATCCGATCGTTTCCACAAATAACTGAATCAAAACCCGCTTTTCCATGGTGGATCTGCTTGCGTACAATCTCAGGAATATCTGCATAATTTTCTGTATTTAAAAAATGATGAGATAACGCATCGGCATTGATTCCATGTTCTTCACAAGCGCGCTTAACACCAAGAGCTCGACGGAGAGTCGCCGGGTGGTTAGCTGGGAGATATAAACATAGCGGTTGGCGGTATCCCGCATTTAATAGCGCTTTCACCGCGTTATATTGACCATCTTCATCATCGGGTACATAGCTGGCCGTTGGTACATTTAGGCTTTCACAGTTAGCGAGTACTAATGATACCTTCATCATGTGCTTGGTAATTTCAACCTGCCTAAGCCCCATTGCCGTGTAAATAATGCCATCCGGGCGATGAGAAAAAAGTAAGCTCGCGATAGCTTCAGGATCATCACCTTCTAGCATATTCACCACATAGCTATTCCAACCGTGTGAACGCGCGGTTTCTTCAATAGACAGCGTAATATCGACAGAAAAAGGGGACGTTGCCGTATCTAGCGCCAATACCCCGATCGTTCGAGGTTTTTGCCCTGACCGTGTACCGCGGATCATCCGAGCTGAAAGATCAGGCGTATAACCCGTTTCATTAATGGCTTTTTGAATGCGTTCTAGTGTCTCTTTTTTCAGCTTTTCAGGATTATTGATAGCTCTTGAGACCGTCATCATTGAAACGCCCGCCAGCTTTGCGACATCTTTTAAGAGTACCATTTTGCCCTCTTTACTCTGTTTTCAACGTCTTTGTTTTCAACGTCTTTGGTTCCAACGTCTTTTCGTCGGAGTATATCAACCAATAAATCGCCACATGATTGCGAGAATCAGAAACCTGTGACATCCCTCACATACCGCCAATGTTAATGTTAACATTGGTGATTAACATCATATTTATGCACTATACCGTCTTTTATAAAGTGAATGTTAACATTAACAATATAGACATTCTGACAGTAGGAGAATATCTATGGGCAAAAAAACACGCGCTAACATGCATGCCTATCTCACATTAAGTGGTTTGTTATTTACTTTCTTTTGGACATGGTCATCCGTGTTTTCCTTGGTATCTCTGTGGCTCAGCCAAAAAATTGGCTTAAAGGGCACCGATACGGGCATTATTTTTTCTGTTATCAGCTTAACCGCATTTTGTGCTCAGCCTCTTTACGGGTTTATTCAAGACAGGCTTGGCTTACGCAAAAATCTATTATGGTTTCTGGGGGGATTGCTATTAATCAGCGGACCTTGGTTTATTTTTGTCTGTACCCCCTTATTAAAATGGAATATTTTTGCGGGAGCGGCCGCGTTGGGCATTTATGTTGGCGCGACTTTCTTTGCCGGTATTGGCGCTCTTGAATCCTATACTGAACGCGTCAGTCGTATTGCAAGTTTTGAATATGGTCGTGCCCGTATGTGGGGCTCACTGGGCTGGGCGGGCGCCACCTTTTTTGCTGGGTTATTATTTAATATCGATCCCAACTTAAATTTTGCCATGGGTTCTGCCAGCGCACTTCTGTTCATCATTTTGTTATGGCGTTTACGCAACGTTCGCCCTCATACCATGAATGAACTTGAGTTCGGAAAAACTCAGTCGCTGACTATCACTGATGCGCTGGGATTATTACGCATGCGCTCATTTTGGTCTTTGGTGATATTTGTCTGCGGGGTAAGTGTTTATAACGTCTACGACCAACAATTTCCGGTCTATTTTGCTTCGTTGTTTGCAAGCCAAAACGAAGGCAACGAGATGTTTGGCTACTTAAACTCGCTTCAGGTCTTTTTAGAGGCAGGTGGTATGTTCTTAGCACCTTTCCTCGTCAATCGGATTGGTGCCAAACGTGGTCTGCTTTTGAGTGGTGTCATCATGGCACTGCGCATTTTAGGTTCGGGGCTTGCTGACGATGCAATCACGATTTCATTTATGAAGCTGCTACATGCGGTTGAACTCCCTATCCTATTAATTTCATTATTTAAATACATTACATCCGTATTTGATAAACGTTTATCTGCAACCATCTACTTAGTGGGTTTCCAGTTTGTAGCGTCGCTCTGCGCCTCATTCTTATCCCCGCTCGCAGGCTACAGTTATGACACATTAGGCTTTGCAGATACCTATATGATCCTCGCCGCTATCGTCATTTTGATGACGATAATTTCAAGTGTCCTTCTGCAATCAGAGGACGCATCAACCGTCAATCGTATGACAACATCGAAAAAAACGGTGGAACTATGAAACAAAAACTTCAGCAAGCACAATTTGCTCTTGAGCAACTTAAAGCTCAACGTGGAAATACCTATTACCCTGACTTCCATCTTGCGCCACCCGCTGGCTGGATGAATGATCCCAATGGCTTGATCTGCTTTGATGGGTTATATCACGCATTTTATCAACATCATCCAATGAGTGCTGACTGGGGGCCAATGCATTGGGGTCACGCCACCAGCCACGACATGATCCATTGGCAACATGAGCCTATCGCCCTAGCACCCGGTGATGACTATGATCGTGATGGCTGTTTTTCAGGTTGTGCCGTAAATGATAATGGAACCCTTTCACTCATTTATACGGGGCATGTGTGGCTAAAAGAAGCTGGTGACGATAGCGCTATCCGTGAAGTTCAATGTTTAGCAACCAGTACTGACGGTATTCACTTTGAAAAACAAGGTATTGTGCTAACGCCTCCCGATGGCATTATGCATTTCCGTGATCCTAAAATTTGGCAAGAAAACGGCACTTGGTGGATGGTGATAGGTGCACGAGACGCGGCAAATTGTGGGCAAACGTTGCTTTATAAGGGAAATTCACTACGCGAATGGCAACTTGATCGAATCCTCGCTCACGCTGATGTTGATGGTGGCTATATGTGGGAATGCCCAGATTTCTTCCCGTGTGGCGACCACCACTATTTGATGTTTTCACCGCAAGGTATTCAACAAAATACAGGTTATCAGTATCGTAATCGCTTCCAATCCGGTGTGATCCAAGGTCACTGGCAAGAAGGAAGCGCTTTTATACAAAGTCAAAAATTTACTGAACTGGATAATGGGCACGATTTCTACGCGCCACAATCATTCACGACAGCTGATGGACGACGTGTCATTATGGCTTGGATGGATATGTGGGAATCTGCTATGCCATCCAAACAAGAAGGCTGGGCAGGCTGCTTAACCCTACCACGCGAGTTATTTGTACGAGATGGGCATTTATGCCAACGTCCAGTGATTGAAGCCAAATCACTGCGCCAACAGAGCCAACTCATTGAGCCTCACTCGGTTAGTCAAACAGAAGTGCTACTCGAACATTCCAGCGCCATCGAGTTAGAGCTTGTTTGGGATAGAAACCAAAGTAATGCTGAACGATATGGCATAGCGCTAGGTAATAAGGTAGGCGATGGATTAGAGCTGTATATTGATAGCCAATCTCAACGCTTAGTGCTCTGGCGGCACTACCCAGAATATGAGCTGGACGGTTATCGCAGCATTCCATTACCCACAAACGATAAACTTTCATTGCGTATTTTTATTGACCGCTCCTCCGTTGAAGTCTTTGTCAACGATGGTGACGCCGCAATGTCTAGCCGCATTTATCCCCAACCTAATGAACGCAAGCTAATGTTATTTGCTTCTCATGGTAGCGCGGTTATTTCTGAAGGAACGCTTTGGCAGCTCAAATAATGATTGAGCCGGAATTGGGATAAACAAAATCGCCTTGTGATGTGCTTTATCACAAGGCGTTTTTAATCCTTTAGACTCTGGTTGAGGTTCGTTTCACTTTTATATTCTTAGCTTAAATAGATAAGTATTATTATCGACCTTATAAGTTATTCACATCAAAAAAACTCCCGGAAAACCTGCATAAAATACGGCTTTAACGTATAATCAACGCTGTTGAGCTTTTGCTCACTTCACACAGTGTCGATATCATCATAAATAACACGCGAACCCAGACTAAAATGGGCTTTTGATACTCTATTGATCAGGTGAGATATGCTGGATTTTCTAAAGAATTATGACAACTTAACCGTCAGTGAAAAAAAAGTATTAAAATATCTTACCGATAATATTGCCGATATTCCCTACTTGAATATTAATGAATTAGTCGCCAAAACGTTTGTCTCTAAGACTGTCATTATTAATTTGTCCCAGAAATTAGGCTTTAGTGGGTTTAAAGAACTCAAATTTCAAATTAATAACCATATCCTTTCGCAAAATAAAGCGGAAAAAAATAACCCGGCATCGTATAAAAAGCAGCTTGAAAATAATATCCATAAAACCTTCACGTTGATTAATGAAGAGCAAATTCGCGACTGTGCGAAAACATTACGCGGCTCGCGTAATATCTTTTTAGTGGCACGTGGCACCAGTAAAGCCGTCGGTTATTATCTTGAACACTTGCTATTCTCTCTTGGATTACACTGCTTTTTTATCAACGATTACAATCTCTCCGACTCGTTTACTCGCCTAGTTAACCAAAATGATACGGTGATTTTTATCTCGCTATCCGGCGGAACTAAAAAAATCATTGAAACCGCTAAAATCGTGCAATTGAAAGAGGCCAACATCATCAGTATGACTGCCTTTCACACAAACGAACTCACTGCCTACGCCAATAACACCCTTTTCTGCTTCGCGGATAGCTATGACACTAAACGGGATGATTCAAAATCCAGAACCGGATTTTTCATTCTGGTGGACTTGTTAATTAATGAATTGGAAAATCTGCTGTAAATAAACGCCTCCCTCACCTTATTTATTTAGCTTAAAGTTAATTAAATACTTTTCATTCAATTATTTTTGTTATTCTTCAAATAATTATTTATTTAAAAAATCATCAACACATTGATGACAAAATTATTATTAGTATGATTTTAAAAGCTTTATTTAATAATAATGACCTAGGTCTTAATCTATGACCTGAGATAATATTTAAAACCGTAACATCATTTCATTTAAAAAACCCAGTGCTAGTATTCCAGTTAATTTCAATAATTCTTCGTCATTAGGAAAAAATATGGCTAAAAGAAAATTCGGTGAGTCAATCCAGCGCTTTGGTAGGACACTGCTCCTGCCAATCGGGGTTCTGGCTCCAATTGGTATGATACTGGGGATCAGTGGTGCATTAGTTCAAACCTACATGATTGCTCGATTCCCTTTCCTCGGCAATGAAACCGTTAACGCATTACTTGTCAGCATCCGTTCTATTGCGGGCGTTATCTTCGACAACATCCCATTACTGTTCGCCATGGGGGTTGCCTATGGCATGAGCCAGCGTGATAAGGGGATCGCGGTCTTCGCCTCCGTTGTGGGTTACCTTTCGTTGATCATCACCATGAATATTTGGTTGGTGCTCACTGGTAAACTGGCGGATCCCGCGATTATGGGTCAAGTGGGACAGATTAAAGTTTTAGGTATTCAAACCTTAAATATCAGTGCCGCTGGGGGAATTATTACAGGGTTAATTGGTGCATGGGCCACCGATAAATTCTACAACCTCGAGCTACCGACTGCCTTCGCCTTCTTCTCAGGTAAAAAATCGGTTGCGATCATCATGGTCGGTTTAATGATCATGGTCGGTGGAACATTACCGTTTATCTGGGAAGTCTTAGTACAAGGCTTGATGAAGCTTTCTGCCGTCTTCCTAAGTCCTGTCGGTCCATTCTTTACCGCAGGGGGTGAACGTCTGTTTATTCCATTCGGGTTACACCATGTTTGGAACGTTCTGTTTAGATTTACCGAAGCCGGTGGTACCTATGTTATTGATGGACAAACCTTTGTTGGTGTCGTTCCAGCCTTAACGGAAGTGTTATTTAAGCAAGGTCCAAGTAGTGAATACTGGGCAATGATGCCAAGCCTGACGCGCTTTATGGCGCAGCAACAAATGCTGGTGACGCTGTTCCTGTTCCCTGCGATTGCATTAGCTATCTATAAAACATCGAAAAAAGAGAACCGAGCTGAAGTTAAATCGATGTTGGTGACCATGGTATTGACCGCGATGCTCGGTAACGTGACCGAACCGCTCGAATTTACCTTCGTGTTTATCGCACCGCTGCTGTACTTAATCTATGCCATCATCGTCGGTATTGGTGCAGTGTTGTTGTCATTCGCTGGGGTTGCTATCGGGTATATCCGTGGAACCGTGTTTGACTTCACTATCTTCGGTCTGCTGTACGAGCACACTAACTGGATATTCTTAGTCCTGATTGGTGGCGGTTTAGCGGTAGTGACTTACTTCATCTTCTACTGGGCGATTATCAAATTTGATATCAAAACCCCAGGTCGTGAAGAGTCGAGCAACCTGAAAAATACCTTAATTAAAGAAAAACGTTATGGCGAAATCGCTGAGATCCTTGTTGAAGCCTTAGGCGGTAAAGAGAACATTCGTAACGTAGATAACTGTATTACCCGTATGCGTATTGATGTCGCAGAAGTGAATAAAATTGATAAAGATTTAATGTTGGAATCAGGATGTACCGCATTCTTCTTTCCATCGGCAAACCACGTCCACGTAGTTTATGGACCGAAAGTTGAATTTGTTCGCAACGCTGTTGATGAGTTCATGAAGAAATAAAAGGATATATGATGAGAGCCTTATATGATTCTAAGAGTAAAACCATCGATGACCGCGGTATAAAAGCCCTGTTATCGGATGAAGCCAAATACAATACTTGGCTGATGTTTGAATCCATGTTAGCTCAAGCGCAGGCTGAAGCGGGGTTCATTCCCCAATCAGCGGCCGATGAAATTAAAGAAAAAGCGGTTATTGAGAACATTGATTTTGAAGAGATGAGCCGCATTTACCAAAAAATTGGGCACGGTTTCGTTCCCTTCTTAAAAGTCTTGGTGAATGCGTGTTCTGAAGAGAGTGGTAAATACATCCATTACGGAATTACCACCCAAAATATTCAGCAAAGCTCGCAGCTGTACATGATGAAAACGGTACATAATAAATTTATGTTGCTGTTAGGTGAGATCATCGAAAACCTGTCGGGTCTTGCTGAAAAAACTAAGCATATGGTGATGCCAGGCAGAACCCATGGGCGCCACGCTATTCCAATTACTTACGGTTACAAAGTGTCCGTATGGATCAGCGATTTCATTGACTGCTACCAGCGTATGAAAGAGTGTGAAAAGCGCGTATTTACCATCATGATGGGTGGCGCTGTGGGTGCGTTTAACTCCATGCCGGGGATTGGTTTAGAAGTGCAAAAACGCGTTGCTGAGCTGACGGGCATGCATGCGATGGAAGTCCCATCTCGCAACCTCAGCACCCATAAACTCGAGTACATGGCGAACTTAGCGCTGATGGCGAATATCTGTCATAAAATCGGGGAAGAAGTTTACAGCACGACGCTGGAAGAAATAGCGGAAGTGTCTGAAGGCTTCACCAAAGGCACAGTGGGCAGCAGCACCATGCCACACAAAATCAACCCAAAACTGGCGAAAGGGATTATTGCTAACTCCCAAAAACTGTATTCGTTACCGAGTGTTGGGATGTATTCTGCCGTCAGACCGTATGAAGGTGATAGCAGCTCTTATATGTTATTCGATGGGCTTATCGAAGAAGCGCTGGAACTGACTACTGAAATTTTATTAAGAACCGAAGAGCTTTCGAGAACTCTGGTACCTCACGAAGAGAGAATGCTGCATAACGTTCTGAGAAATAAAGGGTTAGATAATACCGAATACGTGATGATGAAAATGGCTGAGAAGCTGGGTAAAGATAAAGCACACTCATTGCTGTATGAAGAAGCCATCAAAACCGCAGCGGATGGTGAGGATTTCTACACTAACCTCACCAAGAACGAAACCATTACGGCAGCATTTAGCAATGATGAAATCAAAGCGATGCTAGACCCACGTTCGTATATTGGTTTGTCCGTTGAAATCGCAGAAAAAGAAGCGAAACGTGGTTTAGCCGCAGCCCAAGAAATTAAACAGATTTATCAGTAATTATTCGCTTAATAATTTAACTTAATTCTGTTATTTGAAGCCGCCATTTTAAAACAATGGCGGCTTTTTTTGGTTATAAAAATATGAATATTGCTAAATAATAGAAAAATAATTCATTACTTTAAATTAGTTATTAATACTTAAAAAATAATTAGCAAGAATGACTGTTAATAAATAATGTGAATTTGTTACCACAACTGATTTATTCTCAATAAATTTATCTAAATTTTAATTCCTGTATTCAAAAGCAAAAATTAATTTAATTCCCCACGTAGAACTATCATTTAATTTGTTCTGTTCACGTTCTATTCATCTGCATTTGATGTGATTAGCTAGTCAATAAATCTACTTTTTCGATAAATAAAAAGATTTTGAGATAGCGCTCAAGTATTTATTTTTATAAAACACAGATTATCTCTGCGATTCTGTTTTTGATTCTTAATGATGTTTTTTGATTGATAACAAAGGTATCAGAATGAACAAAGCACATAAATTTGCGTCATCTTCTCGTTATAAAAATAAAGCTGCAATAAATAAAAATATTTTTCAGCTTTCTATTATTACTTCTGCGCTATTATTTTCCGGCTATACGCTGGCTTACTCTGAAACAGGGCAACTCGGTGATAAAAATAGTTGGGAAAGCCAAGAATATAAAAATGACTGGGGTTTAGCCGCCATGAATGCCTCCAGTGCTTATGCGCTGGGATATCATGGGCAAGGCGCTAAAATCGGCGTAATGGATTCAGGCGCATTGTTATCTCACCAAGAGCTAAGTGGCTCTCGCTTCCACGCGGTCAAAGCCAAAGGTGAATACGGCTCCACGGGGATGCGTTATCCTCAAGAGTTAGGCGGTCACTATGAAAAAGGTCAAGCCTTCGATGTGACTGGAGATTGGATCAAAGGCGTGAATGATACTCACGGTACCCACGTGACAGGTACCGTCGGTGCTAACCGTGATGGCGAAGGTATGCACGGCGTTGCCTGGGGTTCCGATGTGTATGTGGGTAACACAGGTGCCACCGACAGCAATAACTATGGTCCTTATCAAGATTACCAATATTTCTATACTGGCTGGAAAGCCATGGTGGATGCTGGTGCCCAAGTGATCAATAACAGTTGGGGTACCAACCCAAGAATTATTGATGCAGGGAAAACGGTCGGTCCTGATGGTGGTAACACCACGGTACATTTACCCGTTGATACCACCCAACAAACTGAGTACGAATATTTCTATTTCAAAAAAATCTACGGGGATAACCCATCCTTTGTAGATGCCGCCTATGATGCCGTGAAAGGCACCAATGTTGTTCAAGTCTTCACCACAGGTAACCGCGATTTTAAAAACCCGTACTATCGCCCTCTTTACCCTTATTTCAATCCACAAGCAGAGAAACATTGGATTGCGGTTGCAGGGTTAAAACAGACGGCAGACAAAACAGGCTATGAAATTGAAGGTATGTTTAACGAAGCGGGAAATGCCAAATGGTGGACCGTCGTTGCCCCTAGCCGCTATATCTACTCCAGCGTCGTAGATGCTGACGGCAATCCGGGTTGGGATACCTTTAGCGGAACATCAATGGCAGCACCACACGTCACTGGTGCCATGGGCGTTTTAATGTCTCGTTATCAATCCATGAATGCCCTGCAAGTTCGTGATGTGATGTTCACGACTGCCAACCGTTATAACCCAGATGGCAGCCTCTATAAAGGCTGGACATCCGCGGATGGCGTACCTGATGAGCGCTATGGTTGGGGTACTCCTGATCTCGAAAAAGGTATGTATGGCCCAGGTCAATTCTTAGGTAAATTCGAATACCAACTGGATGCTGTCCCACTTGATGTCTGGACAAATGACATTAGCCAAGCGGCGTTAGATCAGCGTGAAACCGAAGATTTGGCGTGGTTAGCCGATTATAAAGCCAACGGTATCGATGCCGGTGGCGATTATAATCTTGGTACCGATTTTGTGGTCAATGATGGCAATCCAGACCCGACTTCTCATATTGTCGATAAAGAAGATGCTAAAAAATGGCGTCAGGAATATTACCAAAAACGCGCTGAGGTCATTCAAGCCAAAATCGATGCAGGTTTGTATGATGGCGCTCTAGTCAAAGCGGGTGAAGGCACATTGGTGATGACGGGGGATAACACCTACCGTGGCGGTACAACCGTCGAACAAGGTTCTCTGTACGGTTTTACTGAATCCTTTGGTACTGCAGACGTGAATGTTAACGGCGGCACAATTAGCGTGCTTAATCGTTATAACGACAAATTTACTCAAAAAGGTCAGTTAGTCTCCAATGAAAGCCATAAAGCCAATATCAACATCAACGATAAAGGTACCTATTTAGTCACCGCAGGTCATGATGTGAATGTCGGTAATATGACCTTAAATCAAGGCGCTAAACTGGATGTTGCTGCCGATAACATTGGGCAACTGAAAGATGTTTATCTTAATGATAAATCAATCCAAGGTACGGTTAACGCAGATAATTTAGCTGACAATCGCGCTAAAACCAAAATGCTGGCGACAAATGCCAATAATGCTGCCGCAGATGATTATGCGTTATTCCAAAAAGACGTTTCTGTAAAAGATAACACCATTACGGGCACTCTGAGTAAAAAAGCGGATGCCTCATTTGCTTCATTTGCTAATAATGAAAATGGTCGTTCGATTGCTAATTCATTAGAAAGTAACGCTAAAGGTCAGCTATTTGATGCAACACTACCGATGAGCGAACGTGACCTTCGTAATACTTATCAATCACTCGGTAGTGATATGTACCTTAATGCGAATAATGCCAGTGTGGTGAACGTATTGGGTCTAACTCGTACCGTGAAAGATCAGGCTATCGGCGTGGGTCATGGTCGCTATGCTAACCTTGAAAATAGCAATGCACGCATTTGGATGACAGGTGTTGGTCAATGGGGCAACCTTGACTATGGCTACAGCAATATGGATACCGATTTCTATGCAGCATTAGTGGGTGCAGAAATTGATGTCGCTGAGCATACCAAAGCGGGACTGTTCTTTGGTGCGGGTTCATCTAAATATAAAGCTCATGAGTACGGCAAAATTGACAGCAATGATCTGCATGTCGGTGCCTACGGTGTATCCAATATCAAGAATGTAGCTACGGTTAACTATGGTGTAACGCATACAAACCAAGACCGAGATGCAAAACGCACGCTGTGGGTAGGCCAAGAGTCCGGTTATAACTCCACCAGCTATGATGCAAAAATCACGCAATTCTTCGTGGAAGGTGCTTATACCCAGCTGAATAATGACCGATATTCTGTTGAGCCTTATGCTGGATTTAACTGGCTGCATGTCACCAGCGATAATCTGCATGAGCAAGTCGGCAATATGCAATTCACCACCAAAACAGATAACCAAGATATCCAAGTTGGTACCGTTGGTTTACGTGGTGGCTATCCATTCAGCGCGGGTAATGTGAATCTCACACTGAAAGGTGACGTATCTGCGAGCCATTTATTTGGCGATACTCGCCCAGAAGCGATGTTGTTCCTGTCAGACACTGGCGAAGCCAAAATTCGTGGTGGCAAGTTAGATAACTTATTCGGTGTAGGCTTAGGGGTTGATGCTCAACTGAATAAATCCACGACTTTCGGAATCTCTTACCAAGGTCAATATAACAGTGATGTCAGTTCAAGCGGTGTGAATGCCACATTAAAAATTAACTTTTAATTCAATTAATTAAAAAAGGGCAGAATCAATTTTATGTTGATTCCGCCCTTCACAGTTTTTTATCAATACAGTTTTTCGATAAATACAGCGTATGCTAATTAACTCATCGCTTGAATTTCAGAGTGGGATAAGCCTGTAATTTTACTAATAATATCAATATCTAACCCTAGACTTAAACTGGTCAACACTTGGGTGTAAGTGCGTTGTTTGGCCTTCTCCTGCTCTTCTTGTCGAGCTTCTTCTCTTCCTTTGACTAGCCCTCTTTTTAATCCTTTTTTTAACCCCTCATTTCGTAAACGATCGGCAATGGTCATAACAGTCTCCTGATATCCTTCGGTTTTTTCTATTAATGTTTTGACTATCTTCTTGTATGTCGGCGTATCCATCACACTAAACAGATAGTTGATGATTAAAATAACGTCATCACGGTGGTTTTCGTTCTCCTTGATTACCTGCGCTAAGCGCTTTGATAGAACCATCAGGTCATCTTTCAAAGAAGCATGTTTGAGAACTAGCTCCATCGCGGCGACTTTTCGGTGATTCACAAGTTCATCGTCGCTTGCCACCGTGACATCCACTAATGGCAGTGGATTACAGTACAAATCATGCGCTAAATCAGACCATTCAAAGCAATCCGTCCATGATTGGGAATAAGGATAAGGGGATTGATTGCCATGATAAAACAAGATGGGAACCACCAACGGCAAAGTTTGGTGGCCTTGCTGCAAATGCTGATTCATCGCGCAGAATGCATAATGCATCAACCGCCAGCCCATTAGCTTATCGGGAGAGGATTGATGCTCAACCAAGAAGTAAAAATACCCTTTACCCTTGAGTGTTTGAACGGAATAGAGCATGTCCGAGAAACGAGAGCGCAATGTTTTATCCACAAATGAAGCACTGGCTAACTTCAACGTATCAAAATTGCAGAGGTGCTTAATGCGATTAGGAAGATGGACTTCAAAAAAGTCCCGCGCATTATCCACTTTGCTCATAAAGCCTTTAAAGGTTGAATCATGAGGAGCTACAATTGATTGGGTCGCCATCTCGGTCTCGTCTTGGTTCATAAGATGACGAGATACTAACCAATATTTTCGGGAGAGTGAGAAAAAGTTATTCCTAATTAATGAGAATCACTTGACACACTAACTCTTTGCTTTTAATCGAATTATTTACTTGTTTTAGCCATAAAAAAACACCTCAATCAGCGTATTGCTTATTGAGGTGTCATTAAAAATAAACAAATTTTTTAATTTATTCTGCGGGGAAATTTGGACCGATTAAATCAATACGATCAGTACAAATGGCATCAACGCCCCACGCTAATAATAATTTGGCGCGTTCAGGGTCATTCACCGTATACACCAGAATATATAAGCCCGCTTGCTTCAATAGCTCGACCCGAGCTTTATCCAATAAGAGATGATCTAAATGGATAGAGACACAGCCTAAGCGAGTTGTCAGTTCACGCCAATCCTCTCGCCACTCCTCCAGCAATAAACCGCGTGGCAATTCAGGTGCTGCGGCTTGAGCAGCTTCAAGGGACTCAATGGAAAATGAAGAGAGTAACGGTGCAGTTTGTCCTTCCCATAATTGTCGAGCCGCTAATGCCACCACGGTTCCTGTTTTTCTCTCCAAGCCGGTGGTTGGCTTAATTTCAATATTCGCCATCATGCGATGTTGTTGGCAACGCTCAGCCACTTGCGATAATAGCGGCAAATGTTCGTTAGCAAATTCTTGGCTATACCAGCTTCCAGCATCAATATTGACTAACTGGCTCCAGTCAAAATTCCCTGCAACCCCATGCCCGTTACTCGTGCGCTCAAGGGTATCATCATGCAGAAGGAATATGTGACCATCACGGGATAATTTGGCATCAAACTCAATCATGGTATGACCATATTTCGCCCCAACATCAATCGCTGCGAGCGTATTTTCAGGGGCTAATTTACCACCACCGCGATGGGCGACAATTTTAGGATAAGACCAAAGATTCATAAACGGTGTCCATATTGAGTATCAAAAAAATGCTGATGGGCTTCAGGAAGATGAAGCCATAACGTGGAGCCAATCTGAGGGCGATGCTCGTGCCCAAGGCGCACAATCACTTTTTGCCCTGCCCACTGACCATGCACTAAATTATCAGCGCCTAACATTTCGAGGGTCTCGACGACCAGCGGGATCCCCCCTGACGATTCAGAGCCTAACTGTAAATGTTCCGGTCGGGTACCTAACGTTAGCGCATGCCCTACCCACTGTAAATACGTTCTACCCAACGGTAATTGCATTCCGCCGTCGAGCTCAAAGCGAGAACCATCCGCACTCAGTTTTCCTTCCAGCAAATTCATGGCAGGAGAGCCAATAAAACTCGCCACAAAACGGCTGGCAGGACGCTCGTACACTTCAACTGGGGAGCCAATCTGTTCCGCAACGCCTTTATTCATCACCATCACTCGCTGCGCCAAGGTCATCGCTTCCACCTGATCGTGTGTCACATACAAGCTGGTGGTTTTTAAACGACGATGCAGCTGTTGCAGTTCAAGGCGCATCTGTACCCGCAACTTTGCATCGAGGTTAGAAAGCGGTTCATCAAATAAGAATACGGCGGGGTCACGCACAATGGCACGCCCCATTGCCACGCGCTGACGTTGACCACCGGAAAGCTCTCTCGGTTGACGCTTTAATAATCCATCAAGCTCTAAAATCCGTGCGGCATCCGCTACTTTTTGGCGAATGATCTCTTTTCCTAGCCCACGAATTTTTAGCCCCCATGCCATATTCTCTTCAACGCTCATATGAGGATAAAGCGCGTAATTTTGGAATACCATCGCAATGCCACGCTCTTTGGGTTCTAGATGCGTGACTCGCTTTCGGTCAATCCAAATATCCCCGCTCGTCACTTGCTCTAACCCTGCCACCATACGTAATAGCGTGGATTTACCACACCCAGAAGGCCCTACCATCACGATAAATTCGCCATCTGCCACATCCACTGTCAGCGGCTTGATCACTTGATTTTTTCCGTCCCAACTTTTAGTGACGGCTTGAAGTTTTAATTCTGCCATGCTTATTTCTCACTATCGACCAAGCCACGCACAAACGCCCTCTGCATAGCTAATACCACAAGAACGGGTGGAATCAGCGTGAGCAACATTGCCGCCATCACTTGATTCCATTGAGTCGTACCTTCACCCGATGCGATCATGCCTTTGATCCCCGCAACTGCTGTTCCTAAGCTGGGATCTGCAACGATCAAGATTGGCCACAAATATTGGTTCCAACCATAAATAAACGTGATCACAAACAACGCGGCTAAGTTTGTTTTGGACAACGGCAACACAATGTCGATGAAAAACCGCATTGGTGAAGCACCATCAATACGCGCTGCCTCTATCAGTTCATCCGGCAACGTCATAAAAAATTGGCGAAATAAAAAAGTCGCCGTCGCGGAAGCCATCAACGGCAAAGTTAGCCCGGCGTAACTATCCACCATGTTTAAGTTAGAAATCACCTCTACTGTGGGGAAAATTCGCACTTCGACAGGCAACATTAATGTGATGAAAATCATCCAAAAAAATAGGCTACGGCACGGAAAACGGAACCAAACGATGGCAAATGCCGATAATATCGAAATCGTAATTTTTCCAATCGCTATCACCAGCGCCATAACGGTGCTATTTACCAGCATCAACCAAAATGGGGCGCTGTTCGCTGCCACACCGTTATTCCAAATATGTAGAATGTTCTCCCATAAATGAGAGCCAGGTATTAGGGTAATGGGGGTATCGAAGACCGCTTTATCATCGAGTGTCGCGGCAACAAAGGCCACATACAGCGGGAATAAAATCACTAAAATCCCAATTACCAACATGGAATGACTGAATACGCTCAGTCCACGATTTTTCTCTATCATTGGTAACGTACCTTACGCTCGATAAAACGGAATTGAATCACCGTTAGGACGATCACCAAGCCCATCAAAATCACAGATTGAGCTGCGGATGAAGAGAGGTCGAGCCCTGAAAAACCTTCACGGTAAATCTTATAAATTAGTGTCGTCGTCGCTTGTACAGGCCCCCCGCCCGTTGCCGCGTCAATCACAGGGAAAGTATCAAAGAAGGCATACACCAAATTCACCACCAATAAAAAGAAACTCACCGGAGTGATTAATGGTAAGGATATTTTAAAGAAACGGCGGATAGGTCCCGCACCGTCGATAGCAGCCGCTTCCATCAAAGAGCGTGGAATAGATTGCAAAGCAGCGAAGAAAAACAAAAAGTTATAACTGATTTGTTTCCAAACTGAGGCTAAAACAACTAAAAACATCGCCTGACCGCTATTTTGTGCATGGTTCCAGTCATAGCCAATGGATTCCAAACCATAGGTTATCAATCCTCTGCCGGGACTAAACAAAAACATCCATAAAACCGCCGCAACAGCAGGTGCAACGGCGTAGGGTAGTAGCATCAATGTTTGGTAAAAACGGCTTCCTCTTACCACATAATCAACCAAAGCCGCGAAAAACAGCGAGACGACAAGCCCACTTCCTGCTACCCAGCCACTAAAAATCATCGTGGTATAGAAAGAGTCTACATAGTAGCTATCGCTAAAGAGTTGAGTGAAGTTTTCTAACCCCACAAACTCACTGGATAATCCAAAAGGATCAATACTTTGTAATGAATACCAAAGCGCTTGTCCGGCTGGCAAAATAAAGAAAATCACCGTAATGATGAGCTGTGGTAATACTAGCGCATAAGGTAACCAGCGGGAGCGAAATACGGGACGAGATGATGACATAAGCAACCCAATAAATCAGATGTGATGCAGCGCCCCTCTTAATTCCATCAAGAGGGGCAAAAGAACTCATTACTGAGTGGATTTTTCGAAACGGCGCAGTAATTGGTTACCACGCTCAACAGAGGCATCGAGGGCTTGTTGCGGTGTCTTTTTACCTGACCACACGGATTCCAGCTCTTCGTCCACGATGGTACGAATTTGTGGCATATTACCTAAGCGTAATCCTTTGGTATAAGGTAACGGCGCTTTGTTTAACATTTGGCGAGTCGCAATATCCGCCCCCGGATTTTTGTCATAAAAGCCGGATTTTTGGGTCAACTCATACGCTGCCGTTGTAATCGGTAAATATCCTGTATTTTGATGCCATTTTGCGGCATTTTCAGGTTCAGCTAAGAATTTCATAAATTCCGCAACACCTTTATAGGTTTCAGGATCTTTACCGCCCATCACCCACAAGCTTGCACCACCAATGATGGCATTTTGTGGTGCCGTTGGAATTTGTGCATCGTAAGGCATCATGCCAACACCAAAATCAAACTTAGCATGCTTGCGAATATTCGCCAGAGAACCGGAGGAACCAGTAATAATGGCACAATCCCCGTTATAGAATTTCTCAGTTGGCTCGTCTTTACGCCCTAAATAGCTGAAGGTGCCTTTTTTATTCATATCTTGTAGCTGCTCGATATGCCTAACGTGATCTGGGGTGTTAAACTCCAGTACTGCATCAGTGCCGTCAAAGCCATTATTCTTCGATGCGACAGGCAACCCGTTCCATGCACTGAAGTTTTCAATTTGTATCCAGCCCTGCCAACCACTGGCGTAGCCGCACTTCATTCCTGATTCACGTAGCTTTTCAGTATATTGGGCAAGATCTTGCCATGTTTTTGGTGGGGTATCTGGGTTTAAACCGGCTTTTTTGAAGGCTTCTTTATTGTAATAAAGCACCGGAGTGGAGCTATTGAAAGGCTGGGATAGCAGATGCCCCGTTTTCGCATCGCTGTAATAACCCGAAACGGTAGGCACAAACTGAGATTCATCAAAATCAATTCCAGCTTCTTGGAAAACTTCGTAGACAGGTTTGATGGCTTTGGATGACATCATCGTCGCAGTACCAACTTCATAAACCTGCAGTATCGCAGGTGCATTGCCAGAACGAAATGCCGCAATCCCCGCAGCGAGGCTTTGCTCGTAGTTCCCTTTATAAGTGGGAATCACGTTGTAATCTGGGTGAGTTTCATTAAAGCGAGTGACAAGGTCATTCACTTCTTCACCAAGCTGACCTTCCATTGAATGCCAGAATGGGATTGTGGTGACTGCCACTCCTTGACTGCTAAAAGCCAAGCCTAACATCATTGCTAAAGCGGACTGTTTGATCGATGCCATGCCAATTCTCTCTTTTATTATGACTGAAGTTTATCCGCAGAGATTTACACTAAAATGTGCGAATTCACGCAGTTTATGTTCGAGAGAGAATTTATCACCGAGAAATGACAGAAATATCGCCAACACATGACAGATTAATGACTGCCATATCTCTAGCAAATGACGCTTACATGGCAATCGACGTGTTTTATTTTCCCGGTATATCGAAAATAAACACTCAATTTAATGTGAATAATGAATTTCTGATTATTGAATAATGATTAAATAACAAAAAATAGGAAAAACAAATAAAAAAGTAAAAAAAGATGCCAGAAATAATTTTGCAGAAATTGTCATTCTATACATATTATTCACCTTACATTCATTTAAAATAACAAATAAAAAGAAAATTGAGAATAAGTCTATTATTGACATAGCCATAAAAGTAAACTGACCTTCTAAATTAACTTTAGGATAATATTAATAGAACAACAAATATTTAATACCATAAATCCAAAAAACTAATAATAGCCCATAAAATAAGCTATCTTATGATTATCACTTTATAGCCAATTTAAGATTCACATTCGAAAACAATAAAGAGCAAATAAAAATCTATTTGCCCTTATAAATTAATTATTAGATTAACTTCCAGGAGTAAAATAAATTGGTGATCCAGGTCCTACCGGTAATCCCAAAATAAATACCCAGATAATAAAGAACAGAGACCAACCAATAAAGAAAATAATCGAGTATGGCAGCATCATTGAAACCAGAGTACCAATCCCTGCATCTTTCTTATACTTGACGACAATGGCCATGATTAAGCCAAAATAGCTCATCATTGGCGTAATAATATTGGTCACTGAATCACCAATACGATAAGCCGCTTGGATAGTTTCAGGGGAATAGCCTGCCAACATTAACATTGGTACAAATATCGGTGCTGTCACAGCCCATTGTGCGGACGCGGAGCCAATCATTAAGTTAATAAAGGCACAAATCAGAATAAAGCCAACAAATAGTATTCCACCATGTAAATCAATACTATTTAAGAAATTAGCGCCTTTGACCGCAATCACTTGCCCAATGTTGGTCCAGCCAAAAAATGCAACGAACTGCGCCGCAAAGAAAATGATGACTAAATAGAGACCCAAAGTGCTCATTGCGCTTGCCATCGCATCAACCACATCTTTGTCGCTACGCATGGTTTTTGCAATATAGCCGTAAACAATTCCCGGAATCGCAAAGAAAATAAAGATAAACACCACGATTGCTTTTAAGAAAGGTGAATTACTCACTAACCCAGTTTCTTGGTTACGTAAAATCCCACTTTCAGGCACCACCATTAAGGCTAATACTGCCGCTAATCCCCAGAAAGTCACCGATGCCCAGAACAACGCTTTTTTCTCAAGCGGTGTCACTTCAGCTGAGGCACGGAGTTTATCTTCATCTTCATCGACACCACCGCCCTGATAAGGGCCTAACTGCGGCTCCACGATTTTCTCTGTGATGAAATAACCCAAGATAGTGATCAAGAAAGTACTGGCAAACATAAAGTACCAGTTTGCTTCTGCCCCGACGATATAGGTGGGGTCAATAATTCGAGCTGCTTGCTGAGTGATCCCTGACAATAACGGATCCACTGTACCTAATAGTAAGTTCGCTGAATATCCACCGGATACCCCTGCAAATGCAGCAGCAAGCCCAGCTAATGGATGGCGACCTAATGAATGGAAAATAATCGCAGCCAGTGGAATCAGTACCACATACCCGAGTTCTGCCGCGGTATTAGACATAATCCCAGCAAAAACAATCGCAACGGTGGTTAATTTACGAGGTGCTTTGATAACAATCAGACGCATTGCCGCAGATAATAAACCGGCACGTTCCGCGATCCCAACCCCTAAAAGAGCAACTAATACCGTGCCAAGAGGCGCGAACCCGGTAAAATTGGTGACCACATTAGACAGAATTTTACGGATGCCTTCCGCATCTAATAGGCTAACAATATGAATGATCCCGTCTTCAGCCCGACCTTTCGCACCTTCAGGGCGAGGATCCGGCACACTAATACCAAAATACTGACCAACAGCGGAAGAGACTAATAAAATCCCAATTAAGATAATGAATAGAATAACAGGATGTGGCAGAGCATTTCCCAGCCACTCAACCGTTCGTAAAAAACGGCTACCCTCTTGCCTTTTTTGTTCCATGAATTCTCCTTATAAACAAGAGAAATGAACATTACACAATGTTTTTCTCTTCACCTAATTACAAGCATATAAATTCAAACCAACAAATTTGATACAAATCGAATACATTAACCAACAATAAACGTACTGATAGTAAAAATAGAATATTTACTTTGTTAAATTTTATTTATGTTAAAAATTAAAACCATAAAAATTAAATATCATAAAAATACAAAAATGTGGTCAAGCTAACATTTTAATAATATTAACCAACCATTTCTTATTATTTTTAACCAAATAGATATCAAATTTCGTCGGTTTTATTCCATTTAATTCGATTAATACCTATTTTTACAGTTACAATAAATTTGAGTTAGATAAAACAAAGTAAAATACCAATTAGCCTGATTAATGTACGTTTTTAATCTAGATTAATCAGCGCTATAATCGAAGCCTATTCACTACAGGGCGAGCCATAATGTCTGTCATTGATCTTTGGGCAGAGCGTCATATTCAAGACGCTTTAAATAAAGGGGAGTTATCCAATCTCAATGGTGAAGGGAAACCTTTGCAGCTTGATGATGACAGCCAAGTTCCTGAAGAATTAAGGGCGAGTTATCGTATTCTTAAAAATTCTGGGTATCTGCCGCCTGAACTGCAACAGAAAAAAGAAGCGTTGAATTTATGCCATATGCTGCAGCAACTCTCTGCTGATAACCCCAATTATGTTGCCATCAGCAAGCAATTGGCATTACTCGAACTAAAACTCAAGCAAGCAAATATCAATACCGACTTTTTATATGGCGAATACGCCGTGACAATTTCAGAACACTTAGAGTCTAAATAGCGAAGAATTAACGTTTGGGTAGGGATTGTAGGCGATATTCCTGAGGAGTTTTACCGTAAAACTTACGAAATGCTTGGCTAAAAGCAGAGTGAGAATCATACCCCACCAAGGTAGCAATATGTTCAATGGTTTGGTGAGTTAATAATAGACTTCCCGCGGCTTCCATCCGTTTTTGCAATAAAAATTGCATGACGGTGATCCCCATTTCAGCTTTCACCTTACGTTGTAAGGTACTGACTGACATATAAAACGCGCAGGCAATGTCTTCGCAGCTTATAGGTAAATGCAGACGTAACTCCACCCAATGAACTAGCTCATCAACCCAACGGTTTTCTGGTTTTAACTGGGCTAATAACAGGCGAGCAACGGCAAAGTTTTGTTCCGGTGCTTGCGGAAAGCGTTGCAACCAATTTAATAACCCCGCCGCCGCTGGCGTCAGCGTGAAATGCGTCATTTTTTCATTTAATGACCATTGCGCCGTTGCAGGCATTTCCAATACATAATTTTGATTCCCATCTTGTCCACTAAAAGCATGGCTAACACTCGGCGGGATCACGACACCCTGACCTGCATTTAGCAGCCAGTGTTGACGATGCATATTGATTTCCATCGCCCCTGATAACGCAAATACCACCTGCCATTGCCCATCATGTTGATGAGAAATAACCTCTTGAGAATATTGGCGATAGTGCAATTCAGGTAATAACAAGGCAAGCTCCTACTGGGTGGCATACAGTAGGAGTATACGGTTTTAATCAAAAAAATGCAGCCTGACAGCTTAGGTAGAGGGATAAAAGCGTGGTTTTTCCCTCTTTGTGTTATTAGGCGAAAATCAATAAATTGATTTTCCTCGTTAATTTTACAACCCAAACGAGCCATTTCCAAACCTGATGGGTTTGTCTATGGTCTGCGCCTTACGGCTTAAGCTAGGCGAGAACCATTCGGCACAGGTAGATTAAATTCAGCTAATACAATTGCACCTGTTTCATCAGGAGCACCTGTAATTAACACTTCAGATTTTATGCCAGCAATACGTTTAACTTCAAAATTACACACACATAAAACCTGTTTACCAATTAAACTTTCAGGGGTGTAATGCACGGTAATTTGAGCGCTTGAACACTTAACTCCCAATTCCCCTAAATCCACTTCCATCACATAAGCGGGCTTTTTTGCTTTACTGTTTACTTCTGCACGAATAATCGTACCAACACGCATTTCCACTTTCGTAAAGTCGTCCCACTCAATAATTTGCATATCTTTATTCCTAAATTAAACGATGGTAGTGGCTTAAATTAACATAGGATAGATAGCGGCTCTTAGCGTCAAACATTCATTTTATGTTGTGAAACAGTCATTGATTATCACCTGATAATGGCAGGCAATAATCAATGGGTACAAGAGAGATAAAACGTGAAGTTACATATTTGAAAAAGTATTCATAATGATGCCGCCGGAGATAATTAATCCCATCGCGAAGACGGCTGGTACGTCTGGTTTTTGTTTATATAAAATCATCGAAACTAACGTCACACCGACAATACCAAACCCACACCATAAAGAATACGCAACCCCAACAGGGATATACCCCATTGCACGTGTTAACGCGAAATAGCACAGGCAATAAGCCACAATCACTAAAATTGATGGGCCTAATTTGCTAAAGCTATTGGTTTTTTTGATCATCGATGTACCCGTGATTTCTGAACCAATTGATAATGCCAACCATAAAAATCCAGTAAACATAATATTTCTCTCTTCTTATTAATGAGCAACTTTGTTGGTTGAAGACAGTGACGCATCCGAATTTTCAGCCGGTTCCGCCTCATCCGAGCCCATTTTAGAAAACAGGTTCATAATCACGATCCCAGAGGCAATAACCCCCATCCCAATCATTGCCGCCATATCTGGGTGCTGCCCATAAAACAACATACCTAAAGTTGACACCATCAAAATACCGGTACCTGACCAAGTCGCATATGCTAACCCAACTGGAATATATTTTACTGCGCGAGAAAGAGAGTAATAACAGATAACATAAAGAATCACTATCAGACCTAATAATAATGATTTAGTTGTTCCTTCACTATTATCGAACATTTTCAATGTGGATGTTGCTGAGGTTTCAGAAATAATAACCGCTAGCATCCAAAGCCATGATTTTGCTTTAGAAGACATAGATAATACTCCTACATAGATAGATGTTTAAAATATTAAATTGAAATAAAATTTATTTTTTTAGAGACTTTAAATAATCCATTGCCGAATCTGTTAATTTATTTTTATTTAGGGAATATTCCTTTGGGTCATTCATTACTTCTCTCAAAGTAATATAGCGATTCTGGTTTATTTTATTTTCACTCGATATCTCATCATTTTTAATGAGCATTTTGTTTTCAATATTATTAAATGTATCGAATTGAATACCTAATGAGATAGCCTTATTTATATTCTCTTTAATAAGGCGGTTATAATGTTCATTTTTATTCAAACCTAATATTTGGTTCAAATCACTGTCAGGGCAGCAATGATATTTCAATGCCATAATAGGAATATTTCGAGAAAGTGTTTGGATAATAATTTCGCTCTCTTCGCTAATTGCCAAGCCATTCACAACTTCATTCAGTACTTTAGTTCCTATAAAAGGGAGAAAAACCCCATGAAACTCTGCGAGTTTTTCCATATTAAAGGTATAAATATCAAAACATTGCCCAATTTCTTTCCATTGATTTATCGTCGATTGCGTTAGCATCTCCTTGGTGGCATAGAAAGAAAAAGACATTGAAGGTAACTGCAATAAACGCTGATAAACCGCCTGTTGATAATCTTGGCTTGGTGACAATAACACCAATACTCGCCGTTTCAGCCGTTGCAGTACCTGTAATACTATCTGCTCAATCATTTTTTCGTTCATATTGCCACCGCTCGTTTAGTCCTTAGCTGACAACAAACACGCTGTCACTGTTGAGTAACCCTGCCGCATTTGCTTCATCTGTATCAATATGAAATTCCAGGGAAAACCTTGCATCCACTCGAACAACCACCTCATCAAATACGAGGCTACGTTCCCCTTCAGTGCGAACACATACTCGCTGTCCATTGGAGACATTTAGCGACCTTGCATCCATTAAATTCATGTGGATATGGCGCTGAGCACAAATGACTTGTTCACAAAGATTAACGTGCCCAGCAGGACCGATTAACAGCGCACTCCCCGATTGGTTTAAATCTCCAGATTCACGCACTGGCGCTTTAATACCTAATGCAAAACAGTCTGCTTTCGAGACTTCCAGTTGAGTGGTTGGTCGTGTTGGTCCTAACACTCGTACTTTACTGATCGACCCTTTAGGTCCAACCACCATCACACACTCTTTTGCCGCAAATTGGCCAGGTTGCTTCAAATCTTTAAATGGCGTCAGTTGATAGCCTTCACCAAAAAGCGCGGTAACATCTTCTTGCGAAAGATGGACATGACGGTTCGAAACACCCACAGGGATAGCAATGGGGCTATCAATCATTGAGGCTGGGTTTGACATAGCTAAGCGAGACAGAATTTTTCCCATCAGCTGCTGGTTTATCATGATTTTTTCCCTTTACGCACGTCAGCTTTTGGCTCCACAACGGCAGTCTCGACAGTCATCGTCACAGGCGCCTCAACGGCCGGTTTTTCAACATTGTTCTCTTCTTCGCTCGCTTTATTCTTAGTGGATAACAGCTGGGTGATCACTCGCTCTTCTGGGCGAGCAATGACTAATGTGCCTTTTAATAGGTCTTGATGGCTGATAACCGATGCACCATGATCAACGGCGGTTCTTACTGCACTAATTTCCCCTTGAAAACAAACAGAAACTAAGCCAGAACCGATTTTACGGTAGCCAACAATCTCGACACTCGCCGCTTTGCATGCAGCATCCGCAGCTTGTATTGCTGATGTCAGCCCGTAAGTCTCAATGACGCCTAAACTTTTCATTTTTTTCTCCTACTTAGTGACGAACCAGTCGAATATCGAAATCGAATTTTTTAAAGAAAGCCTCTAATTGATCTAACTCTTCCGCGCTGTAGGTTGGGTCTTTCTTGATGGGATAAATCATGTCGAGTTTGTCGTATTTTCCGCGACCAAGCTGGTGATAAGGCAGAATATCAATTCGACTTAAATTGCCGCGTTTCGACAATTCCATGGCGTATTCAATTGCGCCTGTTATTGCATCAAAAGAATCGTTATATCCGCGAACTAAAGGCATACGCATCACCACATTTGCCCCTAGTTCCATTAATCTTTCGAGGTTACGACGCACATTTTCATTACCAATACCAAACAGGCTTTTGTGCTCAACGGTATCGATATGTTTAACATCAAACAGGAATAGGTCGACAACTTCGGCTAACTTTTCATAATTCGCTAATGACGTTGTACCTTGTGTTTCAATCGCCGTATTGATCATCATTTTTTTGCATTCACGCAAAAGCTCAACGGCAAAATCTGTCTGTAAACTCATTTCACCGCCACCAATCGTGACACCACCACCAGAGGAAATATAAAAATCGTAGTCCTGCATGATGATCTCCATCATTTCAGAGACCGTGACATCTTTTCCCATAATGTCTAGCGCATCAGAAATGCACACTTCCTCACATTTGCGGCAACCGATGCAGTCAATACTACGATTCACGCGGTGGACTGCTTCCCCTTGTTCATTGGTGGTCATGTAATGGATCCCCGCAGGGCAAACATCCACACATTTCCCACACCCAACGCATTTATCGTGGGAAAACATCACTTGGAACTGGCTACTTAGCCCTTCAGGGTTAGCGCACCAAGGGCAACGAATATTGCATCCTTTAAGAAAGATCAGGGTTCGAATGCCATCACCGTCATAAATTGAGTATTTCTGGATATTAAATATCCGCCCTCTGATTTCTGCCGCTGTGTTCATCATTGCATCTCCAAAACAGTTTCAAACTTATTGTTTTTATTATGTACGGTGGGAATAGCAGCCTATCCCCACCCAGATTTGGTTTAGAATTTCTCAATCACGGTACGGCTGATGATTTCGTCCTGAACCTCTTTACATAACTCAACGAAGTAAGCACTGTAGCCAGCAACACGAACGATTAAGTCACGATATTTCTCAGGTTCTTGCTGTGCTTTTTTCAGCATTTCGTTATCAACGTAGCTGAACTGCATTTGACCGTTACCCAAAATAGATGCCGTTCTTAACAACGTGATTAACCCATTGCGACCTTCTGGTGTATCCAATAAGCCTTTTAAGAACTTAAAGTTATGCACCATACCGATGTTCATCGTTTCCACGTTCATCTTACTGATGGATTTAATAATTGCCGTTGGACCTTGTTTATCTGCCCCTTGAGTTGGGCTGATCCCATCTGACAACGGCATCCACGCTAAACGACCATTCGCAGTCGCTGCGGTTAGCTCGCCAATCGGTGTGTTGTTAGAAATGGATAATGTGCCGTGACTCAATGTGGAATACAGCATGTCGTACTTACGGCACTCGCGTTCCGTCCATTCAGTAATATCCAATGCATATTGGTCGACATAGTTGTCATCATTACCGAACTTAGGTGCATTCAGGCAATCACGACGTAACTCTTCATAACCTTCAAAGTTAGCAAGCAGACCATCACGCACTTGCTCTAAGGTATAGCGCCCCTCTTCATAAACCACTTTGCGAATAGCCGCCATTGAGTCAACGTAAGTTGCTAGACCAGAGAAAATCAGCCCCGGACCGTGGTTAATCATTGCACCACCCGCCGCAACATCTTTTCCTTTCTCCATACAACCTTCCACCAGCAAAGACATCAATGGTTTTGGCGCGACATCACGGTGAACACGCTGACTGATGACCGTACCAATCGCCGACAGGCGAACAATATGGGCAATTTGCGCTTTCACAGCATTATCGAAATCTTCGAAGGTTTTCAGGTTACGCAGATCCCCGGTATCTAAACCTTGGTGGCTATCAAACAGCACCATCCGACCACGGTTCAGAACAAACTCAATGGCGATTGGCCACTGGGTGTAACCCGTTGATGTCCACTGATAAATTCGACCTGATTTTTGTGGTTCCACGCAGCCCATTAAGCAATAGTCGCGAGCATCTTCAAAATCAAAGCCTTTACGCAGCATCATTTTGATATGGGAATCGTCAAAGTGACAGGCAGGGAAGCCCATACCGGCTTTCACTACATCCACGATTTTTTCCATATATTTTTGTGGAGATTGGTTATGAATACGGCATGCTAATGATGGCTGGTAAACTTTAACGAAACGGACTGCATCCATAATTAAGTACGTTAAATCGTTACACGCATCACCACCCGAGCGTTTTTGACCACCCACAGTTAAGTTGATAAATGGCTGATATCCAGCGAAATATTTAGCGCCCAGCTCACTGGACATCCACATTAATTCCGCACATTTGATGATAAACGCCTGCATCATTTCCAGTGCTTGGTCTTGAGTTAAACGACCAGATTGAATATCGCTTTCATACATTGGGAAACAGTATTGGTCTAAACGACCTAATGATAATCCTGTTTGGTTTTCTTCAATTTCAAACAAGGACTCCACAGTCCAAATACTTTGCAGCGCTTCTTGCAATGTTTTTGGAGGGTTCGCCGGTACATTTTCGTTCACTTGAGCAATTGTCAGTAACTCTTCACGTCGTTTCTGATCTGTCTCTTTAGAAGCCAGTTCACGAGCATGTTCAGCAATACGATGAGCATAAGCCACCACACCTTCACAGGTTTCAATTGAGGCTTTATAGAAATAGATGCGGTCGATGTCATCTGGATTTTGCATGCTTAACTCAGCCAGTTTTGCCTGAGCATCCGCTTTAATGCCATTCATGCCTTTAGTGAAAAGCAATACGTCATAACCAGGGCAAGTATCGCCTCCGCCATTGATTTGGTGATAAGACAAGTCACTCACAAAGGTTTCGCCGCTGAATTCCCAAACCCCGGCTTCACGATATTGCGCTTCACAAATTTCATCCAGAGAACGACCTTCCCAGAATGGCGCGATTTCTTCACGAATCACTTTTTTATCTTCTTCGGAGATCACAAATGGATCTTGTGGGCGGGTGCTCATTGTATCGAGCTCGTCCACCACCCAGCGCCATGCAATATCAGGTGAAAATGCACCTGCTCGCGCTTTACCACATGGATGACCGACAATCAGCTCTTCAGGCTGAATCAAGATAGGCGCAGTTTCACACGCACGACGGAACGCTTTTGCACGTAATAAAATCGGCGGTAAACCAGGGTTATTCTTCACCACTTCCGTAAAGGCTAATGCGCGATAGATAGACACGCTTGGACGCGCTTCTAAATAACGGTTACGCAAACGCTGTAAGCGAGGCGTTAACCCTTCCATCACTTTGACTTCATTATCTTGTTGAGCTGCTGGTGTCACATAACTGGCTGAAGCCGCAGAATATTGAGGCTGCGTGCTTGCTTGACCGCAATATAAACGGACTTTTAACCCAGCATTAATTGCACTGATATTTTCATGAGCAGAAAGCATCATCGCGGAAAGTTCGTTGATGCAGACTTGCGGATCATTAAGGTAGACTCCACCTTTAAGTGCATCAAACATTGGATAACCATCAATGGCGCGCGTTGCACGCACTTCTGACAACTCAGCCAGTTTTAGCCATAAGCTTTCAACAATCTCGTAAGCCTGTTGTTGAGTTAATCGACCTTGCTCAATATCGCGCTGATAGAATGGATAAACGGCTTTGTCGAAGCCCATTGGGTTCACGGCATAGCTGCCATTTTCTAAATGCAAAATCAGTTGTAATAGGTAGAACGCTTGGCAAGCTTCTTTAAAGGTTTGTGCAGGTTTTGCAGGAACTTGGCGTAATACTTCCGCGCTTTCTTGTAATTCAGCACGACGATATGGGTTAGCTTCTGTGGCCGCAAGATTTTCTGCTCTTACTGCTAAGGCGTTTGCAAAATGGATAGCAGCATCACAGGCATAAATTGCCGCACGGCAGTTGTTTGCCTCATCGATACTATTACGGCTAACGGCACTACCAATATTTCTGACGCGATTTTCTAGCTGATTTTTAATTTCTGCAAACCCGACATTCAGAACGACTAAATAATCCGGTGCGGCGATTGTGCTATCCCCCGCTAAAAACTCATAAATACTCTGGCTGTGTACTTCATCTTCCGTATGGAAGATTGCACCGCGAGGTGTTGAAGATTGGCTACCAATAATCAATTCATCTTGTGCAATAAAAGCGGGGAAATTACGAATAAACTCATAAAAACGCTGAGCGGGTTTAATCGCTTGAGGCGCCCCTGTTAATTGATTTCTGACAGTTTCAAGAATGTTGGCACGTTCGGTAATGATTGAGCAATTGCGAGCACTTAAACGTTCAGCCAGTGTTTTTACACGTGGGGTCAAAGCATATTTGGCCATGTTAGCCTCTCCTGATGTTCTTTCTAGTTCGTTATTCATCACATAAAAAGCGTTAACTATTAAAAAGACTGTCTGTACAGTGCTTCTAGCTGCTTTTCATTTACGTCCCGTGGATTAGTCGGAGTGCAACTATCGCGTAACGCCTGTCCAACCATTTCCCCTAAACGGGCATTAAAATCAGTTTCATTGACGCCTGTAGCGTGAATGCCTTTCGGCATATTCATTTCATCTTTCAATACGTTGATTGCCATAATTAAGCTCTCAACGCCTTCACGTATATTTGAAGCCGGTAAATTAAGTTTTCTGGCTAAATCGGCATAACGCTTCGCCGCGTTGGTTTCACAGCACCCTTCCAGGCCCGCGTTAAACGCCACCACTTGAGCCATCAATAGCGCATTCGCGCGACCATGTGGAATGTGGAACACGCCGCCAAGTGCGTGCGCTAAGCTATGGGTGATCCCAAGGGATGCGTTGGTAAATGCCATTCCTGCAATACACGATGCGTTATGCATTTTTTCACGAGCCACTAAGTTACTGCCGTCGCGATAGCAATCTATTAAGTGAGCAAACACCAACTGAACAGCTTTCTCGGCAAGCGCATCTGAAAAATCAGAGGCACTGCGTGAAACATAAGCTTCTAGGGCATGGCATAGCACATCCATTCCCGTATCTGCCGTGATAGCGGCAGGGACTGACTTCACTAAAACAGGGTCTAAAATCGCCACATCGGGCAACATAAATTCATCAACCAACACCAACTTCTCAGAGTGAGACTTGATCACTGAAAAAGACGTGACTTCAGAGCCTGTTCCGCTGGTTGTCGGAATAGCCACAAAATGAGGTTTGGCTCTATGGCTGTCTTGGCGGGTATGCCATAGGGAGTAAATAACCGCTTTTGCCGCATCAATCACCGAACCACCGCCCAGTGCAATCACTAAATCTGGATATTGGCTATCCATGATTTTCATGCCTTTTACGATGGACGAGATTTCCGGGTCAGGCACGACATCGTCATACAGAGAAAATGAAATTCCCTGTTGAGATAATCGATGAATCACCTCGTCGGCTAACCCAAATTTCACCATCGCTTTATCGGTTACGATAAACGCGTGCTGGGCGTTAACCTGAGATAAATAATCCAAAGCATTCGCACCGAATTGCACCCTTGGTTTAATCAAAAACTGGTTCATGCGTTATTTACTCCCTACCGTCTCGATACACTTTTTCAACAATGGCAACCACGGACATAGCTTTGTATTTGTCTTTATTCAATGCGAAGTACTCTTCCGCCAGAACAAGGTCATTAATACCTGCGCCTACACTGTCCACCGCAACATACGTTTTGTCCTTCAACGGTTTGAGATCATCGCCAAGCGCCGTGATCATCAGTAAATTACTGCCACTAAGCTCTTGGCATTTCTGCGTTGCGACAACATGCCCTATTACCTTTGCCAAAATCATGATTTACCCGCCTTATCTCAATGAATTACTTATTTAGGCGTCCGAGAACGGCCTTAATAATCTGCTCGACATTCTCTTCCGTGATATCCCCATGAGTGGCAACCGCTTCAACAACATCAGCATGACTCACTGCATTAGCAAATCGGTTATCCGCAGCGCTATTACTCTGAGCTTTTACTGGTTGAGCCTGACGAAAACGGTCATCATCGAGAATGCTGACAGACGCTTGATTTCCATGCCCAGTAGATGCAATTGGCGATGTTGAGTAAGCCGGAGCACTCACTGGTGCGGGTTGTCTCAAATCATCAATGGAACGCACGCCATAACCGACTTTACGGATATTGAGCAAGTTCATCGGACCGACGTTGTCAGAACTAGAACCACCTCCAATCGCTCCACATCCTAATGTCAGCGCTGGCGTAATATTGGTGGTTGCACCAATTCCACCCAGTGCAGCTGGCGTATTAATCAAAATACGGTTAACCGGTTTTTCGAGAGAAAACTGGCGAATAACATCTTCATTTTGAGTGTGGATCACCAGCGTGTGTCCTAAGCCTTCGTTAGTCAGCAAATCAACAACGCGGTGGCACGCAGAGCGCCAATCCTCTTCAACATACATACCTAAGATTGGGCACAGTTTTTCCCGTGAATACGGGTTTTTCGGTGAGACAGTGTCTTGTAATGCAATTAATACTCGAGTGTTAGCAGGAACACTAAAGCCTGCACGTTGGCTCAACGTAATCGCGTCTTTTCCTACGACTTCAGGGTTAATCGTGCCATTCGCTCTCAGTAGCATGGAAGCCATACGTTTCGCTTCATCTTCATTCATGAAGTAAGCGCCTTGGGCTAATAATTCGCGGTGAACATCGTTGTAAATACAGCGTTCAACAATGATGGATTGCTCTGATGCGCAAATCACACCGTTATCAAACGTTTTGCTGGTAATAATGTCACTGACTGCTTTTTTGATATCCGCGCTACGTTCAATGAAAGCAGGACCGTTACCAGGGCCACCACTGATGGTTGGTGTGCCAGATGCATAAGCGGCGCGTACCATGCCTTCCCCACCCGTTGCCAGAATGAGAGAAACATCTTTGCTGTGCATTAATTCTTTTGTCGCTTCCAGTGTCAGCATCGTCACGCCATCGACGATACCTGCTGGCGCACCCGCTTCAAGAGCCGCTTTTTTTACGATATCAAGCGTTCTAAAACTACATGCTTTCGCGTTTGGGTGGGGGGAGAAGACGATTGCGTTACCGGCTTTCAAGGCAATCAATGTTTTATAGATAATGGTTGAGGTTGGGTTAGTCGAAGGCACCAGTGCCGTGATCACCCCTAACGGAACACCCACATCCATAACTTTATTGATTTTGTCATCATTAATGATGCCAACTGTTTTCAGATCTTTAATATGTTCATACACACGAACTGAAGCGAACGTATTTTTCAGGACCTTGTCTTGCCACTTCCCAAAACCCGTCTCTTCATTCGCCATTTTTGCTAACTCTTCTGCATGACGAGCAGATTCTGTCGCAATGTGTTTAACAATACTGTCGATTTTCTCCTGCGAAAAAGTCGCAAAGATTTTTTGTGCTTGTTTCGCATTTCTAACCAGCTCTCTAGCCAGTTGTCTGGATTGCAGATCTTTATCTAATGCAACCATGTCTTCCCCCGTACCGGAGTCAAAAGATTAAACTTACTAATTTGTTGTTTTATCTAATACTTCTAATGATTAAGCTTTGTGCTGCTGCGCAATTTTGCCGATATCATTGTGTGGTCTTGCTATCACACGAGAAGTCACTACGGTGCCAACACGCTTCGCAGCTTCGACACCGGATTCAACCGCAGCATTAACGGCACCCACATCGCCTTTTACCATGGCGGTGACGAGCCCAGAACCGACATTTTCATAGCCGATTAGCTCGACGTTAGCGGCTTTACACATTGCATCAGCAGCTTCGATACACGCCACTAAACCTTTGGTTTCAATTAAGCCAAGAGCTTCTTTCATAAGTAAATTTCCTATTTATTCTGCGACTTTATACTGAGAGACAATTTTCTGGATGTCGCTATGTGGACGAGCGATAACCAGAGAGGTCACGACGGTGCCAATGCGAGATGCAGATTCAACGCCAGAATCAACTGCCGCTTTAACTGCGCCAACATCCCCTTTCACCATGGCGGTGACTAACCCAGAACCCACATTTTCATAGCCAATCAGTACCACGTTAGCGGCTTTACACATCGCATCAGCTGCTTCGATACAAGCAACGAGTCCTTGTGTTTCAATAAGACCTAATGCATCACCCATATTTCCCCCGCAAACGCTATGCTTTATGTTTAATCACGATTTTGTTGATATCGTTATGTGGACGGGCGATGACTAACGATGTCACCACTTCACCAACACGCTGTGCAGATTCAACACCGGAATCTACTGCCGCCTTTACTGCGCCAACATCACCTTTCACCATGGCAGTCACGAGACCAGAACCCACGTTTTCATAGCCGATTAGCTCGACGTTAGCGGCTTTGCACATTGCATCAGCTGCTTCAATACAAGCCACCAAACCTTTTGTTTCAATAAGTCCTAATGCATCACCCATTGTTGTTTCCTCCAAGGAAGCCGTTACGTTTTTCTCTACCCGCAGCACCTAAGAGCCATGTTCCAGAACGTTGATGCCTCTTAACTGTGAGTAAACATTTATGCCAATTGAGTCTGCGTGGTGATTAATTGAACGCAGCTTTTGGCTTCAAAATCACTATAATCCCCAAAAAATAAAACAAAATATAAATCCATGAAGTGAAGATAATTAGAATAAAAATCCAGAATTTATAATTAACAGACAGCAAATTCACACATCTATGCTAATAAAATGGAAAATTCACGTATCTATCTGGTGGAAGAAAAAACCATAAATGCGGATAACAGGTTTATTGGAGGAATGGTTAACAAGATGTGATTGAGCTGATGCGAGAAGGTAATTTGGTCAATAATAAGTGTGGTTTGCCTCACGCCCGAGCCATAAGCTAATGAGAAATGGGAGGATCAGAATATAAGAAGAAAGGGGAATACTGTGTTTTACGAGGCACACCGCGTGATAGCACTGATTGCCAGACAGTAAAATCATATCAACGTGTTAGTTAACGTTGCCCAGTAAACCAATAGGAATGAATGTGTGGGTAAGCCCCCACGCTGTATGGACTATCAATCAAGCCCACGCGCTTATTTAGGCGTACAGATAAACAAAGGGGAATTAATTGAACTCAAGAGTAGCGCTTTATCATTGATTTTTTGGGCATTGATAAATAAGCCATCATGGCTATCTGACATTTCCCGCATAAAATAATCAAAAATCACATTAGGGGATTCATCAATCGAGGAAGCACTGGCTTCCCAGTGGCTAATATTATAGTGCTGTTCCGTTGGCGAAATACGTTTGCTGGTGTATTTGAATTTGACATATCGTTGTAAATAAAGCCATCCAGCGCTGGAGGTCGTATATCCCTCGACAACAATAGAGCCCTCGCCGTTCGCCCCAAAATTAAAGTGAATATTACCGTTAACGTTTTCATCTTTCATATTCTCAAAACGCATAATCCCCTTGGTTGAACACGCCATTTGACCGGAATTTTTATTGGCCAATACAACTGACTGTGTATAAATCACAACACACGCGAAGATCAGCGCACTCACGAGACATAATAGCTTTCCCGATATTTTCATTGTGGCTTCCAAGAATAATAAAAATAATTATCACAATAACTAAATGGGTTGGATTCATTGGCAGCGCAATGGGCGAGAAAGACGCGCCCTAAACCATTTTTTTGTAATTTATCCCCATAAAAGAAGACAAAACGCTCTTTATCATTACACGCCAAATTTAAATTTTTTCTAACTTTATCAAAGTTTTGTACGTAATTATCAGCAACGAAAGCGTTAATCATTTTTTCATTAGATAACACATCGCAGCTGGTATGTTCTAACGTTGGCAAAATCATTGGTGCGGAGGGCTGAGATGAGAAATAGCTCATCGTTGCCAATAAAATGGAGCAACATAAAAAAGCCGCACTGGCTAGATACCAGCAAACTTCACGTTTCTGTTTTGGTAATGAATGCGGTAATTTTTCAGAAGGAGATTCGGTAGGTTTAGTCTCTAAAGAAGGTGCTAGAACCACTTCGGCTTTTTGTATTTCACTTAAACTGTTTAATAAGCGAGTGGTATTGAGCGTCTCTTCATCGAGTAATTCCAATAAAATCTCAGAATTAAACTCTAAACGCCCACGTGCAACGGTGACAATAATATTTTCAATACCGTATTGTCGAAATGTTTTCCTTAGCAGGCTGAGATATTGATTTAAATTACTATTTGATGAAACCAGACCATTATCATCCCAAACCGCCTTAAGTACTTCATCACGGGAAACTACGCCTTTTTTTTGAATCAAATAGAATAAGAGTGCATTAGCCGTAATAGACAACTGAGTATCCACCTCATCTTTTTTTAAAGATAAAGTGCCATCAACAGCATCATAAATAATGAAGGCATTGATTTTATATTTCATTATCGCCTCATTGTATGTTTAGACGTATTTTCCCTTGGAAAACTAACCCATTTCTTCAAACGAAATTTGTGTTAATCGCTGAATGATGGCATTACGCTCTTGGCTCGATAATGTAGGACCTTCCGTTAACGCAGATAACCACAGTCCATCGGCGGCATAGCGCACTAAAGCCCCCAAATAGCCATTATCAAATGCATCACCTTGGGCTAGATGCCCTAACATCCAATCACGCCAGCATTTACGCAACACTGGCTCTGTGGGCATAGCCAATGATAAAAGTGCGAGCTGAAAACTTTCATCGGAGTCTTTAAGCTCGCCAACGTAGTGCAAATAGGCGCGAGAAAATCGCCCATAAGGATCGGAATCATTCGCCATAATGGCGGCAATACGCACGTCCATAATGTCTAATAGCTGAATAAACAATGCATGAATAAGTTCTTGTTTGCTGGGGAAATGGTGCATTAATCCCCCTTTGCTCACGCCCGCTTCTCTGGCGACAGCATTCAGCGAAAGTGCCGAAATACCTTCTCGACCAGCGATTATCCTAGCTGCCTTTAGCAACTCTTCTTGTCGTTTGATTGGATCTTTTTTTCTTGGATGCGCGAGTGTGTTCATGGGGATGAATAATACCGACCAGTCGGTATGTTCTATTTTGACTCGTATCAATGAAGATAATATTGAGAGGAATTAAATACGAATAGTGTAATTGAGGTCACAGTATTCTTTTTTAGCCACCCTAAATCACAAAGTTAATTTGAAAATATAAACAAATAACGCAATGAATTTCCTGCAATTTACAATTGGATAAAATTAAATTTAACTTAATTTATTTTTAATGAATTTTATTATGCTAAATTATTAAAGAAATTCCTATTCCAAAGAAAATATACGAACTCGTTGTATTTTCACAACATAAGAAGAGGTTTTGATTATGTCCAATCAGTATAATATCGGTGTGGTTGTTGGTAGTTTACGTGCTGACTCTTATAATCTAAAAGTCGCTAAAGCCATCACTAAATTATTCCCATCTAATTTCACCTTTAAATTTATCAACATTGCCGATTTACCTCTCTATAACCAAGAAGCCGATCAAAATGTACCCGCGGTAGTCGCTAATTTTAAGAGCCAAATCAAAGCCTCAGACGGTATTATCTTCGCAACACCGGAATATAACCGCTCAATGCCAGGTGTATTAAAGAATGCGATTGACCAAGGTTCACGTCCTTGGGGTGATAACTCATGGGATGGTATTCCTGCGGGAGTATTAGGGGTTTCGATTGGTAATATTAGCACCGCAATTGCCCAACAACATTTACGCAATAGCCTTGCATTTCTTAATATGCCGACGATGAATCAACCTGAGTGTTATTTAAAATGGTATGACGGCATGGTGGATGAGCAAGATACTATTTCCCCAAAAAGTAAGGATTTCTTGCAGCCTTGGGCAGATAACTTTGCCAAATTTGTTATCCATAATAGTGTGCGTTAATCACTGATTTTATATATAAAAAAGGCATCACCAAGGTGATGCCTCTGACCATTTCCAAACAGAATCGATATTAACGCCCTGCTTTCAGCTTTTGGAAATACTCTTCATACAGAATATTAGTATTCCCCACATCGCTTTGCCATTCTCCTTTTTTCAATACCTCTTCCGATGGGTAGAGAGATGGGTCATTGGCGATTTCCGTAGGCAGTAATTTTTTCGCTTCTAAGTTTGGTGTCGGATAACCGATAGACTCCGCCACTTGCGCCGCAATTTCAGGGCGTAATAAGAAATCAATAAGCTTGTGCGCCCCTTCCACGTTCTTCGCATTGGCAGGGATAGCTAAGCTGTCCATCCAGAAAATACCGCCCTCTTTTGGCCATACAACTTCAATCGGTAAGCCCGCTTGTCTTGCCACAAATGCCGAGCCGTTCCACAACATACCGACATCCACCTCACCTTCAATATACGGAGTGGCAGGGTTGTCTGAGTTAAATGCCAGAATATTTGGACGCAATTTTTGCAGTTCGTTATAAGCTTCTTCAATCTGCTTTGGATCTGTAGTATTGCCAGAATAACCCAGCTTTGTGAGCGCCACTTGGAACACTTCGCGGGCATCATCCATCATCAGTAAGCTGTTTTTGTATTCCGGCTTCCAAAAATCTGCCCATGAAGTAACGGACTTAGGATCAACCGCGTCACCATTAATTCCAATCCCTGTTGCGCCCCAAATATAAGGCACTGAATAATCGTTATTTGGGTCAAATTCTTTATGAATAAGGTTTGGATCGAGGTTTTTAAAGTTAGGCAGTTTTGTCTTATCAATCTTTTGCAGCATGCCTTCTTTGCTCATTTTGTCGATAAAATAAGTCGATGGCACCACTAAATCGTAAGCCCCTTCTTTATAGGTTTTCAATTTAGTGTACATGCTTTCATTGGATTCATAGGTGGAGTAAATCACCTTGATCCCAGTCTCTTTAGTAAATTGCTCTAATAAACCGGGGGGAACATATTCTGTCCAGTTATAGAAATACAGTACGTTTTTGTTATCGTCAGCGGCAGTTGCCGTGCCAATGCTTGCAGCCATTAAACCTGCGGCTAGCAGATAGGACCATTTTTTCATCACTGATTTTCCCTCAACAAAGTGCTTTTTATCTATCTTCATAGGCTCAGTTAAAGCCTACCCTCTCGCCTGATGGCATGGAAAGATGGGGTGCCCAAATGACACCCACCAAGTACAACTTAACGTTTTGATGACTTCGCGACAGCATTTTTACCGTGTTTATCGCGCATAACCCACTGGCTTAAACAAACCAAAACCAGCGACATCAGCAACAAGACCGTTGCCAGTGCATTCACTTCTGGGGAGACCCCTACTTTTACCATTGAGTAGATTTTCAATGGTAAGATTTCATAGCTTGGTCCCGTCACAAAGGAAGAAACCACCACATCATCCATTGATAAGGTAAAGCTCAGCAGCCACCCTGCGACAATCGCAGGCAGCGCTAATGGCAGAATGATTTTCCGTAAAATGGTAAATTCCCCCGCCCCGAGATCCCGCGCCGCTTCCAACATTTTCACATCAAAATCTTTCAATCTCGCGTATACCGTCACCACCACAAAAGGCAGGCAGAAGGTGATATGTGAAAATAACAGCGACCAGAAACCTAATGAGACGCCAAGGATCATAAACAGGACGAGCAATGAAATTGCCATCACAATATCGGGAGACATCATCACCACAAACAGCATTCCGCCGACAAATGGCTTGCCTCTAAAACGATAACGAAAGAGAGCAACAGCGGTTAATGTGCCGATAATGGTCGCAAACGTCGCTGAAAGTACCGCCATGGTCAATGAATGCCCTGCGGCTTCAAGCAGGCTGTCATTATTGCTCAGTAACTCATACCATTTGGTCGAAAAACCTTGCCACTGAATACCAAAACGCGATTCATTGAATGAGTTCACAATCAAGATAATGATTGGAATATAAAGATACGCGTAGATGGTGGTCATAAAGCCACCACGCAAAATACGTCCTATCATTCTTCATACGCCTTTTTATTCAAAAGCTTAGCAGCTCGGTAGTACACATACAGCAGCAGCCCCATCATCACCGTGAGGAAAATACTGGTTGCAGCCCCAAACGGCCAATCGCGAATATTCAAGAACTGACTCTTAATGACGTTACCAATCAGCAGGTTTTTCGCCCCACCCATTAAATCCGCCACATAGAACAGCCCCATTGCTGGCAGCAACACTAATAAGCAGCCCGCAATAATTCCCGGCATGGTCAGTGGAATAATAATCTTCACAAAAGTTTGGCATTTATTGGCGCCCAAGTCCCGCGCCGCTTCTAAGTAGGATTTATCCAGCTTTTCAATACTGGAATAGAGCGGCATCACCATAAATGGCAATAAGATATAGATTAAGCCCAATACCACCGCTTCTGGGGTATACATCAATTTCAGCGGCTTATCGATAATGCCAATCCACAGCAAAAAGTCATTCAAATACCCTTTGGTACTTAAAAACACTTTTAAGCCATAAATACGGATCAATGAGTTGGTCCAAAATGGCACAATCAGCAGAAATAGCATCAGCGGTTGGATGCGCTTAGGCAGCTTCGCCAAAATAAACGCAAAGGGGTAGCCGATCACAAGGCAGAAGAAAGTGGCGATCAACGCCATATTCAACGAATGCAGCATCACTTGGGCATACATCGGGTCTGACAGACGGATGTAGTTGTCCCAAGTAAACACCAGATCCACCAGATTCGTATCACTGCGCGTGAAGAAACTGGTGCCAATGATCATTAAGTTTGGCAGAAAGACGAAGAGTAACAGCCAAGCGACGACGCCCGTGATAATCACATTCTGCAAGATTTTATGCTTACGAATGATCATCCAGAACTACCTCCCAGCTTTCAACCCAAGTCACAGCAACTTTTTGGTTAAGGGAGTGGTCGACATCAGGGTCATCTTCGTTAAAGAACTCGCTGACCATAATAATTTTGCCATCTTCCATCTCAACCACTGAGTCTAACGTCATACCTTTATAGTTACGTTCTCGCACGTAACCGATCAGCCCTGGGTGATTATCGGCGTCATTGACTTCTTCAACGCGTAAATCTTCAGGGCGCAATAAGACGTTTAAATGCTGACCTTCTGTGACCGGTAAATCGGTGAAAATATCACATTCATGCCCTTCAACGTTAGCACGAATACGTTGTTCATCAATACGATGCAATACTTTTGCATCAAAAATATTGATTTCACCGATAAATTGAGCAACAAACAGGTTTTTCGGCTCTTCGTAAATTTCACGCGGCGTACCATCTTGCTCAATTTTCCCTTCACGCATCACAATGATACGGTCAGACATGGCCAGTGCTTCTTCTTGGTCATGAGTCACAAAAATAAACGTAATCCCCAGCTTGCGCTGTAAGGCTTTCAGCTCATTTTGCATCTGCTTACGCAGCTTATAATCCAGCGCAGATAAAGACTCATCCAATAACAGAACCTTGGGACGATTGACAACCGCACGCGCAATTGCCACACGTTGTTGTTGACCACCTGAAAGCTGGTTCGGCATACGCTCTGCAAAATCCGCCAATTGCACCATATGCAAGGCTTGCTCCACTCGTTTTTGAATGTCCGCTTTGGGTGTTTTTTGCATGCGCAAACCAAATGCCACATTTTCAAATACGGTCATGTGTGGAAATAATGCATAGCTTTGGAAAACAGTATTCACGAAACGTTGTTCCGCAGGAATATCTGTAATGTCCTGACCATCAAGAATAATTTGACCGTCATCCACATCTTCTAATCCAGCAATCAGACGTAAAACCGTCGTTTTACCGCAACCAGAAGGCCCTAAAATGGTGAGAAACTCCCCATTTCGGATCGTGAGGTCAAGCTCAGAAATAATTTGTTTGCCATCAAAACCTTTATTTAAAGATTTTAATTCGACGAGTGGTGTGAGAGAAGTTGTCTCAGTCATTTATAATACACTCTATCCCTAGGAATAATGCAGATAGAACCGCCACCGTTAAAGACTGTTAAGCCCCCAGGAGAACCCCAGCAAAGCCCAAAACCAGTAGCGCCATTTTTAATAAAACAATAAGGGCTGCATAATAAACACTGTTAATGAAAATTGAAAGCCATTTTCAACACTTTGTTTGCCTTTCACTATGAATTTAAAACAAATAAAAGTGATTTATGATAAAAATAAGTGACATAGCCATATTTTTCATAGCTTTGTGCTTATCTATCATTTTTCATTATAGAACCAGAAATAAAAGAAACATTAAAAGAATATTAAATTCAATACGTTAAATAAAAAACCAAACCAAACTATCGATTAAGATAACTTACCCAAGTAATAATAAAAGTCCACTTTCCTTTTATTTTCACTCTGTATTTTATTTATTATTTCTAGAATGCTAACCAACCATAAATGATCAATTAATCCGCTAACCTATTAGAGTATTTATGGAAAAATTGAATGCATAAAATCTAAATTAACTGCCCCTCGATAACATGAATAACAAATAGTTAAACCCAATACCCATAATTAATTTATGTGATTAGCTTCATACTTTGAATTTGAATATTAGTTTCTTGGCAAAGTTTAACCAAAGTCATATTTTCTTTTACATCCCTTTGAATATAATGGGTAATTATTCTAATTGCATTCAGACTATTATCCCTATAAACGATTATCCCGCCTGACAAAACAAGCGGCATTTAGAACAAAAAGCCTATAAATAATTTATTTCTTATATTTTCCGCTAAAATTAATATGTGAGTGAGCAAAATGGCTAATAAAGAGTTTTTTTACCAAGAACCTTATCCGCTATCTGAGGATAAAACCGAATATTACCAAGTCTCTGATAAATATGTTTCTGTAGAACAATTTGCTGGGAAGCAAATGTTAAAAATTGAGCCAGAGGCTTTAACCCTTCTTGCTGAACATGCAATTTACGAATCCCAGTTCTTTTTAAGACCTGCCCACCAAAAACAAGTCGCCGCGATTTTGCACGATCCAGAAGCCAGTGAAAACGACAAGTATGTCGCCCTGCAATTACTGCGTAACGCCGAGATTTCTGCGAAAGGTGTTCTGCCAAACTGTCAGGATACGGGAACCGTTGCCGTCGTCGGGAAAAAAGGCCAACAAGTTTGGACTGGCTGTGATGACGAAGAATACCTCTCTCGAGGCATTTATAACGTTTTCCAACACGAAAACCTGCGTTTTTCGCAAAATGCCCCGCTGGATATGTTCAACGAAGTCAATACAGGCACCAACTTGCCCGCACAATTTGATATTTTTGCCACCACGGGTGATGAATACCATTTCTTGTTTGTTAACAAAGGTGGCGGCTCTGCAAATAAATCTGCCCTTTATCAAGAAACTAAAGCAACACTGACCCCGGCTAAGTTGAAAAACTTCTTAGTTGAGAAAATGAGAAACTTAGGGACAACTGCTTGCCCACCGTATCATATCGCATTCGTTATCGGCGGCACTTCGGCAGAAACCACGCTGAAAACAGCCAAACTGGCTTCGGCAAAATACTATGATAACCTGCCAACGACGGGTAATGAGTATGGCCGTGCGTTCCGTGATATTGAGCTAGAAAATGAGTTATTAGAAGCGTCACGCCATCTCGGCTTTGGTGCGCAATTTGGCGGTAAATACTTTGCCCACGATGTGCGTGTTATTCGCTTACCTCGCCATGGTGCTTCTTGCCCGATCGGTTTAGCCATTTCTTGCTCTGCTGACCGCAATATCAAAGCAAAAATCACCAAAGACGGCTTGTGGCTGGAGAAAATGGAGCATAACCCAGCACAATATATCCCTGAATCGATGCGCCATCAGGCAGAAGGAACCGTAGTTCATATCGACCTCAACCGCCCAATGAAAGATATTTTGGCCGAGTTGAGTAAACACCCTGTATCGACCCGTGTATCCCTCAGTGGTCCACTGATCATCGCTCGTGATATCGCCCATACCAAACTCAAAGAGCGCTTAGATAATGGTGAAGACTTACCACAATACTTTAAAGATCATATGGTCTATTACGCAGGTCCTGCGAAAAAACCTGAAGATATGGTGTCGGGTTCTTTAGGCCCAACAACGGGTAACCGTATGGACCCATACGTTGACCTATTCCAATCCCATGGCGGTAGTATGTTAATGTTGGCAAAAGGTAACCGTACCCAAGCCGTGACTGACGCCTGTAAAAAACACGGCGGTTTCTATCTTGGTAGCATTGGCGGCTCCGCGGCTATTTTGGCTCAAGAATTCGTGAAGAGCTTAAATTGCCTCGAATACCCAGAGTTAGGTATGGAAGCGGTCTGGAAAATGGAAGTGGAAGGGTTGCCTGCCTTTATTCTGGTGGATGATAAAGGTAATAACTTCTTTGATATTGTGCAGAATGACACCTGCAAGAAATGCGTTAAATAATGACCTAGTACGATAAATCTTCCACATCATTGCCTACTTTACTCACATTAAAGTAGGCAATTTTTTGTTTCGCGCTTTTTATCTTCGGTCATTATGCACGGGTAATTGATGAGTGACACAGTGTATCCCACCCCCTCCCGCTGCAATGACATCAATATTAAGCATGATAATGTCTCGGCCTGGGTATAGCATTTCAAGGAGCTGCTTCGCATCATGATCTGCCTGCTTGTCCCCAAATTCAGGCGCAATAACGGCACCATTGATGACAAAGTAATTAATGTAACCTGCGGCGAAATCAGAGTTATGTCGGCTAAAGCGAGTTTGTCGCAGAGTGCTAGGTGGCGACACCGTATAAATTTTCAGTTTTCGTCCGTCAGCATCCGTCGCATTTTCTAAAATGTCCATGTGCTTACGCGTGACTTCATAGTCAAAAGAGTCCGAATCATTATCGAGATTTATCAAAATAACCCCAGGCTTCACAAAACGAGCGTAGAAATCGACATGCGCATCCGTAATGTCTTTTCCTTTAATACCTGGCAACCAGATGATTTTACGTAATCCTAATGCTTTTTTTAGCTCTTCCTCTATCTGATCTCGGGTTAAATTAGGGTTTCGATTATCATTTATCCAACTACTTTCCGTCATTATCCCTGTACCATGACCATCAACCTCAATCCCTCCACCCTCTCCAGTTAAGCGACTGATAAATGGGGTAATCACACCAAAATGCTGCGCTTGGAACTTTGCCAATTGGGCATCGTTATCATGTTGCTGCTTATTGCCCCAACCATTGAAATTAAAATCAACGGCATTGAGTCCCCCTTTTGGATTAACCACAAAATTGGCTCCGATATCACGCATCCATATATCATCGAGCTCTGTCGTGATAAAACGCGTATTTTGGCTACCACACATTTCCTCAGCTAACTGACGCTCATTTTCTCGACAAAAAACCACCACAGGCTGGTACTCAGCAATCGCTTTAGCGATACTCCCTAATGTTATTTGCACATCTGTAGTGAATTCACCCCAAATTGCTTTTTGGGCACCGAAGGCAATGAAAGCACACTGCTGTAATTCCCCTTCATCTGGCATCATTCCCCATTTTTCACTCTGCGAACTCCCTATTGCAACTGGTGATATGCCAAAAGAGGCTGCAACGCCTATGGCACTAATGACTGAGGTTTGTCGGATAAACTGACGACGAGTCGGCATACTGGGTTCCTTAATACTCATTATGATAAGTAATACTATTCAGTGATTTTCAATACACCTATCTTAATGCCCTTGATAGCCATAAAACTAACGATATAATTAGCGCGCAACTGATTAGATGAGCTTATCAAGAATGCTAAAATATTGGCCACCATTAAATGCATTGCGCGGTTTTGAAGCGGCCGCCCGATTGGGAAGTTTCCATCAAGCCGCAGCGCAATTGCATGTCACACAATCTGCAATTAGTCAGCAAATTCGTAGTTTAGAAAGCCAACTCGAGCAGCCACTATTTATTCGACAAGGACGCAGTGTCACGCTCACAGATGCCGGGCAGGATTTTTACACTAGTGTTCAGGATACATTGAAACAATTAGCGATTGGGGTACGCAGGCTCGATCAGTATCGAAAATCTAACCAACTTATTGTGAACACAACGCCTGCATTTGCTCGTCACTGGCTATTACCTCGACTTGGACAGTTTCAACAACGACACCCTGACATTGATATCTGGTTATTCACCACCTATGACGTACCCAATATGGAAATGGAAACGATTGATATCGCGATCCGTGATGACCTAGCCATACAAAATGAATGTACTTTTGAAGTGTTATATCAGGATAGTCTCTACCCAGCTTGCCACCCTAGCCTGCTCGGTGCTAAATCGCCTTTAACGCTACACGGCGAGCGAGAAATGGATTGGAGTAACTGGGTTATTGGCGGTGGTGAATCAGTTGGACAATCACAAAAAGGAGTGAACTTTTCAGATCCGAGTCTGTTATTAGATGCCGTCAGCCAAGGATTGGGGATCGGATTAGTCAGTCAATTACTCGCTGCACACGCTCTAAATTCAGGGCAATTAATTCCACTCACCGAGCAGCGCGTAACAGGCGCTAAATGGGCATGGTTAATTCATAAAGACGCTGAACTCAACCCATTAACACAATATTTCCGCCAATGGTTAATAGCCGAAATGGCAACATGTTCAGCGCAAAACGAATAAAACCTTGGGCCTTTTACGTGCTGCACCCAAGGTCTTTTCAACTTATTTATCAACGACAACGTTCTTATTCACCACATCCTGCTCGCTATTGCCTACCATCAAAGCAAATTTGCTAATCGGGTCAGTGCTGTAGGCATACAGGCGTTTTAGTGCATAAGGGTTATCACCGAGCTTGACCTTACCTTGGATGGTAGACACCGCAATATGTAAGCCCGCTTCTTTTGCCGCATCAATCGCCGTTTGGTTATAGGCACCGAACGGGTAAGCTAAATAGCGCTGATCTCTTTCGAATTTCGCCAATGCTTTCATTGAACGTTTAAAATCCAGCATGATCGTGTGCTCTTTACGGCTAAAAATAATCGGGTTATTACGGTTATCTAAGCGATGTAAAAAGTGCGTATGGGATTGAATGTTGAAAACATCTTGGCTCTCTTTAATTTCTTGCTTACTCATAAATTGCAGAGAATCCGGATCCCATTTTTGCGGCTGAGTTTTGATACGCGAAGAGATGACAAACAGCGTCGCCTGTTGCTGGTTATCTCTTAAAATAGGCAATGCATAGCGATAAACGGATTTAAGCCCGTCATCAAACGTGAGTACCACAGCACGCCCGGGTAAATTCGCACTCTTATTTAAATAACCTTCCACATCTTCGAGCGATAATGTTTGATACCCCATCTCTTTGAGGTAATTCATTTGCTCACGAAAAGCATCAACCGAGGTTGTCGTCGAAGTATGGCGAAAGTTTTTATTTTCACCGTCCTCGAGAATATGGTGATAAGTAAAAATAGGAATGCCTTTATCAATCGCCACATCATTTAAGCGAACATAACCCAGACGATCCCCGAGGCGAATGGTTAACCATGAGGTTTTGTCCCCATCTTCATCCGTTTTGATCATTCGAGCTAATACGGGATAGCGAAGATTTTCCCATAAAGAGGCGATTTGCCGCGAATCTTCATCAGTTGCACTGAATACCGGCGTTTTTTGGCTTGTAATCAAATAATCATAAACTGGGTTTTTAAGATCGTTTAAACGGTCATCTTCAGGGATATTCCGAGGCTTCTTTTTGGATATCTGAGTGCTTTTAACATAGGCGAAATCATTACCAAACTGTAGGGCATTATAGTCACCATTTGGACTATAGGCGTAAAAGCCATTGTCTGGATTAATTTCTCCAACAACACGCATTTGACCGCCTACAATAGCAAAGATGTTTTCTGGCGCTTTTGTCTGAATCAATTTGGGAGGTACATCCACAAGCTCCCAATTATCAAGATTGATCGCTTTTGAACCACTGATAATTAAATTATTATTTTTTATATCCGCAGCATGTGAAACAGAAAAAAGATTAACGAAAAAGGTCAAAAATAGAAAAAGTACTCGATTAGACATGTCCTTTCCACTCAGTATCACCAATACACCGCGCCAGTTTAAACCGACTTACAATTTAACCCTATACCCTGATAAAAATATTTTTGCATGGCAAAGCCACGATAATACGTCCGTGGCTGTTGTTATAGATAATTTGCTATAGGTAATTTGTTATGGATAATTGTATATGGCATTCAATAGACACTGAGCGAGTTAAAACCTTTCAATTAAATGAAAAATAAATTTATCAACTTATTAACAATAAAATGAATAGTCTTAAAATAACGTATTTAAAAAGAAATAAACTCTACTTTTGCCCGTAATACGCATTTTTTCCATGTTTACGTAAATAATGTTTATCCAGTAATTCTTGCTGCATATCGTCAATTTTAGGTGTCAATTGACGCGTAAATAAATTCATATACGCAATCTCTTCCAATACCACTGCATTGTGTACCGCATTATGAGCATCTTTGCCCCAAGCGAATGGACCGTGGCTATGGACTAATACCGCGGGAATATCCTTTGCAGAAATTCCGAGCTGTTTAAATGTTTCAATAATCACATGCCCAGTTTCTCTCTCATATTCACCCGCTATCTCACTTTCTGTCATTTTACGGGTGCAAGGTATTTCACCATAAAAATAATCGGCATGTGTAGTACCTAATGCACTTAGTGGTAGGCCAGCTTGTGCCCAAATAGTTGCATGGCGCGAATGGGTATGAACGATACCACCAATCTCGGGAAAAGCTTGATATAGCGCTAAATGGGTATCAGTGTCAGAAGAAGGCTTATATTTTCCTTCGATGACTTCACCAGTGGTTAATGAAACAACCACCATGTCATCCGCTTTCATGGTTTCATAATCCACCCCGGAAGGCTTAATCACCATCAAACCGGCTTTGCGGTCTACTCCACTTACGTTACCCCACGTAAACGTCACTAGCTTATGTTTGGGTAATTCAAGATTCGCCTCAAATACTTGCTGTTTTAATGTTTCCAGCATGATTACCTCCCTAGGTGTAAAAAGATGGCGTGAATACGATATGAAAATAGCGAGTCATATCAACGACAAGGTTCTCTTTTATTCTCTATTTACTGTCGATGAATAGACGTTGTTCTTATTATTAAGGTAAACAGATTTAGCTGAATAAAAAAGTCCGACGCTTTACAAATCATTAACAAAACAACATAAATCAGTCATACTCGGTCATAATCGGTCTAACTAAAACAAAAATACGCCTAATAAAAATGCCCGAATATGTGAAAGTTGATTAATGCTTCGTCTAGTTTCTGTCTATATACCGCCATATTTAGTGATCTAATTAACGATAAAAATGAAAATATAAATGTTTGTTTCATATAAATGTGATCAATAACTCTATAAATAGCTTTGTTTGTTTCTATCCGTTATTACATGAGTCGAATCACGACAAAAAAAATTCAGCGCTGGCACACTGTTTATCGTGGAAAGAATGTTTATCGCGGAAAGAGTGTTTGTCATAGATAATAATAAACGCCATGGGCTGAATAGGAGTTTTGAGATGCTACAAGCTGAACGCCACCGATTAATTTGCTCCCATGTTTCTCAACATGGCTCAGCGTTAGTGCGCGATTTAGCTCAACTTTGTCACGTATCTCAAGAAACTATTCGCCGGGATTTAACGGTACTAGAACGTGAAAAACGTTTAATTCGTAGTTTTGGTGGTGCGGTTGCCACTGAACAAGATGAAAGCCCGGTACTGAATGTAATGCCCTCTTCGGTCAAACTCAGTCAAATGGTCGATGGTGCAGAATCCTTTCGTAAGAGAACGGAAGAAAACCCAGATGCGAAAATGAAAATCGCCAAAGCAGCGTTGAAGTTTATTCAGCCGGGTGACTGCATCATGATGGATAACAGCAGCACATGTTGGTTTCTGGCTAGGCAAATACCCGATATCGATATTACGGTGGTCACCAACTCCGTCAAAATCATTCAAGCATTAGCATGCCGAGATCGCGTTCGCGTCATTGGCATTGGTGGAGAATATTCAGAACGCCATGATGATTTTCATGGTCCTATTTCTGAAAGTATCATCCGTAGCTTTCAAATTAAAACGTTATTTTTATCATGCCAAGGATTCAATATTGAAACTGGCGTTCGAGATGGCAGTGAAGTTAATGCCAAATTAAAAAATATTATGATTCAGGTTTCTGAGAATTGTGTGTTATTAGCGGATAATAATAAATTAGACCAATATGCTTTTAGCCAAGTTTGTACCTTAAATGATATTAACGTGTTAATTACCAATAAACTTAATGATAAAAACTTCAAACAAGTATTTCCGAAGTTAAACATTATTGAATGTGATAAATAGTATTCAGTGTAATAAAGAGTATTTATATCGATGATAGTCGCAGCGTAACTAAATGAGTAAATTAAGCAATTTGTTTTTATTTTAAATAACCGAATTACACCAGGCAGCAAAGAAACCTATTAATTAAATTAACGATTAATAGAAATTAATTATATCTATCCGATTAAACAAAACATTAACCCTATGTTGATGAGCATGGCTGTATATGCACATCATCTCTGAGGAATATAACGATGAATATGAAAAAATTAGTTTTACCTTGCTTAATGGGCGCCGCACTGTTTTCCAACATGGCGATGGCTGAATCACAGAAAGCACAAAAGCCATTTACCATGGGTGTTGTGGTGAAAGTGGGGGGGATTCCTTGGTTTAACGTCATGGAGCAAGGGATCACTGAAGAAGGTAAAAAACTCGGCGTTAATGCATTCCAAGTGGGTCCAACCACCGCTGACCCTGCAGAACAAGTTCGTGCAATTGAAGATTTAATCGCGAAGAAAGTCGATGTTATCGGCGTCGTTCCTAACGATGCAAAAGTCCTTGAGCCGGTATTAAAGCGCGCCCAAGAAGCAGGCATCAAAGTGATTACTCACGAATCCCCAGATCAAAAAAATGCGGATTGGGATTTCGAATTACTGGATACCCAAAGCATGGGCGCTAACCATATGAAAGATATGGCAGCATGTATGGGTGAAGAAGGTAAATACGCCATGTTCGTGGGCAGCCTGACGGTACCTTTAGTCAACGAATGGGCTGATGCGGCAATCGCTTACCAAAAAGCACACTATCCAAAAATGCAAATGGTCGATGACCGCTTTGGTGTAGCAGAATCCGTTGATGATTCTATGCGTACTGCAAACGACCTGCTGTCTAAGCATAAAGATCTGAAAGGTATCATGTCATTTGGTTCTCAAGGACCTATCGGTGCGGGTCGCGCTATCGACAAACGCCGTAAAAACGCTGAAACCTGTGTATTCGGTACATTCACGCCGGGTCAAGGTATCAAACTGTTAGAAAAAGGCGCAATTGACGGCGGCTATATCTCTAACCCGAAAGTGGCTGGTCAAGTTTTCGTTCAAGTCGCTACGGCAATGATGAATGGCGAAGAGATCAAAACTGGCGTCAGCATCGGTGATATGGGTGAGATAAAAGTGAGTGGCAACACCATCCTCAGCGACAACCCAGTTAACCTGAATATTGAAAACACCAAAAAGCTGGTTGAAGTCGGTCTGTAAATTCGCGCTACATAATAAAAATACGACAACAGTATTATTTTGTTCCACATAGTTTAAGTGACAACAGCACCCTATTTAGGTCTGATAGCGGTGTCTGTTGTCACTCTGAATCTGACGACACAGTCAACACCAGGACTCCACTATGACAGCCGAAAAAAACTCCCCACTGATTACGTTACGGGATCTTTCCAAAAGCTTTGGTGGTCATCGTGCATTACGCAATATCGACTTGACGCTAAACAAAGGTGAAGTTCATTGTTTAGCGGGCACCAATGGCTGCGGAAAAAGTACGTTAATTAAAACCATTAGCGGCGTTTATGCTCCCGATGAAGGTAGCGAAATTGAAATAGATGGCAAACGATACTCTCGCCTGACCCCAGACAAAGCGCGAGAGCTTGGCGTTCAAGTTATCTACCAAGACTTATCCTTATTTCCTAACTTAACCGTGGCAGAAAACATCGCCTTTGAACTGAATTTAAACGGTTATTTTGGTTGGTTTCAAAAAGGGAAAGTGAGGGAAAAAGCGTTACAAATTCTCAAAGAACTTGAGTTCACCATTGACCCTGATACCCCAGTGCAGTTTCTCCCCATTGCCCAGCGTCAGCAAGTAGCCATTTGCCGCGCACTGGTTGCGGATGCACGCTTAGTGATCATGGATGAGCCAACGGCCTCGTTAACTCGCACCGAAGTTAATCAGCTACTTTCTACCGTGAACTACTTAAAAAACAAAGGTATCACCGTTGTTTTTGTCAGCCATCGGTTAGAGGAAGTAAAAGAAATTTCTGACCGCATTACCGTTATTCGTGATGGGCAAAAAATGGGAACATGGCCAGCAGAAGACCTGACAACGCGCAAAATCACTGAGCTGATGACAGGGCTTGATATTGTTCATGAACGCAAATCACCCAATAACGCAGAAGAAACTCACACGGTCTTAGAACTGAAAAACCTCAGCCGTGCTGGGCAATACCAGAATATTTCCCTGTCATTAAAGCGCGGTGAAGTACTGGGACTTTGCGGATTATTAGGCTCTGGTCGTACCGAGCTTGCCCTTTCTCTGTTTGGGATAACCCGCCCTGACAGCGGCGAAATGATCGTCGAAGACAAGCCAATTATCTTCAAAAATAATGCCCAAGCTATCAAACATGGTATTGGTTACGTGTCTGAAGACCGCCTGACACTGGGGGCAATTTTGCAGCAGTCTATCGCCGACAATATGGTGATTTCGATTTTAGATCGCCTGAAAACCCCTCTTCATCTGATTGATGAGCAAAAATGCCAGCAAATCGTCCAAGAGTGGATCGCGGATTTGGATATTAAAGTGACCGACCCAAACAATGCTCTCTCCACCTTATCAGGGGGAAATCAGCAGAAAGTGGTGCTCGCCAAATGGATCCTGACGCGCCCTAAAGTGCTGATCCTTGATGCCCCTACCGTGGGGGTCGATATCGGTGCTAAAGACAGCATTTACAAGCTGATACATCGACTTTCTGGTGTTGGGATCGCCATTTTATTGATCACCGATGAAGCCTCTGAAGCTTTCTACAACTGCGATCGCATTTTACATATGAAGCAAGGATCTATCGTCAAAGAAATTGTGACGGATTCCATGACTGAGCAACAATTGGAGGAAATCATCAATGGCTAATTGGCAAAAACTTCGTCCGCAGTCTGTTGAAGGCTGGCTAATCTGGGTGATCCTCATCATGGTGGTGTTTTTCACCTTAATGAGCCCACAATTTCTCACTATTCAAAACTTGCTCGACTTAAGCGAAAGCTATGCGGTCACCGGTATTTTTGCACTGGGATTATTTGTGGTACTCGTCACTGGTGGTATTGATATCTCTTTCGCCGCCGTTGCCTCGGTTGTCCAATATGTGATTGCCACTTTCTTACTGCAAGGATTACTCGAAAGCCCAACCCTCAGTATCGCCCTTGCGATTGTCATCGGGATCACCTTTGGGTTGATCAACGCAATTTTGATTTACTCCCTCAATGTGGTGTCGATCATTATCACTATTAGTATGCAATCTTTGCTGTTCGGCATGCTGATGTGGCTAACCAACGGACACAGTATCTACGACTTACCGGATTGGTGGGTTGATCCTGTCACCATCCTGCCTTTTGAAGTGGATGGTGAATATTATCAAATTGGTTTGCCATTGATCGTGATGTTAGGGATCGCGTTTTTAACGTGGATCTTAATGAACAAAACCCACATTGGTCGCCAACTGTATGCGGTAGGCGGCAGCCAAGAATCAGCTTCACGTATTGGTATTCGCGTCTGGGTGATTTATCTGTTTGCTTACGGTTATCTCGGTGCGATGGCCGCTATCGGCGGCATGCTGCAAACCTATCGCATGAGTGAAGTGGTGCCTAGCGCCTTAGTGGGTGGCGAGCTTGATGTTCTCGCAGCCGCGGTATTAGGTGGCGCGAGTTTATCCGGCGGTCGCGGTAGCGTTATCGGTACGCTTATGGGGGTTTTCCTCATCGGTATCTTGAAAAACGGTCTGAACTTGATCGGGGTGTCTAACTACTTCGTCAATATCGTCATCGGTATGGTCATTCTTATCGCTATTTGCATTACTCACTACAAAAAGCGTAAAGAAACGGACGTAGGCTTTGTTTAACAGGAATATCACCATGAAAAAACAAGATTTTTTTAAAATTGATGGCTCTGTTATCGGACTGCTTTCAATCTTTTTGGTCGCTATTGCGGCTTTCAGTATCGCCATGCCAGGGCACTTTTTTACCCAGAATACCTTTTTAAGTATTACCTTTCAGTTGCCAGAGCTGGGTCTTCTGACCTTCGCCATGTTTGTTCCGATGTTGAGTGGCGGGTTAAACCTCGCCATTATCAGCACCGCTAACTTGACTGGCTTGTTTATGGCTTGGGTATTTATCAATTACCTGCCTGTTGATGCAGGAACGGGCACGCAGCTAATGTGGTTGGTCTTTGCATTAATCGGTGCCACCTTTATCGCCGTTATTATTGGCTGCTTAACAGGGCTAATGATTTCCCATATTGGCGCTCATCCTATTTTGGTCACACTTGGTTCCATGACTATTATCAGCGGTATTGGTGTTTACCTTACCAAAGGTGCCGCACTCAGTGGGATGCCGCCAGTGGTTCGCGCCATTGGCTCTGACACCGTTTTCGGTATGCCGATCGCCATGATTATTTTCATTGTGACCGCGATTATTTTGGCTCTGTTTTTAGGTCGCACCCGCCTTGGTAAAAATATCTATATGAGCGGCAGCAACATCAATGCTACGTGGTTTAGCGGCGTGCGTACCGACCGAGTTATGATCGCGATTTACACCATTTCAAGCCTGCTGTGTGTGTTGGCAGGGCTGATCATGATGGCGCGCTTTAACTCAGCCCGCATGGGATACGGGGATTCTTACTTACTGCTGACCATTTTAGCCATCGTATTGGGAGGCACAAACCCATTTGGCGGCGTCGGTAAAGTCAGCCGCGTCTTCTGCGCATTGCTCGTTCTGCAAGTCATTGCAACTGGTCTTAGCCTGTTGGGCGTCAGCCTGCACTTCAATCTCGCGGTTTGGGGCATTACGTTGATCCTCGCTCTCGCCTTCAAATTCTTTAAAGAAAAATGGAGCGCTAAGCGTGCAATGACACGCAATCAACGCCTCAATAAAGCATCCGTACAAAATTAACTTACAGGGAATAAAGATGACTATTTCACGAAAAAATCCGATTGGTATCTATGAAAAAGCCCTTCCAAAGCACAGTAGCTGGAGCGAAAAATTAGCTATCGCAAAAGCGGCAGGATTTGATTTTGTCGAGATGTCGGTTGATGAAACGGACGAGCGTTTAGCCCGTCTAGATTGGAGTTTGGAACAACGCTTAGAGTTAGTAGCTGCCATCCAAAAAACCCAGGTACGCATCCCTACGATGTGTCTATCGGGTCACCGTCGTTTTCCATTTGGTAGCCATGATGCAGATACCCGTCAAAAAGCCCGTGAATTAATGACAAAAGCCATTAAATTGGCTCAAGATCTGGGTATCCGTACCATTCAGTTGGCTGGCTACGATGTGTATTACGAAGAGCAAGATGAAGGCACCATTGCGCGCTTTGAAGAAGGCATGAAATGGGTCGCTGAAATTGCCGCAGCTTCTCAGGTGATGTGCGCCGTCGAAATCATGGATACGCCATTTATGAATTCGATCACGAAATGGCAAGCGCTTGCCGATAAAATTCGCTCACCGTGGTTCCAAGTCTATCCTGATGTCGGTAACTTAACCGCTTGGGGTAGTGATGTGGCTGCCGAGTTAACCAAAGGCATTGAAAATATTGTTGCTCTGCATCTGAAAGATACCTACGCCGTAACAGACAGTTGCAAAGGTCAATTCCGTGATGTGCCATTCGGCGAAGGGTGCGTGGATTTTGTGGCACTGTTCAAACAGCTTAAGCAGCTCAATTATCGTGGCACCTTCTTAATTGAAATGTGGACGGAAAAAGCCGATGAACCGCTGATTGAGATCATCAAAGCGCGCCATTGGATTGAAGAAAAAATGCAGCAAGCGGGCTGGGAAAACTAAGGAGCTAACAATGAGCACATTTTTCATGGGTGTCGACCTTGGAGGCACCGTGATCAAAGCTGGGATCTACAGCCCTGAAGGGCAAGAACTGGTGGTTGCTGAGCACCCTTTTCCCACTGAAAGTCCACAAGCTGGGTTTAGTGAGCGTAATATGGAAACCCTGTGGCAAGTCACCTGCGGCGTTATCCGTGAAGCTATCGCCAAAAGCCAGTTGTCTGCATCACAAATCGCAGGCGTCAGCTTTTCCTCCCACGGCAAAGGGCTATATTTACTGGATAAACACGGAAAACCCGTCAGAAACGGCATTGTTTCTTCGGATTCCCGCGCACAAGCGATTGTCGATCAATGGCACCAAAATGGCACCGCAGAGCAAGCATATCCCCTAAGCTTGCAGCAACTTTGGGCATCACACCCCGTTGCCCTGCTAAATTGGTTAAAACAATATGAGCCAGACAGCTATCGCGATGGTCGTTATGTTTTAATGGTTCACGACTATATTCGTTATCGATTAACTGACCAGCTCACTTGCGAAGAAACCAATATTTCAGGCAGCCAACTCTATAACCCAACAACCTCCAGTTACGATCCTAAACTCTGTGAATTGTTTGGTATTGAAGAGGCTAACGACAAACTCGCCCCCGTGATTAACTCCGCACAGTCAGCGGGCTGCGTCACGACTCATGCCGCAAAAGAGTGTGGTCTTAAAGAAGGAACGCCAGTATTTGGTGGGTTCTTCGATGTGGTGGGAGCCGCGCTGTCATCAGGTGTCAGCCAGAAAGATAAGCTCAGTGCCGTCGCTGGAACCTGGACTATCTCCACGCGTGTTTTTGATAAAATCATGCCTGCCGATTACCCTTATGTGTGGGGAAAATACTGTATTCCAGGCACCTATTTTGTTCATGAAGGAAGTCCAACCTCAGCCAGTAACCTCGCTTGGTTCACACGACACTTTTTCGACCAACGCTTGCAAGATTACAAAGTACTCAATGCTTGCGTTGCAGAAGGAGCCACACGGCAAAACGATATTCTATTTTTCCCTTGGTTATATGGTTCTAACTACCACAGTAACTTGCATGGCGGGCTACTTGGGTTAAGCTCCCATCATACTGAAGGGGATATTGCCTACGCCATTTATCAGGGAATTGTGTTTTCTCATTTGCTGCATCAAGACCGTATTGTTGGCATTGATGACTGCACTCAGGCTATTCGCTTTACTGGCGGTCCAACCAATTCGGCGTTATGGATGCAAATGTTCTGTGATGCCAGTAATTTGCCTCTTGAAGTGGTGGATGTTCAGCAGTCAGGCTGCCAAGCCGCCGCACTGTGTGCCGCAGTCGGCTCTGGATATTATTCAGGGTTTGATACCGCGATTGCATCAAGCACACCGAAAATCACCGCGTATCAACCTAACCTTATAGCTCATCAGCAGCTACGGGATAAGTTCGTCCGCTTTAAAGCGGTAGCAGATGCGTTGAGTTGCTAACCATAATTGCCTCCCTTAACGTTCATTAAAAGGGAGGCATAACCTATCCCCCTCACCAATTATCCCTCTCATTTTAGATATATTTATCTAATAACCAGACTTTAAATATTTATTTTTTAACATTTTATTAACCAAATTTTTTAGCTTAAAAACCAATCAAATGTTAAATTCTAAAATAAATAAAATTTTTCCCAACTAATTAATATGAGCAAATTATCATCAAAATAAAAAAATACATTCGCTCTTTATATGAAAAATGAAAATGCAAAAAATCAGCATAAATAAAATCATTACACTTAGTAGTGTTAATAATTACATTTATACATGGATAATTAACAACCGAATACTCTCAAGAATGATGTGGGATTTATTTAGATTAAGGATTGGAAGCAAAAAAAATTATCAAATAAATAATTAACCTATTATGCCAAGAAAATCACAGTAAAAATAAAAAATCATATTTTTCATACTGATATAAATAAAAATGCGTATAGAACAAAAAAGAATCATCTATAACACTATCAGTAAATATACGGTGCAACTAAACGTAAATTAATTGTATGCAAATCCATCAGGTGATTATAAAATAGCTAAAAAATTTAACTTAACTTTTATTTTTTACGATAAAAACGAAATCAAACTTAATCTAAATTCAGCATAATCAACTGATATTAATTATTTGGCACTTCCTTAATTTGGGCACTGAAATATTTAACTTATCTGAAATTTAGATATTTACACCTGTACACTTTTACTGACATTCACAATTAAAATTGTCTATTTCTGCTATTGATAAAATAATCCAAATTGCGACAAACCCCCAACAACACTGACCAGATCAAATAACCCACTCAAACTTTTCACTCAATTTTATTAACAAATACTTTCGATACTTAACAATTTCAAAATATATGATAAGATCATCATCTCAATTTGAAATTATTTACTATATAAAAAACAAGATTGTTATTGAGGTTATAGATGAAAATCTCGAGAAGAAAACTATTATTAGGGGTTGGTGCTGCTGGTGTTATTGCTGGGGGCGCAGCTGTTGTCCCTATGATCCGCAGAGAAGGTCGTTTTGAATCTACGCCATCACGCGTACCTGCAGTCGCGGGTACCGAAGGTAAATTACCAGCATCTGCTGATGCGGTTGTTATCGGTGCTGGTCTGCAAGGCATCATGACTGCGATTAACCTGAAAGAGCGCGGCTTAAACGTTGTTATCTGTGAAAAAGGCGTTGTTGGCGGCGAGCAATCTGGTCGCGCATACAGCCAGATCATCAGCTATAAAACCTCCCCAGCTATTTTCCCATTACACCACTACGGAAAAATTCAATGGCTCGGCATGAACGAAAAAATCGGTGCTGATACCAGCTACCGTGTTCAAGGTCGTGTTGAAGTTCCTTCAAGCGAAGAAGATCTGGAAGTTGCAAGAGCGTGGATCAAATCTGCGTCTGAAAACCCAGGTTTCGATACCCCGCTGAGAACCCGTATGATCGAAGGTCAAGAACTGGCTAATCGTCTGGTTGGTGCTCAATCTCCATGGAAAATTGGTGGTTTTGAAGAAGATTCTGGTAGCCTTGACCCGGAAACTGTTACCCCAGCAATGGCTAACTACGCAAAATCAATTGGTATTCCAATCTACCTGAATTGCGCAGTTCGTGGCTTAGAAACCGCAGGCGGTAAAATTTCTGATGTTGTCACTGAAAAAGGTGCAATCAAAACCTCTCAAGTCGTTCTGACTGGTGGTATCTGGTCACGTCTGTTCATGGGTAACTTAGGTGTTGATGTCCCTACTCTGAACGTTTACCTGTCTCAACAGCGTATTACTGGCGTTCCAGGCGCACCAAAAGGTAACGTCCACCTGCCAAACGGTATCCACTTCCGTGAACAAGCAGACGGTACTTACGCGGTTGCACCACGTATCTTCACCAGCTCTATCGTGAAAGACAGCTTCCTGTTAGGACCTCGCTTCCTGCACGTATTAGGCGGCGGTGAATTACCATTAGAATTCTCTATCGGTAAAGACCTGTTCAACTCATTCACTATGGCAACTTCTTGGAACTTAGACGAGAAGACTCCATTCGAAGAGTTCCGTACAGCAACTAACACGCCAAACAACGACCACTTAGATGGCGTTCTTGAGCGTCTAAGAAAAGAATTCCCAGTATTTAAAGAATCTAAAGTTGTTGAACGTTGGGGCGGCACCGTTTCTCCAACTGATGACGAGATTCCAATCATTTCTAAAGTTGAACAATACCCAGGCCTGGTTATCAATACCGCGACTGGTTGGGGTATGACTGAAAGCCCGGCGGCGGGTCGATTAACTGCTGAATTGTTAATGGACGAGAAGACATTTATCGATCCAACGCCTTATAAACTGTCTCGTTTTAACTAATTAAAACGAAACACAATTAGATGGAACCTATCGAGCCCCTCACGGTCTTAATAGGTTCCTACTTTCATATATAAAGGAGTTATTATGCGCTACAAAACTTTACTGCTTTCCTTACCTTTAGTTTTAGGTGTAGCAACTGCAAACGCAGCAGACGATGTGAAACGTGTTCCAGTTAAAGGTTTCCCAATCGCTGAATCAGTAGAAATCAGCGCGAACAACAGCCTCATCTTCCTGAGCGGGAAAGTTCCTTCTAAAATCTCTAAAGATGCTCCAGAAGGCGTTTTAGAGTCTTACGGTAACACTGAAGTACAAACAATCAACGTTCTGAAACAAATTCAAGCGACTCTGGGTGAAATGGGTCTGACTATGAATGACGTTGTTAAAATGCAAGTTTTCTTAGTTGGTGGTGATGAAACTAAAGGAACTATGGACTTCGCTGGCTTCATGGCTGGCTACAACAAGTTCTATGAAACTGAAAAAGTGACCAATCTGCCAGCTCGTTCTACCTTCCAAGTCGCTAAACTGGCTAACCCAGCTTGGAGAGTGGAAATTGAAGTAACCGCAGTTCGCCCAGCAGCTAAAAAATAATTTTTAACTGACAACGAATGCTTAAAACGGCCGACTATTTATTTCCGCTTTGGCTTGGAAGTAAACATTAGCGGCCGTTTTTGTTTTCCTTCTCTTTGTCTCCCTTCTCTTTTATTGCCATCCACATTACTATTGTTCTTCCTTGATAAATACTTGCATCGTATTCACTCCATATTTGAATACACTGAAACACCGGTAGGAAGACCATGATTAAAGAATCTCTGAAAATCCACGGTAAAAAGCAGTTTGAAATCAAACAGCAAGTCTTTTTCCCTCGAAAATCAAAAGAGATCCGCTACCAAGTTGAAACCTTCTTTTTTCTTCCGGCATCGATGCAAGTTAACCCCGATCTCTACACCCCTTCAAATCTTCAGCGCAGCTTAAAAAACTATATCCGGCTGCGAGCCCCTACGGTGCAGCTCTCTTCTATTCCCGCTGTAGGTGGGTTAGTCGATGAATTGAAAAGCTGGTTGGAACGGTTAGATCCTGAATTACCGCCAACATTAGATGAATATGAAAACCATCTAAAACGCTTTGCACTCACCTTTAAGCGCAGCGTGCGGTTAACCCTAAAGATGGTCGCTCAAAACTCACAACGGCAAACTGAAGAGTATATAACGGGGGTGTTGGCAGACATTGAGCATGGGCTCAAACGCTATCGAGAACTCAGCGCCTATGCAGCACCAATTGAAAAGGTCATTAAATCCAACGCTTTCGCCTATTGCGATGAGTTTATGTCCCATTACACCTTGTTTTACTTACAAGATTTATTAAAAGACAAACAACTTCCTCTACGCGATGAAATTCGCCATCTGTGGTATCAAGAAATGCGTTACTTGAAAAAGCTAGCACCAGATAGCTTTCCACACGATGAAAACGACGCGGAAATGGTCACCTACCGCCGCAATTTACTGAAAAAATATATTAACCGCTACCTCTACTTAGAGATCCGCCACAAACGAGGTCTCCCGCTACTTTTACACTCTATTTATGGTATTGCAGCCGCAATTTCGATGGTTTTCGCTACATTTATTGCCTTTATGTGGCAAGGTAAATACGGTGCGCTCAGCGCTAATTTATTCTTAGCGATGGTGATTGGTTATATCTTTAAAGATCGCTTAAAAGAAATTGGGCGAGAACAGCTATATCGGTTATTTCAACGCTGGATCCCTGATCGTCAATTGCGTATTTATCGGGAAGGAGTAAAAGAGCCCGTTGGGGTTTGTAAGGAGTCATTCCGCTTTCTGAAAGAAAGTACCCTATCCCCTGATATTCATGAAATGCGCCAAAAATCCCACTGGGTGAATTTGGTCAATGTGCAGCGCGTGGAAGATATTCTGTATTACCGCAAGGATGTCACCTTGCACAGCAATTCTGCGGCCTTTATGCAGACTCAATCGTCTATTGTGGATATTACGCGGGTTAATATTTCAGACTTTTTGAAATATCTCGATATTAGCTATGAAGAGTTGATGGTTAATGATGATGAACCCGTAATTATCGGTGAAAAGGTTTACCATATTTATCTATGCCGCCGCGTCATCATGAATAAGAAAGCCTACAATGAATTAGCGCGTTTAGTGGTGAATGCTGATGGCATCAAACGCCTTGAGATCCTTCAGCCACTGGATGAGCTCGACAGCGACGAAGATATTACTATCCCACCGCAATAACACACCGCTCCAATATCATCTATTGGAGCGGATAAAATCAGTAATACAGCGCGATCCGTTGTCCATCCAGTTCTTTGACTTCCAGCGGCGTATCGAAAATTTCCTCTAAAATCTCGGATTTCATGATCTCTTGAGGCTCGCCATGATAAGACAAACGCCCATTTCGCAGCGCCACAATATAGTCTGAATACACAGAAGCAAAATTAATATCGTGGATAACCAGAATGATGGTTTTGCCTAGCTCATCCGCCGCACGGCGCAGTAATTTCATCATGATCACCGCGTGCTTCATATCCAAGTTATTCAGTGGCTCATCCAACAGCACATATTCGGTATCTTGGCATAACACCATCGCCACATACGCACGCTGACGCTGACCGCCCGAAAGCTCATCAAGATAACGATGGCGAAACTCAGTTAAGTTCAAAAATGCCAAGGACTCGTCGATTTTCTGTTTATCATCCAGTGTTAAGCGCCCTTTGGTATAAGGATAGCGCCCGAAACCAACCAGCTCTTCCACCGTTAAACGGCTAGCAAATTGGTTTTCTTGGCGAAGTACCGATAAGCAGGTTGCGAGCTGGTCGCTTGGTGTAGTCGAGACATCCAAGTTATTCACTTTGACATAACCGTGATCCGCCGATAATAGCCGGCCAATAATCGACAACAGCGTTGATTTCCCTGCACCATTTGGACCGATGATTGAAGTGACACCGCTATTTTTAATATTGGCTGTAACGTTATCTAAGACCTTAGTATCTTGATAACTTTTCGATACCTGATGAATTTCAATCATACTAAAACCTTCTTAACACCATATAAATAAAGAATATTCCACCGACAAACTCGAGTACCACAGATAAGGTACCCGCTTTATTCAATCCATATTCAAGAACCAACTGTCCGCCCACTAATGCAATCACACCGAGTAGGAAAGAAACTGGCAATAAATAGCGATGCTGGCTGCTTCCTGCGATGTAGTAAGCCAAGTTAGCTACCATCAAGCCGAGGAACGTGAGCGGCCCCACCAGCGCTGTGGAAATTGCCACTAGGACAGAAATCAGTAATAAGATTACGGTGACTTGCTGACGGTAGTTAATCCCTAAGTTCACCGCATTGGCTTGTCCCAGTGCTAGCACGTCGAAACAGTAGCGCATACGCCAAAGCAAAACGCCTACAATCACGGTGATCACCAACGTGAATAGAATCAGCTCCGGCGTTCCTTTAGTGAAAGTCGCGAACATCCGGCTTTGCAAAATGGAAAACTCATTCGGATCCATCAAGCGTTGCAGCAAAGTCGCCACACTGCGAAACAGTGTTCCGAGGATAATTCCCACCATCAACACTAAGTTGATATTCATTTTGACGGAGATAAACAGCCAGCGGTACAACAATACAGAGAAAATCACCAGCAGGGAGGATTCCAGCAAAAACTTACCAATATTCAACAACCATGATACGGGAAAACTATCGGTATAAAACACAAAGATAGTTTGCAGCAGGATGAACAATGCCTCTAACCCCATAATGGATGGCGTCAGAATTTTGTTATTGGCGATAGTTTGAAACAGAACCGTCGATACCCCAGACCCAAATGCCACAATGATCATCGTCAGCACGATATAACCACGATGAGGCAGAATGTACGCGAGATTACTGCCCAAATTAATGGTCATATACAAAATTATAGACAGCACTGACAGCGCAGCCAACAAACCGATGCGCTGGATTGGCGTAAACGTTCTTTTCACTGGCAAACTTAATGAATTAACTTTTTCCATAACGCTGATGCTTTAACAAGAGATAAAGGAAAATAACCGCGCCTACGACACCTAAAATGACACTCGCAGGAATTTCAAACGGATAACGAATTAAGCGACCAATAATGTCACACAGCAGCACTAAGCCGCCGCCCGCTAAACAGATCCACGGGATAGTTTTACGAATATTGTCCCCCATCATCAAGCTAATCAGATTCGGGACAATCAATCCTAAGAACGGCAGTGCGCCGACAACGACCACCACCACACCGCTGATTAAGGCGATGATAGATAACCCTATGGTCATCACTTTCTGGTAATTCAAGCCGACGTTAACAGAAAACTCACGCCCCATCCCTGCCACTGTAAAGCTATCAGCAATTAAACAGGCTGCCAGTGTTAAGCCGCCCACCAGCCAAAGTAGCTCATAGCGACCTTGTAAAATGCTAGAGAAATCGCCGCTCATCCAAGCACCGAGTGATTGAAGCAGGTCGAAATAGTAGGCGGTAAAAATGGTAAGCGCACTGATTACGGCCCCTAGCATGATACCGACTAACGGCACTATCAGAGCGGACTTCAAAATGATCCGGCGTAAAATCAGCATAAATAGCGCTGTACCTAGCAGTGCAAATCCGCTCGCCACCACCATTTTGGTCATGATAGAAGCCGTTGGATACAGGATCATCACGAACAGTAAGCCAAGGCTGGCAGATTGCGTGGTACCCGCAAGGGAAGGTTCGATAAAACGGTTTTGGGTGAGTAGCTGCATAATCAGCCCCGCGACGCTCATGGCGCTTCCTGCAAGGATCAGGGCGGCGGTGCGAGGGATACGGCTCACGAAAAAGATATCTTGCATCTCGGGGTCGGTGAAAAGCGAAACGGGTGACACGTCACCCGCTCCAATAAACAAGCTTAATACCGCTAATACCAATAACGCGAGAATACCAAAAGAGAGATAAAGCGTTTTCATTGATTAATTCGTTTTTTTCTTCTCTAAAGCTTTGTTTACATCATCCATTAATTGGGAATAAGTTTGGATACCACCAGCGATATAAACCGCTGAAGAATCTAAATAAGCCACTTGGCCTTTTTCCCATGCAGAGGTTTTTCTGACCAAAGCATTGTCTAACACGTCTGCCGCAGGTTGTGCATCTTTCGCACCAATCGCGCCATCACGGTCGATAACAAATAACCAGTCTGGATTCAGTTTTAATAACAGCTCTGAGTTTACGATATTACCGTGACGACCAGTATCTTCCGTGAAGACATAAGCAGGTTCGAAACCTAATACATCGAAGATAAAGCCAAAACGAGAACCTGGACCGTAAGCAGAAATTTTACCGCCGCTCACTAAGATCACCATCGCTTTGCCCGCATCAGGGGTTTTGCCTTTAATATCATTAATTTTGTTTTTGAAGTCAGAAACGAGTTTATTCGCTTGTTCTTCTTTACCAAATAAAGAACCTAACAGCGCCGTACGCTCCATCAGGCTATCAATGAAACGTTTGTTATCAATGTCTAGAGAAATCGTTGGTGCGATACCGCTTAATTTGTCATAAGCATCGCGAGCACGGCTACCACCTAAAATCACATCCGGTTTTGCACTGCTAATAGTTTCATAAGCCGGCTCAAATAAGCTCCCGCCATTAACATATTCTGAGGTGCTATATTTCTCTAAAAACTGCGGAAAATGGGCGTTAGTTTGTGGAACACCAATCACCGGAATACCCAGCGCATCGATGATGTCTAAGGTTTCCATGTTCATCACAAACGCACGTTGTGGATGGCTAGGAATTTCAGTTTTGCCTTGAGCATGTTCAACGACAATCGTTTGTTTTTCATCTGCTTTTTCTGTTGCTGGCTGCTCGGTCGTTGGCGCTGCTGTTTGTGTTTGCTTAGCGTCATCACAACCCGCTAACGCAACAACGGATAATAAGGCAAACCCTGAAACTAATGATTTTGCGAACATCTAAATTCCTCCACCTTTCAATGTGATTATCGTTAGTCACGTCATTCATGACCCGAAGATGGCGGTTATCTTACATGAAACATAGCGCTAATGATATTAGTTTGCATTTGCATTTCGCAAAATAATGATACATCGCACAAAAACACACATTGCCTATATTTAAAGCAACTTACTGATATCTGATTTTGATTAAGGAGAAAATAGATGGCTCAAGCCTGGTGGAAATCTGCGGTGGTATACCAAATCTACCCCAAAAGCTTCTATGACCATAATGGCGACGGTATTGGCGATCTCGCTGGTATTACCGCCAAGCTAGACTACATTCAATCTTTGGGTGTAAACGTGATTTGGCTATGTCCAATTTTTGAATCGCCGATGAAAGATAATGGCTATGACATCGCCAACTATGACAGGGTCGATCCAGTTTTTGGTAGCAACGACGATCTTGATATATTGATCAGCCAAGCTTCACAGCGTGGTATTAAAATCCTACTGGACTTAGTGCTTAACCACAGCTCAAACCAGCACCCTTGGTTCGAAGCTGCCCTTGCTGATCCCAATAGCCCTTATGCTGACTATTACCAATTTATTGAATGGGATAAACCCACTCCACCGAACAATTTACGTACCTACTTTGATTGCCCGGTGTGGACTCAGGTTCCAGATAGCACTCGCTGGTACTTCAACTCTTTCGGACCCGAGCAACCGGATCTTAATTGGGAAAACCCACAATTACGCCAAGAAATTATCCAAATGATCAATCGTTGGATAGCCAAAGGCGTTGCAGGATTCCGCATTGATGCTATCGGCAATATTAAAAAATCCCCTGAAGCCCTCTCGCCTTACCAATTCCCTCCCGATCGGGAAGATGGCACCGCGTCTTTAGTTCCTTGGGTGGTTAACCAACCAGGCATCCATGAATTTTTAAAAGAGCTCGCCAGCCAAACCTTCCATCCTGCGAACTCAATGACGGTGGCTGAAATCGATGTTCCACCGCAAGATCTTGCTGACTATATCGGGGAAGATGGGACATTTTCCATGGTGTTTGATTTCAGTATTGCGGATCTCGACATTACCAAACAGCCCCCGTTCGCCATTGATCCAATCACAGGCGAACGTTTGAAGCCTGTTTTTCTAAAAAGCCAACTCACGACCCAGCAAGTGGGTTGGAGCGCACCTTATTTAGAAAATCATGACCAACCGCGCTCACTGAACAAATTCTTACCGAAAGGCGCCATCTCCCCTGTCGCCGAAAAAATGTTGGCAATGTTTTTATTGACTCAGCGCGGTACGCCGTTTATTTATCAAGGGCAAGAAATTGGCATGACGAACTGCCCAATGACGCTCGACGAACATCACGATTTGCATCTTTTTAAACTCTACCAATGGGGTCAAAATCACGGGTACTCTCACACCACCATGATGAACTATTTTACCCAGCGTAGCCGCGACAATGCGCGAACGCCATTTCAATGGAATAGCCAACGCCATGGCGGATTTACAACAGGAACGCCATGGTTGAAAGTTAATCCTAACTACCGAGAAGTTAATGCCGCCACCCAACAGCAGCAACCCGATTCACTTTTCGCGTTTTACCAACAATTGATTACCCTGCGCCGCCATTCTCCAATTAGCGATATCTTGGTTAAAGGCGAATTCTCAGAAATTAGCGCCCCTGAACCTGTTATTGCTTATCGGCGAACATTAGGTTCACGCGCCATCGATATTTACTGTAATTTCAGTGATAAACCGCAAACTATTAACCAACATTATCGCCAAATACATTTAAGCAATATCGCAAATACCCATGACGACAATATCCATAACGACAAGCAGCAAATTGCCCTACATCCTTATCAATCAATAATTTTTGAAGTAGAGAAAAGTGAATAACTCAATTAATCACTCTAAATAAGCGTAATTAAAGATAAATAATCACCCGATATTTCGATATCAATAATAATCGGGTGATATTGATTACATTACGCATTTAATTACGTTAAGTATTATTAATTGATAACTTAATAATACTATTCAAAAACAAACTAACACATTGTTAAATAACGAATTTAATAGATTTTGAAGATAAATATGTGAAGCCTATCAAATACAAATTAAATAATTTAAGTAAAGTTTAAATTGCTCATTTCACTTTTCTTGAGGTTATTTATTTGCCAAATAAAAATCGCGAAGTTATTTCTCAAATAACTTCAGGGCGTCGTTCTGCTGAAATATCCTCCGCAGAAACCCAAGCAATTAAAAAGCGCACTGATGGCTTTGGCACTCTCATTCGAGACATAGATGGTTGGCTACTGGCAGAAGGCACCCATCTACGTCCCTACGAATGTCTTGGTGCCCACCCCGTCAACTTCGACGGTGTTGATGGGGTGACTTTTTCTTTATGGGCACCCAATGCCCAACAGGTTTCTGTCGTCGGTGAATTTAATCAATGGGATGGGCGCATTCACCCAATGACATTACGCCATGAAGTGGGCATTTGGGAGCGGTTTATTCCTGAGGCAAAAATCGGGCAAGCGTATAAATATGAATTACAAGATAGCCGAGGTTATATGCGGGTCAAAGCTGACCCTTACGCACTCAAAAGCGTGCTATTTCCTCATGTGGAATCAGTGATAACGGCCTTGCCAGACAACCAAACTCCGCCCCCCTCTGCCAACGCAAATTCGCCACTTTCTGCGCCAATCTCAATCTACGAAGTGCATTTAGGCTCTTGGCGCCGTCATCCACACAATAATGGCTGGCTCAGCTACCGACAACTGGCTGAACAGCTTATTCCTTATGTGGCAGAAATGGGGTTTACCCATCTGGAATTGCTCCCTATCAGCGAACACCCGTTTGATGGTTCTTGGGGCTACCAACCTATTGGGCTCTATTCCCCAACCTACCGTTTTGGTGGCGTTGAGGATTTTCTCTACTTGATTCAAACCGCCCACCAGTATCACCTCAAAGTGATCCTAGATTGGGTACCCGCCCATTTTCCTAATGATGAATATGGGTTAATCCAATTTGATGGTACCGCACTGTATGAATATGCGGATCCGCGCGAAGGCATCCATCAAAACTGGCATACCTTGATTTATAACTACAGCCGCTATGAAGTGGCAAACTTTTTGGCAGGTAATGCCCTATATTGGCTAGAACGCTTTGGTATCGATGGGTTACGTGTCGATGCGGTCAGCTCAATGATTTACCGCGATTACAGCCGCGAAGAAGGGGAATGGGTACCCAACAAATGGGGAGGCAAAGAGAACCTAGAAGCCCTCGATTTTCTGCGTTATACCAACCAAATTGTTCAACAGAATTGTCCCCATGCGTTAATGATAGCCGAAGAATCAACCGCCTTTCCCAATGTCACAGGCTCTGTTGAAAATCACGGTTTAGGTTTTGATTTCAAATGGGATTTAGGCTGGATGCACGACACTCTGCGCTATATGTCCCTTGACCCGATTTACCGCCAATATCATCACCAACAAATGACCTTCGGCATGTTTTACGCCCACAGCGAGCACTTCGTTTTACCCCTTTCTCATGATGAGGTGGTGCATGGCAAAGGGTCACTTCTGAGTAAAATGTCCGGCGATACATGGCAAAAATTCGCCAATTTACGGGCTTACTATGGATTCATGTGGGGACATCCCGGTAAAAAATTATTGTTTATGGGGGGAGAATTCGCCCAAGGGCGAGAATGGGATCACGACACAGAGCTAGATTGGCATTTACTGAATCCTGAATATGATGGCTGGCACACGGGTGTACAGCGCCTTGTACGCGATTTAAATCATTGTTATCAGCAGCAGCCCCCGCTGTACCAACTCGATTATTCCCCACAAGGCTTTGAATGGTTGGTGGTTGATGATCACCAAAACTCAGTATTCGCCTTTGTGCGTCGAGATACCCATAACCATGAAATTCTAGTGGTATCCAACTTCACCCCTGTTCCCCGCGAAAACTACCGCATTGGCGTTCACCAATCGGGCTGCTATCAAGAAATCATCAATACCGATTCTCACTATTATCGCGGCAGTAATGTGGGTAATCAGAGCGCAATATCCACCCAGCAAATAGCGGCTCACGGTAAAAATCACTCCCTAAATATTACGCTTCCCCCTTTGGCTACCCTGTATTTGAAACGGGAGCGACCGAATGACACATTTTAATTTTCGGCAAGGTCATGCTCACCCACTTGGTAGCCACATGGACGAACACGGCGTCAATTTTGCTATTTACAGCGAGCGTGCCGAACACATTGACCTGTGCGTGCTGGACTCACTCGGTGCTGAAATTCGTTACCCGCTTTATCGGGGAGATAACCATATTTGGCATGGTTATTTAATGGGCGCAAAAGCGGGTCTACATTATGGTTATCGAGCTAGAGGGAAATGGGAACCAAAAGCAGGATTATATTTTGATGAAACTCACTTACTGATTGACCCTTACAGCCGCGAACTCACTGGTAAACAGCATCCTTATTCGGTCGTCAGCCATGAACCTTATGACTGGCAAGGAGATACCCCTCTTCATACTCCATGGTCAAAAACCGTGATTTATGAAGCTCATGTTCGCGGACTTACCAAGCAACATCCTGAAATTCCACCCGCTTTACGGGGAAGCTATGCTGCTATCGCACACCCTTGCATAACCCAGCATTTAACGCGACTTGGCGTGACGGCACTGGAGTTGCTCCCTGTGCAATTTCATCTGGATGAGCCGCGATTGCAGGCTAAAAATCTCACTAATTATTGGGGCTATAACACGCTGGCACCGTTTGCGATTGAGCCTCAATATTGGTCTGGGCAAGCAGGCTCTACGCCGTTGAGTGAATTTCGCAATATGGTCAAAGCCTTACATCGTGCCGGCATTGAGGTTATCCTTGATATTGTGTTTAACCACACTGCCGAATTAGACTGCTCAGGACCTTGCTTATCGTTTCGGGGATTAGATAACCCCACCTATTATTGGTTAAACGACAATGGCGAATATGCGGATTGGACAGGCTGCGGCAATACGCTGAAATTGTCTCACTCAGCAGTAAGCCAATGGGTGCTCGACTGCCTGCATTTTTGGGCGATTGAATGCCATGTTGATGGCTTTCGCTTTGATTTAGCCACAATATTAGGAAGAACGCCGAAATTTAATTCTCAGACTCCACTGCTTAAAGCTATCACCCAAGACTCGATTCTTGGGCAACGAAAGCTGATCGCTGAGCCTTGGGATCTCGCCAACAACGGTTACCAATTAGGGCTATTTCCACCGCCTTTTGCCGAATGGAATGACCAATTTCGCAATGATTGCCGCCGTGCTGTTTTATATCGTGATATTCCTATCGGTACCTTGGCAAGCCGCTTAGCCGGTTCGCGGGATGACTTTTCACAAACCCGCTTTTCACCGAGTCATTCCCCTTGTTTTGTTTCAATTAACCACATCACCGCACACGATGGCTTTACGCTGAGAGATTTGGTCAGTTTTAATCACAAACATAACCATGCCAACGGTGAAAATAACCAAGATGGTAGCGACGGTAACAACAGCCATAATCATGGTTTCGAAGGGTTAAACGCCCCTGAAAAAATAATATCGGAACGCCAACAGAGTCAGCGCCATTTACTAAGCTTACTTTTACTCTCATTAGGCACACCGATGCTGCGCGCAGGGGATGAGCTAGGGCATAGCCAACAAGGAAATAATAACGCTTATTGCCAAGATAACCCGATAAGCTGGCTTAACTGGCTGGAAGCGGATAGTGCTCTTATGGAATTTACGGCACAACTTACCGCTTTGCGCCAACAAATCCCTGCACTGACGTCGGGGCAATGGTGGCATTCACTGCCCCCCCATAAAACCGTTGAGTGGCTAAATGCCCAAGGCTCTTCCATAACCCTTGAACAGTGGCATCAATCATGCCCCATCCAAGTGTTACTTTCTGGTCAATGGCTATTACTGATTAATTTCACTGAGCAAGCCCATTCGCTCACGCTTCCCGAGGGGGATTGGCACCCTGTCCCACCTTTTTCTTGCCACTTAATTGGTTCTATTCCTCCAAAAACTTTCGTGGTCATGCAGCGCCACCATTTTTCGCCAAATGCTCATTAAGGAATTGATATGTCAGAAAAAATGCCTTTTTACACCTACCCAAATCCCATTTCGAGGCAGCTATTATCCAAAGAACTTCCGAGCAATACAGTTGCGCTTATTTTGGCAGGTGGTAAAGGTTCTCGTCTCAAAGCCCTGACTCAGAAGCAGCCAAAACCTTCACTCCACTTTGGCGGGAAATTTCGAATTATCGATTTCACTTTATCTAACTGCATTAATTCAGGTATTTATCGCGTCGGGATACTGACCCAATACTATTCCCATCACTTAATCCAACATATTCAGCACAGTTGGTCATTTCTAAACGGGAAAACCAATGAATTTATTGAAATTTTCCCTGCTCAACAGAAACAGGATGCCGAAGATTGGTATCAGGGTACTGCCGATGCCATCTTTCAAAATCTCGATGTTATTAGCCAATATCAAGCCAAATACATCATTGTGTTAGCTGGGGATCATATCTACAAAATGGATTATTCCCGCATGTTGCTAGACCATGTAGAAAAAGGGAGCCAATGTACGGTGGCCTGTATTGAAGTACCCTGTAGCCAAGCATCTGAATTTGGCATTATGGACATTAACGATGACGAACAAATCATTAATTTTATTGAAAAACCTCAATTTCCTCCATCGATGCCCGGGAAACCTTATTCCGCATTAGCCAGCATGGGCGTTTACGTTTTTGATGCCCAATACCTTTATCAATTACTCGCAGAAGAGCAGCAACAACAGAATACACAACATGATTTTGGCAAGAATTTAATCCCTAAGGCAGTACAGCAAGGCAAGGCTTGGGCGCACCCGTTTAGCCGCTCCTGCGTCTATTCTAATTTTAATATGGGCGCATCCCCTTACTGGCGAGATGTGGGCACCATTGATGCCTATTGGAACGCCAATATTGATTTAGTCTCAGCGAAACCCGCACTGGATATGTATGATCCCCATTGGTCGATTCGGACGGGTCACTCCCCATTGGCACCAGCTCGGTTTATTCAAGGTGAATCGCTGCAATCTCCCCAAATTACCAACACATTAATTAATGCTGGTTCTATCGTTGAAGACGCCAAAATTGCTAACTCCGTGATTTTCCAAAATGTCCGCGTGAATGCTCACAGCCAACTCGATGCCTGCGTGATCCTCCCCGATGTCTCTATTGGATATGCCTGCCGCTTACAACGCTGCATTGTCGATAGTGGCTGTGTGTTACCCAACAAATTGGTGATTGGTGAAGATCCACAATGGGATGCCCAACATTTCTATCGCTCTGAAGGTGGCATCGTCCTTGTCACTCAAAAAATGCTCGATAATCTTGCGGCTTAAAGGAGATTCAGATGCGCATACTTCATGCTGGCTCAGAACTATTTCCCCTTCTCAAAACAGGCGGCTTAGCGGATGTGCTCGGCGCATTACCCCAAGCTCAAATTGCCGAAGGAGCGGATGTCCGTATCGTATTACCCGGTTTTCCCGCGTTACTGGATGCGGTTCATCACACCTTAGTTGGCAACCATATCAATACATTTGCAGGCCCCATCACTCTACGTTTTGGTCATTATGATGGTGTCGGTCTCTATTTAATTGATGCCCCACATCTCTATCAACGCACAGGCAGTCCTTATCACGACAATCGTCAACAAGAGTACAGAGACAACTATCTGCGGTTTGCCTTATTAGGCTGGATAAGCAGTGAACTTGCCTGCGGTTTTGATGCTGATTGGCGACCTGACATTATTCATGCTCACGACTGGCATGCAGGACTCTGCGCCGCCTATCTTGCCGCCAAAAATTACCCTGTTCCTTGCGTGTTTACCGTCCATAATCTGGCTTACCAAGGACTGTTTTCAGCAACCCATTTTCCTGAATTACAATTACCTAATGGCTTTTATTCCCCCGAAGGCTTAGAGTTTTATGGGCAAGTTTCCTACCTAAAAGCGGGGCTGTTCTACGCCAATAAAATCACTTTTGTCAGCCCCACTTATGCCAAAGAAGTCACTATTCCCGAATACGGTTATGGACTCGCCAGTTTATTGAAACAGCGCCAATCTCAAGAGGATATTTTAGGGATCTTAAACGGCGTGGATTACCAAGTCTGGGATCCGCAACTTGACCCGTTGATCTCCCACAACTACGGGCGACAAAACATGCTCGGCAAAGCCATCTGTAAAATGACTCACCAGCGAGAAAACAAACTTAATGTCACCGATAAAGTTCCATTGTTCGGCGTTGTCAGCCGCCTCAGTACACAAAAGGGATTAGACCTCTTGCTAGAAGTGATCCCCGATTTGCTACACCAAGGTGGGCAGCTGTCAGTTTTAGGCACTGGCGACGCTGACTTACAACACGCCTTTGAGCAATTGGCTCACCAATTCCCAAAACAGGTTTCTGTCGTTATTGGCTATGACGAACTTCACGCCCATAAACTGATTGCTGCCGCTGACGTCATTGTGGTGCCAAGCCGCTACGAACCTTGTGGTTTGACCCAACTTTATGGTCTGAAATATGGCGCTCTTCCACTGGTTCGCCACACGGGCGGGCTAGCCGATACTGTCACCGATTGCTCCCTCGAAAATTTAGCAGATCGCACGGCAACGGGTTTTGTATTTCATGACTATCACGGCTATCGCTCCCACCATGGAAAAACTACCGAACTCAATGATGCTGTGCGTCGCGCTTTCGCGCTTTGGAATGAACCGACTCGCTGGAAACGCGTACGCCGACAAGGTATGCAGATGAATTTTAGCTGGCAAGCTTCCGCCAAAAAATACCTTGCGCTTTACCGGAACTTAATTGAGCCAACGACGGAAGGTGCTGACCATGAATGATCCATTTACCATCCAAAATCGCGAACAGCGAATCAACACTCTAATCGACTCCATCCAAACCAAATTGAAGTTTATGATTGGCAAAGACCCCATTATTGCCACCCAACATGATTGGCTAAATGCCATCTCCTACGCTATCCGCGACTTAACCGTTGACCGTTGGTTGCGTGCCATTCGCCGTTCTCTGTCTCAATCGGATCGCGCTGTCGCTTACTTATCCATGGAATTTCTGATTGGGCGCACCCTTTCCAATACTTTATTAAATTTGGGCATGTATGAGGATGTGTCTGATGCTTTGAAAAAGATGGGCTTTGAACTGAGTGCGATTTTAGAAGAAGAGGATGATCCTGGTTTAGGCAATGGAGGTCTAGGGCGCCTTGCTGCCTGCTTTTTAGATTCTCTCGCCACCTTAAAAATCCCTTCCGTTGGGTTTGGTATCCGCTACGAATATGGCATGTTTCAGCAAAATATTATTGATGGCCAACAAGTTGAGTCCACCGACCGCTGGCTACAATATGGCAATGCATGGGAGTTTCCACGCTATAACCTTAGCTATAAAGTCCGCTTTGCGGGTCGCCTTCAGCAAGAAGGCAAAATCGTTCGCTGGGTGGAAACTGAAGAAGTGCTTGCTCGCGCCTATGACCAAATCATCATGGGCTATGGATGTGATTCCACCAACACTTTGCGCTTGTGGTCTGCCCATGCCACGAATGAGATGAACATCAACAAATTCAATCAAGGGGAATACTCAGCAGCCGTTGAAGAGAAAAATTTCTCTGAGAATGTCTCCCGCGTACTCTACCCTAACGATTCTACGGAATCGGGGAAAATTTTACGTCTTGGGCAAGAGTATTTTCTTGTATCAGCAACCTTGCAGAATATCCTCGATGTCCATTACCGAATCCACGGCACGTTAAGTAACCTTGCCGATAAAGTGGCAATCCATTTGAATGATACCCACCCCGTTTTAGCGATTCCTGAACTGATGCGCTTGCTTATCGATGAGCACGAATATGAGTGGGAAGCCGCATGGCAAATGAGTGAAAAAACCTTTTCTTACACCAATCACACTCTGATGGGAGAAGCATTAGAACGTTGGTCTGTCGACCTTCTTGGGCGATTACTCCCCCGCCACCTACAAATTATCTTTGAAATAAATGACCACTTTCTCACTAAGATCAAACAGCGTTACCCCAACAACCCAGAACTTTTAACTCGCTTATCTCTGATTGATGAATCCCATGGGCGCTATGTTCGCATGGCATGGCTTGCCGTCGTGGGCAGCTACCGAGTCAATGGCGTGTCCAAGTTGCATTCGGAGCTTATGACTCAAGAAATTTTCTCTGATTTTTCCAAAGTATTTCCTGAGCGTTTTAGCAATATCACCAATGGCATTACCCCACGCCGCTGGCTGGCGTTGTGCAATAAACCCCTTGCGAGCTTGATTGATGAAACCATCGGTGAAGGTTGGCGGGAAGATCTCACAGAGCTTTCTCGCCTACAGCAGTACACAGATTTTCCTCTATTTATCGAGCGGTTAAAAACCTGTAAGTTAGAGAACAAAGTTGCCCTCGCCGACTATATCGCTAAAAACGTCAATATCATCGTCGATCCTCACGCCATGTTCGATGTACAAATCAAACGCATTCATGAATATAAACGCCAATTACTCAATATCTTGCAAGTCATTGGGCGCTACCAGCGAATCTTGCAACTTCCCGAAAAGAATTGGGTTCCGCGCGTGGTGATTTTCTCGGGAAAAGCCGCCTCATCCTACGTTAACGCCAAAATGATCATCCGGCTTATCAATGATGTCGCTAACGTGATTAACCACGACGCCCGAATCAAAAATCGTTTAAAAGTGATTTTTATCCCGAATTACAGCGTCAGCTTAGCGGAGTTAATTATTCCCGCCACCGACTTATCCGAACAGATATCCCTTGCAGGAACCGAAGCGTCAGGAACAGGTAATATGAAATTTGCCCTCAATGGTGCATTGACTATCGGTACATTAGACGGCGCCAATATTGAAATTCGCGAACATGTTGGCGAAGAAAATATGTTTATCTTTGGGCATACCGCCGAGCAAGTTGACGCGATTCGTACACAAGGCTATGACCCAAGAAAGATTTACCAAGAACATGAAGACCTACACAATGTCCTCAATTCCCTTGTTTCGGGTATTTTCAGTCCCGATGACCCTAACCGCTATTACCCGCTTTATGATTCTCTGATTAATTTTGGAGACCATTATCAATTACTTGCCGATTACCACTCTTACGTTCAATCCCAAGATGCCGTCGATAAGCTATACCAATACCCAACGTTATGGGCGCAAAAAACACTCAATAATATCGCTAACATGGGCTACTTCTCTTCCGATAGAACCATTAATGAATATGTTGAAAAGATATGGCAAATGAAACCCACTCAGTGAAATAAACAAAAAACATAAAATATATATTCTTGCCGTTTTATTACTTTAATTAAAATTATCCCGTTATTGTGAGAGCCTCATTTATTCACTTCGACTGATATATGATTTAATAAAAGTTTGAATTGATATATGAAGGGGAATACCTATTGTATTCCCCTTTTTACTATTAATATTCGCTGTAATCCACTTCTTCGTCATTCAGCTCAACCATGACGTCAAAATGTTCCATGATGTCCATAAATGGTTCGAAAATACCGGAAGGAATTAAGATCTCATGGTAAGCATCATTACCGGAAGTCAGACCCAATAAATAGTAACCAAGAGCTTGTAGTTGCTGATTAGCGCGAACAAAAATTTGGTCTGGTCTTAAATCGTTTTTAGGGTCTTTAACGGCAAAATCTAGCTGAATATCCAATCCTTCGAACTCAACCGCATTTTCCAAAAAGCCTACAGCAGACTCACTGTCTTTCCAGTCTATCCAAAAGCTGTTTCCCATATTCGACCTGACAATAAGATCTGCCATTAAATAGCCAATTTCACCCTCTTCGATACGTTCGACGAACCCCTCTTCGTCTTCACTGATCGACTCTTTTAACTCTTCCTCAAATGAAGAGATATCCGTTTCCATATTCTCGATTGAATCTGGATTTAACAGCTTCGCCAGCTTGTTAACCACCTGCATAATATCATTGAAATGGTCGAGCGCTTCTGGGTTCATGCCCTGCATCGTTGTTCCTTATTTTTAGCGTAATTATCTGTATTCTCACTAAAATAGGTGATTCGGTATATCGACTAATTCCGATATTTACAATGAATTAACCCTGCACTGGCGTGCAAATTTCGATCAAAAAGCCATTTAGATCATGAACATAACCGATGGTTTGTCCCCAAGGCATCTCCTGCGCATCTTGTACCAACTTAGCACCTGCTTTAACCGCTTGAGCCAAAGCGTTTTCCACATTATCAGTCTCAAAAGCAAGTTCAAAAACAGGAGCATGCGGATTGGGAGCAACCGCGCCTTTACCTAGTTGGTTCATTAGTGCCAATGAAGAAAATGAAATCGTTGTGCTGCCAGTATCCAGCTCGCCATAATCACCACCTTCATGGAGAAAGGATTGTTTAAAACCAAAAGCTTGTTGGTAAAAATCGAGGGTTTTCTCTACATTCTCGACATACAAAATAGCATATTTGAATTTCATTATTTTCTCTCACGTCATAGGAAGTATTAGATAGGGAGTATTAGGCTTTGTCGATATCAAATTGCTTGGCAATATCCACCAGCCATTTTCGGATCACTTTTTCATCAGACTCGCTCACTCCACTTAATAATCTATTTTCAGTGGATTTAACAGCACCTTTGCATTGAAGTAATAATGCTTTCCCTAATTGGGTTATTTCAATAATTTGGATCCGCCCATGCTCAGGGTGCGGCAACTTAGAGATCATTCCCGCCTTTTCGAGGTTTTTCACAATCACACTCATGGTCTGCGGCGTTAATAATGATAGCCTCGCTAAATCAGCCCCTGAGGCTTTAGGATATTCTGCAACCATTAGCAACACAGAAAATTGAGGAAGCGTTACACCCACATCCTGCAAAACTTGTTCCATGCGAATACGATGAGCCGCGTGAGCCTGTCGCAGTAAATAGCCAATATGACCTGATTCCCCACGTTTGCCTTCCCCTATTTCAGGGATCATCGATGTATTAACTTTTGACTTGCGCATAATGTAAGAATTCGAATATTATTATCAGAGTTCTTATATTATCTGTTTGGAGCACAGAATGAAACCTGAAATTATTGGAAGAAGTGATTGGAATCAGTTTGAAAAAATCGCCCCTGAAGTCGTTGCTGCGATGGGAGAACTGGGAAAAGCCGTTAGCAATTCAGGGCTTGAAAAACCGCTCACTGAGTTACTGAAAATACGCGTTTCCCAAGTTAACGGCTGTGCGTTTTGCTTGCAGTATCACTTAAACTTAGCCCGTAAATTAGGGATTGAAGCCGCTAAATTGGATCTTTTACCAACTTGGCGTGATGCCGGTATTTATACTCCCCGCGAACAAGCGGCGCTTTCTTGGGCAGAATCACTAACGCTAATGGCTGCTCAGCATGTTTCTGATGATGTTTATCAAGCACTACAGAATGAATTTACTGAATCCGAAATTGCGTTTCTAACCTCAGCGATTGGGGCGATTAACGCTTGGAACCGCATCGCGGGCGCTCTGCAATTTGCGCCACCAATTCCTAAATCGAGTTTGTAAAATCGTGCATCCCAAGGTGAATATCGCCCTTGGGATGGTTGATTAACGGCTATACCGCTGCTGAATAAATTGCGCGCACAGCATCAAGGTTAAGCTTATCAATACTGCCAGACAGGCCATCGCCATACCGCTGCCGATGGAACCTTGCTCAAACTGGCGCCAAACAAAAATCGACACGGTTTGCATACCCGCAGGCGCCAGTAACAACGAGGAAACCAGCTCTCGTGATGCCACCGCAAACACCAACATCATCGCCGCCACTAAACTCGGTAAAACCAACGGAAATAAAATCAGTCTCAGTGACGTCATTAACCCTGCGCCATGAACCCGTGCCGCATCGGATAAACTGCCGCCAATTTGCGTGAATGCCGCACTGCAATAACGCACGGGATAAGGCAGTAATAAGCAACTATAAGCGAGCAATAAAATTCCCCAAGTATGATAAGGCGTGATGGGCCAAAACGGTTGATTCCACGCCAAAATAAGCCCCACTGCGACCACAATGCCGGGAATGGCAATTGGCAGCAATGAAAGCCCATCCAGTAAGGCTGCTCCACGGATCCGCTGCGCGACGACCAGCCATGCACATAAAAAACCCAATATCCCCGTCAATATCGCTGTTGCCGTTGCGAGAGAAACGCTCGTCAATAAGGCGTCGAGGGCTTCCGTATGGCTATTTAATAGCCCAGAAAAATGCCGGAGCGTTAGGTTATCCAGCGTCAATCCGCCAGAAACCGTATTGGAAAATGCCGTGCCAAACATAGCCAGTAACGGCATGCCAACCGCGCAAAGCGCCACGAAAGAAAACAAACACACCACGGGAATACGCCAAATACCCAATGAGCGTGTCACCAATGCCGCGGCTTTGCCCGTATTCGTCGCCACATTGCGCCCAGATACTAACGAACGCTGTAAGGTGTAAGCCAGTAGCGCCAAACTGGCTAATACCAATGACAGCGATGCCGCTCCCGGTAAATCTATCGGCCAATCGGCAAGACGCTGCTCGATATCCGTTGTCAGAACCCGAATACCATTCGGCGAGCCAATCGCTGCGGGGATCCCATACTCTTCAATCGCTAAAGTGAAGACCAGCAATAAACCAGCGGCAATCGAGGGCAAAGAGAGAGGCAATGTCACTCGCATAAATGCCTGCCATGCGGATGCCCCATGAACTTGCGCCACATCCGCCAGCCGGTTGCCATTCGCAGCCATGCTGCGAGAGACCGCAAAGTAAAGAACGGGAAATAAATTCAATGACATAATCACCACCATTCCCCCAAGGGAAAATAGCGCGCTGCCGGGGCTAATACCAAATAATTGCTGAGAATAACCATTCGGTTGCAAGGTTAACATCCATGAAAGCCCTGCAATATACGGTGGAATTAAAAATGGGATCAAAAATAGTAAGTCCCAAATACGGGCAAAAGGCAGGTTAAATAACCCACGTAAAGCCCCTAATGGAATGGCTATCACGGCACTCACCAGCGCCACACCTAAACCCAGTAAAAGCGTATTTTGCAGTAAATTTGCCAGTTCCGGTTCATTAAATAGATGGATAATCGGTTGAAAAATTTGGCTGGAATCCCCTTGTCCAAAATGCGGAAATAGCGCTTGTAACACAATAAAACTCAAGGGAATAATCACTAAAATCGCCAAGGCGATTAAGATCGAGAATGGCAATAAACGACGAGTCATCATCAGAAAATCAGCTCCTGCTGGGTCGCTAATGCCACCCAGCGGCGAGGAAGAGAAAACCGTTAGCGGAAAATCCCACTAAAGCGAGATAACACGCTGCTGCGCTCTGCACTATCAGTGGTCGGTTCTGGCAACAGTGTTAACGTCGAAAAATCAGGGCGCTTACCGGCAACATCCATTCTGGCTGGCATCAACCAGGCATCTGCCACGATTTTCTGGCCTTCAGGGGAGAGCACGTAATCAATAAAAGCCTTGGCTTCATTTTGCTGTTTACTGCTATTTAAAATCATCATTGGACGTGGTGCGATGGCCGTTCCGCTGCTTGGGAAAATCACCTCGATGGATTCACCTTCCGCGATGCTACCATAAGCCACATAGTCGACTGCACCAAATACAGCCGCTTTTGCTCCTTGCAACACAGGCGTTAACGCTTGCGCATTCGGACCAGAAATCACCATGCCGTTGGCTTTTAATTCAGAGAATAGTGTCCATGCGGCTTCTGGTTTCGCATTCTGTAATCCCAACAATAAGTCTAACGATGCCCCTGACAATGCCGGGTCTGGCATGGTGACTTTATCCTTAAAGACGGGCTGCGCTAAATCTGCCCAGTCCGTTGGTTTCGGCGTGCCACTTTTACTGTTCCAAACGATCCCCAATGCGGAGATCCCTTGCGCCACATAGTATGGCGTTTTAAATTGCGCAGGCACTTTTTCGGCATTCGGGCTTTCATACGCCAGTAACCAACCTTTTTGTTGAAGGTCTACCGCGGTATCCCATGAAGCAGAGATCAAGACATCCGCACGCGGGTTGGCTTGTTCCGCCTCTAAGCGCGCCATCACTTTACCTGTCGTAGCCTGAAAAACATCCACTTTCACGCCCGTTTGCTTTTCATACCCTGCCGCTAACTGTTTTGCCATCGCCCCTGGACCTGCGGTATAGACGGTCAATGCCTGGGAAGAAACGGAAAATAGTGCACAGGATAATCCTAAACTCATTGCGATACCTTTCATGGAAAAATGGTTTGATAACATTAGCTTTTGCATAACAGAGTCTCTCTTCATAAGGTGGTCAAACTGTCTATTTTGCCGTTTTGGATATGGGCAATTTGATGCGCCAATGCATGGGCTTCAGCCGGATCGTGCGTGACATAAACGGCGGTAATTTCTAGTGAACGAAGTAACTGCGCCATCTCATCACACAGAGCACGGCGCAAGGCAACATCGAGGTTAGAAAGGGGTTCATCAAACAGTAAAATTTCAGGTTCCGCGATAATGGCGCGGGCTAATGCCACCCGTTGCTGCTGTCCGCCTGAAAGGTCGGCAGGTTTACGCTTAGCAAACCCCGCTAATCCAACCCGCTCTAAGGCTTGGTTCACCCTATCCTCTATCGCTTGACTCGCCACTTTGCGCATACGTAAAGGAAATGCCACGTTCTGAAATACGGTCATGTGCGGCCAAAGTGCATAATCTTGAAACACCATACCGAGATTGCGCTGTTCCGGCGGGACAAGTCTCTGGGAACTTGCGACCAGCTTTTTATTCAAGAAAATCTCACCTGAGCTTGGTTGCAATAACCCCGCTAACAGCTTCAATAAGGTACTTTTACCGCAACCAGAGGGACCTAATAGCGCTAAGATAGAGCCTTTTGCAACAGTCAGATCAATCCCATCCAACACCGTTTGATGAGCAAAAATTTGAGAGAGTTTGTGAATAGAAATCATCGGATGCTGCGAAGCAAATTGCGCATTCGCTGCGTTAGCTTTTTGAAAAGCATCCTGACTCCCATTCAATGAAGAGAGTGCATTTAACATACATTGTTATCCTCTTTGGGACTTAATCGTTATCGAGGATGCTACGAAAGGAATGGGTCAGTGAGATGACAAATTTATGATGGAATAATGACAGGGCGAATAATACTGGCGGAATTATTAATAGTATAAATAAAACAGGAAAGGATGAGTCTTTTCACCCTTCCCGTCATTTTATTCAGTCGTCGATTGCGCTTGATGGACTGCAATATAACGCTGATAACGCTGCGGTTTTAAGCGGCTTAAATCCACCAAAACTAAACCGTCGATGCAGTCGTTGAACGCAGGGTCGGTACCAAAATCAATAAACTGCACCCCACCTGGCTCACACAGCTCGGTGTACTGTTTATACAGCGTCGGAATAGAGCAGCCAATATTGCTCAGTAAGCTTTTTAGCTTCACCAAATCTTCTTGGTAATTATTACCATCAAACTGAGCTAAAACCTGTGGTAGTGATGCCGGGTAAGGCTTACGAGATTGCGCCATTGCCAACTCAGAGGAAAAATAGAGGCGATAAAATGCAATCAGTAAATCACGCGCAGCAACGGGCATGCTTCCAGAGATAGACACTGGACCAAATAGATAACGATATTGCGGATACTTCGCTAAATACGCGCCAATACCTAACCAAAGATAATCTAAGCCGCGTTTGCCCCAATAGGCAGGCTGAATAAAACTGCGCCCTAACTCAATCCCTTGAGCCAAAATAGGCATCATGTCTTGGTTATAGTGGAACAGGCTATTACTGTAGATCCCCTCTAACCCTTTTTTCTCTAGCTGCTGCTCCGTCGGCACAAATCGGTATGCGCCCACCACTTCTAAATCCTCTTCATCCCATAAAATAAGATGGTAATAATCGTCATCGAAACTATCGAGATCACGGCGTCGACCGGAGCCTTCCCCCACCGCGCGAAATGCGATTTCCCGCAATCGTCCTAGCTCACGTAAAATTGGCGTTCGCTCTTCTTGCTGACGCTGATAAAGGTAAATAATTTTACCATCGGGAGTCACGCCTAGTTGCTCACAAGCCGCTAAAGCCTTTTTCAGTTCAATACGATCTTCGGGTAACGCGATTGGGGCTTCACAGGTAAACAGCCCCGCTTTTCCTTTACCTAGCAGATACACATGACGACGAAATCGCTCTGCCAGCTCATTATCATTCGTTCGCCCGTCATACCATTGAGAAAACGGGATGCGCCCACCGATACGTAATTTGATGCGATTATTGCGCTGCTTGAACATTTCGTTCACCAGCATCAAAGCCGATAGTGGCTTATACACCAAGGATGTTGTGTAGAACAGCAGGCTGTTACGAGCTTGCACATGCACAGGAACAATCGGTGCGCGAGATTTGGCGGCTAAACGTAAAAAACCCGTGCGCCAATGGCAATCACTAATGCCTTTCGTGCTCCAGCGAGATACTTCCCCCGCAGGGAAAACAACCAAAGCTCCTTGGTTATCAAGATGAGATTGCATACCGACGACTTGCTGGCGGTTGGTGCGGTTGCCAACATTATCAACAGGAATAAATAAGCTTTGAAGTGGCTCAAGGTAACTGAGCATTTGATTGGCAACGATTTTGACATCTGGTCGAACCGTTGCGACTGCGCGTAAAATGGCGAGCCCATCAAGAGAGCCAATCGGATGATTTGCAACAAATAAGACCGGACCTTGGCTTGGGATGTTTTCTAAATCCCCGTCGCCTAATTCGCAACGGACATTCAAATCATTCATAAATTGCTCGACAAGATCGAGCCCTTTTAGATGTGGGTAATCTTCAGCAAGCTGCTGGAAATCTCTTTCATGTAGTAAACGCTTTAATAATTTCCGTTTCCAAGCGGGCAGTGTTTGCTGCGGAAAAGCACTTTCCAGTAAAGCATCAACACTAAACATAATGAAGTCCTCTCACATGCGCGTTATTGGCAAATTTAAGTCATAATAATGACGAATAAATAACCACTTTGTGACAAGATTATGAAATAAATTATGCAAGAACTATACGTCATTGTCCGAGAAACCCTCGACACTTTTGACGATTTCCTCTCCATTTAGCTTTTGTTTACTTTTCACCTAAAAATATTTTCTTTTTATTCAGTTAATTACAAATTCAATCTCCGCTAAAAAAACTGGCACAAACCCTGCATTAGCTCTCTTGAAAGAGCGGGAAACCGCTACACAAAAATAGAGGAGCAATGTTGATGGAAAAAGTCATCACCGTCTGCCCGTATTGCGCCTCAGGCTGTAAAATCAACCTGAAGGTGGAGAACGGGAAGATCATTGGCGCAGAAGGCGCAAATGGTCACACAAATGAAGGGGAACTTTGCCTGAAAGGTTACTATGGCTGGGACTTCATTCATGACACGAAAATTTTAACGCCGCGTTTAAAAAACCCGATGATCCGCCGTCAGCGTGGTGGCAAATTAGAGGTCGTTTCTTGGGAGGAAGCCATTGAATTTGCAAGCTCCCGTTTATTAGCCATCAAAGAAAAATATGGTCCAAAAGCCATCATGACGACAGGTTCTTCCCGCGGTCCGGGTAACGAAGCTAACTTCGTGATGCAAAAATTTGTTCGTGCAGCGGTCGGTAGTAACAATATCGACTGCTGTGCTCGTGTCTGACACGGCCCTTCGGTTGCAGGTCTGCAGCGTTCGGTCGGTAATGGCGCAATGAGCAACTCAATTGTTGAAATTGAGGATACCAAATGTATTTTTGTCTTCGGTTATAACGCCGCGGACTCACACCCTATTGTCGCTCGCCGGATATTAAAAGCGAAAGAAAAAGGGGCACAAATTATTGTCTGCGACCCGCGTTATATTGAAACCGCGCGTATTGCAGATATTCACTTACCACTGAAAAATGGTTCGAATATCGCGTTATTGAATGCGTTAGCCTACGTTATCATCGAGGAAAATCTGTATGACCATGCCTTTATCGAGGCACATACCGACAAATTCGACGAATATCGTGCATTAGTGGCGCCGTATACCCCTGAGTCGGTTGAAGAGATCACAGGCATCAAAGCTGAAGATATTCGCAGAACCGCACGGATGTACGCTAAAGCTGAAAATGCCACCATTTTATGGGGCATGGGTGTCACTCAGTTCTATCAAGGGGTGGAAACTGTTCAGTCTCTCACCAGCTTGGCATTACTCACTGGTAACCTTGGTAAGCCGCATGTGGGTGTGGGTCCTGTACGTGGTCAAAATAACGTACAAGGTGCCTGCGATATGGGGGCTTTACCGAACACGCTACCAGGCTATCAGTATGTTTCGGATAAAGCGGCTCTCGATAAATTCGCCAAATTCTGGGGCATTGACGCTATGCCGGATGAAAATGGTATTCCGCTGAGTGAAGTCCCTCACTTTATCGATGAAGGTATTCTAAAAGCGCACTATGTGATGGGTGAAGATCCACTACAAACTGAGCCGGATTTAGCAACGATTCGCCGCACGTTCGACAAACTTGAGCTGTTAATCGTGCAAGATATCTTTATGACCAAAACCGCGTCGATTGCAGACGTGATTTTCCCAGCAACGTCTTGGGGAGAACATGAAGGTGTCTATACGGCAGCTGACCGTGGTTTCCAACGCTTCTATAAAGCAGTTGAACCTGTGGGGGATGTGAAAACTGACTGGGAAATCATCAGTTTAATGTCAACTGCAATGGGCTACCCAATGCACTACAACAACACCAAAGAAATTTGGGATGAGCTACGTGAGCTTTGCCCGATTTATTTTGGTGCGACTTACGAGAAAATGGCGGGATTGGCATACATTCAATGGCCATGCCGTACATTAGAAAGTGAAGGCACCGAGTACCTATATAAAGGTGGTAATTTCGATACACCAAATGGTCGAGGTCAATTCTTTACTTGCGAATGGCGCCCACCAATCGACCAAGTCAGTACTGAGTACCCAATGGTTCTTGCCACCGTGCGTGAAGTGGGTCACTACTCTTGCCGCTCTATGACCGGTAACTGTAAAGCCCTCGCATCTCTTGCTGACGAACCGGGTTTTGTTCAGATCAATACAGCCGATGCGAAAGCGTTGGGCATTAAAGATCAGGAACTGGTTTGGGTCTGTTCACGACAAGGTAAAGTCATCACTCGCGCAAATATCAGCGACCGCCCAAATAAAGGCGCTGTATATATGACGTATCAGTGGTGGATTGGTGCTTGTAATGAACTGGTCGCCGAGAACTTAAGCCCAATAACCAAAACACCAGAATACAAATATTGTGCGGTGCGTGTTGAGCCAATCGCGGATCAACATAAAGCCGAGCATTATGTTGTTCAGGAGTATACGGGGATCAAGCGTCGCTTACGTGAGGCAGCCGAAGGTTTGTAGTTTATTTTGACGCTTTGCACTGTAGGAATGCGTATATAAAGCAGACCTACAGTGCAAATTATATTAAAAGCTACCGATATTAAAAATCACATAGCGATAATAAACATCGCCCTTCAATAAGCGATTAAAATAAAATATTAATCGCCATTAAAAACTATTTAATAAAAAAATAACCTTCCAACAAAATAATCAACATCCTTTATTTTCAATTCTTTTTTCCCTTTTTCTTTTTTCTGTTTTTTTAATACTCTCCAATCTCTAAATAATTCGCGTTGTGGCTAGGCGGCAGACGCAGCTAAGCCCTAGGAGCATACACAAGTATGTGACTAGGGTTAGTAAGGATAGCCAACAACGCCACGGCGTGAAGTATGACGAGATTAAGTATGTGACTCGAGTTAGCAAGGCCAGCCAACAACGCCACAGCGCGAATTATGACGAGATTAAGAGATTACTGGAATAGATCTTGAACACTAATCCCAAGTCTCTGCATCCTCGACAACAGCGTTGTTCTCTTTAATCCCAATCTCATAGCCGCCCCTCTCGCTCCGGCAACCACCCCATTGGTGGCTTTCAGTGCTTCAATAATGCGGTTTCGCTCATCATCGTCGCTCTCTGGTGCATCCGTCTGCATTTTTCGCTCTAATGCACTGGGCTTATTCAGAGCTTCTTTAATACGAGATGGCTTTGGGATATTTAACTCATGCAATTGAATATTCAGCGTATTCCCACGGGTTAAAATCACGGCACGTTCAATCACATTTTCCAGTTCTCGTACATTGCCTGGCCATGGGTACAAGGATAGCTGCGCCAATGCATCGCGAGGAATACAATCAATTTTACGGTTCATACGCTGCGCCATTTTCTTGGTGAAATAGGTCGCGAGCAGCGGAATATCTTCAGGTCGGTCACGTAATGGCGGGATAACAATCGGGAACACATTCAAACGATAATAGAGGTCTTCACGAAACTCTCGGCCTTCCGTCATCGCCTTTAAATTGCGATTGGTCGCTGCCACAAGGCGCACATCCACAGGGATAACTTTATTGCCACCAATGCGCTCAATCTCACGCTCTTGCAAAACACGTAATAATTTTGGTTGTAAATCCAATGGCATATCGCCAATTTCATCTAAAAACAGCGTGCTTTTGTCCGCCATTTCAAAGCGACCAATATGGGTGCTCGTCGCACCTGTAAATGCGCCTTTATCATGTCCAAACAGGTCGCTTTCTAATAAACCTGTCGGAATTGCCGCACAATTCATTTTAATCAGTGAACGTTGATGGCGATTGCTAAGCTGATGAACGGCTCTGGCAATTAACTCTTTACCAGTACCCGTTTCACCCAAGATGAGCACAGTGCTATCGCTACGCGCTACTAAATCCACTTGTTCCAGCACTTCACGCATCGCCTGACTTTGAAAGACAATTTCGCTGAAACTATTGGTGTTTTGGATTTGCTCATTGAGCCATAAATTTTCATTTTTCAGGCTATCTTTGAGGCGCGTGATCTCGCCATACGCTGCGGCATTGTCTACGGCTATTGCAAAGCGTGCCGCCACTTGTTTCAACAAAGTGCAGCTATCTTCGGTGAAAATCCGGTCATCTTCATGAGATAATACCAAAACACCCAATGGCTTATGATTGAATGCCAACGGTAACAGCAAAGTTTCCGTCATCCCTTCAGCACACAAATTTTGATACAGAGGGTCTTGAGTTTGACTATCGAGCGTTAAGCGCAGCGGTTTGTTGCTCTCTAAGACTTGAGCGAGATCCGCATGCAGTTCATTAAGATGATACTGGCTTTTTTTAACCGGTTTTGAGCGTTGATAATGGCTTGAATAACAAAGATAAACCGCGGAACTGACATTATCACAAAGGGCAACGCTAATTTGGCTAATACCAAAAAATCGGTAAATTTCTCGCGAAACTTCAGCCACTAACCCATCCATTTCAAGATGAGAAAGCACTGAGTTAGTGATGTCCACAAGGATCCTGAATTGGTCACGTTCATGACGAATTTGTTCGGTGGTTTCGGATATGCTCACAAAATCTCCAATCTCGTCCTAATCCGCTGCATTGCTAAGTCATTTATTTATTTTTCTGACTAACAATAATGAGAATTAGTTAGAGTTTTAAATTTTCATTTATAAACGACTTATTTATCAATAATAAAAATAAAAAAGTTTAATACTGTGATTAATGCGATTGCTGTTTTTGATTTAATACTAATATTGTAGTCATTATTTGAAAAAATAATATCAGAGTCTGATTTAAGTTTGATCCATTCACCTATTTTAGATATTGGCTGATTTAACCCAATATCCGCTTAATATCGATTTCATGCCTCTCGTCAATAATGTCGAAAACCGTGTCGAATATGAAATTTCTATTTTTTCGTGATTACCCGATAATATCTAACCGAATGATTTTATTAAATTAATTTATTTAACGAATTTGGCACGATCCATGCTTATCTCTAGGTATTGTCAGGATAAGACGAGGCAACCGAAATAAACCGGATCCCATGCCCGTTTACGATCATTCAGGAGAATATGATGAACCGTTTCATCATTGCAGACCCAAAGAAGTGCATTGGCTGTCACACCTGTGAAGTGGCTTGTGTGGTCTCCCACCAAGAGCAAGAAACAGGGATTGCCACCGTTGTAAAAGATGAGTTTTTTCCACGTATTCATGTACTCAAAGGCTATACCGTCAGCACAGCAGTGGTGTGTCGCCAGTGTGAAGACGCCCCGTGTGCCAATGTTTGCCCTAATGGCGCCATCAGCCGTAAAGATGATTTCGTGTATGTAGACCAATCTAAATGCATTGGTTGCAAAACCTGTGTTATCGCTTGCCCTTACGGCACCATGGAAGTGATTAGCCGCCCAGTTGTACAGCACACCACCGCACTCAATACCATTCCACAGTATCGTGCTGAGGCGCATAAATGCGACTTATGCCATACCCGTGAAGGTGGACCAGCTTGCGTAGAAGTCTGTCCTACAGAAGCCTTAATGGTCGTCGACAGAAATAAAATGGATGAAATTATCAAGGAACGCCGTCGTCGCGCAGCCTTTGAAAATCCAGCGGATATTTTGTCTTAAGGAATGACAAATGCATGAAGTTGCCTTATGCCAAAGCGCATTTGAGATTATTGAACAGCACGCTAAACGCAACCATGCTCGGCGGGTGACGGGTGTGTGGTTAGAACTCAGCGCCGTCTCTTGCGTAGAGGAATCCGCCGTGCATTTTTGTTTCGATATTATCTGCCGTAATACCCTCGCCCAAGGTGCCGAATTACATATCGTGATTTCCCCTGCACAAGCACAATGCCGAGATTGTCAGTATCAGGTACAAATAACCAAATTTGGTGAAGGATGCCCCCATTGCGGCAGCCAAAATTTAATTGTCGACAGTGCTAGCGCCATGCAAGTGAAGCAGATTGAAGTTGAATAACCCGTTTAGGAGCCAGTTATGTGTTTAGGTATTCCCGGTCAAGTGGTTGCCGTTGGTCAAACCCCCATGGATAGTGCCCAAGTGGATGTTTGTGGTGTCCAGCGTGAAGTGAATATTGCCCTCGTATGCGAAGGGGATACCGAGAGCATGGTCGGTAAATGGGTATTAGTTCACGTCGGTTTCGCCATGAGTATTCTTGATGAAAAAGAAGCTAGAGATACCTTAGAAGCGTTAATGGCAATGGAAGAAGTTGAGGAAGATGTAGGATATTTTTTGCGAGGAAACGCGTGATAATACGTGTTTATTCCCCCCACTGCTTTTTGTATTTCGCCCCTTTTTACGCATCAAAAAAACCTGACACACTTTTGTGTCAGGTTTCATTAATTACCGTTTTACTCAATCAAACTATCAATCACACTCTGTAATTAGATAGCCTCAACTGGCACATAAACCGGCCACCAAGATTGTGTTCTCACCATTTCAACTTCAGAATCGCTGGCATTAACCCCTGCTACACCTTGGCTTTTCGCCATACGTAAAACAGCAAGAGCAACGATACTTGAAGTGATACGTAAATCTTCATTCGATGGTAATAACGATGCACCTTCTGAGCCTAATGTTGCTTGGCTTGCCACAGCTTGAACTGCGGCAAAAATCATTTCATCGGTAATTTTCGTGGCTTTAGACACGATAGCACCGAAGCCTAGCCCCGGATAAAGCGCAGCGTTATTTGCCTGACCGATTTTGTAGCAAACACCGTTATAAATCACATCATCAAATGGCGCACCCGTTGCCACAAACACTTTACCTTCAGTCCATTCAATTAAATGCTGTGGTGTTGCTTCATGCAGTAATGTTGGGTTTGATAATGGGAAAATAATTGGGCGTTCAACGTGGCTTGCCATGCTGCGAACGATATCTTGAGTGAAAGCACCCGGAGTGGTTGATGTACCAATTAAAATTGTTGGTTTTACATTCTCGACAACCGTTGCTAAGTCAATAATACCTTTAGCTTTATTCTGTTTCGCAAGGATATCCGCCATATCCGGCCAGCGGGTTTGTGCTTCAACAGAAACATCAACAATCTTTCTTGGATAATTGGCAACATCTTGGCTGTTTTTCGCATAATCTTTTTGGAAATACAGTAAGCTGTCGACCATGTCAGTTGTCAGTAGTCCCGGCAAGTCAATTAACCAAATGCGAGAAATGGCTTCTTCACGAGATAGGCCACTACGGATCATTTGGTCACGAATTTGGTCTGCAATACCACAACCCGCAGTTCCTGCACCAAAGATAACCACTTTTTGCTCCGTCCAAGGCGTTTTACTTAATTTCACCGCATTCAATAAGCCCGACAATACAATGGCACCCGTGCCTTGCACATCATCGTTAAATGTCGCGAAATTCGCTCTGTATTTATCCAAAATGCGACGCGCATTTGTTGAACCAAAATCTTCCCAGTGCATCACTGCATTTGGAAATAGCTTTCTTGCCGCTTTGACATAAGCATCAACAAAATCGTCATAGACTTTGCCTTGAATACGCTCATGACGATTACCCACATACGATGGATCATTTAACAGTTTTTCATTGTTAGTCCCGACATCGAGAACAACAGGAATAACACTGTGAGGATCTACACCCGCAGCGGCAGTATAAACAGCCAGCTTACCGACTGAAATATCGATACCATTAGAACCCCAGTCTCCGATACCTAAGATTTCTTCTGCGTCAGTGGTCACGATCAATCGAATATCACCACCTTCAGCACCGAATGCACGCAGCTTTTCTTCGATTAATTCAGGTTCATTAATACTGAGGAAGATCCCGCGAGGACGAGTAATAATCTCGCTATAGTTTTCAATAGCATCGCCGACAACTGGGTCATAAACAACTGGCAGCATTTCCAGCATATGACGTTGTAATAATGCATAGAACAATGTCACGTTATTATCGTGCAAACGCCACATGTAAATATGTTTATCTAAATCAGAATGGCATCCACGGTAAGCGTGATAAGCACGGTTTAATTGTGTTTCCATATCCTCAGTTACAACAGGAGGAAGAATACCATTTAAGTCCAGCGCTTTGCGTTCTTCTTCAGTAAAAGCCGTTCCTTTATTTAATGATGGATCGCGTAATACTTCATATCCTCTTGCAGTGGTTTTAATTTTACGAATGTTATTTTCCACAACAACTTTAGCTTGTCGATTATACATAATTAATACCTTTTAATTTAGATATTATAATTCAGAGAAAACTACGCGCCAGATAGACCATTTCCTGTCATATCAATCGGATTAACATATTTATTAAAATCTTCTTCACTTATTTTTCCAGAAGCGATTGCAGATTCTTTCAATGTGATATTTTTCGCTATTGCATTTTCAGCAATATGCGCTGCATTTTGATAACCAATAATTGGGGATAATGCCGTCACTAACATGACACTATTGTCCACATACTCGGTTATTTTCGTATTATTTAATTCAGTGCCTTCTACTGAATATTCCATAAATTTACGACAACCATCAGAAATAATACGAATGGAATGCAGGAGGTTATTAATAATTACCGGTCTCATCGCATTTAATTCAAAATTACCTTGGCTACCTGATATCGCAATCGCAGCATCATTCCCCATAACCTGAATACCAATCATGACCATCGCTTCACATTGGGTTGGGTTGACCTTGCCGGGCATGATAGATGAACCAGGTTCATTAGATGGCAATATTAATTCGCTGAAACCACAACGAGGACCCGACGCTAGCCAGCGCATATCATTCGCAATTTTGATCAGTGCCACTGCCAGTCCGCGAATAGCCGCATGTGTGCGAACTAATGCATCAAGAGAGCCTTGAGCCGTAAATTTGTTGGGTGCTGTAATAAACGGTTTTTGAGTTAATTCCGCTATCTTATCTGCGACATCTTTTGAAAAGCCTTTTGGCGCGTTTAATCCTGTACCAACAGCCGTGCCGCCAACAGCGAGTTTATAAAGATCTTGCTGACTACGTTTAATGTCATCTAGCGCATCGCGTAATTGACCCGCCCAACCGTGCCACTCTTGTCCCACGGTTAAAGGCACTGCATCTTCGAGGTGGGTACGACCGATCTTAACGACAGTCATCCACGAATCAGCTTTCTTTTCAATAAGTTGAATTAAATCTTCAATGCTCGGAATTAATTGTTCATCAAGCGCAAAAATAGCGGCGATGTGCATTGCAGTAGGGAATGTATCATTGGAAGACTGACCCATGTTGACATCATCATTGGGTCCAACGGGCAATTGTGTTCCTAATGAGCCACCGAGTAATTGAATAGCTCGGTTAGAAATGACCTCATTCACATTCATATTAGATTGTGTGCCAGAGCCTGTCTGCCATACATAAAGCGGATAATGCTCATCCAATTGACCATGAATAGTTTCATCAGCAGCGATAACGATCGCTTCTTTTTTCCATTCAGCTAATCGACCTGCTTCGCAGTTAACCAACGCACAAGCTTTTTTTACATAGCCATACGCGTGGTAAACCGATTTTGGCATTAAATCATCGCCAATATTAAAGTGCTGTAATGAACGTTGAGTCTGTGCCCCCCAATAACGATTTGCAGGAACATTTACTTTTCCCATGCTATCGAATTCTTCACGGGTGCCTGTTTCATTAATACCAATAGGGATGCTCTTATTTAGAATATAATCTGTCATTACAATAACTCCATTTTAAATATAAAACATATGAGCAATTCCTATACTAAGTTAAAAGAATTAATTAAACATCAAATACCAAACATACGTTTAAATAAGACATTAAAGGTATCAAGATAACAAAAATGTAGTTTAAAATATAAAAAATAAATTACCTGCCAATTTTTTATAAAAAATAATTATCGCAAACAGACTGTCTATTTCATCCAAAAATCATATAAAGACTAAAGTTTCAAAATAGCATTAAAAACAATATAATGTATTATCAATCTTATCTTTTAATGATAATTAAAATAAATTGAATAATTTAATTATATTAAGAATATCGTTAAATCACTGACATAAAAATAAATAACTCATTTATTGAGTTAAATATTTAAATTAAATAAACTTGAATTACAAAATAAACCAACAGAACAAAAATAACTACTGAAATATAAATGAAATAATAATATTTATTATACATAACATTATAAAAAAGAGCTAAAAACATGTTATTCATTTAAAATACAAGGTGATATGCCCAATGAGTTTATCTTCAGTTTAATATGCATTAATCTCAAAAAAATCATCCTTAATTATGCTTATGCAAAAATAAAGATCATCACAACTCAACAATACTGAAGAGAAGCACTTTATAATAGTGATAATACCCGCCTTAGTTAGTCATTGAACCGAGATTCACGCACAAAACGAGTGACGAGTTTAATATTCATATCGATGCCATATTAAACACTGGATTTACGCAATTTTGGAGGAATAACCAAGTTTGCAGGGTGGAAAGTTGTGGTTTTCAGTAAAAACCGCACTGCATCCCTGTAGCGCGGTCTATTTATTCCCTTAATATTCTATCCTTTAATTAAAGGCTTCCAGTTTATCGTTACTCACCCTCAAATAACCGGAATCCCCCTACCCCTTCCCATGTTGGTAAGGCTTGATAAACTTGCTCGACGGCGGCAACCACTTTGTCATTCATCGGCATATAAAAACCTACTAAATCGGGCTGAATGCCTAAGAAAATGATTTCTCCGACATCCTCTTTTAACTGGTCGATAAGAAAATTCAGCGGCAGGTTATGGGTGCTCATAATAAACATTTCAGCGATATCATCGGGGTCGATAACCCGGATTTCACCAGGTGCTAAACCAATATCCGCAGCATCCACAATTAATAAACGCTGAGGTTTTAACGCTCGCACTTGGTGAGAAACACTTTCAGGACTGCTGCCACCGTTAATTGCCACCCAGCCATCAATCGGGGCTTGCTGCATGAGGTCGAATAGCATTGGGCCTGCGCCATCATCCCCCATCATGCTATTGCCCACCGCCAGCATCAAATTTTGCACGGGTGATGGGTTTTCTGAAAGAGGCTGATTTTCCGCTGAAGATTCGGTTGCCATTGAAAAAGAAGGCTGAGTTTGCCTGGCAACATCGCTCATCGGCTGTCGTTTCACGATCAAATATATTGCCGGCTCGCGCTCAATTTCACCGAGCAATCGAATCAGTGTGGCGCTCCATGCCTGATAGGGCGAGTTACTGTCTTTAGCGAAACTATCTAATGCTAACGCCAGCACATTAGTGTGGGTGGAATCGATATTAATTTCACCGAAGGTGATCAAACCCTGTAATTTGCGACGCGCCTCCCCTTCAGGAAGCGCATTCACCCATGCTTGGAAGCCATCTAACGGGCACTCTAACTCGGTTTTAAGGCAGTCAATCATCCCAACATGGTGACCTATCGCCAGTGAGTAATACATGACTTGCTGCGCGTCTTCAGGCACATCATCGTCACTGTCGACAAACTTCTGGCGCAGTGACCAGAAAATTACTTTCCCCGTTTCAGTCGCTGACTCACTCATTAATGCCCCCTTGTTGCAACACGGTCACGAGGCGGTTCACAATCTCACGCAACCGTGGGTCTTGCTCCTCGTCCATCCATGTTTGCATCGTGGCTTTCACTTGGCTTGGGGTTGCCCCATCGAGCAGCGTCAGGAAGCGATCACTGATTTCTCGACCTTGGTAATACCCCGCTTGGCGGCGCGCTTCACGTTCGATCATCACGCGAGTGGCTAGAGGAATTGATGGCAGTAAAAGCTCCACTTTTTCCCCATCGGCTTCGCGGTGATCTTGCCCAACCAATTTCTGATTCAATAACCCTAATGCCACCGCGAAACCATAAATAGTCGCGGCTGGCGTTGGCGGGCAACCTGGGATCCACACATCAATCGGCACGATGTGTTCGCTGCCGCCCCAGACACAATACAGATCGTGGAAGATCCCCCCACCACAACCACAAGCCCCATAAGAGATACAGATTTTTGGATCCGGTGCAGATTCATACGCGCGCAGTGCAGGCATGCGCATCGCACGGGTAACTGCCCCTGTGAACAGTAAAATATCTGCATGGCGCGGAGACGCCACCACTTTGATCCCGAAACGTTCCGCATCGAAAACGGGGGTGATTGCCGAGAAAATTTCGATTTCACATCCGTTGCAACCGCCACAGTCCACGCGATACACATAGGCTGAACGCTTAATATCTTTCAGCAGCGTGCTTTTCAGTTTTGCCACCTGCTCATCGAGCACAATCGGCTGGCTAACATGATGGTTTACGGGGATATTTGGCAAACTCATGATTTATCTCCCTGAATATGCAAACGGAAGTTCTGACGATCATTATTCAATAAATTGTTTTTTTGCTTACAGGATGGGCAAGTTTCATACATTGGGCGCAGGGCTTCAATACCGCCTTCCTCAATCCCCGATGCCACCATCAGCGCCATGGCATACTCCACGGATTTTTTCGGGGCGAATGCTTCGCCACACTGGCGACAATGTTGCAGGCGGAACGTCCCTTTCATGTACAAATCCGCTTTGTTCATTACCGCGGTTTCAAACTCTTCCGTTAAGTGAATGGCGCGAGTCGGACAAACTTCTTCACAGCGCGCACAATAAATACAGCGACCTAAAAACAGCTGCCAGCGGCGTTCACCACTTTCTAAGTCAGTTTCCATGGTTAACGCATTGGCTGGGCAAGCGGAAATACACGCGCCACACGCAATACACTGCTGCGGGTCGTATTCCGGTTTGCCTCTAAATCCGTGAGCCACTTCCAGCGGTTTGAACGGGTATTTCACCGTTGCGGTACCCGCATTACGAAGGGTTTTGAAAAGTTTAAACATGGTGTCCCTCCGTTATTTCATAATCGAATGTTTGCGCTCGATACTGTGCTGTTCGAGCTCTTTGTATGCCACGGTTTTCGCTTTTCGTTTTTTCACATCCACCAGCGTCACGCGGTCAGTACAGGAGTAGCAAGGGTCGAGGCTACCGATAATCAATGGCGCATCAGAAACGGTATTGCCTTGCAGCATATAGCGCAGCACTGGCCAGTTCGCGTAAGTAGCCGCACGGCAACGCCAGCGATACAGTTTTTGGTTATCGCCGAGCATGCTCCAGTGAACATCTTCACCTCGCGGCGCTTCGGTATAGCCCAGTGCAAATTTATGAGGCTGATAGGTAAAGCCTTCGGTCAGAATTGGACCTTCCGGCATATTGTCGAGGGCATATTCAATCATCGACAGAGAGTCCAATGTCTCTTTAATGCGTACCATCACGCGGGAATAGACATCGCAACCATCTAAGGTGAATAAGGTTTTTGGTAAATTGCCATAGTCAGCAAATGGATGATCAAAACGTACATCGCGCTTGAAGCCGCTGGCGCGGATCATCGGTCCTACTGGGCTGTAATCACGGGCAACTTGTGGGTCAAGACGACCGACACCGACGGTACGCTGCTCCATATTTGGTGTGCTCAGCAACATATCCACCAGCTGGGTCACATCTTGGCGCATCTCTTTGACCAACTGAATGGTTTTCACGCGCTGCTCTTTTAAGAAGTCACGACGAACCCCACCAATTAAGTTGGTACCGTAAGTTTTACGGGCGCCTGTCAGTAATTCCGCCATGGTCATGGATTTTTCACGGACACGGAAAAATTGCATGAAACCAGTATCAAACCCAGTGAAGTGGCTTGCTAAACCGATATTCAGCAAGTGGCTGTGTAAACGTTCCACTTCCAGTAACACACTACGAATAGTATGAGCACGCTGAGGGACATAAATACCTAATGCGTTCTCAACTGAGGTGGTGTACGCCACGCTGTGGGTGAAGCCGCAAATACCGCATACGCGATCAGATAAGAAAGTGACTTCGTTGTAGCCCATACGGGTTTCAGCCAGTTTTTCCATTCCGCGATGCACGTAGAACATACGGTAATCCGCATCCACAATACGTTCGCCATCCACAAACAGGCGGAAGTGCCCCGGTTCATCGGAAGTGATATGCAGCGGGCCAATTGGCACGATGCGGCTTTGAGTTTTGCTGTCGTTGATAAACTCGTAGGTTTCAGTGTCAGTGGTTGGCGCAGGGCGCTGACGATAATCCATGGTGTCTTTGCGCAGCGGATACAGGTCTTCCGGCCAATCATCCGGTAGCACTAAACGACGCTCATCCGGCAAGCCCACTGGGCGTAAGCCGTACATATCTCGAATTTCACGCTCTCCCCATACAGCCGCAGGTACGCGCGGCGTTACGGATGGAAATTCTTGAGTGATTGGGCTGACATAGGCTTTCACCGTCACCCAACATTTTTCCCCCTCTTCCATCGACAGTGCGTAATAAACCGCAAACTGCCCATTTAGAGGACGCTCATCGTTCCCCCACAACACCGGTAACCAACCGCCGCAGCCGTAATAGAGGAATTCCACCACTTCTGGCAGCATCTCGGTTTTGACGGTAATGGTGACTTGGTTGGCGGTTTGCCACTCCTCTTCCAGCATGGCATGAGGAAATTGCTCGCGCACTTTTGCCAGATAGCCCGCGCCTTTGCGAACGCCCTGAAGGGTATCTGTATAATTCTGATAGCTCACGTTATTTCTCCTGCGATGAAGGTTCGGAGGTGCTTGCACCCCACGGCCATTGGTAATTTAAGGTGGTAATTTGGTGGTCGACTGTCGCGCTGTCTTTGAGCACGATCGTCGCGGCATTTTCCAGTAAGCGACTGACAGGCTGAGGAATATACGTCCCCATCACCAGCATCAGTACAATCAAAATCGCCATCGGTAATGTGGTTAAAATGCCCAGCTCACCACGCGCTACGCACTCTGGTTGTTCGCCAAATAGGGTTTTAGAGATCATGCGGATCAACCCGCCCAGCACCACCGTAATTAAGATCAGCACCAGCAAGGTTAGCCAGAAATGGTTAGCGACCAGCCCCGCCACCACAATCATAAATTCACTTAAAAAGACGTTGAATGGCGGCATACCGCCCAGTGCTAATGCACCACCCGCAAACACCACCGCGGTAAATGGCATAGTGCGCAGTAACCCTTTCACCACCGTAATATCGCGAGTGCCATATTTCAGTAAAACGTTACCGGAGCCGCAGAACAGCAAGGTTTTACCCAAACTGTGGTTTAAGGTATGCAGCAACGCAGCCAGTACACCCAAAGGTCCACCAATACCTAATGCCACCGCGATCAATCCCATGTTTTCCACACTGGAGTACGCCAGCAAACGTTTCATATCTTTTTGTACCAAGATAAAGAACGCTGCCACCGCCACGGACATTAATCCGAATACCAGCAGTAAGGTTTGCGTAAATTCGCCACCAATTGATGAGGTCACAATGATGTAGTAACGGATGATAATCAGCAACGCACAATTCAGTAGCACCGCAGACAGCAGCGCTGACGTTGGGCTTGGTGCTTCACTGTGCGCATCCGGCAACCATGCGTGCATTGGGAACAGACCCGTTTTGGTACCAAAACCGATTAACACAAATACAAAGGCAAGGTGCATCAGGGTTGGATCGAGAAGGTCGGTATATTTCAGAACTTCTGTCCAGAAGATAGCCATTTCAGGATCCGGCATGACGTTCACCGCATTGGCATACACTAAAATGGTACCGAACAGACCGAACGCCACACCCACGCTACAGATAATGATGTATTTCCACGCGGCTTCCAGCGAAGAGCGTTGACCGTAAATGCCCACTAAAAACGCGGAGCTTAAAGTGGTCGCTTCGACCGCTGCCCACATTAAAATCAGGTTATTACTGGTGATCACCAACAGCATTGTGAACAGGAACAAGTGGAAGAAACCGTAATAGTTACATAAGGTTCCAACACTGATTTCCCCTTCATGCACTTCATGGTTCATATAACCGATAGAGTACAAGCCAGTCAGGAAACCGACGATCCCCAAGATAGCGAGGAATAACCCTGCGAGGCTATCAAGGTGGATCCAATGACCTGCCATCAGCAAGTCACCGACTTTATCTATCGTGCCAACCATCCAGAGCGATAACACCAGTAATACCGTGATCCCAATGGCATGGATCAAGGTGACGGGGATTTTTGCCCCGTTACCCATTAAGCGGCAGGCGAACGCCAGCAGTGAAATCACCAGCGGAGTTGCCATCAATAAGGTTAATAACATTGTTTGACTCATCTCATCACCCCTTCAGCGCGGTCAGTTGATCCACGTTCAGTGTGTTGAGCGTGCGATAAATTTTACGAGCCAATACCGCCATAATGATCACCGCAAATATGGCGTCTGTGGCGATACCAATTTCCACCAGCTCAGGGGCTTTATACGCCAGTAACGCTAGGGTCAGATGGGAGCCGTTTTCCATGAGGCAGTAACCAAAGGCTTGCTTGAGAATATTGCGTTGAGTCACGATACACAGCAGCCCCAACATAAAGTGCCCAAGAGAAACCGCTAAAGCGGGTTTTAAATCCGCTGCCAGTGGCAATTTAATTGGCTCGACCACAAACCAACACAGCACCACAATTACCGCTGCCGCTAACATCAACCAAGCTGGGCTAATCACCCCGCCGTTCGCGGTTGGGTCAGACAATTTTCGGAAGGCGTAGCCCATAATCAGCGGAACCAAAACCACTTTGGTGGCAAACGCGGTACCTGCCCACATTGCCAATTCAGGTGCATTTAAGGTGTAGGAAAGCGTGCCGAAAATCGCCACTAACACCAGCGACTGCAACGCATAAAACCAACAAGAGATCACCGGCTTTTTCGCGCCGATCACCAGCAGAGACGTGATCATCATCAGCCCTGCTAAATTATTTACAATCATTGAACCAGTCATACTTTCTCTCCCTTAACCGAGCCAGATGACGGCAATAACACTAGAACAGAAGGACATCACGATCAGTAAGCCGATAACCCACTGCATTGCCCAAGGAACTGCGCTGCCGTTTGCCACTTCTTCGCTAGGTTCACCCGGAACCACTTTGCCGAACCAGTACAGTAACCATGCGAAGCTCGCGACAGATTCAATCAGTACCAACACCATAATTGGCGTTAATACCCAGAACTGTTCCGACAGCGCGAAGCCCGCTGCAAAGATAGGGAATTTACTGAAGAAGCCATTCAGTGGAGGAACACCTGCGATGGCGAGTGCCGCCACACAGAAGCCCACACCGAGTAATGGATAGCGTTTTGCTAAACCACGTAAGCGCGGCAGCATACGTGTACCACAGCTATAACTCAGCGCACCTGCCACTAAGAAGAACAGGCTTTTCGCAAAAGCGTGGTTGAAGATATACGCGATACCGCCATCGAAGGCTTCTTTGGAACCGAAAACGGATAAGGATAAAGCGAGGAAAATATACGCCAGCTGCGTGATGGTTGACCACGCCAGCAGACGTTTCATGTCTTTCTGCGGCAGGTACATCATAAAGCCATACACCAACGTAATGACCGCCATCACGACACCCACCCAACCAATGATTTCTGGCACATGGGTAGAAGACATCAAGCCACGGGCAAAGATATATACACCCACTTTCACCATGGAGGCGGCGTGTAAGTAAGCACTAACTGGGGTTGGTGCTTCCATCGCATCGGGTAGCCAGGCTTGCAGTGGTAACTGGGCTGATTTACCCCATGCTGCAAACAGAATACCGCCAAACACGATCAGGCTTTGGGATTCACTCAAACGGTCAATGGCGCTCAGAGCAAAGGTACCCGTGCTGATAAACAGGGTTGCCGCCGCCATGTATAAGCCGAGTGAGCCAACATGGGTGATCAGCAAAGCTTTCATCGCTGAACGCTGGGATTTTTCAGTTTGGTAGTAACCAATTAGCGCCCAAGAACATCCACCGGTAATTTCGAAGAACACTAACTGCCCTAAGATAGTGGAAGAGAGCACAACCCCAGCCATCGCACCGATAAAGATCAGTAAGAAAGCGTAATAGCGACGAGTGGGTCCATGAGCGTGCTCACGGTTTCCTTCAGTGAGATACCCCGTTGAGTAGAGGCAAATCAAGAAGCCGAGGAACACGACCGCAAACGCAATCAGCGTGCTCACGCCATCCACAGTAAAACCGAACAGCGCGACATCACCCGTCTGAATTAACTCCAGTGTGGTGGCGACCTTACCGCCGTCTAAATAGAGCCAGCCCAGTGCCGCTGTTCCCAAAGAGGCTAGCAACGCCACTAAGGTACTTAGCCACGGCGCTAGACGGGTGGGTAGCACACTGACCAGCAACGCCCCGATGAACGGGATTATCAAGGTTGCTAGTGCAATATTCTCTAACATGCTTCGTCGCTCCTTATAGACCGGTGAGGTAGAAGACGAATCCGAGTACCGCAACACCGAATCCTAACCAAGTCACATGGTGCGTTAATAAGAAACGACCACGAGCCAGACTGTTTTCGACCAGCGACGCCAGCACGAAAATCACCAGTAATTTCACTAGCAATAATCCCATCGCTAACAATACGCTGCCAACGGTAAAGGTACTGGCATTGCCGAATGGGAAGAAAATCGACAGGAACAGAACCGCAACGACTACTTGTTTCAGACCAATGCCCAGTTTCACCATCGCGAATCCTGAACCGGAGTATTCGGTTAATGGGCCTTCTTGCAGCTCTTGCTCCGCTTCTGCCACGTCGAATGGGATTTTGCCCATCTCAATAAATGTCGCGAATCCGCAAGCGAGTAGCGCTAATAACGTAGCAGTTGGAGACACCCAGCCTTCACTCATCGTGGCGCTGATGGTGCCAATATTGGTGGAACCAGCAATCAGCGCAACAACCAGCAAACCGAGGAATAACGTCGGTTCCACCAGTACGCCAAGTGTCAGTTCACGGCTCGCACCGATACCCGCAAATGGGCTACCGGTATCGAGACCGGAAAGTGAGAAGAAAAAGCGGAATAACGCGAAGATATACAGCACGATAATGATGTCAGCTGCGCTACTAAACAGTGACGTGTTCGTGACCACTGGCAATGCCATCGCTAGCAGCAACATGCTGCTCAGCAGCACATACGGCATGATGCGAAAGATAATGCCTGAATCACGCGGCGCCACAGATTGGCGAGTCATCAATTTGATGATGTCGCGATAATCTTGCCAAATTCCGGGACCTTGGCGAGAGTGCATTTTTGCGCGAATTTGACGAGAGATCCCCGTGAACAGCGGCGTCAGCAGCAGTAAAACCACGGCTTGAACGACGGCGAAGATCCCTGTCATCAATGTGGGTGTTTCTTGAATCGACATGGTTTCTCTCCTTACGCCGCAATCACAACAAGCAGCACGATCAAGGCCGCGACCACATACAGGCAATAGAGCCTGAAGTCCCCGCCTTGTAGGCATTGCATGCGTTTTGCTATTCGGTTAATCACACGAACCAGCGGGTAGATAATTTTTTCATCCCAGAACGGTTCTACCTTCCCTGCCCCCTCTTTCGTCACTTCTAAGGTTTGCGCTAAACGCGCTGAAGGGTCGAGCTGAGTACGCAGGCGATACAGCGGCGCAAACATAGAACGCAGCGGCTGGGTAAAGCCCCCCGCTGATACCGACATCTCTTTTTCCCACGCATAACCACACGCCCATGCGTCCCCTTTACGGCGCGCGTCGAGCTGTTTGCCTTTAAATACCATGTAGATAATCAGTGGAATGATTGGCAGCGCTAGCAACAGGATCAAGGTCATGGCTGGTGAAATCATCGCTTGAGATGCGCTGTTTGGTACCAGCATCGCCCCTTGCGCCACAGTGATATCGGTGGCGTGTGTCAGGGACATTGCCACGTTGGCTAAGACCGGAGCGATATAGGTCGCGCCTACACCTAAAATCACACAGATAGCGGCTAAAATCAGCATCGCGGCGGTCATTGTCCATGGCACTTCGCGAGCATGAGTGGCTTGCTCACTGCGAGCACCACCGCAAAAACTGACGCCGTACACTTTCACAAAACACATTGCCGCCAACGCCCCGGTGATGGCTAACATCACAATGGCGATTGGACCGCTGATGCGCATAATAAAAGTGCCTTCGTGACTCATGGAGAATAGCGATTGGTAGGTGTACCACTCACTGACAAAGCCGTTGAGTGGTGGCAGCGCGGAAATCGCCATACAGCCGATTAAAAACGCGGTTGCGGTCAGTGGCATTAATTTGGCTAAGCCACCCATTTTTTCCATATCGCGGGTATGCACACGGTAGATCACGGCGCCCGCACCAAGGAACAGTAATCCTTTGAAGACGGCGTGGTTAAGCAAGTGGTAAATCGCACCGAGCAAACCAATGGTCGCAAGCACTGGCATATTGTTTGCCATGCCGACCATCGCCACACCAACCCCCATCAAGATAATCCCGATATTTTCGACGGTGTGCCATGCGAGTAAGCGTTTGATGTCGTGCTCAGCCAGTGCGTACATAACCCCAAGAACCGAGGAGACTGCACCGAATGCTAGTACCACAATACCCCACCAGCCTTGAGTGGCACCGAGTAAGTCGATACCTACTTTGATAATCCCGAAGATACCGATTTTTACCATTACACCAGACATTAATGCTGACGCATGAGACGGTGCTGCGGGGTGAGCTTGCGGTAACCAACTGTGAAGTGGGAGCATCCCTGCTTTGGCGCCAAAGCCAAAAAATCCCAATAAAAAAACGATGGATGCCATCGCTGGTGAAAGTGAAAGCTGGCGGAAGGAATCGAAATCTAAGCTGCCACTTTCACGCCACATTAAGAAGAAGGCGATCATAATTAAAATCGAACCGGCGTGGGCAATAAAGAAGTACAGCAGACCCGCGCGGATGGATTTGTCATCTTGGTCGGCAATCACTAAGAACCAGGAAGCCAGTGACATCATTTCAAACAGGATGATGAAGTAAAAGGCGTTGTCCATCACCACCAAGGCCACCATCGAAGCGATAAACAGGTTCAGGAAGAACCCCATGCTCCACGCGCCGCGACCGCAATATTCCTGAACATAGTTTAAGGAATATAAGGCGCTGACGGTCACCAGCAGCGAAATCACCATCACCATAAAGGCGGCGAGGCTATCGAGCCTCACGACAAAATTGGCGAACGGGAATGGACCTTGGGACAGGTAAGTAAGCACTTCCCCGCTCATTAGCACAGGAATTGAGCTGCACAAGCCCAGCACGCCGCCGATCATGGCAGCAATTCCCGCGACATAAATGGCGAGCTTTTCTTGGCGTTTAAAGAGCAACGAAACAAAGCCACCTACCGCGTAGAAAATCACCGACCATAAAAGTAACTGAAGAGGTGTCATTATGGGTTCTCCCGATCAGCAACAAAAATGTCGAACTCTGGCGGCATGGCATCGACAGATGCGCTGCGGCGTTTGGCACTTTCGTTTTCGAGTTGGTGTTCTTCCACCAGATGGAGGGCATCGGTTGGGCAGACTTTGACACAAGCTGGCCCTTCGTCACTGAAATCACACAGGTCACATTTCACGGCGACATTGCGGATCCCTGCGTTCCACGCCAGGAAAGGGTTCATGGTTGGGAGGCTATCTGGCACATCTAATAGCATCTCTTTTGGGACATATTGTTCAAAGAAATCAGGTGTATCTACTGGTTTGCTGCCTGACGGTGTGATTGCCCCAAATGGGCACACCAAACCACACAGTTTGCAGCCAATGCACAGGCTTTCATTTAGCACAATCATGTCATTTTCGTGGGTGATGGCATTGACCGGACACACACGCGCACACGGGGCATCGTCACATTGACGACAGAGCATCGGTGCGGTTAGCTCGCCAACTTTGACCACCTTTAGTCGCGGATGTGTTTGTAATCCTTGGGCTTTATGCGTTTCTGAGCACGCCGCCATGCAAGTGTTACATCCGATACACAGTTGTGGGTCTGCAATTACAAAGCGATTCATTCGCTTTCCCCTCCAATAAAATCAGTCGGATCTTAAGTTTGTTGCAGACACCTAAGCATTTTTTGTGCCAGAAATAATAGTGTTGTTTATCAGTTAGTTGGCTTTTTACTAGGTAGGAGTTCGACAGTAATGACGATGGGGAAATTTTAAAAAAATTAAATAACTAACTTACCCCTATTTTTAAGAAGATAAATAGTGACTAAAACGCTATTTCACGATCACTTTTTGATTATTATTGGTTAAATAATATGTTGTTTTTTATGTGTGGGTATGACCATATTATTAATATGGATTTATTTTTTTTAACCTTTATAATTCGCTCCCATCATTTTATGTTGTAGTTCATTACATTGAGTTCTTATGATGCTCAGGTCTGTCTTGAATGATTGAAAAATGAAAACCCACTCTGGATAGGCTGTTTTTTTTAACTGCCTAGCCTTGGTATTTCTAATCAATTTACAAGGAGACGCTGATGCAAGTCAGTCGACGGTCTTTTTTTAAAATTTGTGCGGGTGGCATGGCTGGAACCTCTGCCGCACTACTCGGTTTTGCCCCTAATGTATCCTTTGCAAGCACTCGCCAATATAAACTATTACGCTCAATAGAAACCCGAAATAACTGCACTTACTGCTCAGTAGGCTGTGGCATCTTGATGTACAGCCTAGGTGACGGCGCCAAGAATGTAGATAAATCCATTTACCATATCGAAGGTGACCCAGACCATCCGGTTAGCCGAGGCTCTCTATGCCCAAAAGGTGCCGGTCTTATCGACTATATTCATAGTGAAAACCGCTTAAAATACCCTGAATATCGCAAAGCAGGTTCCGATAAATGGGAGCGAATTTCATGGGATGAAGCGATAGATAAAATTGCGCGATTAATGAAAAAAGATCGCGATGATAACTTCGTGACTCACAATGAAAAAGGCCAAGAAGTTAACCGCTGGCTGACAACGGGTATGTTGTGTTCATCTGCGGCAAGTAATGAAACTGGTATCCTCGATAATAAATTTTCGCGGTCACTCGGCATGTTAGCCATCGATTGCCAAGCCAGACTTTGTCACGCACCGACTGTTTCGGCACTTGCCCCTACTTTTGGTCGTGGCGCCATGACCAATAACTGGGTCGACATTAAAAATGCCAACGTGGTTTTAATCATGGGTGGCAACCCCGCAGAAGCGCATCCAGTTGGTTTTAAGTGGGTTATCGAAGCCAAAATTAAAAATAATGCCAAAGTTATTGTGGTTGACCCACGTTTTAACCGTAGTGCCTCCGTCGCAGATTTGTACTCCCCTATTCGTGCAGGTTCTGATACCGCATTTTTATTAGGCGTTATCCGCTATCTCATTGAAAATGATAAAATCCAACATGAGTATGTGAAAGCCTATACCAACGCACCTTTAATCGTTCGTGAAGATTATCAGTTTAACGATGGTCTCTTTAGTGGCTTTGATAAAGATAACCAACAATACGATCGTAGTTCTTGGCACTATGAAACGGATGAAAATGGTCATGCTCTAAAAGATAAATCTCTTCAGCACCCACGCTGTGTCTGGAATTTATTGAAACAGCACGTAGCTCGCTATACGCCAGAAATGGTGACGACGTTATGTGGCACGCCAATTGAAGATTTTATTTATATTTGTGAACAACTTGCATCAACCTCAGTCAACAACCGCACTGCCACGATTTTGTATGCACTCGGATGGACACACCATACTGGTGGCGCTCAAACTATCCGTACCGCAGGTATGATCCAACTGTTACTGGGTAATGTGGGAATGCCTGGTGGTGGCGTCAATGCGTTACGAGGACACTCAAATATTCAAGGTTATAGCGATTTAGGGTTGTTATCTTTAAATCTTCCGGGCTATATGCCTTTGCCGAATGAAAAACAAACTTCGCTACAAACCTATTTGTCACAAATCACCCCAAGCGCAATTGTGCCAGACCAAGTCAACTACTGGAAAAGGACACCCGACTTTTTTATTAGCTTAATGAAAAGTTTTTGGGGGGATAGTGCGACAGCAAGTAATGAGTGGGGCTATCACTGGCTACCGAAGTGGGATAAAAGCTACGATATTATGGCTCAAACCCAGATGATGATTGATGGGAAAATGAATGGCTATATTGTTCAAGGTTTTAACCCTTTAGCGGCTTTCCCTGATAAAAATAAAAGTAGTGCAGCGCTCGCCAAGCTCAAATATTTAGTCATCATCGACCCACTGGTGACTGAATCTTCTAACTTCTGGCAAAACCATGGCGAAATGAATGATGTCACTACCGCAGATATCCAAACTGAAGTTTTCCGCCTCCCTTCATCTTGCTTTGCTGAAGAAAACGGCTCGATAGCAAACTCTGGTCGTTGGTTACAATGGCACTGGGCGGGCGCGCGCCCACCAGCTCAAGCATGGCATGACGGTAAAATTCTTGGGCATTTATTAATGCGCTTACGCCAACTTTATCGTGAAGAAGGCGGCGTTTGTCCTGAACCGTTGATGAATCTCTCTTGGAACTATATTGACCCTTATGATCCTCAACCCGAAGAGGTCGCTAGAGAAGCGAATGGTCAAGCAATGCAAGATATCTTTGATGATTCCGGCAAATTATTACTGAAGAAAGGTCAACAGATTGATGGTTTTCATCAACTGAAATCTGACGGTTCTACTGCCAGCTTTTGTTGGGTTTATTCCGGTTGCTGGACAGAAAAAGGCAACCAAATGGCAAACCGCGATAACGCTGATCCATCCGGATTAGGTTGTACGCCGGGTTGGGCGTTTGCTTGGCCCCAAAATCGTCGAGTACTTTATAATCGCGCATCCGTTGATCCAAGTGGTAAACCGTGGGATGAAAATCGACAACTGATTAAATGGGATGGCACAAAATGGGGAGGATTTGATGTTCCCGATTTTAGTAACGCGCCACCAGACAGTGGTGTTGGTCCCTTTATTATGCAACCTGAAGGCGTTGGCCGCTTATTTGCCGTGGATAAAATGGCCGATGGCCCATTCCCCGAATTCTATGAACCCTTTGAATCACCGGTAGAACATAATTTATTGCACTCCGCGGTTTCTCGTAACCCCGTTGCTCGGCTGTATAGCTATGATGCAGACCATTTAGGTAACGCCAAAGATTTTCCGTATGTGGCAACAACCTACTCCATCACCGAGCTATTTCGCCACTGGACAAAACATTCTCTGATCAATGCCATCGCGCAGCCAGATCAGTTTATTGAGATTGGCGAACAGCTAGCCTTACAAAAAGGTATTCAACAAGGTGACGAAGTCCGAGTCAGCGCCAAACGCGGTTTTATTAAAGCTAAAGCGGTCGTCACCAAACGCATTCGACCGCTCACGATTAATGGAAAAGTCGTCGAAACCATTGGCATTCCGTGTCACTGGGGCTTTGAGGGAGCAACACAGAAAGGTTTCCTCGCTAACACATTGACGCCATCGGTTGGTGATGCGAATGCATTCACCCCTGAATATAAAGCGTTTTTAGTCAATGTTGAAAAAGCCTAAGGAGAAATTATGTCAATGCAATCTCAAAATATTATCCGTCGCTCTGCGACTAACTCCTTAACGCCTGCGCCTCAAGTTCGTGATTATCAGGAAGAAGTTGCAAAACTCATTGATGTAACAATCTGTATTGGTTGTAAAGCTTGCCAAGTTGCGTGTTCAGAGTGGAACGATATTCGGGACAAAGTCGGTACGAATATCGGTGTTTATGATAACCCTATTGATTTAACAGCAAAATCATGGACTGTTATGCGTTTTTCTGAAGTTGAAGAAAACGGCAAGCTAGAGTGGTTAATTCGTAAAGATGGCTGCATGCACTGTGCAGATCCCGGATGTTTAAAGGCCTGCCCAGCAGAAGGGGCTATTGTGCAATATGCGAATGGGATTGTTGATTTCCAATCTGAACATTGCATTGGCTGTGGTTATTGTATTGCAGGTTGCCCATTTGATGTGCCTCGCATCAATCAGGATGATAACCGCGCCTATAAGTGCACGTTATGCGTTGATCGTGTCGATGTTGGTCAAGAACCTGCTTGTGTAAAAACCTGTCCAACGGGTGCTATCCATTTTGGTAGCAAGCAGGATATGAAAAACCTCGCACAAGAGCGTGTTTCAGAATTGAATACCCGTGGCTATCAACATGCTGGGCTTTATGATCCACAAGGAGTTGGTGGAACTCACGTCATGTATGTTCTTCATCATGCAGATAAACCTAATTTGTATCATGGATTACCTGAAAATCCTGAAATCAGTGAAACGGTTAAATTCTGGAAAGGAATCTGGAAGCCGCTTGCTGCTGTTGGTTTTGCTGCAACGTTTGCGGGGGCGGTTTTCCATTACTTTGGTATTGGACCAAACCACACAACCAAAGAAGATGAAGAAGAAGCGCTTAAAGATATGGAAGCCGCTTCTAAAACGGAACAATCCGAACACAAAGAGGAGCAACCATGATGAAAAAGAACAGTGATGAAATCTTACGCCATACTCCGTCAGAACGTATTAATCACTGGCTAGTGGTCATTGCCTTTGTATTTACGGCATTCAGTGGTTTGGGATTCTTTTTCCCCTCATTGAATTGGTTTATGAATATTTTAGGTACTCCACAATTATCGCGGCTGTTACATCCCTTTGTTGGATGCCTCATGGCGTTCATGTTTATCTTCATGTTTTTCAGATATTTGAAGCATAACTTTGTGGATAAACAAGATCTTATTTGGGCAAAGAATATTCATAAAGTACTGCGCAATGAAGAAGCTGGCGATATCGGCCATTATAATCTTGGTCAGAAAGGTATTTATTGGGCGCTTAGTCTCTGCCTCATTATCTTAACCGTCAGTGGCATTATTATCTGGCGACCTTATTTTGCCGATTATTTTTCTATTGGCGTGATCCGAATTGCGCTACTGGCTCATTCAATATCAGCGATAGTGTTGATCATTACCGTTATCGTTCATGCTTATGCGGCTTTTTGGGTCAAAGGCTCAATTCGTAGCATGGTGGAAGGCTGGGTAACGCGGGGGTGGGCAAGAAAACATCACCCACGCTGGTATCGTGAAGTCTTAGAACAAGAGAAGTCAAAAGAAGATAATAACCCATCGCACTAAGTTAATTTGAGGTCATATCATGGTAGTGATTGTTCTACCATGATATTTCCCCACTTTACCGTTTAACCAGAGACCTGATTAGCTTTTACAAGATTGTCCCGGTTTTTTCACGATTTCGCCAAAGTCATTCAATGCGCTTGGTTTGGTGATTTTACTCTGCGCATTATTGAGTACCGGTAATTCAGGATCCATTTGCCATGCATTCCAGCCGCCATCATAGATCTGGCTATTTTCCCATCCCGCCATTTGAGTCATAAACCATGAAACACTGGCTCTCCACCCTGTACCACAATAAAAAGCAACGTGGTCTGATGGCTCAATGCCTTGTGTTTTCCAAAGGGCAAATATCTCTTCTGGATTACGTAACGTGCCGTCAGGATCATAATAGTCAGACATATCGTTCGCGTTTTTACCGCCAAATCCCCAGATAGCCCCAGCAGGCTCGCCTTTACGTGGAATATAATCATACCCCGTAATTTTCCCCGTATACTCATCCCAAGTACGATTACTGATTAGCTTTAATCCCGCTTGTTGTGCTTGTATCGCTTCCGCAGGCATAGAAATGTTGACCTGAGGATTTGCTGGAATAGATGTCCCAAAATCTGTAATCGGTACAGGTATATTCATCACGGTTTCTGTTGGTAATTCCGCATCAACCCAGACATTTAAACCGCCATTAAGAAAGCGAACATCTTCCACACCCGCCCATTTTAATGCCCATAATACGCGTAATGCGGCCATCTGGTTTTCAGAATAAACCACCACTGGCGTATCCTTATGGATACCATTTTTCAATAAATTATGTTCAATCACATTCGGTTCGGATAGGTTCCATACTGGCCCATTTTCAATCCAGTCAGTATTAAAATGGTAGGCACCTTTAATATGAGTAGAATACGATTTTGACTGCTCCGCATCCCCCCAAGAGACTTCAAAAATGATAGGCTTTTGGTCACTGGTATAGCTTTCAGGTTTTTCGCCCTTCAGCGCCGCATTGACCCAGCTTGGCGAAACACTCATCCAATAATTGGGATATTTATCCATCGGATAATCTGCATTGGCATATTTAATGAACTCTTTAAATGCGAGTACCTTATAACCTTTAGCTGCAAATTCTGCGGTGACGCGTTCTAAATCATCGAGATTGCTATCATAGAAAACCAGTGTTTTTTCTTTGGTAATTCCTTTTTCTTCCACGAAGTGAGTAAACTTATCTTCATCAATAAAGTCCAGCCAGCCCGTCGTAAATTGCATAGCGCCTTGTATATGACCACCACGCGCAGCGTCTTTATCTTTAAAACCAAAAAATAGGCTATCTGGTCGGGTATCGATAATAAGATAATCTGGATTATTTAGATTCTTCGATAACTCATCAATACTAATATCTTTTACTACGGTCTGATCACAGCCCGACAACCAAACTGATAATAATAAAATGGCTAATTTTGCCTTCATTTTTTTTCCTATATTCTGCACTGTGTCGGTCTGATGAAATAACTTGTGAGCCAAACACCCGCCATCACCATAAATGTTGAAATCCACCCCTGCCAAGAGAAATAGGCGGTTGCCACCAGTGAGTTAGTGACGGTGCATCCTCCCGCTAGTGTTGCCCCTATTCCCATCACAACTCCACCCATTAGGCGTTTTACAACCGTTTTCCCGTCAGGGGGCAATGTTAATGCAAACTCACCTCGGAGCTTGGCGCTGATCATGGAGCCTGCTAAAATACCAATAACAAATAAGGTTCCCCAATTAAGGTAACGCTGCTGACCAGTGACGAGATATTGAACCACATTCGCAGAAGGCACTGAGATCCCAAAACCAAAATTACGTCCACTTTCCGCACTCAAATACCAAGCAATAATCCCGAGGATCCCAATAAATACCGCCGTTAAGTTAAGGGGTAATTGCTTATATTTTCCTAATGGCGGAGGTGAATAGCGCGGGTGGCGATGCTGATAAATCAGTAAGCCAATCGTGACGATAATTAATATCGCAACCAGATACCACGGAGAGATGTTCAATGTTTTATCGATGGTATCAATCTGTGCTGGGTGGGTTAATAACGGGTCAATCCAATGCTTTAAACTTCCTTTCCAAGCGGATGCCATCGTGACAATAAACGCAAATAATGTGAGCCATGTTCCAGTTAACCCTTCACCAGAGCGGAACCAAGCCCCGCTGCCGCAGCAACCTGCTAATACCATGCCTACACCAAATAAAAAGCCACCGATAATTGTGGCAGTTACAGGTAATGTGCCTTCTGGAATCGTTATCAATCCCATTGATTGCAAAGCAAAAAATCCAACCGCTTGAATAGAGATAGCAATCAATAGTGCCGTAAGAAAACGCGTATTTCTCTGATAAACAATATTTCTGAAGCCAGAAACAAAGCAAAATTGTCCTGACTGGAGTAGCGCACCAAAAAGTAGACCAATAAATAAGCCACTAATCATGAACTAGCCCCTGTGGTAATGTAATAAGCTGCATAGGTATTTCTCAATAGTTATTTTAGAAATCAGAAGAATCAATAACGAGCTTGGGAGAGTCGTTTTAGCCCGATATTTTAATACTTCACAGATTTTCCTATGATAGCGCTTAATGAATTTGGTTGAAGCTTGTTAACTTGTTTTGCATCAATTTTAGAAGGGAAAAGTACAGATCGGTGATATTTCAGCCAACACGATTTCAATCAAAGGACTACGTGCTAGGGTCTCTATTTATAAACCTCTATTTATAAATAGAGTATTCGCCTTAATTTAAACCCGATAATACAGTTACAATAACTTTTAAAGGAAAAAAGCTTTTCATATACCCAAAGTCATTAAGATATTCTGCAAAATTAAATATACACATTATTCCAATGCTCAACCATCACCTGTAAAGTATAAAAGTTAATTGGGCTAGTAATTATTCAAGATTTGTTAATGCTGAATATGCTAAGAATGGAGTAAAGAATATTGTGTATAAATATAATGATCTAAAAATAGGCACAAAAATTAACAATGCAGAGCTCTGTGAAATATTTGGATGTAGCCCCCAAGGCGGTATGCGTCGTGCACACAAAACAAATACTTTAATTATTATCTCAAACCACATCAAATCTATCTACGATGACCGATGGTCCAACAATGTGCTTCATTATACCGGCATGGGTACTAAAGGTGATCAAAGCCTAAGCTTTCAACAAAATAAAACCTTGGCAGAATCAGGAACTAACGGAGTTTCCATTCACCTATTTGAGGTATTTAAAGACCAAGAGTACACCTATATGGGTGAAGTTATTCTTGACGGTGCTCCATATCAAGAAACACAACCTGATGAACAAGGAAAGCTTAGAAAAGTGTATATCTTCCCGTTGACACTCATTTCAGGCGAACGGCAAGTTCAGCAAAAAGATAGAGACAACATAGATAATATTAGAGCTCACAAAGCAAAAAAATTATCTATCGAGGAGCTTCAAAAATTAGCCGCTGGAAATGGAAAAGTAGCGACTTGTTATCAGCAACAATCGACAAATTATGAGAGAAATATTTGGATCGCTGAGTTGGCTAAAAGATTAGCGAAAGGACAATGTCAACTTTGTCTTCAACCCGCTCCGTTTAAAAATACTAAAGGCGAGCCTTATCTGGAAACACATCATATCGTTTGGCTTTCCAAAGGTGGTGATGATACATGTGAAAATACCGTAGCCCTATGCCCTAACTGCCACAAGAAAATGCATATCGTTAATAATGACGAAGATATTGAGACTCTAAAAAACCGAAATAAAGAATTATTAGAAGCGAACAACCAATGATCAGGAAGCATATTGAAGTCGTCGCTGCTGTGCTGAAAAATAAAGATAAGTTTCTAGCCGTGCAAAGGGGCTTCTCGAAGCTAGATTATATTAGCCATAAATGGGAGTTCCCTGGCGGCAAAGTAGAAGTAGGTGAAACACTTGTTGAAGCAATTACCAGAGAACTAAATGAAGAGTTAAAAATTACAATTACCGACCCAAAGTTTTTATTAACTATCGAACATAGCTACTCTGACTTTGATATTACAATGCATTGCTTTGTCATTGAATTACCAAATAGAACGATAAATCTTACAGAACACATTGATTTTATTTGGCTTTCTAAAGAAGAATTAAGAAAAGTAGATTGGGCATCCGCCGATATTCCTGCGGTAGAAAAAATCCTAACAACATTTTGAGTGTATTTATTCCGAATAATAAAAAATAGCTTGTTAATTGCCTATTGATAATCAACAATCTCATTTCACTTAAGTTAACCAAAGGAATGGTGATAAACATGGCTATAGGCTATTTTTTACGAGTTGGCGATAAAACAACATGTGGCGGTCAAATTTTAACCGGTGACAATACCTTTATATTTCATGGAAGATCCGCTGCACGTCAGGGCGATCTAGTCACCTGTGGAAAGCACTCAGGAACATACAACATACTTGGTGGCGTTAACAATGTATGGGGTAATGGTAGAATGATGGCAGGAACACTGGATAGCTTCAGCTCCTGCCCATGCAAAGCAAGACTGATAAACTCCATCACCGATTGCTACAGTAAAGAAGATGAACCGATGTCTCGCGCATATAGCCCTGTAGCTACCGAGGCTCCTATTCAGCAACCAATTAGCCAATCAAGTAATCATTACGGCCCTCCTATTATTGCCAATGATAGCAACAAAATTAGAATTGATGCACAACACCTGATTGACTGTGCAGATGAGCTATGTGAAAAACATCTCTATTATCCTGAAGTAAAAAGTGAATTTAAAAGCGATGTTGAAAATTTTGCTTATCAAATTGTTGATCAGGTTGAGTCTGGTCAAAAAAGCTACGAGCACGGTTCTGCCGAATTAAAACAAGAAGAAAAAGATCTATACCAGCAATCCGCTGATTGGGTCTTAAATGGGCTATCAATACTTGGTGGAATGGCTATGGTTGGTACTGGTATCGCCTTATGTTCCACAGGTATGGGTTGTATGCTTGGGGCACCTTTAATCGCTCATGGGGCGAATGGTATTTATGAAGGCGGCATTGGTTTTTATGAAGGCAATAGTGATGTTCAGGGTCCATTACGTGAAGGTTATAAGTCAGCAGCTAAAGCACTAGGGTTTAAAGAATCTGTTGGCAATTTAGCCTATGACCTTGTTGATTTTGGTATTTCCGTTAAAGGGAAATTAAAGCTAATTCCTAAACTAAATGAATATGGAAATCCAAAGAAAAACTTATTCTTTAAAGAATACGCGCAAAAAGATCTAGAGCATGCTTATAAGCAAATGAGCAGTAAATTTCTAGTATTTGAAATGATTAGTGATGCAATCTCTATTTCAAAGCTTAGGGATGATGTCAAAAGTATGATGGTCTATGATAAGGATACAGGCCAAACTACATTAGTCATTCGTGAACCTGAAAAAATACAAAATGTAAAAGAAATCGTTGAAGACTGTAAGTATGTATTTGTATTTGGAGGCGATGAACCAAGCTATGTTGAATGTACAGATACTGATGGAAATAAATATAAAGACAGGGAGATCCCTGAATGGTAATAACTTATTATCTAACTGTCTTTTTGGGTGTTTTAGTTTTTTTCTTTATAAGGAAAAATCTAAAAAAACAATTACGATCAGATAAACTTTATAATGTAAAAAGAAAATCAGCTATTTTATTCTTTTATTTCATTGCGATATATAGTGGCATCAATCTAACAGTAGAAAAAACACTAAGTACTGAAAATACTATATTTCATTTTTTATCAATCTTTATGCTATTTTTGTTTGTTTTTTTTATCTGGCAATTTGAAGCAATACAGAAACGTAACTAACTGAAAGTACATTACTTTCAGTTAGATGTTACTAAGTTTCAATCCCAGAAAAATTAGAGATACAAACCCGAGGTTGTTTTTCATGAAGAAGTATTTTTTATTTTTTAGCATTCTTTTTACTGGGCACTTAAGTGCAGCACCAACCGACAATCATCCAATGGATACCTATGCTTCGAATGTCCAAAAATCTATTCAGAGTCGGTTTTATGATGTAGACCTCTATAAGGGAAAAGAGTGCGAAATTAAGGTCACTCTCGATAATGACGGCAAATTAATTTCAGCTATTGCCCATGATAAAAATAGTAACAATGACAAAAAGCTTTGCATTCGAGGTATAGAGCTAATTGAAAACACTCAATTTCTACCTACCCCAGAAGATAACTTAACATCAGATAAAAATGTGTTTTTTATTATTCTTCGCCCATAGGAATTATTCTATTGAGTAGGATATTGGTTGCTCGACCTTAACTACTATCGAAATATCCGCACATCTATAATCATTAACAATGATTACTTGATTCTTAAATTTGATAGATGAAAAAACAAAGGAAAAAACCAACAATTCACAAATTCCAGACATAAAAAAAGACGCTCTAAGCGTCTGATTTTTGGTGCCGAAGGCCGGACTCGAACCGGCACACCCGAAGGCGGTTGATTTTGAATCAACTGCGTCTACCAATTCCGCCACTCCGGCACGAAGTGATGTGTTTCTTGGAAAACGGTGCCATTATACTTGCCTTATGCTGACTGGCAACATTTATCTTGAACAATCAGGTTGTTCGATTAAAAAAAAAGCACCTGAAAAAATCTTTCCATAAAAAGCGCAATATCCCCTGTTATGTTCAACAACATTTGAATATCTATGCTAATTTTCCTAAGAGTATTTTCATTGTCTTAACCCTTCGGTGACTGGCGACAAAGCGTAATTTTTGTTAGTTTATCCGCACTCTTATGTAAAATAATAAAGGCATATTTTATGAGCTTTGTTGGATGGATAGCCACTGGTCTGGTTATTGGCATCTTAATTGGTATCGTCATGAAAATTTTCTCAAAGAAAAAATAAATATTGGCTGAAAAGCCTTTTATAAACAATCATATCGGCTGGCTTCAAACATGAAGAAAACATTTCTTAAAATTTTGTCGGTATCCGCACTGTCTGCGGCATTGATGGCCTGTTCCTCAACGACAGAAAAAACCGCGCAAAGCTCACCAAGTGGCATGCTTGCAGGTAACTCCGAGTGGCAAATATTCGAAGGCGATAGAAGAACTTACGAGCGTGTCACCAAAATCGTCGATATGTATGCAAATCGAATTTATAACGAAAGTGATGCCCGAGGCATGGCTATTATCGTTATTGATAATAACCAAACTCTCGCTCGCTATTATGGTGAAACCGCGCCGGGTAATGGACAAAAACCGGGTCCGAACTCCCTGATCCGCATTGCTTCTGTTAGCAAATTAATGACCAGCGAAATCTTAATTAAGCTGGAGCAAGATAAAAAATTAGCGATCACCGACCCGCTACAGCAATACAGCTACAACGGTGTTACCGTGCCTGATAACAACAGCGGGCAACCTATCCGACTGTATCATTTAGCGAGCCATACCAGTGGCTTGCCTCGTGAACAACCGGGTGGAAAATGGGGTCGCCCTGTCTTTATTTGGCCAACTCAAGAGAACCGTTGGACATGGCTGAAAACCGGTAAACTCGATTTTACACCGGGTACTGAAGCCGCTTATTCCAACCTCGCCTATGATTTACTCGCTGATGCGATGGTCAAAGCGACGGGGCAGTCATACCCGCAATTGTTCAGCAAATACGTGACATCTCCGGCGAAAATGACGGATACCACCTACACCCCAAGCAAAAGTCAGTGCGCCCGTTTAATGGAAGGCACCAAGCCAAGCCCTTGCCATAACACCCTTGCAGCAGCAGGAAGCGGTGGTGTGTATTCTACTCCGGCAGATATGCAAAAGTGGATGCAGCAATTTTTATCTACGGATAATAACCTACGTAAAGCGACCGCAGCCCGCGAGCAAGGTATTTTCTTCCCCCGTGAAAAGCTGTTAGATGCCAAAGGAATGGACGTTGCAGGTTATGCGGATGGATTGGGTCTTGGCTGGGTATATATGAAGCCTAAAAACGGTATTCCTGGGATCTACCAGAAAACCGGCGGCGGCGGCGGATTTAATACCTATATGGCGATGATCCCACAGCAAAATATTGCGGTATTCGTGGTGATGACTCGTAAAGATGGTAGTAAGTTCAGTAAGTTGACCGCAGGTGTGAATGATATGGTTGCTTCATTATCATCTAACCATGCGTATGGGAAAAATTGAAAGGGTACCGCCGACGCGATTAATGCACTGGCGAGTTATGCCCCTACCTTAAAACGCGGATTTGTGCGCGTACTTACGTTTATCGTGACAACTGCCTGAGCCCTTCAGGCAGTTTTTTATTCGTTGTTATTTTTGTTAGACGACTGCTTTTTTTGATAGACGTCTGCTTTTTATGCAATATTTTAGTATGACCTTTCGCTACTCTTAGGCCTTATTACTTATGATTAGCAAAGGAACTAAGATGAAAATTATCCCGCTTTTCGCTCATAACATAGTGCGCCCCAGCTCCGTAAAATCAGGAAGGAACACTATTTCTGAATTAGTACAGCAACTCAGAAATGTACGTAATCATCCAGAAATCTGTCCACAACCTAAAAAACCAGACTATGTCGAAATAGATTTTTCAAGACTGGTTAATGAAAAAGCGGATAATCCGAACATTGAAGCAACGGCTGAGTATAAAAAGTTACTCACAGATACCATAAACGAAGCAAAGCAATCATTCATTCAAGCAACCAGGCAAGCAACCTGGAAAAATGCTTACATGATTGAAAAATCATACAGTGCCAATGGCGGTGCTTTCTCTTATGCACAACAGATTGCCAACAAGAGTGGAAAAAATGTGATTGGCATTATCGGTGAATATACATCTCAGACGAAACAAAAAAGGATCCAGCAAGTATTATTTAAGCCACAAGGAAAAATTCAATCGATGCTGAGTAATTTCGGTAATTTTATCTTCAGCAGAAAATGAGTGTGTTCTTGAAGTGGAGAGTTGCCATCAGCAATAAAAAAGGCTGTAAAATCATTCGATTCTACAGCCTTTTTCAATTTAAAGGGAAGGGACTATTTTCGTTTCACTAACAAGAAGATACTCACGCCCAAGAACAAGACACTCGGCAGCGCTGCCGCAAGTACTGGCGGAATGGAATAGACCAAACTCCAGTTACCAAAGCCTTGGTTTAAGATGTAGAACAAGAAGCCGCCCACAATCCCTGAAATCACACGCACACCCATTGGAACCGTACGCAGAGGTCCGAAGATAAAGGAAACCGCCATCAACATCATGACTGCCGCAGAAAGCGGCGCTAGGATTTTTTGCCACATACTCAGCTGATAAACCGAAGCAACTTGCCCACTCTCTTTCAAATAGGTGATGTACTGATACAGACCGCGAATCGAAAGCGAATCCGCATTCAGAGAAACAATGCCTAATTTCTCTGGGGTTAAATTGGTTTTCCAATCATAAGTTAAACGCTGTGAACCCGTAATTTTTTGCTGGCTACCCAAGATAGATTCTTGAACTTGGGATAACACCCACAGCTTTTTATTCGCATCATAAGTTCCGCGTGCGGCAAACATCACAGACTGTAATTTGCGATGGTCATCGAAGCGATAAACAGAAACATCTTGGATGGTGCTCGCATCTTTAATACGTTGGATATAGATAAAGTCATGGGCATCTTTCGCCCACATGCCTGAATCCGTAACCACCAAAGAGCTACCAACAATTTTTTCTGCACGATAGTTACGCGCCCACTGCTCGCCTGCAGGTGCAATCCACTCCCCCATGACCATCGTAACGATAACCAATGGAATCGCTGTTTTCATCACAGACATCGCAATTTGCAAACGGGTAAAACCCGACGCTTGCATCACCACCAGCTCACTGCGGGAAGCTAACGCGCCTAACCCCAGCAATGCGCCCAATAATGCCGCCATTGGGAAGAAAATATCGATATCTTTGGGAACAGTTAATAAGGTAAAAACCCCTGCGCTCATTGCTGTGTAATCACCGTCACCCACTTTGCGAAGTTGCTCGACAAACTTGATGATCCCTGAAAGCGAAACCAACAAAAACAGCGTCATCAAAATCGAATTGAGGATGGTTCGACCGATATACTTATCTAAAACACCAAACATCAGGCAACCCCTCTTGTCAACTTAGCACGCACTTTGCGCATTGGTACGGTATCCCATAAATTCAGTATCACTGCTAATAGCAAGTAACCAAAGTTAACCGCCCACATTGCATATTTAGGGTCGATATCCCCCTTATCTGCGCTATTACGTAACGTACTTTGTAATAAGAAGAAAATCAGGTACAACAGCATGGCAGGGATCATACTGAGCACACGCCCTTGACGCGGGTTGACCTCACTCAGAGGAACCACCATCAACGCCATGACCACCACAGAGAATACAATGGTTAGACGCCAGTGGAATTCAGCATTGACCTCAGGATTGCTCTCATTCCACAGCTGCATCATGGTTTTTTGTTCCACTTTATCCGTACTGACATCTGTGGCTTTATGGTCAACAACGGCTTGGTAATTTACGAAGTCAGTGATGCGGAAATCTCTCAGCATTGCCGTGCCTTCGTAGCGAGTACCTTGGTCTAGCACCACCATCTGGCGACCATATTCGTCTTCTTTCATATAACCGCTATCCGCGACCACAACGGAAGGACGCTGCTCATTGGCTGTACGCAACTGAGCTAAGAAAACATTTTTAAAATCATTGCCTTTGACTTCGCCGATGTACAACACAAAGTTGCCATCTTTGGTGGTTTTAAACTGCCCTTCCACCATCGCCGCTAAACCGGGGTTGGCTTTTGCATCTGCCAAAACTTGTTCTTGATACTGAGATGACCAAGGCAACATCCAAGTAATATTGGCAACGGCGACTAAGGCAGTTAATGCAGCAAGTACCAGCGCCGCTTTCACAAGCACACTTTTACCTAGGCCGCAGGCATGCATCACAGTAATTTCGCTTTCTGTGTACAATTTGCTGTAAGTCATCAATAGCCCAAGGAATAGGCTCAAAGGTAAGATAAGTTGCGCCATCTCCGGCACACCCAACCCTAATAATGGAAGAACTAAATTCGAAGGAATATTCCCCTGAACAGCGGCACCTAAGATGTCGATGGACTTTTGACTAAAAAAGATAAGCAGCAGGACAAAAAGTATCGCCAGCTGGCTTTTCAGGGTTTCCCGAACCAAATATCGAATAATGATCACGCTTATTACGCCTGTGAAAACTTGTCTTTTGGGATGAAAATGGCTAAGTTCGTTCTATGACAGCCATTTACTAAAATATACTCTGGTTTATTGTTTGGCTAGAATGATATAAAAGCATTATCTATACTAAGTGCTATATCGGAATATGCTTAATATAAGCGAAACTAGGTATTTGCTCAATTTAACACAAAGAGTTCATTCTCTATAAGCCAGATCATGCGAAAGGCTAATTTTAACTGGAGCATCGACCTTTGTCTTTAAGATTCAGGAGAACGCATGGAGTTTAGTGTAAAAAGTGGTAGCCCGGAAAAACAACGTAGTGCTTGCATCGTTGTCGGAGTCTTTGAACCACGCCGTCTGTCCCCTATCGCTGAACAGCTGGACAAAATTAGTGACGGATATATCAGCGCCCTGCTGCGCCGCGGTGAGCTTGAAGGTAAAGTAGGTCAATCCTTGCTGCTGCATCATGTGCCTAACGTTCTATCTGAGCGTATTTTACTGATCGGTTGCGGTAAAGAACGTGAACTCGATGAGCGTCAATTTAAACAAATCATTCAGAAAACTATTAGTACTCTGAATGAAACTGGCTCAATGGAAGCCGTTTGTTTCTTGACTGAGTTACATGTAAAAGGTCGCAACAACTACTGGAAAGTTCGCCAAGCCGTTGAGACAGCGAAAGAATCCCTGTATGTCTTCGACCAGCTGAAAAGTAACAAAACTGAACACCGCCGTCCACTGCGTAAACTGGTCTTCAATGTACCAACGCGCCGTGAACTGACCAGCGGTGAGCGTGCTATCGCCCACGGTTTAGCTATCGCCTCTGGCGTTAAAGCGGCTAAAGATTTGGGTAACATGCCACCAAATATCTGTAACGCTGGCTATTTAGCATCACAAGCTCGCCAACTGGCAGACATTTCTGACAGCAAACTGACTACTCGCGTGATCGGCGAAGAGCAAATGAAAGAGCTGGGCATGAACGCGTACTTAGCAGTGGGTCAAGGTTCTCAGAACGAATCTCTGATGTCCATCATGGAGTACAAAGGCAACCCAGATCCAGAGTGCAAACCAATTGTACTGGTCGGTAAAGGTTTAACCTTCGACTCAGGCGGTATTTCCATCAAGCCTGCTGATGGCATGGATGAGATGAAATACGACATGTGCGGTGCCGCGACCGTTTACGGTGTCATGCGCTTTATCACTGATCTGCAACTGCCAATTAACGTCGTCGGCGTACTGGCTGGCTGTGAAAACATGCCGGGTGGGCACGCATATCGTCCTGGTGATGTCCTAACCACTATGTCTGGTCAAACTGTCGAAGTGTTAAACACGGATGCGGAAGGTCGTTTAGTCCTGTGTGATACCCTGACTTACGTTGAGCGTTTCGATCCAGAACTGGTTATCGATATCGCCACATTAACAGGCGCATGTGTGATTGCTTTAGGTAGCCACTACACTGGTTTAATGTCCAACCACAACCCACTGGCTCACGAGCTGTTAAATGCTTCAGAGCAAGCTGGCGACCGTGCTTGGCGTTTACCGTTAGCTGACGAATACTATGAGCAAATCAGCTCTAACTTTGCTGATTTAGCGAACACGGGTGGTCGTCCGGGTGGTGCTATTACCGCAGGCTGCTTCTTAGCACGCTTTACAGGTAAATATAACTGGGCGCACTTGGATATCGCAGGTACTGCATGGCGTTCAGGAAAAGCTAAAGGAGCAACCGGTCGTCCGGTTTCTATGTTAGCTCAGTTCTTACTGAACCGCGCTGGCTTAAATGGTGACGAGTAATTTCAATTACGATTAAACATCGCCATTGATTAAGTTGTTATTATAATATCCCGATGAGCAGGTTCTGCGATTCGGGATATTGTTTTTAAGCAACAAGCAGTTAGGTCACACTCACCACACCATTTTGAGGCTGTGGTAAAAACGAGTATAATTCAGCGCAGATTTAATCTTGCTGCGACCTTGGGAGCATACATAAGTATGTGATCGAGGCGAAAGAACGCAGCCCCCCCTACAAATTGAAGTATGACAGTTTACGGTTATACCCTAGATAATTCAGTTTGTAGGTAGGCGGCAAGTGATTGAGACCTTGGGAGCATACATAAGTATGTGACCGAGGCGAGAGAGCGCAGCCAACACCCCTACAAATTGAAGTATGACAGTTTACGGTTATACCCTAGATAATTCAGTTTGTAGGTAGGCGGCAAGTGATTGAGACCTTGGGAGCATACATAAGTATGTGACCGAGGCGAGAGAGCGCAGCCAACACCCCTACAAATTGAAGTATGACGGGTACAGACGGGTATATGAAAAAAGGTACATTCTACCAACTCCAACAGCCCTCCCCACAAGCGGAATATGAAGCCCACGAATGGCTCGCTTGTGAACTTGCTGCAGAGGCATGGCGCAACGGAAAACGCGTTCTGATTGCCTGCGAGGATCAGCTGCAAGCTGAAAAAATGGATGAGGCGCTTTGGCAACGGGATCCTCACCAGTTTGTACCTCACAATTTGGCGGGGGAAGGTCCTCGTTATGGTTCGCCGATCGAAATTTGCTGGCCAAATAAACGCGGCAATACACCTCGCGATATCCTGATTAATTTACAAAGCCAATTCGCAGATTTTGCAACGGCTTTCCATGAAGTGATAGACTTCGTGCCTATCGATGAAACTTTAAAACAGTTGGCGCGTGACCGGTATAAAATTTACCGGAGCGTCGGCTTCAATTTGACCATGGCGACGCCGCCAACTTACTGAACACAAAGATAAAAATGGAAAAGAAACCAGACAACGCAATGATCGAGCCATCCCTCGATAAAACTTATAACCCAGCGGAAATCGAACAGTCCCTGTATACCCACTGGGAAAAAAGCGGTTACTTCCGCCCGAACGGTGATACCTCAAAAGACAGTTTCTGCGTCGTGATCCCACCACCGAACGTTACGGGTAGCCTGCATATGGGTCACGCCTTCCAACAAACCATTATGGATACCATGATCCGTTATCAGCGTATGCAAGGGAAAAATACCCTATGGCAGACGGGTACTGACCACGCGGGTATCGCAACTCAAATGGTGGTTGAGCGTAAAATTGCGGCTGAAGAAGGTAAAAACCGCCATGACTACGGTCGTGATGCGTTCATCGACAAAATCTGGGAATGGAAAGCAGAATCTGGCGGCACTATCTCTCAACAAATGCGCCGTTTAGGCGACTCCGTTGACTGGGATCGCGAACGCTTCACCATGGACGAAGGCTTATCTAAAGCCGTTAAAGAAGCTTTCGTTCGTATGTACAAAGAAAACTTAATCTATCGTGGTAAGCGTCTGGTTAACTGGGATCCGAAACTGCACACCGCAATTTCTGACCTGGAAGTTGAAAACCGCGAAGTTAAAGGTTCTATGTGGCACCTGCGTTATCCGCTGGCTGACGGCGCGAAAACCGCTGAAGGGAAAGACTATTTAGTGGTTGCGACCACACGTCCAGAAACCATGCTGGGTGATACTGGTGTGGCTGTTAACCCTGAAGATCCACGTTATAAAGATTTAATTGGCAAAGAAATCATTCTGCCAATCGTCAATCGCCGTATTCCAATCGTGGGTGACGAACACGCCGATATGGAAAAAGGCACCGGCTGCGTGAAAATCACCCCAGCCCATGACTTCAACGACTACGAAGTCGGTAAACGTCACCAACTGACCATGATCAACATGATGGACTTAGATGGTAACGTTCGTCATGAAGCGGAAGTGTTCGACACTAACGGCAACCCATGCACCGATTACAGCAGCGAAATTCCAGAAGCCTACCGTGGCATGGAGCGTTTCGCAGCTCGTAAAGCTATCGTCGCTGAATTTGAACAATTAGGTTTACTGGTCGAAGTCAAACCTCACGATTTAACCGTACCTTACGGTGACCGTGGTGGCGTGGTTATCGAGCCAATGCTGACTGACCAATGGTACGTGCGCACCGCGCCTTTAGCGAAAGACGCTATCAAAGCCGTTGAAGATGGTCGTATCCAATTCGTTCCGCGCCAATACGAAAACATGTATTTCTCTTGGATGCGTGATATCCAAGACTGGTGTATTTCTCGTCAATTATGGTGGGGTCACCGTATTCCAGCTTGGTATGACGACAAAGGCAATGTTTACGTGGGTCGTGATGAAGATGAAGTTCGCCGCGAAAACAACTTAGGTGCCGATGTGGCACTGCGTCAAGATGATGACGTATTAGATACGTGGTTCTCTTCTGGTCTGTGGACATTCTCAACCTTAGGCTGGCCAGAAAATACCGATGCGCTGAAAACTTTCCATCCAACGGATGTATTGGTCAGCGGCTTCGATATTATTTTCTTCTGGATTGCCCGTATGATCATGATGACCATGCATTTCATCAAAGATGAAAATGGCGAGCCACAAGTTCCATTTAAAACCGTGTATATGACAGGTCTGATCCGCGATGAAGAAGGTCAGAAAATGTCTAAATCCAAAGGGAACGTTATCGACCCGCTGGATATGATCGACGGTATTTCATTAGAAGCTTTACTGGAAAAACGTACTGGCAACATGATGCAGCCACAACTGGCTGAGAAAATTGCTAAACGTACTCGTAAAGAGTATCCAGACGGTATTGAAGCACACGGTACTGATGCCCTACGCTTTACTTTAGCGGCGCTGGCATCAACGGGTCGCGATATCAACTGGGATATGAAACGTCTGTCCGGTTACCGTAACTTCTGTAATAAATTATGGAATGCGAGCCGCTTTGTGCTGATGAATACCGAAGGTCAAGATTGCGGTCAAAACGGCGGCGAAATGAGCTTCTCATTGGCTGATCGCTGGATCATGGCGCAGTTCAACCAAACCGTGAAAGCGTACCGTGAAGCGTTAGATACTCATCGTTACGATATCGCAGCGGGTATTCTGTATGATTTCACATGGAATGAATTCTGTGACTGGTACTTAGAGCTGTCTAAACCTGCGGTTCATAAAGGTAATGAAGCCCAAGTTCGTGCGGCACGCTTCACCCTGATTGAAGTACTGGAAGGCTTACTGCGTCTGGCTCACCCAATCATTCCATTTATCACCGAAACCATCTGGCAGCGCGTGAAAGTGGTGAAAGGTATTGAAGCTGACACCATCATGCTGCAAGCATTCCCAGAATTCGATGTGGCGAAAGTAGATGAGCTGGCTCTGAGCGATTTAGAGTGGATTAAAGAAACCATCGTAGCTGTACGTAATATTCGTGCAGAAATGAACATCGCGCCAGGTAAACCATTGGATGTCATGCTGCGTAGCACCTCTGCGGATGTTGCTCGCCGTGTGACTGAGAACGAAAACTTCCTTCGTTCAATGGCGCGTTTAGCAAGCATTCGCGTGCTGGCTGAAGGCGAAGAAGCCCCAGTTTCTGTGACTAAATTAGTGGCAGGCGCTGAAGTGCTGATCCCAATGGCAGGTCTGGTTGATAAAGACGCTGAGCTGGCTCGTTTAGATAAAGAGCTGGAAAAAGTGGTGAAAGAAATTGATACCATCGAAAGCAAGCTGGCAAACGAAGGCTTTGTGAGCCGTGCTCCTGCTGCCGTGGTTGAGAAAGAGCGTGCGCGTTTAGCGGAAAATATCGAAGCGAAAGCGAAGATTGAAGCGCAAAAAGTGACCATCGCCTCTTTATAATCATTAAGCTTTAAATCTCTAGCCCTGACTTGTCATTGATGAGTTAGGGCTTTTTTGTATCTGGGTGTTGAAAAGCTTTATCACATGCTCAATATCATAATTATTGCACCAGCAAATGATGCAATTAAAAATATAAATAATGCAAATAAAAAGAGATATTCTTATGACAACAAGCACAACCTCAACTGTTCAAGTTCGTTTAATTCAACCTCAAGACAATCCAGGGATCGCCGCTGTTATTCGTGAAGTTTCCGCTGAACATGGGCTCACTGCCGATAAAGGTTTTGCGGTCGCGGATCCTATTTTAGATACGTTGTATGAAGTGTATAGCAAGCCACGTAGCGCGTACTGGGTGGTGGAAATGGACGGTAACGTGGTTGGCGGTGGCGGCATTTCACAAGTCGCTGGTGGTGATGAACATACTGCTGAATTACAAAAAATGTATCTCTCTTCTGTGCTGCGTGGAAAGGGTTTAGCCAAGCAAATCGTTTTAATGTCTTTAGAATTTGCTAAGCAGCAAGGCTATACCCGCTGTTACTTAGAAACCACCAAAGAGCTACAAGCCGCCATTAAACTGTATGAAAAACTGGGCTTCGATTTTATCGACGAACCATTAGGCAATACTGGCCATAGTGACTGCGAAATTCGCATGCTAAAAGCGCTGTAGTCCCCGCTCCCAATAAAAGGATACTGTAGCTAATGATCTCACAGTATGAAGACGCCCTTTATGAAGATCCTAAGCTCGCTCGCTTCTATGATTTAGATAACAGCTTGCAGCGGGCAGACTACGCGGCATACCTTCAGCTAGCCTCTTCAGCGTCTCATATTTTGGATTTAGGCTGCGGTACTGGCACGTTACTCACCGCCATTGCGGAGCAATATCCACACACCACGTTGGTCGGTGTCGATCCCGCGCAAGCGATGTTGGATATTGCTCAACAAAAAACCAATCACGTTCGTTGGGTGAACAGCACGGCTGAAGCGCTCTGTCTGGACATAAAATTTGATTTGATCATTTTATCTGGTCACGCCTTTCAGGTTTTTTTGACTCAAGAACAGCGTATTGCCGCATTGCAAACCATGCAGCGACATCTCACCGCCGATGGCACGATTGTATTTGATAGCCGCAATCCCACGGTTGAAGAGTGGAGAGAGTGGACACCTGAATTATCTCGTGAATCACTCTCGACCCAAGAATTTGGCGAAATCATTCTTTGGAATGATGTTGCCGAACAAAATGGCATTGTTCGCTATCAAACATTCTACCAACAAGGTGAGAGTGGCTCGATATTCCGCGCTGAATCGGATATTGCCTTTCCGACACTCAGCGACATTACTCAGGCCCTTGAATCTTGCGATTTAAAGATTCGTCATCTCTATGGCGACTGGCAACTCAATGCTTTTCAAGAGAACTCCCCTGAGATGATATTTACGCTTGAGCACACAGACCCTTTATTGGTGAAATCATGATGATGAACTCAATGATCAATAACGAGCCGCTCGTCATTGAACCTTTAGAGGAAGCAAACATTGATAGTGCTAACACGCTATTTTATGAAGCCTTTTCTTCTAAATTTAAAACCATTCACGATATGCCAGAAGCCCAGCGTCAGGGGGTGTTATCTCTATTTTGGCAACGCGGTCTGAGTGACTCCTATGATAGGCACTTTCAGGTTAAATTAAATGGCAAGCTAGTCGCCGTTTATGGCATAACTTACGGCGTAAAACGCATTCAAGAACAAGCACCTACCCCCGTGCCATTAATACAGATTCTGCGTAAAGCAGGTTTTTTCCGCTTTATGAAAATTTGGCGCATTTTCCAGTTATTTGTACACAAACCAAGAGCAGACACAGCCTATCTTTCTTACTTATGTGTCGATAATAAGTTGCGAGGTATGGGAATTGGTAATCGCGTGTTAGATCACATTGAAACCCAAGCAGCCGCAGATCCCAAGCTCACCCGAGTTTCTTTGTATGTATCTGATTTGAATACCAAGGCAAGAGAGCTTTATTTGCGCCGTGGCTATATCGATGAAAAGTATGAAACCTCTCGCACGACATTACGCTATATGGATATTTACGGCTGGCACTATATGGTGAAAAAGTTAGCATCTTGATATAAAAACAAAAAAGCACTGACGATATTCTCAATCAGTGCTTTCTTATCTTTCAATTCAGCGATATTACCCGCTATTGAAATTTGAAAAATCAATTAGTGAACGCGATTTTCGGACTCATCGTCCCCTTCGTCGTCGCCGTCTTCATCATCATATTCTGCGTCTGGATCTTCAAAATAGGTGCCCCAACCATCGTAGTTCACACCGATTTTTTCTGCTAATTTCATTAACTGCTCAACTTGCGCGTCGATCAATTCTGCATTTAACGCACTTTCGCTGATCACATCGCAACACATCAAGGTTTCACCGGTTTCAATTTCCAGTTCTTCCGCATCAGTCACTTCATAACCCAGTTTGAATGCTTCAACAGCCGCTTTTTCTAACAATTCAAAATTGTCCGCAGAGAAGTGATGCTCAATCGCGTACAGCGCATCAGGATCACTTCCATCTTCCAGTAACTCTTCAATGATCAGGCGAGTTTCTTCGTACTGCGCATCAAATTCAGCTTTATCTACCATCTCCACACCCCTTGTTCCGTGGTATTAGTCTCCGGCTCATTCTCCCATAGGGTCGAGGGTGAAACCATACCTAATAAAATAATTTCTTTTGCATGAGGGGTTGATTTTGAATTTTTATGAATATAAATTGAATATTAATTCAATTATAAAAGGCTGTGATTTATGAACTCCCTACATGGAAAGCATTTTTTAAGACTATTGGATTTTACCTCTAACGATATTCATGCATTATTAAAACTCTCCGCTTGGCTAAAATTAGCCAAAAAATCTGGCACTGAGCCACCTTTATTATCGGGTAAGAATTTTGCGCTGATCTTCGAGAAAGATTCAACACGGACGCGCTGCGCATTTGAAGTGGGTGCTTTCGATCAAGGGGCGAGAGTCACCTATCTTGGACCATCAGGCAGCCAGATTGGGCACAAAGAGACCATGAAAGATACCGCCAGAGTGCTGGGGCGGATGTACGATGGTGTGCAATATCGGGGTTACGCGCAAAGCACCGTCGAAACATTAGCGCAGCATGCGGGAGTGCCTGTCTGGAATGGATTAACTAACGAATTCCATCCCACACAGTTATTAGCCGATTTGCTTACCATTCAAGAATATAAGCCCAATACACCGCTTTCTGACATCAAATTCGCCTACCTCGGGGATGCGCGTAACAATATGGGAAATTCGATGCTAGAAGCCGCCGCCCTCACGGGGATGGAGCTGCGTTTAGTGGCACCAAAAAGCTGTTGGCCAGAGGCTGAATTAATTGAAGAGTGCCAGAAAATCGCCAAAACCACCGGCGGAAAAATTATTCTGACTGAAAACGTGGCTGAAGGCGTTAAAGACGCTGATTTTCTGTATACCGATGTCTGGGTTTCGATGGGAGAACCTAAAGAAGTCTGGGCGCAACGCATTGCTTTAATGAAACCCTACCAAGTGAATATGGACGTAATCAAACAGACAGGTAACCCAGACGTGAAATTCTTACACTGCCTGCCTGCGTTTCATAATGAAGACACCACATTAGGCGCTCAGCTTGCCAAAGAGTTTAATCTTTATGGCGGGCTGGAAGTGACGGAAGAGGTGTTTGAATCCCCTTACAGTATCGTTTTCGACCAAGCGGAAAACCGCCTGCACACTATTAAAGCGGTAATGGTAGCGACAATTGCGCCTGAATTACCGATAAATATATTCTAAATCTACCGACCAAGTAGACCCCCTACTTGGTCAGTTTGAATGGAGACTTAAGTCTCGCTACGGTCTTTCACCGTTTGCTAATCTCACGTTGATTTCGTCAATCACACGAGGAAGATCCGCCAGCGTATCAATCACATAATGGGCTCCCGCTGCATACAGTTTATCCGCAGCCTGCTGGCGTAATGGGGAAATTTCTTCTTGGCTCATACCTTGATATTCATCCCATGTTTTACCAAATTCATTACCCGAAATAGCCAGACCAATACTCCACATTCCCGCATTACGTCCCTCTTCAATGCCCGGCACTGCATCATCCACCTTCACACAATGGGAGACGGAATTGACCGACAGTTCAATCACATTTTGCAGCGCCATCCACGGCCCCGGACGTCCGCCAGCCGCTAGGTCATCACTGGCAATCCAGCAATCGGGCTGATACCCCAATTTAGCGGCTGCCGGAACCAGCTTTTCCATCACCGCCCTTGGGTAACCTGAACAAGAGCCTATTTTGATCCCCTGCTCACGCAGCGTTACAATCGTGCTGACAACTCCGTCGATTGGCGCTGCAAAATCGACAACTTTGGCAATCTGTAACGGCATAAACGTTTGGTAGATAGCATCGATATCTTCGCTGGTCATTGAGCGTCCAAACTTTGCCTGCCACATGGCATCAATCTCTGGTAATTTTCCTAACGCTTCAATATGTTGCCATTTTCCTAATCCCATCGGGATACGAGCTTGCGCCAGTGTAATATCCATATCAAACGCGACTTTAAATGCTTCGATAAAAATTTGCGTCGGTGCAAAAGAGCCAAAATCCACCGTCGTTCCTGCCCAATCCAATATAACAGCTTCAATACGGTTCATGATTAATCCTTATTTTTCCAATACATCGCATTCTTAATTGCCACCAATAGCGCATCAATATTGTGCGGATACACTTCCCCAATATTGCCAATACGGAAACAATCACTCTTTGAGACTTTCCCCGGATAGATCACAAACCCTTGGGCTTTGAGCTGCTGATAAAATTGGTTAAATTGATAATCTTCGGCATCTGGCGAATAAAATGCCGTGATAATCGGCGATTGTTGACTATCGTCTAATAATGTACGAAATCCTAACTGGCGCATGCCTTCCACCAGCTTGCGCTGATTTTGCTGATAACGCTGGAAACGGGCGCTCACTCCACCTTCTTGAGCTAGCTCTTTCAGTGCTTGAGCGAAAGCCAGCACCGTGTGAGTTGGGGAAGTAAAGCGCCATTTCCCATGAAATTGCTCCATACAGCGCCATTGTGCATACAGGTCAAGGGATAAAGAACACGAGCGTCCTGCACATTTTTCCAGTTCACTGGTACGCGCTATCACAAACCCAAACCCCGGAACCCCTTGGATACATTTGTTGGCCGAGCTGATCAGAAAATCAATATTCAGTGCCCCCACATCCAGTGGGATCCCCCCGAAACTGCTCATCGCATCCACGATATAGCGTTTTTGATAGCGCTTGGCTAATACCGCCACTTGCTCTATCGGGTTTAAAATACCGGTGGTGGTTTCACAGTGCACCATCGCAATATGGCTGATTTGGCTATCTTGCTGTAGAAGCTGCTCAATCACTGCCACATCGGGCTTAGCCACTTCACCGCAATCATAAACATGGTGTGAAATGCCCATTAACTGCGCCATTTCTGCCATTCGCGCCCCATAAGCGCCATTGCTGACAATCAGGATTTTATCTTGTGGTGCGAGTACCGATCCCAGCACCGCTTCCACGGCGTAGCTCCCACTCCCTTGGAGTAATACGCTGGTATACCCCGTTTGGATTGTCGCTAATTCAACTAGCTGTTGGCGAATACGTTGCACTACCTCTAAGTTGTAATCATCGTCCCATGTGCAGCTATCAAACAGCATAGCCTCTTTCACGGTTTGCGACGTGGTCAAAGGTCCCGGTGTTAACAGCAGATATTGATTCATTGTCATTTAAATTCACCATTGGTCTATACCAGATTGATATTATAATGACGGCAGATGAACAAGAAGGTCAAAGGAAAAGACGCCCTGCAACAAAAAATTCATATTGGCGTGTATAATGGATAAAAAATTTTGCGACGAAAAACGGATACATTATCGATGGATGAACAGCCACAGTACCTTCTTATCAAAGCTCAATTACAAGCAAGAATTCAGAGCGGCGCGCTGAAAAGTGGCGATAAACTGCCCTCTGAGCGCGAACTGTGTGCCATCTTCAATACCACTCGTGTCACTATTCGAGAAAGCTTGGCACAGTTAGAATCTAGCGGTGCAATTTACCGTTCTGAGCGCCGAGGCTGGTTTGTGACTCCCGAGCGTTTATGGCTCGACCCAACGCAAAATACCAACTTCCATAAACTGTGTTTAGAACAAGGTCGCCAGCCCAAAACTAAGCTGTTAGAAGGGAAAGTTGTCACCGTGCCTGTCGAAGCCATGACGCCACTGCAATTGCAGCCTTTCGAACAAATCTACCTACTCACTCGCCTGCGTTATGCAGACGATCGCTCCGTCTGCTACAGCGAAAATCACTGTCTTCCCGCTCGTGTACCGGAGCTATTAAGCCATGACCTGAATGGCAGCCTCACCGAAGTGTATGAGCAGCAATATGATTTGATTTACACCAGCATGCACTTATCGTTTTATCCCACTGCCATGCCACCGCAGGCGGCCAGCGCATTAGGGGTTGCAGTCGGGCGCCCAGCCCTGCTATTGCAACGTTTAAACTACGATCAACACGGGCGAATTCTGGATTATGATGTGGAATATTGGCGTCATGATAGCCTACGCATCGAGGTCGATACCCTCTAACTTCCACTTCAAAAATAAATTTTTGCTTTCTCGGTAGATTTCATTTTTCTGTCACATAAACCCGTTAGCGTAAAAACACTGGTATATACCAGATAACTTTAACGACTAACTGGAGAACTGGAGATGAAACGTAAAATGAAGCCTACCCCTCTTGCTGTGTTACTCCTTGCCGCCCTAGGCTCTACCTCGATTTTTGCCGCCCCTGTCGTCACGGTTTACTCCGCAGATGGTCTTCATGATGGCAATAACAGCTGGTATCAAGCGCAGTTTGATGCTTTTACCCAGCAAACAGGGATTAAAGTGCAGTACATCGAAGGCGGCTCCGGTGCTATCGTTGAGCGTTTAGCCAAAGAACGCACTAACCCACAAGCGGATGTGCTCGTCACTGTTCCCCCGTTTATCCAACGTGCCGCTAAAACCGAATTACTGGCAAAATTCACACCGGATGCCGCGGTAAGTATTCCTAACTCAACGGAGTACTACACCCCCATCGTGAATAACTACCTGACCTTTATCTATAACGACAAACTGCTCAAAGCTCCACCAGCAACGTGGAATGAACTCCTCGACGCCCGTTTTAAAAATAAACTGCAATATTCCACACCGGGACAAGCGGGAGATGGTACCGCCGTCATGCTGCAAGTGTTCCATAGCTTCGGTGGCAAAGAAGCCGGTTTTGATTACCTCGGTAAATTACAAGCCAACAACGTCGGTCCATCCGCCTCAACAGGGAAATTAACCGCGTTAGTGAACAAAGGCGAGCTGTACGTCGCCAACGGCGATTTGCAGATGAACCTTTCTCAAATGGAACGAAATCCGAACGTGAAAATCTTTTGGCCAGCCGATGAAAAAGGCGAACGCAGCGCGCTGGTTCTGCCTTACGTTGTGGGCTTAGTCAATAACGGTCCTGAAACTGAAAATGGCAAAAAGCTGATTAACTTTCTGTTAGACAAACAAGCCCAAAGCCACGTTAGTGAACTGTCATGGGGAATGCCGGTACGCTCAGATTTGACGCCAAACGATCCGCAATTCCATAAAGCCACTGAAATCCTCAAAGGCGTCAAAACATGGCAACCGAATTGGGACGATGTTGAAGTGTCTCTTTCGAACGATATTACCCGTTGGCACAAAGTGACTGAAAGCGAGTAAATGAGTTATGTTGATGAAAAGAAAGATAGAAACACCAAGCCAGCGCGCTGACCATTCAGGTATTGTACTGGAATCTCTGCGGGTTTCTTACCATAACAATGTGGTACTCAAGCCGTTATCTCTGACCATCGAACCTGGCGAAATACTAGTGTTGATTGGCCCTTCAGGCTCCGGTAAAACCACCGTGTTACGGTCAATTGCAGGCTTTGCACAACCGGATAGTGGACGCATTTTAATGGGTGATACGGACATCACCCACCTTCCTCCATATCAACGGGGGCTGGGCATGGTAGTACAAAACTATGCCCTCTTCCCCCATATGAAAGTGGAAGATAATGTTGCTTTTGGCTTACGCGCCCAAAAACAGCCTAAAGCGCTGATCAAAGAGCGAGTGGCAGAGGCATTAAACATTGTCGGTATGAGCGACTATGCCTCCCGCTACCCGCATCAGTTATCCGGTGGACAGCAGCAGCGTGTTGCCATCGCCCGCGCTATAGCTGTTCGCCCACGAGTACTTTTACTCGATGAGCCGTTATCTGCCCTCGATGCGCAAATTCGCCATAATATGGTGGAAGAGATTGCAAGGCTGCACCGCGAATTACCTGAGCTGACCATTTTGTACGTCACCCATGACCAAACTGAAGCGCTCGCCTTAGGGGATAAAATTGGCATCATGAAAGATGGCTATTTGGTGGCACACGGAGAGAAAAATGACCTATACCATCGCCCACCTAACCGCTTTGCCGCCGAGTTTTTAGGTCGTGCCAATATTCTGTCGGCAACTGCCTTGGGCTTTTCCTCCATGCCTTCCCAAGTCAGTGTGAGCTGTGGCGGTACGCTTATTGAAGCGCAAACTCAAGGAATGCAGCACAATAGCCGCAAATTAATCTGTATTCGCCCGCAACATATTAGCCTCACCCCACGAGCAGATACCTCAAACCAGTTACACGCCACCTTACAATCTATCCGCTGGCAGGGGGATATTACCCATTTATTGTGTGATGTGGCTGGGGAAAAGGTGACGGTTGCTGTCACCCATTTATCCCCGTTACCGCAAGCCGGAGATAAACTCACGCTGTGGTTTTCTCCCTCCGATACTGTGTTGATTGAGGAATAATATGTCGGCTATCAACCTGTCTAAGCCATCATCCATAAACCTAAAACCGTTTTATTGGATAGCGCCACCGCTGCTCGTTTTAGCGACGTTATTTTTCTACCCGCTGATGCTGATTGGCGAGCAAGCCATTCAAAGCCCCACTGGTGGCGTAAGCTTAGAAACATTCTGGCAAGTAATTGAATCTCGTCGGTTTATTAGCGGGCTATTTAATACGCTACAAATTGCCTTTTTTGCCACTCTCGGTTGCTTGGTGCTTGGCTCGGTTCTATCCCTGATTTTGGTATTTATTCCTTTTCCTGGAAGCCGTTTTATTACCCAAGTCATTGATACCTTTATCGCACTCCCGACTTTTTTGATCACTCTCGCGTTTACCTTTATTTATGGTTCGGCGGGGTTACTTAATGGCACATTAATGGCGCTGTTTGATTTTGAACTGCCCCCCGTGGACTTTTTGTACTCGATTAATGGCGTGATTTTGGCGGAGATCACCGTCTTTACTCCGCTCGTGATGCGCCCTCTTATGGCGGCACTACGCCAAATCGATAAAAGCCAGTTAGAAGCCGCCAGCATTTTAGGGGCGCCCCCTGCCCGCGTGATCAGCCAAGTGATTTTTCCGGCGGCACTTCCTGCATTACTCGCAGGTGGCAGCTTATGTTTGCTTCTGACCACCAACGAATTTGGCATCGTGCTGTTTATTGGGGCAAAAGGGGTGAATACCTTGCCGATGATGGTCTACAGCAAAGCGATTCTAGAATCTGATTACAGCGTCGCGTGCATGATAGCGCTAATTAATATTCTGCTGTCTGTGGGGCTATTTAGCCTATATCGCATGGCAACAACCCGTTTCGGAGTGAAAAAATAACCATGTTAATTTGGTCTAAAACTGGGCGAGCCATTTCAACCGCCATCGCCATCACGCTGTTTTCTTGCTTGTTTTTGCTGCCATTAGTGATGATTTTAATGTCCAGCTTTAGCCGACAATGGAACGGTATTTTACCCTCCGGTTTTACCTTCGAACATTTTGTGAATGCGTTTCAAGGACCTGCATGGGAAGCAATTCTATCCAGCCTGATTATTGGCTTTTGTGCCAGTCTGTTTGCACTATTTTGCGGTTTGTGGGCAGCCCTAGCCTTACGCCGCCATAGTGCCAGAGTACAAAAATATCTGGGTATCGCGTTCTATTTACCGAGTGCCATTCCATCGGTTTCAATTGGATTGGGGATCTTAGTGGCATTTAGCCAAGGCTATTTGCAGATGAACGGCACCTTCTGGATTGTTTTTTCCGCCCATTTTGTTCTGATTTCAGCGTTCACCTTCAGCAATGTCTCTACAGGATTAACCCGCATTTCTGCGGACATTGAGAATGTGGCATTCAGTTTAGGCGCTTCCCCGTGGTATCGCCTGTGCCATATCACCCTACCGCTGTTGATGCCGTGGATGATTTCCGCTGTAGCCTTGAGCCTGTCTTTGTCCCTCGGCGAGTTGGGTGCCACCATGATGCTGTATCCCCCAGGCTGGGCAACATTGCCAGTGTCAATTTTCAGCCTTACCGACCGCGGAAATATTGCCGACGGCTCCGCACTGACTATTGTCCTAGTCGCGATCACACTACTGTTGATGATGAAATTGGAGAGAGTGGCAAAGAGATTGGGGCAGAGGTAAGTAGCGAAAAGATAATATAAAAACAAAGCCCTAAATGGGCTTTATAAACGTAATGGCTATATCCAATAAATTAAACACTAATTTAATAATTATGGCTGCAACCAATCTTCTAGTTTCAATCCCAAAACTCGAGAAAACTCTCGGGTATTGTTAGTTACCAATATAGAGTTAGTTGCTAATGCATGACCGGCTATTGCAGTGTCATTATTTCCAATAGGCGTTCCTGCTTCGGTTAATGCTTTCTTAATTGCAGTTGTTGCATCAATCGCATCTTTATCCCAAGCGAGAATCCCATCAAGACGCTCACAAAATGCATCGACTAAAAAATTATGCTTAGGCGAGGCTTTCTTACCTATTGCACCAAAGCGCATTTCTGAGTAAGTAATCGCAGATATAACAATAGAATGTCGATGCATAACACAATCTTGCAGTTTCTGTAGTAGATACATGGGTTGCTCTCTCATAATGAAAGAGCAAATATTGGTATCAAGCATGTAGAGTTTTGTCACAAAACTATCCTTCCATCTTCAATCACGTCTTCACGTTCAAGTAAGAAATCTTTGTCTGCTTTATCTTCATCTCTTAGTGATAGCCAATTAGGTTTAACTGGACGAAGAATAATACGATTCCCTTCACGACTAATCTCTAATTCATTTACACCTTCAAAATCAATATCTTTAGGTAAACGAACTGCGCGATTATTACCATTTTTAAATACAGCAACAATTTTAGTTACCATAATTCCTCCTTAAATGCCGAAAGAATAAACATATGTTGAGTATATGCCCACTCATACATATGTCAACATATGCTAAAAACAAAAAATTCCATTTTTCTGTTAGCAAACGCTTGCGTCATTGTGCCACACGCGTATAATGCGCCACAATTTGCCGGGAGAAACCATGAACGCTGCTGCTCTATTTTTGAAAGAGAACACCGACACCGCACTGCCATCACGCGGTCAGGACAGCCTGTTTTTCCCCGCCGTATTGATAAAAAAGCCCCTCATTGAGGGGCTTTTTTTTGGCCTACTAGATAGCAAGTCTTGCTGATACAGGAGAATCACGATGCCGAATCCGTTATATCACCGCAACATAATCTCAATTAACGATTTAGATAAAACTGACCTTGAATTAGTCCTTAAGGTGGCAGCTTCATTAAAACAGCAGCCTCAACCTGAGTTTCTGAAGCATAAAGTTATCGCCAGCTGTTTCTTCGAAGCATCGACGCGTACCCGTCTGTCATTCGAAACCGCCATTCATCGTTTAGGGGCATCTGTCGTCGGCTTCTCTGATAGCGCCAACACCTCATTAGGTAAGAAAGGCGAGACGCTTGCAGACACCATTTCCGTTATCAGCCAGTATGTTGATGCGATTGTGATGCGCCACCCACAAGAAGGTGCCGCGCGTTTAGCCAGCCAATTCTCAGGTTCCGTTCCGATTATCAACGCAGGGGATGGCTCTAACCAACATCCTACCCAAACCCTGTTAGACCTGTTTACTATCCAAGAAACTCAAGGCCGCTTAGAGAACCTGAAAATCGCGATGGTCGGTGACCTGAAATATGGCAGAACGGTGCATTCACTGACTCAAGCGCTATCGAAGTTTGAAGGTAATCACTTCTACTTTATTTCCCCTGAAGTGTTGTCGATGCCAGCTCATATCCTAAATATTCTGGATGAAAAAGGGGCGACTTACAGCCTGCATAACAATGTCGATGAAGTGATCCCTGAAGTGGATATTCTGTATATGACTCGCGTCCAAAAAGAGCGTTTAGACCCATCAGAATATGCCAACGTCAAAGCACAATTTATTCTGCGCGCTCAAGACCTGCACAGTGCCAAAGATAATTTAAAAGTGCTGCACCCGCTTCCGCGTATCGATGAAATTACCGTGGATGTGGATAGCACCCCTTACGCTTATTACTTCCAGCAAGCAGGGAATGGGATTTACGCGCGCCAAGCGCTGCTGTCTCTGGTATTAAATAAAGAACTGGCAATCTGAGGAGAAGACCATGACACACGACCATAAATTACAAGTTGAAGCCATCCGTTGCGGCACTGTCATCGACCATATCCCTGCTCAAATTGGATTCAAATTACTGAAGCTGTTTAAGCTCACCAAAACCGATGAGCGCATCACTATCGGGCTGAATTTACCTTCTAGCAATATGGGCAAAAAAGACATTATCAAAATCGAAAATACTTTTTTAACCCCAGAGCAAGCGAACCAATTAGCGATGTATGCACCGGAAGCTACTGTTAATCGTATTGAAGATTATCAAGTGGTGGAAAAATTAGACCTAAAATTACCAGAGCAAATCGACAGCGTGCTGGTGTGCCCAAACAGCAACTGTATTAGCCATAATGAGCCGGTTTCTAGCAGTTTCCGCATTAAAAAACGCGCGAAACATGTGGCATTAACCTGCAAATTCTGTGAAAAAGAGTTCGATAGAGACGCCGTGATCAATAATCAGTAAGGTATTTAGGCGTAGACTGCGTCTTTGTGTGGATGCCGTTCCATGTCTATAATAGCGTCCAAACCCTTTTTTACGTGATAAACGGAGAAATTATGTCATACGAAATCAGCACCGAAAATGCACCAGCCGCTATTGGTCCTTACGTTCAAGGCGTCGATTTAGGCAGTATGGTTATGACTTCAGGTCAAATTCCTGTTGATCCAAAAACCGGTAATGTTCCTGAAGATATCGCAGCACAAACTCGTCAATCACTGGCGAACGTGAAAGCGATTTTAGAAAAAGCAGGTCTGGGCGTTGCCAACATCGTAAAAACCACCGTTTTTGTGAAAGATTTAAATGATTTCGGTACCGTTAACGCCACTTACGAAGAGTTTTTCAAACAACATAATGCGTCATTCCCTGCGCGTTCTTGCGTTGAAGTTGCGCGTCTGCCAAAAGATGTGAAAATCGAAATCGAAGCTATCGCAGTACGTAAATAGTTTTATTCAGTTTCAGATTGTCAGTCTGATAGCCTGCTAACCCATTGTCAGCAGGCTTTTTTTCATCATATAAAACTGCTCAACTAAAAATAGCAACCCGCTTTTAGGCTATTCTCTGTATCCCAAAATGCCCTTCTCTTTTTCTCGCTGTTTTGTCACGATAACCCTCGGGATATATCCGCAACATCACTTTATGACTTATTCAATTCAGGACAATGTTTAGCCCCTGCGGATACCTATATGCAAAATAAAATACGTTTATTACTGCTCAGCCTGTCACTGGCTGTGTTTGGCGTGATCACCACCGAAGTGGCGGTGATTGGTTTATTACCACAATTAACTCAGCAGCTTCATATCACAGCGCCACAAGTTGGTTTTCTCGTCAGTATCTACGCAGTGGTAGTGGCCATTTCAGGACCTTTTATCACGCTATTGCTCGGGCGTTTTAATCGCAAAACCGTTCTGTTGGTCATTATGATGCTATTTATTATCTCCAATAGTATTTATGCCCTCACCGAAAACTATCATATGATTTTGGTGTTTAGAGTTTTACCCGCACTGACCCATGCGGTCTTTTTTGCCATCGCCCTAAACCTTGCAGCCAATGCCATGCCGCCCGAAAAATCTGCCAAGGGCGTGGCCATTGTGTTTTCCGGTGTCGCGGTGGGGATGGTTTTGGGATTACCCCTCAGTGCCTTTATTGCAGAAGCCTTTTCCCTGACTGCCGCCTTTTGGTTCGGCGCGTTAACCAGTTTGCTAGCATTTATGGGGATCGCCATTCATGTGCCGTCAACTCCCGTCACCACACCGCTGAAAGTCCGTGAACAAGTAGCGATTTTAAAACGTTTGCCTGTTTGGTTATGCATATTGACGGTGACACTGATTTTCAGCGCGATGTTCGCGAGTTTCAGTTATATCGCCGATTATCTGATCAAAATCACTGGATTTTCGAACAATGCGACCAGCACACTATTGGTGGTGTTCGGCGTCAGCGGGTATATCGGTAACTTTATTTTTAGCCACTTTCTACAGCGCAGCCAAACTGCGACCACCTTGCGTTATCCCGTGTTATTCGGGGTGATTTATTTCGCAGTTTGGCTCTTTGGGCATCAGCCGATAGTGATGGTGGCGTTGGTGATTTTATGGGGCGCTTTCCATACATCCGGTTTAATCATCAGCCAAAGTTGGTTAATGAAAGAAGCCAATTCAGCCCCTGAGTTTGCCAATAGCCTGTATATTTCATTCTCAAATTTAGGGATCACCATTGGCACTATGATTGGAGGCTGGGCGATTTTATATGCAGGGGTTGCTGCCATTATTTGGGTGGGAATTGCGTTTTCTGTCCTGGCATTAATCAGCATTTGGGTAAAAGTGAAGCTAACCCATTCGGCGCCAGCACTCGCTTGCCATTCCCTTAATTAAATTGCCCTTCTTTTGCCGCCTTAAGCAACATATCAATCACATAGCGTGTTTTTGGCGGCATACTACGCCCTTTCGGCCACAACAGATTAATCGGCGTTTCATAGCCTTCAGACTCTGGCAAAATGCGCTGTAATTGCTGGTTTTTCAGATAATCATCGACCAACCACAATGGTAACTGAGCAATCCCTTTTCCTTGAAGCACCGCTTGGAGCATCGCATCGCCATCAGCGAGTTCATAAAAAGGGCGTGGAGCATACTGGATGACAGTTCCTTCTTCACATAAGCGCCAATAGAAAGGTGCTCCTTGTCGGATCCCCACAATGCAGCGATGATTCTCCAGCTCTTGAAGATGCTGAGGCGCCCCGTATTTTTCAAGATACTCTGGCGATGCACACAGGACTTGGTTTTGTGTGGTTAACTGCCGAGCCACAAGGTGAGCGCTGTCGGGTAAAGGGCCAATACGCACCATCAAATCCAAACCTTCCTCGAGGGCATCCACAAACTGCTCATTAAATGAAACGCTCAACATCAATTGGGGCTGCTCATCCATCAATTGCATCAAAATAGGCATAACGCATTTACGCCCAAATGCGGCAGGGAGATCTAGACGCAGCTTACCCATCAAGGTATGGGTATTCTCTTGGAGCTGCTGACCTGCTTTATCTAATAAATCCAGCGCGGCTGAGCATTCATGGAAATAGTGCTCTCCTTCCGTGGTCAACGAAATTCCCCGCGTGGTTCGGATTAATAGGCTAATACCCAAATGTTCTTCGAGCTTAGTGACACGCTTGCCGACGGCGGATTTGGTGATCCCTAAACGCTCTGCCGCTTCCGTGAAACTCCCTGATTGAACCGTCGCCACAAATGCAGTAATACCGGTGAGTGAATGGATGGGGATCATAATGCGCTTTTTAACCTCATCAACTGCTAGCCTGCCGCTTTTTTTTCAATTGATTCATTCTAGAGCAAATTCCCAAACCCTTAAATCAATCTCTAAATTTAATTAATTCCTGCCCGTTTGATATTCATATAAATTATTTTTTTCTTTGTTTTAAATCAAATTACCGTCATCTAAAAAAAGGCAATATCCTACATATTGTGCTTTAATTAATTCACTAGACACTATATATAGTAAAAATTCACATTTCTTTCACAGGGATGCCCCATACTGATAAAGGATCATGGACGCTATCGCCAGTCCTGTGAGGGATTAAATAAGGAGTATGACAGTGAAAACGGTGGTTATAAAACGAGATGGTTGTCAGGTCAATTTTGATCTCCCACGCATTCAAGAAGCGGTGCGACGTGCAGCCGCTGCGGTGGACGTCAAAGATGATGATTATTGTCTGCAAGTTGCCACGGTTGTCTCTGAGCAGTTGTGCAATCGCGAAAAAGTGGATATCGCTGAGATCCAAGATGCTGTCGAAGACCAGCTCATGTCGGGGCCTTACAAGGATCTGGCTCGAGCTTATATTGAATACCGCCATGACAGAGACAGCGAACGCGAAAAACGCAGCCAACTTACTCACGAGATCCGCGGCCTAATTGAGCAAAGCAACTTATCCTTACTCAATGAAAATGCGAACAAAGACAGTAAGGTGATCCCAACCCAGCGTGATTTATTAGCCGGGATCGTCGCTAAGCATTATGCAAAACAGCATATTTTGCCACGCGATGTTGTTCTTGCTCATGAAAAGGGTGAAATTCACTATCATGATCTCGATTATGCCCCTTTTTTCCCGATGTTTAACTGTATGCTTATCGACCTTGATGGCATGTTAACCAACGGCTTTAAGATGGGAAATGCGGAAATTGAGCCACCAAAATCCATTTCTACTGCCACTGCCGTTACTGCACAAATTATTGCCCAAGTGGCTAGCCATATTTATGGCGGAACCACCATTAACCGCATTGATGAAATTTTGGCGCCTTATGTCGCTATTAGTCATGAAAAGCATTTAAAAGTAGCCAAAGAATGGGGAATTGCTGACGCTGAAGCTTACGCCCAAAGTCGCACTGAAAAAGAGTGTTACGATGCGTTCCAATCCTTAGAGTATGAAGTGAATACACTGCATACCGCGAACGGGCAAACCCCCTTCGTCACCTTTGGATTTGGGTTAGGCACATCCCAAGAAGCACGACTTATCCAACAGTCGATTCTTAAAAACCGTATTGCGGGACTGGGTAAAAACCGCAAAACCGCGGTTTTCCCAAAACTCGTGTTTGCTATCAAAGATGGGCTGAACCATAAATACGGCGATCCTAACTACGATATCAAACAGTTAGCTTTAGAATGCGCCAGCAAACGCATGTATCCAGACATTCTCAACTACGATCGCGTGGTTGATGTCACTGGCTCCTTTAAAACACCGATGGGCTGCCGCAGTTTCTTAGGTGTCTATGAAGAAGATGGCAAACAAATTCACGATGGGCGAAATAACCTCGGCGTGATCAGCCTGAATTTACCGCGTATTGCGCTGGAAGCTCAAGGTAGCGAAGAGGCATTTTGGGCGCTTCTCGATGAGCGTTTAGCCATCGCTAAAAAAGCATTAATGACCCGCATTGCGCGCTTAGAAAATGTCAAAGCCCGCGTAGCCCCTATCTTATATATGGAAGGTGCCTGCGGCGTTCGCTTAAAAGCCAATGACAGCGTAGCGGAAATTTTCAAACATGGACGCGCTTCAATTTCATTGGGTTACATTGGGTTGCACGAAACCATCAATGCCTTATTTGGCACGCAAACTCATGTGTATGACAGCGAGCAATTGCGCGAAAAAGCCGTCGCTATCGTCAATCGTCTACGCCAAGCCACTGACGAATGGAAAGCCCAAACAGGTTACGGTTTCAGCTTATACAGCACGCCGAGCGAAAATCTGTGCGACCGTTTCTGTCGCTTAGATACCGCTGAATTTGGCGTTATTGATGGCGTAACCGACAAAGGCTACTACACCAATAGCTTCCACTTAGATGTGGAAAAACAGGTTAATCCTTACGATAAAATCGATTTTGAACAGCCTTATCCAGCGCTCGCCAATGGTGGTTTTATCTGTTACGGCGAATACCCGAATTTACAGCACAACCTCAAAGCCCTCGAAGATGTCTGGGATTACAGCTATCAGCATGTTCCTTACTACGGTACTAACACGCCAATCGACGAATGCTATGACTGCGGTTTTTCCGGTGAATTTTCCTGTACCAGCAAAGGCTTTACCTGCCCAGCTTGTGGCAACCACGATACTAACCGCGTTTCCGTGATCCGCCGTGTCTGTGGCTATCTAGGCAGCCCAGATGCCCGACCGTTTAATGCAGGCAAGCAAGAGGAAGTGAAGCGCCGTATCAAGCACTTGGGTAATGGACAGCTCGGTTAACAGCGGATAAATGCCATGAATTATCACCAATATTATCCTGTGGATGTGGTCAATGGACCCGGTACCCGCTGCACATTGTTTGTCTCGGGCTGCGTTCATCAGTGCCGAGGCTGCTATAACCAAAGCACATGGCGCGTGGATTCCGGTATTCCCTTTACCCAAGAGATGGAAGACCAAATTATCCAAGATTTGCAGGATACGCGTATTCGCCGCCAAGGGCTCTCCCTCTCAGGGGGGGATCCTTTGCACCCTGCCAACTTGCCTGCCATTTTAGCGTTAGTGAAGCGAGTGAAAGCCGTCTGCCCAGATAAGGATATCTGGATGTGGACGGGCTATAAATTGGATGAATTGACACTAGAACAGCAAAAAGTGGTGAGCTTGGTCAATACGTTGATTGATGGAAAGTTCGAACAGACACTGTACGATCCCGCGCTGCTATGGCGCGGTAGCAGTAACCAAGTTATTCATCGACTGCGTTAAGCTTCACGCAACCAATGTAATTTGGTGCCAAACCCCAGCGTGTTATCTACCATTTTCACCGTCTGTAATTGGAGCTGCCAAATCGGCAGCTTCGCCTCTAGGGCGACAGGAAATCTCTGGCAATAAAATGCTTTCTGCACATCCGCCTCTTCACCGTCAAATTGGCGAATTTCTCCCACAAATTGAATACCTTGAATTTTACCCACTTGCTTAGTTTGTGCGGAGATAGTCCCTGCCACACGAGGATTTTCCTGCATTAATTGACCATGCTGAGAATCGGGGGATGTCATGAAAATTAAGCGCATATTTTGGCGGTCAAAGGCGTAATAGCAACTGGCAGCCCAAATATCATCTTGGTGAGAGGTAAACAGAGAAAAAACGTGTTGGCGAGCAATATAGCGCTGGATGTGTTGTAAGGTGTTTTCGGGTGTCATTGCGAATGTCCATGTTAGACCGTTCAGAACACGCCCATAAAAATGGCTGGGCGTGCTTAAGCTGTTCTGAACGTTATCTGTACTTAGTTCGCACTACTATAACTTACTCATTCGAATTGCACCTAACATAAGGTTCTATATCAACAATGCTAGCATTCGAAGTTACTAATACTTCCCCTCTAATCCCTCTCGCTTTTACTCTAAATAATTCGAGTTGCAGCTAGGCGGCAAGCGAACGAGTCGCTAGGAGCATACACTAGTATGTGACTAGTGGGAGTGAACGCAGCCAACAACGCTGCGGCTCGAAGTATGACGAGTAAAATTATTTATAGATAGCCGCAGTACCACTCATCTCATTCTCACCGCTTGCAGAAATCACGCGGAAAGATTTTGCGCCAGCTTCATCAGCTTTTTTGGCTAATTGTGCAGTCAGGTCATTTACACTTGCAGCACCACTTACAGACACATAACCTACTGCTGGCTCGCTAGCTTGTCTAACTTCTTCAGCCGCCATTGAACCAAATGATACAGCACCTAAAGCTAAAGCAGCAGCAAATAATGTTGATTTTTTCATGGTAAACTTCCTCATTGTATGTTTGATATTTACAGGGGTTTTTTCATGTTTCCCTGTGATATGGATCATACTATGCCCTTTATTCGGAGATGAAAATTAGCTAATTTTGCTATAGTTGTTCAAATTAATTGAACAATAACCTATGTTGAGGTTACAAATTTGTGACAGGTTTATATCATTTTTTATTTATAATTTAGTATGTTATAAACTTTATGATCCGCGAGAAAATTCGCTACAAGCCAACTAAATTCTCCTTATAAATCAGCACAGAATGCTAAATTCAGTGACAAGAAAAACAAAATGACACAGCAAAATTGGTCTCTTTACTTAATTCGGCAGAAAAATAACGCGTTATATTGTGGGATCACCACCGATGTTCAGCGGCGTTTTCAACAGCATGAAGCGGGAACTGGTGCCAAGGCACTAAAAGGTAAAGCGCCTTTGACCCTCGTTTTTCATTGTACTGCGGGGGATCGTTCTGAAGCATCTCAATTAGAGTATCGAGTGAAGCAATTGAGTAAGCAGGCAAAAGAAAGGCTGGTCACTGACCAGCCTGATGATTTACAGCATTATTTAGCGGATTACACATTATCAAAATGCGATGAGTAAGTGACTTCGCCTTTATGCTGGTCAATTGCACCGTTTTCGAGTCCGTAGACAAGAAAATGTTTTTGTAGACTTGGCCATTGGCAACGTAATTCGTGGTTGGAAGCGGGTTCGAAACCAAAACGCCCGTAGTAACACTCATCACCGAGAACGACGACAGCCCCATAACCAAATTCATTTAAGCTATCTAACCCTTCATAAACCAATTTTTCCGCGATACCTTGGCCTTGATAGGCTTTTTTAACGGCTAATGGGGCGAGTCCTACCCATTGAACATCTTCACCATTCACATCAACCGGGGTAAACCCGACATAGCCAATAACTTCGCCGTCATCGTTGGTTGCCACCACACCGAGGGTCAGTAACCCATCTTCACGCAGGTGCTGAACAAGATCTGCCTCCCCCTCAGTTGGGAAGGTTTCACGTAATAGCGTGTCGATACCCATGGCATCAACCGGGATTTCTACACGTATCAGCATGAGGTTAACACAGGCGTTTTATGCTCTGCGTCCTCACTGTCTTGTACCGTTTTAATCACATCAGCGAGCTGTAATAGACCAAAGCGTAAAGGTGCAGGCATATTTTCAATTTCGAAGGCATCCATCAGGTTTTTAACATACAAACCTAACTCAGTATCCCCTTCAATCACCAAACGACGTTGGAAAAAGAGCGTATCGGGATCTTCTTTGCGGGCTGCGATCAATACCAGATCATTGGCATTGCCGCTGACACTGACATCCGGTTCAGCCTGCTTTTGTACCACCAGCTGACCCTCTTGTAAGCTGATAAACCAAACAAGCTCTAAATCTCGGATCTCAACTTTCAGCCATTTCCCTTCCAGAAAATCGAGTTCGCCTTCTTTAACAGATTCACGAAACTGCCAACTTAATAGTTGTTCGAGTATTTGACGCTGTACGACAAATGGGGTCACTTTCAATGGAAACTTCAAAAATGAAGGGCCTTGAGTGATCAGTTGAGAACGAATTTTACCAAACACAGTACTAACTCCCGTATCAATTATCTGTCCACCACGCATAACTACTGATTAAAGCAGCCGCTTGGACAATTTTAATACCTATAATGACTAAGATTATAGATAACATTGATGTGTAGATGTAAAGATAGTCAGAGATATATCGTTATTTATCCGATATAAGGACATATTTTGCCAAAAAATAACGTGATGATACCGATCCTATATCAATCTTTATCCATCTCGCCAATATTTATTTCCAATAATCTCTACACTTTTATAATAGTCACGAAATAACTATCTCGCCTACAACATTCCAAGCTTCTCTGCGCTAAATCAAAACCTCTACCAGACCCCTTGTCTAGAATGATCAATTGCTAAATTTTTATACAGAGAAAAAGCCAATGGAATTACTCTGCCCTGCGGGGAATTTGCCTGCCTTAAAAGCGGCTGTTGATAATGGTGCCGATGCAGTGTACATCGGACTCAAAAATGATACTAACGCGCGCCATTTTGCAGGTTTGAATTTTACGGAAAAAAATCTGCATGAAGCAGAGCGTTATATCCACCAGCGTAAACGTAAATTGCATATTGCGATAAACACCTTCGCTCATCCTGATGGTTATCAACGCTGGCAGAACTCTGTTGATTTAGCGGCTGATCTAGGAGCCGATGCCCTGATCCTCGCCGATATTGCTATGTTAGAGTACGCCGCCAATAAATACCCGCATATTGAGCGCCATGTTTCTGTGCAAGCTTCCGCGACCAACACGGAAGCCATTCGTTTCTATGAGCGTAACTTTCAGGTGCATCGCGTGGTGCTCCCTCGCGTGTTATCCATTCACCAAGTTAAACAACTCGCCAAAACCAGTCCTGTACCGCTGGAAGTATTTGCTTTTGGTAGCCTGTGCATTATGGCTGAAGGTCGCTGTTATCTTTCTTCCTACTTAACGGGAGAATCCCCGAATACCGTCGGTGCTTGCTCTCCTGCACGTTTTGTTCGCTGGCAACACACTGAAAATGGCATGGAATCACGACTGAATGATGTGCTGATCGACAGCTACCAAAAAAATGAAAATGCCGGTTATCCGACGTTGTGTAAAGGGCGCTATGTGGTGGATGAGCAGAAATATCATGTGCTTGAAGAGCCCACCAGCCTCAATACCATTGAGTTACTCCCAGAACTCATGAGCGCCAATATCGCCTCGGTAAAAATTGAAGGTCGTCAGCGCAGCCCTGCCTATGTCACCCAAGTGACCAAGATTTGGCGTCAGGCAATCAATCGCTATAAATCCAATCCAGACGGTTTTGTGACGGATCCTAGATGGCTCAAAGCCCTTGGCGACCTTTCTGAAGGTAGCCAAACCACCCTTGGTGCGTATCACCGTAAATGGCAATAACTGGCGCACATCATTCATCAGCATGGATTAATGGGTAACATAATGAAATATGCATTAGGCTCAGTACTGTACTACTGGCCAACATCAACCTTACAGGATTTTTATCAGCAGGCAGCAGACAGCGACGCGGATATTATTTATCTCGGGGAAACGGTATGTAGCAAGCGCCGTGATATGAAACCCAATGACTGGATTGAGCTTGCTAAGCAGCTAGCGGGAAGCGGTAAACAGATTATTCTCAGCACTCTAGCCCTGCTACAAGCGCCCTCTGAGCTGAAAGAAATCAGTAAGTTAGTCGATAATGGCGAGTTTTTAATTGAAGCGCACGATTTTGGTGTCGTCAATATGCTGGCTGAACGCAAATTGCCTTTTGTGGCAGGTCATGGGCTTAACTGTTATAACGCTCCCTCACTGAATATTTTGCTACGCCAAGGCATGATGCGCTGGTGTATGCCCGTTGAACTTTCCCGTGACTGGCTGGTGAATTTACTCAATCAATGTGAAGAGCTAGGTATTCGCGATAAGTTTGAAGTGGAAGTTTTCAGCTACGGTCACCTACCACTGGCTTATTCTGCCCGCTGTTTTACCGCTCGTTCGGAAAATCGCCAAAAAGATGAGTGCGAAACCTGCTGCATTAATTACCCGCAAGGGCGCAAAGTGATGTCACAGGAGCAACAGCAAGTGTTCACGCTTAATGGCATCCAAACCCTGAGCGGCTACTGCTATAACTTAGGCAACGATATTTCGTCCATGCAGGATTTGGTGGATATTGTGCGGGTTTCCCCTGAAAGCCTTGAGTCCCTCGATGTGATTAGGCAGTTTAAAGCTAACCAACATGGGCAGTCCCCACTGAGCATTCCCGACCAAAGCTGTAATGGCTATTGGCGCAATATTGCCGGATTGACCCTAGAGGCGTGATGGGCTTTTGTCTATTTTGACTCGATGATCTGTGATTAGTCTTATTCTTTAAGTTAAATTTAAGTTCACCATTGAAAATTTAAGTTAAGTATAAAATAATCAGTCCTCCATTATGGATGAGGACTGATTATGGCAATAGGATATTTTTTGCGGGTGGGTGATAAAACAACCTGCGGAGGACAAATATTAACGGGAGACCATACCATGCAATGGTATGGTGTTGCCGGTGCTCGTGAAGGCGATATGGTCAGTTGCGGCAAGCATTCTGGACGATTTTATATTATTGGCGGCTGCCAAAGTGTTTGGGATGAAGGGCGGAAAGTCGCGGGAACACTTGAAAGCATCAGTTCATGCCCCTGCCGAGCTCGTTTTATTAATTCAATTCAAGACTGTTATAGTGATGAATATAGCGATAAAAGTAGCGCTATTTCCTCGGTATCACCATCAATTCCCCCTTCCATTGTTACCAAAAAAATCTGTATTAGTTGCTTAATGAAAGCGGCCGAATCAGGCCAAATGCTTGTCGTTCGAGAAGGATGATGATTAATGAATAATTCGCATCCTATTTTTAATTATTCCAAACGTTATCCTACTGCAAAGCATTATTGTTTAATTTGCGGCTTACAGTATGAACGTTATTTTGATAAAGAAATTCAACACCATTATGGTGCCGCAAGCCCGCTTTTCAAGCAATCTTCCGAGGCTGAAATCGCGTGGGCTGGCCCGTGGTTGATTGATGTGACTCATCGGCATGACTTGCTGGCAGATTTAATGCAATTAGAGTCTAAATCTCCTGCATTATCTTGGCTAGTTAGTGACTTATCGCTGAATAAATTAGCGTCTCACTTCTCTGACCTTCTTAATGTGAGTTTACCTGATAACAAAACGGCCTTATTCCGGTTTTATGATCCCCGCGTGACGCACAATATGCCCCAAGTACTCACTCTTGAACAATTTAATGAGATAACGATGCCTCTTATTGCATGGTATTACCGCTTTGAAGGGCAATTTTATGCATTACAAGGAGGGCGATTAAATGCAGTTTAGCGAAGAACAATTAACCAAAATTCAAAATATCGAACAAAGTGATTATGTTGCCCAAGTTATTGCTGACTTTTATCAACATCACCCTGATAAATTACAAGTAATTGAAACATTAAATAGTCGTCTGCAATCTGCTCTTCGGTATTTGTTATCCCTAGGGTTTACCAAAGAGCCTTTAATTCGTTCTTTTTTGTTCTATGAAGCGTGCTCCCCTTACTTTTATTTGAAGCCTGAAATCAGAGATATGCTTGAGGAAAACGGTCGAAATCCAGAGCAGCAATACCAAGATTTTTTACGGATAGCCATGAAATTGATTGAATGGAGAACTTAATATGCCAGTTCCTTTAATTATTGCAGGAGCGGGATTAATGACACTGGGTGGACTCGCCGCAGTGACCCATGAAGCCTCAAAAATCGGTTTCCCCTCTTCATCAGGTAGTGGAGATGATGAGTGGGGAAATACTAGTTATGAAGATAAAATTCGGGAATATGAAAGCATTGCGATCGGTGGCGAATTTGATGATGAAGAAAAGAAACGAGGCAATAATCAAGGTGCAGTGGTAGGTGCTACAGCCGGGGCATCTGTTGGTGTTGCTGCCATTGAAGCCAGTAAAGGCTGTCAGGACTGCCCGGCGCTCCCTTATATTGTTCCTCATCAAAATGATATTACCAATACACGCACTCCCAATGCTTATGCGTATCAGGCAAGAATTTGTAATACACAAATCAGAACTGTCGATACCCCCGCAGGGCAAATGCGATACATTGATGAATGGAAGTGCACAATTCCCGTTCCAACCAGAACCCGAAACCCGCTAGTGGAATTTGATGGCTGGAAACCTGATGAATGCAACTTTATTGAAACGAAAGATAATTATGATAATTTTTTCGACAAAGATGGTGAAGTTAAAGCTTTTTGGGAAAAAGGAGGTAATATTCCTAAACAAGCATTTGATCAGGATTGGCTATGCCAACATCAATTCAAGGGACGCTCATATATTGACTGGCATTTTTCGCAAGAAAACATGTACAGATTTTGTTCTGTTATATTGGACTCCTATCCTCAAATTCGAACACATTTAACTCCATAAAACAGGGTATTTATAAATGAAACTCAAATTAGATGTTGATATTAAACTGGATGATCAGCTTACGAATGAAAAATTTATAAATATTTTAGTCACTATGATGAATTTTGTAAAAAATATTACGTCCACTGATAGTGAAAAATGGTTTTTTTCTGGAGATAGCTTAGAAGATTCCATGAATAAACCAGCCTTCGAAAATGGTAAGCCATCTTCCATTTTAGAAGACAAAAAAAGTATAGATATCATTGAGTCAATATGGGCAGGGGATAATTCTTTAACAATACAACATGCTGCAAATATTAATCAATATATACTAAGATTTAATCTCCGAAAGATTGATCATTTAGATCTTAAAAACACACTGAAATCAATAAATGAAATTTTATCCATTTTTAATATTTTAGCCTTGAGGATGGATATAAATAATTATTCATATCATAAGAAACAAGTCTTTCCGGACAGGTTTCCCGTTGGCTGGATGCTTTATTTAAATAAAAAAATAACGCAACAACAGGTTCCCATGGCGGCTCAACTTATTCATATTGATAATGACAAAAATCACGGAACATTAATTATCAGTACCGACCATGTTTTTGATGGTGAAAATAAAGAGGATATTAAAAAAGCCAATGAAATCGAAATCCAGCTCGCTGGGTTGGGATTACTGCCATTAATAAGAGAGATATATCGTTAATTTTTTAAGCGGTATTGACCCTAGAGGCGTAATGAATTTTCTATTTATGAGAGGCTCTCTAGCGAGCCTTTTCATTCCATGGCCAATCACCAACAAAAACCTGCGCAATTTTTCATCAATAACCTGTCTATACCCAGAATATCCCCCAAACAGATACAGAGTTATCTCCTTTGAATTCGGTTGACGTACGGTAGATTAGATAAGCAACCAAACTCACAGACTAATAAGGAAATACCCGTGATAAAACGTACCCTGCTCGTCATGACACTTTTTTTAACGGGATGCTCAACATCCCTTGAGTACACCAAAGCGGATCTCGAACAAAACCAAGAGGTGAGTTACTCCGATTCTGGGTACTATCGCGTGGTCTTTAAAGGGAAAAAAATTCTTTCCGTGCCTGAAAATGCCCATATTGTGGCAGGCACTGAAGATAACGTGGTTGGAAAATTGACCCAAGATGGTAAAACTGGTGAGTTTGTGATTGCGGGGCTTGCCGCCAAAAGCAATGGCAACATTAGTTCCCAAGTGGGTGGCCACGATTATAATTTGAGTTTCCTATTAACCGATGAAAATGATTTACCACTTTCATCAGTCAATTACATCATTATCAATGACTGTAATGGGGAAGCCTATTCGGGCAAAACCAATGCTAACGGACGCACATTTTCGGTTTCAACGCCCAAAGAGTGCAACTTAAGTCTCAGCGTTGTAGAGTAAAATGTACCGGAATAAAAAATTGAGACGTAACTTTTCAAAATAAGAGGTTGGAAACCAACCTCTCTGACGATTATTTATGGCTATTTATGAAAATGCTTGCGCCAGCGGTGCACTGCATGGCTAATCTGGCGTAACTCACCATCTCGCAACATGCCAATAAACACACCGATAAACGAGTAAATCACCCCAAGCACCAGCATCATCACAATATCCATCAAGATATCTCTAAATGGCAGCCCCATTTGGTTGATCCCCGCCATGGCGTTAGTCGCCCATGTGGATGGCAACGCCGAGGCTATCATTCGTACCCAATCCGGCATGGCTTGTAATGGCCAAATAGTCCCAGACATATAGAATACCGGCGTGGTGATAAACGCCAATGTCAGGTAGATCATCTCCACACTACGCAAGCATTCCGTGACCAACTTCCCTAACCCAATAACGGCGAGTAAGAATGGGAAGGTCAGCATCCAAATTTGGTACAACGGCGCTTCTTGTCGATAACCCAAAATCCATGGCCATAAGGCAAAAAACACGGTCGAAAGAAATAACCAGATAGGTACCAGCGCCGACAACGCCCCCAGATAAACCGCTAATGGAGGTTTACCTTTTGGTGTAGAGCGAATGGCAATACTGACCCGCACACACGCAATTAATAAGGAGTGCTGCAATAACATCACCAGCAAGCCAGGGAAGATAATCGCCGCAAAGCTAATTCCGGGGTTATACAGTGGCTCGGTTTCACTGCGAACAGGGGCAATAATCACTTTCGCTTGTTCAGGACTGAAACCCGCCTTTTCCAGTAACTGGGTGTTATAGGCGCTCAATAGCGTTTGATACGCTTTCGATAGCTCTTGCTGGATTTGCCCGCTGGCTAAGCGGTTTGTGGCATCCCCATAAACCGGTACCGTGATATTTTTGCCACTAAGCAAATGCTTTTCAAAATCCGTAGGGATGATTACGATGGCAAACAGCTGCCTCGCAATCATATCCTGCCGCGCTTGAGCTAAATTATCGTAACTGTGTAGCTGGACTTTGGGCGTGGCGTCTAAATCACGGATCAGTTCACGACTTGCGCCTGAGTGATCCATATCGATAACCGCCACAGGCAGATCCCACAGGACAGGACGCGCGTACACCAAACTCATAATACAGAGAGAAACGAGCAGCAACAGCCACATCGGTTTCTCCAGCATGCCCAGCAGTACCTTTTTAAACGTCGCAAAATAGACCGTCATCATACGATACTTCCTTGGGTTTCAAGCCGTTTCACTAAGCGTTTACGGATCAAAAATGCCGTCAGTAACGGGTAAATCAGCAAGAATAGACACACTTGCACAATGCGCTCAAACGAGATTTCCCGTAAGAAAATATCAAACATGGCGTTTAAAGTGTGAGTGAGCGGCTCCGCGTTCGAAATAATCCGTGCGGGCAGAATCATCGAGAGTTCCGGCACTGCCATGCCAGAAAACGCCAAGGCAATACTCACCAGCATCCCGATTAAGCTGTAAGCCATTATCGCGCTGGACGTAAAGCTAAAGAGTAGTAACCCGATACTCTGCGCCGCTATCACATAGAAGAAGCCCACCAGCATCATATACAGAGGGTTCCCCACCACTTTTGCGTCGAAAATAGTGACCAATGCCGCCAGTTCCACAATCAGTAACGTCGTAAAAAATAACGTATAAGGTGCCATTTTACCTAGCAGTGCCATTGAAAATGGCTTCACACTTTGAAGAATGGTGCCGCGAGACATGGTGTAAATAGTGGCTGTGACCACAAACAGTTGCAGCATGTGGATGGTCGCCGCAAATTGTTGGTAATAAATATAGCTGCCACTTGGGTTAAAGAGGCTATCGTAAGAGAGCGTGACTTGCGCCAATGCCGGTAGCGATTGCCCCATCGATTTTGCCATTTCTTGGCGGTATTTGGCGTTAAGTTCCGCAACTAAGCCGCTAAAATCTTGAATAGCATAACTGCCAGATGCGTAAAATAGTGCATTGTAGTACATGCGCAATTCAGGCTGGCGTCCTCGCAATATATCCTCCTCAAAATTTTTGGGGATATAAAGCAAGGCATAATCTTTGGCACTCCCCAGCTGCTTGATGGATGTCACTAAGTTGCCATCAATCGCTTTCACTTCCGCATGAGGGCCCGCATCAAGGTCGCGGATAATTTGCCTTGAAACCGGGCTGTTGTTGCTATCGACCACCGAAACTGGCACATCCATCAGCGTTCCCTCAGAGAAGTTAGCGCTGATTAACGTAAACAGCATCAAAGGGAATAGCCAACTCAGCCAGTGAAAGACTGGGCTGCGGATCGCCATTTGGGTTTCGCGGCTAAAGGCATGTTCAAAACCATGCCAAGCGAATTTGAGTTTCATGGCGTCACCTGTTATTTATCCCAGTGCCACAAGACGCTCATCCCCGGTCGCAATCCTTCAATCGGTTGTTGTGGATACAAGCGAACTTCAAAGGTTTTCAGGTCGAAATCCCCTGTCGCACGGGTGGCTCGTTTAGTCGCGTAATCCCCTTTCGGTGCAATATAGCGAACTTCGGCTTCCACGGTTTTATCCCCTAAGGCAGGAACCGTCAGCTCAATTTTGTCCCCTTTTTTCACACCCACTAAAATGTCTTCACGTAGGTTATAAACAAAATAGGCTTGAGGGAGGCTGATCAATGAGATTAATGGGCTACCTGCATTGAACAGTTCACCAATTTCTGCTGGGATTGGACCAACTTCACCATCCACAGGGGCTTTCACTTGCAAGTCATCCAGTTGAACTTGGAGTTCAGCCAGTTTTTGCTCTGCTTGGTCCACTGCCGCTTTATATTGTTGACGCTGCTCGATACGATCGCCGTTTTTCCCTTCTTCCAAACGCGCCTTAGCACTTTGGACTTGTTGGAACGCAACATCTTTCGCTTTACGGGCGGTATCTAGCTCATTTGCTGAAACATACCCTTTACCTGAAAGATTATTTAAACGGGTAAATTCACGGGAGGCATTTTGGTATTGCGAATTTGCTTGAGCAACCGCAGCTTGTAGGTCACGCAGCGTCTCTTCACGAGTTCCATTCAAGGATTGGTCGAGTTGAGCTTGAGCTTGGTCCTTAGCCGCTTTTAATGCCGCGTATTGGGCTTGTAACTCAGGGCTTTCTAAGGTGAGCAATAACTGCCCTTTCTTCACATCATCCCCGCGTTCTACATGGCGTTCAATGACTCTGCCTTTGGCTTTTGAAGTCACGATGACCTCCGGTGCGTCCACTTCCCCTTGCAATAATAAAAATTGATTATGGGAATGAAAAAGCGCCGCAGCAGCAATTAAGATCAGCATAAGCAAGATCAGTATGATGGTTCTTTTTTTCATTATGTATGTGGGCCTTGAATAATAACGGAGGAAACTACTTTTTCATTATGACAATAAATTAACACTAACGTTAAGAAATTTGTGCGCAAAATCACGCTTTAGCGGTCTTTTTTAGTCTGAGGGGCTTTGACGCTTATGTCAAATAATGATGTTTTACTAATTATTAAATGACGATTACTTAACCAGCCCAATAAGATACAATATCCCCCAAAGTATATGGCTAAGCCCACTGAGCGCAGCCCCCATAATGTAAAATATAGTGAGCCATGCTCTAACATGCTCTAAATAGTTCGCATTATGGGTAGGCGGCAAGAGAAGATATCTCTAGGAGCATACAAAAGTATGTGACTAGAGGAGCTGAGCGTAGCTAACACCCCCATAATGTGAAATATGACGAGCATGTACGAATTCGATTTGATTTTATTACTACTACAACAAATGTGCGTCTACCTCGTTATCGCTTGGGCACTCAGCCGCACTCCTCTGGTCACCCCTCTTCTTAAGGTTACCATTCGCTTACCTCATAAAGTGATGTGCTACCTTATTTTCTCCGTATTTTGCATCATCGGTACTTATTTTGGTTTACATATCAATGATTCCATAGCTAATACTCGTGCTATTGGTGCTGTACTTGGCGGATTGTTAGGCGGCCCTGCGGTGGGCTTTGCTGTTGGGTTTACAGGTGGGGTTCACCGGTACTCTTTGGGTGGAATGAGCGCTTTCGCTTGTATGATCTCGACCATTGTCGAAGGCTTAATTGGCGGTCTGGTACATCGTTACTATATGAAGCGAGGGGAAATTAATAAAATTTTTAACCCTGTTACCGCCAGCTGCGTTACCTTTTTCGCTGAAATCATCCAGATGCTAATTATTTTACTCATCGCCCGTCCATTCGATGAAGCTTATGAATTAGTGAAAAATATTGCCGCGCCGATGATCATTGCCAATACCATCGGGGCTGCCATGTTTATCCGTATCTTGCTGGATAGGCGCGCCATCGTCGAGAAATACACCACGGCATTCTCCGCGCAAGCCTTGAAAATTGCCCTATGTACTGAGGGTATTTTGCGTAAAGGTTTCAATGCGGATAACAGCATGAAAGTGGCAAAAATTATTTACCAAGAATTAGATATTGGTGCCGTCGCCATTACGGATAGAGAAAAAATTCTCGCGTTTATCGGGCTAGGCTCCGATCACCACATTCCAGGGACACCTATCTCATCCATTCAATCCAGGCAGGCCATTGATAATAATGAAGTGGTTTATGCCGATGGTAACGAAACGCCGTATAAATGCTCGCTAAGCCCCTCATGCAAGCTTGGTTCCACCCTCGTCATCCCGCTTAGAGGGGAAAACCAACGAGTCATTGGAACCATCAAATTATACCAAGCCAAGAATAGCCTCTTTAGCTCCATCAACCGTACGCTAGGGGAAGGAATTGCCAGCCTGTTCTCCGCCCAAATTTTGGCGGGGCAATATGAGCGCAATAAGCAATCTTTACTGCAATCGGAAGTCAAACTGCTTCACGCACAAGTGAACCCGCATTTTCTCTTTAATGTGCTCAACACATTACAAGCAGTGATCCGCAAAGATAGCCAGCAAGCGGGACAGCTCGTGCAGTATATCTCCACCTTCTTTCGCAATAACTTAAAACGTCCAGAGCAGAATGCGACATTAGGGGAAGAAATCGAGCATATCAATTCATACCTGCAAATTGAAAAGGCGCGATTCCAAGATAATTTACAGATCCATTTAGATATCCCCGATGAAGTTAAACAGGTGGAATTACCCGCGTTTACGCTGCAACCTATTGTCGAAAATGCAATAAAACACGGCACTTCACAGTTATTAAATACCGGATACATTACAATACGCAGCTATATTCGCTGTGAACATGTCTATATTGAAATCGAAGATAATGCCGGTTTATACCAGCCAAGTGGGCAATCTGACGGCTTAGGGATGGGCTTAGTCGATAAACGCTTGCGCCTGAAATACGGTGAAAAATATGGAATAGGCGTGGAGTATGAACCTGAAAAATTCACCCGCGTGAAAATCCGCTTGCCCTACATGTCCACTTAATCACATTGCACATAATAAATGATAATAACGCTATGAATGTACTGATCGTTGATGACGAACCCCTAGCCCGTGAAAACGTGCGCTGCTTACTTGAGGAACATGACGATATCGAGATTATTGGCGAGTGCGCCAATGCCATTGAAGCCATCGGTTTGATCCACAAAAAAAAGCCTGATGTGGTGTTTTTAGATATTCAAATGCCCCGGGTGACGGGATTAGAAATGGTGCGTATGCTCGATCCTGAAGAGCGCCCACACATTGTTTTTCTGACGGCATTTAATGAATTTGCGATCCAAGCTTTCGAAGAGCATGCTTTCGACTATCTACTTAAACCCCTTGAACCTGAAAGATTGGCAAAAACTTTAGCCCGTTTACGCCAAAATAAACAGAAACAGAATCTCGAGCTTCTCGATAACAATGAACCGCTCAAGTTTATTCCTTGTACCGGACACAGCCGAATTTATCTAATGAAATTAGACGATGTGCAATATGTTACTTCTCGCATGAGCGGCGTGTATGTAATGAGTACCCAAGGACAAGAAGGCTTTACCGAATTAACCTTGCGCACATTAGAAATGCGTACGTCGTTAGTCCGTTGCCATCGTCAATATTTAGTAAATATGACCCAGCTCAGCGAGATTCTATTTGGGGATAATGGACAAGCCGAATTGGTGCTATGCTCAGGTGAGCATATTCCCGTTAGCCGCCGCTATTTAAAACCCTTAAAAGAGGCGCTTGGGCTAATTTAACGAGTGACTCAGGAGAAAAGGTTATGGCTGATTTTTACCTGCAAATTCGCACCAATTCGATGACATTAAAAAATCTCGATACCCATGAAGAACACAGTGCAACGGGTGAGTTTTCAGCCCAAAGAATGGTTATCGGGGATTTTTTTAAAGCCGAGTTTGTACTGTATCAGTTGGTCTGCGATATGGGTCTGAAAGTCCGTCGCCCTTTTGCGTCGAAACATCGTATTTTGGTTCAAGCCCTCGAAATTATTGAAGGGGGCGTGAATATGGTGGAAGAGCGCCTATTTACCGAAATTGTTTACGGGGCATTTAATCAGCGTGTGAAAAAAGTAGTAGTAAGCCGAGCACCGCTACCTATGCCTCAGCGAGAAGCGAAAGCCTTATTAACTGCATAAAAAAACCCGCATTTTAAAATGCGGGTTTTTTGTATTTATCTCAGCCACATTAATGTGGCTGGATAGCGCTATTATGCGTTGTGGCTGCTGCTACGACGACGTGGCGCTGCATTAGTGCCATCTTGGCGAGGTGCAGAATTACCACGGTCACGGTTGCCACCATCACGGTTTCCACCACGACGGTTGCCGCTGAAGCCTTCGCGATCACCACCGCTACGACGACCATCACGATCGCCACCACGGTCATTACGACGACCTGCACCGAAGCCACCTTCGCTACCGCCTTCACGACGTGGACCACCACGACGTTCGCCACCGCCACGACGCTCAAATGGTTGAGCATCACCGATCAGTTGCATTTGCATTGGTTTGTTCAGAACACGCGCACGGCTTAAGTGAGTTAACACTTCGCTTGGCATACCTTTTGGTAACTCGATAGTTGAGTGAGTACCAAACAGTTTGATGTTACCAATGTAGCGGCTGCTGATGTCTGCTTCGTTCGCAATCGCACCAACGATATGACGAACTTCAACACCATCATCACGACCCACTTCGATACGGTACATTTCCATATCGCCAACATCACGACGCTCACGACGAGCACCACGATCGCCGCGCTCTGCACGGTCAAAACCGTTGCCGTTACTGTTGCGGTCGTTACGGTCACGACGGTCGCCACGACGATCATCACGATCGTTGAATTCACGACGCGGACGACGCGGTGCATCTGGTGGCAGGATCAGAGCGCGTTCGCCTTGAGCCATTTTCAGTAATGCCGCTGCTAAGGTTTCCATATCTACATCTTCAGATGGAGACATTTTCGCTAACAGTGAACGGTACTGATCTAAGTCGCTGCTTTCTAATTGCTGTTGGATTTGTTCAGCAAATTTCGCCTGACGACGTTGGCTTAATACGTCAGCATCTGGCAATTCCACTTCAGGAATAGTCAGTTTCATTGTACGTTCAACGTTGCGCAGTAAACGACGCTCACGGTTCTCAACGAACAGTAATGCGCGACCCGCACGACCCGCACGACCGGTACGACCGATACGGTGAACGTAAGATTCTGCATCCATTGGGATGTCGTAGTTAACAACTAAGCTGATACGCTCAACATCCAGACCACGTGCTGCAACGTCAGTTGCGATCAGGATATCTAAACGACCATCTTTTAAGCGCTCTAATGTTTGCTCACGCAGTGCTTGGTTCATGTCACCATTCAGTGCCGCACTGTTATAGCCATTACGCTCAAGCGCTTCTGCAACTTCTAAGGTTGCGTTTTTGGTACGAACGAAAATAATCGCCGCATCGAAATCTTCAGCTTCTAAGAAACGCACCAGCGCTTCATTTTTACGCATGCCGTAAACAGTCCAGTAGCTTTGAGCGATATCTGGACGTGTAGTAATGCTCGACTGAATGCGGATCTCTTTAGGATCTTTCATAAAGCGACGAGTAATACGACGGATTGGTTCTGGCATTGTTGCCGAGAACAGCGCAGTTTGGTGTTCTGCTGGAATCTGGCTCATGATGTTTTCAACATCATCGATGAAGCCCATACGCAGCATTTCATCAGCTTCGTCTAATACTAAGCCTTTCAGTTTAGAAAGATCTAAAGTACCGCGTTTCAGGTGGTCTAACAGACGACCTGGAGTACCAACAACCACTTGTGGTCCTTGGCGTAATGCACGAAGTTGAACGTCATAACGTTGACCGCCATATAAGGCAACCACGTTGACGCGGTTCATGTGTTTAGAGAAATCGCTCAGTGCTTCAGCAACTTGCACCGCTAACTCACGTGTCGGTGCCAGTACTAAAATTTGTGGAGCTTTTAAATCTGGATCGATGTTATGCAGTAATGGCAAACCAAATGCAGCGGTTTTACCACTACCGGTTTGTGCCATACCTAATACATCATTACCATCCAATAACAATGGAATACATTGTTGCTGGATTGGAGATGGTTTTTCGTATCCCAGGTCGCTTAGTGCGTTCAAAATAGATGCTGATAAACCTAGATCAGCAAAAGACATATCGGTCTCAGTCGTCATGTAAAGGTGCCTCATACTTAGTGGCGGCCAGTTTACATAACGGAGCGAAAATCATTTCGGTCATTATCATTTAAAATGTGAACTGGCTCAAATTGTGTTATTAAACGAACAAATAAACCCTCACCCAGGTGGATGATGGCTTAAAAATGAATAGAGAAATGTTCGTCAGCTATTGCTGGCCCGATTCTAATAGGTCGTCTTGTTCTTGGCCTAACAGCGCCAATTCCAACAATGCGTAGCGGTGCTCAACAAAGCTGTGTGCGTTGTTAGCTACCGTCAGTTTGAATAACGCAGTTGCGCTATCCTTATCCCCCAGACTTAGGTAATGCTTACCTAAATAGAAGTTAGTTTCACTGAGATGCTCAGCGAGCGAAGTGTTATCCGTAGATGTCTCTTTCAAACGCTCCATCAATGTCGTTTCATTGATATTGCCAAGATAGAATTCTACGATATTCCAGCCCCATTGCCCTTTCTCCGCTTGGTTGTAGCGGGCAGCAAGATTGTCTTGTGCCATACGCGGGTCTATGTCTTTTTCTACGAGATAAAGCCACAGAGTACGAAAAGGATCATTTGGATCTATCTGATAATACGCCAGCAGATCATCCTGCGCTAATTTGTATCGTCCACCGTAATATAATGCGATGCCACGATTCATTCGCGCGAAATTGTAAGTTGGATCAAGCTCTAAAACAGAATCAAACGCTTCATAGGCGGCATCATAGTTGCCAGCCTGCGTAAAATATATTCCTAAAAAGTTAAAGATTTCAGGAATATCCGGACGGATTGACAACGCAGTTGAAAAATCATTACGTGCCAGCGCCCTTAAACCGAGACTATCATACAGTACTCCGCGCTCATATAAAAGCTGCGCGTACTCATCATCGGTTAAAGATCGGCTCGCAAGGATTTGTTCCATACGAGCCAAAATCACTTCTTGTTGTAATGAAGGCTGCAATGGAACTGCAAAAACCTCGTTTTTACGCCAATCTTTATTACTACATCCAATAATAATAAAAAAGATGAACGCGGATAGCACACGGACTAAGGTGCGGCTATCGATAAAACGAAAGTTAATACAGTTCTGCATACTACGCCCTTACATTACCACTAGTCAGCAAATTTAGGCTGATAGCGCCTAAGTTTATCAGGCGCTACACTTTCGGTCAGCTTATTCTGCTGATTCCTGCTGTGCTGGAGCTTCTTCGCCAGCAACAGCTTCTTTCATGCTCAGGCGAATACGGCCTTGACGGTCGATTTCTAACACCTTAACAGGAACTTCTTGACCCATTTGCAGGTAGTCAGTCACTTTCTCTACACGCTTGTCAGCGATTTGTGAAATGTGAACCAGACCTTCCTTACCGCCACCGATAGCAACGAATGCACCGAAGTCAACGATACGAGTCACTTTACCTTGGTAGATACGACCCACTTCAACTTCTGCAGTGATGTCTTCGATGCGACGAATTGCTTCTTTCGCTTTCAGGCCATCAGTTGCTGCGATTTTCACAGTACCGTCATCTTCGATCTCGATAGTTGTGCCTGTTTCTTCCGTTAATGCACGGATAACAGAACCACCTTTACCGATGACATCTTTGATCTTGTCTGGGTTGATACGGATGGTGTAAATGCGTGGAGCGAACTCAGAGATCTCTTCACGTGGGCCATTGATAGCTTGTTCCATTGTGCCAAGGATATGCAGACGCGCACCTTTAGCTTGGTTCAGAGCCACTTGCATGATTTCGCGAGTGATACCTTCGATTTTGATATCCATTTGCAGTGCGCTGATACCGTCACGGCTACCCGCTACTTTAAAGTCCATATCACCTAAGTGGTCTTCATCACCTAAGATGTCAGACAGAACAACGAAATCGTCACCTTCTTTCACCAGACCCATCGCGATACCCGCAACAGCAGCTTTAATTGGTACACCAGCATCCATCAGAGCCAGAGACGCACCACATACAGATGCCATTGAAGAAGAACCGTTAGATTCCGTGATTTCAGAAACAACACGTACTGTGTACGGGAATTCTGCTTGTGAAGGCATTACTGCCAGCACACCACGTTTCGCTAAGCGACCGTGACCAATTTCACGACGTTTAGGTGAACCAACCATACCAGTCTCACCAACAGAGTATGGAGGGAAGTTGTAGTGGAATAAGAAGCGGTCAGTGTATTCGCCCATTAATTGATCGATAACCTGTGCATCACGCTCAGTACCTAATGTTGCAGTAACCAGCGCCTGAGTTTCACCACGGGTGAACAGTGCAGAACCGTGAGTACGTGGCAGAACACCAGTACGAACGTCCAACGCACGAACCATGTCTTTCTCACGGCCATCGATACGTGGCTCACCACGGATAACGCGGCTACGAACAACTTGTTTCTCTAAGTGAGCAAGAATGTCTGACACTTCAGAAACATCGACGTTCTCATCTTCAGCAACCAGAGTTGCAATCACTTCGTCTTTGATCAGGTCAACTTGAGCATAACGCTCTTGTTTCTCAGTGATACGGTAAGCATCGCCCATACGGCTTTCAGCCAGTGCAGCAACGCGATCGTTCAGAGCTTGGTTAACTGGCTCTGGTTGCCAATCCCATTTCTCTTTACCCGCTTCTTTGACTAATTCATTGATGTTCTGGATAACAACTTGTTGTTGATCGTGACCGAACACAACTGCACCCAGCATTTGCTCTTCGCTTAACAGTTCAGCTTCTGACTCAACCATTAATACTGCGCTGTCAGTACCTGCAACCACTAAATCCAGACGGCTTGATTTTAATTCATCAGCAGTTGGGTTCAGAACATATTGGTCATTGATAAAACCAACACGTGCAGCACCAATAGGACCATTGAATGGAACACCAGACAGTGCCAGTGCAGCAGATGCACCGATCATCGCAACGATATCTGGGTTAACTTGTGGGTTAACAGAAACAACGGTAGCAATGATTTGGATTTCGTTCAGGAAGCCTTCTGGGAACAGAGGACGTAATGGACGGTCAATCAGACGTGCAACTAAGGTTTCGCCTTCACCAGGACGGCCTTCACGACGGAAGAAGCTACCTGGAATACGACCTGCAGCGTAAGTACGCTCTTGGTAGTTTACTGTTAAAGGGAAGAAATCTTGCCCTTCTTTAACTTTTTTCTGTGCCACAGCAGTCACGAATACTGCAGTGTCATCCATGTTTACCATCACCGCCGCCGTTGCTTGGCGTGCGATCATGCCTGTTTCTAATGTTACGGTATGCTGGCCATACTGGAACTTACGAACAATAGGATTTAACAAAATATTACCCTTTTTGTAAGGCTACGAGAGATTCTCAGGTAGCATGGTTTATTTTCTGACTACAGCCTCGCGACTAATGAGAGGATTGATATTCCAATCATCAATTCTCTCATTAGCCGCGCGAATACGGATGTAGTTTTAAGTGGTTTTAATTAAAACAGTCAATTATCGATAATAGCTTAACATTTTAGTTAAGTATAATTCGAGTATTACTTCAACTTTCAATTAACTTTTAGAAGAAAAGGGGCCATTTGGCCCCTTTCCTCTGAAACTGACAAGATTAACGACGCAGACCCAGACGCTCGATCAGCGCTGTGTAACGTGCGATATCTTTACCTTTCAGGTAAGCTTGTAAACGACGACGCTGAGCAACCATACGCAGCAGACCACGACGGCTGTGGTGATCTTTTTTGTGCTCAGAGAAGTGACCTTGCAGGTGATTGATTTGAGCTGTCAGCAGAGCGATTTGAACTTCGCTTGAACCCGTGTCATTTTCACCGCGGCCGAATTCAGCAACGATCTTCGCTTTCGCTTCAGTACTTAGAGACATAATAAACTCCAAAATAATATAAATTTAAGTGATGAGAGCCAATCTCTAATTTAGCATCTCAAGATTTAGCGCCGTCATTCTACGCTGCTTAGAGCAGCAAAGCAATAAGCGCCATTATGCGGACGGTTCATTTTCAACGACCAAGCGCTTTGGTGCAATACGTCCATCTTCACTAATCAGAGCGATACCGATAAACCGCTGCTCTGAACCACAAGTGACACGGATCATGTCGCCTTCCACTAGGTCTTTTACATCACCGCGTACAGGTTGACCCTGTTTGAAATACGCGGCTGTTTCCTCAGTAATATTCACTGCAGGAAAATGAACCACTGCGGTATCCATTGGCAATAATAGCGAATCGAGTAAGGATTCAAATGAGCCTTCTCCCGCATCCACTTTTGCCCGCAAAGCAGCTAATTGTTCCAACGTGACCATGCGGTCATAAGGATAATTTGCGACTTGCACACGACGCAGATAAGTCACATGCGCACCACATCCCAACATTTCACCTAAATCATCAATGATAGTTCGAATATAGGTGCCTTTAGAACAGTGAATTTCCAGTTCTAATTCATTGTTATCCCAACGAATAAACTGAAGTTCATACACTGTAATTGGGCGGGCTTCACGCTCTACCGTAATACCTTTACGTGCGTATTCATATAATGGGCGCCCTTGGTGTTTCAGCGCTGAATACATGGAAGGAACTTGCAGTGTATCTCCACGAAAATGTTCGAGGGCTTCTTCAAGTTGCTGTGCCGTAAAAGTGATATCGCGTTCACTGATGATTTCGCCGTGAGAATCAGAAGTATCCGTTCGTTGCCCAAGGCGTGCAATCACCCGATAGCGCTTATCTGAATCGAGTAAAAACTGTGAGAATTTCGTCGCTTCACCAAGGCAGACTGGCAACATACCTGTCGCTAGTGGGTCAAGTGCCCCCGTATGCCCGGCTTTATTTGCGTTGAAAAAGCGCCGCACTTTTTGCAGCGCATCGTTTGAGGAAATATCGGTGGGCTTATCTAACAGCACAACGCCGTCAATATTGCGCCCGCTACGACGACGCCCCATTATTTTTCCTCTTTACTATCTGTACCTGCACGACGCTCTTCGTCATTACGAATCACGTTCGATACTAAGTTAGACATACGCATGCCATCAACTAATGAATTGTCATATTCAAACGTTAACTCAGGAATAATACGTAAACGCATTGCTTTTCCCAGTAATGAACGAATGAAACCTGACGCTTCATTTAATGCTTTAATGCCGTCTGCAACCATCTCTTCTTCACTTTTTTCATTCGCAAAGTTGAAGAAAGTGACGAAGACTTTACCGTATGCCAGATCCCGTGACAGCTCTACGCCAGAAACGGTTGCCATACCAATACGGGGATCTTTGATTTCGCGCTGCAAGATAATTGCAATTTCTTTTTGCATTTCTTGAGCTACGCGCTGAGAACGACTGAATTCTTTTGCCATCGTTAATCTCCTGACAATAAAGGGGGCAATAGCCCCCTCATTAATACTATTTTGTCACCACGATACTCCGTGGGTACTCACAAAATTAACCGTCGATTGAACGTTTAACTTCGATAACTTCAAAGACTTCGATCATATCGCCGACACGGACATCGTTGTAGTTCTTAACACCGATACCACATTCCATACCGTTACGAACTTCGCTAACGTCATCTTTAAAGCGACGCAGTGATTCCAGCTCACCTTCGTAGATAACCACGTTATCACGCAGAACGCGGATTGGGTTATTACGCTTGATGGTACCTTCAGTAACCATACAACCAGCAACTGCACCGAATTTCGGTGATTTGAACACATCACGGACTTCTGCAAGACCCATGATTTGCTGTTTGTATTCAGGTGCCAACATACCGCTCATCGCTTGTTTGATTTCATCAATCAGGCTATAGATGACGGAGTAGTAACGTAAATCAACGCTTTCGCTTTCAACGACGCGACGAGCAGATGCATCGGCACGGACGTTAAAGCCAAGAATGATCGCATTAGAAGCTGCAGCCAGAGTTGCATCAGTTTCAGTGATACCACCCACGCCAGAACCGATGATTTTGATTTTAACTTCATCAGTTGACAGTTTCATCAGAGAGTCAGTGATAGCTTCACAGGTACCTTGAACGTCAGTTTTCAGTACGATATTCAGTTCAGAAACTTTACCTTCTTCCATGTTAGCAAACATGTTTTCCAGTTTAGATTTCTGCTGACGAGCTAATTTCACATCACGGAATTTACCTTGACGATACAGGGCAACTTCACGTGCTTTTTTCTCATCACGAACAACTGTCGCTTCATCACCCGCTGAAGGAACGCTGGACAGACCCAGGATCTCAACTGGCATTGAAGGGCCAGCAGACAGAACTTCTTTACCTAATTCGTTGCGCATTGCACGAATACGGCCATATTCAAATCCACACAGTACGATGTCGCCTTTGTTCAATGTACCTTCTTGAACTAAGATAGTTGCCACTGGGCCACGACCTTTGTCTAGGTAAGATTCAACAACCACACCGCTTGCCATGCCTGCATATACCGCTTTCAGTTCTAAAACTTCAGCTTGCAGCAAGATAGCATCTAACAGTTCATCGATACCGGTACCCACTTTCGCAGACACACCGATAAACTGAGTGTCACCGCCCCACTCTTCAGAAATAACGCCGTACTGAGACAGCTCATTTCTGACGCGATCTGGGTCAGCTTCTGGTTTATCCATTTTGTTGACCGCAACAACGATTGGCACACCTGCTGCTTTCGCATGCTGGATAGCTTCGATTGTTTGTGGCATAACACCATCATCCGCAGCAACAACCAGAACAACGATATCCGTCGCCTGAGCACCACGAGCACGCATTGATGTAAACGCGGCGTGACCTGGGGTGTCTAAGAAGGTGATCATACCTTTGTCAGTTTGAACGTGGTATGCACCGATGTGCTGAGTAATACCACCTGCTTCGCCAGATGCTACTTTCGTTGAACGAATGTAGTCCAGTAAAGAGGTTTTACCGTGGTCAACGTGACCCATGATGGTAACAACTGGCGCGCGAGCTTCTTTAACTGCTGAGCCAGTGTCACGGTCGTTCATTACCGATTCTTCTAACTCATTCTCACGACGCAGAATAACTTTATGACCCATTTCTTCTGCAACTAATTGTGCAGTTTCTTGGTCAATCACTTGGTTGATGGTTGCCATTGCACCCATTTTCATCATCGTTTTGATGACTTGGGAGCCTTTAACTGCCATCTTGTTAGCTAATTCGCCAACAGTGATAGTTTCGCCGATAATAACGTCACGGTTTACCGCTGCAACTGGTTTGGTGAAGCTTTGTTGTAAAGAGCTGCCTTTACGTTGCTTACCTTTAGTGCGACCTGAGCGACCAGCAGCGCGTTCTTCTTCGCGATCCGCTTTTTCAGAAAGTTTGTTGCCTTTCTTTTGACGAGGTGCTTTAGCAGAACGGTTACGAGAACGACGACCTTCTTCTTTCTCATCACTTTCATCTTCCGCCGCACGTGCGTGGGTAGATGTTGTTGTGTGATAATCGCTGTCATCTTCAGATTTGCTATCTGAGTTCCAGTCTTCGCCTTTTTCTTCAGCCATTTTACGGGCTTCTTCAGCAACACGGCGCGCATCAGCTTCAACTTTACGTTGAGTTTCTTCTTCCGCTTTGCGTTTCAGTTCAGCAGCTTCGGCTTCAAGACGCTGTTTGTCAGCGTTACTTTCGGTTGCCGCTTTGCTTGGTTTTTGATTTTCGCTTTGTTTCACTTTTTCTCTTTCCGCTACTTCGCGCGTAGCTTTATCAGCTGCTTCACGTTTTGCTTTCTCTTCGGCTTCACGTTTTGCGTTAGCTTCCGCGTCACGTTTTGCAGCATCTTCTGCTGCACGTTTCGCTTCTGCTTCACGTTTTGCCAGTTCCTCAGCTTCGCGCTGTGCTTGCTCTTCCGCTTCACGCTGCGCCTGCTCTTCCGCTTGCGCTTCTTCAGCGTCGCGGTTCACATAAGTGCGTTTTTTGCGGACTTCAACATTTACCGATTTGCTTTTGCCACCGGTGACTGGAACACTCAGCGTACTACGAGTTTTACGCTGTAATGTTAACTTACTTGGCTGCCCCGCTGCTCCGCCTTGTTCACGGTTTAAGTGGTTCAGTAAAGTTTCTTTCTCAGTCTGGCTAACAGAGTCATTCGTACCTTTCGTGATCCCTGCTTCAGCAAATTGCTGTACCAGGCGCTCAACTGTGGTTTGAATTTCCGTTGCCAGTGATTTTACAGTTTCTGTCATGCCGTTCCTTCCTGCTACAGTGTTTACGCATCGTTTCCGAACCAGCAAATATTACGTGCTGCCATAATGAGTTCGCCTGCTTTCTCATTATTCAGACCTTCGATATCAATCAGGTCGTCGATGCCCTGCTCAGCAAGATCTTCCAGTGTACAGATACCGTGAGTAGCCAAATTATAGGCCAGAGTACGATCCATACCATCAAGATTCAACAAATCTTCTGCTGGCTGATTATCACCCAAGCTCTCTTTTTGAGCTAGTTCAATTGTGGTGAGGGCAGCTTTTGCTCTTTCACGTAGAACTTCAACGGTTTCTTCATCAAGACCGTCAATTTCCAGAAGTTCTTTAATAGGCACGTAAGCCAGTTCTTCTAATGTCGAGAAGCCTTCTTCAACAAGTGTTGTAGCAAACTCTTCATCAATATCTAGATGCTTAGTGAATGTTTCAATAGAAGCGTGTGCTTCTGCCTGATGTTTTGCATTCAGCTCTTCCGCAGTCATGACATTCAGTTCCCACTTGTCATCACCACGATGGATTTTCAGTAACTGAGCCGCTAAGCGAACGTTTTGTCCATTACGTCCAATTGCTTGCGCTAAGTTGCTGCTTTCAACGGCAACATCCATCGTACAGTTGTCTTCATCAACCACAATAGATGCCACATCAGCCGGAGCCATAGCATTAATAACGAATTGCGCTGGGTTATCATCCCATAACACAATGTCGATTCTCTCGCCGCCTAACTCACTAGAGACAGCTTGAACACGAGCACCGCGCATACCAACGCAAGCACCAACTGGGTCGATACGTTTGTCGTTAGTTTTTACTGCGATTTTTGCACGAGAACCTGGATCGCGAGCTGCTGCTTTGATCTCGATGATCTCTTCGCCAATTTCTGGTACTTCGATGCGGAATAATTCAACCAGCATCTCTGGACGAGAACGAGTCACAAAAAGCTGTGCGCCGCGCGCTTCAGGACGAACATCATACAGGACGCCGCGAATACGGTCACCTGGACGGAAGTTTTCACGTGGTAGCATATCTTCGCGCAGGATCACAGCTTCTGCGTTATTACCTAAATCTAAGGTAATGTTTTCACGGTTAACTTTTTTAACCTGAGCAGTGATGATTTCACCTTGTTGCTCACGGAATTGGTCAACCACCATCGCACGCTCAGCTTCACGTACTTTTTGTACGATAACTTGCTTCGCGGTTTGCGTGGTAATACGGTCAAATACAACAGATTCGATTTGGTCTTCAACGTATTCGCCTAACTGCAATTCAGGATCTTCGAATTGTGCAGCTTCCAGTGTAATTTCACGGGTTGGCATTGTGACTTCTTCGACAATCACCCAACGACGGAAAGTATCAAAATCACCGGATTTACGGTCAATTTCTACGCGAACATCAATCTCTTGCTCATATTTCTTTTTAGTTGCTGTCGCCAGCGCAGTTTCCAGAGCCTCGAAGATTTTTTCACGAGGGAGGGATTTTTCGTTAGAAACCGCTTCAACAACAGCCAGAATTTCTTTGTTCATCCTAGTTGCCTCATTGAACTTAATTAAAAGTGTGGTACCAAGTTAGCTTTCTGGATGTTGCCGAGGGCGAACACCTCATCCTTACCATCTACAGTAACCGTAATCATTTCACCATCAACGGCTTTGATAATGCCTTGCCATCTACGACGGTTCTGCATCGCGATACGCAGTGACAGAGCCACTTCTTCACCCATAAAACGCTCATAATGAGCAATGGTGAACAGTGGACGTTCCATACCCGGTGACGATATTTCAAGGTTATAAATCACAGAAATTGGATCTTCGACATCCAATACTGCACTTACTTGATGGCTGACATCAGCACAGTCATCAACAGTGATGCCTTCTTCACTATCAATGAAAATACGCAGTGTCGACGTGCGCCCGCGAACAAATTCTAAGCCGACAAATTCAAAGCCTAGTGCTTCCACTGGTGCAGAAACCATCTCTGTTAATTTTTGCTCTAATGTGGACAAGCCCACCCCCAGACATAAAAAAAGGGCATAAAGCCCAGTTAATTCGATTGTCAAATAACAAAAAACCCCGAAATTCGGGGCTTTTGTAACTGGACCCATAGTACATGGGTTTACCGTGCTCTTAGTATACCTTGAAAATCTAGATAAATCGATGAGAAATTACGATAACGATATCTGATATTGTTGCGACAAGATATGTATGACTAAGAGAAATGGTTGCGGGAGCTGGATTTGAACCAACGACCTTCGGGTTATGAGCCCGACGAGCTACCATGCTGCTCCATCCCGCGTTCGAAACGTGACTATTTTACACTGACTATTGTGAGTTCACAAGTCGTCTAAAATAATGGTGCCGAGGACGGGACTTGAACCCGTACGCCCGTTTTGTAGGCACTACCACCTCAAGGTAGCGTGTATACCAATTTCACCACCTCGGCACTGAGGCGAGGTTACTAATTTCACAATCAATAACCTCAAATTTTTAACTTCTTACTACTTTACTGCTAATGAAGACATAATGTCGTCATTCGGAATCCCGAACACTTAACGAGGAATATCGCTCGTTGGTGTCGCTGGTGCTGCCGGAACGTCTGTTGGTTGCTCGACTTTTGCCGGTTCGCTAATGTTTTCCCATTTACTACCTGCACCAGTTCCATATTTATTGGCAGTCATGTTGCCAAGAATTAAACTGATGATGAAAAACACAGCAGCCAAGATTCCAGTCATACGGGTCATGAAGTTACCTGAGCCCGATGAACCAAACAGTGTTGCAGAAGCGCCCGCACCGAATGATGCACCCATGTCAGCACCTTTACCTTGCTGTAACATGACCAGACCAATTAGGCCGATAGCCGCGAGCAAGAAAACAACTAAAAGAGCTATATACATTTGAGTTACCTATTCAGTTACGGCGCATAGCCTATGCTATGACCCTTATACTGCACACCTACTCAAAACATTATTACAGAATTGAGCAGGTGCGAATACTAACCAAAGCTGAGCCGACAAGCAAGTCTATTTTGATTTCATTTAACTATTTGAAGAAAAAAACAGCAAACTATCGAAATAATGCTCAACTCGGTTATTCGCCTCCCTCCAGCTAATTTTTATCCGCTAAAGGGAGAATGTACGGCATTAACCTGCCGCTTTAACTGCATCAGCAATACGGTTCGCCATTTCGGTGACAGTTTCTTCGTTTTCACCTTCAACCATGACACGAATCAGCGGTTCAGTACCTGATTTTCTCAGCAATACGCGACCTTTGCCGGCTAGCTCTTTTTCCACTTGCTCATTTGCCGCAATGACAGCATCACTTTGCAGAGGATCATGTTTGCCTTTAAAGCGTACATTGACCAGAATTTGAGGTAGAAGCTTCATACCGCTGCATAAATCGTGCAGGCTCATATGGTTACGCACCATGGCACTCAGTACTTGCAGACCCGCAACAATACCGTCGCCTGTTGTGGTTTTATCTAATAAAATCACATGACCTGAGTTTTCAGCCCCCATGCGCCAGCCTTTTTCTTGGAGTTTTTCCAGAACATAGCGGTCGCCCACTTTTGCACGTTCAAATGGAATACCCAGCTGTTTCAGCGCGATTTCTAACCCCATATTGCTCATCAGTGTACCCACAACGCCACCTTTTAATTGACCTTGACGCAGTGCTTCACGAGCAATGATATACAGAATTTGGTCGCCATCGACTTTATTACCTTGATGATCGACCATGATGATACGGTCACCGTCACCATCAAATGCTAAACCTACATCCGCTTTTTCTGCCAGAACACGCTCTTGCAGCTTACGAACGTCGGTTGCACCACATTCTTCGTTGATATTGATCCCATTAGGATCACAGCCCATTGTGATGACTTGCGCGCCTAATTCGCTAAATACGTTAGGTGCGATGTGGTAGGTTGCGCCGTTCGCACAGTCTAAAACCACTTTGAGGCTGTTTAAGCTTTGCTCGTTCGGGAATGTCCCTTTACAGAATTCAATGTAGCGCCCTGCAGCATCGACGATACGGTTCGCACGACCCAGCTCCGCAGATTCAACGCAAGTGATTGGTTTTTCCATTTCCGCTTCAATGGCTTCTTCAACTTCGTCAGGCAGTTTAGTCCCGTCGATAGAGAAGAATTTGATCCCATTATCATAGTAAGGGTTGTGGGAAGCTGAAATGACGATCCCAGCCTCAGCGCGGAAAGTACGAGTTAAATAAGCCACTGCTGGCGTTGGCATTGGACCCGTGAAGGAAGCAGATAACCCTGCTGCAGCTAAGCCAGCTTCTAATGAGGATTCCAGCATATAGCCAGAAATACGCGTATCTTTACCAATGATAATTTTACGTGAGCCGTGACGAGCCAGTACTTTACCCGCTGCCCAGCCTAATTTTAAAACAAAATCAGGTGTAATTGGGCTATCGCCCACTTTGCCACGGATACCATCAGTACCAAAATATTTACGGTTACTCATACGCTAATTTTTCCTTTTCTGACAGAGTCATCTGAACGACTTGCATTGCTTGTACTGTCTCTTTCACATCATGAACTCGGATAATTTGCGCTCCTTGCATTGCCGCAATAGTGGCACACGCTAAGCTACCCGCTAGACGTTCTTGAGGTGGAACATTTAATAATTGTCCAATCATAGATTTTCGTGACATCCCTGCCAAGAGTGGTAGTCCGAAATCATGAAATTGATCTAAATGCGCTAGTAACTGGTAATTATGCGACAGGTTCTTACCAAAACCAAAGCCTGGATCGAGGATTATTTGCTGTTTATCAATTCCCGCCTTCACACAGCGCTCAATCTCACGATCGAGATACTCTTTAACTTCTTTTACTACATCCACATAATCGGGGGCATCTTGCATGGTTCTTGGTTGACCTTGCATGTGCATAATGCAAACAGGCAACCCTAGTTTTGCAGCCACTGCAAGGGAGTCTTCTTCATGTAACGAGCGGATATCATTAATAATATGCATCCCAGCTTTCGCGGCCTCATCCATTACTTGGGCTTTTGAAGTGTCTACAGAGATCCAAACATCAAAACGTTTTGCAATCGCTTCCACTACTGGTACAACGCGGTCGAGCTCTTCACTGACAGAAACTTCAGCCGCACCAGGTCGAGTTGACTCGCCGCCAATATCGATAATTGTTGCCCCTTCTTGTACCATTTTGGCAACATGGTCTAGAGCATCATGATAACGATTATGAGTGCCACCATCTGAGAATGAATCAGGAGTAACATTCAAAATCCCCATCACTTGAGGAGTGGATAAGTCAAGGAGGCGACCTCGGGCTTTAATATGCATGATTATTTTTCCTTAACGTAAAAAACCCCAGTGACCTGGGGTTTTTAATTATTCAACTTATCACGATGGCTTACTGTGGCTTGCTATCGTTGTTATCGGATGAATTATTTTCATCAGATTTTTCAGTTGGCTCTTCTGGTTGAGTTTCAGCTGGCTTTGCTTCAGGTTTTGATGCGCTAGTCGCTGCACCAAATGAACCTGTCACATTATTCACTTTTTTATCCTCATCCCAGCCTGCTGGCGCACGTACTGGACGGCGGTTCATCAGGTCGTCAATCATTGGCATATCGATAGTTTCATATTTCAATAATGCATCTTTCATCGCATGCAGAATATCCATATTGTCAGTTAAGGTTTTATGTGCAACCTCATAACCACGGTCGATAATTGCTTTAATTTCTTCGTCAATGATGCGTGCAGTTTCATCTGAGTAAGTCGAGCTATGTCCTGAACGACCTAAGAATGCAGGGCCTTCTTCTTCAGAATATAACACTGGACCTAACTTGTCAGAAAAGCCCCACTGAGTCACCATTTTTCTCGCTGTGCTAGTTGCTTGCTGAATATCACCTGATGCGCCGGTTGAGATTTTGTCATAACCGTAGATCAGTTCTTCCGCAATACGACCGCCGTATGTACTTGCGATATTACCCTCTAATTTTTGACGGCTTGCACTGATTTGGTCGCCTTCAGGTAAGTAGAAAGTCACACCTAATGCACGACCGCGAGGAATAATAGTCACTTTATGAACAGGGTCATGCTCTGGCATTAAGTAACCAACAATTGCGTGTCCAGCTTCATGATAAGCAGTAGATTCTTTTTGCTCTTCGGTCATCATCAGTGAGCGATGCTCTGCACCCAGCCACACTTTATCACGCGCTCTTTCGAATTCAGCCATCGTTACAACGCGTTTATTTTCACGCGCTGCAAACAGTGCAGCTTCGTTCACTAAGTTAGCCAATTCAGCACCGGAGAAACCAGGTGTTGCACGAGCCAAGATAGTTGTATCAACCGCAGGGTCGATAGGCACACGACGCATATGAACTTTTAAGATTTGCTCACGACCACGAACATCAGGTAAACCAACCACAACTTGACGGTCAAAACGACCCGGACGCAATAATGCAGGATCCAGAACGTCAGCACGGTTAGTTGCCGCGATCACGATAATACCTTCATTACCTTCGAAACCATCCATCTCAACCAGCATCTGGTTCAGTGTCTGCTCACGTTCATCGTGACCACCACCTAAACCGGCACCACGTTGACGACCAACAGCATCGATTTCATCGATAAAGATAATACAAGGCGCCGCTTTTTTTGCTTGCTCGAACATATCACGAACACGTGAAGCACCCACGCCCACAAACATTTCCACGAAGTCTGAACCGGAAATGGTAAAGAATGGTACTTTCGCTTCACCAGCAATGGCTTTAGCCAGTAATGTTTTACCTGTACCCGGCGGTCCTACCATCAAGACACCCTTAGGAATTTTACCACCGAGTTTTTGGAAACGAGCAGGTTCACGTAGGAAGTCTACGATCTCCCCCACTTCCTCTTTCGCTTCATCGCAACCCGCAACATCTGCAAATGTTGTTTTTATCTGATCTTCTGTCAGCATACGGGCTTTGCTTTTACCGAATGACATCGCCCCTTTACCGCCACCACCTTGCATTTGGCGCATAAAGAAGATCCAGACACCAATCAACAGCAGCATTGGGAACCAGGAAATGAAAATAGATGTCAGTAAGCTAGGTTCTTCTGGTGGTTCACCGACGACAGTAACATTCTTGTTTAACAAGGTGTCTAACAACTTCTCATCCTGCATAGGCAGATAAGTTGTGTAGCGGCTATTATCCGCTTTTCTGACGTTCAATTCACGACCTGTGATACGAACTTCACGTACCTGATCCTGGGCTAACTCATTGATAAACGTTGAATAATCAACTCTGCGACTATTCGAATCGCTTGGGCCAAAACTCTGGAACAAGGACATCAGAACAACTGCGATGACTAACCAGAGAATTAGGTTTTTCGCCATGTCACTCAAGGGATTAACCTCACCTTACAACTGTGTTAACAAATAACGCTCAGGGTACTATAGTTTTAGTCCTGTCGCTACAATGTATACTTCACGCGATCGTGCCCGCGAAGATTCGGGTTTACGAACTTTCACCTTCGTAAACAGGGAGCGGATATCCCTAAGGTATTCGTCAAAGCCTTCTCCCTGAAACACTTTAACGATAAAACTTCCCCCAGGAGCCAATACCGCACGGCACATATCCAATGCTAGTTCAACCAGATACATAGAGCGGGGAATATCCACTGCTGGTGTTCCGCTCATGTTTGGGGCCATGTCAGACATAACCACTTGTACTTTTTTATCGCCAACTCGCTCTAACAAAGCAGCCAGTACAGCTTCGTCACGAAAATCCCCCTGGAGGAAATCCACGCCGACGATTGGGTCCATTGGTAATAGGTCACAAGCAATAATACGACCATTGTGACCGATTTGGCCGACAACATATTGCGACCACCCACCAGGAGCAGCCCCTAAATCAACAACGGTCATACCTGGTTTAAAAATCTTATCACTTTGCTGGATTTCATCCAGTTTAAACCATGCACGCGAGCGGAGCCCTTTCTTTTGTGCTTGCTGAACATATTTATCACTAAAATGTTCTTGCAACCAACGACTGGAGCTTGCCGAACGTTTTTTATTGGCCATTGCACTTTCCAACTATACTAATAGAAATACATTTCCCGACATTCTTCAAGTTACAGGGAGTTAGCTTCATTTTTTCTACCCAAGTCACATAAATAGCGCTGTTTATCGGGAGAGTGTTAACGTGCTGCCTACTTGTCACTGGATTACTTTCGGGTAATCATTAGCTGCTTCTTTACCATCGAATAAGATTAATAGATGGTGATAGTGATCAGATGGCGGTAGAATATGCCATTTTCAATACTAACCAAGCAAAAAATCGATGAATCTTAACAAAAAACAAGTTCAACACCTAAAAAGTCTCGCTCATCACTTAAACCCAGTTGTTATGATTGGCAACAATGGTTTAACTGAGGGTGTTTTGGCTGAAATCGAAGTCTCATTAACACATCATGAGCTTATCAAAGTCAAAATCGCTGGCGAAGATCGTGAAACTAAAAATTTGATCGCTGAAGCGATTGTTCGCGAAACTGGTGCAGCAAATGTTCAAGTTATCGGTAAAATTCTCGTTCTCTACCGTCCATCGGCTGAGCGCAAAATTAGTTTACCTAAATAATAACTGCTCATTTATATAAAAATGCCATTGAAAGCATATTTTATATGACGAAAAAGGCCGCCTGCGGCCTTTCTCTCTAAATCAGTAAAATAATATAACCAATTCAGGGAAATAGGAATCAGATATACTCAACTTTAAGAATTTCGAACTCAACATCCCCGCCCGGCGTCTTAATCATTACGACATCATCAACTTCTTTACCCACTAGTCCACGCGCAATTGGTGAATTCACTGAAATTAAGTTCACTTTAATATCAGCTTCATCATCACCTACGATGCGGTAGGTTAACTCTTCATCAGTATCCAAATTCAATACGGTAACCGTCGCACCAAAGATCACTCGGCCATTATTTACCATTTTGGTAACGTCAATCACTTGAGAGTGAGAAAGTTTAGATTCAATTTCTTGAATACGACCTTCACAAAAGCCTTGTTGCTCACGCGCCGCATGATATTCAGCGTTTTCTTTTAAATCGCCATGTTCACGAGCTTCTGCAATAGAAGCAATAATTTCAGGACGACGGACAGATTTCAGATACTCGAGCTCTTCTCTTAGCTTGTTAGCACCAAATACCGTCATTGGAATCTGTTTCATTTGATAAATACCTCTAATTCAATCCTATCTAAAAATAAGTATCTTCCTGATTTTGTAACAACAGTACACCGAACACCATGATATGTAGGGGGGTGTTCAAAAACTTAAGGTGTCAATAACTCAATCAGACCAACTTGTGCCTTATCTTATCATACTGTTCGCTATTTTAACTGAGAGTTAATAGCGGATCATCGTTTACTTTATTGGGCATTACACTTTAGTATGTGCAGTATGTCTACCCTAATGCGTGAAATATATGTCGCTATTAACATCAACCAGAAAATTAATCTTCACTTTAGGACTTGCATTCATTACTTCGCAAGCATCTGCCATCCCTATCGATGATTATAAGCAGTATCTCCCTGACGGCACTAACCTTGCTCTGGTTGCGCAGAAAGTAGGAAGTAATACCCCTCTTATTGATTATAACGCTCAACAAATGGCTCTGCCTGCCAGTACGCAGAAAGTCGTCACCGCCCTCGCTGCATTATTACAGCTAGGTCCGGACTACCGTTTCGTCACTAACTTCGAGACCAACGGAAAGCTCAATAACAATACGTTATCCGGTGATTTGGTGATTCGCTTTAGTGGTGACCCTACGTTAACACGTCAGCAAATCCGCAATATGGTCAATGCGTTAAAGCAGATTGGTATTCATAAAGTCGATGGTGATCTCATTGTCGATATTTCGGCTTTTGCGAGTCATGATAAAGCACCGGGCTGGGTATGGAATGATATGACTCAGTGCTTCAGTGCTCCACCGGCCGCTGCCATCATTGATAGAAACTGTTTCTCTGTTTCCCTTTATCCCTCAGATAAAGCAGGAGAAATGGCGTATATCAAAACAGCCAGCTTCTATCCTGTAAACATGTTTAGTGAAGTCAAAACTCTTGCTAAAGGCTCACCAGAAGCTCGCTATTGCGAGTTAGATGTGGTTCCTGGGGAATTGAATCGCTATACATTAACAGGCTGCTTAACCCAGCGTAGTGAGCCATTACCGCTCGCATTTGCAGTGCAAAATGGGGCGAGCTACTCCGGTGCTATCGTCAAAAATGAGTTGCAGGTCGCGGGCATTGAATTGTCTGGCGCGGTTAAAAAACGCACCCAGCAGACGCCACAATCCCAAGTACTCGTCAAAACTGAATCCAAACCGCTACATGACCTCTTAAAAATCATGCTGAAAAAGTCTGATAACATGATAGCGGATACAGTATTTAGAACGATTGGTCGTGATTATTACGGTGTTCCGGGTACCTGGCGATCCGGCTCTGATGCAGTAAGACAAGTCCTCAAGCAGAAAGCGGGTATTGATTTAGGAAATACCGTGATGGTGGATGGCTCTGGCTTATCTCGCCACAATTTGATCACGCCGGCGACCATGATGCAAGTTTTGCAATTTATAGCTAAAAATGACCAGCAGCTGGATTACATTTCGATGCTACCACTTGCTGGGCATGATGGAACATTGCGCTACCGTGGTGGTTTAGATGAGGCTGGAGTCAATGGCAAGGTGTCAGCGAAAACTGGTGCATTACAAGGGGTTTATAACCTTGCAGGCTTTATTACTACCGCAAGCGGTGAAAAAGTGGCATTCGTCCAGTTCATTTCCGCTTATGCCGTGCCACAAAGCCAATATAATAGCCGCCGTGTACCTTTAGTTCGCTTTGAAAGCCGCCTCTATCGCGATCTTTACCAAAAGAACTGATCTCCCTGAGGATCCTTTTAAGATCTTCATAATAAAAAAGGCACAACCTTCGCAAGTTGTGCCTTTTTATATGACTCAAAGATAATTATTTTTGGTAGATAAATTCGACGCCTTCGTCGTCATCTTCATCCCAATCATCATCCCAATCGTCATCAAGATCATCTGCACCAGATAGCTGCTCTTTGTGGTAATCATCCCACATAAATTCAACTTTCTCTGGTTGGCTGTTTTCATCTTCAACGGCCATATCACGCGGCTGAGTATTCATGAACTCCATGATATCCCAACACAGTGCTTTCACACCTTCGTGGTTTACAGCAGAAATCATATAATACTTATCTTCCCAGCCCATACCTTTAGCAATTTCAGCTGCACGTTTGGCAGACTCTTCTTCACCTAAGATATCCACTTTGTTGAAGACTAACCAGCGTGGTTTCTGAGCCAGTTTTTCACTGTATTTTTCTAACTCACCCACAATGATCTTGGCGTTTTCCACCGGATCAGATTCATCGATTGGGCAAATGTCGATAAGATGCAGCAGTACGCGGCAACGCTCTAAGTGCTTCAGGAATTGGATCCCAAGTCCTGCACCTTCCGCAGCACCTTCGATCAATCCTGGAATATCTGCAACCACAAAGCTCTGCTCGTTATCCATACGTACCACGCCGAGGCTTGGAACCAAGGTTGTAAATGGATAGTCAGCAACTTTTGGCTTCGCTGCTGATACTGAACGAATAAATGTGGATTTACCGGCATTCGGCATACCCAGCATTCCGACGTCAGCAAGTAACATCAGCTCTAATAAGATTTCGCGCGTTTCACCTTTCGTTCCCATGGTACGCTGACGCGGTGCACGGTTAACAGAAGATTTAAAACGAGTATTACCAAGCCCATGGAAGCCGCCTTTAGCGACCATATGGCGTTGATCGTGACGAGTCATGTCACAGAGTACTTCATTAGTGCCAAGATCGCGTACACGCGTTCCTACAGGGACTTTAACCGTGATGTCTTCACCACGCTTACCTGTACACTCACGGCTTTGACCATTTTGACCACGTTCTGCACGAAATGATTTTTCAAAACGGTAGTCAATCAGTGTGTTGAGGTTTTCGTCTGCCTGTAAATAGACATCACCACCGTCACCACCGTCACCACCGTCAGGTCCACCTTTCGGGATATATTTTTCACGGCGGAAGCTGACACAACCATTGCCACCATCTCCTGCCACGACCAAAATTTTGGCTTCATCTACAAATTTCATAATTCTTTCTCCGTCTGCTGGCCATTATAGTGCCTGATGGCGGTATTACCCAGAGATGGCATATTCTGAATATAAAAAGCCCCGCAAAAGGTTTTTGCAGGGCTTTAATTCAAAAATTAAAAGTCAGAAAACTTATTCAGCTTCGATGCTGATAAATTTACGATTGTTAGGACCTTTAACTTCAAATTTAACTTTACCGTCCGCTAATGCGAACAGAGTGTGGTCACGGCCACAACCAACGTTGTTACCTGCGTGGAACTTAGTACCACGTTGACGAACGATGATGCTACCTGCTAATACAGCTTCACCACCAAAACGTTTAACACCTAAACGTTTTGCTTCTGAGTCACGACCGTTACGAGTCGAACCACCAGCCTTTTTGTGTGCCATTAATCTGCTCTCCTAAATCTTAAGCGATGACAGTGATCTTAACATCAGTGAACCACTGACGGTGACCTTGCTGCTTACGGCTGTGTTTACGACGACGGAACTTAACGATTTTAACTTTATCGCCACGACCGTGTGCAACCACTTCCGCTTTCACTTTAACGCCTTCAACGATAGGAGCACCGATTTGGATCTCATCGCCATTAGCAACCATCAGAACGTGATCAAATTCAACAGTTTCACCTGTTGCGATGTCCAGCTTTTCTAGGCGGACAGTTTGACCTTCGCTAACTCGGTGTTGTTTACCACCACTTTGGAAAACCGCGTACATATTAACTCCGCTTTCCGCGTACTCGCTAAATATTTCAATTCCAGAGCACGCTATAAAATATTCACAATAGGGCGCGAATTCTACGCAAAAAAGCAGCAGAACACAAGCCTATAATGCAGTTAGATTACAAAAAATACGACTTTTTTATCAGCCCTATCTTTTTTCGGCTGATTTCTCAGGAATATCTTTAATTGTTACTTATTTAAACATTTTTTGCATTTCACCCGATAATCTTATTATTAATAGTGTTATGCTTACGCTATTACTGTGATATCGGTTTTCCCATTTTTGGCTTAGGGAATGCCCCAAAAACTAATAATATGAATATATTACAATGAATTTAGAATCTATCGTTGAACTGACAGCCGAGGATATGTCAGCAGTAAATGAAGCGATCCTCAGCCAATTAAACTCAGACGTAGCATTAATCAATCAATTAGGTTATTACATCGTTAGCGGAGGCGGAAAAAGGATCCGTCCAATGATCGCGATCCTCGCAGGACGATCCCTAGGCTATTCTGAACATAAGCATATTCAAGTTGCTGCATTAATCGAATTCATCCATACCGCCACTTTATTACACGATGATGTGGTCGATGAATCAGATATGCGTCGTGGAAAACAGACAGCTAATGCTGTATTTGGTAACGCGGCAAGCGTATTAGTAGGTGACTTTATTTATACTCGATCCTTTCAAATGATGACGGATCTTGATTCGATGCGTGTTTTAAAATTGATGTCTGAAGCCACCAACGTGATTGCTGAAGGTGAAGTTTTACAATTAATGAACTGCAACGATCCTGATATTACTGAAGAGAGCTACATGCAAGTGATCTACAGTAAAACTGCGCGTCTATTTGAAGCGGCTTCTCATGCGTCCGCTATCTTAGCCAATGCCACGCCTGAGCAAGAGAAAGCGCTGCAAGATTATGGTCGCTACATTGGGACCGCATTCCAGTTAGTTGACGATCTTCTAGATTATGATGCAGATAATACCCAGTTAGGTAAAAACACTGGAGATGATCTCGATGAAGGTAAACCAACACTACCACTGTTACATGCAATGCAACATGGTAATGCAGAAGAGTCAGCACTAATTAGACAAGCAATTGAGCAAGGAAATGGTCGCCATCTATTAGACACTGTCCTTGGTACAATGAAACGCTGCGGCTCATTAGAATACACTTACCAACGCGCTCAGGAAGAAGCTCAAAAAGCCATTGATGCTTTAAATGCCCTTGAAGACTCTGTGTATAAAGAAGCATTGATTGGTTTAGCGCATGTTGCTATTCAGCGCCATTCATAATCACCGTTAGAGCTCTAAACCAATATTGAAAAGGGTGAAAACAATTTCACCCTTTTTTATGGTTATTCATCTTCTGGTTCAGGCTCTATTTTTGCCAATAGCGATGATAACCCGTGACGCAAAATATATTTCACAAATATTTTGCGCTCATCTTCCGTCAGTTGGTAATAAGCCTCAGACCAAATTTGCAGTGCATCAATACGTTGCACTTGATACGGTGCCGATGGCTCATGAAGTGACAGCTGACCTTGGATCTCACTCGGCAAGCTTTCCATATAGTATTCAACGGCCTTCCCTTGAACACCTCTTTTACGACGACTTTTCCAACCTTCCCTTCTCGCCATCAAGTTAATTCCCTGAGGTGATGATGGAAGACCTTCTAATCCTGCTAATTCTTTCGCAGTGAACCACAATTTTTTCATAATATCACTTTTACGCTTAGCTTATATTTTGCAACCTGCTTTTGTCGCTATACCAAAGTTATTTTTCTAAAAATTTATTCGATTCAATACCGTACGTAATCTATGTATGGCTATTTTGATTAATAAGATGAATTAAAGCTAAAGCACCTTTGCGCATAATAAACGATAAGATCGCCACGCGTTCATCATGGGAAAGCTGGTTATAAGTTTCTTGCCAAATATGCGCATGTTCATCACGTTTGACTTGATAGCCTCCCGAAGTTTCATACATCACCGTGAACTCTTCGAGATTAATGGGAACCGAGCTAATATGGTATTCCAATGCTTTTCCTTGAATACCTCGTCGTTTTCGACTCAACCATTTTTCTCGCCTCGCCATAGCATTAATACCTTGGGTGCTTGTCGGTAGCCCTTGGCGCCCAACGAGCTCTTTGGCTGTTAACCATTCCTTGTTCATTATCGACGCTCCTTGTCATCATGATGACGACTTCGATTAACTATAAACTTTCTTTATTTTCTTAATCGTTTCAATATCCATTTTTAATATTCAAATATAATAGTTAATAAATTATATCGATATAGATAATTTCTTTTGTATATCCGCTAGTTATACCAATAACTTTGTATTAACTATTTTATATCTATGGATTTTATAGTGCTGACTAAGAAATTCATTCTTTTCAAATAATTCAATACATTATTAAGAAATATAAATCTTCTCGATAAACAGAATAAATATAAGAAAATATAAAAAATAGAGAGTTAACTAAAATGAGTTATTTTTATTTTCAAAGTGTTAGCTGAATTCACAATAATCATCTGAACCTTTCCGTTATTTTCATAAAAACAACGACAGTTTCATAAAAATGAATTTTTAGAAAAAATCAGAAATTATTATTGGGAAATTCTGTTATTTTATTTCCAATAACAGAACGATTGCACTGAATGTATCACAATACTCTGTTAGATGTACCACTAACTCTACATGATTCTGAGTGAAAAAAGGATTAAAAAATGATGTTACGGAAATCAAACTGGCACCCAGCAGATATCATTGCAGCTTTACGCAAACGTGGAACAACCCTAGCGGCGATTTCTCGTGAAGCAGGGCTTAGCTCGTCAACGCTCGCGAATGCGCTATCGAGACCTTGGCCTAAAGGAGAATGGATCATCGCAAACTTTTTAGGTATTCATCCATCAGAAATCTGGCCTAGTCGCTATTACGATCCAATGACGGGTGATTTATTAGAAAGAAAAGTTCGAGAAAAGCCAAAGAAAATCGAGGAAACAAACGAATTAGAAAACAGGGAGCCAGAAAAAGAACATATCTAATATCAGTCGCTATTTTTGATCAGAACTGAAAGATAAAGCCCATTATTATTTTCTTTAAAAACAGCAAGATTAATTCATTGTACCTTCAAGGGGTTTCCCCTTATTTTGATCAGTGAAAACTTATCGAGTATAAAAATAAAGGGCGGAATCGCATGAAAGCAACTCCGCCCTTATTTAAGCGCGAATTCTTAATTGGCATTAGCCATTAATGAATTTTTCACCTAATTCAATATCTGCTTTCAGTACGCTTAACATATCTTTCAGTGCTTTCTCTTCAAATGCACTTAATTTACCAATTGGTAAATGTTTTTCGATTCCGTTTTTGCCTAATACAACAGGTTGAGCGAAGAAGCGAGCGTGTTCGCCTTCACCTTCAGTGTATACACACTCAACCACATTGCTTTCACCTTGTAGACCACGGATCAAAGATAAGCCCAGGCGTGCTGCCGCTTGGCCCATAGACAGTGTTGCAGATCCGCCACCCGCTTTAGCTTCAACCACTTCAGTACCTGCGTTTTGAATACGCTTAGTCAGTGCTGAGATTTCTTCATCAGTGAAGCTGACACCAGGAATTTGAGACAGTAATGGCAGGATTGTCACACCTGAGTGACCACCGATAACTGGCACTTCAACTTCGTGAGTTTTCTTACCTTTTAATTCAGCAACGAAAGTATTTGAACGGATGATATCCAGTGTCGTTACACCGAACAGACGGTTTTTATCATACACGCCAGCTTTCTTCAGAACTTCAGCAGCGATAGCAACGGTTGTGTTCACTGGGTTAGTAATAATACCGATCAGTGCTTTCGGGCAGGTGACCGCGATTTGTTGAACAAGGTTACGTACAATACCTGCGTTCACATTGAACAGGTCAGAGCGATCCATACCTGGCTTACGTGCAACACCCGCAGAAATTAATACTACGTCCGCACCTTTCAGTGCTGGGGTCGCATCTTCACCCGCAAAACCAACCACTTTAACGTCGGTAGGGATGTGGCTTAAGTCAGCTGCAACACCTGGAGTTACTGGCGCGATGTCGTAGAGGGAGAGTTCTGAACCTGCTGGGAGCTGGTTTTTGAGAAGAAGGGCGAGAGCCTGACCGATACCACCTGCTGCACCTAGGACTGCAACTTTCATTCTAAAACTCCTTAATTGTACTTTAAAATATATGAATTCATCTGACTATGCACTAAACACATTACTTATAAAAAACAATTCTTTAACAGTTAGAGAGAAGTGTTAACGCGAGATAAATCACCAACACAATAGTTCTATTCTAAACAAATTCCTTATCTGTTAATGAGATAACGGACACTTTTTTAACAAATAGTTTTTATTGCTATTGCATTTAACATTAAACCCAATTTTATTTGATGATTTATTCAGCACCGCTTAATTATTTAACAAATTTTTCACAGTAACTTATTGTTAAATCAATCCATTTTTAGGATAAATTTCGAACTAACAATTTAAGATAAACCCCTTATTATTACCAGAAAATACTTATCTAAAATTGCTCATTAAACACTCAAAAAATCAATTTTCTTGCATAAAAATGCACTTTTCAACATAATACAACTCAGTTTAATACCAAAAGATGGGTTAATTATGCGCACTATGTCGAAACAAGAAGACTTGGTAAAAGCCTTTAAGGCACTCCTTAAAGAAGAAAAATTCAGTTCACAAGCCGAAATTGTGATCGCTCTTCAAGAACAAGGCTTCGAAAACATTAATCAATCTAAAATTTCCAGAATGTTGACGAAGTTTGGTGCAGTACGTACCCGCAACGCAAAAATGGAAATGGTGTATTGCTTACCAACCGAGCCTGGTGTCCCCACTGCCACCAGCCCGCTGAAGAATTTAGTTCTGGATGTTGATTACAACCATTCTGTTGTTGTGATCCGTACTAGCCCAGGAGCAGCACAGTTAATTGCTCGCCTGTTAGATTCCTTAGGCAAAGCTGAAGGCATCTTAGGCAGCATCGCTGGCGATGATACAATTTTCTCAACGCCAACCAACGATTTCACAACGCGTGAACTGTACGAAGCCATTTTGGTGCTTTTCGAACAAGAACTTTAGTCCTTTCGAAAAATTTTAGATATCGAAAAAGAGGGAACCCAGTTCCCTCTTTGTATTTTTAATTCTATAGTGACGCGTCTTCCACTGATTCATATCGAGATAAGCCCGTGTTATTTGAGATTTTACGGAATATCGTTCACTACGGTTTCCATTTTTTAGTGCCCTTTTTATTTGGCTATTTATTTTGGCGAAAAAACTGGAAGCTTGCTGGGCTCTTAATGGTTTCCACCATGGCTATCGACCTTGATCACCTTCTCGCCGATCCTATATTCGATCCTGATCGTTGCGGCGTAGGCTTCCACCCTATGCACACCATTTGGGCTGCTATTGCTTATGTCGTCTTATTTTTCTTTCCTTCATGGAAACTCAAAGCTATCGCCGTCGGCTGTCTGTTTCACTTATTGACAGACTCGGTGGATTGTTATCTTGGAAGTGTTAAAAAAGAGATGCAAGGCACGGTATTAAGCTGCTCCGGGCAACCAGAACGCGCAAACGTCGAGCTTCTTCAACAGCTATAACGAAAAAGCCCTAACTGAAGTTAGGGCTTTGATTCACGATAGCGCTTATAGACTATTCGTCAGATTTGGCTTCGGCTTTATGTTTTAGTCCTGCCAGCAGTTTTTCATGAATACCACCAAAACCGCCATTACTCATCACCAGGATATGGTCACCGGGCTGAGCCGTCTCAACCACCATATTGGCGAGAGTATCAATATCTGCGTGCCAACGCGCAGGCTGCACACAATGCTCTGCAATTTCAGTGACCATCCACGGAATATTGCTAGGTTGGAATAAGAAGACTTCATCTGCACGCCCTAAAGCTGGCGCGATATCATTCTTACTGATCCCCATTTTCATGGTATTTGAACGAGGTTCCAGCACAGCAATAATACGAGAAGTACCGCCTACTTTGCTACGTAATGCTTCTAACGTTGCTAAAATTGCCGTTGGATGATGAGCGAAGTCATCATAAACACTGACATTATTTTCAACGCCACGTAACTCAAGACGGCGACGGGCGTTAATAAATTTATCCAACGCTAAGCAAGCTTCTTTCGCCGGTACGCCAACATGGTGTGCAGCGGCAATCGCCATCAAGCCATTTTGGATATTATGATTACCTACTTGCGACCAGTTTACTTCACCCACTTTTTGCTGCTGGTAATATACTTCGAACTGGCTGCCATCATGATTGAGTTTCACGGCATGCCACTCACCGTTTTCTCCCACCAATTCTTGTTCACTCCAACACCCCATGTTCATCACTTGCTTGAGATTATTGTCGTTACTTGGCATAAAGATTTTGCCGCTACTTGGCACAATGCGAACCAGGTGATGAAATTGTTTTTGAATCGCTTCGAGATTTTCAAAAATATCCGCGTGATCGAATTCGAGGTTATTCAAAATCAGCGTTTTCGGGCTGTAATGCACGAATTTAGATCGCTTATCAAAGAATGCGCAATCATATTCATCCGCTTCAATAACAAAGAAAGGGCTTTTACCAATCTGGGACGAAACATCAAAGTTACCCGGAACACCGCCAATCAAAAAGCCTGGTTCATAACCACAATCTTGTAGGATCCACGCCAGCATACCCGCGGTTGTTGTTTTACCGTGAGTCCCTGCAACGGCTAATACCCAGCGCTCAGGAAGGACATGGTCATGGAGCCATTGTGGTCCAGAAGTATAAGGTAAACCACGTTCTAATACGGCTTCAACACAGGGATTTCCACGGGTCATCGCATTCCCAATCACCACCATATCAGGGGCTGGCTCTAACTGCGCAGGGTCGAATCCTTGAATTAGTTCAATGCCTTGTTTTTCAAGCAATGTACTCATCGGTGGGTAGACGTTTGCGTCAGACCCAGTCACTTTGTGCCCTAACGAACGAGCCAAAATGGCTAAGCTGCCCATAAAGGTTCCGCATATGCCTAAAATATGTATGTGCATTCTTTTCCATCCAATAGCATGAGGTTTGTCACTATTCTACTCATCAATCACAGGTTTATAAATGTATTAGCCTATTAATCTTTTCTTTATTTAGATAAACTCTCCGCCCGAGGGTACAATAAAGACCCGCAAATTTCTGTCAATTTTATTCAGGACCTTCGTCATGAAAACATTAGGCGAATTCATCGTCGAAAAGCAACAAGATTTTCCTCATGCAACAGGTGAGCTGACTGCATTACTGTCAGCAATCAAACTGGGCGCTAAAATTATCCATCGTGATATTAACAAAGCTGGACTCGTTGACATTCTCGGCACAAGCGGTGTTTCGAATGTTCAAGGTGAAGTTCAGATGAAGCTTGACCTGTATGCAAACGAAAAACTGAAAGCGGCTTTGAAAGCGCGCGGAGAAGTCGCTGGTATCGCCTCAGAAGAAGAAGATGAAATCGTCATTTTCGAAGGTGATCGTGCAGAAAACGCGAAATATGTCGTTTTAATGGACCCTCTGGATGGTTCTTCGAATATCGATGTAAACGTTTCCGTTGGAACAATCTTCTCTATCTATCACCGTATTACCCCAATTGGTCAACCGGTTACAGAAGCTGACTTCTTACAACCAGGTAACCGCCAAGTTGCTGCTGGCTATGTGGTTTACGGTTCATCAACTATGCTGGTGTACACCACCGGTTTCGGCGTTCATGCCTTCACCTACGACCCATCATTAGGTGTATTCTGTCTGTCTCATGAAAAAGTCATGTTCCCAGCAGAAGGTAAAATGTATTCCATTAACGAAGGTAACTACATCAAGTTCCCTATGGGCGTTAAGAAATATATTAAATACTGTCAGGAAGAAGACAAAGCGACAAACCGCCCATATACCACGCGTTATATCGGCTCTTTAGTGGCGGACTTCCACCGTAACTTACTCAAAGGCGGTATTTATATTTACCCAAGCACCGCTAGCCACCCAACTGGTAAACTGCGCCTTCTGTACGAATGCAACCCAATTTCATTCTTAGCAGAACAAGCGGGTGGTAAAGCAAGTGATGGTACTAACCGCGTGTTAGACATCATCCCAACCAAGCTGCATCAACGTGTTCCGTTCTTTGTGGGAACGAAAGCCATGGTTGAGAAAGCGGAATCCTTCATGCGTGAGTACCCTGACGCAGAATAATCAAACATTTCGTTTGACCTGAAGGCGAGACTCTCTCGCCTTTTTTGACTGAATTTCTCTCCAACTAGTGAGTTTTACCTCTCTTTGCGGCTATAATGTCCCCCACGTTATTTTAAGCACTCATAAGGATACATTTTAATGGGCCTGAACAATGTACCGGCAGGTAAAGAACTGCCTGAAGATATCTACGTAATCATCGAAATCCCAGCTAACGCTGATCCAATCAAATATGAAGTTGATAAAGAATCTGGCGCACTGTTTGTAGACCGTTTCATGTCTACTGCGATGTTCTATCCGTGCAACTACGGTTACATCAACAACACCCTGTCTTTAGATGGTGACCCAGTTGACGTTTTAGTACCAACTCCATATCCATTACAACCAGGTTCAGTCATCCGTTGCCGCCCAGTTGGCGTACTGAAAATGACTGACGAATCTGGTGAAGATGCGAAATTAGTTGCAGTACCGCACACTAAACTGAGCAAAGAATACGATCACATCAAAGATGTGAACGACATTCCTGAACTGCTGCGTGCGCAAATCACTCACTTCTTTGAGCATTACAAAGATTTAGAAAAAGGTAAGTGGGTTAAAGTTGACGGTTGGGAGAATGCAGAAGCGGCTAAAGCTGAAATCATCGCTTCTTTCGAACGCGCTGCAAAGAAATAATTAATCCCTTCTGTGGATAGAAAAGCACTGGTTTTGACCAGTGCTTTTTTTTACCTATACCGTCCCTTCACAATATTAATATTTTTTCACAATTTCATAATATTCAGTGATATATATCGATAGCCATACAACCAAAAATATCACTCAGAATTAAACTCCTAAATATTTAACAAATATTGAATTTATTGACTACTTTTAATAAAAAATGCGAAATAATGACAATTAAAAATAAATATTATTCAGATAATAAATCTGTGATTTATATATCAATATAGGAATATATTTTCTTAGTGAAAAACAACTAGAATGACTTTTAAATTATTTATTATCATGATGTTATGATGATAAACCAGATGAATTAGTCAATTTGATATTATTTAAATCAATATAGATTCAGGTGTAGAGTATTTACATAAATCATTAATTGTATAAATGTAAATGGGAGTCTAGCGTGAATCAATCAGAGCTTCTTGCTCGCCAAAGTGCGAACCTACTCACACCTGAATTCGAACAGCAGTACCACAATATTGTGGCGAACTTTTTTAGCCGCGATCCGAATAAATGGCCTATTTTTAGTGACCCCAAAATCCAAGCTATCACCCAATTTCGCAAAACCACACTCGCAGACAATCAGTTAATCAATCAATATCCAAATGGCACTCAGTGGTTCAATCAACTGGCCCAGCAGTCCCATGTCCAGCAGCAAATTAATTTACCGGGAAATCAACAAGATACCCTGCTAGCTTTTGCGTCCACATTATGTAAAAACTGGGAAAACCCGTTGTCCGTCGAAAACGTGATTGCGATGCCTTCAGACCCCGCATTATACGGCTCTATGCTTGGTCTTTTAGGCAACCCCAACATGGTTTATTGCGAATATTCCGGCGTCGCCGATTCCATGGAAAAAACGGTGATTAAGCAAGTCGCTAACTTAATTGGTTATGATGAAAATAAAGCGTCTGGATTGTTCACTCAAGGCGGAACCATGTGTAATTTATATGGTTACCTATTTGGCATTCGCAAAACATTAAAAGATTCTCGCCAACTGGGTATGTCTGTGGATCAAGACTACCGGATTATCAACTCCCAAGGCGGCCACTACTCCAATATGACTAACCTTTCATTACTGGGTGTGGATATTCAAAACAAAACCATTCGTATTAAAGTCGCCTCGGACAACACCATCGACTTGCATGACTTAGAGCAACAGATCCGCGCCTGTTATACCGTTCACTGCAAGATCCCTGTGATCTTATTAACCGCAGGTACCACTGATACCTTTGGTGTCGATGAAATAAAGCAGGTTTACGAGCTGCGAAACAGCCTGTGTGAAGAGTTTGAAGTAACAGAAAAACCGCATATTCATGTGGATGCAGCGGTCGGCTGGCCAATTATTTTCTTTATTAATTATGATTTTAATACTAACCCGCTTGCTATCAATGAAGCCACACTGTTTGGGTTACGCCACACGGTAGAAAAATTCAAACAACTTAAATATGCAGATTCCATCACGATCGACTTCCACAAATGGGGCTATGTTCCTTACACCTCGAGCTTAGTGATGGTACGTGATGGCAATGATTTCAAAGCCCTTGAAAACTCACCTGAAAACTTCACGTACTTTGAGCATGATTTAGAAGGGCAAACTCACTTGCAATCCACCATTGAGTGTAGCCGAAGTGGGGTTGGGATCTTTGGTGCCTATGCAGGACTGCATTATCTTGGCATTGAAGGGTACCAAACCATTATTGCTCACTGCCTGCAAAATGCTAACTACATGCGCAGCCAGTTAATTGAAATGGAAAATGCCGCAGTCATGGTGCCTCAAAACCAGGGGCCTAGTGTTGGCTTTCGCCTTTATTCCCCTAAATTGAATGCGGATCCACAGGATATTTTTAACTATGAATTAAGTTGCGCTAGCGATAAAGCCGCTTATGAAACCATGATTAGAAATAGCAAATGGCACCGCAACCTGTTCTTAGCTCGCGGTAAAGCCGGACTATTCACCAATTGGGTGGATTCCATCGCCTGTTCGACTTATGCGGAACATAACCGCTTTGTTTATATACCGGGTGAAAAAGCGGTCTTTATGAACCCAACGACAGAACGCCATCATATTGATGAGTTTGTAAAAATGCTCAAAGCCATGAGCCACGCTTAACATCCATAAAAAACGCCGACCACTGAATCTTCAGTGCTCGGCGTTTTTCTTGATGACTCATTACAGATGAACTACTGATTACTCTTCTTCATGGCGCTTTAGCCAATCACCACTTTTGATTTGAGGTAGGCCTTCAACTGAGTGTTTATAGAGATAAATCCACGCATTACCGTAAGGTGTTGGAATTAACTCACGCTCATAATCTTGTGAATTTTTCTTCAGTTCGTCTAACTCAGTCAGAATAGACGGATTGATGCGATAAACTTCGCATTCAATCGAGCCATTCCCTCTGACAACCGCTGGATAATATCCAAGGTCATACAGTTCATAGCCTTCTAGCTTATGCTCACCTAGCAGCTGAGCATAAGTCATCCAGTGATGATTCCCTTGCTTGCGCCTTAAACTGCCATAAACAATGATACGCATATATTAAAACTCGAATTGATAAAGCAGGTCCAAAGCCTGATTAACGCCAGAGACTGCTTCTAAAAACAGTTTCGGCATGACCCTATAGCGTAAAGTGAGCGTCGCTAAAGAATCAAATATGCCAACTCCATACTTAACTTGCAAGTCGTTCGTAATTTTCCCACTCACAACCACTTTCGAACTGTCACCCACACCTTGGGTATCGACGGCTAAATCTGATACACCAAATGTTTCACCAATTTTACCCACCAGCTGACCGCTTTGTGCAACGCCCAATCCAATCAGCATTGAAGTCATTTGTGATCCATTCGCATCCCCGCTATCGAGCCCTTCCCCTCTTAACAGATAGGAAAGCGCCTCTTGCTGGGTTTTTGCGGGCTCAGAGAATATCTCAACTTTTGGTTTATCGGCAAGTCCTGTGACCTTCACACCGGCAATCACATCATCGGCCGTGTTTTCAGGATTACGAATTGCTTCTAAATTTAAGAACGGTTGATCAGCAGGTCCCGAGAATTGAATCAGCCCTTTACGCACTATCAAGTCTTGCCCATAAGCGCGGAAACGTCCTGATGGAATATCTACCTGGCCATTTAAGCTTAATCCTTGTTTATCCTGAGCAACTTTTAATAACCCAGTTAACCGAGCTTTTAATCCGAATGCATCCAGACGTACATCGTTGCCAATATTAATATTCAAATTGGTTTGGATTGGGATCGATTGCTGTTTCGGATTGATCGGTTTTAGCTGGTCATCCAGCATCACCACATCCGAAGACGCACTCACCGCAGATTCAGGTAATTCTTGCACCGTAATACGCGCCCATGGAATAGTGACGCTACCATTTAAGGTCAGCAATTTCGGTGACGCTTCCAGAATCAAATCTGGCTGCACATCAATTTTGATCATTGGCGGCAGAGAAACTCGTAAGTTATTCCCTCTCGCCAGTACTTTAGCTCGCCATGCATCAATGTTGCGCCAATCCGCATCACCATCAATATTTAGGTAACCCTCTGGCGTTTTGATCTGCCCAGTCATGACTGAACTGGTGCCATTAAAGTTAATCGCTAATTGGCTATTTTGAATATCAAACGGGATCAACCCAGACTTCACTTCTAATCCAGATAATGTGACATTACCGTTCATTAGCGGGTTATGCGCCGAACCACCGACACGTAGATTTGCATTCAGGTTTCCATTCGCAATATCTTTTTCGCCAAGTAACGGTTTAATTAAACCTAATGTAATGGCGTTAATTTCAATGTTGCCGGAGAGTAAGCGCTTTCTTTCGAGGTCAGAAATTTGCACATTACCTTTAAATTGGCCGTTGTCTGCAATCTTCAACAACCAATTCAGATCCGCCCGACCATTCTTCATACCCGCATTTAATGTCAGCGTATCAAACGCGATAGGTAAACGTGCACCATCAACAAACTGAACGACTTTGACCCCATCACCGTTCAAGTCAACTTTCACTTGCGGCAGGCTACCATCCGCTTTCCAGATGGCATTTGCACGCCCGGTGAATACCCCATTTACGCGAGTATCACTTGGCATAAACGGTTTGATCATCGCAAGGTCAAAACGTTCTAATACAATATCAGCGCTACCACTTTTACCCGCTTTAACCGGCTTCGGTACACACACGCGAGCATTCGGGTTGACCCAGCAATGGCTACCAATGACCACTTCTTGCGTGGTGTTATTGTAGTTCAAGGACATGGCTTGATTCAGGCGCCATTCCCCAACCTCAGTATCAAATAAGGTATTGCTTAAGTTACCTTTCCACACTTGTGTTTGGCGATCAAAGCCCCCAGCTAGCGCGAGCTGTCCAGAAACGGGTTTCCCTGTCACATTCAGTTTTAACGTATGCTGTTTTTCAGTCCCTTTAGCATCTAGCGTTAGGTTACTAATGGCTAAATCCGCTTGGCGCAATCCACGCACCACCACAGATAAATCACCTTTGATTTGGTCACCCGTTGCCACATTACCTTTAATGGTGGTGGTCTCAACAGTTAAATCTTGCCATCTCACGCCACGCGCCGTTAAATCCGCCAGTGCTTGTGGGGCTTGTAAATCACCACGAAGTTTTAAATCCCCGATGATCACACCGCCTAGTCCAGGCACTAATCCATTCAACGCTGGAGCATTAATTTTGGCATCAAGGTTCCATTTATCCGCTAAAGAGCCCTTCACATTCACACTGTTTTTGCCCAGCAAGAGATTAAAATCTGGGATATTCCATTGCCCTGCGGCATTTCCTTTAGCTTGCCCACGCGCCTTTAAGATGTGTTGTTTAACATTACCATCTAAGGTGATTTCAGGGATCTCTAACTGCCAGCTTCCACCATATAGGCTGCCTCGCGTGGCAATTTTCCCTTCAACTTTCGCTGGCCATTCTGGATATTGCTTCGCTGTATTAATACCTGATAACGTCAGCACCATATTCCAGCTAATAGCTTTACTCCAATCCGCCACCCCTGATAGGTCTGCATTACCTTGCAGCGCAGATAAGCGTAAACGGGTTAAATCAATTTTTTCCTCGTTCCCTTTCGCATCTAATAATAACTTAGATGGCGGTAGGTCTTGTCCCGTGATGGCTGAACGTAATGAAAGGTCATAGCTAGAAGGGCGACCATTTAATCGTAAGCGAGTGTCATCAAGCTTATATTGGCTTTCTCCCACCAGCGGCCAAGTTAATTTTTTGCTTTCTAAAGTCAACTCAATCGGAAAATCTGCCTGCGCTAAATCGGTCTGAGCTTCTAGTGTCGCCGTAATTGGACCATTCAGATTCAATGCCAGCATCAGCTCATCCATCAGCCCACCTTTAAGCGTTAAATCGACTTTCTGTCCATTTAAATCTTCAAGGCGGCTTTCACCAATAACGGATAGCGCGACTGGCCATTTTTCTTGCAAAGAAATCGATCCAGAAACCGCAACATTACCTTGCGGTGCATCGACTTTTAGCTGCTTTAATAAAACATTCTGCCCTTCATTTTCTAACTTCAAATTCAGGCTATTAATCGTAATGTCCGTGTCGCCTTTTAATTGGAAATTAGAGGCATTGATCCCCTCAACATTCAGGTCAACCGGTAGGATAATTTCAGGTAGCTCCGCTAATAGCGGCTTAGAAAATAACGTTTTAAGCTGATCACCAAGGGACGGCGGCTCACCTTCAGGCACGACGGGTTCAACTGGTTTTGGCGCCTCAGCCGGCTCACTAGGCGGTAAGCTTATAGCAAGGTTAATAATATCGGTTGGCGTGATTTCGATAGCTCTTTTTTGCCATGTGATCCCTGTGGCGAATTTGTCGAGATCAATCACAGTGCCATCGACATTAACATGAGTATCAACCAACGCTAATTGAGCCAAACGAATGGTTAGCGGTGCATTAAGTTCTGTTAGCGGCTCAGAAGGCGGAGTTTCTTCAGACGGCGGGAATTGGCTAGTATCCACATTCACCATCACGCTTTCTGTTGATAAATCATCAATGCAGACTTCACGGCTGGTCAGGCACTTTAAACGTAATGCAAGGTGGATTTTCTTCGCATCCACATCCACACCTGGCATTTGGTACTTCACGCCAGAGAGCGTTAAATCGTTAATATCACCATCAATGGAGCCAATAGTCAGTTCAGGTACAAAACGTGTGGCGGAGTTCAACGCAAAATGCAGACCCGATTTGGTACCCAAAACCCAATACAGCGCACCAACGACCAGAACTAACAATAATAAAATGGTGATTGCAATCCACTTTAGCCATTTCATCCATTTCATAGTTCTGTCCCCAATCCGATGTAAAACTGAATTTTGTTATTATCTGGGTCACCAATAGGCTTGGCTAAATCAAATTTAATCGGTCCAACTGGAGAAACCCAACGGATCCCCACACCGGCGCCAGTTTTAAAATCACTATTTTTGAAATCGTCTACCGCTTCGCCACTATCAATAAAGGTGGCCCCCCACCAGTTACCCGTGAAATTATATTGATATTCGACGGATCCAACTGCCAGCTTAGATGCCCCGGTGAGCTTGCCGCTACTATCTTCTGGGGAGATTTTTTGATAACCATAACCACGGACACTACCGTCACCCCCTGCGAAGAAACGTAAGTCTGGCGGGACTTTGTCAAAGTTATTGGTTTCAATCCAACCAAGGTTTCCACGTACGACAAATCGATGTCCTTCCCATGGAGTACGGATCCATACATTCTTGGCTTGTAATACCAGGAAGTCGATATCCGAACCCCATATTTTATTGGAGTAATCGATAGAATAGCGCTGACTATCACCCCAGGTTGGCATCACTCCACCTTTTTGACGAATTCGGCTGACGTTTGCCCCCGGATAAAGCAACATCGTGGTGTTGGTCACATCCGCTTGGGTAAAGTTACTCAACATCCAGCGCATATTCACGCCATACTGCCAACCACTTGAATAATCCCAATTACGAGACACGTTCAGTGTGGTGGTATTCGATTGAGTATCGTTCAAATCCGTGCGTTTAAACCCACCTTGAATCGCATAATATTGCTCTAGAGGGTTTGCTTTGAGTGGAATTTTATAGCTGGCATCAATCAGCTGTTCCGGCTGAGAGAGACTAATGCTGGAGGTTAAACTTTGTCCCCGTGAGTTAATCCACGGCTTGTTCCATATCGCTTTTACGCGAGGCCCCACATCGGTCGCGTAACCACCACCCAACTCAAGGAAATTTTGCGCTCTTGGGATCATGACCCCTTCCATGGGTAATAGATCCGTATGCTCCTCACGAGCTTTTTGAATATTCGGCGTGACTAGCGCAGAGTTGAACCATCCTGTTGATGCTAAACGTTGGTTATATTCTGCAAGCTGTTCTGACGTGTAATATTCCCCTTCTTTAAAAGGAGAAAGGTTTTCGAGGTAATCCTTGCGAATTTGCGAGCCTTCAAAGGTTAATTTACCAAAACGGTAGCGCTCACCACTGTTAAAATCAAAATCCCAATAAGCAGCATGATGATCAACAGAAATGCCTAGCTGGCTTTTTTCCATCATGGCATCGAAATACCCTTTACGGATAGCTAGGCTGCTAAATTTACCTTTGAAGTCTTCATAGTCACCATCATTTTGGATGATGCCATATTTTGGCGTGCTTTTTTTCAGCATCTTGGCGTAATCAGGGTCTGTTTTCGCTCCCCCTTCTAACACCACATTGACACCTTGTAGAAGAATAGGCTCCCCCGGAGAAACCTTGGCCGTCAAAATTGAACGTGCTGGCGGGGTTTTCTCTTCATAGCTAAATTCTACTGTAGGTTCATAATATCCCAGTGGTTTTAACCCTTCACGAATCGCTTTTTCTACTCGAGCACGAAAACGTCCATTTGCAACGACTTCATCTTGTGAAATATTAGAAAGCTGAATACGGACATTCTGGTTGAGTTGCCCTTCAAGCCCTTCAATATTAAGGCGTAGATTCGCAGCAAATACCGCTGGTACCGCCGTTGTTAGGCATACTACACAAAGGGTAAGATATTTCGACACGCCTGCTCCTAGGGTGATAGACAATTTGGCTTATTATTCAACAACGACTTATTTTGAGTAAAATAGACCACTGACACAAGTTTTTATCCCAATTTTTACTTTATTTCTATACAGATTGTATTTAGGAATCGTTATGACTTTTAATCAATTTCAGTCCGATAATGAATTTCAAGCACTTCCGGGACGTCACTCGTCAATGGCGTTGTCACCTTACCATGCAGTGACCCATCATTCGATTGAGATTATTCCTAAGAATATGGAAATTGCTTATTTTGCAATGGGTTGCTTCTGGGGTGTGGAACGATTATTTTGGCAACAAACGGGAATTTATACGACATCCGCAGGTTACAGCGGTGGTCTCACACCGAATCCAACCTATGAAGAAGTGTGTACCGGATTAACCGGACATACTGAAATCGTTCGCGTGGTTTTTGACCCTGAAATCATTTCATTTTCTCAGCTGCTAACGCTATTTTGGGAAAATCACGACCCAGCCCAAGGCATGCGCCAAGGTAATGATATTGGTACCCAATATCGCTCCGCGATTTACACCGTGTCAGATGAACAGTATCAACTGGCGATGCAAACCCGCGAAGCTTACCAACTGGCGATGGCTGAAAAACAAGATAACCGCCCGATCACCACCGAAATTCGACCACTCGAAACCTTCTATTTTGCGGAAGATTATCACCAGCAATATCTGTATAAAAATCCCAACGGCTATTGTGGGCTTGGTGGCATTGGGGTCTGTCTTCCATCTTGAATGACATTATAATGACGAATATATAGCCAGATAAAATAGGCTAGTGCTATACTTAGCGCGATACCCCACCGCGCTAAGGCGCTAATTAATATTGAAATGGAATACCCTTACATTGCCTTTAGGATTTCAAGAAGTGACAATTCACTACCTAGAGGGTTGGATAATTTATGCTAAACAGTTTACTCATCGTTCTTTTATTATGTGCAATCAGCGCATTTTTTTCGCTGTCCGAAATTTCATTGGCAGCTTCTCGCCGTATTAAATTGAAGTTAATGGCCGACGAAGGCAATATTAACGCCGCTCGCGTTCTCAAACTACAAGAAATGCCGGGCATGTTCTTCACCGTTGTACAAATTGGCTTAAACGCCGTCGCGATTTTGGCTGGTATTGTGGGTGAATCTGCATTCTCTCCTGCATTGCAAGAGCTATTCATTAAATTCTTATCCCCTACATGGGCACAGCAAGCCGCTTCTATTGTGTCATTTACCATCGTAACCAGCTTATTTATTCTGGTGGCTGACTTAACACCAAAACGTATTGGAATGGTAAAACCTGAAGCTATCGCTATACGCATCGTTAATCCAATGCGTTTCTGCTTAGTGGTTTTAAGCCCGCTCGTATGGTTCTTTAATGGCTTAGCGAACTTAATTTTTAAACTCTTCAAATTACCCACTGCGCGTAATGAAGATATTACTTCTGATGATATCTTTGCTGTTGTTGAAGCGGGCGCTGTCGCTGGGGTGCTGCGTAAACAAGAGCACGAACTTATTGAAAATGTGTTTGAACTTGAGTCCCGTACTGTTCCATCGGCGATGACACCACGAGAAAACATCATTTTCTTTGATAAAGACGAATCTGAAGAGAGCATCAAACACAAAATCTCTACTCAGCCACATTCGAAGTTTTTAGTTTGTGCAGGGGATATCGACCATGTGATTGGTTATGTAGATTCCAAAGAGCTCCTCAACCGCGTATTAAATGGTCAAAGCCTGAGCTTACGTGACGGTGTACATATCCAAAACACATTAATGCTTCCAGATACCTTATCCCTGTCTGATACCTTAGAAGCCTTTAAAAATAGTGGCGTCGATTTTGCCGTTATCCTGAACGAATATGCCTTAGTGATGGGAGTTATTACCATCAATGACGTGATGATCACTTTAATGGGTGACTTGATTGGTCCGGGGCAAGAAGAGCAAATTATTACCCGTGATGAAAATTCATGGTTGGTTGATGGGGGAACGCCAATTGAGGATGTTCAACGTATCCTTGATATCGACGAATTCCCAGATTTCAGCAACTACGAAACCATCGCAGGCTTTATGATGTATCGCTTGAGAAAGATGCCGAAACGCACTGATTATGTGAAATATGCGGGCTACAAATTTGAAGTGGTCGATATTGATAACTACAAGATTGATCAACTGCTGGTCACGCGTATCACGAATACTCCGTCCGCGGTTGTGGTTCAGCCAGGTACTGCAGGTAGTGAAGATACGTCACATACTCAAAATAACCACTGATAGCCAATATGAACACGCCACTGTCAGTGGCGTTGTTATTAAGGCGCTTGAAGGTTGTTAGCCTAACACTTAGCTGGCTAATAGCTTGTTTAGCCCAACTCAGCTCGCAGTAATACCACTTGCTTGTTCACTTCATTCATTACATTGTAATGCGTTTTATCAGTCACTTTTGGCGGTAAAATCTTCCCATTATTGAATTCGAAAGCCCCAAAATCCTTAATGTAGAGCCTACCTCTGAATAGTGTTTTCACGTATAGAGCAATTTTCGATGGGTTATAATGCTTAAAAATTTTCATTAGAACTGATCTCCATGTTGTTCTGACGATACCTCACTGCATATCGTTCAATAATCATAGACTAGAAAATTTTGTTTTGGTTCGAAAATTGCAATTTTATTCAAAATGCTGACACAACATGACATTGCCAATATACTGTTAAATCATACTTAAACCTCATCTTTATGCTGAATTTTACGATTTTGTTAATTTTCATCTTGCCACTCATCCGATGAGCTATGCTATAACTAGCAGCACCAGAAATCCTCACCCTATACACAACAACGACAATGATTTCTAAAGGTACCTTTATGATAAAAAAACTGCTTTTATTAACCTGCTTGTTAGGTTTATCTTCGACGGGATTCGCGATTAATCTTCAATTAAATCAACCTGTCCCCGCCGTTACCGTCACAGATAAAGGCGAATTACAGTTAGATAATGCGGGAAAATTCAATTACCAACCGTGGAAGAGCCAGCAACTTTCCGGTAAAGTTCGCACCATTCAACACATTGCTGGACGCTCTTCAGCCAAAGAGCTTAATGCTCCGCTTATCGAAGCGATTAAACAAGCCAAATTCCCTCACGATAAATACCAAACCACCAGCATTATCAATACGGATGATTCAATTTTTGGTACCGGTGTATTTGTAAAAAACAGCGTGGAAGACAGCAAGAAAGAGTTTCCTTACTCCCAATTTATTGTTGATAGTGATGGTGTCGTGAAGAATGCATGGAGCCTTGCGCCAGAGAGTTCCGCCATTATCATTCTCAACAAGCAAGGTAATGTCTTATTTTATAAAGATGGCGCACTAACGCCTCAAGAAATCAATAAAGCCATTAGCGTGATTGTCACCGAATTAGAAAAGCCGTAATTAGCAGAACCAGAGTTAGCAAAATCAACATTCAACAGATAAGAAAAGAGCCACTCCGGCTCTCATTATCATAAACATCATGTTTTCCTGAGCGTCGACTGACATTGACGCTCAGGAATTTGTTTTACTATCATGAGTTCCTGCTGAACATAACCGCAAAAGCACATCACAATAAGATTAAAATTCAGCGGATTATTCTGCAACAATCTCATTCAATATTGTGCATAAAATAGACTAAATTATGCATTCCAGCGAACAGTAACACAAAAGCCCCCTTCCGTGACATTATTAAACGTCACATGGAGATGGTGTAACTGAGCCACGCGTTTAACAATTGATAACCCTAAGCCACTGCCTGTTTTTTCTTGTCCCGGTGGTCGATAGAAACGCTCCCCTAAGCGCGCTAATACCTCAGAAGAAACGCCAGCACCATCATCTTTCACTTCCAGATAGTGGCGATACAAATTGACTTCAACCTTACCGGCAGCCTTACCATAGCGGATAGCATTGTGAAGAAGATTTCTTAAGAGTACGGACAATAAAAGTTTCTGCCCTTTAAAAGGCGGCGGCGTTTCAATGATTGATATTTTCAACGTTACCTGATTTTGCCGAGCTTCCAGCTCGCTCTCTTTAACGGCTTGCTCAATTAATTCCTGCCAACTCACTTCGTTCACATCATCTAACTGATTAGAAGACTCTAAGCGGGATAAGGTTAATAGCTGATCCACTAGCCGAGTGGCTCGGTCAATCCCTTCTGAAAGATTAGCCACTGCATGTTGGCGAATCGCCTCGTCACTTCCAGCAATTTGCACCACTTCGGTTTGGACTTTCAGTGCAGCAAGAGGACTACGCAGTTCATGGGCTGCATCAGAGGTAAATTGCCGTTCACGAACAAACATGTGGTTTATTTTGTCGAATAATCCGTTCAGGGAATCTAGGATTGGCTTTGCTTCACTAGGAATTGTCGGCACCATCACTGGGCTCAGCTCATCCGGTTTTCTCTGCCGTAGCTGTTTAGCCACATCCCGCAGGGGTTTTAATGCTCGAGTGAGCAACCATAAAAATACGATTAACATTATCGGCAGCGCCACCAGCCACGGTATGAGCTGGGAAAACATAATGCTATTAGCCATACTTTGGCGGTATTCCCATTCTTGCCCTACTGCAATAATATATTGATTATCAATAGATTTAAGCCAAACAAAGCGCCACTCATCATCACTACCTTTCAGTGTTCCCTCGCTGAATCCTTCACGCGTAAATTGAAACTCGATTTTACGTCCGTTGTCCCCATCATTGAGCACCATTTCGCCACTCGGAGTAAAAATCGCAAACGCCAATGCGTCATCGTCTTGGCTTCCACGATTTTTTCGCAATAACTTTTTGGTTTTACTCAATGATGCTTGAGGCAAGTCGATATCCGTCGGTAACACGGATAAGCGCTTTGCAAATACCATTTGTTGAGTATCAAACAATTCGTTAATGGTTTTATAGGTTTGATACCACGCCAATGAGCTAGCAATTCCCCACGTCATTACCGCGAGGAACAATAACATCAAAGTCAATTTGAGCCTTAAGCTGAATGTTTTCATGCTTCATCACCCAGTCGATAACCAACACCATGAACAGTTTGAATAAACTTACTGCCTAATTTACGGCGTAAGTGGTGAATATGAACTTCAACCGAGTTACTAGAGACTTCTTCATCCCAGTTATACAGCTTTTCTTCTATCGCACTACGGGACAGCACTTTTTTCGGGTTATGCAAAAATAATGATAATAGCGCCAGCTCCTTACCCTTCAACTGCACAGGATTTCCTTGATAAGTGACCGTCATCGCTAAAGGATCCATCTCCACGTCACCATGAACCAAAGTGGGTGATAGCTGCCCACTGCGCCGACGGATCAACGCTTGCAAACGTGCTGCAACCTCCGCAAGCGCAAACGGCTTACACAGATAATCATCAGCCCCTTGCTGTAACCCATTCACTCGTTGCTCAAGGGCATCCCGCGCCGTCAGAATCAAAACAGGCTCATCACGCCCTTGCTTACGCCAGAACTTCAAAATATCCATACCATCAATATGCGGAAGTGATAAATCCAGCACAACAGCATCATAAGGGGCATCAAACAAAGCTTGTTGACCTTGTTTACCATCCATAAACCAATCAAGGGTAAACCCCAATTGTGTTAACCCTACTTTTAGACCATCGCCAATTAATCGATCATCTTCTATTAATAAAATACGCATACTCAACCTCCGCATCGAATATTGTTATATTTATCTTATTAAATTCATGATGACCAGTGGTGATTGTCCAAATTAAAAATATATTTAATTAATTTGAGTTCTTAAGATCCTGTTAAGATTTACTTGGTTAAATACATCCCATAGACCAAATTTCTGGTTACTTGTGGAGAAACAAAAATGAAAAAATTACCTTTAATCACCTTAATCGCTGCCCTTGCTACCGCTCCTGTTTTTGCTGCTACCGGTGGTTTTTCAGGCCCAGGTGAAGTCGCCAACACCACTAACACTGAAACCATGAAAACCCAAGAAGGCGGTTTTAACGGACCGAATGCAAGTGAAACAACAGTTGCAAAAGCCCTTGAATTATCTGACAACAGCTGGGTTGTTTTACGCGGTAATCTCGTTAAACAACTGGATAAAAAACATTACGAATTCACCGATGGCACAGGCACAATCACCGTTGAAATTAGCCAAAAACGCTTCAATGGAGTGAACGTCACGCCGAAAGATAAAATCGAAATTCGCGGTGAAGTTGATAAAGACTGGAACTCTAAAGAGATCGACGTTAAACAACTGCAAATCATCAAATAATCCATCTCGATAAAAAGCCAGTAATACAACCTTACTGGCTTTTTATTATTTACTGTCTATTTTCCCTTTCTATTTATAGTGCTAGATTAAATTTATCTTATCTCTGCGCGACTTATTTATGAAACAGCCTCAAGTTAGGAATATCAGCGAAAAATTACTGTCAGATAATTGGTACATTCTCAAAAAATATACCTATGAATTACAGCGACACGACGGTTCTTGGCAAAAACAAGAGCGTGAAGTGTATGACCGTGGCGATGGCGCTGTCATTTTGCTGTATAACACATCCAAAAATAGCATTATCTTGATCCGTCAATTCCGTATGCCAATGTACGTTTCTGGATATAAACAGTTGCTGATTGAAGCCGCTGCCGGACTACTTGAAGGTTCTTCCCCTGAAGCAAGAATTATTGCTGAAGCCGAAGAAGAGACTGGCTATAAAATTGATAATATCGAAAAGGTGTTTGAAGCCTTTATGAGCCCAGGCTCCGTCACGGAAAAGCTGCATTTTTACATTGCCCAATACAGTGATAAAGACCGCCAAAGTGATGGTGGCGGACTCGCTGATGAAGGTGAAGATATTGAGGTTATGGAATGGTCATTCCCTGATGCACTTGCCGCTATCAAAAATGGTGAAATCATGGATGGCAAAACCATTATGCTTATTCAACATCTCGCCTTAAGCGGAATTCTAAATCCAAAAAATAGTTAATTTTTAAAGGGTGAAAATAGCATTTTTACCCTTCTACTCTTAAACCATTTTATATAGTCATCATTAAACGATTTCTTTGCTATTTATTTTTCTATTCTCTTTCTTATTTTCATACTTTATTCTCTTATTTTTTATAAATTACAATTTATTACACTTTCCATTACCGAGCATCTAAACTCGATAATAAAAAGAATAAAATAGAGTTTATTCCATCAAAAAAGAATTATCTTTTATCGCTTTGATTTAAATTAAAAAAACATCAAATAAACCCATCCAAAAACAATCATCGATAAAATTAAAAAGTCTATTTTTTCAATAAAATACTTTCACTTAAAAATATTAACTTTGACCTTGCCATTAAAAAACTTTAGATTTAAAGACATCCTATTTTCTGAACTTCACTATTTTTCGTTAAGGTAAAAATCGAAACACTGAATATTATCTTAGTTATTAAGCAATATTATTCTTAAGTTAAGGAGCTAAATAAGATGATCCGTTGTATTCGTATGTGGACAGGTGAAGACGGTAACTCTCTGTTTGAAGAAGGCACCATTGAACTGAATGGTGTTGCTCGTGGAGATGACCAAAGCCCTGTCATTGCCGTCAGTGAGCTCACCTTCCGCGAAACCGTTTCAGGTGGCTCGTGGGATTGGCATAAAGACCCCGTTCCTCGCTATGTAATCACCCTCACTGGTACCTTAGAGTTCGAAACCAAAGATGGCTCCACATTTATTATCAAACCAGGTGACATTCTGCTTGCTCAAGACAACACCGGAACAGGACACAAATGGCGTCTGATTGGTGATGAGCCTTGGAGACGCGCTTATGTGGTGTATCAAGACGGTACAGACTTGTGTTTCACTCCGAATAAAAAATAGGGATTTCCATGACTAAACCCATTGCAGAAAATGTTGATATCGCGCTAGTCGGTGCGGGGATCATGAGCGCCACGCTCGGCACTTTTCTTAAAGAGCTGGAGCCAAATCTCACTATCGCGGTATTCGAAAGATTAAATGATTGTGCCCAAGAGAGTTCCCATCCATGGAATAACGCGGGAACAGGTCACGCAGCAAACTGTGAAATGAACTATACCCCGCCAAACCCTGATGGCACGGTAGATATCAGCAAAGCCCTTGAAGTAAACACTGAATTTGACCTATCTCGCCAGCTATGGTCCTACTTAGTCACCAAAGGCAAAATCAAAAATCCACGGGACTTTATCCACCCTTGTCCACACATGAGCTTTGTCTCTGGTGCAGACAACATCAAGTTTTTACAACAACGTTTCCGTCAAATGTCTGCCCATCACTGTTACCATAATATGGAATACAGCGATGACCTAAAACAGATTGATGAGTGGGCACCATTAGTGGTTGAAGGCCGTGATCCTAATGAAAAAATTGCGGTTACCCGTGTCGTTACTGGGGCTGACGTAGATTACGGTGCCTTAACCCACTTATTGATGGCGCAACTGAGCGAACAAAAAGGGTTTTCTCTTCACTATAAACATGAAGTGATTGATGTGACACAGACGCCTGATGGGCGCTGGAATGTAGAAGTGAAGAACCTTCTGACCCACGAAAAAACCATCACGTCCGCAAAATTTGTGTTTGTGGGAGCCGGTGGTCGCGCCATTGAATTACTGCAAAAATCCGGTATTCCGGAAGGTAAAGGCTATGGCGGATTCCCTGTGAGTGGAATTTGGTTGCGCTGTGACGATGAAAAAGTCGCTGCTCGCCACCACGCCAAAGTTTACGGAAAAGCCGATAAGGGCTCACCACCGATGTCTGTACCGCATTTAGATACCCGTATCATCGGCGGAAAACGCTCTTTACTGTTTGGACCGTATGCTGGTTTCTCGAGTAAGTTCCTAAAACATGGATCTTATTTGGATCTGTTTGATTCCATCAGACTGAATAATATTGAACCGATGCTTGCCATCGCGAAAGATGATTGGTCATTGGCTGAATATCTCGTGGGACAAGTGCTGCAAACGTCTGCCCATCAATTCTCTATGCTGCAAAAATTCTATCCTGATGCGCAGCGTGAAGATTGGAAAGAAGTGGTCGCGGGTCAACGCGTTCAGATCATTAAACCTGATCCGGTGAAAAAAGGCGTATTAGAGTTCGGTACTGAGCTGATTACGAGTGCAGATAAATCGTTCACCGTATTAATGGGTGCATCACCGGGCGCATCGACTGCTGCGTTTATCGCACTCAATGTACTGAAAACCTGCTTTGCAGATCAACTCTCTGCGGATGGTTGGGAAGCACGCCTGAAGACTATCATTCCAACTTATGGAATTGATTTAAAACAGGATGCAAAAGCATGTCTAGATATTCGTACTGCAACGGCTAAAGTGCTGCAATTAGATAACTAAACATTAAATCATATTGTTCAAGTCGGGGAAGTTGATCATTAGCTACCCGACTTTTTATTATCTTGCTATTTTCGCTATCTTAACGACATTCAAAACCGGGGTTCAAAAAAGACTCTCTCGGGGAATAATCCAGTGTATTTCCCTGCCAATCCACCACGCTTGCCCCTGCACCTAATGCCACTGCATGCCCTGCGGCCGTATCCCAGATATTAGTCGGTCCAAAACGAGGATATAACTGCGCGCAGCCTTCCGCCACTAAACAAAATTTTAGCGATGAACCTATCTCAGCTGTGCGATGTTCCGGAAGGTTAGCGAGATACGCCATCAATTGGGGGTCTTGATGAGAACGGCTGATCACCACCACAGGCGGCGTCGCAGCTTTGACGTGAATGCGCTGAACTTGTCCATGCTCTTCTTTCCACGCTTGAGAGCCTTCGGCGTAATACATCAAACCTTTTGCGGGTGCGAAAACCACCCCCATGACTGGAATGCCATTTTCAATTAACGCAATATTCACGGTGAAGTCACCATTGCGATTAATGAATTCTTTAGTTCCATCCAATGGATCAATAAGCCAGTAACGTTGCCAATCACGACGTACAGACCATTCTGGTGGATCTTCTTCTGAAAGTTGAGGGATATCAGGTGATAAACCTGAAAGCCCCTTCTTGATGATTTGATGGGCAGCAATATCCGCAGCCGTGACAGGGGAATCATCTTGTTTATGTTCAACCCGCAATGGCGCATGCCCATTGTAGATTTTCATGATGGCATCACCCGCCTCTCGGGCAAGCGTACAAAGTTGTTGGCGCATTTTATTTCCCCTAATGACACTAAGCCTTTAAGAGTAACAAGAGCAGAATATTTACGCTAATAAAAAAGCCTCATTAGCTATACCAAAATGGCAAGCGAATGAGGCTATTATTCTTTTCTGTAAGTCAGTCAGAAAATTATAAAATTTCCAGTAACTCAACTTCGAAAACGAGGGTGCTGAATGGCGGAATGGATGCGCCAGCACCACGCTCACCGTAAGCTAATTCATGAGGAATGTATAATTCCCATTTTGAACCCACTGGCATTAATGTCAGTGCTTCAATCCAACCAGGGATCACGCCGCTTACTGGGAATTCTGCTGGCTGACCGCGCTGTACGGAACTGTCGAACACAGTACCGTCAATTAAACGACCGGTGTAATGAACGCGAACACGGTCAGAACGAGCTGGGATTGCGCCTTCACCTTGGTTGATCACAGAGAATTGCAAACCAGACTCAGTAGTCGATACGCCGTCTTTCTTCTGGTTTTCATCTAAGAATTTTTGACCTTCTGCAGCCAGTTCTTTTTGACGCTCTTGGCGAACTGCATCTGCACGCTCGTGCATTTCACGCAGTGCTTTATGCAGAGCTTCAACTGGAACTGATGGCATGTTGCCTTCTAAAGAATCAGTCAGACCCGCTAAAATTGCGTCTGGAACTAAACCTTCTAGTCCTGATTCTAATAATTGCTGTCCAATTTGTAGACCAATGCCATAGCTCGCTTGAGCTTCTACTGAATCAAAGTTTTGGTTTGCCATGAAAATACCCATTTCATTTTTGAGAAAAACCAAGGATAGCAGCCCCTTTCCTATGGGTAAACCTAAACCCGATAACGGAAGAATAAAACTGTCTAAATTATTCAGTGTTCTCCTAAATTAGTCTTCAACTTGTTAATTTACGCGTAAATAGTGCTAGTATGCGTTAAAACGTCTGTGATTAATTATTCCTCAAATATAGGAGGGGTCATGTTGAGACTATCCACTTTTCATCGCTATGGAATTGCTATTCTAGCGCTGATCGTTATTGCTGCCTTATTTTGGCCTGCTGGCGATAAATCTAATTCCACCCAAAATAATACAAGCAATGTGCCAAACCAACCTATTGTGATCCCACCGACTTCGCAGCCTAATCCAATCCCGGATACGGTGTTATCGCAACCAGAGCAACCGACAACCAACATCCCAGAGACATCACCGCCATTGCCAAGTGAGCCTGAAATTATTCAAGAGCCGCAAACATCTCAGCCGACACAGCAGCCAAGCACCAGCGTGCCATCACAGCCATCCACGCCACCAACCACTCGCCCGTCAGCTAATGAATGGCAGAATTATCGCGTTCAGAAAGGAAAAACATTGGCGCAGCTATTTCGTGATAATAACTTGCAGGCAAATGATGCCTTTATCATGGCAAAAGCTGAAGGCTCAGAAAAACCCCTTAGCAACTTGCAGCAAGGGCAGAAAATCCGATTGAAAGCCAATGGGAAAGGTGAAGTTCAACAGCTGGAAATTACAGCAACCAACGGTCAAACCTATAGCTTTACACGCTTAAGCGATGGTAGCTATTACCGAACACCTTAATTTATATTTTAACGTCGGGGATTTCATACAATACCCCGACCTTTCTTTTATTTTCAGAATAAAAATTCAATTGAGACGTTATTTGATGACATTTCTCACCATAAACTACGTATAATCACTGTTCTTTATTACACTTAATAGTTAAACAGGGAAAAGAACAGGACAATCTATGCAGAAAAACAACAATACCTGCAAAAAGAAGCTCATTAAAATTATTGCCGCCGTAGTTTTACTCCTACTACTCAGTCTTATTGGCTATATTTCATGGATTAAATACCATGCAGATGGGCTGTGGAATATCATTAGCCAGCAGTGCATTGCTATCAATGATCCTGACCAGCGTAATCCATCTTGCATGAAAGTGGATTTAGACAATCGCTATGTACTCTTCAAAGATAAAAAAGGCCCGGTTCATAATTTGGTACTGCCAACCGATAAAGTCAGTGGTATCGAATCCCCTTTATTACTCGAATATAATAGTCCGGATTACTTTACGCTTGCCTGGAATGAACGAGAAAGTGTTAGCCCCGCAGGTCAACCCGTTATTAGCGATGATAAACTCGCTTTAGCGATTAATTCACAATATGGGCGTTCCCAAGATCAACTTCATATCCATATTGCTTGCCTAAAACCGCAGGTTATTGAGCTAGTTAACCAACATGCAGATGCGATTAAATCTGAGTGGCATGTTTTTCCAGTGGAATTGGAAGGGCATGAATATTGGGCGAAAAAGTTAGATAGCCAACAAAGCCCTTTCAAGCAGCTAAATGAATATGTTCAAGCACATAATGACAACATGGGGAACTATGGACTGGCGGTGACGGAGCTGAAAGATGGTTCGATGGTATTATTAGCGAATCGGATGGATGTTTGGCAGTTTAATTTAGGTAGTGCAGGAGAATTACTGGATTACCAATGTTCAGTCAATCAGTAAGTTTTAGATATGCTAGAAATAAAAAAACACCGGATTCCCGGTGTTTTTTTATTGTGCCACCGCGTTAACAGTGGCAACTATCATCATTATTGATTACTCAGCAACGATGATAACGTTCAGCTCTGCGAAAACATCGCTGTGTAACTGGAAGTGAACTTCGTGGTCACCAGTAGTACGCAGAACGCCGTTTGGCAGGCGAACTTCGCTTTTCGCAACTTTAACGCCAGCCGCAGTGATTGCGTCAGCGATGTCACGAGTACCGATTGAACCGAACAGTTTACCTTCGTCACCAGCTTTAGAAGCCAGAGTAACAGAACCCAGCGCAGTAACAGCTGCTGCACGAGCCTGTGCTGCTGCCAGAACGTCAGCTAATTTAGCTTCCAGTTCAGCGCGGCGAGCTTCGAAGAATTCAACGTTTTTCTTAGTTGCAGGAACAGCTTTGCCCTGTGGTACTAAGAAGTTACGAGCGTAGCCCGATTTAACGTTAACTTGGTCACCCAGGCTACCTAGGTTAGCTACTTTATCAAGCAGAATAACTTGCATTACCTTATCCTCTATTAGTCGTTAATGGACTGTACCAATTACTGATGACGATCAGTGTATGGTAACAGAGACAGGTAGCGAGCGCGCTTGATAGCACGAGCGAGCTGGCGTTGATATTTTGCACGAGTACCGGTGATACGGCTTGGTACAATTTTACCACTTTCAGTGATATAGTTTTTCAGCGTTGCGATATCTTTATAGTCGATCTCTTGAACGCCTTCCGCTGTGAAACGGCAGAACTTGCGACGACGGAAATAACGTGCCATATGGCTAGTCTCCAGAATCTATCAAATCAATCTGCTCGGCATGTAAGACTAATTTACTGATTCCATTACGTCCCTGATGGGTACTAATGAAACCTGTAACAGTAATCAGACTGCCGACCGTTATACTGTGAGTATGGGTTTGTAAGGCTTGTCCGCTGGCAATGACGGGCATTCTGCACCATGCTTGCCGTGACATTCCAGCTTCCTGTTGTCCAGAACGATGTTCTAAAACAAACTGGCAATGTGGAATGCCGGACGGACTCACTTTTCGAATCAATGCTTTACAGACTGTGCCTGTCAGCACCAGACGATTAGTGATCACCTGAGCAATTACTCTTCAGAATCCCCAGTTTCTTCTGCTTCTTCGTCTTGATAATCATCAGACATGTCACGGCCGCGACGTTCGTCTTTGGCTTTGACCATTGGAGAAGCTTCTGTTACTGCGTGTTTTAAGCGCATAACCATGCTGCGGATAACGGCATCGTTGAAGCGGAAGTTAGTTTCCAGCTCATCAATCGCTTCCTGTGGAGCTTCTACGTTCAGCAGAACATAGTGAGCTTTGTGCAGTTTGTTGATTGGGTAAGCCAGTTGACGACGGCCCCAGTCTTCCAGACGGTGAATCTGACCTTGTGCGTTAGTGATAACAGCACTGTAACGCTCGATCATGCCCGGAACCTGTTCGCTTTGGTCAGGATGGACCATAAAAACGATTTCGTAATGACGCATTAGTAGTTGCTCCTTACGGATTATTAGCCTCCTGTCTGGGTTAACCGCGGCCCGCGGAGGCAAGGAACTTGTTGAGTGCGGCTAAAAAATTGACGCGTAACTATACCCATCCCAGATAAAAAACTCAAGAGATGGGGACAAATTAAGCAAAAATTATTTTATGATTTATTTGGCAATGCGTTGACGTACTGCTTCAAACAGGCACACGCCCGTTGCCACAGAGACGTTCAGCGATGAAACTGAGCCCGCCATTGGGATGCTAATCAGCTCGTCGCAATGTTCGCGAGTCAAACGACGCATACCTTCACCTTCCGCGCCCATCACTAATGCGATAGCGCCAGTCAGTTTACTTTGATACAAGTTATGGTCAGCTTCGCCGGCGGTGCCGACAATCCACACATTGTACTCTTGCAGTAAACGTAAGGTTCTTGCCAAGTTAGTCACACGGATCAGCGGAACATTTTCCGCTGCACCACATGCCACTTTCTTCGCGGTTGCGTTCAATTGTGCGGATTTGTCTTTAGGAACAATCACTGCATGAACACCGGCTGCGTCTGCACTACGTAAACACGCACCTAAGTTATGTGGGTCCGTCACACCGTCGAGGATCAGTAAAAATGGCGATTCGGTGCTTTCCAGTAAATCTGGAAGATCCCCTTCTTGATACTGTTTACCGGCTAACACATTGGCGATAATCCCTTGGTGTACTGCACCTTCAGTTTGTGCGTCCATCCATTGGCGATTTGCCACTTGCACCACAATCCCCAACGCTTCGATTTCATGAACGATAGGCATCAGGCGGCGGTCTTCACGACCTTTTAAAATATAGACTTCTTTAATACGTTGCGGAGAACGCTCAAGCAGGGCTTTCACTGCGTGAATGCCATAAATAATTTCGCTCATAAATATCTTTTAGGTTGAGAACATTAAATAGGTGGAAAATCAAAAGGTGGCGATTGCCCGCCACCTTGTATCATGAAACGCGCTTATCCCTCTTGTTTTTGGGATTTTTTCGCCACGCGTTTTGCTTTTAACTTGGCACTGATTTTTTTGGTTTTATCGGACGGCTTTTTGCTTTTCGCTTTACCGTTTCCTTTACCTTCAGGTTTAGCTTCTTTGCTGTCTTTCTTGCCTTTTTTCTCTGAACGACGAAATGCAGAATCAGGTTCGAAGTTTTTTTCTTTGCTCACATCACCTTTTCGACGGGCTGAACGTGTCGCATTTTTAACTTCTTTCTTCATCTTATCCCGCGTGGTTTTGCCCGGGTTTTTCGCTTTTCGTGTCGTTGAAATTAAAGCAAAATCAATGGTGCGCTCATCCATATGTACCGCTTCTACACGGATTTCCACTTCATCGCCAAGGCGATAAGTTGTACCGGAAGATTCACCGATTAAGCGCTGTCCAACCGCGTCATAACGATAATAGTCGTTATCGAGGGTTGAGATATGCACTAAGCCATCAATGAATAGGTCATTTAAGCGAACAAAGAAACCGAAACCTGTCACGCTAGTGATAAGTCCAGTAAATACTTGTCCCACTTGGTCTTGCATGAAGTCACATTTTAACCAATCTGCGACGTCACGGGTAGCTTCATCTGCGCGGCGCTCAGTCAGTGAGCAGTGCTCGCCCAATTGCAGCATGCTGTCCATATCGGAGTGCCATCCGCCCGTTTCCGTCCAGCGCTTATCTCCATGACCATGCTCTTTTGCCAGTAAGTATTTAATACCACGGTGCAAGCTTAAGTCAGGATAACGACGAATTGGCGAGGTAAAGTGCGCATACGATTTTAGACCTAAACCAAAGTGACCGCGGTTTTCTGGATCATAAATCGCTTGCTTCATTGAACGCAAAATCATGGTCTGCAATAGCTCATGGTCTGGGCGCTCAGCCACTTCGTTCATTACTTGGGCGTAATCTCTTGGCTCTGGCTTCATGCCACCCGGCAGTGTTAAACCTAACTCGCTGAATACTGAGCGTAAGTTCATAACGCTCTCTTCTTTCGGACGGTCATGCACACGGTATAGTGCAGGCTCTTCGTTTTTCTCAACAAATCGCGCCGCCGCAATATTAGCTAAAATCATGCACTCTTCAATTAATTTGTGTGCATCATTACGCTCTACAGGCTCAATACGCTCAATGCGACGTTCCGCATTGAAGATAAATTTGGCTTCTTCAGACTCAAACGAGATAGCGCCACGCTCAATACGTGCTGCATCTAACGCTTTGTATAATTGGTGTAAATGCTCGATATGAGGCACTAACGCTTTGTAATGCTCGCGTAGCTCTTCATCCCCTTGCAGCATTTTCCACACTTTGGTGTAGGTTAAACGCGCGTGGGAGCTCATCACCGCTTCATAGAATTTATATGAAGAAAGTTTTCCAGATGCCGAAACCGTCATTTCACATACCATACACAGACGATCTACGCCTGGGTTTAGTGAACATAATCCGTTAGACAGCACTTCCGGTAGCATTGGCACAACTTGGGATGGGAAGTAGACCGAGTTACCACGGCTATGGGCTTCCGTATCCAGTGCCGTTTGTGGGCGGACATAATAGCTCACATCCGCAATCGCCACCCATAAACGCCAACCGCCACCTTTTTTCGGTGCACAGTAAACGGCGTCATCGAAGTCACGAGCGTCTTCGCCATCGATGGTAACGAGTGGAAGATCGCGTAGATCCACACGCCCTTTCTTCGCAGCTTCAGGGACTGTTTCACTGTAATCAGCCACTTGCTTTGTCACTTGTGGCGGCCAAGAGTGCGGAATTTCATGAGTACGTAATGCGATTTCTACCGCCATACCCGTACCCATAGTCTCACCGAGTACTTCAATAATATTCCCAACAGCTTGAGAGCGGCGTTGTGGGCGAGTTTCTAATTCTACCACCACCACGTTACCCATACGGGCGCCACACTGTTTGTCTTTCGGAATTAAAATATCGAAACTTAAACGGCTATCATCAGGAACAACAAACCCCATTCCCGCTTCAATAAAATAGCGTCCAACAATTTGGTTATTGCGCGGCTCTAATACACGTACAACACGCACTTCAGTACGCCCTTTACGGTCTTGACCATAAGGTTGAGCCAAAATCACATCACCATGTAAAGCGCGCTTCATCTCATCTTGAGATAAGTAGTAATCTTCTTTTTTACCTTCGACACGCAAGAAACCATAACCATCACGGTGACCAATAACTTTACCTTTTAATAGGTCAATACGCTCTGGTAATGCATAACATTTGCGGCGAGTGAAAACTAACTGTCCATCACGTTCCATCGCACGTAAGCGACGACGCAATGCTTCCAATTCATCTTCCGTAGAGAGGTTGAGTAGCTGTGCAATTTCTTCACGGTTTGCAGGTGCTGTGCGCTTAGATAAGAGATCTAAAATAAACTCTCTACTCGGAATTGGGGATTCGTATTTTTCTGCTTCTCTTTCCTGAAAAGGATCGTTTGACATTGTTACCTCCATTGTCATCAGAGTGATAAATTACTGAGACATTAATCGAGCAGTAATTGATACAGCGGACTATTATCTTTGACCATGTCCGCTAGCGTATATTGGTCTAGTTCTTGTAAAAATTGTTGTATCGCCTTTTGCAATACACCTTTTAGGCGGCAAGCGGGCGTAATATGGCAAAATTCGCCACTACAATTGACTAGAGTGAGTGGTTCTAATGCGCGGACAACATCACCGATCCGAATGGATTCCGCCGGTTGACCCAGTGCGATCCCGCCATTTTTACCACGGGTGGCTTTTACATAGCCAAGGTGGCTTAGCTGATTAATAATTTTAACCATGTGATTACGAGAAACACCATACACTTCAGTGACTTGTGTAATACTCGTCATTTGCCCTTTTTCTAGGGCGGCTAAATAAATTAGGGCGCGTAACCCATAATCAGTAAAACTTGTCAGCTGCACAATCACCTCAAAAATTTTTGGTACTACAGTATGTAGTGAAATACTTATCTGCCATTTTCGTTATATTTGTTTTTTTGGCTACCATCTAACGGTCAATTTGAACGATTTTCTACAGTATATCGCCTTAGTTTTAGTCTAGCCCATCCTTGCCCGTAAAGATGCTTACAATGGCACATAATGTTCAACTTGATGGATATTATCTGAAAATTTTAGCGTTTTATCAAAAAGGAATTCATCGGAAGGAAAATGGGAGAGATAAAAAAACAGCGCTCAGTGAGCGCTGTTCTGTCTATTACTCAACGTCAAACGGATCACGCAGGATCATCGTTTCTGAACGGTCTGGACCAGTTGAAATAATATCAACAGGAATGCCCGTCAATTCTTCAATGCGTTGGATGTAATCTAAAGCTGCTTGCGGTAGTAACGCTCTTTCTTTAACGCCGAAAGTCGTTTCGCTCCAGCCTGGCATGCTTTCGTAAACTGGCTCTAAACCAACCCACTCATCGGCGGCTAAAGGTGTTGTTTCTAACACTTTGCCATCTGGACGACGGTAGCCAACACAGATTTTCACTTCTTCTAAACCGTCTAAAACGTCCAGTTTAGTTAAGCAGAAACCTGACAGGGAGTTAATTTGTACAGCACGGTTGATAGCCACGATGTCTAACCAACCAGTACGACGTTTACGACCAGTGGTTGCACCGAATTCTTGGCCTTTCTCACGCAGGAATTCACCCGTTTCATCAAACAGTTCAGTTGGGAATGGACCCGCACCAACACGTGTTGAGTAAGCTTTGATGATCCCCAGAACGTAGTTCACATAACGTGGACCTAAGCCTGAGCCTGTTGCAACACCACCCGCTGTTGTGTTTGAAGAAGTTACATACGGATAAGTACCGTGGTCGATATCCAGCAGCGTACCTTGTGCACCTTCAAACATCACTAATTCATTCTTCTGATGCGCTTTGTAGAGCAAATCAGAAACATCAATTACCATGCTAGTCAGAAGGTCTGCAACTGACATGACGTAATCTAACGTTTTTTGGTAATCAACCGCTGGCTCTTTGTAGTAGTGAACCAGTTGGAAGTTATGGTATTCGATGATTTCTTTTAATTTTTCAGCGAAAGTTGCTTTATCGAATAAGTCACCAACACGCAGACCGCGACGTGCAACTTTATCTTCGTATGCAGGACCGATGCCACGACCAGTTGTACCGATAGCTTTTGCTCCACGCGCTTTTTCACGCGCATTGTCTAATGCGATGTGATAAGGCAGGATCAGTGGGCATGCTTCAGAGATACGTAAACGCTCACGAACAGGAACACCGCGATCTTCCAGTTCTTTCATCTCTTTCATTAAAGCATCAGGCGCAAGAACAACACCATTAGCAATGATGCTGATGACATTTTCACGAAGAATACCGGATGGAATTAAGTGGAGAACGGTTTTTTCACCGTTTACAACAAGAGTATGGCCAGCATTATGGCCGCCCTGATAGCGAACTACATATTTAGCTCGTTCTGTCAGCAAGTCAACGATCTTGCCCTTCCCTTCGTCACCCCATTGGGTGCCCAGTACGACAACGTTCTTACCCATTTCGAAATACACTCGGTTGCTTAAAAATGAATTCTACCATCAAAAATGAACTGTTCCAGTGATATTTTGGCATTACAAAAATTTTTTTCTAGAAAGCAAGTAAAATGGTAGTTTTATTTCTGTCGTAGACTCAAAGTGAATTTTCCCAACCTGAGCAGCTCAAATTTTCCCTGAAAAATCCATCACTTAAAACGACAGGCGAAAAAAAGCCCACCGAAGCGGGCTTTTCTTTATTAGATTAACAGTAATTTAAGCTCGTTGCACGTAACTTAAGCTGTTTATCATTTAATCCGTTGAACGCAGCTTAGTTGGCGCCTTCATAAAACGGAAGAAATCAGTGTCTGGGCTAAGCACCATCACATCATCACCGTTCTTGAAGCTCTGCTCATAAGCACGCAGGCTACGAATAAAGGCATAAAACTCTGGGTCTTGGTTGAATGCATCAGCAAACAGTTTCGTTGCCATTGCATCACCTTCACCTCGCAGGGTCAGCGCTGTACGCTCTGATTCTGCCAGTGTTTCTGTTACTGTCTTATCCGCTACCGCACGAATTTTAGTTGCTTCTTCTTGACCTTGTGAACGATGCTGACGCGCTACCGCTTCACGCTCTGCACGCATACGTGCATAGATGGCTTCAGAAACTTCATTTGGTAATTCAATACGTTTGATACGCACGTCAACCACTTCGATACCTAACGCCGCCATACTGTTTGCGTTAACAACCAGTGGCTTCAAGTTAGTTTCTTTTTCAACGCGAGCCGCCGCATCTGCAATTGCAGCATCAGCGTCTTTGGTTGCTTCGTCAGTTGCTGTACCTTTGTTCAGTGCATCGCGAACATCAACGGTTAAACGACCACGAGAGTCAGTGATGATGTCTTTAACGCTTAAACGACCAAACTCAGAACGTAAACGGTCACTGAACTTACGTTTTAACAGGGTTTCTGCTTGGAATGGGTTACCGCCGCCAGTCGCTACATAGTAACGGCTGAAATCAGTAACACGCCATTTCAGGTATGAATCCACCATTAAGTCTTTGTTTTCGCTAGTCAGGTAACGGTCAGCTTGAATTTCTAACGTTTGAATACGTGCATCTAGCATTTTTACAGTTTCAATAAATGGAACTTTGAAATGCAGACCTGGTTCATAAACGATGGGTTTATTCTCAGAATCACGTAAAACCTTACCAAAGCGTAATACAATACCGCGCTCAGTTTGAGGAACAATAAAGATTGATGCGTAGGCAACGGCTAAAACAGCAATCACTACAAAAATAAATGACTTACGCATGATTATTGTCTCCCAACTCTAACTGCATCACCACGCACAGAATTGTTTGGCTGCGCAGGTGCTGAACTCGTAGAAGATGAATTGTTCGTTGAGTTCGTCATTCTTGCTGACTGATTCACTTTTGGCGCCGCAGGCGTATTGCCCGTCGCACCACGCATGATTTGATCCAACGGCAGGACTAACATGCTGTTGCTCTTATCATTAGCAATTACTTTACGTGTATTTGCTAATACGCGTTCCATCGTTTCGATGTATAAACGCTCGCGGGTAATTTCTGGTGCAGCACGATATTCAGGTAGCATTTTCGCAAAGCTTGCGACCTCACCCTCTGCTTTGAAGACGACGCTCGCCTTGTAAGCTTCAGCTTCTTCGATCATACGTTGCGCGTTACCTTTCGCGAGAGGCAGAACTTCATTTCGGTAAGCGTGCGCTTCACGAATTGTTTTTTGTTCTTCTTCCCTTGCGGAGATTACATCATCAAACGCCGCTTTAACATCTTCTGGCGGACGAGCCGCTTGGAAGTTGACGTCCAGCAGGGTAATACCCATTTTGTATGGTGCAATCGTAGCTTCTAGCTCTTTCTGCGTAACATCACGGATAAAGGCTCGATTCGTAGTCAATACTTGCTCCATAGCAGATTGACCAATAACGCCACGCACCGCACTATCCAGCGCTTGACGCAGGCTATTATCAGGATTAGTTACGCTGAACAGGTATTGAGCAGGATCAGTAACACGATACTGGACGTTCATTTCAACGCGGATAACGTTTTCATCTGATGTCAGCATCATACCGTTAGTCGCTTGCTCGCGAACAGTTTCAACGTTCACAGGAATGACTTGATCGATAAACGTTGGTTTCCAGTTCAGACCAGGTCCGACAACACCACTATATTCACCAAAACGTAATACTACGCCACGGTCACTTTCTTTAATGGTATAGAAGCCTGAGCCAGCCCATACTACGACAACCGCAGCAAGTGCTAACATACCTAGACGACCGCTCAGCTGTGATGGCTGTTTGTTGTTACCTTCACCGCCGCCTTTATTACCGCCGCCGCCAAGCTTGCTGCCTATTTTACGAAAGAGATCGTCGAGATCATAAGCCCCAGGTTTCCGACCACCTTTGTTCCCGCCAGAGTTGCTGCCTTTATTGCCGCTTCCCCACGGATCGCGGTCTTGTCCGTCATTACCGGGCTGATTCCACGCCATGTTTTAGCTCCATTCTTTATGATTGATTTTTAGGGCTAAGAGCGATATTTCTCATCATTCATTTCACCCATGGGCGTCTTGAATCAAGTCGAGGATATTGGGCTCTTAATATCAATTCCATTGCCTAACTGTGTTGCGGTTAATTCAGTCAACTAACTGTTTTAACATCATTTTTAAACAACATAGTTAGGTAATTGTTGCTCCTGCTTACATAAACGTCGCCAATCCACCATTGGCATACGCACCTCAAGTCCAATAGTGCCGTCTTCTTCTTGCCATTCACGTTCGATGGATTGAAGTTGATAAAAACGACTCCGTAAGCGACCTTCATTCGGCGGTAAACGCAATTCAAAATGTGCGATCTCACCTGAAAGGCATTCCGTTAATGCTTGAAGCAACAAAGGGATACCTTCACCTGTTTGCGCTGAAACCCAGACACGAACCGGCTTGTTATCCTCATCTCTGTCAATACGCGGGACAAAATCGCCGAGCATATCAACTTTGTTCATCACTAAAAGTGTTGGGATTTCATTTGCTTCGATTTCTTCCAGCACACTGTCAACCGCTTGGATATTTTCATCCAGTCGGACATCAACTGCATCAATCACATGGAGTAGTAAAGTGGCTTCACGTGTTTCTTGCAGAGTTGCTTTAAATGCAGCAACTAGATCATGTGGAAGGTGGCGAATAAAACCCACAGTGTCCGCTAAAACGACAGTTCCTACATCATCAACATCGATACGACGTAAAGTAGGATCTAACGTAGCAAACAGTTGGTCTGCTGCGTAAACATCTGCCGACGTCATCCGATTAAATAAACTGGATTTTCCGGCGTTGGTATAGCCCACCAAGGAAACAGTTGGAATATCTGCTTTGCTTCTTGATTGGCGACCTTGCTCACGCTGTTTTTCGACTCGTCCGAGACGAGATAAAATCTGTTTGATTTTATCTCTGAGTAATCGGCGGTCAGTTTCAAGCTGAGTTTCGCCGGGACCACGTAAACCAATCCCGCCTTTTTGTCGCTCAAGGTGCGTCCATCCCCTCACTAAGCGAGTGGATAAATGCCGTAATTGAGCTAATTCAACTTGAAGTTTACCTTCATGCGTACGCGCACGTTGTGCAAATATATCTAAAATTACCCCTGTACGATCAACGACCTTACATTGGCAAACCCGTTCGAGATTACGTTCTTGAGCAGGGCTAAGCGTGTGGTTAAATAGCACCACATCCGCACCACTAGCTTCGACGGCTTCAGCGATTTCTTCAGCTTTCCCTTCCCCAACGAAAAATTTTGGGTGGGGAGCCTTACGGCTGCCAGTTACTATTTGTACAGGTTTAACGCCAGCAGACGTCACTAAAGACTCAAATTCTGCTAAATTATCAACGTCTTTTTCTTGATCAAAAAAGACATGAACCAGTACAGCTAGTTCACCGCCTTCATACCTATCAAACAAGGTGTAACCTCTTAGGCTAAACAATAATTGCAAAGGAAAAACACAGGTATAGTCTCCCTACCCATGCTTTCCTTGTTTTTAGCGTACAGTCTTACTCAGCTGATTCGCCATCTTGCCCAGCAGAAGCACCACCGTGGTAGTTGCCATTGCCAGCGCCAGCAGTACCAGTACCGCTATGATGAGAAACAGGGCGTGCTGGAACCACAGTAGAGATAGCGTGTTTATAAACCATCTGGCTAACTGTGTTTTTCAGCAAAATAACAAATTGGTCAAAAGATTCGATTTGACCCTGCAATTTAATACCATTAACTAAATAAATAGAGACCGGAACCCTTTCACGACGTAATGCGTTCAGGAACGGATCTTGCAAAGATTGCCCCTTAGCCATTCTATGTTTTCCTTATTTTGTTGTTTTTTAAATGAGAATCTTACGATTCCTAAAAATTACTACTCAAAAATTACGCTTAACGCTTTAATTGTACACAAAGAATAGCCCTATGCACTAATAACCTGTATAACGGTGTCAAGCGCTTGCTGAGGTTGTTCACTATCTAACCGATGAACATTGTCCCAGCTTCTCAACCAAGTGATCTGCCGTTTAGCCAATTGGCGCGTCGCGCAAATCCCTCGATAAACCATTTCATCATAATCTATTTCACCATCGAGATAAGACCACATTTGCCGATAACCTACACAACGAATGGAAGGTAAATCAACATGAAGATCACCTCGTTGGTATAGCGCTTTAACTTCGTCTTCAAACCCTGCTTCTAGCATTAAACGAAAACGACGTTCGATACGCTCATGTAAAATTTTACGATCTTGTGGCTCAATAGCAAACTGAAACACATTATAAGGCAATTCTGTGCCTGCTGTTTGAGTCATTTCAGTCAAAGTTTGTCCCGAAATGAGATATACCTCTAAAGCTCGGGATAATCTTTGTGGATCATTAGGATGAATACGTGCCGCAGAGACGGGATCGACCTCAGCCAAACGACGATGAACCTCACCCCAACCTTGTTCTTGCGCTATCTTCTCAATTGCCTCACGAACTTCTGGAGAGGCTGATGGCAGCGGTGATAACCCTTCTAATAAGGCTTTAAAATAAAGCATAGTGCCGCCGACCAGTAATGGAATCTTACCTTGAGACGAAATTTCATCCATTACATTTAATGCGTCACGACGAAAATCAGCCGCAGAATAAGGCTGAGATGGATCGAGGATATCTATCAAATGATGCGGGGCTTGGCTAAGCTCTTCTTGAGTAGGCTTCGCGGTACCAATATCCATTCCTCGATAAATCAATGCCGAATCGACACTAATAATCTCCACAGGCAAATGCTTGCGTAATTCGATGGCCAATGCCGTTTTGCCCGAAGCCGTTGGCCCCATTAAGAAGATGGCATTTGGTTTTTGTTGAGTTACTAAATCACTCATTTGTCAGTGTAGCTACCACGGGTTGTAAATTAATTAATTGTAATAATGTTGGCGGTGGATTTGTAACCCACTGCGGACAGATCCGCTCAACATCAGCCAGTAATTGAACTGCTTGCGCCAAACTCCAACTTTCTTCGTTTTTTGCCTGAGAAATCGCATTTGCTAGCCATTTCGCGATATTTTCATTCGAGACACTCTCTTTTGCTGACAAAAATACGATTAAATCAGAAAAAAGCTGCGATAAATTTTGCGTTCTTAACGGTAACGATACCGTATGAATTGTTACTTTTCCATGAAATATCGAGGCATCGATACCAAATAGTGTCAATTGTTCCTTATAACGTTGCAAAACCTCTATTTCGTCACTTTTTAGTGACAATTTTAAGGGAATTAGCAACGGTTGAGGTTTTAATCCACCATTTTCTGGCGTTAATTGAGCCAGCTTGAGTAAGTAATTCGCTTCATTCAAGGATAACAGGATTATCCCTAATGAAGACTCAATTAATGCAAAGTTTTTTGCGTAAATTGTCAATACTTTACCGAATTGGTAGTTATCCGCACTTTTCGCTACAGATTGGCTGTCTACAACATTGACACTCAACGGCTTTCTTTCAGGAAATAATGGTTTTTTATCTTCAGGCGCAACGGGAATCGACATCAAACGTTGATACAGCTCTCCCGTTTTGCGTTCATAGCTTGGCTCTGGGCGGCTGTAGTTTGGTTGTGAACGGTTATAGCTTGGTACTGGGCTGGATTTGTCTGCATTGTCTGAAGCAAAAGAGCGACTTTTACCCATTACTGATTCACTTCGTGGTTCATCATAAGAAAGTGAAGGCTCTTTAGCATGAATCCGTTGAGATCCTTGCGGTTTATCTATTTCTAGTGAAGCAGGAGATGCAAAGTAGTTATCTCCTGCAGATGCACGGTTTTCAACTTCATTGGATACTGGCTCTATTCCAGGAAGTTCATTTTCCGTCAGCGCATTAAGCAATACAGTACGTACCGCTTGATAAATGAAATCATGCACTAATCTGGCTTGATGAAAACGCACCTCATGTTTAGCGGGATGGACGTTCACATCCACTTGCTTTGGATCGATGGTCAAATACAGCACATAAGCAGGTTGTTGATTCTCATCCAAATGACCTTCATAAGCTTGACGGATCGCATGGTTGATCAGCTTATCGCGCATCATACGACCATTCACATAGCAATACTGAATATCACTGACTCCGCTAGACGTCGTTGATGGTGTAACCACCCAGCCTTTGATTCCTAAATCACTGTGCTCCCATGAAAGCGCTAACGCGCCTTGCATAAAGCCCGTTCCACAGATTGTGCCTAAACGGCGCTCTTGCTGGTTGGCATCTTGCGCTGCACGATACTGCTTAACTAACTTGCCATTGTGCGACAAATTAATCGCTACATCAGGGCGGGAAAGTGCAATTCGACGCACGATTTCATCAATATGCCCAAACTCGGTTTTTTCTGTGCGCATAAATTTGCGACGCGCTGGCGTATTGTAAAAAAGATCCAGCACTTCGACTGTAGTGCCATTTGGATGGGCTGCGGGTTTTACGGTCACCTGCATGTCACGACCTTCTGCATAGGATTGCCATGCCTCAGTTTGCTCTGCAGGTTTGGAGGTTAATGTCAGGCGGGAAACAGAGCTAATACTGGCAAGGGCTTCCCCACGGAACCCCATGCTCATGATAGCTTCAAGGTCATCTAATGTCGCAATTTTACTGGTGGCATGGCGCGCTAAAGCGAGGATCAACTCATCTTTGTTGATCCCACAGCCATTATCTCGAATACGGATCAGCTTTTCCCCTCCTCGCTCAATCTCGATATCGATACGAGTTGCCCCTGAATCAAGACTATTTTCGACTAACTCTTTAACCACTGAGGCGGGTCTTTCGACCACTTCACCCGCCGCTATTTGGTTCGCTAATTGAGGAGAAAGGATCTGGATTGCCATAACCTAATTCACTTATTTTGGCGCTGCTTGCAGCGGATTCGCTAAAAAGTACTGACGTAACCCTTGGTGAATACCATCAGCCACTTTTTCTTGATAATCATTGGACTTCAATAGCTGCTCTTCGGATGTATTACTGATAAACCCAGTTTCCACTAAAATGGATGGAATATCGGGAGAACGTAGTACGCCAAGGCTCGCATGTTCTGGCGTTTTCTTATGAATATTACCAATTTTTCTGAGCTGCTGAATGACATGAACGGCAACATCGTAACCCACACGTTGTGAGTGCCCAAACTGTAAATCCAATACCGCTTGGCTTAAATACGGATCTGCACCACTAAGTGCGTCACCCGCCCCACCAAGAAGTTCAGATTGTTTTTCACGTTGCTCCAACCAACTACCTAATTCACTGTTTGCTCGGCGATTAGATAGTACCCAAACGGATGCCCCACGAGCGCTACTGTTTGGTGCTGAATCAGCATGAATAGAAACCAGCATGTTGGCGCCTTTCTTACGAGCAACGTCTGAACGACCGCTGACGGAAATAAAATAGTCTCCGTCCCTTGTCATTACAGGCTTAAACATCGGATCTGCATCCAGTTTTTGATACAATTTACGCGCCACACTTAGTGTCACGTCTTTTTCTTTATAACCGTTTTTACCAATCGCACCTGGGTCTTTTCCACCATGACCCGCATCAATCGCAATCACCACCTGCTTAGTGCCTTTTGGCAAGGTTTTGGTTGGTGTTGCAGGGGTTGATGGCGTGGTCGATGACGCCGCCGCTGGCGCATTCATTTTTAATGGTTTTTCTTGCACGGGCTGAACGGGCTGCGAATTACGTGTAGATGGCGTTGCCGTCGGCTGAGCTGGCATCACAGTATTATTATATGAATTTGATGTCTGTCCTTTACCTGTTGATACAGTAAAGACAACTTGGTATTGACCTGATACCTGCTGAACAACCGCTTTAGTTTTTGCCGCTTGAGAAAGCTCAAGAACGATACGTTTGTGCTGGCTATCAGGTGCTTGGCTAGCGCGAACTTGCTTCACCAAGTCCCCTTTCGGTAGCTTAAGTGGTAAGCCAATAATTTCACCACGTTGCTGAACATCAATCACTAAGCGTTCTGGTGAGTGCAACGGGAAGTAGGAATAATCAGGCTTTCCATCAACAAATGTTAATGTCACTTGCGCCTGTGAAGGGCTATTACTAACTTGAATATTAGAGAGAGATGCAGCTTTGGCGGTTGATGTCACCAGAGCCAGAGCAAACATCATCAATAATAAGAAAAGAGAAAAAATACCCTTGGTAGTTATTCTGTTCATCGATGCATTCATCATGAGCTATATGTTCCTTAGAATACCGTTAACGCTTCCAATAACGACTCTCCGGTTGTCGAAAAAGCGACAACCCGAGCCTGACGCCCTTCATCTTGATAGGTTAAATGGATCTCCAGATCCGCTTCAGGTAAGAAGCCTTTACCCTGCTGTGGCCATTCCACTAAACAAACTGAGTTGTCTGAAAAATAGTCGCGGATCCCCATAAACTCAAGTTCTTCAGGATCGGCTAAGCGATACAGATCAAAGTGAAAAACGTGTCTATCCGCTAATTCATAAGGCTCAACGAGTGTATAGGTTGGGCTTTTTACATGGCCTTGATGGCCCAATGCTTGTAAAAATCCACGACTAAATGTGGTTTTTCCTGCACCTAAATCGCCATACAGGTTAATAACTGCGCCTTGTTTACAGGCCATAGCGATCGTGCGCCCAAGCGCGACTGTTTGCTCTTCATTAGCAAGTTGTACTGTGCGTTCTTTCATAGTTAGCGAAGCCAATTATAATGATAAAATTCATTCAATATTGATATTAACGCCTATTTTAACTCAAGCAGATCTATTTGTGTTATTTAACATTGTTGGAACATCGAGATCGGACATTTCCGAGCAAGATCGTGCCAACGCGATCCGTAGATTTTGAGAAATCCAATGATCGTGTTAGAGTGCCTGCGAATCCACTTTTACCTAGATATTTCCCATGTCCACACGCCTCGATCTCGACCTTCTTGCCCAAAATATTAAACAATGGGGCATCGATGCTGGCTTTCAACAAGTCGGTATTTGCGATACGGATCTTACCCTTGAAGAACCCAAGCTCCAAGCATGGCTGGATAAACAATATCATGGAGAAATGGAGTGGATGAAGCGCCATGGTATGATGCGGGCGAGACCCCATGAATTACACCCCGGCACACTGCGTGTCATTAGTGTTCGAATGAACTACCTTCCTGCTAAGGCAGCTTTTGCCAGCACGCTAAACAATCCAGAACTAGGCTATGTCAGCCGCTACGCCCTTGGTCGCGATTATCATAAGCTATTAAAAAAACGCTTAAAAGTGCTTAGTGATCGGATCCTCGAGTATTGCAGCCAGTTTGAATGCTCCGATGATTTGAATTTTCGCCCTTTTGTTGACTCGGCACCTATCCTAGAACGCCCGCTTGCTGTCAAAGCGGGTTTAGGCTGGACGGGTAAGCACTCACTGGTGCTTAACCAACATTCAGGCTCATGGTTTTTCCTTGGCGAATTGCTTGTCAATCTTCCTCTACCCGTTGATCAACCCGTTGAAGAGCAGTGCGGGCGCTGCGTTGCTTGTATGACAACTTGCCCAACGGGTGCAATTGTCGAGCCTTATACTGTTGATGCAAGGCGCTGTATTTCCTATCTAACCATTGAACTCGATAGTGCGATCCCCGAAGAGTTTCGCCCTCTAATGGGTAATCGGATTTATGGCTGTGATGACTGCCAACTTATCTGCCCGTGGAATCGCTTTTCTCAGTTGACGGATGAAGAGGATTTTAGCCCTAGAGCCGCATTGCATACGCCGGAGCTATTGGATCTTTTTTCATGGGACGAAGAGAAATTTCTCCGTATTACGGAAGGATCGGCGATTCGCCGTATCGGCTATATAAAATGGCTACGTAATATCAGCGTTGCTTTGGGTAATGCGCCCTATCAAGATAATATTATTCTCGCATTACAGAGTCGTCTTGGGATCAACCCTATGTTAGACGAGCACTTCCAATGGTCGATTGGACAACAACTCAAGCGTCGAGAAGAAAACCAAGTCACAATTCAAACTTCGCAACAAAAACGTCTTGTTCGGGCAATTACTAAAGGTTTACCCCGAGACGCCTAAAAAAAGTCCAGCCTTATATCCTAATCTATCAATTGTCAAACTGATGTGAATAAAATAAAAAAGTGCTTACCCGACAATAGGTAAAGGATTTGCAAGTTGTGCTAAGCACATTTTGAAGAAATAGTTTTTTACTTTAATTTCAATGAATTAAAAATAAAATTAATAATATTCATTTTGTGATAATCAAAAATTAACCAATAACTAACCTGTGGATAACTCTGTGCAGCAAAGTATTTCTGCCTAGGATAAAACGAACCTAGCCCTACTCAGGTTGTGGATAACTTTCTCATGGAGAGAAGTAATAAAAAAACGCTGAATTTTAGTTAACTAACTAAAGTAAAGTTATCAAAAAGCCAGGTTAATAAGATATTTTAACTGAACCGGTGAAAATAGGATTTTTTACCTTTTACTCGAACGTTCGCCATTTTAGCTGAAGTTCTTATAGGATGCCCTATTGCTAAGGGGTGGCTATTCTATGGCTCCCCGTCTATTAATGCAAGCAAAAAACTCACTTGGATCCTAAAAAGATCATAAATAATAAAAGGATCGTGGGCAAGGAAGGTAAAAGCTGCTTTTGTGTAAATAATGAACGCTAAAAGGCGAATAAGTATTAACGCGTAAGCACAAAACTAGCGTTTAATAGAATGTTTATTAGGGGATAATACAGAAAGAAAAACAAAAAAAAATTGAGAGGTAAAAATTTGGAGCGGGAAACGAGACTCGAACTCGCGACCCCGACCTTGGCAAGGTCGTGCTCTACCAACTGAGCTATTCCCGCATTTGGTGGGTACTGCTTTTGCTAAAAACTATTATAACTAAAGCACTAAGAAAGTTTGGAGCGGGAAACGAGACTCGAACTCGCGACCCCGACCTTGGCAAGGTCGTGCTCTACCAACTGAGCTATTCCCGCATTCCGAAAATAGTGCTCTAGCTAAAACATCAAGAAAATTTGGAGCGGGAAACGAGACTCGAACTCGCGACCCCGACCTTGGCAAGGTCGTGCTCTACCAACTGAGCTATTCCCGCATAACCAATTCTTGGTGCCTTAATCGTGCCAATAAAATCACAAAAACTTCATCGGTACGGGGAGCGCATTATACGAGAAATTAAGATACTAGCAAGCGTTTGAACTCAAATTTTTTATTTTTTTGTTCGTTTGATGATAAAACAATCATAGTGATGATTTTGTCGTCGCCGTTTGTTAAATAAGCATTTCAAGGTGTTAAGTTTGTTAACCTTAGCGCCTTTTTATGATGAATTGACCCAATCCTCTAATCTTAAACCATCAACCCTTTCAAACTCGCGAGTATTATTTGTAACGACGATAAGCCCTTTGCTTCTAGCGTGAGCCGCTATGTGTAGATCATTTTCCCCGATTTTTTTACCTTGTTTTTCGAGATTTGCTCGAATATCACCGTAATGACAAGCGGCCGCTTCATCATAAGGCAACACGCAAAGCCGAGAAACGAAATCATTAACAACAGCTAAATTTCGTTCTGGATTCATGCTTTTTTCTGCACCAAAAACCAGCTCTGCTAACGTAATTGTTGAAATTGCCAATTGGTCAGCATGCTGGTTAAACTTTGGTAATAATGCTGCAGGTCGTCGTTTGATGGTGAAAATAACAATATTAGTATCAAGCAAGTATTTAATCATCGAAAGATTCTCTTGGGGTAGGAACTTGCTCTGCTCTCGAAACTAAAAAATCATCCGTGGCCGAAGTTTCCGTTAAAAAGAAGCTATCCCACGTATTTTGCAGTGGTGTAATAATACGCTCTTTACCTTTCATTCTAACGGTGACTTCTTTCACATCATCAGGAAACCGTAACTCTGCGGGTAAACGAACATTTTGAGTCCGATTACTCATAAAAACCTTACTGTGTAGGATCATGATGATTCCTCCTAAATAGTGCCATATAGCTTGAGTATATAGCACCATTAGGATTGCTGCAATATTGAGCACTTTAGAGCAAGTTATTTAATAAACGTTTCTCGGTAATATACCAGCTCAGCGATTGATTCGCGGATATCATCCAGCGCTTGGTGGGTATTTTTCTTTGAGAATCCGGCGAGGATCTCAGGCTTCCAGCGGCGGGCTAACTCTTTTAATGTACTCACATCAAGATAGCGGTAGTGAAAATAGCTTTCTAACTCTGGCATATAATTAAATAAGAAACGGCGGTCTTGCCCTACGCTATTCCCACAAATAGGCGATGCGCCTTTTGGTACCCATTTCTCTAAAAATTCAATGGTCGCCAGCTCTGCTTCACGCTCACCAATAGAACTTTTACGAATACGCTCGACTAAGCCGCTATTAGTATGGGTGTTTACATTCCACTCATCCATCAATGCCAACTGCTCTTCGGTTTGGTGTACCGCGATAACAGGGCCTTCGGCTAAGATATTCAAGTTACTGTCAGTCACAATAGTAGCTATTTCAATAATACGATCACGAATAGGATCGAGCCCGGTCATTTCTAAATCGATCCAAATTAAATTATTCTCATTCTTTTGCATGATATGCCCTAACTGAATACGGTGGAGTTAAGGTATGATAACACCCTTCGTTCTATCCGTTATAGGTATGTTGTTTTTCAATAATATCCCTATCGGTTATAATATAGACGCCAAATTATTTAAGTGAGAGAGGTCAGGTGGCTAAGCAGAAACTTTCGAAAGGCCAACAGCGCCGCGTGCAAGAAAATCATCAAAAAAGACTCAAAAAGCAAAAAACTATTGAGATTGATGATAGCCAATTAGGTGAGGCTCAAGAGGGCTTAGTGATTAGCCGCTTTGGTCAACATGCGGATATTGAAGCCTCAGACGGCACTATACAGCGTTGTAACCTGCGTCGAACCATCTCATCTTTAGTGACCGGGGACAAAGTTGTCTGGCGTCCTGCGCTAAACACACAGAGTGATATCAAAGTGAACGGTATTGTCGAAGCCGTTCATGAGCGCCACTCCGTCTTAACTCGTCCTGATTATTATGATGGGTTAAAACCTATCGCCGCCAATATCGACCAAATCGTCGTGGTTTCTGCGATTTTACCTGAATTATCGCTTAATATTATCGACCGCTACTTGGTCGCCTGCGAAACCACAGGGATCCAGCCGATTATTGTCTTAAACAAAGTTGACTTGCTAGATGAAGAAAATCGCGAGTGGGTCAGTGATTTAATGACAATTTATAGCGATATTGGCTACCAAGTGCTTGAAGTTTCCAGCCATACCGGTGAAGGCATGGAAGCACTCACTAACACGCTATCCGGTAAAGTGTCGGTCTTTGTTGGTCAATCTGGTGTCGGTAAATCCAGTTTATTGAATACGCTGTTACCTCAAAATGAGGCCGCGATCTTAGTCAATGATGTCTCTGATACCTCGGGCTTAGGGCAACACACCACGACTGCATCCAGGCTGTACCACTTCCCACAGGGTGGTGATGTCATCGATTCACCGGGCGTGCGTGAATTTGGTCTCTGGCATCTGACAAAGGAACAAGTGACCAAAGGATTTGTCGAATTTAAAGATTACCTTGGTGGCTGTAAATTCCGCGATTGTAAACACTTAGATGACCCCGGCTGTTTACTGCGAGACGCAATGGAAGACGGCAAAATTGCCGAATCACGCTTTGAAAACTATCACCGTATTTTAGAAAGTATGGAACAAGTTAAACTGCGTGGTAACTTTACCGCTAAAGAGAAATAATCCCCGAAATCAGTCTAAAATAAGTTAGTGAGCGCTCACATTTTATCTGCTTTGTGAAATAATTCGAAAGCAGATTAGTTTCAGTTACAATAGCGCCCTTTCACTAACTTTCCTTTAAAATTCAGAGGTTAACGTGCTAGATAAAATCAAAATCCGCCTGCAATTTATGCTTCCTAAACAAGGACTTACTCAACTTGCAGGATGGTTTGCTAGTCGAAACGTCGGGTTTGTAACCCAATGGGCAATAAAGCTGTTCGCTAAAGCCTATAAAGTGAATATGAATGAAGCTCAAAAAAGTGAATTGACTGCATATTCAACCTTTAATGACTTCTTCATCCGTACGCTGAAAGATGGCGCGCGCCCAATTGTTGAAGCTGAACATCAACTTGCACAACCTGCGGACGGTGCCGTTAGCCAATTAGGGCCTATTGATAATGACCTAATCTTTCAGGCAAAAGGTCATAACTATACGGTTGAAGCCCTGCTTGCTGGTCAATATCAGTTAGCGGATAAATTCCGTGGTGGTGATTTTATCACAACCTATTTATCCCCAAGCGACTACCACCGCGTGCATATGCCATGTGATGGCTTATTAACAGAGATGATTTACGTCCCTGGCGATCTGTTCTCCGTTAACCCATTAACCGCAGCAAATGTGCCGAACCTATTCGCGCGTAATGAACGTTTGATCTGCGTGTTTGATACCCCATTTGGCACAATGGTGCAGATTTTAGTTGGTGCAACTATTGTAGGCAGCATTGATACGGTTTGGAGCGGTTGTGTTAACCCACAACGTGAAGGCGTGATTAAACGTTGGACGTATCCAGCACAAGGTGAAGAAGGCGCTATCTTCCTACAAAAAGGGGAAGAAATGGGTCTATTTAAACTGGGTTCTACTGTTATTAACCTGTTTGAGCCTAACAAAATTCGCTTTAATGCTTCATTGATCCCAGGCTATGCAACCCGCATGGGTGAGCTGTTGGCTGAATCAACGGATGAACAGCAACGCACTGAAACTGTTAGCTAATCATTTAAACTATAATTAAGTTATTCTATCGCTGAAGGAGCTCCTCACTGTGCGTTTGATTATCAGTTTTTTACTTAGCCTGTTAATCGTTTTTTCATCCCAAGCGGCGCCAGCCTCCGCGCAAGATGAAGCACAGATTACACAGGAGCTCAAACAGCTTGATCCAAGCAAAAACCCCAAAGATGCTGAGATTGCTCAAGCGTTGCAAGGGGCATTAAGCTGGATTAATGAAGCTCGAGATGCGGACAATAAGGCAAAGTCTTACCAAGATGCTATTGATAATTTTCCTAGAATTATCAAAACAATCCGTCAAAACTTGCTCAATGAAACCGATACGCCGCCCGCTATCCCCACGAGCATTAGCTTAAGTGAACTCGAGCAGCGTATTACCCAACTCAGCAGCCAGCTACTTGATCAAGGGCGCTTGATGCAGCAAGAGCAAGACAAAGGACGCGAAATCAGCGAATCCCTGAATCTCTTGCCACAGCAGTTATCTGAAGCACGACGCCAGTTAACGGATGCCTCAACGCGATTCCAATCGCTCAATACGCCAACGACACCGTTAGCTGAAGCCCAATATACCTTAGCTCAAGCCGAAGTAAGCGCTCGCAAATCGATTGTGAACGAGCTAGAAATGGCGCAATTATCAGCCAATAACCGCCAAGAAATTTCTCGAATGGCGCTAGAGCTTGAGAAAAAGCGTTATCAGCGCCTAGAGCTTGAACTTCAGCAACTCCGTGATTTTCAAAATACCCAACGCCAGCAAAAAGCAATATTGGCGTTAGAGCATACAGAAATGTTGGCGGAACAGGGTGAATTGACCCCGTTCTTAAAAGAACAGCTCGATATCAACCGCAAAATGTCCCAAGAGTTGACCGAGCAAGCGCAGCGCATGAGCGCGATCACCACCAACCAAGCCGAAATCTCCACCAGCATTCGAAATGCTCGACAAGCACTGTCCACTATCCGTGAACAAGCCCAGTGGATCAGCAGTTCAAGTTCCTTAGGGGAAGCGCTTCGAACACAACTTTCTCGCCTTCCAGATATCCCTAAAAGCCAGCAACTTGACCGTGAAATGGCGGATTTACGTGTTCAACGGCTAAATTATGAAGATATGCTTGAGCGCTTATCCAAGCTCGATGTGTCGGTGCAAGAAAGTGCTAATGATTTAAGTCCTGCCCAGTCGCAGGTTTATCAATCACTGATGAAGACCCGCAAAGAGCTATTAACCTCTCTCATTTCGGGCTTTGATGGCGAAATGTTAGAGCTGACCAAGCTCAATGTTGCAACGGGACAATTAACTGATGCACTAAAAGAGGTGAAAGACGCCTCAAACCGTTATCTATTCTGGGTCGCTGACGTCCCGCCGATTAGCATTAATTATCCGGTACTTGTGGTTACTGACATGACCCAGCTACTTTCACTGGATACTCTCTCCCAGCTAACGGGCGCACTACAAGTGATGGTCACTAGCCAAGACTCGTTCTTATACCTGCTAGGTTCCATTATCTTAGTGATTTTCAGTGTCAGCACGCGCCGCCATTATCAAGCATTCTTAGACCGCTCGAGTCTACGCATTGGTAAAGTCACACAAGACCGTTTCTATTTAACCGTTCGTACTATTTTCTGGTCGATTATTGTCGCACTTCCTCTTCCAATGATGTGGTCTGCCATTGGTTATGGCTTACAAAGTGCATGGCAATACCCGATGGCAGCGGCCATTGGCTACGGCGTTAGCGCAACCACCCCGCTGCTCTGGCTGTTTATGATCAGTGAAACATTCTCACGCCCAACCGGGCTGTTCATTTCCCACTTTGGTTGGGATAAAGACGCGGTTAAGCGCGCAATGCGCCATTATCGATTAGCCATTTTTGTGATTGTGCCGTTAGTGATGGCAATCATCACCTTTGAACATTACAGCGAAAGAGAGTTCTCCGCGACCTTAGGCCGCCTCTGCTTCTTAGTGCTGTGCGTCGCATTAAGCCTAATTACCAACAACTTACGCCGTTCTAAAATTCCATTGTATTTGGACAGGCACGGCTCCGGTGAAAACTTAGTTAATACCGCATTATGGTGGCTCATTTTCATTGCGCCGGTGATTGCTGCATTTTTCTCCGTATTAGGTTATTTCTCAACGTCTCAAGCACTACTAGCGCGGCTCGAAACCTCTGTTGCGATTTGGTTTGTGATTTTAATTGTTTATCACACAATCCAGCGCTGGATGTCGATGCAGCGCCGCAAACTCGCCTTCGAGCGAGCAAAACAGCGCCGTGCGGAGATCTTAGCCCAGCGAGCTAAAGGGGAAGAAGACTCTCAATTACCCAATGCTAGCGGTGAAGGGAATATTGATATCGAAGAGCAGGTTCTTGACCTTGATACTATCAGTTCCCAATCAGTTGGATTGGTACGCTCCATTCTGACTATGATAGCGCTGGTCTCGTTAATCTGGCTGTGGTCCGAATTACATACCGCATTTTCATTCCTTGAAAATATTCGCCTGTGGGATGTAACCTCATCCATCAATGGAGTCGAAACCGTTCAAGCCATCACAATGGGGTCGATTTTCATCGCTATTTTGGTGATTATCGTTACTGCACAGCTCGTCAGAAACTTGCCTGCACTATTAGAACTGGCGGTTCTTCAGCATCTCGATTTAACACCGGGTACCGGTTATGCCATCAGTACCTTGACCAAGTACAGCATCACCATCATCGGAACTATTGTCGGTTTCTCAATGCTGGGGATCGACTGGTCAAAACTGCAGTGGCTTATTGCTGCAATGGGGGTCGGGCTCGGGTTTGGTTTACAAGAAATTTTCGCCAATATTATCTCTGGCTTGATGATCCTGTTTGAAAAACCGATCCGTATCGGCGATACGGTCACTATCCGTAACTTAACCGGTAGTATCACTAAGATTAATACCCGCGCCACTACCTTAACGGACTGGGATAGAAAAGAGATTATTGTGCCGAACAAGGCATTTATTACTGAACAGTTTATTAACTGGTCTCTGACCGACACCATTACCCGTATCGTGATGACCATCCCTGCTCCTGCGGATGCCGATAGCGAAAAAGTGACAGAGATTATCCTGCGCGCCGCAAAACGCTCGTCCATGATCTTGGATAACCCGAATCCTGAAGTTTATCTCGTGGACCTACAGCAAGGGATCCAAATTTTCGAGCTGCGGGTGTATGCAGGTGAAATGGGGCACCGTTTACCGGCTCGCCACGAAATCCATCAGCATATTTTAGAAGCCTTTGCAGAACAAGGAATTACATTGCCATTCCCACCGTTCCAAGCCCGTGTGGATGTGCGCAGTAATTCGATTCAAAGCGCCACAAATAACCTTTCTGGTCGAAACCCACCTCGTGGTACTGGTGAGTTATAAGTTGATTGAGGGAGCACTTGCTCCCTTATTTTCTATGGTAAAAAAGGCAGAGTAATGACCCAAGCAGTAGAAATCCAAGACGAATCCATCAAATTAAAAATTGCACAGTATGAGCGTGTAGGCTCCATTCTATTTTTTCTGATTCCATTGGTGATTTTGCTGATTGTCGGAAAGGGTTTTGCCTTTAATACGCTCTATCTGTGGCAAGGATTCAGCCTGCTGTATTTAGTGGTTTACCGTTTGAAAGTGCGCCAATTATCGACAAAGGTGCAACAACTCAGTGTACGCCGAGGATGGGGATATAATCGATTTTACCGCTTTTGCTGGGGATATTTGATTCTGTCTGTGATCGGATTAACGGGATACCTGCTGATATCCCGTTAAATTAATATTGGACGATTAGCTTTCTTCGCTATTACCGTAGGTTTTAATGTAGTTGTCAGCCAGTTTTTGCGCTTGTTTCAGCTCTTCTGCGTTCAACTGCTCTGCGATTTTTTTCTGTAAACGTTGGCTCTCTTTATTGCCACTATAAACCGCCGTAGAAAGCCATGCATACGCTTGCTGTAGGTTCTTTTTCACCCCTTTCCCTTCAGAGTACATCACCCCTAAACGGTCTTGGGAATTTGCATCACGCTGTTTTGCGGCTTTTCTGAACCAAAACACGGCTTTTTCATTATCTAATGCGACGCCACTACCAATCGAATACATTTGCCCAATTTTGAACTGTGCAATCACATTACCGCCTTGCGCTGCCTTTCTAAACCAGTATGCAGCTTTTTCCAGATCCTGTTTAACCCCTAAGCCCTGTGCATACATGGTGGCCATGTTGGTTTCTGCGCGAGTATCACCATTTTTAGCGGCTTCTTCGTACCACAGCATCGCTTTATCATAATCTCGGCGAACACCAAAACCATTTACATACATAGTACCAAGGCGGAATTGGGCATCTGAATTACCTTGATCACCAGCTTTGATAAACCATTCCGCTGCCACTTTGGAGTCTTGGGAAACGCCCTGACCTTTAAAATAACGCTCACCTAACAGGAATTGAGATGCGGGATCACCTTTTTCAGCTAACTGCGTAATTTGCTCTATCGTCGTCTGTTCACTGGCGGTCGTTGGTTTCGCCGGTGTAGCCAGTAATAATGAACTATAACAAACAGATCCTAACAACAGCGCTAACGCAATTCTTTTCATCCTAAGTAACCCTCAACAGTGCAGTATGGCAACTGGCGACACAGTAATACCCGTTATTATCGGCTGATCTGGCAGATTATACAGCCTAAACTCGCTTTTCATTTGAAGTAGTTTAAATTTACTCGTCAGAAGACAAAATAGGATAAACGCCTTAATTTAGACAAATAGCACTTTTCGTTATCATTCATGACAAAAGGCAAATAAAAAGCCAGATAGTTTTTTATTCTATCTGGCTTTCTGCTAATACACATAGCAAAAGTGATTATTTGTTGTCTAAATATTTACTTCGCAAATAACGAGCAACTGCATCATCTTGGTTAGAACCAATCACTTCCATCTGAGGTAAAGCCTCTTTCAGCAGCTGATGAGCATTCTGCATAATGCAGCCCTTGCCCGCTAACTTCAGCATCTCTTTATCATTCATGCCATCACCAAACGCGATGCAATCATGGGTTCCATAACCATGCAATGCCGTGACTTGTTTCAATGCTTCCCCTTTAGAAACAGAGCCTGCCATCACTTCAAGGCAGCTGTGTAAGGAGAAAGTAACATGCACTTTATCTTGCCAGCGACGTTGAATACGCTGTTGCAGATCGACCAGTAAATCATGATCTTCACTGGTGTAATACACTTTACAGACTTCCGAGGTTGGAAAATCGCGGTGGTCAAACAGTTGGTAATTAAATACAGACTCTTTGAAAAACTCTTTCTGCTCAGGGCTTTCACGGTTAATAAACCAATCATCACCATGGTAGTAATTGGTAAGAATTTCAGGGTGATCAAACTCCATTAAGCACAGTTCTTTCGCTATCTGCGAGTCAACGTTGTTCGCAAAAATGAGGTCACCATTGGTATTATGAATACGCGCCCCATTCGAGGTGATCATATAAGCATCAATACCCAGACCATCACGGATCTGTGCAACATCAATATGATGGCGTCCCGTCGCGAACACAAACCGGACTTCTTCGGTCGCTACAAGCTGCTTAAGTGTGTCTTTGGTATACAGAGTTAAATCATGATTGGGAGATAAAAGTGTTCCGTCCAAATCGGAAGCAACAACCGGATATTTCATACAAGATCCCTAATTATGGCTAATGCTGCTCAAAAAAATCACAAATTGCATTGAGTGCCATGGCTCTCAATGCATCTATTTCAAACAGGATTTCGTGGTGAGCCCCTTCGATAATGAGGGGTAATTTTTCTTCTCGTCCTGTTTGCGCTTTTTGCCGACTTTGACAAAAAGCTTGTAGCTCTCGATTACTGACTACCTTCTCTTCGCTCGCTTCAAGGAGCATCAGAGGGGTTTCAATCTCTCCCGCTTTCGCAACCAGCTCTTTGCCAATCGCAAAACTTTCTCGTAACCAGTGGTAAGTTGGACCACCGAGACGTAATTCAGGATAATCCGCATAGTAGCGTAAGTAACGTCGATAACGCTCTTGGCTATGGGTTAACACATTGATTAAATAAGGTAATGGCTGCCATTTTCCCGTTGAAACCGCATAATCATTTCGCACACTGCGGCGCGGTTCTGCACGCTCAACAATAAAGCTCGCGAGCCAGTGGGGCATTGGTAAATTCACACCAATCATGGGAGCACACAATGCGGCAGCGTCAAATGTCACGCTATCTCGGAGTAAATACCCAGCGAGGATCGCGCCGCCCATCGAATGAGCCAACGCATAGCATTTAGGATAGTGACGATCTCTCACTTCTAAATCAATGAATTTTTCAAAATCATCAATGTAATCTGTGAATTTTTCGACATGCCCTTTTTGGGGATCCGCCAGCATACGGCCTGATCGCCCTTGCCCACGATGATCAATAATAAAAACATCGAATCCTAGATGATAAAAATCGTAGGCGACTTCAGGGTACTTAACGTAACTCTCACTGCGCCCCGGTGAGATAACCACGGCTTTATGGTGCTTTGCATGAATAAAACGTACATAGCGAATAGGAACATCATCAACACCTAAAAACTCAGCTTCTTCACGTAGTTGCCAAAAATCTAAAAGCGGACCGTTGGTAAAGGCCGAAAACTCAGTTTCTCGATTTAACCAACTGGCTTTTAGACTATCTGGCGTCATGGGGTTTCCTCATTCATAACCTTCTAGATGGTCTTGGATGAGTGTCATAAACGCCTCACCAAAACGCTCTAATTTTTTCTCACCAACCCCATTAATCAGTAATAATTCAACGGGTTTGGTCGGGCAATGCTCTGCCATTTCAATCAACGTTGCATCGTTGAAAACCACAAAAGGCGGAATGTTTTCTTCATCCGCAATGGATTTACGTAATTTACGCAATTTGGCAAACAGCTTCTTATCATAATTGCCATGGTAAATTTTGTTTTGTTGATTCCGGCTTTTGGTGACTAAAACGCGTGGAACGGCTAACTGTAATGGCATTTCACCACGCAGTATGGGTCTGGCCGCTTCCGTCAATTGTAATGCGGAAAAATGCGCGATATTTTGCGTGATCATGCCTAAATGAATTAATTGACGTAAGACGCTCACCCAATGTTCATTCGTTTGCTCTTTACCAATGCCATAAACTGGCAGTTTATCGTGCCCTAAATCGCGGATCCGTTGATTGTTAGCGCCTCGTAACACCTCAACAATATAGCCAATACCAAACCGCTGCCCAACGCGATAAATACAGGAGAGTGCTTTTTGCGCATCCATCAGCCCATCATAACGCTTTGGCGGATCAAGGCAGATATCACAGTTACCGCAAGGTTTTTGGCGGTTTTCACCAAAATAGTTTAGTAAAACTAGGCGACGACAAGTTTGCGCTTCCGCAAAGGCAGCAATCGCATTCAGTTTATGACGTTCAATATCCTGATGCATTCCCGCTGGTTTTTCTTCTAAGCATCGGCGGAGCCACGCCATATCAGCAGGATCGTAGAAGAGAATGGCTTCGGCTTCGACGCCATCACGCCCCGCTCGTCCTGTTTCTTGGTAATACGCTTCAATGTTGCGAGGAATATCAAAGTGTGCCACAAAGCGGACATTGGACTTGTTAATCCCCATTCCAAATGCCACGGTCGCAACCACAATTTGCAGATTATCTTTCTGGAATGCATCTTGCACCCAGTCACGTTGAGCGCTCTCCAAACCTGCGTGGTAGGCAGCCACACTCAAGCCACGTTTTTGCAATCTTTCCGCGGTTTCTTCAACTTTACTACGGCTATTACAGTAAACAATTCCCGATTTACCTTTCTGAGCCTTAATAAAAAACCATAATTGATCTAACGGCTTATACTTCTCGACTAAAGTATAGCGGATGTTCGGGCGATCAAAGCTGCTCACATGAACTAATGGGTCATTAAGCTCGAGTAAGCGAATAATATCAGCACGCGTGGTTTCATCTGCCGTGGCAGTCAGCGCCATCACTGGTACATTCGGTAAAGAATGGCGTAATTGACCTAACGAACGATATTCAGGGCGGAAATCGTGGCCCCATTGGGAAATACAGTGCGCTTCATCTACCGCCAGTAAGGCAATATCCCAGCCACCAATTTGCTGAATAAAGTAGTCGGTCAATAAGCGCTCTGGCGCCACATACAAAAGTTTGATTTTCCCTTGAGCGCATAATTCCATAATTTGGCGCTGCTCTAGCGGGGTTTGTGAGGAATTTAAACAAGCCGCTTCAACACCGTGTAACTTGAGTTGATCAACTTGATCCTTCATTAAGGAAATTAAAGGTGATACCACCAGCGTAATGCCTTGTTTGACCAGCGCAGGCACTTGGTAGCAGAGCGACTTTCCGCCCCCTGTTGGCATCAATACTAAGCAGTCACGACCATCGAGGATACCGCCAATGACAGCATCTTGTCCCGGACGAAAGGATTGGTAGCCGAACGTGCTGTTGAGCACATTTTCAGCTAGTGAAAGTTGATTGATAACGCAAGCGGTAGACACGAATTCCCTCTAGAGGTTGAAACAAATAGCTGCCCAAAAAGAGCAGCTATTGGCAAGATATTACCCTGAAATGACTGGGATGTCTGCCCAGATCACATGATATCGTTAAGCATCACACCGATACCAAAACGTGTTTGGCGATAGTCGTAGTCTATCATCGACTCACCATAACCGCTAAACAGTTGGGTATACAAACGCACGTGCTTCGTCATTGGATAGCTCCAGCCCAACTCCGCGTTACCATACCCAGAGTTCCAGTTATAGTGACCCGCAGCTGAAATAACGCTATCCCCAAGTGCATACCCCACTTTTACGCGGTAATAGCCGAGATATTTATTAATGTCTGGGTTGTCATCACTGCTTTCACTTTCAGGAATGCGGTACCATGGTTTTAATTCAACTTGCCAGTCACCCTTTTGCGCCATTGCTCGGGCATAAATACGGTTCCAACTACGGGATGTTGGATCAGAGCGACCATTTGATTCATGGTTAAAGCCCGTTTCGAATTCGCGTAACGTCCAGCCTGCAAATTGGTTATCAAGCGCCCAACCGACAAAAATCTGTGGTTCATAGTTGGTTTCACGAAATGGTGAAGACTCTTTCTTATTACTTAGTTGCCACCAAGAACGCTGAGTATAAGACGCCGCAAGAACCGAGTTTTCCCCCGCAATTCCACGCCAAATAGGAAACGCCAAGCTTAATTGGAATTTCACTTCATCTTTCAGTGCATCATTACCCCAATCATAACTCGCGATGGCTTTCTTATTTATCGAAGACGTATAGGTATAAATGATGTAATTGGGTTCATAAGGATACAGAACGAATGGGTTATCATAATTTTGCAGTAACCCCGAAATAATACTTCCGCGAACGGGCGTATGATTTTCAGTATCCTGCTGTGCCGGTTCGTTGGTATTGTCAGATGCAAAAAGTGAAACAGACCAGAAACAGAGCACAGAACTCAACAACATTTGTAAAGCGCGCATTTGCCATTCCTATTTCAACTGCGGTGAAAAAATTTGTCTCATTTTACACCGAAAAATGATTCACCGTTGAAAGATTATTCATTTGTTTTCTAGATATTAGCACATACATAATGTTAACTTATCATTAACATCACAGACAAGGATCCTAAAATGAATGACCGCATCTATACCTTCGAAGAAGCTAGCAAATTTATGAGCGATGCATTTATCTATAGAATGCCTTTTAATCAATTACTTGGGATTGAACTACTACAAATGACGGATGACTTAGTCCAGCTATCCGTGAAAAATCGACCTGAGCTTATTGGTAATTTCACCCAAAACATTCTCCATGGCGGTGTTATTGCATCCCTATTAGATGTGGCAGGAGGCATGGTGTGCATCAACCGGATCCTTCAACGCATTGAGCCTCTCGTTCACCAAGATATTGCCGACAAGATGTCCAAAATGGGTACGATTGATTTACGCGTTGATTATTTGCGCCCTGGGCGTGGAGAGGTTTTTATCGCGAGCGCCAGCTTACTACGCGATGGTAATAAAATCGCCGTCACCCGCAGTGAATTACATAATGAGAAAAATCAGCATATTGCTACAGCCACTGCGACTTATTTGATTGGGTAAAAAAATCTGAGCGGATGAAACAGCCTAGTAAATAATTAATAACCTCATTAACTAATAGCTTGTAAAAAAACCTGAGCAATGTCACATTAACGGCATCACACATCGAGCCTCTCACATTCTTGGCTTCGATCTCTCAGTTTGACTTTATATCAATTTCAGAGCTATTCATGAGCCAACAAAATACTACCAAAGGCGTACTATGTGCCTTAGGCGCTTATTTTATTTGGGGTGTCGCTCCCATTTATTTTAAATCAATCAAAGAAGTGCCTGCAGAAGAAATTTTGACTCACCGTATTATTTGGTCATTCTTCTTTATGCTGCTATTACTGACCATCACGCGCCATTGGAATTATTTCCGCCAAGTCTTAAAACAGCCTAAAAAGATCTTAATTTTAGGTGTAACAGCTGTGACAATTGCGTCTAACTGGCTGATTTATATCTGGGCGGTAAATAATGGGCATATGCTACAAGCCAGCTTAGGGTATTTTATCAACCCTCTGGTTAACGTATTGTTTGGCATGATATTTTTACATGAACGCTTCCGCCGAATGCAATGGGTTGCGGTCGGATTAGCACTTACCGGCGTATTAATTCAACTCTGGCAGTTTGGCTCCGTGCCAATCATTGGATTAAGCCTTGCCGTGACGTTTGCCACCTACGGTTTATTACGTAAAAAATTGGGTGTTGATGCGCAAACGGGTATGACATTTGAAACCTTATGGTTGCTACCTGTCGGCGTTATCTTTCTACTATTCTTTGCAGATAGCCCAACAAGCGACATGACAATGAACAGCTGGCATTTAAATATTCTCCTGATCGCTGCAGGGATTATTACCACAGTGCCATTGTTACTGTTTACTGAAGCCGCTAACCATTTAAGACTATCAACGTTAGGGTTCTTCCAGTATTTAGGTCCAAGCATTATGTTCTTGCTTGCCGTATTTGTGTATGGTGAGGTGATGACCCAAGAATTGTTAATTACATTTGGTTTTATCTGGGTTGCATTAATTTTATTTACTTTAGATGCTTTATATACACAGCAGAAACTCAGAAGAAAATAGAATTTAATTTTTCGTATTATGGGCATTCCTGCCCATAATATCTGTCTTAAATTAGTATTAACCCGCTTATTATATTACCCACTTAATGCACGTTTCATTTAATGGAACTGGAAAGTTTAAATTATTTAATATAATCAGCTTATTTTCATTAAAAATAATTTACCTTTTGGGTGTTTTTCTCTTGTTTGGATTAATTCTAAAATAAAAGATTTTCTTTTTATATTTCAATATATTATAAAAATTTTTATTCCTTGATTTTATCGGGAATTTGATTCATATTTAACTTACGTTAAATTTAACCTTATTTATACACCTTTCAAATATCAACCCATTGAAATAAAACAGTATATTTATTTGTTGAAATAAATGATTGCTTAATAGGAACTTGATAATTATATTGTACGCCGCTTGTATTCACCCCAGCGGATGGTAATGGTCCGATTCATTACTGACGTTTCATTAAAGTGCGCACGATGACAGTGATTTATATTCTGTCCTGGTGCGAGGTTTTCTGAAATTGAATACAAGGCGTCTATCCACATACCTAATTAAATGATTTGTGTATGTAAAAAAACAAAACATGTAGTGCTATAGCTCAAGTTATATGGCTGCATTTTAGGTTCACTCGGCCTGTGTATTCAGACAGAGTTAACGTTGTTAAGGGCTTTTGGGAAGGGCTTCAAAATGCAACAGAATACCGTTCAAATGAAACGTGTACTGACCACCCCTGCGTTAGTATTTTTCGGGCTGGCCTATATGGTGCCACTCGGAATTTTTACCACCTATGGACAAGTGACTGTATTAAGTGAAGGGCATCTGCCTATCGCTTATTTAATTACGCTCGCTGCTGTCTTCTTTACCGCCATGAGCTATTGCCGTATGACCAGCGCACTCCCGCTTTCTGGGTCTGCTTATTCGTATGTGCAAAAAACCTTTGGTGGCACTCTTGGATTTCTTGTTGGTTGGGCACAACTGCTGGATTATCTATTTCTGCCGATTATTAACTACATTGCGATTGGGATCTTTGTCCACGAAGCGTTCCCGAATATCCCAATGCCAGTGATAATCTGCTCAACCATCGCTGTTGTCAGCATCATGAACATTTTGGGTATCAAATTGGTATCTTGGATGAATATGCTGATTATTCTGATGCAATTTGTCTTCATCGCCATCTTCTTATACATCTGCTTGCAAAACGCGATGGTACTGGATGTTGAAGCATTGATGGCACCGCTCACTGTGATGTCATCACAAGTGTCGGGGCTGTTTGCGGGTGCTGCGGTACTGTGCTTAGCTTTCTTGGGCTTTGATGCTATTTCAACCATGGCCGAAGAGACAAAAGACGCACGCCGTGCTTTACCTAAAGCGATTTTATATACCGTATTTATTGCGGGAGCCTTGTTTATTGCCATCTCTTACGGCGCACATTTAATGTATCCGGTATGGCAAGATTTTCTCCCTAATACGGATGTCGCCAGTATCGCGGTGATGCAGCAAGTGGGCGATAAAATGAAGTGGATCGGCGCCTCCTTGATGGCATCGAGCTTTATTACCGCTTATGTTATTGGTGTCTTTGCGTCTGCAATGACTTCGCAAGCCAGTATCGTGCGTATTTTCTATGCAATGGGTCGTGAAGGTGTGTTACCTCGCTCAATCTTCGCGTATTTGCACCCACGCCTGAATACACCGGTCTATTCCATTATCTTTGTGGCTGTGGCTTCGTTGATGTCACTGGTGTTATCACTCAGCATGGTTGCGTCGATGATTAGCTTTGGTGCGCTGATAGCCTTTACCTTTGTGAACTTGTCAGTCATCAAACATTTCTACATCGACCGCAAAGCCTCCTTGGATAATACTAAGTTGCTCACTTGCCTGGTCATGCCATCTATTGGGGTTGTTTTAACCTTGTGGTTATGGACAAGTTTAGATGCAGAAGCCTTCACAGTCGGCTTATGCTGGCTAGCGGCAGGGGCAGGCTACCTCACGCTTCTGACTCATGGTTTTACTCGTCGTCCACCTGCTATCTCTGATGCCGAGACTGAGATGATTATCAATTAATCCTCCGGTACCTTTCGTTGATTATGGGGAAGCTTATCTTCCCCATTGTTTTTTTGGTTCTGGCTCCGTAGGAGCCCCTGATACAGACGGTTTACGATGAATAATAAAATTGCTGATGTTATTTATTTCAACGGTTATATCTATACCGCAGACAGTCAAGATAGTGTTGTCGACGCTATCGCCTTGAAAGAAGGTTATATTCTTGCAACAGGGACTTCGGATGAATTACATCAATATGTTGGTCCAGAAACTGAGAGCATCGACCTTGAAGGCAAGATGATGATGCCAGGGATCATTGATGGACATATGCACCCATTTTGGGGCGGCATTCAGCTGTTCGGCTGCCATCTTAATTACGAATCCCTGACTATCGACCAAATTTTACAGCGCGTGCAAGATCACCTAGATAAAGATCCTCGCACCGGCGAAAATGACTGGCTAAAAGTCACGGCATGGTTACGCCAAGGCATGTTACCAGCAGGTATTGATATGTACCGTGAAGACATGGACAAGCTCAATACTAAGCGCCCAGTGGTGTTGTTCTCTAATGACTGCCATACCCTCTTAGCCAATAGTCGCGCCCTCGAATTATTCGGGATCACCAAAGAGACTCCTGAGCCACCTGATGGCAAAATCGGTAAATACGAGAATGGCGAACTTAACGGAATTTTAGAAGATGCGCCTGCCATGCGTGCTGCGGATAGCATCCCGTCTATTCGTGATGAGCAAGCGGTTGAAGTGGCTGAGTTAGTCCAAAAAGTATTGAATCAGCAAGGCGTTACCATGGTGATGGATGCCCGTGTTTCTGAGCAGCAATTAAGCGCGTTCCACCAACTTCAACAACGTGGTGAACTCACTTTGCGCTTCCAAGCTGCGCGCGAAATCACGCCTGATGATACCCCGAATGTGGCTGCCGTTGCGGCTGCTGTCGATAAAGCCGTGGCGTTCGCCAAAAAATGGCACCAAGCAGAGTGGACACCGACACCAGGTATCGGTCTGCGTAATATCAAAATGTTTGTGGATGGCGTGCTGCAATACCCAACCATGACCGCCTCATTATTACAGCCATACCGCGTGAACAAAGGAACTGATTCCGCCCCGAATTGGGTAGAAACCGATAACTACGGCGACCTCTATTTCACGGCTGGAATTCTGGATGAGCTACTCGAAAAAATCGCCGCAGCGGGTTACGATCCTCACTTACATACCGTCGGTGAAGGTGCCGTATCTATCGTGCTGGATGCCATTGAAAAAATGCGAGCAGCTCACCCAGAGAAAGATATCCGCCCAGGCCTTGCCCATAATGAGCTGGTTGATGCCAAAGATTATGCCCGTTTTGCACGCCTGAAAACCATTGCATGCTTATCATTCCAATGGGCTGCGCCAACACCAGAGCTGGCTGCATTCGAGAAAAACATGCTGGGTGAAACCCGCTTCCAGCAGCTAGAGCCGATCGCTAAGTTTATTGATGCAGGTGCGGTGGTTGCCTTTGGTAGTGACTGGCCAATCGATGATTTTGACGAATGGTATGACTTAAAAGTCGCCGCGACCCGCCGTGGTCGTGATATTAATGGTCAGCCAGCCCCAAGGCTGGATAACGACCGTGATATGACCGTGATCGAAGTTTTGCGTTCGGCAACGATTGATTCTGCTTATGCTCAACATCGTGAAGATGTTTTAGGATCACTTGAGGCAGGTAAATTCGCGGATATGATTGTGCTGGATCGCAATGTATTTACCATCCCAGCAGATGATATTGAAAATGTGAAAGTACTGCGCACTATTGTAGGCGGAAAAACAGTTCATATCGCGTCTTAAGTATTTAATTATCATTAATCTGATGAAGGCATAAAAATATGCCTTCATCTCAATCAATTAAGCCAGTAAGTTAAAACCAATAACTTTTTAGTCTAAAATAATAATTTAATGCTAAAAGCCTGTTATATAAACAGGAACACCAAATAGGGCTTCATGATAGAAGCTAGTGATCTCTGCACTTTTAACATGATCTGAAATGCTGACTTCCTTATTCATGCGAGCAACACCCTCAGCAATACAACTTATTGATGTGTCGAAATTATGTTGGTCGTCCAACTTTACATACTCGGACTCCCATTTGTCGTAGAGTGCTTGATTGGTTAGCGGAAGTATATTGTAATTTCTATACTTATAAATTAATTTATCGGCCTCAATTAATTTAGCTTTTATTTCATTAATCTCGTTACATTTTTCATCATATTCATTAATAAGTTCACCTCCCTCACCGGCATATTTATAATAATCCGTATAAGTATCTAAACAATTTACATTCTTATCAGGAGGCTCAGAAATTAAATAATTCCTTAATTTATTATGATTGAATTTCAATGAATCATATCTATCTTTCAATTCATTTCTTTCTTTTATCATCGAATCCAGATCTTCATACTTCTTCTTACGTGCTTTCATTTATAATTTTATCCATATTGAAAGCATGACGCTCTTTATAAGAAGTCATGCTTTTATTAAAAAGCAAAAACCAGATAACAAAACATCTATTTAGCCGTTAACCAATAATGGAGTTTTGTCAATCAATTAAACCCGTAAGTTAAAACCAATAACCTCCTGATCTAAAATAATCATTTAATGCTAAAAGCCTGTTGTATAAACAGGGACACCGAATATGACTTGATAATAAGAGTTTATGGTATCTGCACTTTTAACATGATCTGAAACGCTGACTTCCATCTTCATGCTAGCACTGTTTTCAACTATACGATTTGCTGTTGTGTCAATATTGTATTGATGAGATGAGATTTTACCAAAATTCAATTTGCTATCCGAAATAAATTTGCCTTCATCGTGCTCTATAATTGGTTGCTTAGCTTTCCTTATCAACCTATCATTATGCTCAGCTTCACGAATTAATTCACTGCTCTCCTTTATTTTAGCTTCTTTTTCTTTTATCCTGGCATTATTTTCATAATACTCATCAAAAACCTTACTTTGCTCAATTCTAAATTCATAATATTCTAAATCACTAGAAAAACCATCCCTATTCTTATTAAGAAACTCAGAATCCAAGCGTTCTTCTAATTTATAGTCATTATATCTCAGTACATTAACCTCATGTTCCAGTTCATATTTTTCCTTCCTTAGCAATTCAAGGAATTTATTGTTACTTTCAAGTTCATTCATTTATAACTTCATCCATGCTGAAAGAATTATTCCTTTCATAAGAAATAATTCTTTTATTAAAAAACCATCTGATTAGAGAGTACAAACTAGATAAAATATCCATTTAGCTATTATCATTAAGATTAATAATATAGATCAATTAAATTAATAACAATCATTCACAATTTGAAAATAAATCATTATCAATACATCAATAGCTATTGAGAAATATAAAAAATTAAGTATTGCAACCCTACTTAATCGATACTATTGATTAATTTTCAAATTATCAATAGACAATGTGAATTTAAACTTATTTTAGGAGCTAATTCAAAACCTGAAAAGAAATCAACGAAAATACTCATATAAAAAATTAAAGCCATAAAGTTAAAGAATGAAACATTTATTTATAAAGGAATTAATTTTAGGATAAAGATTAATTTTACACTTTTTTTCTTTCTCCTCTTGCAAAAGAAAAAAGTTCCCGTTAATATCCGCCGCGTTTTCATTCATTCATTCATTCATTCAATCAATTCACTGCAAGGAGGTTCATCATGACAACAACTAATCAAACTCTTTGCGGGCAACCACAGAAATAGTCTTAAACGTTAAAAATAACCTTAGACGTTATAAATCGTTTTAAACGTTAGTTCAGCTATCTTCTCAAAACTTGCCTGCTAATCACCTTATTTTTCACATTAAAAATGAGTTAATAGCTTATGGGCAATACCCTTCATTCTGTCGGTGAACACGTTAGTTATATCGCGACAGAATCTACATGGATTGAAAGTAAAGCAATCCAGCAATTACAAACAACCGCTAATTTACCCGACATGGTTTCTGTGGTCGGCATGCCTGACTTACACCCAGGACGTGGCTACCCAATTGGTGCAGCATTTTTCTCAGCTAAACGCTTCTATCCGGCGTTGGTTGGCAATGATATTGGCTGTGGCATGAGCCTGTTTCAAACTGATATTAAGCGCGCCAAAGTTAACTTGGATAAGCTGGAAAAACAGCTGTCTGAAATGACGGATCATGCGCCATTAGAGTGGCTAAATGAACACGTTCCTGAGTCGATGAAATCCCATGATTTTATGACTTCGCTCAGTTCTATTGGTGGCGGTAACCATTTCGCGGAGTTTCAATCCGTCGATAAAATCATAAACCAAGAATTGTTTGAGCAAAGCGGTCTTGATAAACAAAAATTGTTATTACTCGTGCACAGTGGATCGCGTGGTTTAGGGCAATCTATTCTACGCCAGCATGTTGAGCAACATAGCCATAATGGGCTGGATGAACAATCCGATGATGCCAAGACTTACCTCAAAGCACACCAAGACGCGCTACAGTTTGCACAGATCAACCGCCAATTGATTGGGCTGCGCATGATGCAGCAAGTTAAAGCTTCGGGGGAGCAGCGTTTCGACCTCAATCATAATCTTGTTGAGCCAAGCCGTATTGATGGCATTGACGGTTGGCTACATCGCAAAGGTGCGACCCCATCCGATAGAGGTTTCGTGGTGATCCCCGGCTCTCGCGGTGACTACAGCTATTTAGTGGCGCCAGTTGCCAGTGATTTGAGCTTAAATTCCCTCGCTCATGGCGCTGGACGCAAGTGGATGAGAACGGAATGCAAAGGTCGTTTATCACATAAATATACGCCATTACAGCTATCCCGAACCACTTTAGGCAGCCGAGTTATTTGTGCAAACAAACAATTGATTTATGAAGAAGCACCGCAGTCCTATAAATCCATTGATACCGTTATCGAAAGCATGGTTGAGGTCGGCATTATTCAGGTTATTGCCCGCTTAGCGCCCGTGATCACCTATAAAACGAGCGGAGATTGTTAATGACATTATTACAGTTTTCCTCAGCTCAAGGACCCGATGAGTGCTGTATCGCCGTGGAAAAAGCGTTTTCTTGTTTTTTAAAAGAAGCCGCTTTGTTAGATGTTCAAGTTGATGTGTTGGAGTCTTTTCCATCCAAGCAGGGACTAAAGTCAGTGTTAGTCTCCTTAGAGGGGAAACAGAGCGAACAGCTGGTCAACGCGTGGAGTGGAACCGTTCAATGGCAATGCCAAAGCCCTCTGCGACCACGCCATAAACGCAAAAACTGGTTTATTAGCATAATCACATTTGCGCCTATTCAGCCCCTAGAGGAGAGTGAAATCGAATATGAATTCACAAAATCTCAAGGTGCCGGAGGTCAGCATGTGAATAAAACCTGTTCCGCGGTACGAGCCAAGCATGTCGCAACGGGGATCAGTGTGAAAGTCCAATCGGAGCGCAGCCAGCATGCAAATAAGAAACTGGCGAAAGAGCTAATCCATTGGAAGCTCAGTGAGTTTCAATCTCAGCAACTGAATTCCTTAGATAAGCAGCGCCATCTTTCTCATTATCAAATTGAGCGGGGCAATGCGTCATTAATGTTTGCTGGAAAAGAGTTTAAACGAGTTAATTAAGTTATGGGGAGCCACCGTAAGTCGGTGGCTTCCCAATTTACTTCCTAGTAGCAATATTGAGTACCAAGATAAATTTCACAGCCACCATAAATGGTGCTTGGCTCAAATGCATTCAACAGATTGTTATTAACTGGGCTACCGTCTTTTGAACTTAATATAGCCATTTGCTCAATCATCACTGATTCAATTTCATCGCCACCAAAACAGATCGAAATTTGCGGCTCATTCATTCTTGTTAATGTCTCATTTGCAACCTCACTGAGTTGAAGATATTGACCATTTAAATTATAAAATTTCTTGTCCATTCCTAAGTTATTATTATAAAGCGACAATACTGCGTGCTGAATAAGTGGGGTTGACGATAAATTCATCTTAGGAAAAGCAGCCGGTTTCTGAGGCAGTGAATCTATAATGGATTGCAATTTATTAATAAAATTCACGGCATCATCTAAATTATCACCGTATTCTAAACTATCCATATAGTTATCAATTTTTATTATTGCAGCCTCATAGCTAGAATATCTTTTTTGGTTAATGCGAATATCTCTTTGCGCTTGTGAAATATATCTATCTGTAGGTTTTCTATCTCTCGTCAAAATTTCACCATATCTATCAGTCAGCCTTTCCAATTCACTCAGATACTTTTTATGGTTTTCTTCGTATTTTTTAAAAGATTGTTTGTATTCTTCGAAGTCTAATTTAAATTTGGCAAATTCATTTTTTAACTTAATCATATAATTCATCCTTTATTTATATTTAAATTAACAAATATTTATTATCTTTATGCCGCTCAAGATAATAAATTTAAAATAAAGGGAATAATTAAAAAAAACAAACTCATAGTTTATATACAACTTTTAGTTTTATTATTAAGGTGATTAGTTTACAGCCCGCCCCTTTGCAGAGGCGGCATAGACGAGAAAGGGTTACAGTATTTTTTCGGTCAGAAACCAACCGGCAATACTTTCACGCTTTTTTTGGGTAGGCAGAACTTCATGGGGAAAATCTTCAGACATAAAAAATACCATGCGACCCGCTAGCGGCTCCAAGGTAAATAGCTCGTTATCTTGCATGTCATACATCACAATTTCACCACCATCACCCTGCTGCCATGATTCATTCATATATAGCACAGTGGTGATTTTACGGCGTCCTTGCCCACGGAAGTTATCCACATGCTTTTTATAGAATCCACCATTAGGATAACGACAGAAATGGGTTTCAAAATCCCGCAATCCAAGAAATAACTGACAGTTAAGTTCCTGACGCAAGTTTTCCATTTTATCTAGATAATGTACGACTGGCGCCCCCATTTCAGGTTCAAGCCACACCGTTTGGTCGCCACGGATGGTTTTGTTGTCTTGTAATGTATTTTGATAGCCAATACGCGCGTCTTGTAGCGTATCGGGGATACAACTTTTAATAGCCTGAATTTCTGACAGATTCAGAAAATCGTTCCACACATACCAACCTTGTGTGGAAAGTGAATCAATAAGTTGATTGATAGACATGATGAATCTAAGAGTGGTTATTAGGTGAGATTTTATACTTGATTATCGGAAAAAATTAAAATAAAAAACGTAAATCTTAATGATTCAATCGATGAATCAAAGAAAAAACTAAAAATATCCTTATTTTTCAAATAAAACTCTATTTCCATTCCCCCAAAATTACCGCGCTATAACAAAAATGGTGCTTAACTGCCATTAAGCACCAAATAATCTCGATGGCTAAGCTTACATTCCTATATTATCAATACCCTTTACGATGTGGTTCACTGGGGTTTGTGGCATACCTTGCTGATATTCACCCATAACGCTCATTTCATTACTTGAAAACGCTGACATTTGATCTCTTATACGGCTTTCACGAGAAGATAAAATATATACTTTCCCGTCATGCATAGAATAATTTTCATTTCCAAGTGCATTGTTGTAATCGTACATCCTAGCAAAAGAAAGGCTTCTTACCTCCTGAATAGCATAATTAGTTTGTCGTATATGGTTGTCAATCCTAATAGTTAACGCCTTTTCATCATTAAATGACTGTTTCTTTATATTAAATCCAATTTCAGAGGGTAAATATTTATTTTTAAATTTAATAGAATTACTCTCTAGCATTTCAATCTGAATCTTATTATTCTCTTTTTCTAATGTTTTAAATCGCTGATTAAATTCTTTTTTACTATTAAACTCCAATACTAAATTTTCAGAAATATATTTTTTATCATCATTATGATATTCTTTCATTTGAACTAAGAACATTTCATAACGATGAATAGTCACCATTAATTCATTATATTGAGATAAACGTTCCGCTCCACCTTCCCTCTCGACTATCTCATAAAAATCAGATGCATCTTTTTTTAATCTATCTATTTGCCTTTCTACATAACCAATTTTCCTCTCTATTTCCTTATACTTTTTATCATTAATATCAAAATCAACATAAACAGTTCTATAAACCATACAATCATCCTTAATTTAACAAATCAAATAACTCAGAGATTATGATGATAAATAGAACCGAAACTAATTAATAATTTATTATTTATATAGATAAAGAGAATGGAAGCTTAAATCTAATAATATTTCCATTCTCTATAATTGACTATAAATTCTCTAACCGCGCGTAAGACGCCACTAGCCATTTAATCCCTTGCCCTTGAAAAGCAATTTGCAAGCGGCAATGTTCACCACTACCTTCGAGATTAATAATGGTGCCTTCGCCGAATTTAGGGTGCATCACTCTCTGCCCTAACGCATAGCCAGAATCATTTTGGCTAATCGGTGTGCCAAGACGTTGATGGCTGACAGGCCGTGAAACCGTGGCTCTTAATCGAACTTCTTCCACACACTCCGTCGGTAGCTCACCAATAAAGCGGGATGGGCGATGGTAAACTTCCTTGCCATATAGGCGGCGACTCTCGGCATAAGTGATTGTCAATTTCACCATAGCACGGGTGATACCCACATAGGCAAGACGGCGCTCCTCTTCTAAGCGCCCACTTTCATCCATCGACATTTGGCTTGGGAACATGCCTTCTTCCACGCCAACCATAAACACGACAGGGAATTCCAGCCCTTTCGCTGAGTGTAGCGTCATCAATTGCACTGCATCTTGGCTGGCATCCGCTTGACCGTCCCCAGACTCCAATGCCGCATGAGATAAAAATGCCTGCAATGGCATCAAATCTTGGTCTTCATCTTGATAGCTAAAATCGCGGGTTGCGTTAACTAACTCTTCCAAGTTTTCAATTCGTGCTTGGGCTTTTTCACCTTTTTCCTGCTCATACATCGCACGCAAACCAGAGTCATTAATCACGCGGTCAGCTTGCACATGCAGTGGCATCTCTTGGGTTTCTTTCGCTAATGCGTCGATTAACTCTAAGAAACGCTCGATGGAGCTTGCCGCTCTTCCTCCCAGGACTTGCTCGCGAAGTAAGTACTCACAACTTTCCCATAATGTCAGTTGCTGATCCCGAGCAGTTTGGCGAACGGTATCCAGCGTTCGCTCACCAATGCCTCGTGTTGGAGTGTTGACCACACGCTCAAAAGAGGCATCGTCGTTACGGTTAGCAATTAATCGAAGGTAGGATAATGCGTCTTTGATCTCTTGGCGTTCAAAGAAGCGCTGACCGCCATAAATACGGTATGCCATCGCCCCTTGAATTAACGCTTCTTCCATCACACGGGATTGTGCGTTGCTACGGTAAAGAATAGCACAATCTTGTAGCGCTCCCCCGTTTTCATGCCACTGTTTAATGCGCCCAACCACATAGCGAGCTTCATCAAGCTCATTAAAGGCGCAATAAAGGGAAATCGGCTCACCATCACCGCCCTCCGTCCATAAATTCTTACCGAGACGGTCGCTGTTATTGGCGATAAGCGTATTTGCCGCTTTCAAAATATTATTGGTCGAACGGTAGTTTTGCTCGAGTCGGATAGTTTCTGCACCGGGAAAATCATTCAAGAAACGCTGAATATTTTCAACTTGAGCGCCACGCCAGCCATAGATTGACTGGTCATCATCGCCGACAATCATCACTTTGCCAGTCTCACCCGCTAACACACGGATCCACGCATATTGAATGCTGTTGGTATCTTGGAACTCATCCACCAAAATATTGGTAAAGCGCTCGCGATAATGCTGTAAAACATGGGGCTTATTCAGCCATAACTCATGTGCACGTAGCAGTAATTCGGCAAAATCCACCAGCCCTGCACGGTCACAAGCTTCTTGATAGGCTTGATACACTTTCAGCCATGTCGCTTCGACTGGATTACCATAGCTTTCAACATGCTGGGGACGCAGCCCTTCATCTTTTTTACCGTTGATGTACCACATTCCCTGACGAGGCGGCCACTGCTTCTCATCAAGATTCATGGCTTTAAGCAGACGACGAATCAAACGGTACTGGTCATCACTGTCTAGAATTTGGAAATCTTGCGGCAGATTCGCATCCAAGTAATGCTGGCGAAGTAAACGGTGTGCGAGACCGTGGAAAGTACCGATCCACATGCCGCCTTCACTAGTCCCCACCAACTGATTGATACGATGACGCATTTCTGCGGCAGCTTTGTTGGTAAACGTCACGGCCATAATCGAAAATGGGGAGGCATTCTCCACCGACATAAGCCATGCAATGCGATGAACCAACACACGGGTTTTACCGCTACCTGCACCTGCAAGTACCAGTAAATTAGTGCGCGGGGCTGCAACCGCTTCGCGCTGTTTGTCATTAAGACCTTCGAGCAGATATGAGACGTCCATAGTTACCATCAAAGCAAGACAGTGGCTACCACCACTGTGAGGTTACTGACAAAGAGGGAGAAAAGCGTGGTTTTTCCCTCTTTGTGTTATCAGGCGAAAATCAATAAATTGATTTTCCTCGTTTATTTTCATAAACCTAAACAACCATTTCAAACCTGATTGGTTTGGAAATGGTTTAACAGTGGCCACCACCACTGTGTTTTTATACAGAGAAAGGATTATACCAATGACAGGAGAGAATCCAACCGACAAATTTCCACATGAGGCAATATACGCCCCTCTTTCTCATCCATTAACGTCATATGATCCACGTTGAACCAGCAGGCTTGCATACCGCTATTAATCGCCCCTTCTACGTCGGTCAGCAGATTATCTCCAACATGTAAAATAGCGCCTGGCTCGATATTCAAACGCGTAGAGGCAAGGTGATACATATCGCAGCATGGCTTAGAGCGCCCATCCGGCCCCGCTTTTAATACAAACTGAAAATATTGCCCTAGCCCACACGCTTGCGGCTCGGCGTTACCATTCGTAATCGCCACCAGCGGTAATTTTTCGGCTAATTTTGCTAGCGTTTCATGAGTGGATTGCGGGACATGAATTTGATTACGCCAGTAGGTAAAGTGCGCCATAATATCGTCCGCACCTTTGAGGGCATCCTCTTTATTATAACCATAGTGGCACAGCATCATTTTCGACGATAGCCAGCGCCAGCGGGTAATATCATGGCGAATATCCGGTTCTTGTTCTTCCACAAGATAGCGAAAAGCATAAATGTCATCGTTCGTAAAATGATGAAAACGCGGGTCATATTCACGAATAAACCGTAAAACTTCTTCCTCCGTTTTATCAATCACGGGATGGTTGTCGTACAACGTATCATCCAAATCAAATGTCATCGCTTTGATGGGTGATAACGGACGGTAAAAATGCATTAAGATTTCTCCCTCTTCGCTCGCGGATGTGCCACATCATAAACATTAGCGAGATGTTGGAAATCAAGATGGGTATAGATTTGGGTGGTAGAGAGATTAGCATGACCTAATAACTCTTGTACCCCACGTAAATTACCACTTGATTCGAGAATATGAGTTGCAAAAGAGTGACGTAATTTATGGGGATTTATATGGCTATTTACCGCTTGTTTAATACCCCACTGCTCAAACCGCTTTTGCACATTGCGATTCGAGATACGCTTACCACTTTTCGTGGAAATAAATACCGCACCATCGACAGGCTCGTACAATTCACGCATTTCAAGCCAGCGTTTTAGCCAACTCACTGCCGTTTTCCCTAGAGGAATTTTGCGTTCCTTGCTGCCTTTCCCCATCACCCAAACCTCACCTAAATTGAGGTCAAGGTGCTTCACATCCAAACCAACCAGCTCAGAGAGACGCAATCCCGCGCCATACATCACTTCCAGCATGGTTCTGTCTCGCACCACGAGCGGGTCGCCACTGTCCATATTCAACAGTTGAGAAACTTCGTCCACATCCATATTTTTCGGTAGACGTTTTTTCGCTTTAGGGGCATGAATAGTTTTAACTGGGTTTGCCGGTAGTTCGCCTTGCTGCACCATCCAATCACAAAAACTACGTAGTGCGGAAAGCCTTAATGCCATGCTCGCTGCTTGCAAGCCTGTTCGACGGCTCTTCGCGGCAATATTGCGCCCTATCGTCATATCCAACTGCTGCCATTGGCTCACTTTCAGTTCACCTAAAATTTGGCAAACTGCACCTAATTGGCGACGATAATTCGTTATCGTGACTGGACTCAATCGGCGTTCAACACGGAGGTAACGCAAAAAGGCTTCCACTTGAATCATCAGCCCTTCGGGCTGAATGTCTACAGACGCTCTATCCATTGACATAATAACCTCGGTAGAATTTGAGCCACTTTTTCCAGCATTACTGTACCCATACCCTGTTGATAGTGCTCACGGTCACGACTGGTAAATATCACCATGCCGGATTCCCCATGATGCCCAAACAACGAAATCGCTACTGAACCTACATTTTGTGCATCAGGAAGTAAAAGCTGCAACTCAGGACCATTTAGCCGCCCAAGATAATTGAGGTTATCCCCAAAACGCTGAATACGTACGGGTTCAAAAACGCGGCGTGGGAGCACCAATTCGTAGGCATCCAATGGCGCAGATAATCGCCAGCTATCACTAAATAGGCGTACAGAAGCCCCCGATAACCCGAGCTTTTTAGCCCAGCGATTCAACACAAACAGCATCTCCCGCAAACTATTTGCGGAAGACATTTCAATGACGAGATAAAGAAGCTCATCGAACAGTTGCCCATTTTCGTGGGCTTGTTCCACCATAAAGCGGATATCCTGCTCGAGATTTTTGATTTTTTGACGTTGACGGCTCATCACCAATTCAGGAAGCGAGATAGCCTCCTGAACGGCATGAGGAACCTTGATATGTTCAGCAAGAGACGCATTGCGAATAAAGAAATAAGGGTTCTGTTTTAAATATTGCACCACATCTTGTTCATCAATTAACTGAGCAATCTCCGGCACTTGTTCAGGCTTATCCATTATTCCCCTCTTTCCACTCAATCAAGATTAAATTTGGATCACTCCATCATAAACATGGGTCGCAGGACCTGTCATATACAGTGGTGATCCGGGACCTTCCCAACTAATATCGAGGGAGCCGCCCGGCAAATCGACACGAACACGGCTAGCTAATAATCCCTGTCCTACACCCACGGCAACTGCGGCGCATGCACCGCTACCGCACGCTTGGGTTTCCCCCGCACCACGTTCATAAACACGTAAGCGAATATAGTCTGCGCTGACAATCTCCATAAAACCGATGTTGGCACGTTCAGGGAAGCGTTCGTGGCTTTCCAATGCAGGGCCCAATACTTCTACCTCTGCAGTTTGGACACTGTCCACTTGCACCACACAGTGCGGATTTCCCATGGAGACAACACCCGCAAACACTGTACGTTCTTGTGCTCGAATAATATAGGTTTTTTCCGCTTTCACGGCACGAAAAGGGACGTTTTGCGGCTCAAAATCAGGCTCGCCCATATTCACACAAACATCATCATTTTCATTAATTGTGAGAGTCATACGCCCAGACTGAGTGCTCACTTTAATTTTTTGTTTGTTTGTCAGACCTTTTAAACGGACAAAACGTGCAAAACAGCGCGCTCCGTTGCCACATTGTGCAACTTCACTGCCATCCGCATTAAAAATACGGTAATGGAAATCGAGATCAGGATCATAAGGGGCTTCGACCAATAAAAGTTGGTCAAAACCGACGCCAGTATGCCTATCCGCTAAACGACAAATCAGTTCAGGTGAAAAATAGACATTCTGTGTGACGCCATCCACCACCATAAAATCATTGCCTAAGCCATGCATTTTTGAGAACTGCAATTCACGTTCCATAACAGAGGCTTACTGTTTGGTCGCAGCAGGCTCTTGGTTCGAGCTGCTTGGAGCTTTAGGTTGCACGTCAGATTTAGCAGGCGCCGCTGCATTGTCTTCAGGCGGAAAATACAACGGCCCTTTTAAGCCACAGCCAGAAAGGGTGAATAAAACGAGAAGTGCACTAAGTCCAAATAAACTTTTTTTCATTATGATGTTTCGCCTGTAAGACTAAATTTTGCAATCTGATATTTCACACAGTAACAGGTGTCGCTTTTCAAATCACGCCTGTTTATCAAACATATTAATATTATATACGTTAAATAATTCAAATGGCATCTCACAAGTAAGATGTGCGCCGTTTGACCCCTGAACACATTCAACCCTATAATTTCGCCTAAATAAAAGTATAAACAGGAAATACATCATGAACGATAGCGAATTTCATCAGTTAGCAGAGCAATTGCTCAGCTCGATTGAAGAGCATTTAGATAATTACGATGGCGATGCGGATATTGATAGTGAAATTAATGGCGGCGTCATGACCTTAAGCTTTGAAGATGGCAGCAAAATCATCATCAACAAACAAGAAGCCTTCCACCAAATCTGGTTAGCAACCAAACAAGGTGGCTATCATTATGATTATAAAGATGGAAAATGGATTTGCGACCGTTCAGGTCAAGAGTTTTTGTCCATGCTGGGCAATGCAATTACCTTCCAAAGCCACTTCCCATTCTCGTTCTAAATACGCACACAAAAAATCATAGGCGGAGTCTATAATTTACTCTGCCTATTTTTTATCTTAATAAAATCAATAATATTGAGCGTGCTGTTTAGAGTGCTCTAGCTGCTCAGATTGGCTTAACTGAGGTGCTGAGGGATATTCATCATCCTCTTCTTCTTCAGTAAATGACCAAGAGGCGTCAGAGAAGACAATAACTTGCTTTTTGCCTTCTTCTTCCACAATTTGATAAAACTGTGGCAAATTGAAATTGATAAAGTTTGCACCGTAGGTAAAGCGGTCATGGGAGGAAGAGTAGAATTTGCTAACATCGCGCACTAGCTCTTCTTTGGAACCCTCACAATGAGAGTATATTTCCACGCGATTAGCTTCATCCAATACGTAGATATTAAACCCTGTATTATCTGGCGTATTTTCAAAGAAAAACTGCACAATTCCTTCGCTGGCATAGCCATCCACAACTGCAGGAAGATGATTATCCCCTTTCGCTTGTAATTTTACCGGCCAACCATGCAACTTGTTATGGGAGATTGCACCGTAAAACTCAACAGCATTTTCGAGTTTTTGTACAGAGACGTTTAAACGCTCAAAGAACAGACCCCATGTTTGCCCTGCAATGCGTAATGCCTTAAAGCGACCAGGTTCATGACGATTGCTGGATAAGCGCAATTCAATGCATTCGGACACTAGCTGCTGTACACGAGTACGAATAAGCCCACGTAAATGTTCGCTATAACAGAATACTTCAACTGCTTCAGGCGGAGCCGCGTCTTGGTGCATTTTACCGAGGATGGTTTTTAGCGCTTCTAACATGCACTGCTCGCCGCTGAAATGCAGGGTACGAACTTCATTCCATGAATTGCGATACAGAAGATCGATGCTGCTTATCAAACATTGTTGAGATTCACCAAAACTGAAAATATCCAGTTTTCTGAAATCCACATGCACCACCTGCTCAGAATAGACCTGTGTCGGATCTTTTTCTAAGTTAACGATGATGGCTAAGTGGCGGATTTCACACGGGCTATACAGTGCTTTAGGGGTTGGAGCTGGCAATCTTATTGGGAAATGGCTCGATACATCATGCATTAATTCCAATAACTTACGCTCATCGCATTGGGATTTGCCATGATGCATATGAACTTGCGTATTTTCAGTCAGTAACCCATTAAAATAGGCCCACGCCACCAATTTATTCAGATAGCGGTTATATTCTAAAGGTTGATGACCGATAATCGTGTCGATTTGCGGCGCTTGGTTATACAGATACCAGCCGCTACGATTGGCACGCCCTTCAGGCACATAAATAAATGTCAGGTGCTCTTCGCTAAGATCCGGGGAAATTTGCGGATTTACTAATGTCACTTTACCGGGTAGCGCTTCAAACGCGGCATATAACTTACGGGTTAATACCCCAATATCTTGCGGGCTAGCACTAACACTTAAATTATTACGACGGGCAAATCGAATTAAGTTACGGTAACTTTGCATCATCGTATCGAGCAGCTCATTATGCGCTTCACGCACACGCTCAATTTTCCACTGGCTACGCGTATCTAACACAGCCAGACGCTCGGCGCTCCATCCCCACGACTCCACTAACTGGGACAGTACATCACGACGCCAACCGGAACATTGGTCATCTTCATCTTCAGAAAGCTTTTCACAGACTTTTAGATAGAAGCAGCGACGAATTAAATCCAAACGCGTGGAATCATTAATTTCAGTCAGATAACGAGTTACGCGCTCCAACATGAGGCAATATGAATCCAATCCATAACAGACGATTTCACCGGCATGTAAATGGCGTTTAAACTCCAACGCTAACAACTTACCGTGTGGATAATCCCAAGAGTAGGACTCCAGTAAAATACTTTTCAACACCGCTTTATACGGAGAATCGACACTTTTATATAGCTGCCACAAACTGGCACCAAAGTATTCCGCGGCTGACAATTCACCGAGGCCGCCTAAATCCAGCCATTCGTTTGGTGTTAGTACCCCTTGAGCGTACAGCCCCATGACATATTCGTCATAGTGTTGCTCTTCTTCAACAGGCACCATTGTCCATAACAGACGTTTCCCAGCCATACGCACCGCTGTACGATAAAATTCATCCAGCAATAAAATATGTTGTGTGGAGCCACAATCTTCACCACCAAGATGCCCGCTTGCATTATGGCGAAAACGATTTTCATCGATTAAAAAGACAGTGACATCAATGCCCAGCGAGGCTGCCCACTGTTCAATTAACGTACATTTTTTCTGTAAAGATCGTTTTTCTTCGTTATCTAACCAAGAAGGATGACAAACCCACACATCAATATCAGAGCAGTGACTTTGCCCCACAGAAGAGGTACTACCCATCGAGTAAATGCCTGTAATTGGCAATTCACCATTAGCTTGGTTGTTTGTGGATAAGAAGCGTTCGAAAGGTTGTAACCATTTGAGTTGTTCTGCATCTGGCGAGAAGAAACAGACGCCATGAGGGACGTTGCCTTCAATATAACCCGGCATCATTGGATGATGATAATGAAACAAGACCGGCAACAAGCTGTAAACCTTCGAAAAGGTTTCACTCATAGAAGCCGTCGCGCGTTCCAACCGTAATTGGTTTATCGCATCAAGTCTTTGCTTTAAAGTTTCAATATAGAGGTACAAAGGTTACGCCTGACTGAAAGAATGTAATGACAAACCTGGGGAATTTTCCCAGCACCCAACAGATAGAGAAAAACTTAAATTACTTTTCAAAGGGATTGTCGGAAACGTGATCAATTTAACACCTTGGAGTAAAAGGGTAAAGTAGATCACATAATTTTTCCCGTCTATTTTTAGTACAAATTATTTTTCAACATATTGTATAAAAAGACTTTTTATTTTTGCATTGCAGAAATATCCCTTGTTTTTCAATGGAATAATATCACCATCATGGGTTGTATAACAAAAAAGCGGCCTTACTCTAAATTCAGCCCAGTGCTGGCAGGCTCTGCGCTTACACGCTTCAACAAAATTCCTTCAAAATATCACCCACTGCAATTCTAAAAAAGCACGAATAGCTAAAGAAATTTGTTATCTAGATCCTCTTTTAAGTCATTTTTTTCCAAGAGACTCACAAAAAAGATGTAAAAAAGCGAACTTCACTTGATACATCTCATCCGTTCATTCTTCTTATATCGCTCATTCTGCGACCAACTGGAAAAATTACCGCTAACATGTTAAAACTAACGCCAATTGTATGGTTAATCTGCGGCGATATTCGCCTGAGAAAACAGTGAAATGACATCAACAAATATCGTGCGTATCGCAACGCGTAAAAGCCCTCTAGCGCTATGGCAAGCTTATTTCGTAAAAGCAGAATTAGAGCAACGACATCCCGGCTTACAAGTAGAGTTAGTCCCAATGGTTACCAAAGGGGACATTATTTTAGATACCCCATTAGCGAAAGTCGGTGGAAAAGGTTTATTCGTCAAAGAATTAGAACTGGCGTTACTTGAAGGTCGCGCAGATATTGCCGTTCACTCAATGAAGGACGTACCTGTAGAGTTCCCTGAAGGGTTAGGCTTGGTCACCATTTGTGAGCGAGAAGACCCACGAGATGCGTTCGTTTCTAACCATTATGCCAATATTGATGCACTCCCAGCGGGCAGCATCGTCGGTACATCCAGCTTACGCCGTCAGTGCCAGTTACGAGAATTACGTCCAGATTTAGTTATCCGTGACCTACGCGGCAACGTCGGCACCCGCCTGTCTAAGCTCGACAACGGCGAATACGATGCCATTATCCTTGCGGTGGCAGGTCTAAAACGCTTAAAACTTGATGAGCGTATCAAAGCTGCACTAGAACCAGAGCAATCTTTACCTGCCGTTGGACAAGGCGCCGTAGGTATTGAGTGCCGCTTAGATGATCAACGCACCCGTGACTTACTCGCCGCATTGAATCACGATGAAACCTCCGTGTGTGTCCTTGCTGAACGCGCCATGAATATGCGCCTTGAAGGTGGTTGCCAAGTGCCTATTGGGAGCTATGCTATTTGGCAAGGGGATAAAATCTGGTTACGTGCGCTCGTCGGTGCCCCAGATGGCAGCCAAGTCATTCGTGGAGAACGCTTAATCGCGCCTGCCGACGCAATCCAAGCTGGTATTTCTCTCGCAGAAGAGTTACTTGATAATGGCGCCCGTGAAATTCTCGCGGAAGTCTATAAAGGCAATGCACCAGCATGAGGGTCCTTGTTACTCGCCCAGAGCCATCAGGCTCCGCGTTGATAACAGCCATTAATGCTACTGGGGGGCAGGCTTACCCGGCTCCCTTAATTACGATTGAAGCGGGTTCACAGCTCAATACTTTGTCTTCTCGCTTAGATGGATTATCGGAAAACGACCTTGTCTTTCTTTTATCCAAAAATGCCGTCTGGTATGCAAATTTAGCATTGGAACAAGCAGGACGAGACTGGTCAGATAAGTTATCCTACTATGGTATAGGACAATCTACAGGTCACTATTTTCAGCAACTAACTGGGCAAACTATCCGTTGGGCTGAAGCAGGAGAAACCAGCGAGGTGTTACTCACCCACCCTAACCTGCAAAATTTAGTGGGGAAACGTGCCTTACTCCTTCGAGGTAATGGCGGTCGTGAACTCCTTGCCTCAACATTACGCGCTCGAGGTGCAGATGTTGATTACTGCGAATGCTACGCAAGGCGACCTGTACACTATGATAAAACTGAGTTTAACCAAACTTGGTTTAACACGGATATCACCGATATTGTGGTTACAAGCGGTGAAATGTTGACCCTACTTAACGATTTGATTGCTGAAGATATGCAACAATGGTGGTATTCCCGCCGGCTACTGGTTGTCAGCGAACGAATCGCAGAAAAAGCCCGCCAAAGTGGGTGGCGTCGGGTCTGTGTGGCAACTAGCGCAGATAATCACGCTTTACTTGAAGCATTAATTTCAACCGATATGGGATGCTAATTTATGACGGAACAAGACAAAATTACCGACACTGTTAATGATGAAGCTGTGACAGAGAAAAAAGAGACTCGTCAGCCGACGCCTTCATCCAAACAGAAACGCCCTGGTCTTGCAGTCAGTGCGATCGCTATCGCCATTATCGTCGTCATGGGCGGCGGGATGTACTACTTTACTCAGCAAAGTAATGCGCAATTGGTTCATGATAATAACCAACTGAAACAGCAAGTCAGTGAATTAGTTGAACAACAAAATGCCGATAGACAACGTGTGGATGCGCTCATCGCAACCAACACGGAGCTGAAAAACCATGCGCGTGATTATGAAGATCAACTCAATCGTCGCATGCAAGAATTACAAGCTCACGTCACCGCACTTTCCAGCTCGGACGTAAAAAACTGGTTGATTGCCCAAGCTGATTTTATGGTGAAAATGGCGGGTCGCAAATTATGGAATGACCATGATCCAGTTACCGCTGCCGTTCTGCTCAAAAGCGCAGACACCAGTTTAGCGGAAATGAATGACCCAAGTTTGCTGGATATTCGTAAAGCTATCGCCAATGATATGAACAAGCTAGCTGCCATCAACCAAATTGACTATGACGGCATTATTTTACGTTTGAATCAGCTCAGTAATGATGTCGATAACTTACGCCTCGCCGATTTAAATAATGGCGACGCACCGGAAGATACTGGCACCAATGTCAGCGACGATATTGCAGACTGGAAAGATAACCTCGCGCGCAGCTGGAAAAGTTTCACGAGCGATTTTATCACCGTACGCGCTCGTGATGGCTCCGAAGCTCCATTGCTAGCACCAAACCAAGATATTTATCTACGTGAAAATATTCGCTCCCAATTGCTCATTGCGGCTCAAGCTGTACCACGTTATCAAGAAGAGACATATAAACAGTCCCTTGAGCAAGCTTCCACGTGGGTACGCGCTTACTTTGATGTGGACGCACCAGCCACTAAAGCCTTTTTGACGGAACTCGATGATTTAATTAATCAACCGATTGATGCCGATATGCCTGAAACTTTAGAAAGCCAAGCCAAGCTGGAAAAAGTGATGCAAACGCGAGTGCGCAATTTATTATCTCAAAATCCAGAGCCGACTGGCGTTTCCGAGGATGCCGCGCTTGAGGCAGTAAAAGAAGCCGATAAAGCTGCTGAAGAGGTGACGGCTCCATCAGATACACAAACCGACAAACCGGACGTTGCCGCCGAAGCTCCTGTAACGGACGCGGCAAACGCCCCTGAGCATAAGGGGTGATCATGATTAAAGTCTTTGTTCTCTTTATCGTCCTGATTGCGGGCATTATCTTGGGTCCTCTATTAGCAGGTCACCAAGGCTATGTATTTATTCGTACCGATAGCTACGATATTACGACCAGCGTCACCAGCCTTGTGCTGTGTTTTATCCTGCTGCAATTTGTTCTGTTATTCCTTGGATGGTGCTACCGCCGCTTTATGAGCACCACCTCACGGACAAAAGGCTGGCTCAGCGGTCATAAATACCATAAAGCGCACACTCAAACGCAAAAAGCCTTACTCAAATTAGCCGAAGGTGATTTGGAGCAAGTCGAGAAACTAATGAGTAAGCATGCTGATTTTTCTCAGCAGCCAGTCATTAACTACTTGATGGCAGCTGAAGCCGCCCAGCAGCGTGGGGATAGTTATCGCACCCATCAATATTTAGATAGGGCTGCTGAAGCCGCAGGTAAAGATCAACTTCCCGTGGATATTAGCCGTGTTCGCATCCAATTGGCGGAAGGCGAAATTCATGCTGCCCGTAATGGCATCGACAAGCTGCTCGACCAAGCACCACGCCACCCAGAAATTTTACGTTTAGCTGAACAAGCTTATTTAGGTACCGGCGCATACCAAGCACTCATTGAGCTGCTGCCGATTATGGCAAAAGTCCAGTTACATAATGAAGATGAGCTTGAAGCGTTAAAACTCAAAGCGTACAAAGGGCTCATGAACCAATGTATGGCTGAAGGTGGTAGCGATGGCTTGAAAAATTGGTGGAAAGCTCAGCCGCGTAAAGTTCGCCATGAAGTGCCATTACAAGCTTTCTTAGCCGAACATTTAATTGAATGTGGTGATACGCGTAGCGCAGAAAAGATGATTATTGATGGATTGAAGCAGCAATATGACGAACGTCTATTGTTGTTGATCCCGAAATTACAGAGCGAGCAACCTGAAGTGCTTGAAAAAACTCTGTTAAGCCTCGTCAAACAGTCTGGTGCGACACCATTACTCAATAGCACATTGGGGATCCTTGCGCTTCAACATGCCCAATGGGAAAAAGCAGAAACCTACTTTAAAGCCGCATTAGCGCAGCGTTTTGATGCTTATGATGCAGCTTGGTTAGCCGATGCTTATGACAAGCTACACAAACCGCATGAAGCGGCGAAAATTCGCCAAGAGGCGCTCACTCACTCCCTCAAACAAGAGCGAGCAAAAGCGTAAATTTTTAACTCATTCGTTAAGCTTTGATCTAAAACGCCTCCTAGTCCGAGGCGTTTTTTATATCTACGATTTGGATCTTTACTATTTATCTCAAAAAGATAGTCTTTGAGAGCGTCACTTTTAGCGAATCGAGGCAAACCGCATATTGCTATGTTATAAAAGGGTCACATAGTGTATAAATAATCGTATACATTTTCGTTTTGAATGAATTCAGGATAAAGATATGAATGTAGTGAAAACTCTCTGGCGTTGGATTGTAGCGAGCCAAAATCGTTTACAGATCTTTTTTGACCTGCTACTTCTGATTTTATCCCCGTTTATTTTTATTTCGATCATTGGCTTCAATACCGCCGATCTGAATAAAGATATCTTTATTATTACCTTTATTATTATTGCCTATACCTATGTGACTCGCTGGATCAGCAAGTGGTTAAGCAAAGAGAAAAAAGCGTAAGCGAGAAGATAACGTTTCTTTCCTAATGCTCATCAGGTTAGGAAAGAACATGACAACCCAAGATTGATACAAAAAAAAACACCTGCCGAAGCAGGTGTAAATAACAATCAGGTCTACAGACGGATGGTGCCTCACTCAACGTTTCGCCCGTTCGCTGATGGTAAGAGGATTAGCTCTTGATCATCTAAATTGGACAATAGGCACCGATAATCGGCTTTGCGTCATCCCTGGGTTTATGAAGCTAGGCTGTCATAATAAGTGGGATGAGCATCTACATAATAGATAATGCAGAATGCATGCCAACTTTTATATCGCTGCACGTTTTTCTATTCTTAACCTCGTAACTCCCCTGCTTCTAAACGATATTTTTATTTCTTACTTATTGTGATTTTTTAACACCTCACTCTTACCAAATCCCATTCTGTTCGATTCAGCTATTTTGTCTCAATTTAGAGACAGCTTAGAATGCCTATTAATTTCTCCATATAAATCAATCAGTAAAATGTCTCTTTTTGACGACATGGAAATAGGGGTTTGTATCGGATCTGAGACAAATATTTTTATTCATAAAAAACATAACGTTATAAGCACATTCAGATAAGAACCATTCTTGTTAAAAGCGATGCCTGAGATATTAAGAATAAAGATAATAAAAAAACAGATTCATGGATAAAGATAAGAAGATAAGAAGATAAGAATACGGAAAGGAAAATAATCAGATTAGAAATGGTTACGGTTTTAAAATGCAAAAACCCCGCTCGATTGAGCGGGGTTCTTTAAATTGGTCGGCGAGAGAGGATTCGAACCTCCGACCCACTGGTCCCAAACCAGTTGCGCTACCAAGCTGCGCTACTCGCCGAAATTTAACTGCTTAAGGCAGTAACTCGATATCATTTTTTTCGTGGTGCGAAAGGGGGGACTTGAACCCCCACGTCCATAGGACACTAACACCTGAAGCTAGCGCGTCTACCAATTCCGCCACCCTCGCAATGTCACAAAAAAAATGGGGTGGCTAATGGGACTCGAACCCACGACAACTGGAATCACAATCCAGGGCTCTACCAACTGAGCTATAGCCACCATAACTTCACTTATTTCAAAGTGTTGTCATACTACTACATACAACTTTATTTTGCCACCGTAGCTTGTCACCTTTTGATGGTGCGCCCGACAGGATTCGAACCTGAGACCTCTGCCTCCGGAGGGCAGCGCTCTATCCAGCTGAGCTACGGGCGCTTAACGCCGTTGCGGGAGAGGATAGTACGGATTTATCCCCCTGCTGTCTAGTCCTTTTTTCAATAAAATTATCGATTGCTTGCCTTTTATCCATTTCGTCGAGAAAGAGAGCATTTTTTCCCTCTTTCTCGTCTATTAGATGAAATTTTACCCACAAAATATTTTTACGATGGGCTTTTATCATGGCGACTAAAGCTGCGGATCACAAAATAAAGCCCGGAAACCGTCAATAAAAAGATAGCCCCTACAATCAGTGACAAACGCGTTTCTGGATTAATCGCCATCCCCACCAGCACACAGGCTAAAAACAGCAGCGTGGCGTAGTTCACCCATGGAAACAGAATCGATTTAAACGTATGCCCTGCCATCTGCTGCTGGTTCTGCTTACGAAAACGTAGCTGGCTGGTCAAGATCACTAGCCAAGGCACCATTCCTGGCAAGACGCTTGCACTATATACATACACAAATACCTGTTCAGGGTTTGGAATGATATAGTTCAAGCTCGACCCTGCAACCAAGCATAAGATAGTAAAACCGACACAACGCGCCGGAACGCCGTTTTTCGTCAGTTTTAATAGTCCACTCGGTAACTGCTTATTTTGCGCCAGCGCGTATAACATACGCCCGCCGCTGTACATGCCGCTATTGCAGCCAGACAATGCTGCAGTGAGCACCACAAAGTTAATTACCGCCGCTGCCGAGACAATCCCCACTTTAGCGAATGTCATCACAAACGGGCTGCCTTGTTGCCCGACTTCTGTCCACGGGAACAGCGTCACCACAATAAAAATGGCGCCGACATAGAAAATAAGAATGCGCCACAGAATATTATTGATGGCTTTTTTCAGTGTCACTTGTGGGTTTTTGGCTTCTCCTGCGGTGATCCCGACGAGCTCAACGCCTTGATAAGATGCCACCACGATACACAACGCAAATAAGAAACCTTTCCAGCCGCCAGCGAAGAATCCGCCATGCTCGGTCAAGTTAGCCAATCCAATCGGCTCGAAATTATTGCCAAGACCAAAGAAAATTAGCCCCAAACCAATCAAAATCATCACGACGATCGTGGTCACTTTGATCATCGCAAACCAGAATTCTAGCTCGCCGTATAGCCTTACTGCGGCGAGGTTTGCCAGTGCCACCAACGCAACGGCAACCATCGCAAATATCCACTGGGGCACATCAGGGAACCAATACTTTGCATATTCCCCTATTGCAGTTATCTCTGAAATTCCAACCGCGACCCACATAAACCAATAACCCCACGCGGTTAAACATCCCCAAAAAGGACTTAAATATTTATAACCAAATGAAGCAAATGAACCAGTGACTGGCTCCAGAAAGAGCATTTCGCCCATAGAACGCATGATGAAGAAGACAAATAACCCTGCGATAATATACGCCAACAATACGGATGGTCCCGCCCACTTCAACGTACTCGCTGAGCCCATAAATAGCCCAACCCCAATTGTCCCGCCCAAAGCAATCAGCTCAATATGACGGGCTTCTAGCCCTCGCTGAAGACCTTGCTGTGGCTTATCCATAATTTCCCCTGTCGATAATAACCATTCGATATTCGCAGCTCTAATAGCCATAACTTTTTAGTCATCGCGGCTGGTTGTCGAAAATAAAATAAAAAATACAATCCCCCAAGATACCGTGAGATCCCTTAGGTTGCATCTATTTTTGAACAATTGTAGGTATATTTGAAGATAGAATGGGGGCGCCAGAAATAAATAGACCCGCATAATGCGGGTCTATTCAGTCGGAAAAGCGCTTAAAGCTTACCACCGTAGTAGTAGCCTAAAAACTTCAGCAATTTAAACTGTCGTTTAATTCGTGTTGGTTGGGAAAGTAAGCGATACAGCCATTCTAGCCCTAAGTTTTGCCAGACTTTAGGCGCACGCTTAACATGCCCGGTGAACACATCATAAGTTCCACCGACGCCCATATACAAAGCATCAGGATGCACAACACGGCAATCACGCATAAAGATTTCTTGCTTAGGAGAACCCATCGCCACGGTCACAATCTTGGCACCGCTCGCGTGAATACGCTCAAACAGCGCACTGCGATCTTCTGCCGTAAAGTAGCCATCTTGGGAATCCACAATGTTGACATTCCATTGTGCGCGTAGCTTCGCTTTAGTCTGCTCAAGAATTTCTGGCTTGCCGCCCACTAAAAATACTGGGGTGCCTTCTTTTCCTGCGCGCTCCATTAAGCCTTCCCATAAATCGGCACCTGCCACACGAGAAACCTCAGCTTTTGGATATTTACGGCGAATAGCACGCACAATGCTGATCCCATCGGCATAAAGGTATTCCGCCTGCCCTAATAAGGTATTCAGCGCAGTATCTTGCTCTGCGATCATCACTTTCTCTGCGTTGATAGCCACTAATGTGCCTGTTTTGGTCTTACCGTCAGCAAACAGATAGTCCAAGAAATGGGCCATGTTTTTAAAGCCCCAAATATTATGACCTCTGATGCTATATTGAGGAATTGACGACTGTTCCATGATGCTCCTTTTAACGGCTTTCCCGTTGACCACTTTTTAAATATAAAGCGGCTTTGGTACGAATAAGACCGGCACTTTCAAATAACCAGTACAGTAATTTAGCTAACACTAAACATAGCCCGAAGACTAAGCAGAAAAAGACTACGCGCGAGACAAAGGAATCGACCCCTTCACGAGCTAATACAATCATGTTGAAGATGGCGCCGAAACAAAATGCCTGCATAATCGCAGCCTTGTAACGGTTGGATTCTTTTAGACTTAACCCATAAATCCAATCAAACCATTTAATGATCATGCCCACCACGATAGCGCCCAGCGGGATAAACAGCACGCCCCCCATGACCACCAGCGAGCCAATTAACGTAGGCGAAATCGCTAACCCAGAATGGTTATTCAGCACTTCCCAGGTAAAATAGTTAGCCGAGTTTAATACCGTATCAGGGCGTTCAGGCCATACCCATGCTGGAATAAACACATAGAAATCACGGATAATCGGCGCTAAACCTTGGAATTCCATTTGGTCATAATAGCTGAGCAATAATCCTAAGTTTTCCCATGGCGAGAACGTATCGCGAGTTAGATACAAGAAGGTGTAAAACGCTTCGGCACCGCTCACATCAAGACCGTAACGCTTGAGAGCTAACCAGAACATCCCAACAATACTTGCCACACCCGCCGCTGCCAGCATCCAAAGCGTGATCCAGCCTCTGACAATCCCGATAAATAGGAACAGGGCAAATGCTAAGATAATGTTGGCACGGGTTCCGCCTACAATCACATAAGTTAAGAAACCGAATGAGACTGTGCTGATCAGGAAGAAAATCCAGCGTTTTTGTGTGGGTTTCAAGAAATAAACAATCAGCATTGCAGGGATAAAGAAGTAGAAAAAGCGCTTCAATGCCACGCCCGACACCTGACTGGAGAATATCTGGCTATAGGATTTCAACTTAAACAGCAAGAAACCGTTATCCATGAAAAAAATGCCTACAGTAACCACCGCCACGGCAATCAGCAGTAGACAGGTCAGATTGGTTTCCACCTTATTCATACTAAATACGGCGCGACGCTGGGTATCCACGCGCTTAGTTAAACGCGTTTTGTACGTCACGTAGTAAATGGCGTAGAAGCTGGTTGATGCCAACATGGCATACATCAAGTAATCTGCGGGGACGATTGCCACGTCAAACTGGAAAACCAATGCACAAGTCAGCGGGAATCCGAAGTAAAACGTCAGCAAATACAATAAGGTAAAGAAAATATTAAAATTAAAGCGCACGCGCAAAAACTCTTTATACATCAGCGTGCCGATAAAGATAATAGAGATTAGGTAGATAAGCGCTAAGCCACCCAATTCAAGCAATGTCATGCTTTCGCCTCCGCAATGCTGAGGATCTGTTTCCAGCCATCAGTAAAGTTAGGCGCAAAGAATTCAATATGCTGTTTATTCAGCGAATTCATTTGGCGTTGTGCTTCATCCACTAATGGCAGAGTCAGCTCATCACCATAGAAAAAGACTGGGACATTCTGCGCCGTTAAATCTTGCCAGAAGGTATTTTGGCGACTAATGACAAAAGGAATAGAGAACTGAATAAGCAAACAAACCGTTCCAACCCCTTGTTGGCGATTAAAAATAAAGTAGCCAAGATCGCAGGTTTTCAGCAAATTCAGGTAATCTTCGAACGCCATACGTTCTTTAAGAATATCCACCTGCCCCTGAGGGAATTCGCTTTGTGCTGCTTGCTCAACTTCAGCAATATAGTTTTGGTTATTCGCTGGGTAGCCCATCGGGACTATCACCTTCACCTTGTCACCAAATTTCTGTTTAATCGCGCTCAGCGCTTCCACATGACGATTAGAGCGGTCACCTGAGTTACCGAGCAGGATAGTTAATTGCTCGCCCTCACGAGGCTGACGTTCGTTTAGCGTCAATGCCGGATCCATACGCGTCGGGAAATAGAGAACCGACGATGGCACATTAGGATTCGACTGCTGAAAATGGCACAAATCTCCCCGTGTTGCACAAACGTGCCCCACTTTTTTTTGAGCCAGACGACGTAGAATATAAAACAGCTTGAATTTCAGTGAGCTAGATTCTTCATAGAGATCAGCGCCCCAAATATGCCACCAGAATTGATGGGATTTTATCTTGCCAAAAAGCAGTGCTAACCAAATTGGCGCATTAAATTGCCCATGGAAGAAAAAGCGTGTACGACGCTCCGCTTTCGCGCGACGAATAACGCTATCTGCAATAGATTGTTTGCTGTCAAAAACTTCAATTTCAAGCATCGGATAGGCAGCAGCAAGCTGCGCATCCTGGCTCACCACCATAAAATGCGGCTTTTGTGACGGTGCCATCTCTTGGCAAATAACGTTATTAAAAAACGTTAAAACCGTCTGATTATGATGCGGGAGATCAGATCCCAGTACATGTATTAAGGTTGTCATGCTCGCCTACGGTAGATCAAAAATACGCAACAACAGAGAGTAAAATATACGATATAGGTCGCCATATAGGCTTGTGTCGCCCCCACGGCGCCATGTTCAGGAATAAACCAATGGGCAAAGCCCGTTAACAGAACAAATTGGCTAACTTCCGTAAGAACATAAAAACGTAGCGCTGCTTTCGCGATGACGAGATAACCAAAGACGTAAGCACCCACTTTCAATACATCGCCGACCAGCTGCCAAGCAAACAGGTCTCTCATCCCTGTAAACTCTTTTGAGAACAGCAGCCAAATCGCAAAATCACGCAGCAGCCAAACCGTAAAGCTCACGGCGGCAACAGCCGGTAATACAAACTTCAATGCCTTAACAATTTCGGCAGAAATTTCATTTTTATGCTGTAAACGGGACAGCGTGGGCAGTAAATATACCGAAAATGTTGCTGTGATGAATTGTAAATAGGCATCCGAAATCGTGGTAACGCCCGTCCATAATCCCACTTCATCCCAGCTATAAGTCTGTGCCAATAAATTTCGCATCATGATATAGGCAACAGGCAGTGTGATTGCCGTGAGCATTGCCATGATGGTGAACTTACCTAAATTAGTGGCAATAGCTTTATCCCATGCGGGTTTTAGTGATGACAACGCAAATTGTTTACGTCGAATAATCATCCCAACCGCAGGCAATACCACTAAAGCGGGTACCAATGCTAGCCCTGCAAGTGCGCCATCATAACCTCCCATCAGATAGCATAAATAATAGGCGACTACGCCGATTATGCTACCAAAAATGATGGCCGTCGCATTCCCAGCAGCGTCTCGGTAACCTTTCAAAATCGCCAAGAAATAGTTCGCATACGCGATACCCATTTGAATCAAGGCAACCATGCGGATCACGCCACTGTATTGCTCAGTATCAAATAGTGCAGCACTGATAGGGGCGCTACATAGCAAGAAAATAATCGCCAGTAACGTTGAAAATCCGAGGATTATCGTTGAAGACGTTCCCAGCACAGCCCTTAATTTCTGCGGATCTTGATGGTGTTCTGCCACATATTTTGTGACGCCATTGAAGATCCCAGCGCCAGACAATACGCCTAGCACCGTAATTAATTGGCGGAAGTTCCCCGCCAGACCCACACCACTCGGGCCAAATGAGACTGCAAATAATTTCACGATCAACAGGCCCACCCCGATTTTAATCAGGGTAGACCCAGCAGTCCAAACCGATGCTTTAGCGAGTGACATTAGGCAAAGAACGCTTTGATTCGCTCAATAACCACTTGTTGCTCGTCGTCTGTCATGTTGTAGAACATTGGCAGGCGCACTAAACGGTCACTTTCAACCGAGGTGTATTTGTCTTCACCGTGGAAATAGCCGAATTCCAGTCCAGCAGGGCTGGTGTGCAGTGGCACATAATGGAACACCGTCAAAATACCATGGGATTTCATATACTCATTGAACGCTGTGCGCTCTTCCACATCTTTGAGTTTGATATAGAACATATGAGCATTATGTTTCAAATCTTCCGGTACGGTTGCTAACACTAAGCGACCGGCAGCCACCAGTGGTTGTAACGCTTGATAATAGCGATCCCACAGCAGTAAGCGGCGTTCGTTGATTTTGTCTGCCTCTTCTAACTGTGCCCATAAATAGGCTGCTTGTAAGTCAGATAACAGGTAGCTTGAACCGATGTCGCGCCAGGTGTATTTGTCCACTTGACCACGGAAGAATTGACTGCGGTTTGTACCTTTTTCGCGGATCACTTCTGCGCGGTTAATCAACGCCTTATCATTGATTAAGGTCGCACCACCTTCACCACCCGAAGAGTAGTTTTTGGTTTCATGGAAGCTATAGCAACCAATATGACCGATGGCACCCAGTGCTTTACCTTTATAGGTGGACATCACGCCTTGCGCTGCGTCTTCAATCACAAATAAATTGTGTTTCTTCGCAATCGCCATGATGGTGTCCATTTCGCAAGCCACGCCTGCGTAGTGAACAGGAACAATTGCACGTGTACGATCAGTGATTGCCGCTTCAATTTTGGTTTCATCGATATTCATCGTATCTGGACGAATATCCACAAACACAATTTTAGCGCCACGTAACACGAATGCGTTAGAGGTCGATACGAAGGTAAAGCTTGGCATGATGACTTCATCGCCTGGCTTAATATCAATCAGGATCGCTGCCATTTCTAATGAAGCGGTGCAAGACGGCGTTAACTGGACTTTCGGACAGTTAAAACGTTTCTCCATCCACTCTTCACAACGCTTAGTGAAACCACCATCCCCGCACAGTTTGCCACTTGCCATGGCCTGCTTCATATACTCAACTTCAGTACCTACAACGGGTGGTTTATTAAATGGAATCATGTTGTCCCCTGTATAACCAATATGCTGTGCTGGCGATAGCCGCACCGCTACGTGAATAAAGATTTAACGCCGCAACATTGCTCATTTGTGTGGCAACATTTAACTGTCTTTTTTGGTGTTGCACACACCACTGATACGCTGCTGACATTAATTTCCGACCGATACCGCGTCCTGCTGCACTTGGCGTTGCCGCTAACAGCCCAATTCGCGCTGTATTTGCATCAAGGCTGCGTAGGCTAACGAAACCTAAAATATCACCTGCATTATCTCTAAGGAGTAAACAGGTGTGGTCAAAGGTGCCGAGAACGGCTTTTTCTATCCATAATGCATAAAACCGACCGCTGTCCCCTTCATGGTACCAAGGGGTTCTAAAGCGGCTGTTACTAAACACAGAGGCCGCGGTGTCGCGCAGAGAAACAATATCCCCTGTTTGTGCAACAACCACATTATCCGTCTCTGATAACGCTGTGTTTAGATAAGCATTTTCTGTGCCAATAGTTAACGCAAAATCAATTTCGCCTTCAACAAAACTGAATCCCATACTGGCAAGTTCATCGATTTTAGCTGTTTCGGATGCCGCGACTTTCGCTTGCACAATATCAAACTTATCCAATTGATAAGAAAGAATAATTTGCGCATCAGTCGCGGCGAAATCCAGTTTCGCCGTTGAACGTTTGAAAAAATCAGACTCCCAATCTAGGGGATCAATATTGGCGCGGACGGACACGAAGCAAGTCCTCTAAATATTTGCCATAACCTGTTTTATTCAGGCGAGTTGCGGCTTCTTTAACTTGGTCGTCTGATAACCAGCCATTGCGCCATGCAATCTCTTCTAAACAAGCCACTTTAAAGCCTTGGCGTTTCTCAACGGTCTGAACAAATGTTCCGGCTTCAATTAAGCTGTCATGAGTTCCCGTATCTAACCAAGCGAATCCACGACCAAGCAGCTCAACGCTAAGCTCGCCGCGCTCTAAATACATTTGGTTGATAGAGGTAATTTCTAATTCACCACGTTCGGAAGGTTTTACTTGTTTAGCAAAATCAACCACTTGGTTATCATAGAAATATAAACCCGTTACTGCCCAGTTTGATTTTGGTTGTTTTGGTTTTTCTTCGATAGACAACGCTTTGAAATTGTCATCAAATTCCACCACACCAAAACGCTCAGGATCCATGACTTGGTAGCCGAATACTGTCGCGCCTTTTTGGCGTGCCGCGACTGACATTAATTTAGGGCTGAATGAGTGACCGAAGAAAATGTTATCGCCCAGCACTAAGCAGCAAGAGTCCCCATTAATGAACTCTTCACCAATGATAAACGCTTGAGCCAGCCCATCTGGAGAAGGCTGTTCCGCGTAGCTCAATTCGATACCAAACTCATGACCGTCGCCCAGCAAACGCTGGAACATTGGCAAATCATCCGGCGTCGAAATCACTAGAATTTCGCGGATCCCTGCTAGCATTAACACTGACAGCGGATAGTAGATCATTGGCTTGTCATAAATCGGCAGCAACTGTTTTGAGATGCCGCGAGTGATCGGGTGCAAACGCGTTCCCGAGCCACCAGCCAGAATAATACCTTTCATATTGCCTCCTAGCTGCCTAAGCCCAGACGTTCACCGGCATAGGAGCCATCTTGCACACGACGCCACCAAGTTTCGTTGTTTAAATACCACAGAACCGTTTTACGGATCCCGGATTCAAACGTCTCTTCAGGTGTCCAGCCTAATTCACGCTCAATTTTATCGGCGTCAATGGCGTAGCGCATATCGTGACCAGGACGATCTTTCACATACGTGATTAAGTCGCGGTAATGAGCAACCCCTTGAGGTTTCTGCGGGTGCAGTTCTTCAAGTAATTCACAAATTGTTTCAACCACTTGAATATTACGACGCTCGTTATGGCCACCAATATTGTAGGTTGACCCCGGCTGTGCTTGAGTGGCCACTAAATGCAGCGCACGGGCATGGTCTTCCACAAACAGCCAGTCGCGAATTTGCTCACCTTTGCCATACACTGGCAGCGGCTTGCCGGAAATCGCATTCAAAATAATCAATGGGATTAACTTCTCAGGGAAGTGATAAGGGCCATAGTTATTTGAGCAGTTGGTGATCATGGTCGGTAAACCATACGTTCTCTGCCACGCACGCACTAAATGGTCGCTGGACGCTTTTGAGGCTGAATATGGGCTGCTTGGTGCATACGGTGTAGTTTCCGTAAAGAAGCCATCTGGACCTTCCAAGTCACCATACACTTCATCGGTTGAAATGTGATGGAAACGGAAAGCCGCTTTTTTACTATCTTCAAGTGCAGACCAGTAATGACGAGCCGCTTCTAACAGTGTGTAAGTACCCACTATGTTGGTTTCGATAAATGCCGCTGGACCATCAATTGAGCGGTCAACGTGGCTTTCTGCCGCTAAATGCATCACAACATCAGGCTTGTGTTCAGCAAACACTTTATCCAATGCAGCGCGGTCACAAATGTTCACTTGTTCAAAAGCGTAGCGCTCGCTATTGGCGACTTCCGCTAATGATTCCAAATTGCCCGCGTAGGTTAAACAGTCAACCACAATCGCGTGATCTTTTGTGTTTTCAATCACATGACGAACAACAGCAGAGCCGATAAAGCCGGCTCCACCTGTAATTAAAATACGTTTCAACGCCATACTCCTTTTGTATCCACAACCCATTTTTGTGGGATAGCAGAACCTTGGATACCTTTAAACAGGTTATGGTCGACTAACATCAGGATCACATCCGCTTCGCTCACAGCAGTTTCAATAGAAACCAGCTCCGCAATACCTTTCAGTGCAGTTGGTAATTCGTGAATATGTGGTTCAACTGCAAATGTTTTACCTGGGTTCCAGTTCGCAACCATTTTGGTGATGTGCATTGCTGGGCTTTCACGCAGGTCATCGATGTTTGGTTTGAACGATAAACCGAAACATGCGATTTTGATTTCATTCGCTTTTTTGCCAGTTTCCACTAAGCAATCAGCCACTGCGGCTTTCACTTGATCAACAACCCAGATTGGCTTGCCATCGTTAACTAAACGCGCAGTGTGGATTAAACGAGATTGTTTTGGGCTTTGTGCCACGATAAACCATGGGTCTACTGCGATACAGTGACCTCCAACGCCTGGGCCCGGTTGCAAAATGTTCACGCGAGGGTGACGGTTTGCAAGGCTAATCAGTTCCCAAACATTGATATCTTGGTCTGCACAAATCAGCGATAATTCGTTAGCAAATGCGATATTGACGTCACGGAAGCTGTTTTCCGTTAACTTGCACATTTCAGCTGTTCTTGAGTTAGTGATTACACACTCACCTTCTAAGAAGATGTTATACAGTTCGCTAGCACGCAGTGAAGATTTAGGTGTCATCCCGCCGACAACACGGTCGTTTTTGATCAGTTCAACCATCACTTGACCCGGCAGTACGCGCTCAGGGCAATATGCCACGTCGATATCTGCTTCTTCACCAGCTTGGTGAGGGAAGGTCAAATCAGGGCGAGCTGCTGCTAACCACTGTGCCATTTGCTCCGTCGTACCTACTGGAGACGTGGACTCCAGAATCACTAAGTCGCCTTTTTTCAGGACTGGTGCGATAGATTCAGCTGCCGCTTTCACGTACACCAAATCAGGCTCGTGTTCACCTTTGAATGGTGTCGGAACAGCAATCAGGAATGCGTCTGCGGGTTGTGGCTTGGTGAAGGCTTTTAAGTGACCTTCTTCAACTGCTTTTTTCACCACAACGTCCAGCTCAGGTTCCACAATATGGATTTTACCTTGATTGATAGTGTCAACAGCATGTTGGTTGACATCTACGCCGACAACCTGCTTCTTACGAGATGCGAAGGCTGCCGCTGTTGGTAAACCGATATAACCGAGGCCGATAACAGAAATAGTTTCAAAACTCATAATTTCACCTGATTGCTTTTTAATGCTGCAAGAATACGCTGACAAGCATGACCATCACCATACGGGTTATGTGCGCGGCTCATTTCGTGATATTCCGCTTCATCTGTCAGTAACCGATTAACTTCATTTACAATGGTTTTTGTATCTGTACCCACTAAACGGACTGTCCCTGCATCAACAGCTTCAGGGCGTTCAGTGGTATCTCTCATAACTAAAACAGGCTTGCCTAAAGATGGCGCTTCTTCTTGAATACCGCCGGAATCCGTTAAAATCAGATACGCGTGGTTCATCAAATAGACGAACGGCAAATATTCTTGAGGGCTAATTAAGATAATATTATCAATACCATGCAGAATACGTTTTACAGGCTCGCTCACATTCGGGTTTAAGTGAACAGGGTAAACCACTTGAACATCAGGGTGAGTTTGAGCGATATCCGCTAATGCATGGCAAATGCGCTCAAAACCACCACCAAAACTTTCACGGCGGTGACCCGTTACAAGCAACATTTTTTTATTTGGATCGATAAATGGGTAATTTCCGGCTAATTCAGCCATCATGTTTTGGTTACCCATTACCTTCTCTTTGACCCACAACAGCGCATCAATGACCGTATTACCAGTCACAAAAATATGGCTATCGGGAATGGATTCGTTGAGTAAGTTTTGGCGCGAATTTTCTGTAGGCGCAAAATGGTACTGAGCAAGGTGCCCCGCAATTTTACGGTTACCTTCTTCTGGCCATGGAGAGTAGAGGTTCCCTGTGCGCAGTCCAGCTTCAACATGCCCAACGGGGATGCGATGGTAGAATGCCGCAAGACTGGTTGCCATTGTTGTGGCGGTATCGCCATGAACAAGGACAACATCGGGTTGGAAATCCGCAAATACTGCCTTTAATCCTTCCAGAATACGGCAAGTAATATCGGTTAAATCCTGACCTGGTTTCATAATGTTGAGATCATAATCGGGCGTGATCTCAAATAAGTTCAGTACTTGATCTAGCATTTCACGGTGCTGAGCGGTGACACACACTTTCGCTTCAAAGTCTGCATCATCAGCAAGAGCATGAACCAATGGAGCCATTTTAATGGCTTCAGGCCGTGTGCCGAATACAGTCAATACTTTCACAGTGACTCTCTTATATTTTCTTCGCAGTTTACTGCTTTCTTTAGTTTTAATGATGCTATTTCGCCACCGACCTTGCCGCCGGTGGCGAATATGACATTACGATGGGCGACGGCGAGACAGTACCACTCCGGCACCTACTAACATACCAATTGCACCCCACAGAACAGCAATAAATGCTCTGCGCGGACTATCGCGTTTGATTGGATCTTCAGGCGTTCGCAGATAACGATACGCATGGAAATTATCTTGAAGAACAGGCTCAACATTCAGCGTCGATAACATCGCCACATTTTGATCATAATCCGTGTCAAAATCTGGACCCGTTGCTTTTAATGTCTCAATTTGAGCTTGCAGTAATGGAACTCCTAACATAAACATTTTTGAGTCGGGAATTTCATCCACTGGCACGGTCGTTTGATTACGTAAAATACCTTGTTTTTCCGCTACTTTTAGGGCTTGTTCAAGGCTATTTAGACGACGATCATACGCTGCCGTTGCGACCATCGCTTCACGTTTAACTAACGCTTTCATTGATTGGGTTTTGGTTGCCCACGTCCCTTTCAATTCATCATTCAAATTTGTGGTTGCGCGTTGATTAGCAAACTCAATATATTCACGTAAGAGTTGGTTGCTGTCTGTTGCTGTCTCAGCCACTAACTTCACGCTATCTGTTGGGTTTTTAAGTGCATCAGCTGGCGTATATTCGATATTGTTGATTAGCTCATCCAACAATGCCGCATCCGCTTTCGGATCATTCTCCAAACGCTGTTTATAATACTCAGTACCTAACCAAAATTGGCGGCGAGTATCGTAAGAACCAAGTTGTTTGGTAAATTCTTCATAAGCTTCTTTGGCAATCGTTGGTAATTGCCCTTCTTGCCCCACCGCATTAATACGAGAATCAAGGTTGCGCAGAAACTGTTGCTGAGAATAATAACTTCCCAGATTGTTCACAGTTGGTAAATCCGTGATAGCCGTTGTGCTCCACTTCGGCTGCATAAAATAGGACGCTCCCAGTGCAATCGCAGCAAAAATCACTGCACATGCGACGATCCAAATTTTACCCTGCCACAGTGAGCGGCATAAATCACGAATATCTAACTCCGCTTCAAGCGAGGTTTGATGTTGATTAGGTTGCGTTTCTGAGTTATTCACTGCACAGAACCTCTATAGTTCGTTTGTCGTTACCGGACCGCACTCTTACGCGCACGACGTCTAATTCGTTTGATAAAACGGGCGACTTTCCATGCTCGCTTGATGCAGTAACCATACATCATAAATACAAGCAAAAATAATGCCAACATTACCCATTCAGGAACGAATGAAAGGCGCTCGCCAATAATACCAATACACGCAAGAATTGCCGCAGCCAATGTGATGATTACAAATGCCCCTTTCGGGGTAAAACCTGAGCGCATAATCAAGTGATGAATATGCTGACGATCCGGTGAAAATGGACTCATACCTTTACGAATACGGCGGTACATAATTGCCACCATATCCATAAGCGGAATAGCAATAATCCATAATGCAGTCACTGGGTTGATTGGATGAACGTCTTCTTGTGTTGATGCTACCAAGATCCAAATAATGGTAAAACCAATCAACGTACTTCCCGCATCACCCATGAACACTTTAAAGCGACGCCCTAAAACACCCATATTCATGAGGATATAAGGAAGGATAGCCGCTATAAACGCAAAACACCAAAACGCTAACGCATAGTTACCATTTTGATACAGTAAGAAACCAAGGGCACCAAAGGAAACCGAGGACAAGCCGCCTAACAGGCCATCAATACCATCAACCATGTTGAAGGCATTGATCGCAGCCCAAACGGCAAATAAGGTGACGATATAACCAAATGGCCCAAGTACCAGTTCCCAAGGACCAAATGCATGGCCTAGAGATTCCAGTGACAGCCCACCCGCAGTCATCATTATCACGGCGACAATCGCTTGAACTCCAGCACGTAACTTCACACTGATGTCAAACCTATCATCCAGTGCACCAACGAACACTAAGAGCCCCGCACAAGCAATATATAGCCACTTATGGGGAATATATTCTTCTGTGATCATAAACGCGAAGCAAACGCCAAAGAAAACAGAGATCCCCCCAACCAGCGGAACCAATCCTACGTGTTTCTTCCTGAAATTCGGTTTATCAACCAAGCCAATTTTTTTAGCTACGATACGCGCGACAAAAATAAAGGCTAAGGTAAACAAAAAGACATAGAAGAGATTACTCATAAAGTGTGTGCTATCCACTGTTCTACTCTCTTATATTTCTATCTAACTTTTAAACACTAAAACTTTTGGTTGCTGTGATAGAAGTCCATCACACAGTATTCGAACAAAAATCAATCGTACGCTAAAACACATTTTTCTTGTTTTTAACATGCACAAAACATGCCGAAAAAAACATACAGCTCAAATTCAGCATAAATAAACAGTTTTGTGTGACAAATTTAACCTAAAGATTTTATCCTTTAATAAAGCAAGATGCATGCCATAAAACACAATCTCAGATTTGTTAACCATGATTTATGATTGTTTCCATCTAAACGAGTAAACATCACCCATTGGTTCTACTTAAGTATAAAAATTAATGTAGAAAATACCATCTTCTAGTGAATAAGCTAGTATCCGTTAATTATTTTATTTTACACATAAATAAAGTAACTCATGCTCATGTTGATAAATAATAAAGACTATTGTTTTGTGAATACTCACAGTTCATTGATAAAAAAATAGGCGCTCTAATTAGAGCGCCTATTTCTATACTCATAATCCTAACGAGACTATGCTCTTTTCATAAAATCAAAGAACTCTTCGTTAGTCTTAGTCATAGCTAATTTGCTGATAAGGAATTCCATTGCATCGATTTCGCCCATTGGGTGAATAATCTTACGCAGGATCCACATTTTTTGCAGTTCATCTTGAGAGGTGAGCAGCTCTTCTTTACGTGTACCAGAGCGGTTGTAATCAATCGCAGGGAAAACACGTTTTTCAGCAATTTTACGGGACAGGTGTAATTCCATGTTACCTGTTCCTTTAAATTCTTCGTAAATTACTTCATCCATTTTTGAACCGGTATCAACTAACGCGGTTGCGATGATAGTCAAGCTACCACCTTCTTCAACGTTACGAGCAGCACCGAAGAAACGTTTTGGACGATGTAATGCGTTTGCATCCACACCACCAGTCAATACTTTACCTGAAGAAGGTACGACGGTGTTGTATGCACGAGCAAGACGAGTAATAGAATCCAGTAAAATGATAACGTCTTTTTTATGCTCAACCAGACGTTTCGCTTTCTCAATAACCATTTCAGCAACTTGAACGTGACGCGCAGCTGGCTCATCAAATGTCGAAGCGATCACTTCACCTTTAACTAAGCGTTGCATCTCAGTAACTTCTTCTGGACGCTCATCGATCAGCAGAACCATCAATACGCAGTCAGGATAGTTGTGGGCAATGTTAGCCGCAATATTTTGCAGTAACATGGTTTTACCCGCTTTCGGAGGTGCAACGATCAAACCACGCTGTCCACGGCCGATAGGTGCGGCTAAGTCCAATACACGCGCAGTTAAATCTTCAGTAGAACCGTTACCACGCTCCATGCGCAAACGATTATTGGCATGTAATGGGGTTAAGTTTTCAAAAAGGATTTTGCTGCGGGCGTTTTCAGGTTTATCAAAGTTAACTTCGTTAACTTTCAAGAGGGCAAAATAACGTTCACCTTCTTTCGGGGGACGAATTTTTCCTGAAATGGTGTCGCCGGTGCGTAGGTTAAAGCGGCGAATTTGGCTAGGGGAAACATAGATATCATCAGGGCCTGCGAGGTAAGAACTGTCTGCTGAACGGAGGAAACCAAATCCATCCTGCAATATTTCCAGTACGCCATCGCCGAAAATATCTTCTCCACTTTTAGCATGCTGCTTCAAAATTGAGAAAATAATATCCTGCTTTCTCATACGGGCTAAGTTCTCTAGCCCCATGTTTTCGCCTAACGTAATCAGTTCTGATACTGGCGTATTTTTTAATTCGGTAAGATTCATAATGGTGGGTTCTTTAACTCGGGGTATTTCTCGAACTATGAACGTAAATTGGAGGCAACTTTTATAGTGAACCTATGAAGCGCCAGTTTAACTTTATAGTGCCCTGTTGATAGATATGGACTCATAACCAACAACAATGCATTAAAATTTGTGCTAGCTACAACTAATATTGCTGTGAAGGTGTTGTGACTAACGAAAGCGTTATAATCATCAAGATGACATGCCGCATATTATTAGAAACGTAATCAATATTAGCAATAGTTTTTTATACATTTTAGGACAACATCTTATCCCTAATACAGCCCATTTATTTTACTCAAGACTTAAGCCACAGTGATACAACCATGAATTATCAACTTTATATTAATAATCAGTAACTAAAATTGGCATTGAACAGAACTGCAAGCTAGACGTTTCAGAAAAGAGCAAAGGCAAACAAGGTAATTCTTACGGGTACTCTATGAGGAATGCGGATAACTTATCATGCTTAAATGGGGACGTCTAGCGACTCTCTATATAAAATAAATGCGCCGCTAAACGTTTTGGCTTATATAAAGCTATAACTTACAGATTTTCGTCTAGAAATTCTTTCAGTTGAGTTTTAGATAAAGCACCAACTTTAGTTGCAGCTACACTGCCGTTTTTGAATAATAACAGTGTAGGGATACCGCGAATACCAAATTTTGGGGCAGTCGCTGGATTATCATCAATATTCAGTTTTGCGATAGTCACTTTGCCTGTATATTCTTCAGCAACTTCATCAAGGATTGGCGCGATCATTTTACAAGGTCCACACCATGCAGCCCAGAAGTCGACTAAAACAGGTGAACTTGCATTTAGAACGTCTGACTCAAAACTTGCATCAGTAATATGTTTAATTTTGTCGCTCATGTTGTACTCCAAAGGATCATTTTTACAGACATAGTGTAACATTAATTGGCAGCAGTATGCTTTATTTCAAAAGATACGCTTTCGTAAACCAACCGATAACTGATATTCTAACATACTATGAGTAAAGCACACTTGACAGAAAAGAAGTTTTCCGACTTCGCATTGCACCCAAAAGTCATTGAAGCACTTAATAAAAAAGGCTTCAACTTTTGCACGCCTATTCAGGCGTCTACCCTGCCTTATACTGTCGAAGGCAAAGATGTTGCGGGGCAAGCACAAACAGGTACAGGTAAAACGTTAGCATTCCTAACGTCTACATTTCATTTTCTCTTAACTCACCCGGCAATTGAGGGGAAAAAAACCAATCAGCCACGTGCGCTGATTATGGCTCCGACTCGCGAATTAGCCGTACAGATCTACTCCGATGCTAAAGAGCTAGCTGATTACACTGGTTTGAAAATGGGTCTAGCCTATGGTGGTGATGGCTATGACGAACAATTACGCGTACTACAAAACGGCGTTGATATCCTTATTGGAACAACGGGTCGCCTTATTGATTACGCAAAACAAGGTCACGTTGATTTAGCGGCTATCCAAGTTGTTGTTTTGGATGAAGCTGACCGTATGTATGACCTCGGTTTTATTAAAGATATTCGTTGGCTATTCCGCCGTATGCCTGGCGCAGCGGACAGACTCAACTTATTGTTCTCCGCAACGCTCTCTTACCGTGTTAGAGAATTAGCGTTCGAACAAATGAACAGCCCGGAATATGTGGAAGTTGAACCACTACAAAAAACCGGTCACCGTATTAAAGAAGAGTTATTTTATCCATCCAACGAAGAAAAAATGCGCCTGCTGCAAACGCTACTCGAAGAAGAGTGGCCTGAGCGTTGCATTATTTTCGCAAATACGAAACATCGTTGTGATGATATCTGGGCTCACCTTGCAGCTGATGGTCACCGTGTCGGGTTATTGACTGGCGATGTCGCTCAGAAAAAACGTCTGCGTATTTTAGATCAGTTCACTCAAGGTCAAATTGATATCTTAGTTGCGACTGACGTTGCCGCTCGTGGATTACATATACCATCAGTAACTCATGTATTTAACTATGATTTACCTGACGATTGCGAAGACTATGTACACCGTATTGGACGTACAGGTCGTGCGGGTGAAAGCGGAAATTCTATCAGCTTAGCGTGTGAAGAATACGCACTAAACTTACCTGCAATCGAAGAGTATATTCAGCACTCTATCCCTGTCAGTAAATATAACAGTGATGCACTGCTGAGCGACCTGCCGGCACCAAAACGCCGTCATCGTCCGCGCCCAAGTGGTCCACGCCGCAATTCTAATGCGCCGCGTCGCCATAATGGCCCACGTAATAACCATAAACGTGCAGGCTGAGTAAATACCCTATGCTGAAATCTTCTTCTCTGTATGCCGCTATCGATTTGGGTTCCAACAGCTTTCATATGCTGGTTGTTCGCGAGACCGCAGGTAGCATTCAGATTATTTCTCGGGTTAAACGGAAAGTTCGCCTGGCTGCGGGTTTAGATAAAGATAATGTTTTATCTGAGCAAGCCATGGAGCGAGGCTGGCAATGCCTGCGTCTCTTCTCAGAACATCTGCAAGATATTCCTAACTCGCAAATTCGAGTTGTGGCAACCGCGACATTGCGCCTTGCCAAAAATGCCGATGTTTTTATTGAGAAAGCCAGCCAGATCCTCGGAAATCCCGTGAAAGTGATCCAAGGAGAAGAAGAAGCTCGCTTGATTTATCAAGGCGTCGCCCATACAACCGGCGGTCCAGAGCAACGCTTAGTGGTTGACATCGGGGGCGGCAGCACCGAACTTGTCACCGGTACAGGCGCTAAAGCTCAGTTACTTTATAGCCTCGAAATGGGTTGTGTAACTTGGCTTGAACGCTACTTTAGCGACAGAACGCTAACAGAAGAAAACTTTGCTCAAGCCGAAGCAGCAGCTCAACACGTCATTGCACCTATCGCAGATGCCCTTAAAAATCACGGGTGGAAAATTTGTGTCGGCGCATCAGGCACTGTACAGGCGATTCAGGAAATTATGATTGCTCAAGGGATGGATGAACTCATCACCCTGAGTAAATTACAGCAACTGAAGCACAAAGCTATCCAGTGCCATAAATTGGAAGAGCTTGAAATCGAGGGTCTCACGTTTGAACGTGCCCTCGTTTTCCCGAGTGGCTTATCGATTCTGATCGCGATTTTCAAAGCACTGAATATCGAAAATATGACATTAGCCGGTGGCGCTCTTCGCGAAGGCTTAGTGTATGGCATGCTTGAACTGCCTATTGAGCAAGATATTCGCGCGCGCACGCTACGCAATATTCAGCGACGCTTCCTTGTGGATATTGAGCAAGCTACCCGCGTGCGTCAGCTTGCTGAACATTTCTACCTGCAAGTAGTCAAAGAGTGGGAATTAGATAGCCGCTGCCGTGATTTGTTATCCAGCGCTTGTGCATTACATGAAATTGGGCTGAGTGTTGATTTTCGCAAAGGTCCAGAGCACGCAAGCTATTTAATCACTCACCTTGATTTACCAGGCTTCACTCCCGCGCAAAAACGTTTTCTCGCTGTTCTTCTCAAGAACCAGCAAGGTCAAATCGATCTCGCTTCCCTGAGCCAACAAAATGCACTACCCATTCAGCAAACTTACGCATTATGCCGTTTATTACGACTAGCCATTATTTTCGCCAGCCGTAGACGTGATGATACATTACCAGCATTGCGCCTTAATGCTAATGGACAGGATTTAACCATCGCATTGCCGTACCGCTGGCTTGAGGAGCACCCTTTACGAGCTGAGAATTTACAGCAAGAGGTTCAGTGGCAAGGGTATGTGAATTGGCAATTGGCCTTAGAAGAGCGTAATAGCTCCAATTGATATCGTTCTAAATTGGTGATGATAGGTTCCCACCTTGTAGTGGGAACTCTCTTAAACTCTTTCGCTACTGATCGGTTTTCTTATTTAACCCTAAGCGTGCCTTGATATCCGCTAAAGCAGACTGCCCTTTTTGCATTCGCTCTTCAGCAGTAACTACTTTTCGTTGCTGCTCCCACACCAAATCATCTTGCGGTAATTCCATCAAAAAGCGGCTCAGTTCAGGGCGGATCAGTTCACCGTATTGGCGACGCTCACGGCTATGAGTAAAGAATAACTCTCGCTGTGCTCGCGTAATACCCACGTAAGCCAGTCGGCGCTCTTCATCAATATTATTTTCATCGATACTACTTTGATGAGGTAATAATCCCTCTTCCATTCCAACTAAAAAAACATAAGGAAATTCAAGACCTTTAGATGCATGCAATGTCATCAACTGAACCTGATCTGAATCTTCATCATCTTCCCCACGTTCCATCATATCGCGCAATGTAAAACGAGTGACAACCTGATTGAGCGTCATTGGGTCATTCAGCTCATCCCCTTCAATCATTTCGCTCATCCATGTAAACAATTGATTGACGTTTTTCATTCGCATTTCGGCGGCTTTGGTACTGGCAGAGGTTTCGTACAACCAGCTTTCGTAATCCATCTCCCGTAAAAGATCCCGTACCGCTATCAACGGTTCACGCTCCGAAATCCGGACTATCCCTTCCATCCAATGAGTGAAACGTTGCAACGCTTCCAACCCTTTCCCTGTTAAAGTCTGTTCCAGACCTAAATCAAAGCTGGCGTGATATAAGCTTTTGCCTCGTTGATTCGCCCATTCTCCCAATTTTTGGATAGTTTTAGGGCCAATTTCTCGGCGTGGCGTATTCACAATGCGCAAAAAAGCGCTGTCATCTTCAGGGTTAGTCAGCACCCGCAAATAAGCTAAAAGATCTTTAATTTCAGGACGCGAGAAAAATGATGTTCCACCTGAAATTCGGTAAGGAATGCGGTTTTGCATCAGCATTTTTTCAAAAATACGCGACTGATGATTACCGCGATACAAAATTGCATAGTCTTTATATTGGGTTTTATTAATAAAGTGGTGAGCAATTAATTCACCAATCACGCGTTCCGCTTCATGGTCTTCATTATTTGCTGTCAGCACCTTTAATGGCGCCCCGAAGCCCAATTCAGAAAATAATTTTTTCTCGAAGACATGGGGGTTATTGGCAATCAAAATATTAGCGGCTTTTAAAATACGACCTGATGAGCGGTAATTTTGCTCCAATTTAATCACATTCAGCTTTGGAAAATCTTGGCTGAGTAATACTAAGTTTTGCGGTCTTGCGCCACGCCAAGAGTAAATAGACTGATCATCATCGCCAACGACGGTAAAGCGGGCACGGCTACCCACCAGCAATTTCACTAACTGATACTGGCTGGTGTTCGTATCTTGGTATTCATCCACCAGCAAATAACGGATTTTTTGCTGCCAGCGCTCCCTAACTTCTTCATTATGATACAGCAGCAATGTTGGTTTACTGATTAAGTCATCAAAATCCAAGACATTACAACTTTTTAAATGCAGCTCATAGCGGCGATAGCACTCAGCAAAATGATGCTCTTTTTCCGTTCTCGCTTGCCCAACCACTTGCTGAGGAGAAATAAGATCGTTTTTCCAATTTGAGATCGCAGAGATCAATTGTTGGAGAAGATCTTTATCTTCTTCAAGCAAATCAAACGTGAGTTCTTTCAGTAATGCCATTTGGTCTTGGTCATCAAACAAAGAAAAATTGGCTTTGATCCCTAGCGCCTTATATTCACGTTTGATAATTTCCAGTCCCAAAGTATGGAATGTGGAAATAATTAACCCACGGGCTTCTTTTTTACCTAATGTTTGCCCCACACGCTCTTTCATTTCGCGCGCGGCTTTATTGGTAAATGTCACCGCCGCAATTTGCCGAGGTTGATAGCCACAATGGCGGATCAAATGCGCAATTTTATTGGTAATAACCCGTGTTTTGCCCGAGCCTGCCCCGGCCAAAACAAGGCACGGACCATCTACATATTCAACTGCCTGTTGCTGGCTAGGATTTAATCGCATGGTTTTTTACGTCACTCTCTAATGCTAAAAGATGCAGCCCGAATTGTAGCAGAAACCAAACCTCACAGAAAAATAACTGAGCTAATAGTCGACAATCTAAAGTAATTAAGATTATAGAAGCAAAAAAGCCGCACCATAAAATGGCACGACTTCAATTTTATACTTAAAATAATCACAGTTGGCTTCCTCTAAATCATTTGTACTAGAGGAAGGCGGCAAACAAAACTATCCCTAGGAGCATACAAAAGTATGTGACTAGGGTAGTTTAGTGAAGCCAACGCACCTATAGTACGAAGGATGACGAGGAATTATTGTGCGCTAGAAATCTTCTTCATATCCGTCATATACCCCCGTAAAGTCTTACCGATCTTCTCGATAGGATGATTACGGATAGCTTCGTTAATATCACGTAATTGCGCGTTATCGGTACCATTATCTGCAACTGGTTTCGCTAAATCACCGGCTTGTAACTTGGTCATAAACTCTTTCAGCATTGGAACTGCTGCAAATGAGAACAGATAGTTACCGTACTCTGCAGTATCAGAGATAACGACGTTCATTTCATATAAACGCTTACGTGCGATTGTGTTAGCAATCAGTGGCAGCTCATGCAGTGATTCATAGTATGCTGACTCTTCTAAGATACCCGCTTCTAACATGGTATCGAACGCTAACTCAACACCCGCTTTAACCATCGCAACTAACAGAACACCGTGGTCGAAATATTCTTGTTCCGCAATTTTACCCGCAAACTCTGGGTAATTTTCAAAAGACGATTTACCGGTCTCTTCACGCCATGTCAGCAAGTTTTTATCATTGTTCGCCCAGTCAGCCATCATTGTTGATGAAAACTCACCAGAAATAATATCATCCATATGTTTTTGGAACAGTGGTGCTAAGATGGTTTTCAGTTGCTCTGATAATGCATAAGCACGGATTTTCGCTGGGTTAGATAAGCGATCCATCATCAGGGTGATGCCGCCCTGCTTCAGTGCCTCAGTGATTGTTTCCCAACCAAACTGAATTAATTTCCCTGCATAGCCTGGCTCTACGCCATCAGCAACCATTTTGTCATAGCTCAGTAACGCACCAGCTTGCAACATACCGCACAGAATAGTTTGCTCGCCCATTAAGTCAGACTTAACTTCAGCAACGAAAGAGGACTCCAAAACACCCGCACGATGGCCGCCAGTCGCTGCAGCCCATGCTTTCGCAATTGCCATCCCCTCGCCTTTCGGGTCATTTTCAGGATGAACTGCGATCAATGTTGGAACACCGAAACCACGCTTATATTCTTCACGAACTTCGGTACCTGGGCATTTTGGTGCAACCATCACAACCGTGATGTCTTTACGGATTTCTTCACCCACTTCAACGATGTTAAAACCATGAGAATAACCCAGCGCAGCGCCTTGTTTCATCATTGGCTGAACAGCACGAACAACAGTGGAGTGTTGTTTGTCTGGCGTTAAGTTAACAACTAAATCTGCTTCAGGGATCAGTTCTTCATAAGTCCCAACTTTGAAACCGTTTTCTGTCGCCTTACGCCATGATGCACGTTTCTCGTTGATTGCTTCTGGACGCAGCGCATAAGCGATATCTAAGCCAGAATCGCGCATGTTCAAACCTTGGTTCAGACCTTGAGCACCACAACCGACGATGACGATTTTTTTACCTTTCAGATAGCCAGCTTCATCCGCAAATTCTTCGCGTTTCATGAAACGACATTTGCCTAATTGCGCTAACTGCTCACGTAAATTCAATGTATTAAAATAATTCGCCATGGTCTTACTCCATTATTCGGTCAGTGTTCTGTTGTGTTCGTATTATCAGGCAACTTCGTTACCTGTTGCTCATTATTGAGCAGTTATGGATTTACTATATGCGATGATGAGCATTGCTTAAATTGATATATTAACAATATAATGTTGCAATATTTGCAACGATAATCAAGGTATCATCAGAGGGCAAAATGGATATTCGTGAACTACAACTGTTTTTGCACTTAGCAGAAAGCTGCCACTTTGGTCGAACGTCAAAGGCCATGCATGTCAGCCCATCCACACTATCAAGACAAATTCAGCGTTTAGAAGATCAATTGGGTCATCCTCTGTTCATCCGTGATAACCGTTCGGTAAAACTGACCCAAGCGGGTGAGCATCTCAAGCAATTTGCCCAGCAAACGCTGTTGCAATATCAGCAACTAAAACATGCTCTCAATCAGCAAAGCCCGTCATTAAGCGGGGAATTACGCCTATTTTGCTCAGTCACCGCCGCGTATAGTCATTTACCTCAAGTACTTGATAAATTTCGTGCTTTGCATCCACTCGTTGAAATAAAACTCACTACAGGCGATGCCGCAGATGCCGTTGAAAAAGTCGAAACCAAAGAAGCCGATTTAGGCATCGCAGGTAAACCTGAAAAATTGCCCGATAACGTGAGATTCGCAAAAATTGGGGAAATCCCCCTAGTACTTATTGCCCCATCACTGCCTTGTGCAGTACGGAGTATGGTGACTGAAGAGGAGCCTGATTGGTCTACAGTGCCATTTATTCTTCCTGAACATGGGCCCTCTCGTAAACGTATTGAATTATGGTTTAAGCGCCATAGAATCCATAACCCTTTGATTTACGCGACTGTTTCGGGTCATGAAGCCATTGTTTCTATGGTGGCATTGGGCTGCGGTATTGCATTGATACCGAGTGTCGTCGTCGATAATAGCCCCGAGCCTGTTCGTAGCCGTGTCTCTCAACTCGATAATATTTCGATGGTAGAACCATTTGAACTTGGCGTTTGCCTTCTCAGCAAACGCCTAAGTGAGCCATTAATTAAGGCATTCTGGGAATTGCTCCCAGAACACTCAATCTAATGTTTTTCTGCTATCTTGAGGCGCTAAAAAGAAACGGAAGGATGGATTCCCTGTTTCATCATGATATTCATACCCTAGCGCATCAAGGTGGCGATCAAAGCGTACTTCTGGACCCGAAAGCTCAAAGGCCGCCAGCACTCGCCCATAGTCCGTTCCATGACTACGATAATGAAATAGCGTGATATTCCAGTGAGTTCCTAGTGTTTCTAAGAACTTCAATAACGCCCCTGGAGATTCAGGAAACTCAAAACTATACAGCTTTTCATCCAATGGCTTCGATGGGCGCCCACCAATCATATAGCGCACATGCAACTTCGCCATTTCATCATCCGATAAATCAGCGACTTCATAACCATTATTTTGCAGCCCTTGAATAATGTCGTGCCGCTCTTGCTCACCACCATTTAAGCGAACACCCACAAAAATGCAGGCACGCTCTGGGTCAGCATCTGTATAGCGATAATTAAACTCAGTGATTGAGCGGTTACCAAGCAATTGGCAGAATCGCAAAAAACTACCTTTCTGTTCAGGAATAGTCACCGCAAGCAGCGCTTCTCGTTGTTCACCTAATTCGCAACGCTCGGAGACATAACGTAAACCATGGAAGTTCATGTTTGCACCTGACAAAATATGCGCCAGCCTTTCACCTTTAATGTTATGTTGCTGAACATATTTTTTTAGTCCCGCCAACGCTAACGCCCCCGACGGTTCTGCAATCGCTCTCACATCTTCAAAAATATCCTTCAGTGCTGCACAAATAGCATCACTATCTACGGTGATCACATCATCGACATACTGCTGGCATAGGCGAAAGGTTTCGTCACCAATGCGTTTCACAGCAACGCCTTCCGCAAATAAACCAACACGAGGGAGATCAACAGGATGACCAGCCTCTAATGCCGCTTTTAAACAGGCTGCATCTTCAGCTTCTACACCGATAATCTTAATTTCAGGCATCAACTGTTTGATTAATACAGCGACACCGGCAATCAATCCACCGCCCCCAACAGGCACAAAAATACGGTCGAGGTGCGCATCCTGCTGAAGGAGTTCTAGTGCAATAGTTGCTTGACCGGCTATCACTGACGGATGATCAAATGGCGGCACAAAGGTATATCCTTCACGTTTTGCCATCTCAATTGCGTGAGCTTTTGCTTCATCAAAATTTGCGCCGTATAAAATGGCCTCTCCACCAAAGCTGCGAACAGCATCCACTTTGATATCTGCGGTTGCCACTGGCATAACAATTTTGGCCTTAATTCCGACACGATTAGCCGACAACGCTACGCCTTGCGCATGATTCCCCGCGGATGCAGTGACAACACCTTTGGCTTTTTGCTCTTCGGTCAAGCCCGCAATCATGGCGTAAGCGCCACGTAATTTAAAACTGTGTACTGGCTGCCTATCTTCACGTTTGACTAAAATCGTATTACCCAGACGTGAAGAGAGCTTGCTCATTTCTTGTAGCGGCGTCACTTGTGCTGCTTCATAAACAGGCGCACTAAGCGCCGCTTTGAGATAATCGGCACCTGTCGGTGCCGCAGGTAATGGTTTTGCGGCTGCCACAATTAGCCTCCTAATTTAGACTTATCGCGTACAGCACCTTTATCCGCACTCGTCGCCAAAGAAGCATAAGCACGCAAAGCGAAAGAAACCTCACGCTGACGATTACGCGGAGTATAGGCTTTATCTCCACGCGCTAATTCTGCTTCGCGACGTTTGGCTAACTCACTGTCGTTAACATCTAGGGACATGGTACGCTTTGGAATATTGATATCGATAATATCCCCATCTTGTACCAACGCCAGTAACCCGCCACTTGCCGCTTCAGGAGAGATATGCCCGATTGATAAACCTGAACTTCCTCCTGAGAAACGCCCATCGGTGATCAGTGCACAATCTTTACCTAATCCCATCGATTTCAGATAAGAAGTTGGGTACAACATTTCTTGCATACCTGGTCCGCCTTTAGGACCTTCATAACGGATAACAACAACATCGCCGGCAACAACTTTTCCACCTAAGATAGCCTCTACCGCATCATCTTGGCTTTCAAACACTTTTGCAGGTCCACGGAAAGTTAAGCTACCTTCATCAACCCCTGCCGTTTTCACGATACAGCCATCTTCGGCGATATTGCCAGCAAGTACCGCCAAACCACCATCCAAGCTATAAGCATGCTCAAGATTGCGGATACAACCATTTTCACGGTCAGTATCTAGCGATGGCCAACGGCAATTTTGAGAAAATGCTTGAGTGGTACGAATACCCGCAGGTCCCGCTGAAAACATAGATCTTACAGATTCATCCTTCGTCAACATAACATCGTACTGAGCTAATGTTTCTGGTAATGAAAGACCTAGAATATTCTTCACATCTTCCTGCAATAAACCTGCACGGCTCAGCTCCCCAAGAATACCAATCACACCACCAGCACGGTGTACATCTTCCATATGATATTTTTGTGTGCTTGGTGCAACTTTACATAAATGAGGGACTTGACGAGATAAGCGGTCAATATCATCCATGGTGAAATCTACTTCTGCTTCTTGTGCAGCTGCCAGTAAATGCAGAACAGTATTTGTAGAGCCTCCCATCGCAATATCTAATGTCATCGCATTTTCAAATGCAGCCTTTGTCGCGATATTACGCGGTAATGCGCTTTCATCATTCTGTTCGTAATAACGTTTAGTCAGCTCAACAATTCGCTTACCTGCATTGATAAATAACGTTTTACGATCAGCGTGAGTCGCAAGTAATGAACCATTTCCTGGCTGAGAAAGACCCAATGCTTCGGTTAAACAGTTCATTGAATTCGCAGTGAACATCCCTGAGCATGACCCACATGTTGGACATGCTGAACGTTCAATTTTTTCACTATCTTCATCACTGACATTTGGATTCGCGCCTTGGATCATCGCATCCACAAGGTCAAGTTTGATGATTTGATCTGAAAGCTTGGTTTTTCCTGCTTCCATTGGTCCACCGGAAACAAAAATCACGGGAATATTCAGGCGCAAGGATGCCATTAACATACCTGGGGTGATTTTGTCACAGTTGGAAATACATACCATGGCATCTGCGCAGTGCGCATTCACCATATATTCTACTGAGTCTGCTATCAGTTCACGGGAAGGTAAGGAATACAGCATACCACCATGTCCCATTGCAATCCCATCATCCACTGCAATAGTGTTAAACTCTTTCGCGACGCCGCCCGCTTGTTCGATTTGTTCTGCGACGAGCTTGCCTAAATCACGTAAGTGCACATGACCTGGAACAAACTGAGTAAATGAGTTTACAACGGCAATAATTGGCTTTCCAAAATCATCATCGGTCATACCTGTCGCGCGCCATAATGCTCGCGCTCCTGCCATATTACGGCCATGAGTGGTTGTTGCTGAACGGTACTTAGGCATATCTTAACTCCCGAGTTTTAAAACAGGCGGGGAACGACCGCCTGTAATTTTTAATATTTAATTATTGAGGGTTTACTGGATCTAACCAGCCCCATTTGTCTTCTGTTGTACCGTTAAATAAGCCAAAGAATGCTTGCTGAATTTTCTTCGTCACAGGGCCACAACGACCGATACCAACTTGGATACCATCAACACTGCGAACTGGCGTGATTTCAGCTGCGGTTCCTGTCATAAAGACTTCATCCGCTAAGTACAGAGATTCACGAGATAACGTTTGTTCACGCACTTCAATTCCCATATCTTTCGCTAATGTCAAAATGGCATCACGGGTGATCCCTGGTAACGCTGATGACGTAAATGGCGGGGTATACAAAATGCCATCTTTCACTTCAAAGATATTCTCGCCTGCCCCCTCAGAAAGATAACCATGAACATCCAGAGCGATACCTTCTTGGTAGCCATGGCGGCGCGCTTCGCTACCAACCAGTAATGAAGACAGGTAGTTACCACCTGCTTTTGCACCAGTAGGGATAGTATTCGGTGCAACACGATTCCATGAAGAGACCATTGCATCAATTCCTTGGTCTAATGCCTCTTCACCTAAATATGCTCCCCATGGGAATGCCGCTAAAATAACATCAGTACTATAGCCATCTGGTGGATTCACCCCCATGCCCACATCACCAATGAAAACTAATGGACGAATATAGGCGCTGACTAAGTTATTTTTACGTAGAGTTGCACGACAAGCTTCCATTAACTCATCAACGCTGTAGCTGACAGGCATACGGTAAATTTTCGCAGAATCATGTAAACGCTGCATGTGTTCACGATGACGGAAAACCACAGGTCCCTTGTGTGAATCATAGCAACGGACGCCTTCAAATACGGAAGTTCCGTAATGCAGAGCGTGAGACATTACATGAACTTTAGCATCTGCCCATGGCGTCATTTCACCGTTAAACCAAATAAAGTCAGCTTTCTTAGTCATTTTATCTATTCCTTACATTGCACTTTGTGTGCGTAATAGTCGCGATTCTTGTTGTTTTATTTCAACTTCAGTGATGTCAGCCAACTTCGTTAACTGTGCACATAACTGTGCCAACGGTCTCTGGCTGCTGACAGTTAGTTCGATACTTACATTATCACTATCTGATAATTGATCCACATTCATAGAACTAATCCGAAATCCACGATGGCGAGTTACTCGCAAAATACGCTCTAAAACCTCGGGGCGGAAACGGGCTAATATCGAGAGTTGATGTTGCATCATAACGGTTTCTCCATCATTTTTTCGTTACTAGCCCCTGGTGGAACCAATGGCCAGACATTTTCTAATTCATTAATTGATACCTGTAATAAAAACGCGCCCTCACTTGTCAGTAGCTCATCGAGTGCTGCGTCCACTTCTGATTTACATGTAATACGGCGACCTTGAATGCCAAAAGCGCTAGCTAATGCAACAAAATCTGGATTGTCAGTCAAAATGGTTTCACTGTAGCGTTGCTCAAAAAACAGCTCTTGCCATTGACGAACCATTCCTAATCGTTGGTTATCTAACAATAAAATCTTAACGGGTAATTGCTTACGTTTGATAGTTCCCAGCTCTTGCACGTTCATCATGAAAGATCCATCGCCAGATACACAAACAACGGTATCTTCAGGGCGAGCAACTTGAGCTCCCACCGCTGCGGGGATCCCAAAACCCATCGTTCCTAACCCGCTTGACGTTAAAAAATTCTCTGGTCCATCAACAACAATATGCTGAGCAGACCACATTTGGTGCTGACCAACATCTGTTGTAACAACAGTATTGGGTTTCATTTTGTCTGACAGCTGTTTCAGCAATAATGGGGCATAGATTGGTTCGCCGGGGTGGTCATAGCGCCAGCCAAACTCGTGCTTGAGTTGTTGAACCTCTTCCTGCCAACTTGTGATATTTTTTGTCACCATCAATTGAGGCAATAGCGCTTTCGCATCCCCCAATAGTGCTACATGGGTTTGACGTAATTTATCCAACTCAACGTGATCAATGTCGATATGAATAACTTTCGCATTAGGAGCAAAAGTGTTTAATTTACCTGTAACTCTATCGTCAAAACGCGCACCAACCGCGATGAGTAAATCACAACGTTGCACTGAAATATTGGCAGCTTTTGTACCGTGCATCCCCAACATGCCTAGATAGTTTTTATCTGCTGGATGTACTGCACCTAAACCTTTCAAGGTGACAACTGACGGAATCTTTGTGTGTTCTATAAAGGCTCTTAATTCAGTTACAGCCCCTGACATTCCGACTCCACCACCAATGTATAACATCGGTTTTTCTGACTGTTCCAACAGCGTTCTTGCTTGTTGGATTGCATCCTCAGAAGTCGAATCTTGTTGCTCTACAGGCATTAAATAGGGCGATAAATCTGCACGTTGCAGCTGAATATCTTTCGGAATATCAATCAGTACTGGTCCGGGACGCCCACTATTTGCGATTGCGAAAGCTTCAGCAAGAATACGAGGTAAGTCCTCTATGGATTCCACCAAAAAACTATGTTTTGTACAGGCCAAAGATAATCCTAAAACATCAATTTCCTGAAAGGCATCTGTACCAATAAACTCTGAAGCTACCTGCCCGGTGATAGCAACAACAGGGACGGAGTCAAGCAATGCATCAGCCAATCCTGTAATCACGTTTGTTGCTCCAGGACCTGAAGTCGCAATACAAACACCTGTTTTTCCTGTCGAACGAGCATAGCCGATGGCAGCGATAACTGCGCCTTGCTCATGGCGACACAGCAAATGCTCCACACCACCATCGTACAACGCGTCATAAACAGGCATGATAGCGCCACCTGGATATCCAAAAACAGTATCAACGCCTTGTGTCCTTAATGCTTGAACTAACCACTGTGCTCCGTTCATGTTTATCACCTATCTACCTTTTTATTTACTTGTATTTATTATGTTTTTATTATCTTTGTTGGTTTGCATAAATTTTATGTCAAAAAAAACCCCGCGCCTTTCGGTGCGGGGTTCTCGTAAGATTTAGCTATTATTTCAGCTTTCGTCGTCCAAGTGCAGCCCCGCACGGTGGGATAATAATCACCACCACGCTAATAATTAGGCTAATCACTTGGATGAATTTGTTCATGTGTTTAATCTTTTCAACTTTAATCGTTATCTTTATTAAAGAACTATCATTTTAAAATTACTTTGACAACTCTTATTTATTTTTTTAATGATTAAGTTTTTTATTTCATTTAAATTCAATGAATTACAATTAAATCAGACTAAACAACTATTAATAAAGCAAAAAACTAGCGATTAGCAATAATATTTTCCCATGATTTAGCTCAATTCTCTATCTCTGATTTAGCGAAATGTACGCCATCAAGCCTATCCAAAAAATTAACCTCACTTAACCAATTTGCTGTTGAAACTATTGTTATTCAAAAAACAAAATGAATGTAACTAGCTAAGTTAAAGGCTTCAAAGCGCATCGAGAAAAAATGAAACACCCATGCAATTAAACAATTTAATTATCGAGTCGCTTCGCAAATATGAAAATCACAATAGAAAAACACGTCTGATTCACAACAGAATATTATGCTAGTCAATCAACGAGGTGATTTATGACGTTAGCTATTGTTTACACGCGAGCATCTATTGGATTAGACGCTCCTCTTGTGACCGTTGAAGCTCATATTAGTAATGGACTACCGGGGTTAACTCTAGTTGGATTACCAGAAACTGCAGTTAAAGAAGCGCGAGATAGGGTACGGAGTGCTATGGTCAATAGTGGCTTTGAATATCCAGTAAAAAAGATGACGGTAAACTTAGCGCCAGCAGATTTGCCTAAAGAAAGTGGTCGTTATGATTTAGCTATTGCGATTGCAATACTGGCGGCATCTGGACAAATTCCTGATCAGTTATTGGAGCACCATGAGTTTCTTGGTGAATTAGCGCTCTCTGGAGATATACGTTATGTCAACGGCGGGATCCCTGCCGCTCAAGCAGCAATAAACCAAAACAGACAATTAATTCTATCGAAAGATAATCAATATCAACTCAGTTTATTAGCAGATAGTAGCGTCTGTTTTGCCGCATCTTTACTGGAACTTTGTCATTACTTGCATCAAAAAAGTACACTATCGAGGAATCAACAAGTTATTCAACATGCTTATCCCTCTGACCATGAAAATGATATTCGCGATATCATAGGTCAAGAGCAAGGAAAGCGAGCATTAGAAATCAGCGCAGCAGGTGGACACAATTTATTACTGCTAGGTCCTCCTGGTACAGGTAAAACTATGTTAGCTCACAGGTTGATAACTTTACTCCCGCCCTTAACGCCTCAAGAAGCACTGGAAGTCACAGCATTACATAGCCTTAGCCAAACCATGGAAACCATAAATAAGTGGCCTACACGACCATTTAGATGCCCTCACCACAATACATCAATGACCGCTTTGATTGGTGGTGGCTCCTTACCTAAGCCAGGAGAGATATCCCTCGCCCATCACGGCATATTGTTTCTAGATGAATTACCTGAATTCACACGCTCCGTATTAGACTCTTTACGAGAACCGCTAGAATCTCATCAAATTGTCATTTCAAGAGCAAAAGCTAAGGTGTGTTTCCCTGCTAACTTCCAATTAATCGCAGCCCTTAACCCTAGCCCCACTGGGCATTACCAAGGAGAAATGAGTCGTACCTCTCCAGCGAAAGTACTACGATACTTATCACGCATTTCAGGGCCATTCTTAGACAGGTTTGATCTCTCTATTGAGATCCCTCTACTCCCTCTAGGTACTTTAAGTCAACAAACGCACCAAGGCGAAGCTAGCAAACAAATTCGCTTACGAGTTATTGAAGCAAGAAACCAACAAATCAATCGAGCGGGTAAAATTAATAGTCAGCTAACAGCAAGTGAAACAACAAAAACCTGCCTACTGGCTGCTGAAGATGCACTATTCTTAGAGAATGCACTTATTAAACTAGGGCTATCTATCCGCGCTTGGCACAGGATTCTTAGAGTTTCGCGAACAATTGCAGATCTTAGCTATTCACCGAATATACAACGTGAACATTTACTAGAGGCGCTAGGGTATCGGGCAATGGATAAGTTATTGCTTCATTTGCAAAAACAAGTAAGCTGAAGGAATTAAGACAAAAGTTAATGCTTAGACATAAACAACAAAAGGGACCTAAGTCCCTATTTGTTTTAATGCTTATACTGTTTTAATACTAATGAAATTAATCATCCGTATCAGTATAGTCTTCTGATGGATCTATCTGTGGCTTACCACCCGATAGTGTGTGGAAGCGCTTTGGACGGTTAATTCTGCTAGAATATTTCACCCATACTTTTTCTTCAAGGGTTGTAGGTTCGCGCTCTCCACGGCAAACAGCGACGAATAATTTTTCTTCTTCTGTTTGCGCTGCGCGTTTTCCTGTATCAAGCTCATTGAAAGCTTGACCATGACGTTCTAGCAACTGAGCTTCTTTGATGGTGAAATCACCATGACGAGAAAAGCCACGTGGGTAATGTTTATTATCAAAAAAACGATTAGTCGTGATGAAGCTATCTGCCATCTGACACACTCCTAACTGATTACGGTCAACTCTATATGGCGCGGAGTATTAGACAGCATTGACAATCTGTAAAACAAAACATTTGAATCATCACGACAAAAATTATTGGAGATGCGTGTGGACAGCGAGTTATTAAGAACTTTTTTAGAAGTTAGTAGAACCAGACACTTCGGCAGAGCCGCAGAATCTCTCTACTTAACGCAGTCTGCCGTTAGCTTTCGTATCAGACAGTTAGAAACCCAATTAGGTACAAGTCTATTCACACGACACCGAAATAATATTCGTTTAACTGCTGCTGGAGAACGTTTAGTTCCTTATGCTGAATCTCTAATGAATACATGGCTTCAAGCCAAAAAAGAGATATCACACGCATCCCAGCATACAGAGCTGTCTATCGGCGCTACTTCATCATTATGGGAAAGTTATCTCACTGGTTGGTTGGAAGTTTTATATAACCAACATGATGAGCTACGATTAGAAGCTCGCGTATCTACACGTCAATCACTCGTCAAACAGTTACACTCTAGAGAATTAGACTTACTGATAGCGATCGAGCCGCCAAAAATGGATGAATTTGAAAGTACCATCATTGGTTCTATTCAACTTCAATTAATGGCATCCCAAAAGAATATAGCCCTTACTCAGTATAATTTTATCAAGCTAGAATGGGGGGCTGATTTTCATCCCAAGAATGAACCAACGCTACTTCAAGATGATTCCCCTGTAATGATTACGACGTCCGCAGAAATTACGCGTCAATTGTTGCCTGTATCGCTTTCAGCGGCATTTTTACCAACACATTGGCTCCAACATTATCCAACGTTAAAAACACTCTCAAATAACGTTATTACTAAGCCTTTATATGCAATTTGGCTGAAAAAAAATGATCAGCAAGTTCTAATTAATCAACTTATTAAAACACCAATACCAAACACCCAATAGACATTAGAGAATTCAAAACAGGGCGAACTGTCGCCCTTTTTTATTGCTATGTTTTATCACTTAGATGGAATATTTAAAGGTAGATAGGTAGGATAAGTGCTAGGAAATTTTATAGTTAGGAAGAAATGAAGGGATACAAAAAGAAAAACCCGATTAATATAATCGGGTTATCAATAGATACTTCTTTTATTATTACTTAATTGGTAACTGGCAGGGGCGGAGAGACTCGAACTCCCAACACCCGGTTTTGGAGACCGGTGCTCTACCAATTGAACTACGCCCCTAAATTAAGTGGCGGAACGGACGGGACTCGAACCCGCGACCCCCTGCGTGACAGGCAGGTATTCTAACCAACTGAACTACCGCTCCACTTATTCTTTTTGCCTTTCGGCAACTTATTGCTTCGCAATAAGCTTTAATTTAATGTCTGGCAGTTCCCTACTCTCACATGGGGAGACCCCACACTACCATCGGCGCTACGGCGTTTCACTACTGAGTTCGGCATGGGGTCAGGTGGGACCACCGCGCTATTGCCGCCAGACAAATTCTGTTTATTCCCGTCTAAGTTTTCTCTTAAACCAGAACTTCAATCCTGAACAAGCTGTGTGCCTACCTTTCGGCTTCTCACTTTCTTTGAAAATCAACTCAATCTCTCTTCTCGAAAACACCTTCGGTGTTGTCAGGTTAAGCCTCACGGTTCATTAGTATTGGTTAGCTCAACGTATCGCTACGCTTACACACCCAACCTATCAACGTCTTAGTCTTAAACGTTCCTTTAGGACCCTTAAAGAGTCAGGGAAGACTCATCTCAAGGCAAGTTTCCCGCTTAGATGCTTTCAGCGGTTATCTCTTCCGCACTTAGCTACCGGGCAATGCCATTGGCATGACAACCCGAACACCAGTGGTGCGTCCACTCCGGTCCTCTCGTACTAGGAGCAGCCCCTTTCAATCTTCCAACGCCCACGGCAGATAGGGACCGAACTGTCTCACGACGTTCTAAACCCAGCTCGCGTACCACTTTAAACGGCGAACAGCCGTACCCTTGGGACCTACTTCAGCCCCAGGATGTGATGAGCCGACATCGAGGTGCCAAACACCGCCGTCGATATGAACTCTTGGGCGGTATCAGCCTGTTATCCCCGGAGTACCTTTTATCCGTTGAGCGATGGCCCTTCCATACAGAACCACCGGATCACTAAGACCTACTTTCGTACCTGCTCGAGCCGTCACTCTCGCAGTCAAGCTGGCTTATGCCTTTGCACTAACCGCATGATGTCCGACCATGCTTAGCCAACCTTCGTGCTCCTCCGTTACTCTTTGGGAGGAGACCGCCCCAGTCAAACTACCCACCAGACACTGTCCGCACCCCAGATAATGGGGCTACGTTAGAACATCAAACATTAAAGGGTGGTATTTCAAGGTTGGCTCCACGCAGACTGGCGTCCACGCTTCAAAGCCTCCCACCTATCCTACACATCAAGGCTCAATGTTCAGTGTCAAGCTATAGTAAAGGTTCACGGGGTCTTTCCGTCTTGCCGCGGGTACACTGCATCTTCACAGCGAGTTCAATTTCACTGAGTCTCGGGTGGAGACAGCCTGGCCATCATTACGCCATTCGTGCAGGTCGGAACTTACCCGACAAGGAATTTCGCTACCTTAGGACCGTTATAGTTACGGCCGCCGTTTACTGGGGCTTCGATCAAGAGCTTCTCCTTACGGATAACCCCATCAATTAACCTTCCAGCACCGGGCAGGCGTCACACCGTATACGTCCACTTTCGTGTTTGCACAGTGCTGTGTTTTTAATAAACAGTTGCAGCCAGCTGGTATCTGCGACTGGCTTCAGCTCCATGAGTAAATCACTTCACCTAATGCCAGCGTGCCTTCTCCCGAAGTTACGGCACCATTTTGCCTAGTTCCTTCACCCGAGTTCTCTCAAGCGCCTGAGTATTCTCTACCTGACCACCTGTGTCGGTTTGGGGTACGATTAATGATAATCTAGAGCTTAGAGGCTTTTCCTGGAAGCGGGGTATGAGCTACTTCGCCACCGTAGTGACTCGTCATCAGACCTCAGCATATAGTGAACCGGATTTGCCTAATTCACCTGCCTACATCCTTAAACCGGGACAACCGTCGCCCGGCTAGCCTAACCTTCTCCGTCCCCCCATCGCAATTATCACCAGTACGGGAATATTAACCCGTTTCCCATCGACTACGCATTTCTGCCTCGCCTTAGGGGTCGACTCACCCTGCCCCGATTAACGTTGGACAGGAACCCTTGGTCTTCCGGCGTGCGGGTTTTTCACCCTCATTATCGTTACTTATGTCAGCATTCGCACTTCTGATACCTCCAGCATACCTCACAGTACACCTTCACAGGCTTACAGAACGCTCCCCTACCCAACAATATTTACATATCGCTGCCGCAGCTTCGGTGCATAGTTTAGCCCCGTTACATCTTCCGCGCAGGCCGACTCGACCAGTGAGCTATTACGCTTTCTTTAAATGATGGCTGCTTCTAAGCCAACATCCTGGCTGTCTGAGCCTTCCCACTTCGTTTCCCACTTAACTATGACTTTGGGACCTTAGCTGGCGGTCTGGGTTGTTTCCCTCTTCACGACGAACGTTAGCACCCGCCGTGTGTCTCCCGTGATAACATTCTTCGGTATTCGTAGTTTGCATCGAGTTGGTAAGTCGGGATGACCCCCTAGTCGAAACAGTGCTCTACCCCCGAAGATGAGTTCACGAGGCGCTACCTAAATAGCTTTCGGGGAGAACCAGCTATCTCCCGGTTTGATTGGCCTTTCACCCCCAGCCACAAGTCATCCGCTAATTTTTCAACATTAGTCGGTTCGGTCCTCCAGTTAGTGTTACCCAACCTTCAACCTGCCCATGGCTAGATCACCGGGTTTCGGGTCTATACCCTGCAACTCATTCGCCCAGTTAAGACTCGGTTTCCCTACGGCTCCCCTATACGGTTAACCTTGCTACAGAATATAAGTCGCTGACCCATTATACAAAAGGTACGCAGTCACACCATAAAGGTGCTCCCACTGCTTGTACGTACACGGTTTCAGGTTCTATTTCACTCCCCTCGCCGGGGTTCTTTTCGCCTTTCCCTCACGGTACTGGTTCACTATCGGTCAATCAGGAGTATTTAGCCTTGGAGGATGGTCCCCCCATATTCAGACAGGATAACACGTGTCCCGCCCTACTCGTCGAGTTCACAACACTAACACCTTCGGATACGGGGCTATCACCCTTTACTGCCGGCCTTTCCAGACCGTTCTCCTGATGCTAATGCTGATTAAGACTCTGGGCTGCTCCCCGTTCGCTCGCCGCTACTAGGGGAATCTCGGTTGATTTCTTTTCCTCGAGGTACTGAGATGTTTCAGTTCCCTCGGTTCGCTTCGTTTGACTATGTATTCATCAAACGATAGTGCAACGAATTGCACTGGGTTTCCCCATTCGGAAATCGTCGGTTATAACGGTTCATATCACCTTACCGACGCTTATCGCAGATTAGCACGTCCTTCATCGCCTCTGATTGCCTAGGCATCCACCGTGTACGCTTAGTCGCTTAACCTCACAACCCGAAGGTGTCTTTACCAACTGACCCGACGGTCAATTGAACACATTCACGTTGAGATTTTTGAGAGACTCTCACATTGTTTAAGCGATAAACAATGTGCGTTGTTTTCAATTTTCAGCTTGTTCCAGATTGTTAAAGAGCATAATTGTTAAACCAACTACAACGTAATTGGCTTAATCATTATTTTTGGGGAACGTCTTTCACTCATTCTCCGCGCAATTGGCGTCCCCTAGGGGATTCGAACCCCTGTTACCGCCGTGAAAGGGCGGTGTCCTAGGCCTCTAGACGAAGGGGACACTACAGTCAGCTTCGCAGACGCGCTTTTGCTCTACTTTCTATCAGACAATCTGTGTGAGCACTTCACAAAAACACTTCAATGGTAAGGAGGTGATCCAACCGCAGGTTCCCCTACGGTTACCTTGTTACGACTTCACCCCAGTCATGAATCACAAAGTGGTAAGCGCCCTCCCGAAGGTTAAGCTACCTACTTCTTTTGCAACCCACTCCCATGGTGTGACGGGCGGTGTGTACAAGGCCCGGGAACGTATTCACCGTAGCATTCTGATCTACGATTACTAGCGATTCCGACTTCATGGAGTCGGGTTGCAGACTCCAATCCGGACTACGACGTACTTTATGAGTTCCGCTTGCTCTCGCGAGGTCGCTTCTCTTTGTATACGCCATTGTAGCACGTGTGTAGCCCTACTCGTAAGGGCCATGATGACTTGACGTCATCCCCACCTTCCTCCGGTTTATCACCGGCAGTCTCCTTTGAGTTCCCGACCGAATCGCTGGCAACAAAGGATAAGGGTTGCGCTCGTTGCGGGACTTAACCCAACATTTCACAACACGAGCTGACGACAGCCATGCAGCACCTGTCTCAGAGTTCCCGAAGGCACTAAAGCATCTCTGCTAAATTCTCTGGATGTCAAGAGTAGGTAAGGTTCTTCGCGTTGCATCGAATTAAACCACATGCTCCACCGCTTGTGCGGGCCCCCGTCAATTCATTTGAGTTTTAACCTTGCGGCCGTACTCCCCAGGCGGTCGATTTAACGCGTTAGCTCCGGAAGCCACTCCTCTAGGGAACAACCTCCAAATCGACATCGTTTACAGCGTGGACTACCAGGGTATCTAATCCTGTTTGCTCCCCACGCTTTCGCACCTGAGCGTCAGTCTTTGTCCAGGGGGCCGCCTTCGCCACCGGTATTCCTCCACATCTCTACGCATTTCACCGCTACACATGGAATTCTACCCCCCTCTACAAGACTCTAGCTGACCAGTCTTAGATGCCATTCCCAGGTTAAGCCCGGGGATTTCACATCTAACTTAATCAACCGCCTGCGTGCGCTTTACGCCCAGTAATTCCGATTAACGCTTGCACCCTCCGTATTACCGCGGCTGCTGGCACGGAGTTAGCCGGTGCTTCTTCTGTTGGTAACGTCAATCGTTGATGATATTAGCATCAACGCCTTCCTCCCAACTGAAAGTACTTTACAACCCTAAGGCCTTCTTCATACACGCGGCATGGCTGCATCAGGCTTGCGCCCATTGTGCAATATTCCCCACTGCTGCCTCCCGTAGGAGTCTGGGCCGTGTCTCAGTCCCAGTGTGGCTGATCATCCTCTCAGACCAGCTAGGGATCGTCGCCTTGGTGAGCCATTACCTCACCAACTAGCTAATCCCATATGGGTTCATCCGATAGCGCAAGGACCGAAGTTCCCCTGCTTTGCTCCTAAGAGATTATGCGGTATTAGCTACCGTTTCCAGTAGTTATCCCCCTCTATCGGGCAGATCCCCATACATTACTCACCCGTCCGCCGCTCGTCAGCGAGAAGCAAGCTTCCCCTGTTACCGCTCGACTTGCATGTGTTAGGCCTGCCGCCAGCGTTCAATCTGAGCCATGATCAAACTCTTCAATTAAAAAGCTTGATGCTCAAAGAATGTTACTGTCGTTTGATTTCCGAAGAAACCAAATTACCTATTAGTTCATATATATGAATTAACGTGTTAGTCACTCTTCAAGACTTAAAATCAAATATTTTTTTGATAGTGTCCTGTGAGTGCCCACACAGATTGTCTGATAAATTGTTAAAGAGCGGTGCGACTTAATCTTTTGATTATCGACTTTAGGTCGTTGTCGCGAGGTGTCGTATACTACGTTTTTTATTTAGAAAGTCAAGCGATTATTTTCAACTATTTTCTTTCTTCACCTCTGTTATCACGGGGCTTCGAGGTTTTCTTCGAGCCGGTTTGTCGTGACAACGGATGCGCATTATAGGGAGCTCGAAAAATTACACAACCTTTTTTTTTAAAAAAAAATACCGTTTGCAGATAATTTCATCATTATGCTTTTTTTACTATCGCTATGATTATAAAAACAGCTATTTTGCCGTATAATTCTATTCATATTGTCCTCTCTTAATTATTTGATTCTTAATTAAGAGCTTCCTTATAGTTACCTTTATATCCATCTACGTTTTATGGCTACGAATATGAATACATCTTTAAGACATTATTTAGAAACCTTCCCTTCTGTCGCTGCAAATGTTTTTATTGACCCATCTTCTGTCGTCATTGGAGATGTTCGCTTAGCCGAAGATGTAAGCATCTGGCCACTATCCGTACTACGTGGTGATGTAAATTATATCTCTATAGGTGCACGGACAAATATTCAGGATGGCTCAGTGCTACATGTCACCCATAAATCCGCCAGCAATCCTGATGGAAATCCATTAATTATTGGAGAAGATGTCACTGTTGGACATAAAGTCATGCTGCACGGATGCACGATAGGTAATCGTGTTCTTGTCGGCATGGGATCTATTGTGATTGATGGAGCTATTATTGAAGATGATGTTGTGATCGGCGCTAACAGCCTCGTCACTCAGGGAAAAAGATTGGAGTCTGGTTACTTATATATGGGAAGCCCAGCCAAGGCAATACGAAAGCTCACCGAAGCTGAACTTGGCCATTTACGTTATTCGGCTAATAATTATGTTGAGTGGAAAAATAACTATTTATCGTCCAGCAATTCATAGAAGCCATTCTCATTATCGAGTCCTTGTTCAATCAAGGTCTCGAACTCTTCTTCTATATCCCAACGATAATGTTGAAAAAGCGCCAATGGTGTTTCATTCTGACCATATCGTTTAATAAGTAAGGTTTGTGAAATAACGCACTCTGACAGTAGTCCATTGACTAAAACAGGGAACCGTACCTTATTAATAGCCGAGTCCCATACTTCCCTATCTGGAAATTGAATCGCCTGATTCATTATTCAAGTTCCTTTTTTAACTCTTTTAATACTGGCTCAATCTCTGGTACCACCCCATGCCAAAGTTTAAAGGCAAATGCAGCTTGCCCAACCAGCATACCTAAGCCATCAGCTAGCTTATTCACTTGGTGTTGCTTAGCAAATAACAAAAAAGGTGTTAAACCTCGTTGATAAAACATGTCATAGCATGCGGTTTGTTGAGAAAATAATTCAGGGCTGATTTTAGGGATCTCGCCAGTCACCCCAGAAGAAGTACCATTTATGATTAGATCAAATTCTGCTGAAATGAGCTGTGCCATTGGTCTACTCTGTATTTTCCCAAGAGCCGAAAAATGGTGAGATAAAGATTCTGCTTTTATAAAGGTTCGGTTAGTCAATGTAATATCGCAGCCGTACTCAAGTAGAGGTAATAGAGCACCACGAGTTGCGCCACCAGCTCCAATAACCAATATTTTGCTTGAAGGCGACACAAACCCAAGACGCTGTAGATCAAGCAACAATCCCACACCATCAGTATTGTCACCCAACAAGCGATGATTATCGAGTTTTCTAATCGTATTGACGGCACCACAGATTTGAGCTCTTTCTGTCAACTCTGATACGAATTGAAAAGCCCTTTCTTTAAACGGCAATGTAATGTTTGCACCCTGCCCGCCTTTTTCGAAAAAATCTGATAAATAGACTTCGAAATCTTCTACGGGAGCAAGTATTTTCTGGTATTCAAGATCAATGCCTGTCTGCTTAGCAAACATTTGATGTATTGAAGGTGATTTACTGTGTTGAATCGGGTTACCAAAAACTGCAAACATTCCCATTAATCATTATCCTTTACGATATAATTGCCCAGTCATAGCATCACGAATTTCTGATGGATTTAATCTTCCACCAACAACACCATCAAGAACAGGGATTGTGTCTTTAAACTGCACGATTACTTCTTCTGTAGTTCGACATGGTTCCAATCCACTCAAATTTGCACTCGTTGATACGATTGGCTTGCCATATTCCCTGCAAAGCGCTTTCACTAATTCATGGTTTGTCACACGAACAGCTAAAGTGTCAAATTGCCCCGTCAACCATTTTGGTGTCGTTTTCTTTGCAGGGATCACCCAGGTGACAGGTCCCGGCCATGTAGCAAACATTGCTTGGCGCTGCTGTTCGTTTAGCTGGCTGTCATCGACATAATTTTTGAGCTGTTCATAATTATCAGCAATCAAAATTAACCCTTTTTCCCAAGGGCGCAGCTTCAATTCAAGTAATTTATTTACCGCAACTTCACTATCAGGGTCACATCCTAAGCCAAAAACGGCTTCTGTTGGATAAGCGATAACTTGTTGTTGTTTCAATGCTTCAATAATATTTTTAATTGCAGGTGTAGATTGATTTTGCATAGTTTTAACTCATAGTTCTTCTTGTAACTGACCGCAGCGTTTGCTGGCACAGAACAATCTTACTCCCTGTCCAACCTTTTTTTCCATAAGTAATGGGTATTCACAAGACTGACATTTTCCCACTACAGGCTTATTATTCAGGATAAACTGACAGTTAGGATAGTTATCGCAAGCATAAAAAGTTTTACCAAAACGGGATTTTCTTTGTAGTAAATTACCTGTTTGGCATTGAGGACAAGGAACCTTGGTTTCATCCGGTTTATCGATGAGCTCTGTATGTTCGCATTCAGGATAGTGGCTACAGCCAATAAACATCCCAAAACGCCCTTGTTTTAACACCAAATCATATCCGCATTTAGGACAGCTTTGACCTTCCAATACTTTGACAATGTGAGTCTCAGCAACAGCTCTTAATGGCTTAATATAATGACATTGAGGGTAACCAGAGCACGCTAAAAAAGGCCCATGAGCTCCGTTTCGAATAACCAGCAAAGAGTTACATTCAGGACAGTATTCATTTTTATCTGTATCAAAAGGCAATTGCTTCGACATGTTTTTGTTTAATCCACTCTTTTCTTCAACGACTAGTTTACTCTGAGATATCCACCAGCCACAGATATAACTGCACCACCTATCTCCAGTTCAGTTAAGGCTGAAATTACTTGCGTGATAGGTAACTGTAATTCAGTCGCTATGATATCTGCAGGGATCGGTTGGTACCCTACCATACCTAAAATCCGACTTTCTGTCAGATTTAACTCTGGCTGCACAGAGGTTTCAATCTCCAATTCTGGTTGTATCCAATTTGGTGAGCATTCTAGATGTAATAATATGTCCTCGGGTTCTACCAGCAGGTATGCCCCTTGCTGTATCAACCAATGATTACCACTAAATGCTGAGTTACCTAATGGTGCCGGTAGTGTAAATAGATCTCGATTTTGTTCAATTGCATATCGGGCTGTAATCAATGATCCACTTTTCATACCCGCTTCGATAACCAATACCACTTTGCTTAACCCACTAATGATACGGTTCCTTCGAGGAAACTGTTTTGCTAATGGAGGAGTATCAGGAAAATACTCTGAAACTAATACCCCTTCAGACCTAATTCGTTCTGCTAGATCAAAGTGTTGTTTTGGATAAATATGGGAAAGTCCACTTCCTAATACTGCGACTGTCTTTCCTTGGTTTTCTATTGCAGTTCTATGACTGATACCATCAATACCGAGAGCCAAACCACTGGTGATCGTCAATTTGTAATTTATAAATTTTCGAACAAAAGCTTCCGTCCATTTTTTACCATATGCAGTAACTTGCCGGCTTCCTATGATGGCAATTTGCTTTTCAGATAATAATTCACTTCGTCCCGACACAAACAGTAATAAAGGAGGGTTATATATCTGCTTTAATAAAAAAGGATATTGTGCATCCAAAAATGTAATTAATTGATTTTCTTTGACTTCCAACCATTTCAAAGTTGAATCAATGCGCTTTAAAGGGACATTTAGGAATTGCAATCGTTGCATTTCATTCAGCCCACAGGCTTTTAATACTGTATGACTTACTTTATCTATTTGTTTTAATTGAGATACTATCTTTGGTGCTGTTTTTATCCCAACTCGGCTAACTTGCGAAAGCCTTAGCCATATTTCCTGTTCATTCATTTTGTCTTCCTGACAGTAAGTTAGCACATTTGGAAACGAACAAATCATAACCAATACTGTCAATATGACTGATAAATGTCTAGAATAGACGGTAATTACCTTTCAAATTTTGGAAACTACTCGAAAAATTTATGTCAGTCTTAAACGTGTTACATTATCCAGACGAGCGCCTTCGCACCGTTGCAAAACCAGTTGAAAAAGTTGATGCATCTATCCAGCGTATTATTGATGATATGTTCGATACGATGTATGACGAGGAAGGCATTGGGCTCGCAGCAACGCAAGTGGATATCCACCAGCGCATCATTGTTATTGACGTTTCTGAATCACGTAATGAGCGCCTTGTACTTATCAATCCTGAGCTTCTTAATAAAGAAGGTGAAACAGGTATAGAAGAAGGCTGCCTATCAATCCCTGAACAGCTAGGATTTGTACCAAGGGCGGAGAAAGTGAAAGTTCGTGCTCTTGATTATAACGGTACATCATTTGAACTGGAAGCTGATGGTCTACTGGCTATCTGTATTCAACATGAAATGGACCATTTAGTTGGAAAACTATTCGTTGATTACTTATCACCGTTGAAGCGCCAACGTATCCGCCAAAAAGTAGAAAAACTTGATAGACTGAGAGCTAAAGAAGCTAAAAATCGTTGATTTGATAATAAGTTAGTCTTTATTACTATAAATGGGAAAGGATCGTGTCAGAACCATTAAGAATTATTTTTGCAGGTACGCCTGATTTCGCAGCTAAACATTTGGCTGCATTGTTAGAAACCAATCATAACGTTGTTGGTGTATTAACTCGTCACGATAAACCTGCAGGCAGAGGCAAAAAGCTAACACCTAGCCCAGTGAAAATCCTTGCGGAAGAACATGGAATACCTGTTTTCCAGCCCGTTACTTTACGTGATCCAGACAATCAACAATGGATCAAAGATCAAAATGCTGATCTGATGATTGTCGTTGCTTATGGTTTGATCCTGCCACAAGCCGTTTTGGATATTCCCCGTTTAGGCTGTTTGAATGTTCATGGTTCATTGTTACCACGCTGGAGAGGCGCAGCTCCGATTCAACGATCCATTTGGGCAGGTGACAATGAAACTGGTGTCACGATCATGCAGATGGATGCCGGTCTTGATACTGGAGATATGTTATATAAAGCCACTTGCCCGATTACGGCTGAAGATACGAGTGCGACTTTATATGAAAAGCTGGCGATGACAGGGCCTAAAGCGCTCATTCATACAGTAGATTTACTCTCTTCGGGCCATTGTTCCCCAGAAAAACAAGATGATTCACTCGCCAATTACGCTGAAAAATTATCTAAAGATGAAGCGCGAATTGATTGGCAACTACCTGCTGAACACATTGAACGGTGTATTCGTGCCTTTAACCCTTGGCCAATGAGTTATTTCATGGTGCAAGAGCAATTAATCAAAGTATGGCAAGCGGAAGTCATCGCTCAAGCACATAATCTGCGCCCAGGTACTATTATCAGTGCCGATAAAAAAGGTATCAGTGTTGCAACTGGCAATGGGGTATTAAATATTACTCAGCTACAGCCACCTGGTAAAAAAGCGATGAGTGCGCAAGATATCCTTAACTCCCGCCGCGAATGGTTCATACCTGAGCAATTGCTAGACTAATATATTGGTAGCATTACCTGAAAGAGCAGAATCCGGTAATGCTACTTAAATAACTAATAGACTCTCTTTCAATTATGAAAAACAAATATAATTTGCGTAGTATCGCTGCGACCGCCATTAGTCAGGTTTTAGATAACGGACAATCGTTAAGTACCGTTTTACCTGATCTTCAACGTAATATTAATGATAAAGATAAAGCACTACTGCAAGAAATTTGCTTCGGTGTTTTACGTTATCTACCAAAGCTCGAATGGTTTATTAGCCAGCTTATGGAAAAACCGCTAACAGGTAAGCAAAGAACTTTACATTACCTCATCATGGTTGGGATCTATCAATTGCTCTATACACGCATCCCTGCACATGCAGCTTTAGCAGAAACCGTGGATGGTGCTGTTGCATTAAAGCGCCCACAATTGAAAGGTCTAATAAATGGAGTACTACGATCTTTTCAGCGTCAGCAAGTTCAGTTAGAAGAGCGCAATACAAATAACAATAGCCAATATTTACATCCTAGTTGGTTATTAAAACGCATTCAAACTGCCTACCCTGATAACTGGGAAAATATCGTTGATGCCAATAATCAACGTCCGCCAATGTGGTTGAGAGTTAATTCTCAACATCATACTGCCGCGCAATATTTAGAGTTACTCGAACAAGCGGAAATTACAGCACACTTGCACCCATCCCATCCAAGTGCAATTCGCTTAGAAGAAGCGGCTCCCGTTACTGGTTTACCTGGTTTTGAAGATGGCTGGTCTACAGTGCAAGATGTTTCTGCGCAAGGCTGTGCTGAATTACTCTCTCCAGTTAATGGCGAGAATATTCTCGACTTATGTGCCGCTCCGGGCGGAAAAACAACACATATTTTAGAACTAGCTCCTAAAGCCCATGTTCTTGCTGTAGACATTGATGAATCACGGCTCAAGCGAGTGAAAGAAAATCTGCAAAGATTGAAGCAACAAGCTATTGTTATTCAAGGGGATGGTACGAAACCTGAAGAGTGGGCGAAAGATCAACAATTTGATCGTATTTTGCTGGATGCTCCGTGTTCTGCAACGGGAGTTATTAGGCGCCACCCTGATATTAAATGGCTAAGGCGCGATTCAGATATTCAAGAGCTATCTCAGCTACAGGCTCAAATCTTAGAGGCTGTATGGCCATACTTAAAACCTGGCGGCACATTAGTGTATGCCACATGCTCCATCATGCCTGAAGAAAATAGCCAGCAGATTCAGCATTTCCTCTCTAAACATACTGATGCAAGTATGAATGATGGTACAGAATTAGGCTTACAAATATTACCAAGCGCAACTGGGGGCGATGGTTTCTTTTACGCCCGCTTACTCAAGCACGTACAGTAATATTTAACAAAGACTCTGAGATAGGAAGATGCTATGAAGATCATTATTCTAGGTGCAGGGCAAGTCGGTGGGACACTCGCTGAAAACTTAGTGGATGAAAATAACGATATTACCGTTGTTGATACCAATGCCGATCGCTTGCGCCAGCTACAAGATCAGTTTGATCTGCGCGTAGTTAATGGGCATGGATCTCATCCCCGAGTTCTTAGAGATGCTGGAGCTGAAGATGCGGATATGTTAGTTGCAGTGACTAACTCGGATGAAACCAATATGGTTGCTTGCCAAATTGCTTATAGCCTATTTAATACACCGAATAAAATCGCGCGTATTCGTGCAACCGAATATATCCGCGAAGCGGACAAGCTTTTTTTGGCAGAGCAAATCCCTATTGATTATCTGATATCACCAGAACAGCTGGTTATTGAATATATCTATAAACTTATCCAATATCCGGGGGCTTTACAGGTCGTTAATTTCGCTGAAGGTAAAGTGAGTATTGTGGCGGTAAAAGCCTACTATGGGGGCTCTCTGGTAGGCAATGCATTATCTAGCTTACGTGAGCACATGCCACATATTGATACTCGGGTTGTCGCCATATTCCGTCAAGATAGACCGATTCGTCCTCAAGGTTCAACTATTATTGAAGCAGGTGATGAAGTTTTCTTCGTTGCCTCCACTCAACATATAAGAGCAGTAATGAGTGAGCTTCAGCGATTAGAAAAACCATACAAGCGTTTAATGATTGTGGGTGGTGGTAACGTAGGTGCTGGTTTAGCTAAGCGATTGGAAAAAGACTATAGCGTTAAACTGATTGAACGTAATCAGGAAAGAGCAACTGAACTCGCTGAGTTGCTCCATGATACGATTGTTTTTTATGGTGATGCCTCAGATCAAGAGTTACTGACTGAAGAACACATTGAACAAATGGATGTGTTTATTGCACTTACCAATGATGATGAAGCAAATATCATGTCCGCTATGCTTGCAAAAAAAATGGGGGCCAAAAAAGCCATGGTATTAATTCAACGGTCTGCCTATGTTGAATTAGTTCAAGGTGGTGTTATTGATATTGCAGTATCTCCACAGCAAGCGACTATTTCAGCTTTACTTGGTCACGTCAGAAAAGCGGATATTGTCAGTGTCTCATCGTTACGCCGAGGAGTCGCAGAGGCCATTGAAGCGATTGCCCACGGTGATGAGAACACATCAAAAGTGGTTGGTAAAAAAATATCAGAAATTAAACTCCCTCCAGGCACAATTATTGGAGCCATCGTAAGAGAGGAAGAAGTCATCATTGCTAGCGATTACCATATTATTGAGCAAGGTGACCATGTCATTATGTTTATTACCGATAAAAAATATGTGCCGGATGTGGAAAAGCTGTTCCAACCAAGTCCGTTCTTTTTATAATTATCTAAAATAAATAGTAAAGGTTTGCAGGTTAATAATTCTAGATACTATAATTTTGATACGTGGTTCCACACGTTTAGTCATTTAGTTAATAAATAAAGGGAAGGGGTCGTACATGAGTTTTTTAAAAGAGTTCCGCGAATTTGCCATGAAGGGCAACGTTGTGGATATGGCAGTCGGTATTATTATTGGTGCCGCATTTGGTAAAATTGTTTCTTCGCTAGTCGCCGATGTGATCATGCCCCCACTTGGACTAATCATTGGTGGTGTAGATTTTAAACAATTCAGCCTTGTACTTCGAGAAGCGGAAGGAAGTGTACCTGCCGTCGTAATGAATTATGGGATGTTTATCCAAACTGTTTTTGATTTTGTTATTGTCGCATTTGCTATTTTTATGGCGATCAAAGTAATGAACAAAGTTCGTCGTGAAAAAGAAGAAGCTGCACCAGCAGAGCCTGCTGCACCATCTACAGAAGAAGTTTTACTGTCTGAAATTCGTGACTTACTGAAAGAACAGAATAAAAAATAACTAAAAGGTCAGTGGTAATAAGTTTATTAACCGATTACCACTGGCCTCCCAGTTATCTGCCTTATTGGTTTTTCCTTTTCTTGTATAGCTTCCTTTGCCTTTCTTATTTTTCTCAACTCTCTGACGAAATAGAGGGTCATGCAACAGTGCCTCAATGGCATTATCTTTAATCTCACCACGCTTATGCTGATACTTATTCATAATCTACCTTCATAATCAGTTTTAAATTAATAAATTTTTGATGCGCCTTTTTCCAAAATCTCCATGATAGAGCAGTATGTTGATGCATGCTCATCACCACAGCATGCTGAACTCAAGGTTTTCAATGAGTCTCTCATGATGATCAGCTCTTGGATCTTTTTTTCTACTTCAATCAGTCTAATATCAACAATATTTTTTGATTCCTGACAAGTGTGATGTTCGGGGTCAACACGAATTGATAATAACTCAGTAATCGCTTCAAGTGTAAATCCTAGCTGCTTAGCATAACGGATAAAACGTAGGCGCTGTAAATCTTGCTCCGTAAACAACCGGTAGCCACCTTCCGTTCTCGTTTTGTGCCCCATCAACCCCTGTTTTTCATAAAAACGGATCGTATCTGGTGTAACATCTGCCAACTTAGCTATTTGACCTATCTTATACATGCTCATTTGCTTATGCCTATAAGTATGGATAGAAAATAAAAATTCAAGGATGGAAAAGAATTAATTTGGAGGGTTAGAATAGCAGGTACAAAAAAACCGGGCAATACACCCGGTTTTCTTGAAAGCAATTACAGATTACTCTGCAGCTGCTTCTTGAGACTCAACAGCACGGTCAACAAGCTCGATGTAAGCCATCGGAGCGTTGTCACCTGCGCGGAAGCCACACTTAAGAATACGAGTGTAACCACCTGCGCGAGCTGCGAAACGAGGTCCCAGTTCATTAAATAGTTTTGCAACGATCTCGTTATCACGAGTACGTGCGAATGCCAGACGACGATTAGCTACGCTGTCGGTCTTGGCAAGAGTAATCAGCGGCTCAACGACGCGACGCAGTTCTTTCGCTTTAGGCAGAGTCGTCTTGATGATTTCATGACGAACTAAAGAACCTGCCATGTTACGGAACATAGCTTGGCGGTGGCTGCTGTTGCGGTTCAATTGACGACCACTCTTACGATGGCGCATGACCTTATCCTTCTCAGTAAAACCTTAACCTGTGATCCTAATCATCAGCAATACTTGCTGGTGGCCAATTTTCTAAGCGCATGCCCAGAGAAAGACCACGAGATGCCAAGACGTCCTTAATTTCAGTAAGAGATTTCTTACCGAGGTTCGGAGTTTTGAGCAACTCAACTTCTGTACGCTGTACCAGATCACCGATGTAGTGGATAGCTTCTGCTTTGAGGCAGTTAGCAGAGCGGACAGTCAATTCCAGATCGTCAACTGGGCGCAGTAAGATAGGATCGAATTCTGGTTTCTCTTCTTTAACTTCTGGCTGACGTACATCACGTAGGTCAACAAAAGCTTCAAGTTGTTCAGCCAGGATGGTAGCTGCACGGCGAATCGCCTCTTCAGGATCGATTGTACCATTAGTTTCCATTTCGATTACTAACTTATCCAAGTCAGTACGCTGCTCAACACGAGCTGCTTCAACATTGTAGGCAATACGCTCTACAGGGCTATAGCAAGCATCGACTAACAGACGACCGATTGGGCGCTCATCTTCTTCCGAATGAACTCGGGCAGAAGCCGGCACATAACCACGACCACGCTGAACTTTAATACGCATATTTACAGATGCGCTTTCGTCAGTGAGGTGGCAGATCACATGCTGTGGCTTGACGATTTCGACATCACCATCATGGATGATGTCGGCTGCAGTCACAGGGCCAATGCCAGATTTATTCAAGGTTAAAATAACTTCATCTTTCCCCTGAACTTTTACCGCCAGCCCTTTCAGGTTGAGGAGAATCTCCAGGATATCTTCCTGTACACCTTCTTTGGTGCTGTACTCATGCAGTACACCATCAATCTCAACCTCTGTCACCGCACAACCCGGCATAGACGAAAGCAGAATACGGCGCAGTGCGTTACCTAGAGTGTGGCCAAAGCCGCGCTCTAAAGGCTCAAGGGTCACCTTAGCGTGCGTCGAACTCACTTGCTCGATATCTACCAGGCGCGGTTTTAGAAACTCTGTCACAGAACCCTGCATTGTGTCCTCTCTTTGGTGCTAAGCTTTACTTGGAGTAAAGCTCGACGATCAGGTGTTCGTTAATGTCCGCAGACAAGTCAGTACGTTCAGGAATACGCTTGAACACACCTTCCATTTTAGCAGCATCAACTTCCAGCCAAGTTGGCTTCTCACGCTGTTCAGCCAGCTCTAAAGCAGCCTTGATACGAGACTGTTTTTTAGCTTTCTCACGAACGCTGATAACGTCATTCGGGGAAACCTGATAAGAAGCGATATTAACTACACGACCATTTACCATGATAGCTTTGTGGCTAACCATTTGACGTGCTTCTGCGCGAGTTGCGCCAAAGCCCATACGATAAACGACGTTATCTAAACGACCTTCCAGCAGGGTCAGCAGGTTTTCACCTGTGTTGCCTTTCAGGCGAGTTGCTTCTTTATAATAGTTACGGAATTGACGTTCCAGAACACCGTAAATACGACGAACTTTTTGTTTTTCACGTAACTGAACACCATAGTCAGACAGACGCGGTTTACGCGCACCGTGCTGGCCAGGTGCCTGTTCTAATTTACACTTGGTGTCAATCGCGCGAACACCAGACTTCAGGAAGAGGTCTGTTCCTTCGCGACGGCTCAGCTTGAGCTTAGGACCCAAATATCTAGCCATTTTCTTTCTCCAACAGTCCTAAAAAAAACGAAACGTATTAAACGCGACGTTTTTTCGGTGGGCGACAACCGTTATGAGGGATAGGAGTCACATCAGTAATATTAGTGATGCGGAAACCAGCGGCGTTCAGAGCACGAATTGTTGATTCGCGACCCGGACCCGGTCCCTTAACCATAACTTCCAGGTTTTTGATTCCGTATTCTTTCACAGCTTCTGCGCAACGCTCTGCCGCAACTTGAGCTGCGAACGGAGTGGATTTGCGAGAACCACGGAAACCGGAACCACCGGCAGTTGCCCAACCTAATGCGTTACCCTGACGGTCAGTAATGGTAACGATTGTGTTGTTGAAAGAAGCATGGATATGAGCCACACCGTCTGAGACTTGTTTTCTTACACGCTTACGTGCACGAACTGGTGCCTTTGCCATTATTCAATACCCCGACTTATTTCTTGATCGGCTTACGCGGACCCTTGCGGGTACGAGCGTTAGTCTTAGTACGCTGTCCGCGCACAGGAAGACCACGACGATGACGTAAACCACGGTAACATCCAAGGTCCATCAGACGCTTGATGCTCAGGGTAATTTCACGGCGTAAGTCACCTTCTACAACGTATTTAGCAACTTCGTCACGCAGCTTGTCGATTTGTTCTTCAGACAGCTCACTGATCTTAACATTTTCAGCAATACCAGTTGCTTCACAGATAGCCTGTGAACGAGTTTTGCCGATGCCGAAAATCGATGTTAAAGCGATTACGGTATGTTTATGATCAGGAATGTTAATGCCTGCTATACGGGCCACTATGCACTCCTAAGTTAAAATATACATTACTGTGCTGAAAAGCCCGTTTTCAGGATACTCAAACAATAATGTATCTTAGATAAAAAAGATTGGCTGGCTAATTTAGCCAGCTCAACCCAACTTTGCAAGAAAAAAATGCTTTTTCTTAGCCTTGACGTTGTTTATGTCTTGGCTCAACACTGCAAATCACACGAACGCTACCATTGCGACGGATAATTTTGCAGTTACGGCATAATTTCTTGACGGAAGCACGAACTTTCATTTTTACTCTCCGTAACTTCTAAGCAAACCATAATCACTCGCGTGATTATTTACCTTTTAGATTTGCTTTCTTCAATGCAGACTCATACTGACTTGACATCATCAGAGTTTGCACTTGAGCCATAAAGTCCATGATAACGACAACCACGATTAAGAGGGAAGTACCACCAAAGTAAAAAGGTACTTTCATTGCGTCACGCATGAACTCCGGGATTAGGCAGATAAAGGTAATATAAAGAGCACCGATTAATGTTAATCGTGTCATTACCTTATCGATGTACTTGGCCGTTTGCTCTCCCGGACGAATTCCTGGTACAAATGCACCGGACTTCTTCAGGTTATCTGCTGTTTCTCTTGGGTTGAAAACCAACGCAGTATAGAAGAAACAGAAGAAGATGATCGCAGAGGCATAAAGCAACACATATAACGGTTGTCCAGGCTGTAAGTACATAGATACTGTAGTCAGCCAGTCCCAGCCAGTTCCATCACCAAACCAAGACGCTATTGTACCCGGGAATAGTATGATACTGGAAGCAAAAATTGCAGGAATTACACCCGCCATATTCACTTTTAACGGTAAATGTGTACTTTGTGCAGCGTAGACACGGCGTCCTTGTTGGCGTTTAGCGTAGTTTACGACGATACGACGTTGACCACGTTCCATAAACACTACAAAGAAAGTTACCGCGAATACTAATACCGCAACCAACAGCAACAGGAGGAAGTGCAGATCGCCTTGCCGAGCTTGCTCGATGGTATGGCCAATAGCCGGCGGGAGACCCGCAACGATACCAGCGAAGATAATAATTGAAATACCGTTACCGATACCTCTTTCAGTTATCTGCTCACCTAACCACATAAGGAACATAGTTCCTGTGACTAAGCTAACAACTGCCGTGAAGTAGAATGGGAGGCCTGGATCAAGAACTAATCCCTGCATCCCTGGCATATTCGGTAGACCCATTGCAATACCAATAGATTGGAATATTGCTAATACCAGAGTACCCCAGCGAGTATATTGGCTTATCTTCCGACGACCTGCTTCTCCTTCCTTCTTGATCTCTGCTAATCGTGGGTTAACCACAGATAATAACTGGACAATGATCGATGCCGAAATATACGGCATGATACCCAGAGCAAAGATAGAAGCACGGCTAAGAGCACCACCAGAGAACATGTTAAACATTTCAATGATGGTGCCTTGTTGCTGTTCGAGCAATTTGGCAAGCACAGTGGCATCAATACCAGGGATTGGAATAAAAGAACCAATTCGGAAAACAATTAGCGCCCCAATAACAAACAAAAGTCTGCGTTTTAGTTCGCCAGCTCCACCTTTGGCACTTTGGAAATCTAATCCTGGTTGTTTAGCCATCTGTCACTTATTCCTCAATTTTACCGCCGGCAGCTTCGATTGCAGCGCGAGCACCTTTAGTAACACGAAGGCCACGTACAGTAACTGCACGATTCACTTCGCCAGACAGAATAACTTTTGCGTATTCAATCTGGATGTCAATAACGTTCGCGGCTTTCAGTGCGTTCAGATCAATAACATCGCCTTCAACAGAAGCAAAATCAGACAGACGGATTTCCGCAGTGATCATTGCTTTACGTGAAGTGAAACCGAATTTCGGTAAACGACGGTATAAAGGCATCTGGCCACCTTCGAAACCACGACGTACGCCACCGCCAGAACGAGACTTCTGACCTTTGTGACCACGACCGCCGGTTTTACCCAGACCAGAACCGATACCACGACCTACGCGTTTAGGCGCGTGCTTGGCACCTTCAGCCGGAGACAGAGTATTTAAACGCATCTCTTACTCCTCAACTTTAACCATGTAGGAAACCAAGTTGATCATACCACGAACAGCAGGAGTATCCTCGCGCTCTACTGTATGACCAATGCGACGCAGACCTAAACCGACCAGTGTTGCCTTGTGTTTCGGCAGACGACCGATTGAACTGCGAACTTGTGTAATTTTAATAGTCTTAGCCATGGCTGATTACCCCAGAATTTCTTCGACGGATTTTCCACGCTTAGCTGCGACCATTTCTGGAGACTTCATGCTGTCTAAAGCATCCAGTGTTGCACGAACCACGTTGATTGGGTTAGTGGAACCATAGGTTTTAGCCAGTACGTTGCGAACTCCAGCTACCTCTAAAACAGCACGCATTGCACCACCGGCAATAATACCGGTACCTTCGTGAGCAGGTTGCATAAACACGCGAGAACCGGTGTGTGTACCTTTCACTGGGTGGAATAATGTGCCGTTGTTTAGAGCAACGGTTTTCATACTGCGACGGGCTTTTTCCATCGCTTTCTGGATTGCTGCCGGAACTTCGCGCGCTTTGCCGTAACCAAAACCAACGCGACCGTTACCATCACCAACTACAGTCAGTGCGGTAAAGCTGAAAATACGGCCACCTTTAACGGTTTTAGCTACGCGGTTTACCGCGATCAGCTTTTCCTGCAGTTCGCCAGCTTGTTTTTCGATGTGAGACATCTTACACCTCTACCTTAGAACTGAAGGCCAGCTTCACGGGCAGCATCTGCCAGTGCCTGGACTCTACCATGATATTGGAAACCAGAACGGTCAAAAGCAACAACAGTGATGCCTTTTTCCAGTGCACGCTCAGCAATTAATTTACCAACTGCTGCTGCTGCATCTTTGTTTCCAGTGAATTTCACTTGCTCATTGATAGCTTTTTCTGTAGTAGAAGCGGCAACCAATGTTTCAGAACCGTTAGGTGCAATAACCTGCGCATAAATATGGCGTGGAGTACGATGTACCACCAGGCGAGTCGCACCCAACTCTTGGATCTTGCGGCGTGCGCGGGTCGCACGACGGATACGAGCTGCTTTCTTATCCATAGTGTTACCTTACTTCTTCTTAGCCTCTTTAGTACGCACGATTTCATCGGCGTAACGAACACCTTTGCCTTTATAAGGCTCAGGACGACGGTAAGCACGCAGTTCTGCTGCAACTTGACCAATCACTTGCTTATCCGCACCTTTCAGTACGATTTCAGTTTGTGTTGGACATTCAGCAGTAATGCCTGCTGGCAGTGCGTGTTCAACCGGATGCGAGAAACCTAAAGACAAGCTTACTGCGTTGCCTTTGATTGCTGCACGGTAACCAACACCGACCAGTTGAAGTTTTTTGGTGAAGCCTTCGGTAACACCGATAACCATTGCATTCAGCAGTGAGCGAGAAGTACCCGCTTGTGCCCATGCATCAGCAAAACCTTCGCGCGGAGCGAAAGTTAAGTGGCCATCTTCATGTTTAACTTCAACTGCATTATGGATAGTACGAGTAAGCTCGCCGTTTTTACCCTTGATCGAAATAACCTGACCGTTGAGTTTTACCTCTACGCCGGCAGGAATGACGACGGGTGCTTTTGCCACACGAGACATTCTTTCCTCCCGAATTAAGCTACGTAGCAGAGAATCTCGCCACCAAGACCAGCTTGGCGAGCTGCACGATCAGTCATGACACCTTTAGAGGTAGAAACAACAGCGATACCTAAGCCAGCCATAACTTGTGGCAGCTCATCTTTTTTCTTATAGATGCGCAGACTTGGGCGGCTTACACGCTGGATGCTTTCTACGACAGCCTTACCTTGGAAATAACGTAAAGTCAGTTCCAATTCTGGCTTGATGTCGCCTTCAATTTTAAAATCTTCAATATAACCTTCTTCCTTCAGCACTTTGGCAATCGCCACTTTCAGCTTGGAGGAAGGCATGGTGACCGCAACTTTATTCGCGGCCTGACCGTTACGGATACGGGTCAGCATATCCGCGATGGGATCTTGCATGCTCATCTGTCTTTACTCCCGTGATTCAATATGGTGACAATTACCAACTAGCCTTTTTAAGGCCCGGGATTTCACCGCGCATAGCGGCTTCACGGACTTTAATACGGCTCAGACCAAATTTCCGCAGGAAACCATGCGGACGCCCAGTTTGACGGCAGCGGTTACGCTGACGAGAAGGACTTGAATCACGTGGCAGTGTTTGCAGCTTGAGAACAGCGTCCCAGCGATCTTCATCAGATGCTTTAACATCAGAGATGATAGCTTTCAGTTCTACGCGTTTTGCGAAGAATTTCTCAGCTAATTTAGCACGCTTAACATCACGCGCTTTCATAGATTTCTTAGCCATGAGTAACCTGCCTTACTTGCGGAACGGGAAGTTGAACGCTGCTAACAGTGCGCGACCTTCATCATCAGATTTCGCAGTAGTGGTGATAGTAATATCTAAACCACGTACACGATCCACTTTATCGTAATCGATTTCAGGGAAGATGATTTGTTCACGTACACCCATGCTGTAGTTACCGCGACCATCGAAAGACTTAGCGGACAAGCCACGGAAGTCACGAATACGTGGTACAGCAATAGAAATCAGACGCTCAAGGAACTCCCACATGCGTTCGCCACGCAGAGTTACTTTACAGCCGATTGGATAGCCCTGACGGATTTTGAAGCCTGCAACAGATTTGCGTGCTTTGGTGATCAATGGTTTTTGACCAGAGATTGCTGTTAAGTCAGCTGCTGCGTTATCCAGCAGTTTTTTATCAGCGATCGCTTCACCAACACCCATATTCAGGGTGATCTTCTCGACCCGAGGGACTTGCATGACAGAAGTGTAGTTAAACTCAGTCATGAGTTTATTAACTACTTCGTCTTTATAGTAATCATGCAGTTTCGCCATCGTATACTCCAAAAATTACTTGATAGTTTCACTGTTAGATTTGAAGAAACGGACTTTTTTGCCGTCTTCGAATCTAAAGCCTACACGGTCAGCCTTGCCAGTTGCCGCGTTAAAGATTGCAACGTTAGAAACTTGAATAGCCGCTTCTTTTTCAACGATGCCACCTGGTTGGTTCAGAGCCGGAACTGGCTTCTGATGTTTTTTAACCAGATTGATACCTTCAACGATAACTTTACTAGAAGAAATAACCTGCTTTACTTTACCGCGCTTACCTTTGTCTTTCCCAGTTAGCACGATAACTTCGTCATCACGACGGATTTTCGCTGCCATAGTTCGCTCCTTAGAGTACTTCAGGTGCCAGAGAGATAATTTTCATAAACTTCTCATTACGAAGTTCACGAGTTACCGGCCCAAAAATACGCGTACCGATTACTTGCTCACTGTTATTGTTTAATAACACACAAGCATTACCATCGAAGCGAATGACAGAACCGTCAGGGCGACGTACACCCTTCTTGGTGCGCACCACTACCGCTTTCAGGACATCACCCTTTTTAACTTTACCGCGTGGAATTGCTTCCTTAACAGTAATTTTAATGATGTCGCCTACATGTGCATAGCGACGGTGCGAGCCACCTAGAACCTTGATACACATTACGCGACGTGCACCGGAGTTGTCGGCCACGTTCAGCATAGTCTGTTCTTGGATCATTTTAGTGCTCCGCTAAATGTCAACTACTACTGAGCCACCTCATTATGAAGAGGCCGTTCAAATATACCCATACTACGAGGGCGCGGCATTATAACACCACATCTTCGTGTTGGACAGGAAAAAATAAACGGCTCGATCAAAAAGAGCCGTTTATTCATCACGAAAAATCTATTCTATTACAGAACAGCTTTTTCTACAACGCGAACTAAGGCCCAAGACTTAGTCTTAGACAGTGGACGAGTTTCGCGGATTTCTACCACGTCACCAATTCCACATTCATTGTTCTCGTCATGTACGTGCAATTTAGTCGTACGACGGATGAATTTACCATACAGAGGGTGTTTCACCATACGCTCGATAGCAACAACAATAGATTTCTCCATTTTGTCACTAACTACACGACCTTGCAGAGTACGGATTTTATCGTTCATTACGCACCTGCCTTCTCAGTCAGTAAAGTCTTCACGCGTGCGATATCACGACGCACTTGTTTCATTAGATGAGACTGTTGCAGCTGACCACTCGCAGCCTGCATACGTAAGTTAAATTGCTCACGTAACAGGTTTAAAAGTTCAGCGTTCAGCTCTTCTACGCTTTTTTCGCGCAGCTCTTGTGCTTTCATTACATCACCGTCTTAGTTACAAAGGTGGTTTTGATAGGCAGTTTCGCTGCTGCCAGAGAGAATGCTTCACGAGCCAGCTCTTCAGGCACACCGTCCATTTCATACAGGACTTTACCAGGCTGAATTAAGGCAACCCAATATTCTACGTTACCTTTACCTTTACCCATACGAACTTCGAGTGGCTTTTCAGTGATTGGCTTGTCTGGGAATACACGAATCCAGATTTTACCTTGACGCTTAACAGCACGGGTCATAGCACGACGTGCCGCTTCGATCTGACGTGCAGTCAGACGACCACGGCCAACAGCTTTAAGACCGAAAGTGCCGAAGCTAACATCCGTACCTTGCGCCAGACCACGGTTGCGGCCTTTGTGCACCTTACGGAATTTTGTACGCTTTGGTTGTAACATAGCGACGCTCCTTACTTGCGGCCTTTACGCTGCTGCTTTTTAGGTTGAGCAGCTGGTTTCTCAGCTTGTTCAACTGCAGCCATACCACCCAGAATCTCACCTTTGAAGATCCATACCTTAACGCCGAGAACACCATAAGTGGTGTGCGCTTCTGAAGTGTTGTAATCGATGTCAGCACGTAATGTGTGCAGTGGCACACGGCCTTCACGATACCACTCGGTACGAGCGATTTCAGCACCGCCTAAACGGCCACTGACTTCAACTTTGATACCTTTAGCGCCCAGACGCATTGCGTTCTGTACTGCACGCTTCATAGCACGACGGAACATAACACGACGTTCCAGCTGTGAAGAGATGCTGTCAGCAACTAATTTAGCGTCCAGTTCTGGTTTACGAACTTCGGCGATATTGATTTGCGCAGGAACACCAGCGATATCCGCTACTGTTTTACGCAGTTTTTCAACGTCTTCACCTTTCTTACCGATAACGATACCTGGGCGAGCAGTGTGAATAGTCACACGGATGCTTTTAGCAGGACGCTCGATTACGATGCGTGAAATTGACGCTTTTGCCAATTCTTTATTCAAGTACTGGCGTACTTTAAAGTCGCTGTCTAGGTTGTCAGCGAATTCATTAGTATTCGCATACCAAGTAGAGTTCCAAGGTTTGACAATACCCAGGCGAATACCATTAGGATGTACTTTCTGACCCATTGCTAGTCTCCAGAGTCTCAGCGATCGGACACAACCACAGTAATGTGGCTGGTGCGCTTAAGAATACGATCTGCACGGCCTTTCGCACGCGGCATGATGCGTTTCATAGTTGGACCTTCGTCTACGAAAATTTTCGCAACTTTCAGGTCATCAATGTCAGCGCCATCGTTTTGCTCTGCGTTAGCAATAGCAGATTCCAGTACTTTCTTCACTAAACCAGCAGCTTTCTTGTTGGTGTAGGTCAGAATTTCCAGAGCTTGCGACACTTTCTTACCGCGAATCAGGTCGGCTACTAAGCGAACCTTCTGGGCAGAAGAACGAGCGTGGCGATGCATAGCTAAAGTTTCCATCTCTTCCTCCTATCCTTAACGTTTCTTAGCTTTCTTATCTGCCGCGTGGCCGCGATAAGTGCGAGTCGGTGCGAATTCACCCAGTTTGTGACCAACCATTTCGTCGGTTACGAATACTGGAACATGCTGACGACCATTATGGACAGCGATGGTCAATCCGATCATATTAGGAAAGATCGTTGAACGACGGGACCAAGTCTTGAGAGGCTTCTTGTCTCCGCTTTCCACCGCTTTCTCTACCTTCTTCAGCAAGTGCAGGTCAATAAAAGGACCTTTCTTGAGAGAACGTGGCATGGCTTATCCTCTAATTATTTTTTAGAACGATGACGTACGATGAATTGATCAGTACGCTTGTTACTACGAGTTTTCTTACCTTTGGTCTGAACGCCCCATGGTGTTACTGGGTGTTTACCAAAGTTACGGCCTTCACCACCACCATGTGGATGGTCAACTGGGTTCATCGCAGTACCGCGAACGGTAGGACGAATACCACGCCAGCGGCTAGCACCAGCTTTACCGAGAACTCGTAACATATGCTCAGCGTTACCAACTTCACCTAAGGTTGCACGGCAATCAGCTAAAACTTTACGCATTTCACCAGAACGCAGACGCAGGGTGACATAAGCACCATCACGAGCAACGATTTGAGCGTAAGTACCTGCTGAACGCGCTAACTGACCACCTTTACCTGGTTTCAGTTCGATGTTATGAACTGTAGAACCAACAGGGATGTTGCGCATTGGCAGTGCGTTACCAGCTTTGATAGCTGAATCAACGCCAGATTGAATCTGGTCACCAGCTTTCAGGCCTTTTGGTGCAAGAATATAACGACGTTCACCGTCTTTATATAGTACCAGTGCAATGTTCGCAGAACGGTTTGGATCATATTCCAAACGTTCAACAACTGCAGGGATACCGTCTTTGTTGCGTTTGAAGTCAACTAAACGATAATGCTGCTTATGGCCACCACCAATATGACGGGTAGTGATACGGCCATTGTTGTTACGACCACCGGATTTGCTGTTTTTTTCTAACAGCGGAGCATAAGGCTTACCCTTATGCAGCTCAGGGTTAACCACTTTAACAACGTGGCGACGGCCCGGAGACGTAGGTTTACATTTAACAACTGCCATTGTTCTTTACTCCTCCGACTTACTCTGCGCCGCTAACGAAGTCCAGATTCTGGCCTTCTTTCAGCGTAACGTAAGCTTTTTTCCAGTCACTACGACGACCAGAACGCTGACCGTGGCGTTTAGTTTTGCCTTTAACCAGCAAAGTGTTAACACCTTCAACTTCAACTTCAAACAGTTTCTGTACAGCAGCTTTGATTTCTGCTTTAGTTGCGTCTTTTGCAACTTTGAGAACGATGGTATTGCTTTTTTCCATCGCTGTAGAAGCTTTTTCAGATACGTGCGGCGCGCGCAGTACTTGTAGCAGACGTTCTTCACGGATCATGCCAGCATCTCCTCAACTTGCTTCACAGCATCAGCAGTCATAACCACTTTGTCGAAAGCAATCAGGCTAACTGGGTCGATACCTGCTGCATCACGAACGTCAACCTTGTACAGGTTACGTGCTGCTAAGAACAGATTTTCATCTAATTCAGCAGTGATGATCAGAACATCTTGCAGAGCCATATCTTTCAGTTTCTGTGCCAGCAGCTTAGTTTTAGGCGCTTCTACAGAGAACTGCTCGACAACGATCAGACGATCTTGACGTACCAATTCAGACAGGATGCTTTTCAGAGCACCGCGGTACATCTTCTTATTAACTTTTTGACTGTGGTCCTGTGGTTTAGCTGCGAAGCTAACACCACCAGAGCGCCAGATTGGGCTCTTGATTGAACCAGAACGTGCACGGCCTGTGCCTTTTTGACGCCATGGTTTTTTACCAGAACCAGAAACTTCAGCACGAGTTTTCTGAGCACGAGTACCTTGACGAGCACCAGCTGCATACGCAACAACTACTTGGTGAACAAGCGCTTCATTGAAATCACGCCCGAAGGTAGTTTCGGAAACAGTCAGCGCGCTTTGCGCGTCTTTCATTACCAATTCCATTCCTATCTCCTCGACGTTAAGCCTTGACAGCCGGTTTTACGATCAGGTTGCTGCCAGTTGCTCCTGGAACAGCACCTTTGACCAGCAGCAGGTTGCGCTCAGCGTCAACACGTACTACATCTAAGCTTTGAACAGTTACACGTTCATTACCCAGTTGGCCTGCCATTTTCTTGCCTTTAAACACTTTGCCCGGAGTCTGGTTCTGACCGATAGAACCCGGAACACGGTGAGACAAGGAGTTACCGTGAGTAGCATCTTGAGTACGGAAATTCCAGCGCTTAACTGTGCCGGCAAAACCTTTACCTTTAGATGTACCAGTAACGTCGACTTTTTTAACGTCAGCGAAAATTTCAACGCTAATGCTTTGACCTACGTTAAATTCAGTACCCTCTTCAGTACGGAATTCACGCAGAATGCGGCCAGCTTCAACGCCAGCTTTAGCGAAATGACCTGCTTCAGGCTTAGTTACACGGTTAGCTTTTTTGCTACCAGTAGTAACCTGAATTGCATTGTAACCGTCAGTTTCTGCAGTTTTAACCTGAGTAACGCGGTTATTTTCAATTTCGATAACAGTTACAGGGATAGATACGCCATCTTCAGTGAAGATACGAGTCATTCCCACTTTCTTACCGACTAAACCAATCATTGTTTCAACCTCTCAATCGTTCGACGACCTGATTAACCCAGGCTGATCTGCACGTCAACGCCGGCAGCCAGATCCAGACGCATCAGAGCATCAACGGTCTTCTCGGTTGGCTCAACGATGTCAACCAGACGTTTGTGAGTGCGAATTTCGTACTGATCACGCGCGTCTTTGTTAACGTGCGGAGAGATCAGAACGGTAAAACGCTCTTTACGTGTCGGCAGCGGGATAGGACCACGTACTTGCGCACCAGTGCGCTTAGCAGTCTCTACGATTTCCGCAGTTGATTGATCGATTAAACGATGATCAAAAGCTTTCAGGCGGATACGGATTCTTTGGTTCTGCATGAGACCAGAGCTCCAACTATTTTATAAACGTAAATGATTACTCCTCGCACCCATTTCGATTGATAGGGGAGTGTAATCGTTCTTGATGTAACCCCCATATCGGGAGTATTGTCTAAATGAGCAACAAATCGTTGACTCAATACTGAGATTTCAGTCCTAAAATTTAGGGCTTACTCATCAGTAAGCCCGCGCATTATACGTAATTTATCGCGAAACGCAAGCAATCGGGGAAAATATGTGCGAATTTTCTGATGTGCAAATTTAGCAGATATAAAAAAGGCCCATTACTGGGCCTAATTATGTTTTCGCCAATCATACAAAACTATTCTTCAATAACTTGTGCTTGAAGATAGTTTTGAATACCTAAACGTTTGATCAATTCCAGCTGAGTTTCAATCCAATCTATATGATTTTCTTCATCTGCAAGAATTTCTATCATTAAATCTCGGCTAACATAATCATGGATTGAATCCGCATAGCTAATAGCTTCTTTTAAATTTTTGGCTCCATCGAGTTCTAATTTCAAATCTGAAGCAAGCATCTCTTCGACATCTTCACCAATGTTCAGCTTACCTAGATCTTGTAGATTCGGAATACCTTCGAGAAATAAAATGCGCTCAATGTACTTATCCGCGTGTTTCATTTCATCAATCGACTCGTGATATTCCATTTCATTGAGTTTAGTTAGCCCCCAATTTTTAAACATCCGGGCATGTAGAAAATATTGATTAATTGCAACAAGTTCATTGCCCAGTAATTTATTTAAGTGGGCTATCATTTTTTTATCGCCTTTCATATTACCTCCATCGCTTCCAGTCCTATAAGTGTAGTACTGAAATTGATGATAAGAATAATATTTACACAGTTATCTGCGTGACGAATTTTAACTGAACAATAAAGGGGTATGTGAAAGGGTTATGCGACGTGTTCAATACACTGTTCTTCTAGATGCTGAAGTTCTTCCTGCAGAATCTCGCGCGTTTGTCGGATACATTTTCCGCATTCGCGCCCTACTGGCAAAATCTGACGTAGCCCTTTCAAAGAGGTGACATGATATTTACGCGCCACGTTCCTGATTTGTTTATCAGTGATTGCTTCACAAAGGCATACATACATGATCATTTACCTGCACAAATTACATACAGCAAGTTTAAATGAAAATGATTGGCATTTCAATTATCATTAATTGCAATATTTGAAAATAAAACAAATTAATGAGCTATATAAAAACAAAAAGGACGTCCTAAGACGTCCCTTTTTCTGTGGTTCTTTCTTATTCAGAAAGAGCGGTATTATGCAATGATTTTTGCAACAACACCCGCACCTACAGTACGACCACCTTCACGGATTGCGAAACGTAAACCATCATCCATCGCGATTGGGTGAATCAGAGTCACGATCATGTTGATGTTGTCGCCTGGCATTACCATCTCTACGCCTTCTGGCAGTTCGATAGTACCGGTTACGTCAGTTGTACGGAAGTAGAACTGTGGACGGTAGCCTTTGAAGAATGGAGTATGACGACCACCTTCATCTTTGCTCAGAATATAAACTTCTGATTCGAATTGAGTGTGTGGCTTGATTGAACCTGGTTTAGCCAGTACTTGACCACGTTGAATTTCTTCACGCTTAGTACCACGCAGCAGAACACCAACGTTCTCACCCGCACGACCTTCGTCCAGCAGTTTACGGAACATTTCAACGCCAGTACAAGTCGTCTTAGCCGTTGCTTGGATACCAACGATTTCAACTTCTTCACCAACTTTGATGATACCACGCTCAACACGGCCTGTTACTACTGTACCACGACCAGAGATTGAGAATACGTCTTCGATTGGCAGCAGGAATGGCTTGTCAATTGCACGCTCTGGTTCTGGGATGTAAGAATCCAGGTAGCCTGCTAATTCAACAATTTTCGCTTCCCACTCTGGGTTGCCTTCCAGCGCTTTCAGTGCTGAACCGCGAACAACTGGAGTGTCGTCGCCTGGGAAATCGTATTGAGACAGAAGTTCACGAACTTCCATTTCAACTAATTCTAACAGTTCTTCGTCGTCTACCATGTCACATTTGTTCAGGAAAACGATGATGTAAGGAACACCTACTTGGCGACCTAACAGGATGTGCTCACGAGTTTGTGGCATTGGGCCATCAGTCGCAGCAACAACCAGAATTGCACCGTCCATCTGCGCAGCACCAGTGATCATGTTTTTAACATAGTCGGCGTGACCTGGGCAGTCTACGTGTGCGTAGTGGCGAGTTGGAGTATCGTATTCTACGTGAGAAGTAGAAATGGTGATACCACGCGCTTTTTCTTCTGGTGCGTTATCGATTTGGTCGAATGCACGAGCGTTACCGCCGTAAGTTTTCGCCAGAACAGTAGTGATTGCTGCTGTCAGGGTAGTTTTACCATGGTCAACGTGGCCGATTGTACCAACGTTAACGTGCGGTTTTGAACGTTCAAATTTTTCTTTAGACATTAGATTGTCCCTCTAAGACACGGAATCGGTGGTTAAACCACATCAACCAAGCAAGGATTAAATTCGCTTGTATTCTTTCTTTACAGGAGACAAAACAGGAGATAATTGAGAACATCGGGGAAGTGGTGCTGATAGGCAGATTCGAACTGCCGACCTCACCCTTACCAAGGGTGTGCTCTACCAACTGAGCTATATCAGCACATCTTGGAGCGGGCAGCGGGAATCGAACCCGCATCATCAGCTTGGAAGGCTGAGGTAATAGCCATTATACGATGCCCGCAATGAACTCGGCTACCTGAGTTATCAGCTGTTAAACTGTTTTCCGCAAAGCTTATAGAAGCTTATTGGAGATGGTGGTGGGAGAAGGATTCGAACCTTCGAAGTCTGTGACGGCAGATTTACAGTCTGCTCCCTTTGGCCGCTTGGGTATCCCACCTATCCAAATTTTTAATGGTGCCGGCACCAAGAGTCGAACTCGGGACCTACTGATTACAAGTCAGTTGCTCTACCAACTGAGCTATGCCGGCATCAAGTGCTGCGCATTCTAGGGAGAGTGAGCGCAGGTTGCAACAAAAAAATTTAATTTTTTGTTCATTTGCTCATATTTTATTCACTTTTTGCGATTTTGTTGATTTTTTATCTATTTTGAGATTAAAACATCAACAGCAGCCATCAACTATAATCGATTATAATCTTAGGAGTAAAGCACCGTTATCGAGTTTGGTTTCGTAAAATATAATTTTTTTATTCACTATCACAGTTTTTCCCCTATTTTTATCGTTTAGTTTTTCAGCAAAAATCCTGCTTTTTTTTGCATACGTCAAAAAAAATTCACATAAAACACAAAAAAACCTACGCCTACTTCTCTTCACTCGCTATGATGCTACCAAATTTTATGGATACAGATGCTTTTGCAGCCTGTCCAACCTGCACACAATAGGCAGATGTTGGCTTATGAAACAAAAAGAAAATTTTATGACGACACCATATTTAGAGTTCGATAGAGAGCATTGGGCCACTTTGCGTGATTCTGTACCTCTAACATTATCATCAAGTGAGCTTCTTGAACTTAAAGGTATTAATGAAGAGCTCTCCATGGATGATGTCATCGAAATTTATCTTCCTCTTTCGCGTCTGCTGAACTTTTATATAAGTTCCAATTTGCGCCGTCAGGCGGTGTTAGAGCAATTTTTAGGGACTAATGGTGCAAAGGTACCCTATATCATTGGTATCGCTGGTAGTGTTGCTGTAGGAAAAAGCACTACCGCTCGTTTGCTACAAGCGCTACTAACCCGTTGGCCAGAACATCGAAAAGTTGATTTGATTACTACCGATGGCTTTTTATATCCAAACCAAGTCTTGCGCGACAAAGATATAATGAAGAAAAAAGGTTTTCCGCAATCTTACGATATGCGGAAGTTGGTTAACTTTGTTTCTCAAATCAAGTCAGGAGCGCGCAATGTTGCAGCACCTGTTTATTCGCATTTAACATACGATATTGTTCCTGATCAGACACAAGTTATCGACCAACCTGATATTTTAATATTAGAAGGGTTAAACGTCCTGCAAAGTGATATGGACTACCCTCAAGATCCTCACCATGTCTTTGTTTCTGATTTTGTTGATTTTTCCATTTATGTTGATGCTGACCCTCAATTACTGAAGCAATGGTATATCGGACGCTTTTTGAAATTTAGACAAGGTGCGTTTTCTGATCCCGATTCATATTTCCATAATTACTCTAAACTCAGTGAAGAAGAAGCTATCAATGTAGCGAGTTCAATTTGGGATGAGATTAATGGTTTAAATCTTGAAGAGAATATTTTGCCGACTAAAGAACGGGCAAGTTTAATTATGACTAAGGGTGAAAATCATTCTATTAGGAATGTACGCTTAAGAAAATAATTGATAAGGCCGGTATTATCCGGCCAATTTAATTAATTTTCATTCGATCTTAATGATATTTCACCGCCAATATAGGGGATAATGTCTCCATTTTCTTTTTGTAATAACAGAGCGCCCTGCTCATTTATTCCCTTTTCAACACCTACAACAATATCATTACCAATCAATAATTTAACCTTGCGTCCTAAAAAATTATCTAATTCAAACCATCGAGACAAAAATGGTTCCAATCCTTGTTTCTCAAATATACATAATGATTCTTTTAATGAATTAATAATATTTCCAGCTAACTCATTTCTCTCAATATTTTCAATTTCATCAATTAATGCAGACCAAGCTTGATTTATTGTTTCTTCTTTTTTAATGATATTTTTACTCATACCAATATTGATACCAACACCAATAATAATATGCGCTGCATCACCAGTTTTACCGGTTAGTTCAACCAGAATTCCAGCAAGCTTCTTATCATTCATGTAGAGGTCATTAGGCCATTTAACTTTGACTTTATTTCCACATAATTTATTTAAGGTTTCAGCAATCACAATACCAACAACTAAGCTCAAACCAATCGCAGCAGCAGGACCTTGCTCTAACTTCCAATATGTTGAAAGGTAAAGGTTACATCCGAATGGCGAAATCCATTGGCGCCCGCGACGACCTCTTCCCGCACTTTGGTATTCAGCTAAGCAAGTATCCCCAGATTGCAGATGAGGGATTCGATCCAACATATATTGGTTAGTTGAATCGATAACCGGTTCAACTATAACATTAGAGTCAGTAACATACTGTTCAATGCGTTCTTTACTCAGTAGGTTAATTTGCGAAGGAAGCTGATATCCTTTGCTAGTCACTGTTTGAATATCGAGACCCCATGAGCGCAATGTTTTAATATGTTTGTTAATTGCCGCTCTCGTCATTCCTAAGCGTTCACCCAGTTGTTCTCCTGAATGAATTTGTCCATCCGCCAAAATATCGATAACCTGTAATGGAATACTCATCTCTTTCATTGTATACAGTCCATCGCATTGACCTCTCCATTTCGTCCTATAAAACGAACTTCAGGCTCCAAAAATATATCGAAATGCTGTGCAACTGTGTGGCTGACATGCTTAGCGAGCTCCACAATATCTTTTCCTGTCGCATTCTCTCTATTGATCAATACCAAAGCTTGCTGTGTATGAACTGCAGCACCACCTAGTTCATAACCTTTTAAGCCACATTGGTCAATCAACCAACCTGCCGCTAATTTCACATTTCCATCTGCCTGAGCGTATTGAGGACAATTAGGATAGCTAGCTTTGATTGTCTCCGCGAGTTCACCAGAGACGACCGGATTTTTAAAGAAACTACCAGCATTACCTGTTACAGCGGGATCCGGTAATTTACTTCTGCGAGTCGCACATACCGTATCAAACACATCAGAAGGCGTTACAGTATTAGGATCGAGCTTAGCTAAATCACCATATGTTAGCTTTGGTGACCATTCCTTAGCAAAAATCAATCCAACGCTGATAATCGCATGTGAATTCTGATATTCATGTTTAAAGATGCTGTCTCGATATCCAAAACCGCATTCTTCAGCAAGGATTCGAGTGATTCGACCTGTATTTAAGCAGAGGATATCCACATATTCACAAATATCTTTTAGCTCTAAGCCATAAGCTCCAATATTTTGTATCGGTGCAGAACCTACGCATCCAGGGATCAGCGCTAAATTCTCTGCGCCATATATTCCTTTATGAAGCAATGTTTCAAGTAGTTGATGCCAGTTTTCCCCCGCGGATGCGTGTACATGCCAAGCATCTGCAGACTCAGTAATTTCGATACCTTTAATTCTGTTTACAATGACCACACCTTCAAAGTCTTCAGTAAATAACACATTGCTTCCCCCGCCTAATAGCAGTACTGGAAGATTGCCATTTTTTGCTGTTGTCCACTGTTGGTACAGCGCATCAGCGCTTTGTACAATATTCACCTTAATAGCTTTGGCATCAATACCGAAGCTATTAAGTGATTTGAGTTCGGCGGTCAGGTTCATTACTACCTTCATTTCAAATAGTGATCTAAGATTTTATAAGTCTATCAGCCAGACCTAACAGTGAATAGCATGTAGGCGGAAATAATATGATAAGTAAAAAATTGAGAAGAGTTTTGGAAAGTACAGATCGTTAGATAGCAAAAAGCCACCCATTGGGTGGCTTCTTATATTTAAAACCTAGCAGTTCCCTACTCTCACATGGGGAGACCCCACACTACCATCGGCGCTACGGCGTTTCACTACTGAGTTCGGCATGGGGTCAGGTGGGACCACCGCGCTATTGCCGCTAGGTAAATTCTTTTAAACTATTTTAGTATTCATGGTGCTGATACCCAGATTCGAACTGGGGACCTCACCCTTACCAAGGGTGTGCTCTACCAACTGAGCCATATCAGCAATATGGTACGGTCAGTCAGCACTGACACAACCTTAAAAATTGATGTCTGGCAGTTCCCTACTCTCACATGGGGAGACCCCACACTACCATCGGCGCTACGGCGTTTCACTACTGAGTTCGGCATGGGGTCAGGTGGGACCACCGCGCTATTGCCGCCAGACAAATTCTGTTTATTCCCGTCTAAGTTTTCTCTTAAACCAGAACTTCAATCCTGAACAAGCTGTGTGCCTACCTTTCGGCTTCTCACTTTCTTTGAAAATCAACTCAATCTCTCTTCTCGAAAACACCTTCGGTGTTGTCAGGTTAAGCCTCACGGTTCATTAGTATTGGTTAGCTCAACGTATCGCTACGCTTACACACCCAACCTATCAACGTCTTAGTCTTAAACGTTCCTTTAGGACCCTTAAAGAGTCAGGGAAGACTCATCTCAAGGCAAGTTTCCCGCTTAGATGCTTTCAGCGGTTATCTCTTCCGCACTTAGCTACCGGGCAATGCCATTGGCATGACAACCCGAACACCAGTGGTGCGTCCACTCCGGTCCTCTCGTACTAGGAGCAGCCCCTTTCAATCTTCCAACGCCCACGGCAGATAGGGACCGAACTGTCTCACGACGTTCTAAACCCAGCTCGCGTACCACTTTAAACGGCGAACAGCCGTACCCTTGGGACCTACTTCAGCCCCAGGATGTGATGAGCCGACATCGAGGTGCCAAACACCGCCGTCGATATGAACTCTTGGGCGGTATCAGCCTGTTATCCCCGGAGTACCTTTTATCCGTTGAGCGATGGCCCTTCCATACAGAACCACCGGATCACTAAGACCTACTTTCGTACCTGCTCGAGCCGTCACTCTCGCAGTCAAGCTGGCTTATGCCTTTGCACTAACCGCATGATGTCCGACCATGCTTAGCCAACCTTCGTGCTCCTCCGTTACTCTTTGGGAGGAGACCGCCCCAGTCAAACTACCCACCAGACACTGTCCGCACCCCAGATAATGGGGCTACGTTAGAACATCAAACATTAAAGGGTGGTATTTCAAGGTTGGCTCCACGCAGACTGGCGTCCACGCTTCAAAGCCTCCCACCTATCCTACACATCAAGGCTCAATGTTCAGTGTCAAGCTATAGTAAAGGTTCACGGGGTCTTTCCGTCTTGCCGCGGGTACACTGCATCTTCACAGCGAGTTCAATTTCACTGAGTCTCGGGTGGAGACAGCCTGGCCATCATTACGCCATTCGTGCAGGTCGGAACTTACCCGACAAGGAATTTCGCTACCTTAGGACCGTTATAGTTACGGCCGCCGTTTACTGGGGCTTCGATCAAGAGCTTCTCCTTACGGATAACCCCATCAATTAACCTTCCAGCACCGGGCAGGCGTCACACCGTATACGTCCACTTTCGTGTTTGCACAGTGCTGTGTTTTTAATAAACAGTTGCAGCCAGCTGGTATCTGCGACTGGCTTCAGCTCCATGAGTAAATCACTTCACCTAATGCCAGCGTGCCTTCTCCCGAAGTTACGGCACCATTTTGCCTAGTTCCTTCACCCGAGTTCTCTCAAGCGCCTGAGTATTCTCTACCTGACCACCTGTGTCGGTTTGGGGTACGATTAATGATAATCTAGAGCTTAGAGGCTTTTCCTGGAAGCGGGGTATGAGCTACTTCGCCACCGTAGTGACTCGTCATCAGACCTCAGCATATAGTGAACCGGATTTGCCTAATTCACCTGCCTACATCCTTAAACCGGGACAACCGTCGCCCGGCTAGCCTAACCTTCTCCGTCCCCCCATCGCAATTATCACCAGTACGGGAATATTAACCCGTTTCCCATCGACTACGCATTTCTGCCTCGCCTTAGGGGTCGACTCACCCTGCCCCGATTAACGTTGGACAGGAACCCTTGGTCTTCCGGCGTGCGGGTTTTTCACCCGCATTATCGTTACTTATGTCAGCATTCGCACTTCTGATACCTCCAGCATACCTCACAGTACACCTTCACAGGCTTACAGAACGCTCCCCTACCCAACAATATTTACATATCGCTGCCGCAGCTTCGGTGCATAGTTTAGCCCCGTTACATCTTCCGCGCAGGCCGACTCGACCAGTGAGCTATTACGCTTTCTTTAAATGATGGCTGCTTCTAAGCCAACATCCTGGCTGTCTGAGCCTTCCCACTTCGTTTCCCACTTAACTATGACTTTGGGACCTTAGCTGGCGGTCTGGGTTGTTTCCCTCTTCACGACGAACGTTAGCACCCGCCGTGTGTCTCCCGTGATAACATTCTTCGGTATTCGTAGTTTGCATCGAGTTGGTAAGTCGGGATGACCCCCTAGTCGAAACAGTGCTCTACCCCCGAAGATGAGTTCACGAGGCGCTACCTAAATAGCTTTCGGGGAAACCAGCTATCTCCCGGTTTGATTGGCCTTTCACCCCCAGCCACAAGTCATCCGCTAATTTTTCAACATTAGTCGGTTCGGTCCTCCAGTTAGTGTTACCCAACCTTCAACCTGCCCATGGCTAGATCACCGGGTTTCGGGTCTATACCCTGCAACTCATTCGCCCAGTTAAGACTCGGTTTCCCTACGGCTCCCCTATACGGTTAACCTTGCTACAGAATATAAGTCGCTGACCCATTATACAAAAGGTACGCAGTCACACCATAAAGTGCTCCCACTGCTTGTACGTACACGGTTTCAGGTTCTATTTCACTCCCCTCGCCGGGGTTCTTTTCGCCTTTCCCTCACGGTACTGGTTCACTATCGGTCAATCAGGAGTATTTAGCCTTGGAGGATGGTCCCCCCATATTCAGACAGGATAACACGTGTCCCGCCCTACTCGTCGAGTTCACAACACTAACACCTTCGGATACGGGGCTATCACCCTTTACTGCCGGCCTTTCCAGACCGTTCTCCTGATGCTAATGCTGATTAAGACTCTGGGCTGCTCCCCGTTCGCTCGCCGCTACTAGGGGAATCTCGGTTGATTTCTTTTCCTCGAGGTACTGAGATGTTTCAGTTCCCTCGGTTCGCTTCGTTTGACTATGTATTCATCAAACGATAGTGCAACGAATTGCACTGGGTTTCCCCATTCGGAAATCGTCGGTTATAACGGTTCATATCACCTTACCGACGCTTATCGCAGATTAGCACGTCCTTCATCGCCTCTGATTGCCTAGGCATCCACCGTGTACGCTTAGTCGCTTAACCTCACAACCCGAAGGTGTCTTTACCAACTGACCCGACGGTCAATTGAACACATTCACGTTGAGATTTTTGAGAGACTCTCACATTGTTTAAGCGATAAACAATGTGCGTTGTTTTCAATTTTCAGCTTGTTCCAGATTGTTAAAGAGCATAATTGTTAAACCAACTACAACGTAATTGGCTTAATCATTATTTTTGGGGAACGTCTTTCACTCATTCTCCGCGCAATTGGCGTCCCCTAGGGGATTCGAACCCCTGTTACCGCCGTGAAAGGGCGGTGTCCTAGGCCTCTAGACGAAGGGGACACTACAGTCAGCTTCGCAGACGCGCTTTTTGCTCTACTTTCTATCAGACAATCTGTGTGAGCACTTCACAAAAACACTTCAATGGTAAGGAGGTGATCCAACCGCAGGTTCCCCTACGGTTACCTTGTTACGACTTCACCCCAGTCATGAATCACAAAGTGGTAAGCGCCCTCCCGAAGGTTAAGCTACCTACTTCTTTTGCAACCCACTCCCATGGTGTGACGGGCGGTGTGTACAAGGCCCGGGAACGTATTCACCGTAGCATTCTGATCTACGATTACTAGCGATTCCGACTTCATGGAGTCGAGTTGCAGACTCCAATCCGGACTACGACGTACTTTATGAGTTCCGCTTGCTCTCGCGAGGTCGCTTCTCTTTGTATACGCCATTGTAGCACGTGTGTAGCCCTACTCGTAAGGGCCATGATGACTTGACGTCATCCCCACCTTCCTCCGGTTTATCACCGGCAGTCTCCTTTGAGTTCCCGACCGAATCGCTGGCAACAAAGGATAAGGGTTGCGCTCGTTGCGGGACTTAACCCAACATTTCACAACACGAGCTGACGACAGCCATGCAGCACCTGTCTCAGAGTTCCCGAAGGCACTAAAGCATCTCTGCTAAATTCTCTGGATGTCAAGAGTAGGTAAGGTTCTTCGCGTTGCATCGAATTAAACCACATGCTCCACCGCTTGTGCGGGCCCCCGTCAATTCATTTGAGTTTTAACCTTGCGGCCGTACTCCCCAGGCGGTCGATTTAACGCGTTAGCTCCGGAAGCCACTCCTCAAGGGAACAACCTCCAAATCGACATCGTTTACAGCGTGGACTACCAGGGTATCTAATCCTGTTTGCTCCCCACGCTTTCGCACCTGAGCGTCAGTCTTTGTCCAGGGGGCCGCCTTCGCCACCGGTATTCCTCCACATCTCTACGCATTTCACCGCTACACATGGAATTCTACCCCCCTCTACAAGACTCTAGCTGACCAGTCTTAGATGCCATTCCCAGGTTAAGCCCGGGGATTTCACATCTAACTTAATCAACCGCCTGCGTGCGCTTTACGCCCAGTAATTCCGATTAACGCTTGCACCCTCCGTATTACCGCGGCTGCTGGCACGGAGTTAGCCGGTGCTTCTTCTGTTGGTAACGTCAATCGCTGATGATATTAGCATCAACGCCTTCCTCCCAACTGAAAGTACTTTACAACCCTAAGGCCTTCTTCATACACGCGGCATGGCTGCATCAGGCTTGCGCCCATTGTGCAATATTCCCCACTGCTGCCTCCCGTAGGAGTCTGGGCCGTGTCTCAGTCCCAGTGTGGCTGATCATCCTCTCAGACCAGCTAGGGATCGTCGCCTTGGTGAGCCATTACCTCACCAACTAGCTAATCCCATATGGGTTCATCCGATAGCGCAAGGACCGAAGTTCCCCTGCTTTGCTCCTGAGAGATTATGCGGTATTAGCTACCGTTTCCAGTAGTTATCCCCCTCTATCGGGCAGATCCCCATACATTACTCACCCGTCCGCCGCTCGTCAGCGAGAAGCAAGCTCCCCCTGTTACCGCTCGACTTGCATGTGTTAGGCCTGCCGCCAGCGTTCAATCTGAGCCATGATCAAACTCTTCAATTAAAAAGCTTGATGCTCAAAGAATGTTACTGTCGTTTGATTTCCGAAGAAACCAAATTACCTATTAGTTCATATATATGAATTAACGTGTTAGTCACTCTTCAAGACTTAAAATCAAATATTTTTTTGATAGTGTCCTGTGAGTGCCCACACAGATTGTCTGATAAATTGTTAAAGAGCGGTGCGACATTTCTTGAGAAATTCGACTCAGTTTTTATCAACTTAGGTCGTTGTCGCGAGGTGGCGTATATTACGCTTTCCTCATTGAGAGTCAAGTATTTTTTTACTTAATCTTTTCAGATTCTCTCGCTGCCGGTTCAGTGTCCATCGCGCTTTGCGTTGGCTTGTTCCCGGTCAGTGGTGGCGCATTATAGGGAGTCAGAAAAATCTGGCAACCCTTTTTTTGATATTTTTTTTCGTTCGCTCAGCTTTTCAGCGAATTTGACTTAAATAGCCAGTTTTTGCAGCGATTTGAAGCCTTCCGCCTCAAGAACAGGGCGTAATTCTTGTAAGCTCTCATTCATTAATAAGCAGTAAGCGAAGTCTTCTTCATTTGAATCCGTAACTTCAGCCTGATTATTGATGAGCCAAACGGTTCTTCTGGCAATCGCGGCACCAGAATCAATGAATCGAGTTCCGCTTGGAAGTACTTTTTCTAACTCTTCTACTATAAGAGGGAAATGAGTGCAGCCAAGAATCACCGTATCTGGGGCCTCTTTCATTTTAATCCACGGTTTGACGGCTTGAGCCACTTCATCCAGCGGCAATATTTCACCATGCAATTTTCTCTCTGCCAGTTGTACGAGTTCCGCTGAACCTAAAGAGATGACTTTGCAGTCTGTCGCAAAGCGCTCAATCAGCTCTTTTGTGTATTCACGATTTACTGTACCCCGAGTTGCCAACAAACCAACTACACCATTACGCGTCAGTTTAGTTGCGGGCTTAATCGCCGGAACGACACCGACAATTGGGAAAGTAAAATTTGCTCTTAAGTTAGGTAAGCTCACCGTGCTTGCAGTATTACACGCAATGACGGCAATGGTGAGAGGATGCTTTTTCGCGATGGCATTAACGATTTGATAAACCCTATCAATAATGAACTCTTCACTTTTCTCCCCGTAAGGGAAGGCTTCATTATCGAATGCATATATATAGTGCGCATTCGGGATCAGTTTTTTGACTTCACGATAGACAGATAACCCGCCCACTCCGGAGTCAAACACCAGAATGGTCGGGCGAACAGATAGGTTGTTATCAGAAGTTGTAGCTTCCTGTGAGGAAATATTCTCTTCCAGCGGTGCGATAACCATACGCGGTCTCATAGTCTTTATCGAACATATTAGCTATTTTACCACGAATTGTGAGATGTGAAGTGATTGGATATGCGGCTGTGATATCCCAAAGGCTAACGCCACCGAGTTTTAATCTTTTATAGTCACCAGTACTAGTGTCATATTGACCGAAGTCTTTATCATATCTAGAGCCAATGTATTGATAAGTTAGCCCCCAATCTACATTGGCAACATTCCAATCTAGTTGATATTTGATCTGTTGCTTAGCTCGACGAATTAAGACTTTATTCGTTTTCTCATCCCTAGGATCGGTATATTGATATGTAAGCTGATGGTGGAATATGCCTGTATCCATATCCCCGTTCCACTCGATACCTTTTATTGTCGCCTCACCAACATTTTGCCATCCCCAATTAGTTTCGGCTTTCGCATCAATAAGATTGGTAATTTCATTCTTATATGCAACTAATTGCCAATTTAAAGGACCTGTGAGCCCTTTCATTCCACCTTCCCATTGCTTGCTTTCTTCTGGCTTTAGGTCTGGATTGCCATATGGCGCTGAAGCATATAGTTGGCTAATGTTTGGTGCTTTATAAGCCGTAGCATAAGAGCCTATTAGCTGATATCCATCAATGAATTCCCATCCAGCACCTGCTTGCCATGTTGTATGCCAGCCAAACTCTGAATGTTTTTCAGACCTTACAGCGCCTTCAATAGTGAAAGCAGAGATTGCTTGCTGAGACGTTAAATAGATTCCAGTATTATTGATTGATTCATTGTTTGGTAATGAAGATGTTCCCGCTTCAATGGTTTGCTTTTGATAATCAATGCCAGCCGAAACTGTACCATTTTCAAATTGGTAATTATTTCCCCATTGAACGTTATACTGTTTCGAATCATCAACACGAGAACCTTTACCGTATTTTCCATATCTTGGGTCATAGTTATAATCTTTAACGTGACTATAACTGCCCATTAATGAAGTAGAGTATTTCTCCTGATGATATTTAACACCAGTTTCATAGGTACGGCTATATAGCTTGCGGGTATCAGCCAAAATACCAGCAAACTCAGAGGCATCATAATTTGTTCGATTATCGTACCCATAGGCTCTGGCATAAGCTAAAACATCTGGAGTAAATTGATGTTCCACACCTAGCCATAATGTTTTATTAAGAAAACCATCCTTGTCTGGCTGGGGATGTCCTCCTGTATTTCCTCTTGCCTCTACATCAAACCCTTTTGTATATGTATAAGCCGCCGCGCCCGTAACGGTTGTATTCTCACCAATTTTTTGTTGCGTTGAACCGTTATAGTTTTGATAGCCATAAGAACCAATTCCAGCATTTAGTGTGGTTCCTTCATTATTACGGCGAGTAATAATGTTAATCACACCACCCACTGCATCAGAGCCATAAACTGCTGAACGTGCGCCACGAATATATTCAATACGCTGCACTAGCGAGATTGGAATTTGGCTCATATCTGAAGAACCAGAAATCCCTGCTTGATTAAGACGAACACCATCAATTAAAACCAAAACATGGCGTGATTCTGTTCCTCTAATAAAGAGGGAACTTTGTTGCCCTATTCCACCATTTTGTGCAACATCCACACCCGGCAGGCGTCTCAATACATCAATCACGGTATTTGACTGCCAATGATCAATATCTTCACGGGTCACTACAGTGACTGGCGCTAATATAGAAGAGATAGGTTGCTCGAAACGGTTAGCAGACACCACCATTTCATCTGACGAATTAGAGCTTGCACTTGCCAAAGAGGAAATACCGCACAACACTGCCAGAGCTGCCACCGAAAGCGATAGCGACTTGTTATTATTCATTATGTTTACACTCGGAAAATCAATTAAATTAACATTCCGCGACGCCGAAAATCAGATCCGCGCTGAGATTCAACAAAGCGATAAGAAGTGTGGTAGGTATCGGACTTATAAAGTGACAAGTTGGGTTTCTATATATGAAGCGATATATAAAATAAAAATTCGACCTGTTATATCCCCTAAATAACTCAAGCTGCATGTAGGTGGCAAGCGAAGATATTCCTAGGAGCATACTGAAGTATGTGACTAGGATAGCTGAGCGATGCCAACACCCATGTAGTTTGAAGAATGACGGGAATACCTTAATTACCGTTGCGCGTCAGCTTTGGACTCTCACCAAATTCCCTAAAACCACGAACTATTATCCTAAGTTGAATAGTTGTCAGTGTCCATGAATCGATAATGAAAACTGGACATCTTCGCTGCTTGCCCTACAATTTCGCCCCTGATGTGAATTTTGACTGTTTTATGGGGCCATATGATGCAAAACACCTTGCACACCGAAGATTACGAACTGCAACTTGCAGAGAAAGTTGACCGTCTGAAGAGTTTGATGGCCCCTTATGCTGCGCCTGAACCTGAAATTTATTCATCTCCAACTTCCCATTATCGGATGCGTGCAGAATTTAGAATTTGGCACGAAGGTGATGACCTATTTCATATTATGTTTGATAAAGAGACCAAAGAACGCATTCGAATTGAGTCATTTCCAGTTGCTAGCCAGCTAATCAACGACATGATGGCTGAACTTCTGCCTTTATTAAAACGCACTGAACTACTGCGCCATAAATTATTCCAGATAGATTACTTATCGACGCTGAGTAATAAGCTGATTGTTTCTCTGCTTTATCATAAAAAATTAGGTGATGAATGGACGGGACAAGCCAAACAATTGAAAGCGGATTTAACGGCGAAAGGCTTTGATGTTCAAATTATTGGTCGCGCCTCTAAAACTAAAATTATGCTCGACCACGATTATGTTGATGAAGTTTTACCTGTAAAAGGGAAAAACATGATTTATCGCCAGGTGGAAAATAGTTTCACACAGCCAAACGCACAGGTGAATATTAAAATGTTAGAGTGGGCGATTGATGCGACTCAACATTCAACTGGCGATTTATTAGAGCTATATTGTGGTAATGGCAACTTTTCACTGGCGCTGGCTCAAAACTTCAATCGTGTTTTAGCAACTGAAATTGCCAAGCCTTCCGTGCATGCGGCGCAATACAATATAGAAGCGAACAAAATAGATAATGTGCAGATTATCCGAATGTCTGCGGAAGATTTTACTCAAGCCATGAATGGCGTTCGTGAGTTTAATCGTTTAGAAGGGATTAATTTAGCGGATTACCAGTGCAATACTATTTTTGTCGACCCACCACGCAGTGGCCTGGATGACAAAACTGTTCAGCTGGTTCAAGAATATGACCATATTCTGTATATCTCCTGTAACCCTGAAACGCTGTGCGATAATTTAGCGGAACTCACCAAAACCCATAAAGTCGAAAAACTGGCTTTATTTGACCAATTCCCATATACCCATCATATGGAAAGTGGTGTGTTACTCACTCGACGCTAATACTCTCTATAAATTATTCCCTATAAATTATCCATAAAAAACGCCGCACTATTATGTTGCGGCGTTTCTTTTTATTCAAAACTGATATTAATGTTCAGTTTCGCTTTCGAGAGCTTGTTCGTGTAGCACTTTTTTACGTGCTTTCCAACTGGTGTACATCCACAATGCAATAATGACGATCACCGTGGCCGGGATAAAGTTAGAACCGACATCAGGATGTTGGACGCGTAAAATCGCTGCGTAGCCAAACATGCCTAAGAAAAAGCTGCCAGCGACAAATTTTGGTAATCCCATTGGCATGGCTTGATTTAAATAACGCTGGTGTAAGCAGTAAACAGCTAAAATTAATGTGACGATTGGGAAGATAGAAAATTCCACAAGGGAATTAAACAGGGTAGAGAACGTTCCGTGAGTCGATAAGCCAATTACTAAAGATAGCAGTAATGTGCTCCTCTCATAATTCTTGTGTTCCGTCATTGTCTCTCCTTTACTCTTTGGTTAAGTCAGGGTCTGTATCATTTTGTTTTTCTTGCTCGCGGCGGTACCAGTAATAAGCGCCTTTGGCTATCATACGTAGTTGCAACACTAACCGCTCTTCGAGGCGTCGACGTTTTTCTTCATCAATATCAAGCGCTTCAGCACCCGCACTAAACACGATAGTGACCATGGCTTCGGCTTGCATTTCAGTGAAATAACGCGGCGTACGATTTTCTAATTCAAGATAATCCGCTAATTCTGCAATAAAATGTTGGATTTCTCGTGCGACCGCAGCACGAAATTCAGCAGAAGTTCCTGAGCGCTCACGCAATAGTAACCTAAACGCGTTAGGGTTATTACCAATAAACTCCATAAAAGTGGAGACTGATGTGCGGATCACACTCCCGCCTTTTGCAATACGTTGGCGCGCTTGTCTCATCAGTTGGCGTAGCATCAAACCGCTTTCATCAACCATGGTTAACCCAAGCTCATCAACATCTTTGAAGTGACGGTAAAACGAAGTTGGTGCGATGCCCGCTTCACGAGCTACTTCCCGTAAGCTGAGGCTAGTAAAACTACGTTCTGCACTTAATTGGCTAAATGCCGCTTCCACGAGTGAACGACGAGTTTTTTCTTTTTGTTTTGCTCTAACGCCAATAGTGTTGCTCACGATTTTCCTAGTTTTCTACAATTAAAACGCCGCGAATAGATCAAAATATCACTTTTGAATACGCCCATCCGTTAAGCATACCTGAAAATTATTAATCTAGTTTAATGAAAAGATGACTCTCCCATCAATTTCGCCATTTTCAGAATTTCACCCAGCTTCATTTTTTTCTAGGCTGTGTCTTTTATCGACTTTTTTCCTATAAACTTTTTATATACTTTGCACCTCTTTATTTTTATCTACTTCCTATACTTATTTGTCTTTAGGATTTCGAATTGAGACAAGATGGCAAACGAATGTTACTATCACAACGTCCCTAGAATTAAAACAGGCTTACCTCATGCAACAACATACCCATTTTGATGCAATTGTCATTGGTTCCGGTCCTGGTGGTGAAGGTGCCGCTATGGGGCTGGTTAAACAAGGAAAAAACGTTGCTGTTATAGAACGTTATAACAGTGTCGGCGGCGGCTGTACCCACTGGGGTACGATTCCCTCTAAAGCCCTTCGTCATGCTGTTAGTCGCATTATCGAATTTAATCAAAACCCTCTATATAGTGATAATTCCCGCAGTTTACGCTCCTCTTTTTCTGAAATTCTTACTCATGCCGAAACCGTGATAAGTCAGCAAACTCGCATGCGTGAAGGGTTTTATGAACGCAATGGTTGCCAAATGTTTTCTGGTGAAGCAACTTTTGTTGATGATCAGCATGTTAGCGTGCGCTATGCAGATGGAAGTTGTGATGTCCTAAGTGCAGATAAGATTATCATTGCGACTGGATCACGACCTTATTGCCCGCCTGATGTTGATTTTACTCACTCCCGAATTTATAACAGCGATACCATTCTCAGCCTTTCCCACGAACCTCGCCATGTGATTATTTATGGTGCGGGTGTGATTGGTTGTGAGTACGCATCCATATTTCGTGGGTTAGGGGTCAAAGTCGATTTGATCAACACCCGCGATCACTTATTGGCATTCCTTGATCAAGAGATGTCTGATGCGTTGTCTTATCATTTCTGGAACAGTGGCGTGGTTATTCGTCACAACGAAGAATATGAAAAGATTGAAGGTTTAGATGATGGCGTTATTGTTCATCTTAAATCGGGCAAAAAAGTGAAAGCGGATTGCTTGCTGTTCGCGAACGGCCGTACTGGTAATACTGATAATATCGGTCTGGCGAATGTGGGAATCGAAGCGGATGGTCGCGGCTTAGTTAAAGTTGACCATGCTTATCGCACAAGTAATGAGCACATCTATGCTGTTGGTGATGTGATTGGCTATCCAAGCCTAGCTTCTGCGGCTTATGATCAAGGACGTATTGCGGCTCGCGCAATTACCTCTGGTTTAGGTAATGCCCATTTAGTTGAAGATATTCCGACGGGTATTTATACCATTCCAGAAATTAGTTCTGTGGGTAAAACAGAACAAGAATTGACGGCAATGAAAGTCCCTTATGAAGTCGGTCGTGCTCAGTTTAAACATTTAGCACGAGCACAGATTGCGGGCATGAATGTGGGTAGTTTGAAAATTCTCTTCCATAGAGAAACACTTCAAATTTTAGGTATTCACTGTTTCGGTGAGAGAGCGGCTGAGATTATTCATATCGGCCAAGCGATTATGGAACAAAAAGGTGAAGGGAATACCATCGAATACTTCATTAATACTACATTTAACTATCCAACCATGGCAGAAGCGTTCCGAGTTGCTGCATTGAATGGTCTAAATCGACTGTTTTAGTCAATCTCTACGCTTTACACTGAATGATTGGCTTTAGAATAAGTGATTGCAGGTTCATCCCCGCAATCACTTTTTTGCTTTTATAGCTTACTTTTTATTTCTGTAGTACTTATCCATCGAGCTGTAAATTGTTTCAGCAAGCTGCTCATAGCGTCCACGCAATGGAGAGCCCGGACGGTAAACTAATACAATTCGGCGTTTTGGCTCAGGTTCGATACAGTTCAAGTAACAAACGCCATCCCGACAAGCCTCATGAGGTACAGCCAAATCAGGCAGCAATGTAATTCCGCTACCCGCTGCTACCATGTTTCTCAGCGTTTCTAAGCTCGTTGCTCTAAAATGAGTATCTTCTTTTGCCCCGGCTTGGAAACAGAATCCCATCGCTTGATCACGTAAACAGTGGCCATCTTCCAACATCAATAACTTCTCACCCGCTAATTCCCCCATTTCAACCGTGTCACGGTCATGCCATGGGTGATTCTCATAAATCGCGAGTTTCATTGGCTCTTCAAATAATGGCACCACAATAAATGGCTCGGTTTCTTTGACTTCTGCCAGGATGGCGCAATCCAACTTACCACTATCTAACTGAGCTAATAATTGCTGAGTCTGTGCTTCGTGCAAGTAAATTTCTAGTTTAGGGTGCACACGATGTAATTCAGGAATAATGTGCGGAAGTAAGTAAGGTGCAACCGTTGGGATCAGCCCTATATGTAAAGGCCCCGACATACTTTCACCTTGTAAAGCTGCCATTTCTTGTAGAACTTTTATCTCTCTTAAGATCGTTCTTGCCTGCTCAACGAGCAATAAACCTTGTTGAGTAAAAAGCACTTTTCGGCTGGTTCTTTCTAATAGCATCACGCCGAGCTCTTCTTCAAGCTTACGAATTTGACCGCTCAGCGTAGGCTGACTTACATGGCAAGAATCCGCAGCACGTCTAAAGTGCTTGTGCTCAGCAAGTGCAACTAGGTACTCCAGATCACGAATATTCATCCGCCTTTTTCCTCTCGTTATGCCTGACTATATAGATAATACCAATCATTATAAAGAATAGATAATATTTCATCTATCAATAAAATTAAAAAACACCCTTGCCTTTTTAGGATTTATCTCATGTGAAAATGAAACAAATTGTAAGAATAAGAAAGTAAATATATTTCTATAATTTAATTGAGAAAAATAGTACCGAACAGAAGTATCAAACAATATTACTCTTATTTGGAGTAATATTATCCAAATTAAATCACTAAATATTACTATTTTAAAATAAATAATTACTTAACCTAAATTTAACAATGACATAAAAATAGTACAATAATGCAAATTGATACAGAAAATAGCACTTCGTTCCAATAAATTGAACGGTCATTAATATCCATAAAGGTAAATTACACTATTGCTCTTAGATATGATAACAATCGTTATTAACTTATTGTTTTTCCAGTAATATTTAATAATATTTCGAACGTTGAATTTCGAATCATTTAGACAAATAATTACTGTAATCAAACGCAAAATAAATAACGCCAACGTAAAAATTGGCAGCTTAACTCGTAGTCAGACACCTTTTAGACATTTAGATAAGTTAATTAAGGTAAGAAGAAAAAACGTGATAAGCATTGTGAGCATTGGATTCCGCTACAAAAGACATTAAGTCACTTTAAAACTAAGGAATGTTCAATACAGATGATATCAAATGTAAAACGCATATTGTTTATCATGAAAGTACGGAATATTGATACTTAGCCATCTAGATAATTTCTCTTATATTTCTATATAGAATGATTATCAAAAACCCTCTAAAAAATGACAATAACGAATGGCTCAAAACACACTAATGGAACTTAATACCCAAAAATAAGGTAATAACAATTATAAAGAACATAGCTTTATTGAGTATTACCCCATAGTAATGAAACATTTTGTTATATTCTCTTTCATATCTAATTAAAGTTTGTAAATACATATAAAAGAATATATTAAAGTGATCTGCATAGATTTTGATATATATTATCAATCACTCAATGAATGAGTGCATGCAAATCTCATAAATTGATTTTTTTATTCGAAAATATCGAATAAGAAGGTTTTTTACACCATAATTATAAACTAAATGGTGATTAGATAGTTTTTTATGGGTGAGCACTTTTACTTATACTATATTTAACTTATCCCATATTGTTTAATTTAATTTTAAAATTTCCATACATTTGATTTTCAATATTTACACCTTAATCGAGTTATTTGAATTATTATATGCTCCATCAAATAGCACGAGGTAATTGAAAAAATAAAAGTAGCCAATATATACCTTACGCAATACCGAATTTATTAAATTAATACACTTAAACAAATTGATTAAACACAAATCAGTTAGGGGATCCTATTATGAAAAATTTAACATCAATCGCTAAAAAAACCTTCTCTCGCGCAGTCATGACATTATTACTCGTTCCGGCTTTTAGCGCAGTTAATGCCTATGCAGAAAACAGCGAACATAACGGTACCATCCAATTTACAGGCTCAATTGTCTATGCCTCTTGCTTGAATGAAGTAAATAATAATAATGTCACTTTAAATTGTTTAAACGACAATGACGATATGGTTGCCAATAGCATTGACCTGAAAAAATTAGTAAAAACTCAAGGTTGGAAAGTCTTGAATGGCGGCCGAAGTGTCTATTCTTATGATTGGCTGAATGAAGACAAACAGATGGGTATGTTAACAATTAAATATAGTTAAGATTAAACGTTATGGAAATTGGGGTAGCCATGCTACCCCCCATTTTTTACTACATTTTCTTTATTTACATCTTCAAGCGAGTTTTCGCATCTACAATGGCTTTTGCTACCTGCTTTTGAGATACCCCACCTTTTGCTAATCGCTTATCAAGACAAGACTGCAGAGATAAAATCTCATACACATCCAGTTGGATAGTTGCACTGAATTTTTGCAAATCACTTAATGCCATTTCTTCTAATGCTTTCCCCTGCGCTATCGCAGCCACAACAGCTTCACCCACAATATGGTGAGCTTCACGGAATGGAACGCCTTTTGCGACTAAATAATCAGCCAGCTCGGTCGCATTTGCATAGCCTTGTTTTGCTGCATCTTCACAACGAGGACGACGAATTTGAATACCATCCAGAACAAGTACCGCCATATGCATACAATCTAACCACGTATCGAGAGCATCGAATAACCCTTCTTTGTCTTCTTGCATATCTTTGTTGTAGGCAAGCGGTAATCCTTTCAGTGTCATCATCATGCCGGTTAATGCCCCTTGAACACGGCCACATTTACCACGAATTAGCTCCAATGCATCAGGATTTTTCTTTTGCGGCATCAGCGACGAACCTGAAGTCACTTTATCAGATAACTCTACAAACCCGGCTTCGCCACTATTGAAGAAAATCAAATCTTCAGCAAAACGTGATAAATGTACCATACCGATACTTGCGTCGGATAACAGCTCTAACACATGGTCTCTATCAGAAACTGTATCTAAACTGTTACGCGTTGCGGAGGAAAAACCTAGCCATGATGCCAATTGCTCGCGGTCAATATCATAGGCTGTACCCGCCAGCGCCCCGCACCCTAATGGGCTGACATCTAAACGTTTTAAAGTATCTTGCAAACGACTTTCATCACGAGACAACATTTCGCAATACGCTAAACACCAATGAGCGAATGTCACTGGCTGGGCACGTTGTAAGTGGGTATAGCCTGGCATCACGGCATCTTGGTTATGTTCAGCAGTGATGACCAGCGCTTTTTGTAACTCAGTCACAGCTTCTAATAACAGCGCCACTTGGCCTTTACACCACAGTTTTAAATCTGTCGCAACTTGGTCATTACGGCTACGACCTGTGTGCAGTTTTTTCCCTAAATCACCGACCTTATCAATCAGTTTACCTTCGACCCAGCTATGGATATCTTCGGCGTCGCTTTGCAAGATAATCTCAGGCTCGGCTTGCACTTCAGCCAATAGCGCATTGAGTGCTTGCTCGAGAGATTTTTGCTCGCTATCAGACAGCACGCCAACTGTGACCAACGCTTTTGACCATGCCACAGAGCCAATAATATCCTGCTCAGCTAAGCGATAATCAAAACGCAGTGAATCATTGAATTGTTTAAACCGTTGATCTGCCTGCTGACTAAAACGTCCACCCCAAAGTGCCATAACGAGTCCCTACCTGATTGATAAAATAAGTGTCTGCCCGACAGCCCTATCTGGCTGTCGGGGTCATTCTGATAAAACTATTTTGCTTTGTTCTGTTCTTTCAGCGCACGAATACGTGAAGAGAGTGAATAGAGACGGATAAACCCACCAGCATGGCTGTGATCGTAAACTTCATCTTCACCAAATGTTGCAAACTCTTCAGAGTACAGGCTCTTATCCGCTTTTTTCTGGATAGCAGTCACTTGCCCTTTATACAGTTTCAGAACCACTTCACCCGTCACATCCTGAGCCAGGGATTCTGCCGCTGCTTGCAGAGAATGACGCAGTGGCGCAAACCAGCGACCGTCATACACCACATAAGACATTTCTAGACCTAACTGCTCACGCCATTTGTAGCTATCGCGGTCTAATACTAATTGCTCAACACCACGCAGCGCAGCCATCATAATGGTGCCCCCTGGGGTTTCATAGCAACCACGGGATTTCATACCCACTAAACGGTTTTCTACGATATCGATACGACCCACGCCATGTTTTGCACCCAGCGTATTTAATGTTTCTAAACACCCCAATGGAGACAGGGCTTTACCGTTCACAGAAACCACTTCACCGTGTTTCACACCCACAGTCACCAGCTCAGCTTCATCCGGTGCGTCTTTCGGATCAACCGTCCATACCCAGCAATCTTGGTTGGCTGCATTCCATGTGCTTTCTAATACGCCGCCTTCGGTAGAAATGTGCCATGCGTTTTCATCACGGCTGTAGATTTTCTCTAAGCTAGCGGTAGTTGGAATATTACGTTCTTTCAGGTAATCCAGCAGAGCTTCGCGGGAACGTAAGTCCCACTCACGCCATGGCGCAACCACTTTCAGTTGTGGTGCTAAAGCGGTGTAAGTGCTTTCGAAACGCACTTGGTCATTACCTTTACCGGTTGCGCCGTGCGCGACTGCGTCTGCGCCAACTTTCAATGCGATTTCAACTTGCGCTTTAGCGATAATTGGACGCGCCATTGACGTACCCAGTAAATAGCTACCTTCATACAATGCACCCGTTTTCAGTACTGGGTAGATATATTCCTTGATAAACTCTTCACGCAGATCAACCACATAGCATTCAGAAGCACCTGATTGCAGGGCTTTTTTCTCAACACCGACTAAGTCTTCTCTGTCTTGACCCACATCAGCAACGAATGCCACGACCTCACAGTCATCGTAGTTCTCTTTTAACCATGGAATGATAGCCGACGTGTCTAATCCACCGGAGTATGCTAATACAATCTTCTTAATGCCCTTTTTCATAAATTACCTGTCCCAATTCTTTTAAAATAAATGTTTGATTTGTCTGTTTGCTTGCTCAGTTCTTCATTCAAGAAGCAAGAATTCGTGTGCCAATCGCGGTGCCATTAAATAATGATGGCAATTGCTCCGCATGGCGCCAGCTTGCAATATCCACCGGACGTTGCAATGTGGAAGCCGCTTCTAAAGCCGCATTCACTTTGACTATCATTCCATCAGTGATGATGCCTTGATCGATAAGTTTCTGGGCTTTGGCGGTGGTCATTTCATCAATCTTTTGACCTTTACCATCTAAAATACCGCTCACATCAGAAAGCAGGACTAAATCTGCATTCAGTGCTTGGGCAATCGCTGTCGCGGCTTGGTCTGCATTGACGTTCATAAGTTGCCCCTCTTCGGTGATCCCGATAGAGCTAATGATGGGTAAATATCCCGCAGACAGTAATAATTTCAGTAACTTCGCATCACCCGCTTTCGCGCTACCCACATGGCCTAACTCATCATTAATTTGCGTAACCACTGCGCTGTGTCCATCCCCAAGGGATAAACCCACCGCTTGCAATTGATGTTTAATCGCCCATGCCAACAAAGTTTTATTCGCCGTTCCGGCTAACGCACCAGTAATAATGTCGATTTGGTCTGCTGGCGTAACGCGCAATCCTTGCTTTTTCACAACGGGTAATTGCAGTTTTTGCATTAATTCATCAACTAGACATCCACCACCGTGAACAATTACCAGCTCACGTTGATGAGCCTGACGGTAGGTTTGGATCGCCGTAAATAATCTTTCTAGGGCTTCTTCGCTATCGAGTAACACACCACCCAATTTAATGACTAAAGGTTGCATGGAGATTTATCCTTAATAAATTGCCATAAGAGCATTAAAGTAATGACTGCGTTTCGTTGAAACCAAACCGAATATTCATGCACTGAACAGCTTGCGCTGCGGCACCTTTTAATAGGTTATCTTCTGTACCCACTAAAATCAGGTGCTCACCTTTCAATACAAAGCCGATATCACAAAATGGCGTGCCAACCACCGATTTCAGTGCAGGAACCCCTTTGTCATATAAACGAACTAACGGTTTGTTGTGATACGCATCTTTAAATGTTTGGCTAATTTGCTCCGCTGTAACGCCGGCTTTCACTTTGCAAGTGATGGTCGCCAGTATGCCCCGTGCAAAATTGCCTAAATGTGGCGTGAAAATCACATCTCTACCTAGATGCGTCGCGATTTCAGGTTGATGACGGTGAGTGAAAATACCGTAAGGCTGTAAGCTCACTTCGCAAAAGCTGTTCGTCATGGAAGCTTTGCGTCCTGCCCCTGAAACGCCACTGGTCGCATTAATGACTGGCCACATGTTTTCATCGAGCAAATCCGCTTCAATCAGTGGCTTTAATGAAAGTTGAGAAACCGTTGGATAACACCCCGGTACCGCAATCAGCTGAGCTTGACGGATTTTATCTGCCTGCCATTCCGCTAAACCGTAAACTGCTTGCATTAACCACTGGGTATTTGTATGTTCGAAACCGTAGTATTGCGGATAAAACGCCGCATCTTGAACACGATAAGCACCCGAAAGGTCAAACACCACGCAACCCGCTTCAAGAAACTGGGGCGCGATGTCATGGCTCACTTCATGGGCGGTCGCGAGGAAAACAACATCGACCCCTTTTGCAGCCTCAGCCACATCAGTAAGCGGCTGAACCGGAAGGTCGATAATGCCTTTATACTGGGGATGTAAATCAGAAAAGCATTTACCTGCATCCGCACTTTGTGCGGAAACCATCAGCCCAGAAAGATGAATATCGGGGTGACGTTGTAAGTATGCGGCTAATTCTGCTCCAGTATAACCACTGGCCCCGACAATGAGTGTGTTCAACATGTGTTTTCTACCTTGTACTCGTGACCCAAACAGTTTAATGTGTATTTTTATTCAAATAAAGTGCATGAATATTGATACTATTATGGATAAAGGCTGTCAACAGTGAATATTAAATTACCTGCATTTATTGAGATTTATCGTCAATTAATCGCCACTCCGTCGATTAGTGCGACTGATTCGCAACTCGATCAGAGTAACCGAGCGCTGGTGGAGCTATTAGGTGGATGGTTAGAAACCTTAGGCTTTACTGTGAATATTCAACCGGTCCCTGATACCCGAGATAAATATAACCTGTTAGCCTCGATTGGCGAGGGTAACGGAGGGTTGATGCTATGTGGTCACACGGATACCGTCCCATTTGATGACGGTCGCTGGACTAAAGATCCGTTCAAGCTCACCGAACATAATGGCAAACTGTATGGGCTAGGCACCGCAGATATGAAAGGCTTTTTTGCCTTTATTATTGATGCACTGCGAGATGTTGACCTCAGTACCTTAAAACGTCCTTTGCATATTCTCGCCACGGCAGATGAAGAAACCTCGATGGCTGGCGCTCGCTTCTTTGCCGCCAGCACGCAATTACGCCCTGATTTCGCCATCATCGGTGAACCGACATCATTACAGCCTATTCGCGCGCATAAAGGGCATCTTTCCAATGCCATTCGCATTACAGGTCAATCTGGGCATTCCAGTGATCCAGATAGAGGCGTTAATGCCATTGAATTAATGCATGAATCTATCTCTCACTTAATGACCTTAAGAAATACATTGAAAGAGCGCTATAACAACCCTGCGTTTGTGATCCCTTATCCAACCATGAACTTCGGTCATATTCATGGTGGTGATGCAGCAAACCGAATTTGTGGTTGCTGTGAATTACATATGGATATTCGCCCACTACCAGGTTTAACGTTGCAAGATCTGGACGAGCTACTCAATGAAACTCTCGAACCCGTTCGTGCAAAATGGCCGGGTCGCTTAGCCATTGAAGAGATGCACCCACCGATCCCCGGCTACGAATGCCCCACAGATCATAAAATGGTGGCAGTCATTGAGCAGTTATTAGGTAAAAAAGCGGAAACCGTGAACTACTGTACGGAGGCGCCATTTATCCAAGAACTCTGCCCAACACTGGTGCTGGGTCCCGGCTCTATTGAACAAGCCCACCAGCCTGATGAGTTCATCGATATGAGCTTTATTGAACCAACCCGCCAACTCATCAGCCAAATGGTCGAGCACTTCTGTTTTACTGAATAATGTTGTACTGCATGCGGAGTCACTTGGCTCCGCATTTCCCCATCATGAATTTTTCTCTTGTTGCGCCTGAAAAAACATCAATTCCAAATTTGATTTAGGAGTTGACTCTCACTCAATATCGCGTAATCTCTATTTAGACGTCTAAACGTATAGAAGTACAAAAGAGTGCATATAATCGAATAACGAAAATAATCATTAAATAATGAGTTTCTTGAGGCGAGGTCACAGGGTATGAGTTTCTTTCACGCAAATCAGCGCGAGGCGTTGAACCAAAATTTAGCTGAATTAGATGGGCAGATTAATGTCTCATTTGAATTTTTCCCACCTCGCTCAGCAGAAATGGAACAAACATTGTGGAAGTCTATCGATAGGCTCAAGGTCTTAAAACCAAATTTTGTCTCTGTCACCTACGGTGCTAACTCCGGTGAGCGAGATAGAACCCATAGCATCATTAAAGATATCAAAGATAAAACAGGATTAGTGGCAGCACCGCACTTAACCTGCATCGATGCCAGCCCTGATGAACTAAAAACCATCGCGCGCGATTACTGGAATAACGGTATTCGCCATATTGTGGCATTACGGGGAGACCTCCCTGATAACAGCCGCAAGCCCGACATGTATGCTGAGCACTTGGTTGAATTACTGAAAACTGAAGCCGACTTTGACATTTCCGTCGCCGCTTACCCCGAAGTGCACCCTGAAGCTAAAAGTGCTCAGGCAGACTTAATCAATTTGAAGAAAAAGATTGAAGCCGGAGCCAACCGTGCCATTACTCAATTTTTCTTCGATGTTGAAAGCTACCTACGTTTTCGTGACCGATGCGTAGCAACAGGCATTGATGTGGAAATCGTACCGGGAATTTTGCCAGTCTCTAACTTTCGCCAGCTAGAACGTTTTGCCAAAATCACCAATGTGCGCATCCCAAGTTGGATGAATAGAATGTACGAAGGCTTAGATGATGACCCTGAAAGTCGTAATCTTGTTGGTGCGTCAATTGCCATGGACATGGTGAAAATTTTAAGTCGTGAAGGCGTAAAAGATTTCCATTTTTACACCTTAAACCGCTCTGAATTGACTTACGCCATTTGCCACACATTAGGCGTTAGACCAAAATAATTGGGTGTTAGGTTGAAGTAACCACTTCATTCCTATCACTTATCGGGTTAATTCATTTATCGTGAATTAACCCAGTTATATTCCCCTCCCTCTATTCTATTTATCGCCATTCTCTATAATTCCATTTTCCATAGTTAATGCAGGCTAAAACCAATCATTATTAGACTAGATATTAAAGTTATGGAATAAATAATCCCTTAAATATGCCCAAATAGAATTAAAATGCAGAAAATATTTAATTAAAAACCCGAAATTAGATCAATCCAAAACAAATAGTCGTTTAGTGATGCGCTGATTAATATCATTAAAAATCACATAAAACGCTATTTTATCCTTATTCACCATTATTTACCTGATAATGAAAATATTATTTTTCAATAGCTTACAAAACCAAAGAAACCACATATCCCATTGATGCAACTCATTTTTTCACATTGAATGACGTAGTGAAAACGCAGATTAACAATGTTGATAAATTGTTATACCTGATTAACTTCGAATTTAAATCATATTTACCATAAAAACAAATAATCAAAACAACCGCTATTAAAATAAGACTTTCGTTTAAAGAACTTTATTCTAATTTATTTTTATGCTTATATGAAAATATAAGATTATTGATCATTCCTAGTAATAACATCTCAATTATTGAGGAGATTCGTTGTATGAATAATAAATCAGTATCTTCAAAATATAGTGAATTAGATGATATTTATGCTTCATTTGATTTATCCCAATCCTTACCAAAAACGAAATTCCCAATCAAAGAAAGCGACCCGAGAAATGTATTTAGCGCAGTACGTGATGAGCTAATGCTAGATGGTAATTCCCGACAAAACTTAGCGACATTTTGCCAAACATGGGTCGATGACGAAATTCGCAGTTTGATGGATCTCTCTATCGACAAAAACATGATTGATAAAGACGAATATCCGCAAACCGCTGAAATTGAAAACCGCTGCGTGCATATGCTCGCTGACTTATGGAACTCTCCTGACGCACTCAATACATTAGGCTGCTCAACAATTGGCTCTTCAGAAGCCGCAATGTTAGGGGGGCTGGCGTTAAAATGGCAATGGCGTAAAAAACAAGCTGCCAAAGGAAAACCCACCGATAAACCTAACTTAATCTGTGGTCCTGTCCAAATTTGTTGGCATAAATTTGCCCGTTATTTTGATGTTGAACTGCGTGAAATTCCACTTGAAGGCGACCGCCTGATCATGAGCCCTGAAGAAGTTCTCAAACGCGTTGATGAAAATACTATCGGTGTCGTTCCGACTTTAGGTGTGACGTTCACTTGCCAATATGAGCCAGTGAAAGCAGTTCATGATGCATTAGATAAACTGCAAAAAGAAACTGGCTTAGACATTCCTATTCATGTGGATGGTGCAAGTGGTGGTTTCCTCGCGCCTTTCTGCGCGCCTACCCTGGAATGGGATTTCCGTTTACCTCGTGTTAAATCCATCAACGCATCTGGACACAAATTTGGTTTAGCGCCATTAGGTGCCGGTTGGGTAATTTGGCGTGAAGCGAAAGACCTCCCAGAAGAGCTAATTTTCAATGTGAACTACCTTGGCGGTAACATGCCAACCTTCGCATTAAACTTCTCTCGTCCAGGTGGACAAATCATTGCACAGTATTACAACTTCCTGCGTCTTGGTCGCGAAGGCTACGCTAAAATTCATAATGCTTGCTATGCCACCGCGCAATACCTTGCCCGTGAAATTGAAAAACTGGGTCCATTTGAGATGATCTTTGATGGCGATAGTGCCAAAGGTATCCCAGCGCTGGCATGGAAATTAAAAGACGGAGCGAAAACTAGTAACTACTCTTTATATGATATTGCAGACAAACTACGTAGTCGCGGCTGGCAAGTTCCCGCTTACTCAATGCCTGCAAACCGTGAAGACCTGGTGATCCAACGTATTTTAGTCCGTCATGGTGTCAGCCTAGACCTCGCCTCACTGCTCATCGAAGATTTCAAACGCACCCTCGAATATTTCGAGAAACACCCTGTCAGTACACCACTTTCTGAAGAAGAAAGCGGCGGTTTCAATCACAGCTAATCCTTAGTCGTTTATCCAGTCGGCGTATTCATTTATGCGCCGACTGACTTCGTAAAACATATGACAGGAGAATAGGCATGGCGACGTCAACAACAGCTCCAGCCGCAAAACAACTCACCTTGTTAGGTTTTTTTGCGATCACCGCGTCTATGGTGATGGCGGTCTATGAATATCCGACATTCGCCACATCGGGTTTCAGTTTAGTCTTCTTTTTACTCTTAGGGGGATTGCTATGGTTCATCCCCGTAGCCTTATGTGCTGCCGAAATGGCCACCGTTGAAGGTTGGGAAGAAGGAGGGATTTTCGCGTGGGTTTCCAACACATTGGGAGAGCGTTGGGGATTTGCGGCGATTTCATTTGGTTATCTACAAATTGCGATAGGTTTTATTCCGATGCTGTACTTTGTACTCGGCGCCCTATCCTACATATTAAATTGGCCAGAACTCAATACTGATCCCATCACCAAAACCATCGGCGCTCTGGTGATTTTATGGGTTCTCGCCTTTACCCAATTTGGTGGAACAAAATATACAGCAAGTATCGCAAAAGTCGGTTTCTTTGCTGGGATTTTATTACCGGCTCTCATTCTCGTTGGGCTAGCGATTAGCTACTTGGCAAGCGGTGCGCCTTTAGCTATCGAGATGAGCACAAAAACCTTTATTCCTGACTTCACTCAAATCGGCACATTAGTGGTCTTTGTCGCCTTTATTCTCAGCTACATGGGTGTTGAAGCCTCTGCAACCCACGTCAACGAAATGAAAAACCCTGGTCGAGATTATCCTGCAGCAATGTTTTTACTGATGATTGCGGCGATTTGCTTAAGCTCTATTGGCGGTTTATCGGTTGCTGCCGTGATCCCTAACAGCGAAATCAACCTATCTGCTGGTGTGGTACAAACCTTTGAGGTTCTCGTTACCCACTTTAATTCCACTTTAGAGTGGGCAGTACGGATTATTGCCGCGTTGCTATTACTCGGCGTATTAGCGGAAATTGCCTCTTGGATTGTGGGACCTTCCCGTGGGATGTATGTCGCTGCACAAAAAGGAATTCTGCCGAAAAGCTTTGCCAAAGTGAATAAAAATGGCGTGCCAGTCACGTTAGTGATTTCCCAATTATTGATCACCACGGTGGCGATTATTGTCCTTACTAACACGGGCGGCGGCGGGAATATGTCCTTCCTGATAGCGCTGGCATTAACCGTTGTTATTTATCTGTGTAGCTACTTTATGCTGTTCCTCGGTTATATGCATTTAGTCTGCAAACAATCTGATAAAAAACGGGCATTCAACGTTCCGGGCGGTAAAAGCTTTAAATTGTTAATCGCGTTTGTTGGGTTAGTGATCTCAATTCTGGCATTTGTGGTGTCATTCTTCCCACCAAGTTCATTGCCGGGCGGGGCAGATGATACGACTTACGTGACGCTGCTCGCGGTCAGTTTTGTAATTATCTTCCTGCTGCCTTTTGTGATTTATGCATTCCACAATAAAGTAGGAAAATCCACCAACGTCTCCATGGTGCATATCAAAACTCACAATGCCCCAACGAACCATTTCTTTATTCATCCACGGGCGCGTTCGCCTTATCATTTGATCCATAATGATCAGAACAAAAAATAACGTTCGACCATAAACGAAAAAGGCTGCCAATTGGCAGCCTTTTACTTATCACTAATTATAAATAACGTAATCAATTACTAGCCGGTATTACGCATTCCCGCCGCAACACCTGCAATGGTCACCATCAACGCTTGCTCCACACGCGGGTCTGGATGCTCTTGCTGACGAGAGCGTTGTAATAGCTCAGCCTGCAATACGTTCAGAGGGTCGGTATAGACATTACGCAGGGCGATAGATTCCGCAATCCACGGTAAATCCGCCATCAACGCTTCATCTTTAGAGACCGCTAAAACACTCTTAATATCTTCGGATAACTGGTCACGCAGTTTTTGTCCCAGTGGCCATAAACGTTTCTCAACGAGGCAATGGTCATAATATTCCGCTAACCATAGATCGGCTTTCGCATACACCATTTCCAGCATTGCAATACGGGTTTTGAAGAATGTCCACTCTTGCCACATTTCATCCAGTACCGCTTGCTTACTTTCTTTTTCGATGACATGTTTCAGCGCCGCACCTGCCCCTAACCATGCGGGTAACATCAATCGGTTTTGTGTCCACGCGAAAATCCAAGGAATAGCGCGAAGGGTCTCAACACCCCCAGTAGGACGACGTTTTGCAGGGCGAGAACCTAATGGCAATTTGCCCAGCTCTAACTCTGGGGTCGCCGCACGGAAATACGGGACAAAGTCAGGCTGTTCACGCACATAATCGCGATACATCGCGCAAGATACGTCTGACAACGAATTCATTACTGCCTTCCACTCTTCTTTTGGCTCTGGCGGTGGCAATAAGTTGGCTTCGAGGATAGCGCTCGCGTACATGGCTAAACTGCTAATCGTCACTTGCGGGAGACCAAACTTAAAGCGGATCATTTCGCCTTGTTCCGTCACACGCAACCCGCCTTTTAAGCTTCCCGGTGGTTGGGAAAGAAGTGCGGAATGTGCTGGCGCACCGCCACGACCAATGGTGCCGCCACGACCGTGGAACAGTGTCAGTTTCACGCCTTCTTTATCGCACAACTTAATCAGGGCATCTTGTGCACGATACTGCGCCCATGACGCTGCCATCACACCCGCATCTTTTGCAGAGTCGGAGTAACCAATCATTACCATTTGGCGATCATCAATCAGCTCACGATACCATTCAATGCTAAGCAACTTAGTCATCACGCTTTCGGCGTTATTTAAATCTTCCAGAGTTTCGAACAGTGGCGCAACCGGCAATTTAATGGAAGCACCCGCTGCTTTTAGCAGGAGTTTGACGGCTAAAACGTCGGATGGCACTTTCGCCATCGAAATCACGTAAGCGGCGATAGAGTCATTCTTCGCTTTAGCGATAACGCGGCAAGTTTCGAATACTTCTTGCGTTTCTGCTGTCGGTTGCCAATCTTGTGGGATCAGTGGACGACGAGATTGCAACTCAGTCAGTAAGAAATCTTGCTTCTCTTGTTCTGACCAATTGCCATAGTTACCCAGCCCCAAATATTCTGTCAGCTCAGACAGTGCTTCGGTATGACGAGTGCTCTCTTGGCGCACATCGATACGCACCAATTGCAGACCAAAGCTACGAATACGGCGCAACGTATCTAACAGTGAGCCATTAGCAATAATGCTCATATTGCAAGCAACGAGCGATTGATAGCATGTATACAGCGGATCCCAAAGTTGCGCGTTATCCGTCAGTAAATCCGCTGGTGGCAGAACTTGCTCACCTTTCACTCGGCGCTCTAAATAATCCAATGTAGAAAACAGTTGGCTACGCAGATTTTTGGCAATTTGGCGATAAGGCTCATCCACATCATCGCCGCCTGCGAGTGCACGCAGCTCTGGCGTCGCTTCCGTCATAGAAAGCTCTGACACCAAGACTTGAATATCTTTCAAGAATAAATCGGCAGCTTTCCAACGGCTTAATAGCAGAACATGGCGAGTCACTTCCGCGGTCACATTCGGATTACCATCACGGTCGCCGCCCATCCATGACGTAAAGCGGATTGGGTTTGCTTCGACAGGTAATTCAGCCCCAATGGACTCTTCAAGCTGTTCATTGAATTCCCGTAAAAATGCCGGAACCCCTTCCCACAACGAGTTTTCAACAACCGCAAAGCCCCATTTCGCTTCATCGATTGGCGTAGGGCGAATTTTACGAATTTCATCGGTATGCCAAGATTGCGCCACCAGTTGGCGTAAGCGACGCATAATATTGTTGCGTTCGTAATCCGCTAAATCATCATGATCGAGCTGGGATAAACAGGTGTTCACCTCAACCAATTTGTGAATTAAGGTACGTCGGGCGATTTCGGTTGGATGGGCGGTCAGCACCAGCTCAATAGAGAGCTCTTCAACGGCTTTTTGAATATCACCGTGGCTAAAATCGTGCTCTTTTAAACGCCCAAATAATTTCTGTAGGGCAACAGGGTTACTCGCCGCTTCACCGTGGGGAGAAATACTGTGGTATTGCTCTGCCACGTTGGTTAAGTTTAAGAATTGGTTGAATGCCCTCGCAACAGGTAATAGCTCGTCGTTGGTCAGTGTTTGCAAGGTCATTAATAATTTTTGGCGCTGAACTTCATTACCTGCGCGGGAGGATTTGGATAGCTTACGAATAGATTCGACTTTATCGAGGATATCTTCACCAAGAGCGTCTTTGATGGTATCACCGAGTAGCTTACCCAACATACTGACATTACTGCGCATTGCGGAATATTGCTGATTCATGGGACTCCTGATCTTGTGCTGTTGGCAGGATGCCACCCCGCTTCTCATGAACGGTTAACAAACTGCGCTGGATTTCCTGTAATAAAATTTCAGTCGGCTAGAATTATGTTTTGTGATGCAGACCGCGAATTTCACCCTGTACCCTATATTCATATCAGAAAAAAAGCGCTTTGGGTGATTTTTCTGAAATTTAATTACAGCACCATTTTTATTAATTTTTCTTATTTAAGTATTGCGTCAGCGCAATCTATCGTCGATTCAGCACTTTTAAGTCATGAATCTTATTTAAGAATAAAATAGGAATTGGAAAATTTGGGAAATGAAGAGAACGCACGCGTTTATCTAACCCGTGCGTTACTGATTTTATAAAAGCTGAGAAAGTCGATTCAGGTCAGATTGGATAGCACCGGCGGTCACATCGCGACCCGCACCTGGTCCACGGATCACCAATGGGTTATCACGGTACCAACGGCTTTCAATGGCAAAAACGTTATCCCCCGGCAATAAAGAGGCTAACGGGTGCTCAGGTTTAACCGCCTCGACACCCACTTTTGCTTTACCTTTCACTGCATCAAACCGCGCCACGTAACGTAGCACTAACCCCAGCTCCTTCGCGGCTTCTAAGCGCTGCTGCATCTGCTCGTTAATCACGGCGCTATTTTCAAAGAATTCATCCAGTGAGCCTGTTTCCGCTTGCGCTGGAACTAACGATTCCACGCGCACATCATCCGGTTCGATATCATAGCCCGCTTCTCGCGCCAGAATAATGAGCTTGCGCATCACATCTTGCCCAGATAAATCGATGCGCGGATCCGGTTCCGTTAATCCTTGCTGCCAAGCTTGCTCGACAAGCTCACTGAAAGGCACTGAGCCATCAAACTGCAAGAATAGCCACGATAATGTGCCAGAGAAGATCCCGCTGATCGCCAGAATCGCGTCACCGCTTTCTTTGAGATCGCGCACTGCGTAGTTGATCGGCAACCCAGCGCCAACGGTCGCATTATAGAGCCAATGACGCCCCGTTTTGGCGAATGCATCACGAATTTCACGATACTGCTGAGTAGGCGCTGCCCCTGCGAGTTTGTTTGCACTGATAACATGGAAACCGTAACTCGCAAAGTCCACATAACTATTAGCAAGCTCGCCACTGGCTGTGACATCCAACACAATCAGGTCATCATAAGGGTGCGCTCGCATCCATAAAAACAGATTGTCGTCCTGATGCTCGACCGCTTCATCATCAAAGAAAGCTAATGCACGGCTTGGGTCAATACCTTGGTAATTCAATAAACTGCGGCGACTATCCACGACACCCGCCAAAACAAAGTCAAAGTCACTGCGAGCAGAAATATTTTGCTGCTCAACCGAAAACAGCTCTAACCAACGGGCGCCAATATTCCCTTTACCAAATAATACTAAGCCGATGCGCTTTTCGGCGCGGAATAAGCTTTGGTGCATACCTTGAATGATATGCTCAGTTTGATTAGTACGCAGTACCGCGACTAAGCTAATGCCATCTTCTGAGTGCCAGATAAACTCAACCGGCTGCCCTTTAAGCTCTTCATAAAAACGGTGGCTATGCAGCGGTTTTTTACACACACCAGCGCCAACCAGAGCCACCAGTGAAAAACCTTCACGTAATGAAAGAGACCCAGGCAATGCCGCTTCTTCCAATACATTCAACGCGCTTTCCACCACTTCCGAGGTGTAGCACAGTTGCAAGATAGCGCGGTCATGGTGAACGCCTCGCGCCAATGGGCGAAGTTGTACGCGTTTTAATAATAAATCCACATCCTTGCAGATTTGGTTGAAGTCGCGCCCTGCAGCAATTCGCAGCTCAATTAAGCACACATCGTTGTGGCTGGTGACAATTTTTGCCCCCGTCCCCGAGGCTAATACACGCTCAATTTTGGTGGAGCCTTGCTCCGGCTGGTAGCTACAGCGCAGCTGCAAATCAATATTGCTGACGGAAACAGGCTGCAAAGTACGCGTATGTAAGACAGGCGCAGCAAGGCGAGCCAATTCACTCGCTTCATCTAAACGCAATAACGGCAATAGACATGCATCTTTCACCTTGCGAGGATCCGCACTGTATACCCCTGCCACATCACTCCAAATAGTGACTTTGCCGACATCCGCTAATGCCCCTACTTGGGTAGCCGAATAGTCACTGCCATTACGTCCTAACAGGACGGTTTCACCTTTTTGATTACGGGAGATAAACCCTGTGACCACAAGACGGCGCTGAGGATGTTGCACCAGTAATTGCTGTAGGAGATGGCGGGATTGAACCTCATCCACCTGTGGCTGCGCTGCTCTTTCTGCACGTAAAAATGTACGTGCATCTAGCCAAGCGCTTGCCATATCAAACTGTTCAAGCACGGCAGACATTAAACGTGCAGACCAAATTTCACCATGCCCCACAACTTCTGCGTAGGCAGCATCATTGATAGGTTTATCCAGTAGCCCACTGAGTCGTTCTAAATCCGCAACAAATAGCTGATTGAGCTCATTAGCCTTCTCTTCAGGCAGTAAACCACTGATCAAATCTTGCTGGTAGCGGCGTAGCGCTTGCTGCACTTGATGGGCAGAAATACGGTCACTCTGGCTTAATTTAAGCCAACTTATCAGCTGGTTTGTGGTACTCCCTGCCGCAGAAACAACCATTAAATCGCCGGGTTGGCTGTAGTTCGCCATAATGGTGGCGACACGCTGATAACATTTCACATCAGCTAAGCTACTTCCCCCAAACTTGTGTAACTGTCGGTGACAAGGGATCACCTCAAATGCTGTTATTGCACTCATCAAAAACTCCGCTAACGTTATGACGCAACCTTAAATGCGTGGCTTAAATCTGCGATAAGATCCTGACTATCTTCAAGACCGACTGAAATGCGCAATAAACTATCAGTAATACCTGCTGCGGCTCGCGCTTCAGGAGACATGCCAGCATGGGTCATGGTCGCCGTATGGGAAATCAAAGTTTCTACACCACCGAGAGATTCCGCTAATGTAAACAAGCTCAGCGCCTGTAAAAACTGACGAAGTTGCGCTTCATCGCCTGCAAATTCAAAACTTAACATTGCGCCAAAGCCAGATTGTTGCGCGGCGGCAATGTGATGTCCCGGATGATCACTCAAGGCAGGATAATATATTTTCTTCACCAGCGGCTCAGTTTTAAGATATTTTACGATTTCACCCGCATTATGCTGCTGCTGTTTTATGCGAGGCAACAATGTTCTCATACCTCTGAGTAGCAGATAACTGTCAAATGCACCGCCAGTGACACCGATATTATTCGCCCACCATGCTAATTCTAGAGCCCATTTCTCTTCTTTTGCAATCACCGCACCCGCAATAATATCTGAATGACCATTGAGATATTTTGTACAAGAATGTACAACAAAATCAGCACCTAACGCTAATGGTTGCTGTAATGCAGGGCTTAAAAATGTGTTATCCACCACCACCAAAGCCCCTGCTTGATGTGCAAGCGTCGAAATATGTTGGATATCGTAAATTCTCAGTAACGGGTTACTTGGGGTTTCAATGAGTACCAGTTTGGGTTTTCTCGCTAATGCCGCTTGCAACGCAGATTCGTCACTTTGATCAACAAATTCAACCTGATAAGCCCCTTTTTGGCTCAAGCTATTAAATAAACGGTAGCTGCCGCCATAGCAATCGTGCGGAGCAACGAGCAAATCACCCGGCTGTAATAATACCGTGCATAATAGATGGAGAGCCGACATCCCGCTGTTAGTCATCACGGCACCACTTCCCCCTTCTAGCTGTGCCAGTGTTCGCTGCACAATATCTCGCCCAGGATTACCACGACGGGAGTAGTCATGGGTTCTTGGCTCATTGAAATCTGTAAAATTATAGGTGCTAGATAAATAGATGGGAGGAACAACGCAACCAAATTGCGAGTCTTCATTGAGTCCATTATGTATCGCGATAGTGGATGCTTTGTATGTCATGAGTGTCTCTCCAAGTATGGGATAGCTCAAATCATACTCAAAGCAAATTTAGCCGTCAACATGTCTGGACGTCTAAACCTCTTTACGTTTATAACAACTAATGGAATAATCAGCCATAATAATTATGTGCCAATGGATAGTTAGACCACCTTACCGGCATATAAAAAGACTTAATTTATTGATTTTAATACGCATTAAATAATAACTTAAGCCCTTTATTCTTAACCCGTATGCTGAGTGTATCTTGAAAAAAATTCATCTTCAGGATCAGGAAACTGACACTCGTATATTATTTTATTATCAATGAATATATCCAAGGTATCTCATGGCTGAATGGAACGGTGAATATGTCAGTCCGTATGCTGAACATGGCAAAAAAAGCGAGCAAGTCAAAAAAATTACAGTATCGATTCCTTTAAAAGTACTGAAAATTTTAACTGATGAACGTACTCGTCGTCAGATCAATAACTTGCGCCACGCGACTAACAGTGAATTACTGTGCGAAGCCTTTTTGCATGCGTTTACTGGTCAACCGCTGCCGGATGATGATGATTTGCGTAAAGAACGCAATGATGAGATCCCTGAAGCAGCAAAAGAGATCATGCGTGAACTGGGTATTGACCCAGAAACTTGGGAATATTAATCCCTCCGCGTCTTTCTTTAACACTCGACTTACTGATGTGGGTCGAGTGTGACTTATCTTATCAACCTATTTCACCTCAATAACACTCTTACCCTCTGCTCCACCCATCATTTATTTTCATTATCTTCATACTGTTAAGCAATTTCATTTGTTGCCGATAACCAATGTACGCGTTTTGCCATGGATTAATCTCAAGAACAAGCCATCCGTCAAATAAAGCGCGATTTTTCTTTCCTCTAAAGACTATTTTTACAGCTAAATGCTTAATTATATTAAAAAACAATAAAGCCTGCTGTATATCAAGTTTTATGGGGATCCTGCATAGATAAATTTAATAGTTATCTATACTCATATTGCGTGATTCGAATACATAGCTAAATGGAATTTATAATGAAAAAAATTATTGCCGTATCTCTACTCAGTTTGGTGTCTAGTGCTGCCTTTGCAGGGGCAGAAAGCCTGTATGTCTCAGGTAAAATCGGGGCTTCAATTGTCCAAGTTTCAAATCAAAAATGGCTCACTAGCGATAACGAATTTGAAAAAACCAATCTCGGAAATACCAATGATTCTGTTTTCGGCGGCAACATTGCCGTCGGTTACGATTTTTCAAAAACCACCACGTTACCTCTGCGTACCGAACTTGAATTTGGGATGAGGGAAAAAGCCTCCACAAGCCATAACTTGGCGTCCTACAACGACCACGTCGATTTAAGTAGCTCGGATGATGTCAAAACCGATATCACCTTAAATACGGTAATGCTCAATACCTATTATGATTTCAAAAATGACACCAAATTTACCCCTTACGTGAACGTCGGGTTAGGTATGGCAAGCATTAACCACAAAATGCGCTACGACTACAATGAACATATTGTTAGCATGAACCAATTCACTCATGAAAAATTCACCAAATCTAAAACCACCACTAATTTTGCGTGGAGCGTCGGCTTAGGTTCGCAATACAGAGTGAATAATCACGTTTCATTAGATATGGGATACCGCTTCTTAGATGCAGGAAAATCTGAAGCGAGTTACTACGCAGATAGCCAAGAAAACACTTCTAAAGTCAAAGTGAGAAGCCATGACATTATGTTTGGTATAACTTACCGTTTCTAAGGATTTTCAGTTGGCACCTTAATACATATTCTTGAGGTGCCAACCTACTTCTTTCAGCCATTGAATCTAAATATTACAATTATGATGAGAATTTATTTCTTATAATCCATATTATTCAGAATTTAATTCTGATGAATATTCATTTTATTCTCTCTTTTTAGCGCAATCCCTCGAAGTTTCTTACACTGACTATAACCCCGCCTTCATCACTTATACTCCAGTAAGGTTTCCATCCGAAATCATTCACTGGTGCTTAATTATGAAAAATTTACTTTTGGCTTCAAGTTGCTTGTTGTTTGCTAATTTAGCAATAGCATCCAGTAATAACGGCGTATATATATCCAGTAAAATTGGTGTATCAGTTTTGAATATGTATGATTCAAAGCTCAAATCCGCAAGTCTCAGCGATCCCAATTTTAGTACCATCAATTTTAGTGATAAAAGTCATTCTGCTTTTGGTAATTACCTTGCTATTGGCTATAACTTTTACGATCAATTTTCACTGCCTATTCGTAGTGAATTAGAGCTTGGTATGAGAGGGAAAATTCAAAATAATTATAATGTTGCTAAGGTTTCTACTCCATCTGGCATAGATGCATCTACAGATATGAAAAATGAAGCAACTCTCACAACAGTGATGCTAAATGGATACTACGATATGAAAAACCAGACTCAGTTTACACCTTATATTTCTTTTGGATTAGGTCTGGCAAGTACTCGATATGATAGAGAACTACAAACATTTCTCCAAACGCCTAGTAGTAAATCTACAGACCTGAATTCAGCATCGGAAAGAATTAATAAATTAGCATGGAGTATAGGCTTCGGTAGTCAATATGCATGGAGCGACAATTTATTATTTGATATGAGTTATCGTTTCTTAGATGCAGGGAAGTATCAGATCACAACTAAAGATGCATTTGATCCTGGTGATACCCACAAATCCCAATTCAATCTCGCCAGCCATGACTTTATGTTTGGAGTCGCCTACCGTTTTTAACAGCTCAATTGACGAATTTTAGGCAATAAAAAACCTGTTCAATTGAACAGGTTTTCTTACTGAATACGTTAAATCAACTTCAACGTGACAGGTTTTATTACTTTTTAGCACCTGGGATGCTGAAACGCTGGTTGAAGCGATCAACACGACCACCGGTAGCAACATCACGTTGTTTACCAGTATAGAACGGGTGGCAGTTACCACAAACGTCCAGGTTCAGAGAGTGACCAGCTGTTGAGTTGATTTTCATTACGTTGCCGCAAGAACAAGTTGCAGTAACTTCTTCGTATTTAGGGTGAATACCTTTTTTCATGGGAGAACCTCTAATAAGGCCGTGTCGCCATTCCAGCCCTAACGCCGGACACCACACGTCGTGTTGATTAAATTTAGTTTATTGGCAAAACAAAATTAATTGATACCAAAGGCGGCGGATCATACAGAAAATCTGTTTATCACGCAATGAAAATAGCATGATTTTTGTGGTACTCTAACAGAATACCCTCATATTTTTGTACAAAAAACAGACGGAAATCCAGCTATGATCGTCGTTCAGGTGGCGTTACCTGTTCCTTTAAATCGCACATTTGATTATCTCTTGGGTGCAAATATGCCAGTCCCCGTCATCGGTGGGCGAGTTATGGTGCCTTTTGGCAAACGCCAAGCCCTTGGTGTGGTTGCCAATCTGAGCGATAAAAGCGAATTTCCCGAAGACCAACTCAAAGCCGTGGAGCTGGTATTAGATTCAAAAACCCTGTTCCCCGACGATCTCTGGCAGCTGCTGCTATGGTCATCTCAATATTATCATTACCCAATTGGCGAAGTATTATTTCACGCGATGCCGACCCTATTACGCCAAGGGAAACCCGCTGAATTTACGCCGATCTGGCAATGGCAAGTGACTGAAGAAGGCCAAGCGGTGGATCTGAATGAGCTAAAACGATCCCCAAAACAGCAGCAAGCATTAGCGCTCTTACGCCGCCGTCCGGTTTATCGCCATCAAGTTAGTGAGCTTGAAATCAGTGAAAGCGCCCTGCAAGCATTAAAGAAAAAACAGTATGCCGAGTTGCACCCTGTTCAACCAGTTGCGGAAAAATGGCAATCACAGTTTGCCGTGAGTGGAGAACGTTTACGACTCAATAGCGAACAAGCTACTGCTGTAGGCGCAATTCGCGCAGAAGATGATAATTTTTCGCCGTGGTTACTGGCGGGGATCACCGGATCGGGAAAAACCGAAGTCTACCTGAGTGTGTTAGAAAATATTCTGGCTCAAGGTAAACAAGCCTTGGTATTAGTCCCCGAAATTGGCTTAACACCACAAACTATTAATCGCTTCCGTGAACGCTTTAACGTTCCTGTGGATGTGCTGCATTCTGCGCTCAATGACAGTGAACGCTTAGCGGTTTGGTTACGGGCAAAGCAAGGTTCTAACGGCATTATCATCGGGACTCGCTCTGCCTTGTTCACGCCATTTGCTCGTCTTGGCATTATTATTATCGATGAAGAGCATGACAGTTCGTATAAACAGCAAGATGGCTGGCGCTACCATGCCCGTGATTTGGCGGTTTTCCGTGCAAAAAAAGAAAATATCCCAATTATCATGGGAACTGCGACGCCATCACTCGAAACACTGAGCAATGTTCAACAGAATAAATATCGTCAATTAAATCTCACTATCCGTGCAGGAAACGCCCGCCCCGCTGAGCAGCATTTGATTGATTTAAAAGGGCAGCCACTTAAATTTGGACTATCCCATTTACTGATCCAACATATTAAAAATCACCTCGCACAAAATAATCAGGTAATTTTATTTTTAAATCGTCGAGGTTATTCACCTGCGCTTATCTGCCATGAATGTGGTTGGATAGCGGAATGCCAGCGTTGCGATCATTACTATACTTTGCACCAAAATTTTCATCAGTTACGCTGCCACCACTGTGATAGCCAACGCCCTGTCCCACGCCAATGCCCGCAATGTGGGTCGACGCATTTAGTGCCTGTCGGGATGGGAACCGAGCAACTGGAAGAAGGGATTTCCGAGCTATTTCCAGATGTACCTGTGACTCGTATCGACCGAGATACCACCAGCCGTAAAGGCGAACTAGAGCAACACTTGAACGCTGTCCATGAAGGCGGCGCGCGAATTTTGATTGGCACACAAATGCTGGCGAAAGGACACCACTTCCCTGATGTGACGCTCGTGGCATTGCTGGATGTTGATGGCGCCTTATTTTCTAGCGATTTTAGAGCCGCCGAACGTTTCGCACAATTATATGTTCAGGTATCCGGACGAGCAGGACGAGCAGGTAAGCAGGGGGAAGTGTTCTTACAGACTCACCACCCTGAGCACCCGCTTTTGCTCACCTTACTAGAAAGTGGCTATAACGCCTTTTCCGCAGAAGCCCTTGAAGAGCGCCGAGTGGCAATGCTCCCTCCGTTCACTAGCCATATTTTGATCCGCTCTGAAGATCATAATAATCAGGATTCACGGCAATTTTTACAGAATGTTCGCCAATATATTAGCCAACACCCACAAAGTGACTCGCGTTTATGGATTCTAGGCCCTGCACCGTCTATTCAAGCCAAACGAGGCGGACGTTTTCGCTGGCAGCTTTTATTGCAACATCCATCACGCGCCTATCTGCAACAGTTTATGGCGCAATTATTACCTGAGTTACTAAAACAACCGGAAAGCCGCAAGGTAAAATGGAATGTTGATGTGGACCCTACGGATGGTTAACAGCACTAATTTACCTGAAAAATAGGTACTGTAACTAACTGACAACAATAACTAAACCGTCATTTTTTGCCATAAATACATGGATGAAGAATTTGGATTAAGTGGATATCACTATAACTATTTTCAAAATTTGCGAGGCAGCTCTAAAAAATGATGCAAGTCACACTTTTTATGCAAACTAGGTAACAGATATTATTGTGAAACTCTTTAGAATGTCTTTTAATTAACAAAATGACGTGTTCGCGCCATTCAAAAAAAAGCAATCGATTAAATAGATAAAGGAAGGCGTTGTGGAAAGTAAAAAGCACAATAATACGGCGACCATGAAAGATGTCGCGAACGCAGCTGGCGTATCAACAGCCACCGTTTCTCGGACATTGATGAACCCTGAAAAAGTCTCCCTGCAAACACGCCAAAAAGTTGAGCAAGCCGTCTTAGATGTTGGCTATTATCCTCATAACCTTGCCCGCAGCTATAAACGCAATGAATCCAAAACTATTCTCGCGATCGTCCCAGACATTAGCGATCCATTCTTCAGCGATGTGATCTGCGGTATTGAAGAAGTGGCTGCTCACGAAGGTTACTTTGTGCTGATTGGTGACTGTAAACATCAACAGAAACAAGAAAATGCCTTTATCAACCTGATCATTACCAAACAGATTGATGGCATGGTTCTGTTGGGCTCTAACTTACCGTTTGATGTCTCAACCGAGGAACAAAAAAATCTACCGCCAATTGTGATGGCTAACGAATTCGCGCCAGAGTTAAAACTCCCAACGGTGCATATTGATAACCTCACCGCGGCCTTCAATGCTACCCATTACCTGCTAAAACAAGGTCATAAACGTATTGCTTGTATCGCAGGACCTGAAGAGATGCCACATAGCCAATACCGCTTAGAAGGGTATAAAAAAGCCATGTTACGCACCGGAGAAGGGCTAAGAGAGAGCTATATTGTACGTGGAGATTTCTCTCATGAAAGCGGCGCTGAAGCATTAAAAACATTACTTTCTTTACCAGAGCCACCGACTGCCGTTTTCTGCCATACTGATATCATGGCATTCGGTGCCATGTGGCAAGCGAAGAAAATGGGTCTGAACATTCCAGACGATATCTCTTTTGTCGGCTTTGATAACCTTGAGCAAGCCAAATATACATTACCCGCACTGACGACCATCAATCACCCTCGCAGGGAAATTGGTCGCCATGCGATGCTATTATTACTAGAGCAGCTACACGGAAATAGTGTCACCGCAGGTTCTCGTCTCCTAGATTCTGATTTAATCGTTAGAGAGAGTACAAAAGCGCCTAAATGCTAGGCAAAATCGTTAAGGTTAAGTAACATATGACCTAAATAACGATTAACAACTGACAACTAGTGAATTAATAGCGTGGCACAAAAAGATTATGTAGCTCGAGGACGGTCGTCCGCTCGTAAAAAAAGCAAAGGCAAATCGAAGAAGGCCCAAGGGCTACCGCTAACCACATTAATTGTGGCGGTCGCTATTGTGGTGTTATTCGTTGGTGGGCTATTTTTTATTACTCATAATAAAAAAGAAGCGCCTCAAACTGCACTCCCCACTCAAGCTGCAAAACCGGGTAGCACGCTGCCACCTAAACCTGAAGAACCTTGGCGCTATAAAAGGGAGCTGGAAGAGCCTTGGCAAGATTACACTTCGCCATCGCAACCTAGCACAAATAGCGGCAATATTCGTCAGTCTGATCTCACTACCGAACAGCGCCAGTTGTTAGAACAAATGGATTCTGATCGTCGTCAACCTGTGACCAACCTGCAAGAAGTGCCATTTAATGGTAAGCCGGTACCGCGCTCACAAGTGGTGATCAATGAACCAGCTAAGCCCGTTGAAACTCCGACTCAACGCAAACCGTCGATTATTGAGCAAAAACCGGAAACACGTCCAGTTGCGCCAGTTCAGCAAGCTCAGCCTGTCACAAAACCGGAAGTGAAATCTGAACCTAAACCTGAGACAGCTCCTGTGAATAAAATGCAGAATATGCTCGTGCAATGCGGTTCATTTAAAACAGCAGAACAGGCTGAGTCAGTACGTGCCACTCTCGCATTTGCAGGTATCGAAAGTCGCGTCACCGCAGGTGGTGGCTGGCATCGCATCGTATTAGGCCCATATTCTAAGTCCACCGCTGAAAACATGCGTGACCGTGCAGCAGGCGTTGGTGTGAGTGGTTGTATTCTTCGTGCTTCTGGGGGTTGAAAAATCCCCGCCGCCCCCCCATCTACTGTTTTAACATACTCGTAAGCAGTTATTTTTGAGATCAATCTCTTTCAAGTGATAGTGAATAGACCATTATCACTTGAAATTTATCTATCAAAAAATGAAATCAACTGCATTCTTTTTGTAATACAACCAGGGGCTAACTCATGACAACAATCGTAAGTGTTCGCCGTAATGGCCAAGTTGTAATCGGTGGTGATGGACAGGCGACGATGGGTAATACCGTCATGAAAGGCAATGTCCGCAAAGTACGCCGTTTATATAACGACAAAGTCATTGCAGGATTTGCCGGTGGCACCGCAGACGCATTCACACTCTTTGAACTGTTCGAGCGCAAACTTGAACTCCATCAAGGACACCTCACTAAAGCGGCGGTGGAATTAGCCAAAGATTGGCGTACCGACCGCATGCTGCGCAAATTAGAAGCACTGCTTGCCGTCGCTGATGAACACACTTCATTAATTATTACGGGTAATGGCGACGTCGTTCAGCCTGAAAATGACCTGATTGCGATTGGCTCTGGTGGTCCATATGCCCAATCAGCAGCACGCGCCCTTCTCGAAAATACAGACTTAAGCGCTCGCGAAATCGCGGAAAAAGCCCTCGCGATAGCGGGAGATATCTGTATTTACACCAACCATAATGTCAACTTTGAAGAAATTTCTTCAAAATCATAAGGATTGCTAGCATGTCCGAAATGACTCCACGCGAAATTGTCAGCGAACTCGACAACCATATTATTGGTCAACATAAAGCTAAACGTTCTGTTGCTATCGCCCTGCGTAACCGCTGGCGCCGTATGCAGTTAAATGAGCATTTACGCCATGAAGTGACTCCCAAAAACATTCTGATGATTGGTCCTACCGGGGTAGGTAAAACCGAAATCGCACGCCGTTTAGCCAAACTGGCAAATGCGCCATTCATCAAAGTTGAAGCCACTAAGTTCACGGAAGTGGGCTATGTAGGTAAAGAAGTTGACTCTATCATCCGCGATCTTACCGATTCTGCGGTAAAAATGGTGCGTTTACAATCTATCGAGAAAAACCGTTATCGTGCCGAAGAAATGGCGGAAGAACGCATTCTTGATGTGTTGATCCCACCAGCAAAAAATAACTGGGGACAAGCAGAACCTGTTGATGAGCAATCACCAGCACGCCAAGCATTCCGTAAGAAATTACGTGAAGGTCAGTTAGACGATAAAGAAATTGAAATTGAAGTTTCCGCAGCACCAATGGGCGTTGAAATCATGGCTCCTCCAGGTATGGAAGAGATGACCAACCAGCTACAATCTATGTTCCAAAACTTAGCAGGTCAAAAACAGAAGCCTCGTAAGATGAAAATCAAAGAAGCTTTTAAACTGTTGGTGGAAGAAGAAGCGGCAAAACTGGTTAATCCTGAAGAGCTGAAAGAACAAGCCATTGAAGCGGTTGAACAAAACGGTATCGTGTTTATTGATGAGTTCGATAAAATCTGTAAACGTGGTGGTCAAAGTTCAGGTCCAGATGTGTCCCGTGAAGGGGTTCAGCGTGACCTATTACCATTAATCGAAGGCTGCACCATCTCAACCAAACACGGTATGGTGAAAACTGACCACATCCTGTTTATCGCATCTGGGGCATTCCAAGTCTCTAGCCCATCTGATTTGATTCCGGAACTGCAAGGTCGTCTGCCAATTCGTGTTGAACTTCAGGCGCTGACCACTGAAGATTTCGAGCGCATCTTAACTGAGCCTAATGCTTCTTTGACTGAACAGTACAAAGCGTTGATGGCAACAGAAGGTGTTAGCGTTGAATTCACCGCAGATGGTATTCGCAAAATTGCAGAATCTGCATGGCAAGTGAATGAATCAACCGAGAATATCGGTGCGCGTCGTTTACATACTGTGCTAGAACGTCTGATGGAAGATATCTCTTTCGACGCCAGCGAGCGCGACGGACAAAGCATTACAATTGATGCTGAGTATGTCCGCCAACACTTAGACGAACTGGTAGCAGACGAAGACCTGAGTAGATTTATTTTATAATCTTATTAATTATCAGGTTTTCATGTATCCTTAATGGATGTTAGCTAAAGTGCAGCAATCTTGCTGCACTTTTGACATATAAAATCCAACTTAATAAGAACATTTACTCCCAATAATTCAAACGGTCACTCAGCAGCAAAGCCACGTTACCCATTGAAATATCACGAGTACGGTGAATAAATTACATGAACTCATCTTCAATCAGCCGCAAACAAGCTTGGCTAGAAAGTTTACGACCAAAAACCCTACCATTAGGGGTGATTGCCATCGTCACTGGATCCGCATTGACCTATTTCACGGGTAACTTTAAGTGGCCTGTCGCTCTGCTTTCTATTATCACAGCGGGCTTATTACAAATTTTATCTAACCTCGCCAATGACTATGGCGATGCGATTAAAGGCTCAGACACCGCTGAACGCATCGGACCTCTGCGTGGAATGCAAAAAGGCGTCATCACCAAAGAAGATATGAAAAAAGCGCTGAAGCTGAATATCTTCGCGGCTTGCCTTTCCGGTCTATTGTTGATTATTGTCGCGTGCGAAAAACCAGAAGATGCCATCGGATTCCTTGGCTTAGGGTTAGTGGCTATCGTGGCTGCCATTACGTATACCGTCGGTAAAAAACCTTATGGCTACCTTGGTCTTGGGGATATTTCCGTTCTCATTTTCTTTGGTTGGTTAAGTGTGATTGGTACTTTTTACCTACAAGCGAATAGCTTTAATATCATCACTATCCTACCAGCAACAGCTTGCGGTTTACTGTCTGTAGCTGTTTTAAATATCAATAATATGCGTGATATTGAAAACGACATTAAAGCGGGTAAAAACACGTTGGCAGTGCGTTTAGGTCCACAAGGCGCGCGCATGTACCACGCCATTATCATCATCGTTTCCATCTTATGTTTGGTATTTTTCAATTTACTCTATTTAACAGGTTGGGCGGGCTGGTTATTCTTATTGGCGGTGCCAATGCTGATGAATCATGTACGCAAAGTGCTTTCTGATCCTACCCCAGAAGGGATGCGCCCAATGCTAGAAAATATGGTGAAAATCGCTTTAGTCACCAACGTTTTATTCTCCCTTGGGGTTATCCTGAGTAAATAGTCTCAATTATTTGCTGTTTTTTTGACTTTTCCCGCTTATTTTCTGGCGGGAATTTTGCCAATCAGTGACTAAAAGGGATATACTGACCTTCCTCTTGCAGCAAAAAAGACCTAAATCCTATGAAATATGATACTTCCGAACTCTGCGACATCTACCAAGAAAGCGTTAATGTAGTAGAACCTTTATTCTCCAACTTTGGTGGACGTACTTCATTTGGCGGTCAAATCATTACAGTAAAATGCTTTGAAGATAATGGCATTCTGTATGATTTGCTGGAAGAAGACGGCCATGGGCGCATCTTGCTGGTGGATGGCGGTGGTTCAGTGCGTAAAGCACTGATTGACGCTGAGCTCGCGCGATTAGCGGTAGACAATGGCTGGGAAGGTATTGTGGTTTACGGTGCCGTCCGTCAAGTGGATGCATTAATGGAGTTAGATCTCGGCATCCAAGCAGTTGCTGCAATCCCTGCGGGTTGCCCTGACGAAGGTATCGGCGAAAGCGATATCCGCGTTAATTTTGGCGGCGTGACATTCTTCTCCGGCGATTATCTGTATGCCGATAACACGGGCATGATTTTATCCGAAGAACCACTGACCCAAGCAGCCAACGACGATTTCGACGAAACCATCGACGAATAGCCCCACCAAACTCCACAAAAAAGGCAGATATCACTATCTGCCTTTTTCTTTTCTGTTTTCTGTTTTCTGTTTTCCGTTTTTCACTTCTTTCAGAAAACACTTCTACATACCCCTACATTCCCAAAATAATTCGAGTCACAGGTAGGCGGCGAGTGGAGGATATCCCGATGAGCATACATAAGTATGTGATTCGGGTATCCAAACGAAGCCAACACCCCTGTGGCTTGAAGTATGAAGGGAATTAAACTTCTTCCATCTTGCCGAGAAGTGTACGCAAACGTTCCTGCCAAGTCGCCTGCTCTTGCTTCAGCTGTTCATTTTCACGAACCAGTGATTCAGTACCTGATTTGTTGGCTTGTAACTCTTGGCTTAATGCACTGTTTTGTTCTTTCAGTTCATCAATTTCCATTTGCATTAATGCAATGGTGTCGATGGCTTGTTGAACTTTGGATTCTAGTTTCTCAAATACTTCAAATGACATGTTCGGATCTCCCTTTATAAGCGCTTTCCCTCGATTGTAAGTAGCATGATCCTCTGTGTCCAGTGACTTACACTTGATTACAAACATTATTCTTTTAATTGTCTCGCCCGTGACTATTCAAATGTTTGAATTCGACCTTAAAAATGATTGTTTGTTTTCGTTTTTTGGTGATTTGACACACAGTTTTCACAAATCGCAATATTCGATTATCTTTTTTCTCGCTAAATTAACAGAATAAATTTTCGCAGAGAAAATTATACTCGTGCAAAACACCTCTCTTAACAACTATTGCAGGATGAACATTTATGAGCAAAATGACACCTTCAACACTGACAGGTCAGTGTATATCGGAGTTTCTTGGAACTGCTCTGTTGGTTTTTTTTGGTTTAGGATGTGTCGCGGCTGTACGTATTGCAGGTGCTCAGTTAGGTCTTTGGGAAATTAGTGTGATTTGGGGCTTCGGCGTCGCACTGGCTGTTTACCTAACTGCGGGCATCTCTGGCGCTCACTTAAACCCTGCCGTCACATTAGCATTATGGTTATTCGCGTGTTTCGATAAGCGAAAAGTCGTTCCTTACATTATCGCTCAAATGCTCGGGGGCTTTTGTGCTGCTGTCCTAGTTTACTCAATGTATTCCCCTGTTTTTTTCGATTACGAACAAGTTCACCATATTGTTCGTGGCACACAAGAAAGTTTGTTTACAGCGGGTGTCTTCTCAACTTACCCTGCGCCACAAATCAGCGTGTTCCATGCGTTCTTTATTGAAGTGGTGATTGCCGCCATTTTAGTCTGCTTAATTTTAGGTTTAACTGATGATGGCAATGGCGTTCCTAAAGGTCCATTAGCACCATTATTAATTGGTATCTTAATTGCGGTTATCGGTGGCTCTTTTGGTCCATTGACTGGATTCGCCTTAAACCCAGCGCGTGACTTTGGTCCGAAAGTCGTGGCTTATTTAGCTGGATGGGGTGATATTGCCCTGACCGGCGGACGTGATATTCCTTATTTCCTTGTCCCATTGACTGCGCCGATTGTTGGTGGTCTGCTAGGGGCATTCGGTTATCGTAAACTCATTGGTCGCCATCTGCCTTGTATGACTTGCGAGTCTGATGAAGAAGAGAAAAAATCCTCTTAATACCGTTTCTTATTTCTAAAACTGGGTTTACCTAAAACCAGATTAACCCATTGCTGAACAGGTTTAAATTATGACAACAGAAACCAATATCGTTAAAAAATATATTGTCGCTCTTGATCAAGGCACAACCAGTTCGCGAGCTGTCGTTCTCGACCATGATGCAAATATCGTCAGTATTTCCCAGCGCGAATTCACGCAAATTTACCCAAAACCAGGCTGGGTAGAACATGACCCAATGGAAATTTGGGCAACGCAAAGTTCGACATTAATTGAAGTTCTCGCTAAAGCCGATATTCGTACCGATGAAGTGGCAGGTATCGGTATCACTAACCAACGTGAAACCACGATTGTTTGGGAGAAAGCGACAGGTAAACCTGTCTATAATGCGATTGTTTGGCAATGCCGCCGTACCGCTGACTTTTGTACCCATTTAAAAACGAACGATAAAGAACTTGAAGAGTATATTCGCCAAAACACGGGTTTAGTGGTTGACCCTTACTTCTCAGGAACCAAAGTAAAATGGATCCTCGATAACGTCGAAGGTGCTCGTGAACGCGCAGAAAAAGGTGAATTACTGTTCGGTACTGTCGATACTTGGTTAGTTTGGAAAATGACTCAAGGTCGCGTCCACGTCACTGACTATACCAACGCTTCTCGTACCATGTTATTCAACATTCGTAATTTAGAATGGGATGACAAAATCCTTAAAGCATTAAATATTCCTCGTAACATGCTGCCAGAAGTCCGCCCTTCCTCTGACGTTTACGGACAAACCAACATTGGGGGTAAAGGCGGTACACGTATTCCAATTTCGGGCATTGCGGGCGACCAACAAGCAGCACTGTATGGTCAATTGTGCGTAAAATCCGGTATGGCAAAAAATACCTACGGAACTGGCTGCTTCCTCTTGATGAATACCGGTGATACCGCAGTTCGCTCTAATCATGGTCTATTAACCACTATTGCTTGCGGTCCTAAAGGCGAAGTGAACTATGCCCTTGAAGGTGCGGTGTTTGTGGGCGGCGCCTCTATTCAGTGGCTACGTGATGAATTGAAACTGATTGATGAATCTACGGACTCCGAATATTTCGCCACCAAAGTTAAAGATAGCAACGGTGTGTATGTGGTGCCTGCATTCACTGGTTTAGGCGCTCCATATTGGGATCCGTATGCGCGCGGCGCTATCTTTGGCTTAACACGTGGGGCAAACCGCAACCACATTATCCGTGCCACATTGGAATCCATCGCTTATCAAACCCGCGATGTCCTCGATGCGATGCAAGCCGATTCTGGTGAACGCCTAAAAGCCTTACGTGTGGACGGTGGCGCTGTTGCGAACAACTTCCTGATGCAGTTCCAATCAGACATTCTCGGTACCTCTGTAGAACGCCCTGAAGTCCGTGAAAGCACCGCGTTAGGTGCCGCTTACTTAGCGGGTATCGCCGTTGGATTCTGGGAAAGTTTGGATGAACTGCAAAGTAAAGCCAACATTGAACGTGTCTTTAAACCGGGTATTGAAACCACTGAGCGCAATTATAAATACGAAGGTTGGAAAAAAGCGGTCGCTCGTGCTCAAGAGTGGGAAGACCGCGCTTAACTTTTCGATATCACGACATATATTGCTAAACAAAATATATTGCTAAGCAAACCGTCAAAGCAGTGCTCCGGCACTGCTTTTTTATTGCTGGTGACTACGAATCGCAACATCTCAAGTAATTCGCTAATAAATAAAAACATCACTCATAGATGAATAATAAATTAGAAAGCTCCCACCTGCTTATCTAGAATTCGTCCCTGCAATAACTATGTTTATGAATTATTTTATAAAAAATTATTTTTAAATTATTTCAGGAGTGAAGGTTATGGATAACCGGAAAAAATATGCATTGATGCACACCAATCAATCCAGTGCACAACTCACATCCCAAGCACAACAGCATGGATATTTAGAGCTTGGTCTATACAAAAATCGAGGACGAGTTGCAAAAATCCACACAGACAGTTTTTACTTAGAAGGGCTACAAGACGATCCTCAGAAAACACATTCAGGACACGCCGCTTTTGATATCACAAACTGGTTACTGGATAAGCCCCGTTTACCGGGAGAACAGCGAAAAAACTATCTATTAAGTACTCTAGATGAAGATGATTTTTCAGGGTTTAAATTCCATCCATTGCATAATTTATGGGTTGATAGCTTTAACTCCCCTCATCAATGGCGCGATGGAGAGCCTCGTTCTCAATCGCAATTTGTTGAGTTACTACTTCCAAGCGGCCAATCAGAGCGTCATTATGGCATGCTCATTCTTGCGGGTGATGCTAACGATCTGCAAGTAGAGCTGGCACGACATTGGCTTGAATTGACTGGTGGCGGCTTACTGATTATTGAAAATGATACAACGCTTATCTCGAAGCCAGTTCAATTGCTTCTTGACGAGCTAGAATACATACAAGACTCCCCAGCATCTGAGCAAGATACAACGATTTTCGCTCAATATTCTCAACCAGGGATATCCGTCACTGCCACCCCTGCATTCTATGAAGATAGCTCCGAGCAAAAATATTATGTTCTAGATAATTTAACTTACTATTTCAGCGGATTACCTCAACAAATAGAGCCAACCACTTGGGTTTATGAAGGCGTTCTCACCGTGCCTAAATCTGAACGCCTTATCCTCTATGTGGATACACAATATCATCCCTATAACCTCACACTGGATATTGATCAGTACACTCATCAAATTAATGCTCAAGATGAATGTGGCGAAATCGCGATTAAACATACCCAAAAGGGGCAGCAAGTTCACTTTAAAATCACCACCACGACACAAGATAATGCCCCCAATATCCGCTTAGGGTGGGGGTTTTCAGGGCAAGAATCAGTTCAATTTATTCCTGATGATTTCATTCATCACACTCCCTTGATTACCACAGAAAATACCTCGGTTGAGCAACCTGCCCCACATTCTTTATTCAACCCTGATGGCTACCAGCAGGCACTGTCATTACCTTCTACATCGATAAACTCGTTCGCACTCACAGAAGAGACGCGAAATAATAGCGATTATTTTTCAATTCAAATAAATAGCTCACGGTTGAATACCGTTTTAAGACTGGATGATATCAGCCTATCACCACACGATTCCTGGGAGGGACTTGCAGCCGAAATCGAAGACTATGTTAATCAGCAACTCGCTGATCTTGAACTCCCTCTTATCTCCGCACATTATAAAAATAACCAGATTGTCATCACCTGTGGCGGCATGATTGTTTCCCAATTTCAGCTAAAAAATCAGCAGTTACACCCTATCCTTATTGCAGAGAATCCCCATGGTATCGCCAATCAATTTCACGTAGGTGTACTGTCTGGAAGTTTGCCATTTCATGAGGAAATTGAATATTTTCAGCTTATTGAAGAGCCATTATTTGGAGAGGTTGTATTAAACGAAATAACCGGAGAATGGCAATATATACCTGATGGTAAACAATCTTTCCGTGGGCATGACCAGTTTGATTTTATTGCCATTATGAAAGATGGCTCTGTTTCTGCCCCTATGTCTATTCAGCTACAATCTGAAGAAGCGCCTTATCTGTCCCTTCCAAGTAAGCGTATTTTTACGTTACCAGATCCGATTTATCATCAGCCTCAGATGCGTCATCACCCCGTGCCAAGCGATATGCAAATTCACAGTATTCAGCTAGCACAAACCCACTTACTTGAGCCTCATACTAAATACTTCAGTTTAACAGCTGACCGACCCGCATTATTAAAAATTGATATTACCAGCGCATCGGAGGCTACAGCACCCGATATTGTGGCCATTATTCGAAATAAAGAGGGTGTTGAACTAGAGAAAGTGGTTTTAACGGGTCCATCAAACCTTCCAGCCGCTCTCACCCCACCGCCTAATACGCCTAGCTTTGAAGCTAAAGATTGGCACCGTTACAGCTATACCGCGCCGATAAAGGGAAAATGGATTCAACCTGATATGGAGATACAAATTCTCGCGGGGGGTATACCAATAACTCAATATGGCATCCAAAATGTTGAAGCTGAATACGCAATGCCTGATGAGGGTACACCATTTCCCTTCTATACCGCTGAGGGAAGTTTCTTTCCTAGAGTCAAAAAGATAAAGCCCATCACTGCACATGTCGCGCATAAAACGCTTTACCAAGATGGACACGGTACTTACCCTCATTCCCCTCTCAGTTGGGGATTAGAAGCGCTCGCCAAGTTACTCATTCACCAGCTAACCTTATATAGCTATCCCCCTATCCCTCAGAAATCGGCTTTATATCCTTGTATCGTTCAAGATGATGTGATTTATACAGATAGAACGACGCTAGTTCATCTTTTGTATGACGCTCCAAGCAGTATCCAAGAGCCATCAATGTCACAAATTGAGAGCTCTTACTTAGAGAGCCAAAAAGCAGCGCGGAGAACAGAGCTGTATAGCGAATTTTTTTATATCGCTATCCTGCCGCTATCTATGGAGGGGGGCACATCAGGTGTGATTGGGTTAGCAACCCATAACTTTGGTGGCGGAATATCAAAACCCAGTATTTTATGGCATGAAATGTTTGGGCATGGTCTTGCACTCGGCCATACCACAAATGAAGGTTACCCATATCCAGCGGAAAGTCATGGTAAGAACATCGCATATGATTCATATCGCCAGCAATACACAACCTTCCGTAAAGACGAGCCAGAATATGAGATTATACCCGCAATGTATCCGAGTGATTATCCTCATTACAGTGATCAATACGACGCATTCTTAGCGCATTCAGATTACTATATTTACTTGGCTCAACATTTTTTATCTAAAATTAACGAAAGTGAAGTCCCAGGCGAATATGTCTCCGTCTACCAACTTAATGGCATATTTCTTCCTTTACCTGATGGCTCGCAACACCCTTATAGTTACCTCGCCGTGACTCAAACTCTCGGGCAATTGATCCAACAGGATCATTCTGATTCCTCTCATAGTTTGACGATCACCTATGTCACGCCATCCGGTCTACTCACCGAATCCCTAAAAATTTCCTTGAGGGATAACGAACTTAATTTGAATATTCCCAATAAGGGGGAATTAGTTAGCCTCAAGATTATTAAGACGGAAAATGGCACAGATACTGAGGTCTATCACTATAAAAATCCTGAATCTCTAGCAAATCGCTTATTTATTTATGGTGATGGAAAAACCGTGCCGGAACAATTGCAGATAGATAACTATTGGCGTGGTAGTCGATTATCTTGGTCTGCAACGGATAAAAATTTAATTGATATCTCAACAGGGAAAGTAAATTCTCAATATATCACTCCGCAAAGTGCGATTTGTGCCAGTTGGATAGAGAACGGGCAATTACACCAACAATACTTCTCATTAAGTGACCCGTTTGGTCAAAATAATCAAGTTGATACAACCCATCATTTCCAACCAATTCATCATTTCGATATGCAAAATAATGAAAATGATATATCAACCTCTCATTTAAATATTCTTTCTGATATCAGGCTACTTTCTGATGTGCATATCAACCAACAAATTGATATTAGCAAGCTAGGGATCACTGAGAAAAATAACCAATATTGGGTGACCCTACTCATTTACGATGAACAAGGTATTATCCAAGAAAAAACGCCGCAGGAACCTTGGTTTTTATCCCAGAATAAAAATATACTTTCAGTCAAAGGAACAATCGACAGCATCCCAGGCTTAAAAATCGCGGGGATTAAAATTTATATCGATCAACATTTACATGATGATGTAGCCGCCAGATCAGTTTGGCTTAATCAAAATACTAATCAAACATTGGATGAAAATACCGAGTTTCTCAATTACGATCGCCCTGTGGAATTTAACTCGCTCGCTTCACAAATGGCAGGAATGAAAGAGGACACAATCAGCACACAACAACAAGCCACTCAATGGGTTGAGTCAGCACATTTCATACCGTTGGTCGCATAATAAATCAGGGGGCTTATTTGCCCCCTTAACATAAAACTTAATCAGTATTCTAAATTAAACCATACGCTCGGTATGACTCATACGACGCGCTAATGGTAACCAGCACAACACGACCAGCATCGACATCAAGAACATCAGTAAGCCAAGGCTAAACTGGCCATTTTGTGGCATTAACGCAGACACCCACGTTGCAACACCAGAACCCACGTTCTGTAAACCACCCACTAATGCTCCTGCTGCACCGGCTAAATATGGGAATGGCTCCATCGCACCAGTAGTCGCCAACGGGAATAACATCCCAGCGCCAAAGAAGAAAATGGCGGCAGGTACCAACAGTGTCCATGTATTCATGATGCCAAACCAACCTGGTACCCACATCATGATGCCCGCAGCTAAACAAATCAGTACAGACTGCCACATCAAGGTGGAGAAATTCTTACCTTCACGCCCCGCGTACCAAGCACCAAAGAACGCCGCAGGAATAGGCAAAATAAACAGAATACTGACGGTAATACTGCTTAGCCCTAAGACACCACCCATCAATACACCGCTACAAGCTTCAAAAACAGCGATCCCCGCCAGAGCACCAATCAACATCGTCAAATACGAAAGAAACGAACCGTTAGATAATAATTCACGGTATGACGCCACTAAATTATGTTTTTCAGGTGAAATAGGACGAGTCTCCGGCATCCAGCGATACATACTGAACAACACTCCGCCACCCAACAGGAATAAGAAAATATAACAGGCGTGCCAACCAAAGAAATGCGCCAGTATCCCACCAAACATAGGGGCTAACAGTGGGCTCACTAACACCCCCATATTGAGCAAACTATTGGCGTAACGTAGTGCAGTGCCTTTATACAGGTCACGCGGCATGGTTCTCACCATTACTCCAGCAACCCCTGTACCTAAACCTTGTAAACCACTCGCGACCGTCAATACCGTCAGCGTTGGGGCAAAAATAGCGACAATCGTTGAAATTAAGAAGATAGATAACCCAGCTAAAATCACCGGACGGCGACCAATTTGGTCAGATAACGGACCATACAGTAGCTGGGAAAAACCGTAAGAAAACAGATACGCCGCCATAACGCGCTGTACAGCACCCGAAGGTTCACCGAAATACACCGCAATTTCAGCAATCACGGGGACATAAACAGTTTGAGTCATTTGCCCAACCGCAGCGAGGGCAATCAACATTAGCAACAGATTAAAATTTTCAAGCTTTCTCATTTTGCTCTCAGACATTCACAATTCCTGAGCACACAATAGCGCCGCATTATTAAAGTTTAATAACACGAACAGTTGCACTCAGGATTAAATAATAGATTTTTATTCGTTGTTTTGCCCATTACATTGGAATTATATAACTAGCAAACAATTGATGTTGTTCTTGTGTGATAAAGATAACAAAATTTATGAATTTTTCGAGGTAGGACACCATTTTAATTTACTTCACGTTGGCAGTAATATTCGCCACCTCTGTCAACTTAACTGTACATTAAAATTACCAAACTCCTCATTTGCAGAACAATCTACTAAAACACTTTATCGATAAGCATAAACAATGAACTGATCTAGTATGAAATCCTATTAAGTTCAGCAATGTATATCTTAAATAATTCACACTGTTGAATACTTTCTCTGAGGCTTTTTCGATAAGAGGGACAAATTTATGGCGAATTGGGTAACAGGTCGGGTGGTTGAAGCCAAATATTGGACAGAAACCTTGTTTAGTTTAGTGGTGGATGCGCCTATTCAACCGTTTATTGCAGGACAATTTGCTAAACTCGCCCTTGAAGTTAATGGGGAACGCGTTGCCCGCGCCTACTCGTATGTGAATGCCCCCAGTGACAACCGCCTTGAATTCTATTTCGTCATTGTTCCCAATGGAAAACTGAGCCCGAAGCTAGCTGAGCTACAAATCGGCGATACACTGCAAATCACCGATGAGGCCTCTGGCTTCTTTGTGCTAGATGAAATCCCAGAATGTAAACATCTTTGGATGCTTTCAACAGGTACGGCTATTGGTCCATTTCTCTCTATTTTACAAGAGAATAAAGGGCTAGAACGCTTTGAAAAAATCGTCTTACTGCATGCCGTGCGTTACCAAAAAGATCTGAGTTACCTGCCGCTCATGCAGCAATTAGAGCAGCAATTCCAAGGAAAACTACGCATTGTCACTGTTGTGAGCCGTGAACACGCCCCCGGCTCACTATATGGACGGGTTCCCGCATTAATTGAAGATCATCAATTGGAAGAGTTTGTTGGGTTGCCGATTGACGCAGATAAATGCCACATCATGCTGTGTGGCAACCCAGAAATGGTGCGAGATACACGGGATAAACTCAAAGAAACCCACGGGTTAGTTAAACATTTACGCCGTAAACCGGGACATATTACTAGCGAACAGTACTGGTAATAGCCTAACTGCTAAGACAGATAATCGACCTTATCTGTCTTTTCTCCATACGGATTTTCACCTTCCATTCCTACAAAAACGCCACAATCAATCAGCATCATCATCGTAATCAGCAATGGAAGAAAGCGCCCAATACCCCATTGCCAAATTTCGGCCAATTGGCTGACATCGAAGGAAAAAAGAGCAAAAGCTAACACGACTAAAGCAAACCATCCTCCCGGCTTACCTCTATCGTGAAGACGCTTGGTGAAAATTGCGGCAAGGGGATATAGTAATAAAATAAACAACACCACCACAACAACATCCGGTAATGAAAACGCGTTTTGAAAGAGAGAGATCAGGGTCATCAAAATAAAACAGCCTGCAACTCCTGCCCAAAATGGTCGCCGTCCTATTCTACCTTTAAAGGAAAAAGCCCATTGTAGTAATGTCATTGTCTGTAATCCTGATACAATATTAATCTCTGAAGAATAAGTGGCAGAAAAAATGGCTCAACCAATATTCCGTTCCATGTCCATCATCATAACCGCTTTTGTGTGCTATTTTCCACAAATGGCACTCTCCCAAAAGGTACCGACGTTACCTGATACCAACTTAAGCGTTGCGTATTTAGCCCCCGATGCGCCAACCTTTAATCTCACGATCCCAGAGCTACGTAGTCAATTTAATCAAACCTATAAAGATTTGTATCTTCACGAATACAAAGTGATTGCTAGCCAAGATATATCCGTACCCTACATTCGCGCCGCATCACGTATTAATCAACAAATATACTCATCTGCTGTCCTCGAACGGGGTAGTGAGAAAATTAAAAGCTTACAAATCACATTATTACCTACTGACAATGAAGCTGACGCCCAAGAAAGTCGCCAATTAATTGAGCGCTATATCATCGCTATTATTCATCAATTTGACCCTAATGTTTCTTTGGATAAAGCCCCTGAGCTGACCGCAGCGCTGAACAAATTTATGGCCAATAAAGCCCCAACCCGCGCAGAAGAAGCGAGATTAGGCGCATTGCGATATATTTTGGTAAAAAGTGACAATAATGTGCTTACTTTTGCTGTTGAACCGATTAAGCTAGAACAACAAGCAAGCGAAAGCAGTAAATAATTGAGAGCAACAAACACGCGAAATGGATGATGATCACGCTCTGGCAATAAGCATGATGAAAAGCAAAGCTATTATTATCCATTGTTCCTATAATGCAGGAACAGCGACAGAAACGTCTCGTTGCGCGTAATACCTTGATCGCGTGATGAAAAACTAATCGATAAATCATTCAAACTTTTTGGTTGGAGGAAATAACATGCGACATCCATTGGTAATGGGTAACTGGAAACTGAACGGCAGTACCCAGATGGTCAATGAACTGATTGCTGGCCTGCGTAACGAACTGAGCAGCGTTGATGGCTGTGACGTAGCAATTGCACCACCAGCAATGTACTTAACTCAGGCTAAACACGCTATCGCTGGCAGCCGCATTGCATTAGGCGCACAAAACGTTGACGTCAATCTGTCTGGCGCATTCACTGGCGAAATTTCTGCTGAAATGCTGAAAGATGTCGGTGCAAAATACATCATCATCGGTCACTCAGAGCGCCGTACTTATCACAAAGAAAGCGATGAGTTCGTTGCAAAACAATTTGCAGTACTGAAAGAACAAGGTTTAATCCCAGTTCTGTGTATCGGTGAAAGCGAAGCTGAAAACGAAGCTGGTAAAACAGAAGAAGTTTGTGCTCGCCAAATCGATGCAGTCCTGAACACATTAGGTGCAGAAGCATTCCAAGGTGCTGTTATCGCTTATGAGCCAATCTGGGCAATCGGAACCGGTAAATCAGCAACTCCAGCGCAGGCACAAGCCGTACATAAATTTATTCGTAGCCACATTGCGAAAAAAGATGCAGCTGTCGCTGAGCAAGTAATCATTCAATACGGCGGTTCTGTTAACGCAGGCAACGCTGCTGAGTTATTCACTCAACCAGATATCGATGGTGCTTTAGTGGGCGGTGCGTCCTTAAAAGCGGACGCTTTTGCGGTGATTGTTAAAGCTGCAGCTGAAGCCAAAAAAGCTAAGTAATTAAATTCTGTATTTAATCACTTCATTTAACCGTCTATTTTAATTTAACGTTAAATAGACGGTTTTATTTTCCATTCAATCAAATAAAAATAATAAAAAAAGAATTTAAAAAATCATTAATTAAAAACATAAACCATTACTTTACATTTAAAAAATTACTGTAAAATAAAAAAATATAAGTATCAGACAAACTTCAATTTCATTTAAAATATAAATAAAAATCGAACAAACACAATCTACTAGGTAATGAAAAGTTAGCTAACACACTAATTTAAATACCTATACCATCAAAAATTAACCATAGACAACCTCAAGATAATTCATTTAGATTGCTTGCGTCGGCTCGCCGACTTTTCATTATTAATGTTTTTTATTCTGCTCTCTTTAAATTAGTAACATAATAAAAATCAATGGCTCATTATTAATTATAGTGGCGTCACTCTTCAAAGAGTTCGACAGACTCTTGCTTATTATAATTAATCTGTGAGTCCATCGATTTTCAATCATTAAATAATTAAAGCATTCTATAAAGGATGAATATGAAGTTTATAACGAGTTTAATTCTTAATACTGCAATTCTTAGCACAGCAATCATTTTCCCTATCGCCAGTTATTCTCAATCCAGTGATAATCATTGGCACGTTAAAACCAATGTGTATGTCGAGCTCGAAGAGTATCAAGGTCAGCGGGATTCACAGAATAACAAAGTGTATGACAAAGCCAGTATGATAGGTAAGTTATCACTGAGTAATCCGGCATCCACTTGGTCGTTTGATCTCGAACACCGAGAAACCTTAAGAAATCACGGAAAAAACTTTGCCAATTCCCGAGATTCCTACATTCGTAATCGAACCCAAATCGGTGTAACCAAACAGTTCATTAAAGATAAAATTTCCAACCTCGATGTCAATTTCACCTACCGCAAAGAATCTAATGATGGAACGCCAGGCTCTAAGGCCCGCTCATCCAACAGCCTCTATTGGGTTATGCCTTCCGGTTCAATTAACCTTGATGAACGATGGACATTTAATTATTGGGGTGCACTTTACTACTACAGTAATTTCTATGAGGCCAATAGCTACGAATTTGAATCTGAAGTGGGTGTGAGTTATAAACTCACCGATAGCATTAAAGCCAAAGTCAGCTATTACAGTGATAAAGCGTGGGATAATGAGTTCACCACCCAATCCTTACAACGCCAAATTCGCCTTGGCTTACCCGTGACTATTAACCAAGATTGGAGCATTTCCCCTTATTTCCGTTATCTCATTAATGATAATGAGTACAACAGTAGAGGCTCGCTCACTCAGCAACTACGCAGTGGCTACCGTATCGGAACTCAAGTGGAATACAAAATGACACCGAAGTTAGCATTATGGGGCGGCGTTGCCTATGAACCCACTAAATGGAAATACCCGAAAGGCAGTGAAAAAACATCAGGAAACAGTAATAAACAAACGATGTATCTCGGTCAGCTAGGCGTGAAATATAGCTGGTAGCGATAAACATTCAGCAATCATAAATTCCTAGCCGTTCCGCCATGATAGCGGACGGTTAGGAGCTTAATTTGGTCTTTAAATCGTTAGCGATTAGCGGCGAATGATTTCATCAAAGATCCCACCATTAGCAAAATGCGTTTTCTGCGCTTGTTGCCAACCACCAAAATTCTCATCCACGGTGAGCAATTTCAATTGTGGAAACTGGTTTTGATATTCTTTGGCTACTTGAGCATCTCGTGGACGATAATAGTTTTTTGCGGCAATTTCTTGCCCTTTAGGTGAATACAAAAACTCTAGATAGGCTTGTGCCACTTCACGGTGATCTCGCTTATCCACCGTTTTATCGACAACAGCAACGGTTGGTTCTGCCAAAATGGAAATACTCGGGGTAACAATTTCAAAATCCCCCTTCGCGCCTAACTCATTAATGGCTAACAACGCTTCATTTTCCCACGCAATCAGTACATCGCCGATTCCACGCTCTACAAAGCTGTTGGTTGCCCCTCTCGCCCCAGAGTCTAGCACTTCAACATTTTGATAAAGCTGCTTCACAAACTGTTTTGCCTTCTCTGGATCATTATGATTTTTTTCTAATCCATATCCCCATGCAGCCAAATAATTCCAGCGTGCGCCACCCGATGTTTTCGGATTAGGCGTCACAACCGAAACGTCTTTTCGGATCAAATCATCCCAATCATGGATATTTTTCGGGTTATCTTTACGCACTAAAAAGACAATGGTTGAAGTATAGGGTGCAGAGTTATCGGGCAGTTTTTTCAGCCAGCCTGGATTAATTTTGCCACTTTGTGCAATCGCATCCACATCGTATGCCAAAGCTAGCGTCACTACATCTGCCTCTAACCCATTAATCACCGAAGTAGCTTGTTTGCCGGAACCGCCATGAGACTGGCGCACCGTCACTGTATCCCCCGTTTTTGCTTTCCAATAATCACCAAACTCTTGATTATATTGGCGATAAAATTCGCGAGTCGGGTCATAAGAGACATTTAAAATTTGGATATCTTTCGCCCATGCTCCCGCAGTTAATAACAATAAAGAAAATGCCGCTATTGGATAGCGTGAACTTTGCCAGAAACGTACCATCATCCTTTTCTCCATTAATTGAATACGGAATCAGGCTGACAGATACCCACGGCAACGGGAAATACCGAAAAGGTAAATCTTATAAATAAGAAGAATATCGAGGGGAACAAGGGCAATCTTCGCCGATATGGTCAGTATAAGGCCAACCATACCGGTGAGATTTGCAATAATAGAGGTGAGAAATTAGTACAGTTTTTTCGCTGTTTCCAGCCAATCTTTCTTGAAGACGCGTTTCATGTTCATGACCGCATCAACAATATCATGGTGAACTAATTTTTCATTTTGGATCCCTACACAACGCCCGCCGTAGCCTTCAAGCAGCAGTTGGATTGAGTATGCACCCATGCGAGAAGCCAAAATACGGTCATAAGCCACTGGAGAACCACCGCGCTGAATGTGACCTAATACAGTTGCACGAGTTTCATGATGAGTTTCTGCTTCAATGTATTTTGCTAACTCATCCACATCGCAAACGTGCTCGGTGATAGCAACAATTGCATGGCGCTTGCCTTTTTCAATCCCACGTTTGATTTCCAACAATAACTCTTCGCGGTTAAATGGCATTTCTTGTTCTGGCAGAACTAAAAACTCACAGCCACCTGCAATGGCCGCAGAGAGGGTCAGATCGCCACAATAACGCCCCATCACTTCAACGATAGAGATACGTTTGTGAGAAGTCGATGTATCACGTAAGCGGTCAATCGCTTCAACCACAGTTTCTAACGCAGTAAAATAACCGATGGTGTAGTCTGTACCAGCAACGTCGTTATCAATTGTGCCCGGTAAACCAATGCATGGGAAACCTAATTCAGTTAGGCATTTAGCACCAAGATAAGAACCGTCACCACCAATAACAACCAATGCATCGATGTGGTTTTTCTTCAGGTTTTCAACCGCTACCGCGCGGACTTTTTCATCACGGAATTGAGGGAAGCGAGCAGAGCCTAAGAATGTACCGCCACGGTTGATCATATCCGAAACGCTATAACGGTCTAATTGCTTCATGCGGTTTTCATAAAGGCCGAGGTACCCATCAAAAATACCCATTACTTCTAAACCTTCTGCGAGAGCTGCACGTACTACGCCGCGGATCGCTGCGTTCATACCCGGTGCATCTCCACCGCTCGTTAACACTCCAATTCTTTTAATCTGCTTGACCATGATGACCTCTGATTAATGAACATAAATTGCAAATCTACGAAAAAACCACCGCACTGCACTGATATTCACTGCGACTCACTGACGGATTAACCGCAAAACTCAGCCAATAATTTTGCTGAATTGATTCAACAAGCGAAATAATACGACAAAGCAAGGATTATGCATGGGTTTTCTCGCCAACTTTTATGTTTTCTTGTGATCTCGATTACATAATTTTAGCTCAAATGACGAAAACCAATCCACTCAACGCAATCATCTTACTTCGAAGTACAAATTAAGTCTCGATGATAGCATGTTAATCTCAGCACGACCCCATCATTGCAAGATGCGGAGCATTTTCCTATAAAAAAAGCACCCTAAGGTGCTTCTGCAGTTGATGAAAAATAGAAGAATCTAGGGATAACAGCTAATTAGGTATAAAAATAACGCGTTAGGTGGAAGAAAATTGGTGCAGCAAAACAGAGAGAATCAATTCTATCTAACATTCCGCCATGCCCTTCAATGATGGCACCAAAGTCTTTGATCCCGCTGTCGCGTTTAATTGCAGACATACACAGACCACCGACAAAGCCCATTAAGGTAATCGCCAATGACATTAACCCTGCAGCCCACCAACTAAATGGCGTCACCCAATACAAACAGATACCAATTAACACTGAAGTTAATATTCCGCCAATAAATCCTTCGACGGTTTTATTTGGGCTAAGCTTAGGTACAATAGGGTGTTTGCCCAGTAACTTACCAAAGACATATTGCAGTACATCAGAGATTTGCGTGACCACAATTAAGAACAGCAGCAGCTTAACGTTTTCCCCTTGGTAACCTTCAATATTCAGCATCAATAATGCCGGTACGTGGCTCAAGCAGAATACCGTGACCAACATACCCCATTGTATTTTCGCCGTACGTTCGAGGAAGTGGTAAGTATCCCCCGCCAACGCGATTCGCGTCGGTAAAAACAAGAAGACAAACACGGGCACAAAAATCGAGAACATCCCATACCACTCAATCCCAACCAGCACATATTGCAGAGGAAGGAAGACGAAAAAACACCAAAATAGCGCTTCATGGTCGCTACGGCGTGTCGGCGCTAGCGTAATAAATTCCCTTAATGCAAAGAAAGAGATCAACGCAAACAGGATCACGACCCCGATATTCCCAAGTACCACAGCCAAAACGCAGACGATGCACATCACCCACCAAGCACGAATACGAGCATTTAAGTTATCAATGGTTGGGTTACTTTTTTCCCCTGAATAACGGTATGCCAGAATACCGCCTATTACGCTGGCAACCATCAAAATACCGAAGACACCGGATAACAGCAGTGCTAATTCACGATCCCAAAGACTCATGGCATCATCTCCTCAAGTGCAACTTTCGCTCTTTGCAAAAAATCCGCCTTATTTTCATCTTCAGCCAGTGGGGATAGTGGCTTCCCAACCGTTGCTGAACAGATAACTGGAACCACGAGCTTTGTTCCTTTCGGTAGCACGCGATTTAAATTTTCCAAATACACCGGGACGACTTCAACATTGGGATATTTTTTTGCTAAATGATAAATTCCGCTTTTGAAGCTACCCAGTTCCTCGCCATCTCCTCGAGTTCCCTCTGGAAATAAAATTAATGAATGGTTTGCAGCAAGCACCGCTTCTAGTGGCCCAAGGACAGACTCTTTTGCAGGTTTGTCCCCTTTTCTATCAACCAATACAGCTCGAAACACTTTATTGACGAGGTATCGGCGAAATGGCGTGCCATCCCAATAATCTTTGGCGGCAACAGGGTGAACAAAATGGCGCATTAAGGGAGGCAGCCCTGACCAGATAACCAACCCGTCGAGGTGGCTTGAGTGGTTAGCATAGTAGATGCGGGGGGTAATAGCCGGTTGGCATCCGACCCAACGTGTACGGACACCCGTTAATAAACGACAAGTACCGGACAACAGCATTCCCATTCCTTTCGCCAGTAGAGAAACTCGCTGTGTTTTTTCCATCTTTTTTCCTTGCTCTCTTATCGAGCACAAATAAAACAATGATAAAAAAATTCTTAATCGTATTTGCTTAATAAGATATGCAGCGTCGAACAAGAGCACAACTGGATAAGTTCTGATTTGTGACTTTATTTTCACCACCAGAATTAAGATAAAGTGCAGGTTATATATAAAACTCAGATGTTAGATAAAAAATGGGGAAGCCTTAGCTTCCCCATTAATATCATTCAAGATAAAAATTATTTTTTATCTGCCGCGATACGGTCACGGATATGTTGTGCACGCTCATCTGACGGTGGGTGAGAATCAAACATGCTAGTTTCTTTGCTGCCCAGTTTTGCTAATTTGTCAAAACCAGTCACTAAACCTTTAGTATCTACACCACGTTTTTTCAGCAGATCATAAGAGAAATCATCTGCTTGGCTTTCTTGATGTTGAGAGAACTGAGAGTTAACCAGTTTTTGACCCAGCTCACCTAACTGTGAAGAGCTTAATTGAGTCGCAACATCGTTACCTGTTGCCGCTGCAGCAGTACGTGCTGCAACTGCTGCATAAGCAACTTGCATTGCTTTACGGGTATGACCTAAAGCAACGTGACCCATCTCGTGACCCAGAACGCCTTCAACTTCGTTGTCGTTCATGATGTCCATCAGACCGCTGTATACACGTACACAGCCATTTGCCATTGCCCATGCGTTCACATCTTTGGTCATATAAACTTTATAGTTAACCGGAGTACCGTCAACTTCGTTACCCAGTGCTTTAGCAATTTTGTTTAAGCGTTGAGTATATTTGCTTGAAGCTGGAGCAATTTTGTTTTCTGCATCCATCTCTTTACAAGCGTCATCACTGAATTTTTTAACATCTGCATCAGATAATGTTGCAGCTTGGAATAATTGCATTCCAGAGTTGGTCATCAGCCCAGTGTCCATACTCTTACAGCCAGTCATAATGACCGCAGAAACTGCGACCGCAACAAGCGCCTTCATTTTCATCTTCTTTTTTTTCCTTGCTACAAAAATTATATTACTGTTTTTAATAAACCATTCTCGTTCTAATAACGATTAGGAGATATAGCCTAAAGATTCTGTTTAAAATCACAATAAGAATAAAGCCATTAAATAAGCAATCTATGAATTTGATAACAATTTTGTCCAAAGAGTGAAATTATCAGAATTATCCGCTAACTAAATAGTCGCGATTTGACTGAGTTAAATCACTCTAAAATGACTTAAATGGCTTTGTAGCGTTATCTTTCGAATAACTCAATCACACAAAAGTCCCCATGACGCTCAGGAGAAGCAATATATTGCGTAGGAGTACCTGATTTTTCGACCAATAGGGTTTCAAAATCATTTAAGACTGAGTGCTGCCCATCTACCTGCAACTCTAGCTTGCCCTGTAAGTTAAAAATCAGCACACAGTTTCCATTACTGATCCACGAGTTTGCTGACTCACAAGATACCCACTGCAGCCGAGCTGAATACTTTTCAGGGTTGTAAATCAAATTAAAATCGCGGATGGCGTCATTAATTAATTCGGCATACACATCACTTTCACCATTAAAGGCGTAAAATTGCTTTTGTAATAAAGAAACTGATGGGTTTTTATCTATCTGCAGCACAATCCCGGAGCCTTCCAATACGCCAATAATGCGCTGTTTATTTGGGAAGAAAGAGAATGAGCCAGCGGATTTTACGTCTGCAATCGACACTCGCCAGTCAAAATTTTCTAGTCCTTCGCCGTGGCTTCTTGCGAGTTCTAACGTAAATCCTTGCCCATTTTTCCAAGGCATTTTTTTATAATCGTGAGCAGTAAGTTTCTGGATCATGGCGCAATATGACCTCTTTGGATGTGTGAAAATCTATTTTGCAAGTGTTCAGAATAATCGTTGGAAATAAAGATAGTACGTGGAAAGTGAATGTATAGACAACATATCAGTAATAAAAATATTACTGATAGTAATAGAAGAGTAAAAAAGAGGGTTATCTTGCGCTCTTAAATTGCAACTTTAGTCCTAGTGAATGAACTATCTTCAAGATAGTGGTAAATGCAGGGTTACCTTCACCAGATAGTGCCTTATATAGCCCTTCTCGGCTCATTCCTACTTCCTTTGCTAATTGGGTCATATTTCTCGCTCTCGCAATATCGCCTAATGCCGCAAGAATGAGTGCCGTATCGCCTTCTTCTAATATTTCATTAAGATACAGCTGAATTTCTTCTTCGTTCGTTAAGTGCTCAGCAATGTCATACTCTTTTATTTTAATATTCATAGATCACCTTCAATTTCACGAAAAATTTGTTTGGCTTTGTCGATATCTTTTTGCTACGTCGATTTATCACCACCGCTGATTAACAATACGATTGTATTATCAATCTTTCTTAAATAAACGCGATATCCTTTCCCTTCATGTATTTTTAATTCAGAAAAACCATCACCTATTGATTCAACATCACCAAAATTGCCTTGCTTCAAACGCCGAATTCTTATCTGTATTTTTGTTTTTGCTCGAATATCTTTCAGGTCATGCATTCATCTATTAAAAATATCTGTCGTTAGTACGGTCAACATAGAGCCTCCCTTCTCGCTATCTGTTAACTATAGTTATCACACCCACATTGTCAACTATAGTTAACATAGTTCCATTTAACACAAAAAAAAGCCCCTTAAAAAGGGGCTATAAAGACAGGGATGGTGTCTATGGCAAGGAAAAACTTCAGTTATTGCTACTTCACTACTTACTTCGAAACTCAACGATACAGCTTAGAAACTCAACTACAGGCTTTAAAAAACTCAACTACACTCACTACTAGGAATCTCTACTGCATAACTTGATATTCAGCGAACTTATGCTGATTAATTTGCTCAAGCTGCGCCTTTTGCTCTGGCGTCAGTAACTGGTAAAGCTCGTGATGGATGCGAGCCATCTCAACGCGTTCATCCAATTCTTTTTGCAATTGTTTCTCAAGTTGCGCTCGGACAGCTTTATCATCAAAGCGATCCGCTATAATAAGTTTGTGTAATGACTCACGTTCTTGTATTGAAGCAACATTTTCACCATGACGGTGGCGCTGGGTAGCCATCAAGTCACGAAGCTGTTGGCGCTGTTTCTCACTCAACGTGATACCATTAAACATAAATTCACTGGCACGTTCGTCGCTATTTAATGATTCAGGGATCTGAAACTGAATAGCAATATGTGTGGTTTGTAGTGGCTGGTCCGGTTGCATTTGAAGCACTAATGATGGTTCATCATTAACACTACTTTCAGATGCTTCACCAAACGCAGCGACTGGCCCGAAAACAAATGCAGAAGCTAAAACGTATGCGGCTGTTTTATGTACTGAACTGTGTTTTGTTCTGTGTACTATTCTTTGCATTTAGATACCTTGTCTCCGAACGATGCTCGTGATTCAATGGAGTTAAATATACGCGGTCGGCTGCAAACTAGCGTCAGAGCATGTAAAAGAACGTAAAGTCATGGAAACGTGAAGATTGTTATCGTATTTTGGCAGTTGGAGGACTTAATTAATGCATAAAATCCTATTAGTTGATGACGACCGTGAACTCACGTCGCTTTTAAAAGAACTGCTGGAAATGGAAGGTTTCAATGTTGTCATCGCTTATGACGGTGAGCAAGCATTACAGCAAATCGATTCATCCATTGACCTATTATTACTCGACGTCATGATGCCGAAGAAAAACGGTATTGAGACATTAAAAGAGTTACGCCAAATTCACCAAACGCCAGTCATTATGTTAACGGCGCGTGGCAGTGAATTAGATAAAGTGCTGGGCTTAGAGCTCGGTGCCGATGACTATTTACCAAAACCATTTAACGATAGGGAGTTAGTAGCGCGGATTCGTGCGTTACTGCGCCGCTCAAACTGGAGCGAGCAAACTCAAGGGGACAACAGCAACACCCCAACCTTACAAGTAGATAAATTACAGCTCAATCCGGGTCGTCAAGAAGCCAGCTTCGATAACGAAATCCTTGATTTAACCGGCACCGAGTTTACTTTGCTCTATCTATTAGCCCAGCATTTAGGGCAAGTGGTTTCAAGAGAGCATTTAAGCCAAGAAGTTTTGGGTAAGCGCCTCACGCCATTTGACCGTGCGATTGATATGCATATTTCAAACTTGCGCCGCAAACTTCCAGAACGCACCGATGGTCAACCTTGGTTTAAAACCTTGCGTGGACGCGGTTACTTGATGGTTTCTGCCACATGATCAACAGCTTAACAGCTCGAATATTTGCGATTTTCTGGTTTACCCTCGCACTAGTATTAATGCTAGTGCTGATGGTGCCTAAGCTCGACTCTCGGCAGCTCACCGTCCTGATGGAAAGTGAGCAACGCCAAGGGGAGATGCTTGAGCAACACATCGAAGCCGAACTCGCGCAAGCTCCAATGAACGACCTACTTTGGTGGCGACGGATTTCCAACGCCATCAAAAAATGGGCGCCCCCAGGGCAACGGCTGATTATCGTGACCAGTGAAGGCCGCGTGATTGGTGCGATGCCGAGTGAAATGCAGGTGATCCGCAACTTTATTGGTCAATCAGATAATGCCGACCATCCGAAGAAGAAAAAGTACGGACGCGCAGAAATTTTGGGCCCATTTTCTATTCGAGACGGTGAAGATCATTACCAACTCTATTTAGTTCGCCCTGCAAGCAGCCCGCAATCAGACTTTATTAACCTCTTGTTTGACAGACCATTTTTACTCTTGATTGCCACAATGTTAATCAGCGCACCGTTGCTATTATGGCTATCATGGAGCTTGGCTCGCCCTGCCCGTAAATTAAAAATGGCGGCGGACGATGTGGCAAAAGGTAACTTGCGCCCACACCCAGAGCTAGAATCGGGTCCACAAGAATTCTTATCGACGGGTAACAGTTTTAACCAGATGATCAGTGCATTAGATGGCATGGTCACTGCCCAGCAGCGATTGATTTCTGACATATCTCACGAGTTGCGCACCCCACTCACACGATTACAGCTAGCGACGGCATTATTACGTCGCCGCCATGGTGAGAGTAAAGAGCTGGAGCGCATCGAAACAGAAACTCACCGTTTAGATAGCATGATCAATGACTTGCTGGTTCTCTCTCGCAGCCAGCATAAAAATGAAATTCTTCGCGAACACATCAAAGCCGATGAGTTATGGGGAGATATTCTGGATGATGCAAGCTTCGAAGCGGAGCAGATGAACAAGACGCTGGATGTCACGTCGCACCCTGGCTCATGGCCGTTATATTGCAATCCATCCGCCATTGGCAGTGCGTTTGAAAACATAGTGCGTAACGCACTGCGCTACTCAAACACCCATATTGCGGTTGATTTCAAAGAAGAAAATAACGGTATTTTGATTACTGTCGACGATGATGGCCCAGGTGTTAGCCCTGCTGACCGCGAGCATATCTTCCGACCTTTCTATCGCACCGATGAAGCTCGCGACAGAGAAACCGGTGGTACAGGGCTTGGCTTAGCGATTGTTGAAACTGCAATTTCCCAACATAAAGGCTGGGTAAAAGCTGACGACAGCCCGCTAGGTGGATTACGCCTACAGATTTGGCTGCCAGAACACGGACGCTAATCTTACATTATGAAGGTCTTTGGTGCTTATATGCCAAAGACCTTTTTATATATCAGCCATATATTCCTATCTTATTTCGCCGAATATTCCCTACCAAACTCAACCTGCCTGATAATTAACTTATTCATATTCACAAACAGTGATGAAATTAGTGTCTCAAACATTTAATGATATTTGCCTATACGCGTTTACCACATATACTTGTAAGTAAGAAATAGCTCAGACAATTCTTATAAATATTATATTTCATTGATTATATCGTTATTCGAGTAATTACTTTTTCCTACACCACACGGGCGTGATCTATTTATATATTAATAACATACATCAAGTTACAGCTGTGATTATCATTATTTTTTATACTATCTAGCCGTATACATGCTTTTTCTTGACTATCAGATTAGCCCCTAAGTATAGATACCACTCAAACCAATATGCCACCCAATGTGAAATTAACAATTTTTGATAGAACTATATATTAATAACTCACTTAATGGTTTCAAAAAGGTGATCAGAAGATTACAAGCAAAGTAGTGATTTTTAGGCGTCTCACACCGATAGTCACTCCGATACTTTAGTGCTATTATTAAGGGCTTTTGATTGATTGTGCTTACGGCACGGGTCAACCTATATGGGAAGGCTATCATAAGCAGTGTTTATTAATTGAGTAATCATGCAAAAAATGCAGTATTTTCAATTAATAAACACTAAATTCTGAAATTCAATGGCGCTCTGGGACCCGATAACCCAGTGCGGTAGCTATGCAATTTATACATTATCAACCTTTCCACATTCATACCAAGCATTACTGTTTAAGTTACCTTAAAGAAAGTAACCACAAAATTCTTAATTAAACATTTATAAGCTTTTATATGCGATATCAAATAACAATTGAACCAGCAGGTGTTACCTATACCAGTGAAAATAATTTATTGGATGATGCTTTAAGTCAAGCGGTTCCTATAGAATATAGCTGTAAGACTGGTGATTGTAGAACTTGTCAAGCTGAGATAATTTCAGGCACAGTTAAAAATGAACATGATGAAATTGTATGTAATGGAAGCATTTTAACTTGCCAGTCTAAAGCACAATCTCATTTAACCCTTAAAGTTAATTATTATCCAGAATTAAAGGATATTAAAGTTCAAACTTTACCTTGTAAAATTTCTTCCATTAAATATGCAACAGATGATGTTATTATTTTAAAACTTCGCTTACCTCCTACTAGTAATTTTATATATCTCCCAGGCCAATATATAGATTTAATTTATAAAAACATAAAGCGTAGCTATTCAATTTCAAATATAAACTCTAAAGAATTAGAATTGCATATTCGCTATGTACCTACAGGTGTAATGTCCGACTATATTTTCAAGCAATTTAGTGAAAATCAGCTAATGCGGATAGAAGGTCCCAAAGGGACTTTCTTTGTGAGGCAAAATTCTAAACCTCTCATATTAATAGCAACAGGTACTGGGATAGCTCCAATAAAAGCTATTTTAGAACAACTGTTAGCAATAAATGATCCTAGGCATGTATACATATATTGGGGTATGCAATATAAAAATGAATTGTATTGTACGGAAATAGAACAATACGCAAAAAAATTTCCTCATATACACTTTAACCCTGTACTTTCTAAAGAATCAGATTGGAAAGGTCATCAGGGATATGTACAAAATGCCGTCATAAAAGACTTTGATTCTTTAGCCACAATGGAAGTCTATGCTTGTGGCTCACTTAACATGATCCAAGAAGCCCAAGATCTGTTTTTTCAATACGGGCTTCCCTCTGATGCATTTCACTCAGATGCATTCACCCCTGCGAAATAATTTAATTAGCTGGAGATATTAATGAAAGCAGTAATCCTTGCGGGTGGTTTTGGCACTCGTTTAAGCGAAGAAACATCAGTTAAACCCAAGCCAATGGTTGAAATTGGGGGAAGACCCATTCTATGGCATATTCTGAAACAATACTCAGCTCATGGTATTAATGATTTTATCATCTGCTGTGGCTATAAAGGTTATATCATAAAAGAGTATTTTGCTAATTACTTCCTACATATGTCAGACGTAACTTTCGATATGAAAAATAACCTAATGGAAGTTCATCGAAAACGAGCCGAGCCATGGACTGTCACCTTAGTTGATACTGGCGAAAACTCAATGACAGGGGGAAGGTTAAAACGTGTAGCTGATTATCTAAAAGATGAAGAAGCTTTCTGTTTCACATATGGAGATGGCGTAGCCAATATAGATATTTCCAAGAGTATTGAGTTTCATAAACAGCACGGAAAAAAAGCAACACTTACAGCGACTTTTCCTCCAGGTAGATTTGGTGCATTAGATATTAAAAATAGCCAAGTTAATAACTTTAAAGAAAAACCCAAAGGCGATGGCGCGATGATCAATGGCGGCTTTTTTGTATTGTCTCCCCAAGTGTTAAACTATATTGATGGGGATAGCTGTGTTTGGGAGCAATATCCTCTAAATCAATTAGCACTAGATGGCGAACTGATGGCCTATGAGCACCAAGGTTTTTGGCAACCAATGGACACATTACGTGACAAAATTTACTTAGAAGAATTATGGCAATCAGGCAAAGCACCTTGGAAAATTTGGGAGTAATTTATGAATCCAAATTTTTGGCTTAATAAAAAAGTATTTATAACAGGTCATACCGGCTTTAAAGGATCTTGGCTGTCTCTTTGGCTAATAGAAATGGGCGCTATCGTTAAAGGGTATTCTTTAGCTCCACCAACAACACCTAGTTTATTTGAAGAAATGCAACTATGGGCAAGAATGGAATCTATAGAAGGTGATATTCGCGATTTCATGCACTTGCGTCAAGAAATACATGAATTTAAGCCTGATATTGTTTTCCATATGGCAGCCCAGCCACTCGTTCGCCTCTCATATGATGAACCTATAGAAACATATTCTACTAATGTAATGGGCACTGTTTATTTACTTGAAGCTGTAAAGCAGGTGGGTGGAATTAAGGCTGTTGTAAATATAACTTCTGATAAGTGCTATGAAAATAAAGAATGGGTTTGGGGATATCGTGAAAATGAGCCTATGGGTGGCTATGATCCATATAGTAACAGTAAGGGCTGTGCAGAACTTGTAGCATCATCTTATCGTCAGTCCTTTTTTAATAAAAACAAGTACCATGAGCATGGCTGTGCAATAGCATCTGTTCGCGCAGGAAATGTTATAGGTGGGGGGGATTGGGCATTAGATAGACTGATTCCTGATATGCTAAAAGCCTTCTCATCTAATGAAAAAGTTGAAATACGCAATCCTCATTCTATTCGACCTTGGCAACACGTTTTAGAACCTCTTTCAGGTTATATTACCGTCGCAGAGCACCTCTATAACGATGGTTGTGAATATGCAGAGGGCTGGAATTTTGGTCCTAAAGATGAAGATGCTAAGTCTGTTGAGTGGATTGCAAATCAATTAAGTAATCTTTGGGGAAATAATGCTGAATGGTTCATCAGTGCTGGTGAACATCCACATGAAGCACACTATCTTAAATTAGATTGCTCCAAGGCTAAAATGCGCTTGGACTGGCAAGCTGTCTGGGATTTACAGCAAACATTAGAGAAAATTGTAAATTGGCAAAAAGCATGGCTAAACAAAGAAGATATGCATCAATATACAATTAATGAAATTAAAGAATACATGATTGCAAGAGCAGGTAATAAATAATGTCAAAAGAACAAATAAGAAAGCAAATAGCAGAACTTGTACAACAATATGCAAATCTAGAATATGCTCCAAAGGAGTTCATTGGTGGTAAAAGTGTAGTACCACCTTCAGGAAAAGTTCTCGGTGCGAAAGAGTTACAACTGATGGTAGAGGCTTCTTTAGATGGTTGGCTTACAACAGGTCGCTTTAATGATGCTTTTGAAAAAAAACTTGCAGAATACCTTGGAGTACCATACCTATTAACTACAACTTCAGGTTCTTCTGCTAATTTACTCGCACTTACGGCATTAACATCACCTAAACTCGGCTCAAGACAACTTAAGCCTGGTGATGAAGTCATTACGGTTGCTGCTGGCTTTCCGACAACAGTTAATCCAACAATTCAAAATGGCTTGATTCCTGTTTTTGTTGATGTCGATATTCCAACATATCAAATTAAATCTGAAATGATAGAAGCTGCCGTCTCTGACAAAACAAAAGCTATCATGGTTGCTCATACCTTAGGCAACACATTTGATTTAACCGAAGCGCGCCGCATCGCTGACAAATATAATCTCTGGCTAATAGAAGATTGCTGTGATGCATTAGGTTCCACCTATAATGGACAAATGGTTGGAACTTTTGGAGATATTGCTACAGTAAGTTTTTACCCTGCCCATCATATAACTATGGGGGAAGGTGGAGCTGTATTTACCAAAAGTAAAGAACTACGCACTTTAATTGAGTCATTTAGAGATTGGGGGCGTGATTGCTATTGTGCACCAGGTTGCGATAATACCTGCGGTAAACGTTTTGACCAAAAATTAGGGTCATTACCTGAAGGTTATGACCACAAATATACGTACTCACATCTAGGCTACAATTTAAAAATTACTGATATGCAAGCCGCTTGTGGCTTAGCCCAAATGGAATCAGTAGAGACATTTGTCCAAGCCCGTAAAGATAACTTTGAATATTTAAAAGCTGGGCTAGTGAATTGCGAAGAGTTTATCATTTTGCCAGAAGCAACTGAAAATTCAGATCCTTCTTGGTTTGGTTTCCCAATAACTATAAAAGAAGAAAGCGGAATTGCTCGTGTAGATTTACTTAAATTTATGGATCAGTACAAAATTGGTACTCGCCTATTATTCGCAGGTAACTTAACGCGTCAACCTTACTTTGAAAATGTTAAATATCGAATTGTTGGCGAGTTAACCAATACAGATATTATTATGAATAATACTTTCTGGATCGGTGTCTACCCTGGCTTAACTAAAGAGCATTTAGATTTCGTTATTGAGAAATTTGAAGAGTTTTTCGGTGTAAACTTTTAAATCAGAAAAAGCCAATTTTTTAAATTGGCTTTAATATACCATTATGCAAATTAAAGAATTGAACATCTCAGGATGTTTCCTAGTTAATCTCCCCTCATTCAAAGATGAGAGAGGGGGATTTGTAAAAACATTTAATATTGATACTCTCACTGGTAGCCCTCTAGAGTATTTTAATTTGAAAGAAGAGTTTTACTCTACTTCAAAAAAAAATGTCTTACGTGGGTTACATTTTCAAAAGCCTCCCTCCGCACATAATAAAATCGTAACTTGCACTGATGGAAAAGTTTTAGATTTTTTCGTTGATTTGAGAAAAACCTCCAATACGTATGGAAAACATATAGCCCTTACATTAGACAGTGAGAATCCTCAATTATTATATTTACCTAAAGGGTTAGCACATGGTTTTTTAACTCTCAGTGAAAATGCAACTTTGTTGTATAAAACAGATTTTGTATATTCACCAAAAGATGATCAAGGAATACTTTGGTCAAGTATCGGATTAGAACTCCCAAATAATGAGTTCATAATCTCAGAGAGAGATAATAACTTTTCTCCCTTAGCTGACTATAAAAGCCCATTCTAAATGAAAATACTAGTAACCGGTGCATCAGGTTTTATTGGAAGCCAATTCTGTAAATATCATTCATCAGTATTTGAACCTATTGCTTTGGTTCGCAACTCTAGTTTACCTATTGAAAATACACGATACTATGATGGAAGCTATGATTCACTTTGCCAGGCTTTAGAGGATATTGATATAGTATTACATCTAGCAACATACTATACCGCTGAACATAAACCTGATGATATTCATAAAATTATTGATGCAAATATCAGTTTTGGTGCTCACTTATTAGAAGCAATGAAAGAAAGAAAAGTTAAAAAGCTTATAAATATTGGCACTACATGGCAATATTATATGGGTGATGACCATCGGTATGCTAATTTATATGCTGCATCTAAGCAGGCATTTCAAGAATTTGTAAACTGGTATGTAGACTCGCAAGGCTTCAGTGTAATTAATTTGCATCTAAATGACACATATGGCGAAGAAGATACACGAAAAAAATTGCTCCAATTATTGATTGAATGTGCTGTGACTGGGCGTGCACTAGATATGAGTCCAGGAGAGCAACAATTTGAAACCTGCTATATACGTGATGTTATACAAGGTATAGAAATAGCCTTAGAAATAATTAATGATAGCCCATCCCACTATAATGAGACATATTCCTTGTTATCCGGAAATAATCATACATTAAAGAAATTGGTATCAATAGTTGAATCAATAACAAATGAAAAAATCTCTATTCATTGGGGAGCTAGGCCCTATAGAAATAGAGAAGTTATGGAGATACCTTATAACTGCTATAAAATTTTACCGGGATGGCAGCCGAAAATATCAATATACGACGGCATTGAAATTTTATTTAAAAAATATAAGGTATAAAAATGATTTTTGTTTCTGGAAATGTTAATAGCTCATATAGAGCACAAAATATTATCAAGCTAATCACTGATAATAACATTGAGTTTTCACATATTCCGTTTTTTTTAACAATAGGTAAAAATTATTTCATAAAAAGAGCGTTTGCTATTATTTCTATGTTTTTTCTCATTCCCGCAAGAGTTTTGCTTTTAGTTATGAGTAAAAAAATAGTTATATTACCAATGAATCATACTGTTTTTTCTCTATTTGATACTATCATTGGTAAGATATTCAACAAAGAAATAATTCTTGAGTTTTATATCAGTACATATGATACAGCTGTCAATGACCGCGGTGAAATAGCTCCGAAATCTAAAAAAGCCAAAAGGTTATTGTTCATAGAAAAAAAATTAACTCAATATGCAACAAATATAGTATGTCTTAATGAAGCAGAGAAAAATTATTATTTAAAATTTATGCACTCATCTGCAAAGAGTAAAGTAATATCAGTACCTTTAGTTATTGATAGAATAAAATCAAGAAATCAAATAAAAATGAGCGCAAAAAAATTTCAATTATGCTGGTGGGGTAATTATATACCATTACATGGTTTAGAAAAAATAATAAAGGCAATCAAACTTATCGATGGATATGACATAACTTTTTACATCTTTGGTAACAATGAGGAAAAATCCAAACCTTACCAAGATTTAGCAAATGAGCTAGAAATAAATAATAAAATTATATTTAACAATGATTTCACATTTAAAAATGGCAAACTTCCTGAATTTTTAATTAATAACTGTGATTTAGCACTTGGTAATTTTGGATCAAGTGAGAAAGCAACAACAGTTCTAGTGAATAAAGTCGTTGATGCAATCGCTTTAAACCTCCCATGTCTGACGATGCAAACAAAAGCTTGCGATGAGTTTTTTATTGCAAATGAAAATATTTTCCTTACCAAGGAAAATCCGACACCTGAAGATATAGCGAATGCTATAATCGAAATTATAGATAATAAAGATAATTTATTTGAAATAAGTAAAAATGGACATGATATCTATAATCATTATTTTAGCCCTGAAGCTTTCTCTAAAAAATACTTACCCTTAATTAAATAATGTCTAATCCTTTATATTCAGCAATAAAACGAAGTATCACGGGTAAATTGCTAACATACTTGATTCAGTTCTTTGCACTTGCTATTTATGCTCGTATATTTACCCCTGAACAATTTGGTATTATCGCATCCATTCAAGTTTTTGTGATTTTTTTTCAATTACTTGCCGATATAGGTATTGGCCCTGCCATTATTAACGAAGATACATTCACAAAAAATCAACGTAATGGAATATTTACAACAACATTGATACTTGGCATTATTCTTGCAATCTTATTCTATTGTTTTTCCTACTTTCTGACATATTTTTATGATGGCTATGACTATCAAAATATAGCCATCATTGTAAGCATTGGAATTATATTTAACTCATTAAATATAATTCCATTAACAGCATTAAATAAAGATGCCAATTTTATAAAAATAGCAAAAATAGATTGCGTAACAGAATTAATTAGTTTATCCATCGTATACTACTTTAGTCTTTTAGAATTTGGTGCTATTGCACTAGCAACAAGGTCACTATCTCAAGGGGTAATAAAGTTTATTTTAACTTGGTTTTCATCAGCTAAAACCTCATTAGGACGACCATATTTTGGCTCTGAACTATACCATATAAAAAAAATTGTTGGCTTTGCATCCTATCAATTCTCATTTAATTTAATTAACTACTTCTCACGAAATTTAGATAAAATTCTCATCGGAAAATATATTGGAACTTCAGCATTAGGTGTCTATGAAAAGTCCTATCAACTAATGCAATATCCTCTTATGCTGACTACCTTCGCCATGACACCAGCAATCCAGCCAGTTTTAACAAAATTACGGTCTAATGTTGATCTAATTGTTGAAGAGCATAATAAATTAGCTTCTAGACTATTATTTATATCGATATTAATTAGCTTTTTTATTTATATAAATAGTGAGAACATTGTAATTTTTATATTTGGTAACCAATGGGAAAGAGTAATTCCTTTAATAAAATTATTTTCATTTATGATTCCAATTCAATCAATATTATCAACTTCAGGTTCATTCTATCAAGTAATGAACAAGCCTCAGTTGCTTTTTATTTCTGGGCTTTTATCTGCAACACTAAATATCATTGCAATTTGTTTTGGCGTTTATTTTAACGAGTTAAGATTTATAGCCATTGGATTAATAATATCTTTCTCCGCTAATTTCCTCCAATGTTACTTTATTATGTTTAAGTATTGTTTCAAAAGAAACATTTATTTATTCTATAAGAAATTAATGAAAGCTATTTTCATTGCATCAATGATGTGTGCTTTATATATGGTATTGTTCATTATTATGAAAAGTTACCTTTCCACAGAGATAGTGATCAATATATTACAAAATTTATTACTAACTGCTCCAAGTTTTGGAATTTTCTACATATTAAATAGAAAACTTAATTTCGATATTTAGTTAATTATAAAGAGACCTGCCATGAAAATAGCAATCGCAGGTACCGGCTATGTCGGTCTATCTAACGCCATGTTACTGCCCCCAAACCATGAAGTGGTGGCGATCGATATCAATCCTGAAAAAGTGGCGATGCTTAACAATAAGCAATCCCCGATTATTGATACTGAAATCGAACAGTTTCTAACGGAAAAACAACTTAATTTCCGGCACCCCTAGATAAAGTCGAAGCCTATTTTGTCATTGTAGTGACTCGAACAGACTACGCCTCAAAAAGCAACTACTTCAACACCAATTCTGAAGTAACCCTCAATAGTTGAACAACCAGTTAATGGGGGTCTTTTTATGTCAAAACACAGTCGTAATTCAAAAATCATTATTGCGAATCAATGTTTGTCTGGGGAATCTTCTCGCTCTCTTTCAGCAAAATATTCAATATCTCACCAGCAAATTCAATATTGGTCTAAAGTCATTGCCATTCATGACAATAATGCTTTCTTACCTACGCCACATTTACGCTGCGTTACAGCCAGATTTCAAGCGTTAAAACTTATATGGACAAATGGCTGGTCTATCACTCACACTAGCTCTGTACTGAATTTAATCTACCCTGGAACCCTATTTGTTTGGCTTAATCGATATAATGAGAAGGGATTTTCAGGACTTGAGTGTGAACCAAGGAAGACTACCAATGAAACACTCATGCATAACACCAATTCGCTCGGATGATGAAAAAACACTTGAAGAACTCAAAGAAGAGGTGGCTTATTTACGTGCGGAAAATGCCGTTCTAAAAAGTTGGAAGCGCTGAAACAGATGAATAAATAAGCAAAGAAAAAACATTCGCTGTTTTAGCTCTCAAAAATAAATTTTCCTTAAAGTGTTTACTTCATGTACTAAATCTGGCAAAAAACGTTTTTATTATCACGTTAGGATTATTAAAAAGCCGGAAATCAACGAGAAAGAGTTGGCGCGAATTGAGACTATTTATCATGAACATAAACGTCGCTATGGTTACTGGCGTATTTATTTAACATTGAAAAATATGGGGGGTAATACTCAATAACAAGACAGTTCAGCGGTTAATGAAGCAGCTTAATTGAAAATCGACAGTCAGATTGAAAAGGTATCGCTCATATCGTGGTTATATCGGCAGAACAGTGCCCATGTACCAAAGGCCTTTTTATATATCAGCCATATATTCCTATCTTATTTCGCCCAATATTCCTACCAAATTCAATCTGACTGATAATTAACTTATTCATATTCAAAAATAGTGATGAAATTAGTGTCTCAAAAATTAGCCGATATTTTCCTATACGGGTTTACCACATATACTTGTAAGTAAGAAACAGCTAAGACAATTCTTATAAATATTACATTTCATTGATTACACCGTTATTCGAGTAATTACCTATTCCTACGCTACACATGCGGATTCTATTTATATATTAATAACATACATCAAGTTACTACTGTGATCATCATTATTTTTTATACTATCTAGTCGTATTTATGTTTTTTCTTGACTATCAAGTTACCCACTAAGTATAGATATCACCCAAACCAATATGCTATACAATGTTAAATTAACAATTTTCGATAGAACTATACACGAAGAAGTCATTTGATGATTTCAAGAAAGTGAGCAGAAGATTACAGGCAAAGTAGTGATTTTTAGGCGCCTCACACTGATAGTCACCCTTATACTTTAGTGCTATTATTAAGGGCTTTTGATTGATTGTGCTTACGGCATGATTCAACCGATAAGGGAAGACCATCATAAGCAGTGTTTATTAATTGAGCAAAAATGCAGTATTTTCAATTAATAAACACTAAATTCTGAAATTCAATGGCGCTCTGGGACCTGATAACCCAGTGCGGTAGCTATGGGTGCGACTAAATATGACATTATCAATCGACATTGTGGTCATCAATGGATTTTATTAACATGAAAAAAATTCTATTAAAAATAAAAAAATCACTTTTATTAAAGCTATCAATTATAGTCAATATAAAAAAAATAAATAATAAGATCAAAAAAGAAATTTATTTTCTTGATAAAAAAATATTAGAGTATAAAAATGTTTTTATTGGCCATGACACTATCATTTATGACTCTTCGTTCTCATATAGTTCTAAAGGTGACTTCTTTTATATTGGAAATAATTGTACGATTACTGGTGCAACCTTACTCGGACACGATGCATCTCCAACAATATTCATGAACGAACTAAGAATTAAAAAAAACATATGGGAGCATGGTTCAAGATGCTCTTATCGGAAACCTATTAATATCGGAAATAATGTATTTATTGGTGTAGGAGCTATTATCTTGCCCGGAATAAATATTGGAGACAATGTAATTATTGCAGCTGGTAGCATTGTAACTCGAAATATTGAAAGCAATGGAGTTTATGCAGGCAATCCGGCAAAGAAAATAAAATCAATTGATGATTACATTGAGAAGTATAAGGCACTATATAAATATGAGCGTGAAAATTTCTAGTTTCAATATTATAATATATTTTTTCGCATTAACTGGTCCATTATCAACAACCCCCTTAGATATATATAATTTAGGTATAACTGCGTTTCTATTCTTAATACTCACCATTGCCTTAATAAAAAATAATGGTGAGATAAAGATTAATTCCATATCAGCAACTTTTATCTTATCTTATTTTTCATTCATTATATTAAGTATATTTAGCCTCTGTACATCGGTTACAGAAATCACATCCACATTTTATTTAACTACTTTTTTTTCTCGTTTAGCAACAGCGTCTCTGTGCTTGGTTATCTTAATTGAGATTTCCTCGTGGATAAATACTCAACATGGAGATAACATATCGACCTATCTAAAATTATGTTTCTTTAGCACTTTAGTTTTCCTACTTTTCTCTCTATATCAAATGATCGCCTTTGAGTATAATCTCCCTTTCATTGAAACGCGTTCTAACGTTTACGGAGCATCTTATGAAACAAAAAAAGAACTTGGATTTCGCCTTACATCTATAGCTAGAGAACCTAATTTTTACGCCCCATTATTAATAGAATCGATATTATTATCACTTGCATTAACTAGGAAAAAATTTTTATTTTTATTTATTCCGGTAACTCTTTTTTTAATACATAAAACGCATTCTACTGGAGCTTACCTACATTTATTTTTGATATTAACAGCATTTATCTTAATTAATAGAAAGTCGACTATTACAATACCCTTTTTAATATTAATATCATTAGTTATGGTGTTTTTACTCAGCTATGATTTAAATAACTCATTCTTCATTGAAAAACTGAAAGACGAAATTAGTGGAAATTCAAGTCGAAGCTACATATATCTAACTATACTATCTGAATTCTTTAAATCAGACACTCTGCACTTATTATTTGGTTACGGAATAAATACGCTTCAGCTATTCAATGAACTATCTCAACAAAAAAGCCATCTAGATTTTTCTGTTTCCAATAATTTTTATATTGATATTTTATGGGACTCTGGAATAGTAGGATTTATTTTATTTGTAAGTTATCTTATTTTTATTTTCATAAAGCTAAAAAAAATCTCAAAAAAAAATAGACATGGATTACTCGCATTTTTATTTTTCATTAACATAATTATAACTTCATTATATCGTTCTGAATATACCACAACACACTTTGTGTGGACTTCTATTATTATGCTGGCTTTATATAAATTATCATTAATTCATGGTGATGAAAAATGAAATTAAGCATGTTATATGCAACTTTAGATGATCGCATTATTTCATTAATAGAGAATTTACCGAGTAAACATTCCTGTACTGAAATAATAATAATCCACCAAGCCAAAAGTATCGATAAATACAATAGTAACCTCGAGAAAATAGCAAAAAGAAATGATATTTACTATTATCATTCTAATAATAATGGAGTAGCCAGAAGTAGAAACCTTGCAATTGAAAAAGCCACCGGAGATATAATATTATTTTGTGATGATGACATTACTTATATGGAAGGATTCCAAGATAAAGTCATTCAAAGTTTTTCAGATCATAATAATACTGAGTTTATTACATTTGCATATAAAAACACTGTTAATGGTCCATGGCTAAAACGATTCAAACTATCAACATATAGGCATACTAATAGAACAATTTTAGGTGTAGGAACCATTCAAGTAGCATGTCGCCGAGAAACAGTAATACAATATAATATAAAATTTCCTGAAGATATGGGGGCAGGAACTACATATTTTCTATGTGATGAGCCAGTTTTTCTTTCTAAATTTTTGAAACATGATCTACCCGGAATATATATACCTTATGTTTTATGCTTTCATCCCGAAGAGTCTAGCGGCTCAACATTCAATCACATAAATGCATTTAATTCAAGGATACTATGTTTTACTCGAATTTTTGGCGATCTTAAGGGTAGAATATACTACCTTGCTTATATACTAAAAAATATCAGAAAATACAATTCAAGTAATCTTTTTTTTGAATCTATAAAACTAGCATTTACCAACCCATCAAAAGATAAATAAATGAAAATATTATTATTAAATACATCATTTTATCCTCAAATAGGTGGGGTTGAAAATTCATTAAGAAGTATTAGCGATGTTCTATCAAAAGAAGGTCATTCAATTACAATTATTTCTAGTGACAGCGGAGATCACTCGCTCCCTGATAAAGAATACCTATATGGTGCTACACTATTCCGCTACCGCCATAGTGGCTTTATCCGTGGTTTCTTTAATCTACTGAAAAAGTTAAAGAATATAAGAAAGAATGATTATGATATTATTATTAGTAGAAATATGCTTACAACCTTAGCACTTATACTACTAAGATTTAAACAATTTCATTATATTGTTCCTGGAATTCATAAATATCAAAATAATATTTCAAATAAAAAAAATCAATTTAGATTTAAATTAGAATGTATGATTGATAGATTTTGTCTAACTTTCAGCCCTAATGTTTATGTTTTTAGTAGGAATATGGAAACACAAGTTTTTAACCTTACAAAACGAAATGATATAAAAAATATAGTTCCTGGCATTGATACGATTCGATTTAATCCAGCAAATTTAATAGAAAAAAATAAATTAAGAGATGCGTATGGGCTACCAAAGAACAAAACAATAATTTTAGGATTAGGCCGTTTTTCGTGTGTAAAAAACTACTCAACTCTAATAGAATGCATGCCTCATGTAGGAAATGAATATATTTTATTATTAGTTGGAGATGGTGATGAAAAGAAAAACTATGAAGTAATGATAGAAAAATTAAAAATATCAAACCGTGTATTTATTTTTAATAAAACATTAGAACCAGAAATTTTCTATAAACTGAGTGATTTATTTTGTCTTTCATCAACTTATGAACCTTTTGGTCAAGTTCTATTAGAAGCTATTTCTTGTAATTTACATTTAGTTGCATTAAACAATACATCCCCAAATATAAATACTGCCACAAATGAAATTTTTAATAAATACCCTGGGCTTGTAAATTATGTTTCTGAGAATACACCTCGTGCTTTTGCACATACTATCAATTCGTTAAAGTTGGATAATACTGCTGCACACCAAATTGAGCGTGAAAATTTCTTGAAAAATCATTCATGGCTTCAACTGATTAACGAAATTAGAAATAACAGTAAAAGGTAATGAATCAAAGATGTTAGATTTAAAATTCAACATTAAATTTTTAACTATCCATGATAAATGGCTATACAAAAAATCAAGCTTTTGTGACTTATTTAAATTCGTAGCTTATAAAGGTGGTAATTTAAATAAGAGACCGTTCCTGTTTATTACGAGAAAGAAGAGAAGCGTGAGAAATGACTTAAGTTTAAGTAATGAATCGCTATGGCTCAACCTACGTAAAAACACTCGTTACGATATTAATAAGGCTAAAGAACTTGATACTAAATTTAATTTAATTAACTGCATTGACAGTAAGGAAAACAATAATAGTGAAATTGTAAACTTCATATCTGATTATAATTTTTTCGTGAAAAATAAAGAATTACCCATTCCATTATTAACAGACAAAAGAATACTAAAATACAGAAAAAATCTAGTTATAAGCAAAATAAATCATAATAATACCTGGCTAGCCCAGCATGCATATCTGGTCATTGATAACTACGCTGAATTGTTATACTCCATAGTCAATAGTCAAGAAGATAACAAATTAACTGGATTAGCAAATAAGCATCTACATTGGAATGACTTTCTTTCACTAAAAAATATAGGTATAAGTTTATATGACTGGGGGGGTATTACTATTGATGGTTCATTAGCCGGAATTAGAAACTTCAAACTATCATTTGGCGGCGATGATGTAACTTATAACATATATAACTCACCACTATATCAACTGGCTCTTAATATTAAAAAAAGTTAACTCTATGTTTATTATAAATGCTGATGATTATGGTCATTCTGAACGAGTCAACAATGCTATTATCCACTGTTTTAATAAAAGATTGATTGACTCTGCGACACTGATGGCTAATATGCCCGGAACTGAGCATGCTATTAAGAATAATGATAATTTCAGTTTGGGATGCCATCTGAATTTAATGGAAGGAAAACCTTTAAATTCAAACTGTTTAAACTATCGTGAATTAACCGATAGTAATGGAGAATTGAATTTAAACTTATCAAGAAACTCATTTTTTGCAAATAAATGTATAATTAATCAAATTAAGATAGAACTTGATCATCAAATAAGTTTTCTATTCGATCATAAAATTAAACTAACACATCTTGACTCCCATCATCACACACATACAATACCTATTATTTACAGAATAGTTCACGAACTAGCTTTAAAATACAAGCTAAGAATAAGACTACCAAGATATACTGGGTCACATAAATTACATAAAGTTCTTTATAAAAAAATATTATGTATTTATATGAAAAAAAACGGATTAAACTTCACTGATAAATTTATTAATTATAATGAAATGGATTCATTTAAAAACAATAAAGAAATGATTGAAGTTATGGTTCACCCAGATCTAAAAGATAATAACACTATATATTGTAATACTACTAATTTAATTATCGATAGGCTTTAAAATTCATGAAAATAGCAATCGCAGGTACCGGCTACGTCGGTCTGTCTAACGCCATGTTACTGTCCCAACACCACGAAGTGGTCGCGGTCGATATCATTCCTGAAAAAGTGGCGATGCTTAATAATAAGCAATCCCCGATTATCGATACCGAAATCGAGCAGTTTCTAACGGAAAAACAACTCAATTTCCGTGCAACCGAAGATAAAGTCGAAGCCTATACGGGCGCGCAATACGTGATTGTGGCGACCCCGACAGACTACGACCCAAAAACCAACTACTTCAACACTAATTCTGTGGAATCCGTTATTCACGATGTGAACAAACTGAACCCGGAAGCGACCATTATCGTCAAGTCCACCATTCCTGTGGGCTTTACGGAGCGTCTGCGTGAAGAGTTTGGTTACACCAACGTGATTTTCTCCCCAGAATTCTTACGTGAAGGTCGCGCGCTGTGGGATAACCTGTACCCGTCCCGTATTGTGGTGGGTGAGCGCTCTGAACGCGCACAAATTTTCGCTGACTTGTTGTTAGAAGGCGCGATTAAGAAAGATGTGCCAGTGCTGTTTACTGACGGTACTGAAGCGGAAGCGGTTAAATTATTCGCCAACACCTTCTTAGCGATGCGTGTCGCATACTTCAATGAATTAGACACTTACGCAGAAAGCCGTGGCTTGAATGCGCGTCAAATCATCGAAGGGGTTTCTTTAGACCCACGAATCGGCAGCCACTACAATAACCCATCATTCGGTTATGGCGGCTACTGCTTACCGAAAGACACCAAGCAGTTGCTGGCGAACTACGACGATGTGCCAAATAACCTGATTAACGCGATTGTGGAATCTAACCGCACGCGTAAAGACTTTATCTCTGATGCGATTATCGCTAAAGCACCACGTAAAGTCGGTGTGTATCGCTTAGTGATGAAAGCGGGCTCCGATAACTTCCGTGCCTCAGCCGTTCAAGGCGTAATGAAGCGTATCAAAGCCAAAGGGATTGAAGTGGTGGTTTACGAACCCGTACTGAAAGAAGATGAATTCTTCCGCTCAAAAGTTATCCGTGATTTAGAAACATTCAAAGCAGAAAGCGACATTATTCTGGCAAACCGAATGGTGCTTGAGCTGGATGATGTAGCGGATAAAGTTTATACCCGTGACCTGTTTGGTAATGATTGATATGCCTGACCCTATAAAAAAAGAATTAGTTTCGGTAATTATGCCCTGCTATAACTCTGCAGAGTATATTTATGAGTCTATTAATTCAGTTCTAAGCCAAACTTATCAGAATTTAGAATTAATTATTATTGATGATGCCTCAACTGATGAATCAGTTAATATAATTAAGTCGGTAATTGACTCACGAATAAAACTCATTCAATTGTCATCAAACAGCGGTGCGGGAGTTTCTCGTAATAGAGGGATTGAAGAAGCGACGGGACGTTTCATTGCTTTTCTTGATAGTGATGATCTTTGGCTACCAAACAAGTTAGAGGTCCAAATTAAAGATATGCAAGAAAACAATCATGTCTTGTCATATACCCACTATCAAAAATTTTCTAAGGAAGGAAAAGGAAAAGTTGTCACATCGCCAGCTACCGTAACATACAATGAATTACTCTACTGTAATGTTATTGGCTGCTTAACTGCTGTATATGATGCGCAGACATTAGGCAAACAATTTATGCCTCTCATTCGAAAACGACAAGATATGGGGCTATGGTTAAAAATTCTATTGATATGCAATAAAGCTCATTGTTGCCCTCAAGTCCTTGCAGAATATAGAACTGACTCAGGCATGACCCAAAACAAGGTTAATGCAGCAAAGCATCAATGGAAATTCTATCGTGAAGAACTAAATTTCAACTCTTTCAAATCACTCCAATATTTTATTGGTTATGCCATTAAAGGCGTCATCAGAAAGTAAAAATTAGGACTAATCATGCTAACTATCATCGGTGGTTCCGGCTTTATCGGAACACGTCTGTCAAACCAATTAAAATCTAAAAATATCGATTTCAAAATCGTTGATATTGAAAAAAGTGAAGCCCATCCTGAAAAATGGGAATTTGGTGATGTCACCAAACCTGAAACGCTTATCGAGCCACTGAAAGGTAGTGACGTTATTATTAACCTATCGGCAAAACACAAAGATAACGTTCACCCTATTAGCCTTTACTATGAAGTGAACGTTGATGGTGCCAAAAACGTCTGTGATGTCGCTGAACAATTGGGTATCAAACATATTGTTTTCACCTCATCGGTTGCTGTTTATGGCTTTGTTGAAAAAGAAACCGGGGAAGATGGCGAATATCATCCATTTAACCACTATGGTAAATCTAAGTTAGAAGCTGAATACGTTTACGATGCATGGCAGGCAAAATCGGCGGATAACATCTTAGTCACTATTCGCCCAACCGTTGTCTTTGGTGAAAATAACCGTGGTAACGTTTATAACTTATTCCGCCAAATTGCGTCTGGTCGATTCTTAATGATCGGTTCTGGTAATAACCAAAAATCAATGGCCTATGTAGAAAATATTGCGGCGTTTATTACGTTCGCAACCACCTTCACTGAAGGAAAGCATGTATTCAATTACATTGATAAGCCTGATTTTACAATGAACGAATTAACAACAGTCATTTGTGGCGCTCTTAATAAGCCTAAATCTAACATCCGCATTCCATACCCTGTTGGAATTTTAGGTGGCTACTGTTTTGATGTGCTTTCTAAACTAACGGGGAAAGAATTCCCAGTTAGTAGCATTCGCGTGAAAAAATTCTGTGCTCGCACACAATTTAAATCCAATTACATTGGAAATACCTCTTTTGTTCCACCTGTTACTTTGGAACAAGGTATCGCCAATACTGTGCAATATGAGTTTAAATAAAACCCATTTTTCATAATTTCAATTTTGGAATATATAGACAGGGTACGACCATGAGCAGTTCTTGCGTATTAGTCACCGGCGGTCTTGGCTATATCGGCAGCCATACCTGTGTACAAATGATCCAACAAGGTATTCAGCCGATTATTTTAGATAATCTTCATAATGCTAACCTTGAGGTGCTTAATCGCATTGAAACCATCACGGGAACTAAACCGATGTTTTATCAGGGTGATGTGCGTGACAAAAGCATTTTGGACACCATTTTTGCTCAGCATTCAATTAGCTCAGTAATCCACTTTGCTGGTTTAAAAGCAGTCGGTGAATCTGTTAAAAAGCCTATTGAATACTATGATGTGAATGTGAATGGTACTTTAGTTTTAGTGCAAAGCATGCGTCAGGCGGGTGTTAAAAGCTTAATTTTTAGCTCCTCTGCGACTGTGTATGGTGAACCTGAACATACCCCGTTAACTGAAGAATCCTCTGTCGGAAATACCAATAGCCCATATGGTACGAGTAAATATATGGTTGAGCGTATTTTAACTGACCTCAGTATCTCAGATAACGAATGGTCAATTTCCTTACTACGTTACTTCAACCCGGTTGGTGCACATAATTCGGGCTTGATCGGTGAAGACCCTAATGGGATCCCAAATAACCTGACCCCATTTATTGCGCAAGTAGCTGTCGGTCGCCGTAAAGAACTTGCTGTATTCGGCGGGGATTATGCCACCAAAGACGGCACTGGCGTCCGCGATTATATCCATGTGATGGATTTAGCTGATGGACATATTGCTGCGTTAAACTATATGAATAAAGATTCAGGGCTTTATATCTATAATCTGGGTACCGGTACAGGAACCAGCGTGCTGGAAGTGATCGCTGCTTTTGAAAAAGCTGTCGGTAAACCAATCCCTTATAAAATTGCCGAACGTCGTGCAGGAGATATTGCTGAATATTGGTCAACTCCAGCAAAAGCAGAGCGCGAGCTTGGTTGGAAAGCCAAATATACCATTCAGGATATGGCTGATGATGTATGGCGCTGGCAATCTATGAACCCCAACGGTTATCAAAGCTAAATCATCCTTGATATAGCATCAATTAGGCGAGCCTCTAGCTCGCCTTTTTATTTTTTACGCCCTCAAACTCTATCTTCACCACACAGTTAACCTACTCACTCCCTAGTTCGCTTCTAGTCTATTCCTCAAACCACCCTTCACTCACAAAACATTTCCTGCATCAATATCATTTTTTGTTTTATTATATTTTTATATAACATCGATTTTTGGATGAATTATTTGGTTTTTTGTTTAAAACTGAACTATTATCCCGAGCTGACTTTGTGTCGTGTAACTTCGATTGCTAAAAATTACCATTATCCATCCTGATTAGGGCTATTATCATGTTCAGTAAATTTCTCATGGCTATCACAATGAGCATCCTAATTTCTGGGTGTCATCTCGTCCCGGGAACCTATATTTCCACATCAGGAAAAAGGACTATTGATACTGGTAAGCAAGATATCAACCAACTTGTGGATATTTACCCTATCTCCCCTAAGCTGCTAAGCGAAATGCAAATTGCCCCTGTGATTGCCAAATCTAATCCTCAGCTTGAAGAGCAGCTAGCCAGTTATGACTATCGTGTTGGCGTGGGGGATGTGCTGGCAATTACCGTATGGAATCACCCTGAGCTCACTATCCCCGCTGGCTCCTATCGCAGCGCTGCGGATTCAGGGAATTGGGTTCACGCAGATGGCACCATTTATTATCCCTATATTGGAAAAGTCTCCGTTCTTGGTAAAACAATCAGTGAAATCAGGAAATTAGTCAGCACCCGACTTGCTGCTTACCTTGAAGCGCCACAAATCGATGTCAGCATTGCCGCCTTTCGTTCGCAAAAAATTTATGTGTCTGGCGAAGTGACTAAGCCGGGTTCCTTGCCCATCACCAATGTCCCTCTTACTATTTTGGAAGCCTTTAATACCGCAGGTGGGTTAACCGAAAAAGCGGACTGGGACAATGTGATCCTCACCCGTGAAGGCAAAGAGATAAAAATCTCGCTGCAATCGTTAATTCAATACGGCGATTTAACCCAAAACTACTTAATGCTATCCGGCGATGTTCTCTATGTTCCCCGTAATGATGCGCAAAAGGTCTTTGTGATGGGAGAAGTGGGGAAACCATCAACATTGACTATCGACCGGGCAGGAATGAGCATCACTGAAGCGCTAAGTAAAGCCAATGGACTCAGCCAAACTACCGCAAGTGCAACAGGGATTTTTGTCATTCGGTCAACGCATAAACCCGCACCAATAACAGATTCTGAAGACGAGAACCCCTTTTCTAAAATGGCAGAAATTTATCAACTCGACCTCTCCGATGCGACATCACTCGTGATGGGAACTGAATTTAAATTACAACCTTATGACCTTGTTTATGTGACAGCGGCACCTGTTGTTCGGTGGAACCGTTTAATCACCCAATTACTGCCAACCATCGCCTCATACAACCAGCTTGCCGAAGGAACTAAGCGTATTTATGCATGGTAATCTTATTTTTAATCAAATACTTATGTTCAATAACATTATTATCGTGTGCATGGGGAACATTTGCCGGTCACCCACTGCGGAGCGTTTAATGCAGGGGCTTTTCCCCCAAAAAAAGATCCACTCCGCAGGGCTGATTGCGCGGGAAAATCAACCTGCTGATGCTCAAGCTCGCCATATAGCAAAAAACCATCACCTCTCTTTGGAGGAGAATCGTTCTCGTCGTTTGACCGGGCATTTATGCCAGATGGCAGATTTGATCCTCGTAATGGAAAACACTCATACCCAAAAACTTTATCGGCAATTTCCGCAAACCCGAGGCAAAGTCATGCTATTTGGTGAATGGCTGAATAAAACCGAAATCCCAGATCCTTATAAACATAGCCAGGAGATGTTTGAGCATGTTTATCAGCTTATGGAAAAAGCAGCCGAGTCGTGGCAAGGAAAGATTTAGACTCTATTTAAACTTATTTAAAAACTAACTCTATGAACAATACAGAAAAAAAGCATGTGCCGAACACCGATGAAATCGACTTACTCGCCATACTAAAAACACTGAAATCTAACACGCTAACGATAGCGACGTTTACTATTGCCGCCATTTTAAGTGCCGGAGTGTATTGCTGGCTCGCTTCTCCTATTTACCAAGCGAATGCTACATTACAGTACGATAAAGTAAACCAAGCCTCACTATTAGAAAAAATGAACGATGGAATGCTTTTTGGCGGCAATAACGGGCAAATCGATTCAGAAATTGAAGTCATTAAATCCAGAATGGTGTTAGGCAAAACGGTGTCAGATTTGAATCTAGATATTCAGATTTTGCCTTCAAAGATATTCTCCAAATTTCTGAGTGATGCGGCTATTGTTCATATTGCAGAGTATCAACTCCCCCCAGATTTAATCGGTCAACCCGCCACTTTAACCTTTGTAGATGATCGCCAATATACGCTAGAACTTGCAGGCCAAACTTATCATGGGCAAATTGGCATCCCTTTAAAGCAAGGTGAAATTCACTTATTGATTGATTCATGTACCGCTCAAGGTGGGGAAAAACTGACCTTAATAAAAAATGATCGTTATTCCGCTATCGAAAATTTACGACGCCGTCTCAGTATGAATGAAGCCAGTAAAGGCTCTGGTATCATTAACTTAACAATTAAAGGGACAAATCAACGAGAAAATATCAAGATTTTGGATAATGTCATTCAAAATTATATTAACCAGAATAGAGAGCATAGAAAACAAGCCACAAACAATACGTTGATTTTTCTAGATAACTACATCCCAAAAGTAAAAGATAAGCTCGACCATTATGAAAATCAGTTAAATACGTTTCGTAAACAAAATGAGTCCATTGACCTAACGCTAGAGGCCAAATCCGCGCTTGAGAGTGCATTGCATGTAGAAGAAAGGTTAAATGAGCTTACTTTTAAAGAAGTGGAGCTTCAACAACGATATACCCGCAGCCACCCGGCTTATCAAGCCTTACTTGATACACGCCAAAAATTGCTACTCGAGAAAGAAAAAGCCAGCAAAAATATTCAACAGCTGCCAAATACCCAGCAGCAAATTATTCGTTTAACTCGTGATGTTGAATCCGAGCAAGCTATTTATAATCAGTTGGTGACCAAGCAACGCGAACTCAGTGTGCTGAATTCAGGGATCACTGCCGATGTGCGAATTATTGACTCTGCGGAGTCTTACCCCATGGCCATCGCTCCCAAGAAAAGCTTAATCATGGTTTTGGCCTCCTTATTGGGCCTCGTGATGGGCTGCGCCTTTGTGATCGGAAAAGAGATTCTCAATAATAAAATTAAGAACACGGAAGAACTCGAGGCGCTAGGCCTTCGTGTTTATGCCACCGTTCCATTCTCGTTGGATGAAAAAAAATCACGGTATCGCGAAAGTAAAAAGCCCCTATCCATTGAAAATCCAGCAGATATGGCAATAGAATCCATTCGTTCATTAAGAACAAGTGTCTATTTCTCTGTGATGAATCAAGACAATAATATTGTGATGGTGACAAGTGCATCCCCAAATGTAGGAAAAAGTTTTATTACTGCGAATATGGCTGTCGTCCTCGCCAATGCAGGTAAAAAAATTCTGCTTATTGATACTGATTTACGCAAAGGACATATTCATAAAACATTTGGGTTAGAAAATAAATCTGGGCTTTCAGAATTCTTATCTCAACACGGCGGGAATTCCATCTCAAAACATCAACAAGTTATTGAGAATTTGGATATTATCAGTCGAGGAAAAAGCACCACGCACTCTTCAGAACTGCTTATGAGCGAGCAATTTAAGCATTTATTGGACTCAGTTAAGCATCAATATGACATGGTTTTGTTGGATACTGCACCCATTCTTGCGATTACAGATCCCGCAATCATCGGAAAATATGCTGGTACATCACTCTTAGTGGCCTATTATAGCGTGAATACCGTTAAAGAAATTGAACGCGCACTTAAACATTTCAAACAAAATAATATCGAAATTACTGGCACCATCCTTAATGGCATTGATGAAAAATCTGACGATTATCATTATGTCTACCAGTATTAATAGAATGGCGAGCCACCTCTCGCCTTTCGCTCTCATACCGACACAACTAATGCATCTTTCCAAATTTGCGCGTAAACTCTGCATCATCTTTTTCATCCCGACCAATAGCCGTTAACGTTATGCCACATATTGTTTTATTCGAACCTGAAATCCCACCAAATACTGGGAATATCATCCGCTTATGCGCCAATACAGGCTTTAGTCTGCACCTGATCCATCCCCTCGGTTTTACTTGGGATGACAAACGCTTACGCCGTGCAGGGCTAGATTACAGCGAATTTGCGGATATCAAACATCATCATGACTATTACGCATTCTTAGAAAGTGAAGGGTTAAATCCTGATAATAATCAGTCTCCAACGGGCGCCCGTGTGTTTGCGTTAACCACCAAAGGTAAGCCAAGCCACAGCAATGTAAGCTATCGGGAAGATGATTATTTGATGTTTGGACCAGAAACCCGCGGCTTACCGCCGTATGTTCTCGACAATATGCCGATCGAGCAGAAAATTCGTATTCCGATGCTGGCTGAAAGCCGCAGTATGAATCTTTCTAACTCGGTCGCCGTTGTGGTATTCGAAGCTTGGCGCCAGCTTGGGTATCCGGGTGCACTGCTGAAAGACTAATTTAGTTTGCTTATGCCGTTTGCTAGATTTAGAACAAATCTTGAACATCATTTAAGTTGCTGCTAGACTTGTACAATAAATAGTACAAGATAGGTATCATACAATGAAAACCATTTCCTTTAGTGATGCTAGAAGCAATTTGAAAGCAGTGCTTGATAGAGTTGTTGATGATATGGATACGACGATTATAACCCGCCGTGATTCTGAAGCGGCTGTAGTTATGTCCTTGGAATACTACAATAGTTTAATGGAAACCATCTACCTATTGCGCTCTCCTGCAAATGCAGAGCATCTCAACAAATCCATCGAGCAATTTAAAGCGGGTAAGATTTCAGAGAGAAAGCTAATCAATGAGTAGACTTCTAACATGGACGGATCAAGCTTGGGAAGATTATCTATACTGGCAAAGCCAAGATAAAAAGACATTAAAGCGGATCAATAAACTCATTGAAGACACAAAAAGAACGCCATTCAGCGGTATAGGTAAACCAGAGCCACTAAAAGAAAACTTAGCTGGCTTCTGGTCTCGTAGAATAGATGAAACTAATAGGCTAGTTTATGCAATCGAAAATACCGCACTAATCATCATTGCCTGTCGCTATCATTACTAGCTTTATTTAAATCCCATCCCCGCCTTCAAAACCATCAACGTTACCATTAAAGTTTTGATCCATCTCCAGCGATGGCTTATCGCTTGTTGGCTTACCGACAATACGCGCAGGAACTCCCGCCACTGTGGTATGAGGAGGAACTGGGTGCAGCACTACAGAGCCAGCGCCAATTTTTGCGCCGCGACCAATTTCAATATTGCCCAGAATTTTAGCGCCAGCGCCAATCATCACCCCTTCACGTACTTTAGGATGACGGTCGCCACAGGTTTTACCGGTACCGCCTAGCGTAACAGACTGAAGAATAGACACATCATTTTCGACAATCGCCGTCTCACCAATCACGATCCCCGTCGCGTGGTCGAGCATGATCCCACAGCCAATACGGGCAGCTGGATGGATATCGACCCCAAAAGAGACCGAAATTTGGTTTTGCAGATAAACGGCCAACGCTTTACGCCCTTCACCCCATAGCCAATGCCCAATACGATAGGCTTGTAGGGCGTGAAAACCTTTCAAATACAGCAGTGGCGTAGAATATTTATCAACCGCAGGGTCTCGTAAACGAACAGCAGAGAGATCCATCGCCGCAGAAAAAATCATCTGCTCGTCATTACGATATGCTTCTTCCACAATTTCGCGGACTTCCATTGCGGGCATAATCGGTGAGCTCAACTTGTTCGCCAACATATAGCTAAGCGCACTACCGAGGTTGTCATGCTTCAGTAATGTCGCGTTAAAAAAACTGGCAAGTAAAGGCTCACAGTCAGCAAGCGCCTTGGCTTCTTCCTTAATGTAACCCCAAATTCTATCCAGTTCTTCACGCGACATAATGGCTCTCTTCTATATTATTATTAGCTTGGTAACTTAGGCATGTCTGCAATTTCATCTTTAGTTGCACGCCCGAGTAATGCTTGGGAGGCTTCTAACACATTTTTATTGCAGTAGAGAATTTGATAAATCTGTTCCGTGATTGGCATTTCAACACCAGCACGCTCCGCAAGGGCTTTCACCTCTTTGGTATTACGATAGCCTTCAACCACTTGCCCAATCTCTTTTTCCGCCTCTTCCACACTGACACCATTGCCTAGCATCATGCCGAAACGGCGGTTACGAGATTGGTTGTCGGTGCAGGTTAACACTAGGTCGCCAAGTCCTGCCATACCCATAAATGTGGATGGATCAGCACCCAGTGATACACCTAAGCGGCTCATTTCGGCTAAGCCTCGTGTGATCAATGCCGTACGTGCGTTTGCGCCGAAGCCCATACCATCAGAGATCCCAGCGCCAATCGCGATAACGTTTTTCACTGCGCCACCAAGTTGCACACCAATCATGTCAGGGTTTTTATAGACGCGGAAACTTTTGCCACAATGGAATAATTTTTGTAAATCATCACCAAATTGGCTATCGGATGCAGCGACTGAAATAGCCGTAGGGAGACCGGCTGCAAGCTCTTTTGCAAAAGTGGGGCCAGAAAGTACCGCCAGAGGAATTTCGTTTCCTAATACCTCACGCGCTACATCTTGCAACAAACGCCCGGTATCTCTCTCTAGCCCTTTGGTTGCCCAAATAATGCGGGAGCCCGCTTTTAGATACGGTTTGATTTGCTTGAGCACATCACCAAATACATGGCTAGGTACCACAATCAAGATATTCAGGCTCGCTTCAACGGCGCTTTTTAAGTCCGTTTCGAGAGATAAACTATCAGGGAAAGAAACACCAGGTAAAAACGCTTGATTGCTACGTTCTTGGTTTAATTTACGGATGTGTGCTGGGTCATGCCCCCACAACACCACCTGATGACCATTACGTGCAAGAGTAATGGCTAAAGCGGTGCCGTACGAGCCGGCACCGATCACTGTCATTGAAGCAGTATTCATTAAGCGACCTTATTGAACTTCAGGGTTCTGCGCTTGTTCACCTTGTTGCTGCTGTAAGTAATTCATGAACAGTGCATCAAAGTTAACTGGCGCTAAGTTCAATTGTGGGAAAGTACCACGACCCACCATGTTCGTGATAGTTTCACGCGCATATGGGAACAGGATATTTGGGCAGTATGCACCTAAGCAATGTGCCATTTGAGTGCCTTCGATACCATCAATGGAGAACACACCCGCTTGCTGAACTTCACACAGAAATGCAGTTTCTTCGCCCAGAGTAGCGGTAGTTGTCACACGCAGAACAACCTCATATACGCCTTCAGCTAGCTGAGTTGAAGAAGTATCTAAATCTAATTTGATCTCTGGCTGCCACTCTTTTTGAAAGATTTGAGGTGCATTAGGTGCTTCAAATGAAACGTCTTTTGCGTAGATACGTTGAATTTGAAATACCATTTCTGAGTTGTTTTGTTCTGACATAATAATTACCTTACTTCCATATTAGAGTTTCGAGATATATTCAGTTGCCGGCACATTTTACAGTGCCGGATAATTACTTCTTACCACGAGCCAGTGGTAGGTTTTCACCCGCCCAACCAGCGATCCCTTCTTTCAGGACAAAGACTTTTTCAAAGCCATGATGAGCAAGCTGTTCAGCAGGTTTAGTTGCTTCCATTCCACTTGCAGAAACCATAATCACAGATTTCTGTTTATGTTTTTCCAGCTCACCCAAATTATTATCTTTAATTTCAGATGGTGTTAAGTTAATAGAATCAATAATATGCCCTTTGCGGAACTCTTCGCGAGTACGTAAGTCCACAACAACTGCTTCTTCTTTATTGATCATTGTAATCGCTTGAGTGCGCGCAATGACTTTAGTTTTAGAGAATAGGCTTCTGAAGGTCATCACGACCACGGCAACAAATAACACTATCCAAGTCAGACTAACAAACGTGTTACGACCGACAAATTGCATGATTTCTTGGATCATGGGGGGCAATTACTCCCGTTAGTTAAAAACGAATATCAAAGGGTTCAGAGTATACCTTTGTGCCGAGCTAATTACAGCCAGTTAGCGCAAACTAGAATGTCTTTTTTGCGAAAACACTCGCAGAGTTAACACCTTTTTACTGAAAAAAGAATTTTTTTCTCAAAGCTGTACGCAGGCATTTTAACATAAACATGCTCCGACTAGACTTTGACGCTAAATTAATTCCCATCTAAATAGAGTATATACAGTAAAATTCAGTGATAATACGCCTATGATTTGACTTAGTATCAAATGGTATAATAGCAATATTCTTAATTTTTAAGCGTTTTTATGACTATTTTTAAGAGAACACTGGAAAGCACGACTTGCAGATGAAATAATCAGTTATTGCATTTAATTGAGGTGATCTATCACAATGGCCCATACATCCCATCGAATAAAGACGTTTTTTGTTCGTCAGGCAATGATCCCCGCCCTGCTTGGTTTGGGGTTATTCACTTTGGCGCCTTCTCACGTCGCGCTCGCGAATCAGATCACCGAAAATAAAGGTCAATTAAATGACCTGCTAAAAAGCATTGCTGAAAAAGAAAAAAGCGTTAAAGAACAGCAAACTAAAAAAAGTAATCTCCTTCAGCAACTTAAAGAGCAAGAACAAAGTATTTCAGCAGCAAGCCGTGATTTGCATCTAACACAAAACCAATTAAAACAGCTAGATAAAGAAATATCCGCCTTATCTAGCAATATCAGTCGGCTGCAAAAGAAAAAAAATGAGCAAGAAAAACTACTTGCTGAGCAGTTAGATGCTGCATTCCGACTTGGTAAACACCAAGGTTTATCACTACTCTTAAAGGGTGAAGAAGGTCAACGGGAAGAGCGAATTCTTGCGTATTATGGTTACCTCAACCAAGCTCGTGAAAAAAATATTCTTGATCTAGAAGAAACCACCAAAGAGCTGCACGAACAGAAACAATTAGAGCAAAAAAAGCAAGCTGAGCAGAAAACAACGCTCACACGCCAGCAGCAAGAAAAACAAAAGCTCGATAATGCGCAAGCTTCACGGCAAAAAACCTTAACCGTATTAGAAAGCTCATTAAAAGAAGATCAAAAAAATCTCGCGGTCTTAAAGCAGAACGAAGCCAGACTACGCGACAAAATTGCTAAAGCAGAACGCGAAGCCAAAGCACGCGCTGAGCGTGAAGCTCGTGAAGCCGCGCGAATTCGTGCTCAAGTGGCTGAAAAGGAAAGAAAAGCCAAACAGAAAGGCGCCACGTATAAGCCATCTGAAAGTGAGCAATCACTTATGTCTCGAACAGGCGGTTTAGGTCGTCCTGCTGGTCAAGCTATCTGGCCGGTACGCGGTTCCACCCTACATAATTATGGGGATGTGATCTCCAGCGAATTACGTTGGAAAGGTATGGTGATCGCCGCAAATGAAGGCACCCAAGTTAAGGCTATTGCGGATGGTCGTGTACTACTCGCTGACTGGCTTCAAGGTTATGGTTTGGTTGTTGTCGTTGAGCATGGTAAAGGGGATATGAGCCTATATGGCTATAACCAAAGTGCGCTGGTAAATGTGGGACAAGAAGTCCGCGCAGGTCAGCCAATTGCGTTAGTGGGAAGTAGTGGCGGTCAAGAACGCCCTGCACTTTACTTTGAAATTCGCCGACAAGGTAAAACCGTCAACCCTCGCCCATGGCTAGGAAGGTAGCACAACCACCTTTCACATTACCTATAAAATGCTAGGCTATAAAAAGTTAGGAAAATAATTATGTTAAGACACTCGCCGATGAAATTACTGATTAGCCTGCTCCTTATCATGGTCAGCTCTCAGGCGAGTGCCGCCAAACTCGCTATTGTCATCGATGATTTCGGTTACCGAGCCAAAGAAGATAATCAAATCCTAGCGTTACCGGCCGCCATCAGTATTGCTATTTTACCTAACTCACCTCATGGTGCTGAAGTCGCGGCAACCGCCTATCAGCAAGGGCGGGATATTTTAATCCATATGCCCATGAAACCATTGAGTAAACAACCTCTCGAAAAAGACACTTTGGCACCCTCGATGAGTGCTGAAGAGGTTGACCGCATCATCAAAAATGCCATTAGCCGAGTTCCTCACGCTAAAGGAATGAATAACCATATGGGTAGCGAGATGACCTCCAGCCTTTCTGGGATGCGCAATGTGATGCGCTCGCTGTCGCAATCGAACCTCTTTTTCTTGGATAGCGTCACGATTGGTAATACGCAAGCATTGAATGCTGCTAAAGAATTTGGCGTTCCCTCTACGAAGCGCAATATTTTTATTGATAATCACCAATCTGAAGAAGAAACCCGTACACAGTTGAATAAAGCCATTGCTTACGCGCGTAAACATGGCAGCGCGGTGGCTATTGGTCACCCGCATCCATCAACCGTGCGCGCCTTACAAAAATTTATTCCACTGGTTCCCTCTGATATTGAGCTTGTGCCTGTCAGTTCACTGGTCGGCTATCAGCCAGCAACTGGCGAACCACGTAAAACGCTCAGAATGCAACCTGAAGGTGTTAATCCAACTCTGCCAGTGACAAAGCCAGAGACAAAAATGCCATTCAAATCAGAGGCAAAACCTCATGAAGCGGCTAAAACAACGGTAGATTCTGATGATGCTACACCAACTCTTGCGGAGCCAGAACTGACCAACGATGCTGCGGAGCAACCTGAAAAATCAGTCAATCCCGCAGAGTTAGGTGTATGCGATATCGAACTCCCATCAACCCGCCTACAAGGCATTGAGCTACTCATGTTTGTGGTCGAGGCCATTTATCAAGATAAAACCCTACAGCCCTTGATTGCAGAAAAGAAAATACCATAACGGGTAAGACTAAACATAAAAAAGGGTTTAAAGGCCTTCGCCAATAAACCCTTTAAACTCATAAGCTAATTCTGCATTAATCCCAGTTTAAAATCACTTTTCCTGACTGCCCTGAGCACATCACATCAAAGCCTTTTTGGAAATCATCAATAGAAAACTCATGAGTTATGATTGGTGATAAATCGAGGCCTGATTGCACGAGTGTCGCCATCTTATACCAAGTTTCAAACATTTCACGCCCATAAATTCCCTTGATAAACAGACCTTTAAATATAACTTGGCTCCAGTCTGTTGCCATCGATGATGGAGGAATACCTAATAGCGCAATTCTGCCACCATGATTCATGGTATCTAGCATAGTTTGGAAAGCAGCGGGCGCCCCTGAAACTTCTAGCGCCACATCAAAGCCTTCTTTCATGCCCAGTTCATTCATGACGTCTTTAAGATTTTCACGGCTCACATTCACCGCGCGGGAGACACCCATTTTTTTCGCTAATTCAAGGCGATAATCATTCACGTCAGTGATCACCACATGGCGAGCACCAACATGTCGGCAAACTGCTGCCGCCATAATACCAATAGGACCTGCGCCCGAAACCAGCACATCTTCCCCCACTAAATCAAACGATAGTGCCGTATGTACCGCATTACCAAATGGGTCAAAAATTGCTGCAATTTCATCGGGAATATTGTCTGGAATTTTAAAGGCGTTAAACGCTGGGATCACCAAATACTCAGCAAAACATCCTGGGCGATTTACACCGACGCCAATGGTATTACGGCATAAGTGGGTACGCCCACCTCGGCAATTACGGCAATGACCGCAGGTAATATGCCCTTCGCCAGAAACACGGTCACCAATTTTAAACCCTTTAACTTCCTGCCCAATCTCAACAATTTCCCCTATATATTCATGACCCACCACCATCGGAACTGGAATCGTTTTTTGCGACCATTCATCCCAGTTGTAGATATGAACATCCGTACCGCAAATAGCGGTTTTACGGATTTTAATCATCACATCATTGTGTCCCAGTTCCGGTTTCGGAACATCTGTCATCCATATACCTGGTTCTGCTTTTAATTTGGACAGTGCTTTCATAGGCGACCTTTTATTTATGATTACATTAATTTAATGACCACTTTAATTTCACAACTGCATTAATTTCATAAGAAAATCAAATTTATAACTAAATTAGTTGAAGCTTTTTGCCAATACGGGTGAATGCATCAACAGCGTGTAAAATATCCTCTTCGCTGTGTGCAGCAGACATTTGCGTGCGAATTCGCGCTTGTCCTTGCGGAACTACCGGATAGAAAAATCCAGTGACATAAATACCTTCTTTTAATAGTTCTGAGGCAAATTGCTGAGCAATTTTGGCATCACCCAACATCACAGGAATGATGGCATGATCGGCGCCTGCTAATGTAAATCCTGCAGCCGTCATTTTTTCTCTAAATAACACCGCATTACGCCACAATTTCTCACGGCGCTCTTGCCCTTCGGTCATCATATCGATCACCTTAATGGACGCAGCAACAATAGCGGGTGCCAAAGAGTTAGAGAATAAATACGGACGAGAGCGTTGACGTAACCACTCGACAACCTCTTTTTTGGCGGCAGTATAACCACCCGATGCACCACCTAATGCTTTTCCGAGTGTGCCAGTAATAATGTCTACTCGCCCCATCACTTTACAATACTCGTGGCTACCACGACCGTTTTCACCAACAAAACCAACAGCATGAGAGTCATCTACCATGACCAATGCGTTATATTCATCTGCAAGGTCACAGACAGTTTTCAAGTCAGCAATCACACCATCCATCGAGAAAACACCGTCAGTCGCAATCAGAATATGACGCGCACCCGCAGCTTTCGCTTCTTCAAGGCGCTGTTTTAATTCCGTCATATTGTTATTGCTGTAGCGATAGCGCTGGGCTTTACACAGGCGAACACCGTCAATAATGGATGCGTGGTTTAGTGCATCAGAAATAATGGCGTCTTCTGGCCCCAGTAGCGTTTCGAAAAGCCCGCCATTGGCATCAAAACAAGAGGAATAGAGAATCGCATCTTCCATTCCAAGGAAATCCGCGATTTTCTTTTCAAGAACTTTATGGCTGTCTTGGGTACCGCAAATAAAGCGAACCGATGCCATACCAAAGCCATGGCTATCCATACCTTGTTTTGCCGCTTCAATCAGCGCGGGATGATTGGCTAAGCCTAAATAGTTATTTGCACAGAAGTTAATAACGCGCTGTCCACCCTGGATTTCAATATCCGCGTCTTGAGAGGTCGTAATAATGCGTTCATGTTTAAACAAGCCTTCAGCTTCTATTTGCACCAATTGTTGTTTAATCTGCTGGTAAAATTGTTCTGACATGATTTGTTCCTGTAAAGAAGTTGTTTACAGAGTTTAATAATAGTCACTAGAACTAGCGATATCTGGTGAGCAAATAAGTTAAGTTTGTAGGCAAGATCACGATAATGCCCTTTAAAGAGGTATGACAACTAGGACAATTATCTGGTCGATATACTGTTGTCTGCACAAAGAGGTGTTATTATAGACCCCAATTTTGTATCTATTTATTCTTAACCCACTTGAGGTATTCACGATGATCGTAGTCACTGGCGGAGCTGGTTTTATTGGCAGCAATATTATTAAAGCCCTGAATGAAATGGGTCGCACCGATATTCTGGTGGTGGATAACCTGAAAGATGGTACTAAGTTTGCCAACCTTGTTGACCTCGATATCGCCGATTACATGGATAAAGAAGACTTTATCGTGAGCGTTATTGCGGGTGATGATTTTGGCGATATTGACGCTGTTTTCCATGAAGGTGCTTGCTCATCCACCACTGAGTGGGATGGTAAGTATATGATGGATAATAACTATCAATTTTCTAAAGAACTGCTGCATTACTGTTTAGAACGTGAAATTCCTTTCCTGTATGCCTCTTCCGCAGCGACATACGGCGGACGTAGCGATAATTTCATCGAAGAACGTGAATTTGAAAAACCACTGAACGTATACGGCTACTCTAAATTCCAATTCGACCAATATGTCCGCAGCATCATGCCTGAAGCTCAGTCTCAAGTGTGTGGCTTCCGCTATTTCAACGTTTATGGACCAAATGAAAACCATAAAGGCAGCATGGCGAGCGTGGCTTACCACTTAAACAAACAAATTAATGAAGGGCAAACCCCGAAACTGTTTGAAGGAAGCGACACTTTCCGCCGTGATTTCATCTACGTTGGCGATGTGGCAGCGGTGAATTTATGGTTCTGGGAAAATAATGTTTCTGGCATTTTCAACTGTGGTACAGGTCGCGCGGAATCATTCCAAGCCGTTGCCGATGCCGTCACTGAATTCCATAAAGATAAAAATGTGTCTATCGAATACATTGAATTCCCTGAGAAATTAAAAGGTCGCTACCAAAGCTTCACTCAGGCGGATCTGACTAAATTACGTGCCGCAGGTTACACCGCACCGTTTAAAACCGTTGCTGAAGGCGTAACCGAATATATGCAATGGCTGAATAAAGACGCGTAATCGTCTTTTATGAAAACAGTGCCTATGAAAACAGTACCTATGAAAATTGAGCCTATGAAAATATTAGTAATTGGCCCCTCATGGGTAGGGGATATGATGATGTCTCAGAGCCTTTATCGTACGATCAAGGCGCTGCATCCTCATGCTCAGATAGATGTGATGGCACCGGATTGGTGCCGTCCGTTATTGGCGAAAATGCCCGAAGTGTCTGAAGCGATTTCCATGCCATTAGGCCATGGAAAGCTCGAAATTGGCGAACGTCGTCAATTAGGCATCAATTTGCGGAAAAATGGGTACGATCAGGCGATTGTTTTACCTAATTCCTTGAAATCTGCTCTGGTGCCGTTCTTTGCTAAAATCGCCAAAAGAACGGGGTGGCGTGGTGAAATGCGTTATGGGCTGCTCAATGATTTACGCCCATTAGATAAACAAGCATTTCCGCTGATGGTGCAACGCTACGTAGCATTGGCGTATGACAAGCAGCTCATCAAATCTGCCAATGATATTCCCGCCCCAATTCTATGGCCTAGGTTAGTCACTGATAAACAACAAGTTAGTGATACTATTAGTCAATTTAATATTGATTTTTCTCGCCCAATTATTGGTTTCTGCCCAGGCGCTGAATTTGGTCCTGCAAAACGTTGGCCACACTATCACTATGCAGCGTTAGCTCAAAAACTAATCAGCGAGCAAGGCTACCAAGTCCTGTTATTTGGCTCTCAAAAAGACCATGAAGCAGGCGAAGAAATCCGCCAAAGTTTGACTGACGACGCTCGTCATTACTGCCTCAATTTCGCAGGAAAAACGTCGTTAGAACAAGCCGTTAATCTTATTGACGCTTGCCAAGCCGTAGTGAGTAATGATTCTGGCTTAATGCATGTGGCTGCAGCTCTCGATAAGCCGTTAGTCGCACTATATGGCCCAAGCAGCCCTGACTTTACCCCACCACTGTCCGATAAAGCGGAAGTGATCCGGCTGATAACGGGTTACCACAAAGTACGTAAAGGTGACGGCGAAAGTGGCTATCACCAGAGCTTAATTGATATTCAACCGCAAATGGTACTGGATGCCCTCACGCGTTTAAATATAGGTATTAAATAATGAGAGTGTTATTAGTAAAAACATCATCTATGGGAGATGTTTTGCACTCTCTGCCTGCATTAACCGATGCGCAGGCAGCAATACCGAATATTCAATTTGATTGGGTCGTCGAAGAGGGGTTTGCTCAAATCCCTACATGGCATAGTGCGGTGAATAAAGTCATCCCTGTGGCAATCCGTCGCTGGCGAAAAAATTGGTTTGCTGCGCCAATTCGTGCTGAACGTGCGGCATTTCGTCGCCAACTACAGGAAATCCACTACGATGCAGTGATTGATGCGCAAGGGTTACTTAAGAGTGCGTTGCTAGTCACTCGCCTTGCTCTCGGTTCTAAACATGGTTATGACCGCCATAGTATCCGCGAGCCGATTGCTAGCTTCTTCTACGACCATCGTTATTCCATTAGTAAACAGCAACATGCGGTAGAACGTATTCGCCAATTATTTGCTAAAAGCCTCGGGTACACTTGCCCTAGAACCCAAGGCGATTACGCGATTGCTCGCCATTTCTTGCAATCTGCCGACGAAACCGAAGCGCCCTATGTGCTGTTTTTGCACTCCACAACCCGCGACGATAAGCATTGGCCTGAGTCTCATTGGCGTGAACTGATTCAGTTAATGAAGGAAACTGGGCTGAGAGTGAAGCTCCCTTGGGGTGCAGAGCATGAGCATCAACGAGCGATGAGGCTAGCTGAGGGTTTTGATTTTGTTGAAGTTTTACCAAAATTAACGCTGGCACAAGTCGCGCAACAGATTGCGGATGCAAAAGCAGTGGTTTCTGTCGATACCGGCTTAAGCCATTTAACCGCTGCGTTGGATAAACCGAATTTTACGCTGTTTGGTCCAACAAACCCCGGTTTAATTGGTGGTTATGGAAAAGACCAAAATGAGATAAAAAGCGTAGATAATAGAATGGATAGCATTAAAGCTGATGTGGTCTTCCAACAACTGTGCACCGAGTTATAGCCCACTCAGAGTATTATCTAAAGCCTATCTCCCATAATAATTAAGCGGTCATTTGACCGCTTAATTATTTTTTTCACTGTATAAAAGATTTATTTTTTCTCTGGGGCAATAAACCCAAAACACATGGTTTTCGGCTCAGCATCCGGTTCAGAGCGATAAATTACATCTTCTTTTTCGATCGTAAATTGTGGCCAGAATTTACGCACTTTAGCGAAATCTTCGTGGGCACAATCGTCATATTTTCGCCCTAATAAAATAGCACCGTGCTCACGAATTTCTGCTTCGGTAATCTCACGGTTATACACATTCGGCGGCATATGATTTTCTAGCGTCCAAGGCTGGATAACATGCGGTCTATCTTGGGCATAGATAATAAACCATTGATGTAGGTTATCCTCACCGCCAACATATTTGACTGGCGTTCCGTAACGTTGATACCAGCGCTGTTCACCTTCAGCAATTAAGGTTTTCACGCCAATAAACTTCTGACCTGCTCCTCGAATATTCCCAGCTTGAACAATGAGATAGCCCGATACCATTAAGACACCAACAACGGCTAAGCCAATTAATGGTTTTTTCAGTGACTTTTTCGGCATTACAGTGATTGAGCCGACAAATAAAGGCGCACAGGCCATCATAAATGGCTGTAACCACTCAGTAATTCGCCCACCATCATGGAACGAGAACCAACCGTAAATCACGGCTAATGGAAATAAAATAATGAAGTTTGCCATGCGGTTCGATAAGGCTTTCGGCCAACCGATTTTTCCGCCACAGCAATATAAGATAATTGCTGCGATAATCAGCGGGTAAAACACACTTAACGCAGCTTCCGTGGTATGTAAGTTAAAACCGGGGTCAATTTGCGAATCTACCCATTTAAAGGCTGAAAAATCACTCGCCATCAACCAGAAGAAGTTTGGCAAGATCATCGAAAACCACAGTGCTATCGCTAAATAAAACACCGGATGGCGATAGCTTTGGCGCGCTTGTTTCACAAAAAGGGTGAGTAAGAAAACGGAGCCGACTAAAGCAAGCGTGGAGTATTTCCCCATTGTTGCCAGACCGGTCACTAAAGCAAAAGGTAGCCACCACAGTGGGTTATCTTCGACGGCACGCAGAAATAAGTAAATCACCCAAGGCCAGAATGTCACTAAAATATAGTTATCATTATAAGGAATAATATCGAAATTAATGACGCCTGATAAATTCATCATCAGCATCGCAAACCATGCAAGGTCACGGCGCCCTGTTAACCGATAGGCAAGTTTCCATACCCCAAGTAACCCAAATCCAATACCGATAAAATGGCTTAAATACCAATAGAAACTATAAGAAATTCCCAAATGGATGGCAGGCCACATCATCGTACCGACAAACCACGGATTTTTTGGGGAGCCCCACTCACCATTCATTCCCCAGTTAACGGCTTCGACCGTATCGTAAGGAACGGTCGGGTCAAAAAAGAAACTCGCAAGGATCCAGGCAATGGCATAGCCAATGATCCAAAGATACACATACTTATTTGAAGTTGGTTGATTGGTTGTCGGCATTCTTTTTTCAGCGAAATTTATCAATAAAGTTAAAGGGAAATACGCATTATTTTACGTCAAGCTTGTAGAGTGCTACCTCTCGCTCGGCTGAGTATGCAAAAACGTGACTGGGTAGTTTACTATAGTTTAAACAAAATAATCAGAAATGAGAGAAATTGTTATTACTCATTATAGTAATATTCAAGTTATCAATATTTTGCTGAATATTACTGTTCTCTAGGAGGTAAATAAGGCTGCAACAATTTAAGTAAACGCTGCAATGCACCTTGGTTTTCATGTAATACTTCTGCGGCATGTCGACCATAATACAGTCGATAATCTTCATCGGATAGCAGGCTCGTGACGGCTTGAGCCAGTGATTCGCTGTCCGTCACAGTGATCAACCCATCTGCTTGGGTTAATTTCGCGCAAATATCTTTAAAATTAAAGGTATGTGGTCCCATCAAAACAGGTAACGCATGCGCAGCTGCTTCAAGTGGATTATGACCGCCCGTTTCAACTAAGCTCCCGCCAACGAAAGCAATATCTGCAATTCCGTACAGCAACATCAATTCCCCCATCGTATCGCCAATAACCACTTGGGTTTCTAGAGATGGGATAACGCCACTACTACGACGAATGAAGCTTAGCCCTGCTTTTTGCGTCAACTCTTCCGCTTTTACGAAACGTTCTGGATGCCTTGGAACTAAAATGAGTAATAAATTGGGAAATTTTTTCAACAACTGTTGGTGAGTTTGTAAAACAATGGCTTCTTCACCTTCATGGGTGCTTGTCGCAATCCATACAGGGCGATGTGCGGCCCACTGCCTGCGTAAGGTAATCGCTTTAACAGCCAATTCAGGGGTAACGGAAATATCAAATTTTAAGCTTCCCGTCACTTCTAACTGCTTACGTCTTAACCCTAATTGAATAAAACGTTCACCATCTTCTTGATGCTGAGCTGCCACCATCGTGACATTTTGCAGCATACGCTTCACAAAGCTACCAAGCTTTTGATAACCCGCAGCAGAGCGTTCAGATAACCGAGCATTCGCGATAACTAATGGAATATTACGCTTATGCAATTGGTTGATCATATTTGGCCAGAGTTCTGTTTCCATAATAATCACCAGTTTAGGATCAACTTGATTAAGGAAACGGCTCATTGAGCCTGGTAAATCATAAGGGAGATAAACGTGACTAATATCGTCACCAAATGCCGACTGAACACGCTCTGACCCGGTTGGCGTCATTGTTGTCACAGTGATAGGGAGTGATGGATAGTGATGGCGAAGTGCACGCACTAACGGTACTGCCGCAAGGGTTTCCCCCACAGAAACTGAGTGTAATAAAATACCTTTAGGAACAACTTTGCCACCACAAAAACCATAGCGTTCCCCCCAGCGTTTGCGATACGCAGGGGCTTTACGGCTACGCAATAATAAGCGTATCCAAATCAATGGCTGGATGAGATAAAGAAGTACCTGATATACACGCAATAACATTCGATCTGATTCACTTACCAAAATTGGCGGTATCTTACCATAAACCATTACTGAAAGTGTGTAGAATCTGTGCCTAAAATGAGACTTAAAATAAATGGATGCTTACCAGTGATTGTTGCAAGAGAACGCAATTGCCGTTAATGTGGATTTCACCGTCACTTATTCCTATCGATATATTAGGATAAGCAATAATAAACAAAGAGATAGCAATATCATGACCCATAAAGCTATTTATCCGGGAACCTTTGACCCGATTACCTCTGGACACGTCGATATCGTCACCCGTGCTGCCGCGATGTTTGACCATGTTTTGCTCGCTATCGCAAATAGTCAACGCAAAAGCCCTATGTTTAATCTGGAAGAGCGTGTTGAGCTCGCGAAGCAAGTTACAGCTCACTTAGGGAATGTCGAAGTGGTTGGCTTTTCTGAGTTAATGGCGAATTTTGCACAGAAAAATAATGCGAATATTTTAATTCGTGGCGTACGTTCAGTGGCAGATTTTGAATATGAATGGCAACTGGCTAATATGAACCGCCATTTTGTTCCTGAGCTAGAAACAGTATTTTTACTTCCATCACAAAGCTTATCTTTCGTTTCATCCTCATTAATTAAGGATGTCGCGCTTCATGATGGAGATATTTCGTCGTTTTTACCGCCTATAGTTGCTGAGGCTATGTTGAAAAAACTCAACAAAATCTAGCAATTACTTCTGACATTGAGGGCAATAAAAGGTTGTCCTCTGTCCTTGTTTGATGCTCTCAATCTGGGTTCCGCATAAAGAGCAAGGCTCACCTTTTTTTCCATACACAAATAACTCTTGAGCAAAGTAACCCGGTTTTCCGTCTGACTGTAAAAAGTCTTTGAGAGTGGTTCCACCTTGCTCTATTGAACGTTGCAGCACTTTTTTAATCTGCGTAACCAGTTCGGTAATTTCATTGAGTGTCAGTGTGTTAGTCAGCTTTTCTGGGGAGATTCTTGATGCAAAAAGCGCTTCATTAGCGTAGATATTCCCTACCCCAACAACGATTTTGTTGTCCATCAACCAAGGTTTGACCGCAACCTTACGTTTAGCTGCTAAATCAAAGAGATATTTAGGATTGAATTCATCGGAGAGAGGCTCAGGACCTAAATGGGCGAGAACGGAGCTAGACGCTAAATCATCGCACCAAAGCCATGCACCAAAGCGTCGAGGGTCAGTGTAGCGCAGTACTTTACCGTCACCCAAGATAAGGTCTACATGGTCATGTTTCCCTTCGGTTATCTCTTCCGTTAGAATTCGCACACTGCCAGACATTCCTAAATGGACAATAATCCAACCTTTGCGCAGTTCAATCAGTAGGTATTTTGCCCGTCGTTGAACACTAATCACGGTTTCATCAGATAAACGCATGATTTGTTCACTTACCGGCCAACGTAACCGTTCATTACGCACAACGGCATAACTAATTGTATTGCCGACTAAATGTGGTTCAATACCTCGGCGGCTGGTTTCAACTTCGGGCAGTTCTGGCATAATAAATTTACCACTTAATAAGGTACAGAGTATATGTATTAATGTATAATGATACCGAAAATCAACTGTTATCTGTATAGATATATTGTTACACTAATTTACCACAACCTAAAATAGGTAATTTTATGATTTTTGATGATAAAAGTGATATGACCCTTGTTATAACTAGCTGTGGGCGATTTGAATTACTGAAAGCAACATTATTATCATTTGATAAATATAATTCATATCCGATCAAAAAAGTCATAATTACTGAAGATTCTGGAAATACTGATGTTCATAAAGTTATTCCTGAATCATGGAAACCATATACCGATGTCATTGTTAATAAGAAAAACTTAGGTCAAATAAAATCTATTGACCTTGCATACAGTAAAATTGACACCGACTATATTTTTCATTGTGAAGATGATTGGGAATTCTATCGAAGCAATTTTATTGAAGATTCAATAACTTTATTACTACACGACCCTAAACTTTTACAAGTTTGGCTACGTGATTATTATGATGATATCAAAAAACATTATTCTTTTATTGGCAAAGATGAGCAGAAAGAATTTGAAAATATATCTTATTCCGTAATAAATAGCTCTCATTCAATGATGAGAGGATTCAGCTTCAATCCTGGAGTGAAAAGATTGTCTGATTATAAATTAATCAAAAAGTACAATATTGGAAAGAGTGCTGATCTTACCGAAGGCGTTTTATCTATCGCATATAGCATGTATGGGATGTACGTCGTTATCTTAAATAAAAGTGCAGTAAAACACTTAGGGTGGGATAATCACATTCCAACTGATAGTGAGAAATTCAAAAAAAGTAAAAAAATAAAATATACAACACTAGGTTTTTTATTTGGATTTTTGGTTTCCATGATTTTAAGTTTTTTAATTTTCAAATAATATGAGCAATAGTATGTTTAACTCTATAAAAAATGGTAAATATGATAGGCTTACACTAATTAATGTATTTTCTATTGTATTTATTATTTCTATCTTTTTTATCGATGGAATAACAAGATATAAAAAAGGAATTTCAATATTAATTGTAATACTGTCCTTGATAACTTTCTTTCAATCGAAAAAAGATGAAGCATTTGCCTTATATAAAAATAAACTTTTCTTTTTTTCCTTGCTTTTTTCCCTGTTTTTACTGCTATCAGCATTGTATTCTGAAGACCGAAAAGAAACTATTAAGTATGCATTTAACAGCACACTAAATTATGGTCTTCTTTTCTTCATACTTTTCATTCCAATTTTACTTCACAAGCTAGATAAAAAAGATATTTTTCAAACGCTTACCTTTTCTTTTATATTTGGACTAACACTAAACTGTACTATTGAGTTAACAAGATATTGTTTAGAATATATAAACAATGGTACATTACCATTTACGACTTATTCCTTTAGGGAAATTTCAAACTCTTTAGTTTTTTACTTTCCAGTACTACTTATCTTACTTTTTTCAGAGAGAACAAAATATTCTTTTTATCTCACTTTATTGTTAATTTCATTTTCCTTCATACTTCTAGGTACCTTATCCCGAGGAGCTTGGCTAGCGATATTAGTGTCATGCATAACCTTTTTCCTATTAATAAAAAATTGGAAAGTACCACTAGCAGTGCTAATCCTTATTGGAATTACACTTATCACCTTGAAAGTAATTACCAATGAGAACAATATTTTATTATTTTCTAAATTAGAGCAAACCAGTAGTTCTAACCGTTATGCTAACGGAACTCAAGGTACAGCCTTGGAAATGATTAAAGAGAAGCCAATTCTTGGATATGGTTATGGCAACAATGTTTATGATTCTGTTTATAATGAGAAAGTAAACCAACATCCAGATTGGGTTTATAAAAAATCTATAGGCCCACATAATACATTTTTATTTATCTGGTTTGGCACTGGTTTATTAGGGTTAACTTTATTTGTTTCAATGATAATAATAGCATTTATTTCACTCTTGAAAAACTTAAAATCTGACTGTATCTATACCAAAAAAATTAGCATTATTTTAATAACCATTCTTGTTGGTTATCTACTCACTCGAGGTATGTTTGAACAGATGGATATTAAGCCTCTCGGGATAGTTCTTGGCTTCTTACTCTTAGTACAAAAGAAAACCTAATTATCACCTATTCAAAAAATCATATTCGAGCCTAAAATATTTTCTTAAATAAATATTTTAGGCTTAATAGAAGACTATAAATAAACTTTCCCTGTTTAAAAAAATGCTTTGCACTATATCTCAAATGGTTACTGCTATTAGCTTTCAATAAAGGAATATCTTTCCACGGAGAAGCATTTTTAGCGTCTAAAAATGGTTTTGCAGTTGGATAATTAGCCCACTCATGCCATGGCTTCGTTGGCCCTATATAGTGGATCAAAATTGTACTAGATGTTATTGGATTCTCTTTTCGACCATCTTGGAGTTCATAATTAATACTATATTGAGTGTTATATTTTTGGTCTAAGTAAACAATTTTACCAGTTAACAACATGTTCAATATATCTTGGTCAAGATAGGAAATCTTGGCTTTAACTTCATCTTGAGATAACAGATTCATTGCCTTTAGTGATATATCATTTTCCTTCCAACTCACTAAATTTAAAATTAAGAAGCCAGCATTAAAATACCCATTTGCAATACTAGGGATCCCCAATGCATCCGCTCTTTTTTTCCACCAATCAGAATCTCTTTCAGGAACAGCAGCTACCACTTGATTCTCTTTAAATTCAATATGTAACAAATCACTTAATGAGCCTTGGCACATGATATCCGCATCCATATAAATGATGCGCTCTAGTTGCTCAGAAAAGTAGTCTGCAATGATAAATCTAAAATACGTTGCGTAAGACCAATTTTTGGTACTTGGTAACGACTTTAACTGTTCACAATCAACTAAATATATTTTTATGCTTGTTTTATATTGCTCAGCTAACTCACGAAAAAGAGCCTCTTGTTCCGAATCAAAATAATCGGTAAAAACATGAAAACAGAATGATATGTCCTCGTTATTTTTTAAGAGAGAGGCAATAGAAATTCCACAACCATATAAAAAATTACGGTCAATACCGTAAGAAATATGTAAACAATCATCTCTAGCAACCACATTTTTGGCTGTAAGATCAATTTGCTTTGTGATTGCACTTTCCTTATTAAAAAACATGTTTAGTCTCTCTTTTTCTTTATAGCGACTTTCTGATCGTACGCGCTTTAATTTTGTCAGCTTTGCTTTTCGCATCTGCCATCAAACTAGATTCTTGACTCAGTATCTCTTTTAACGGCATTTCAAAATAAACCTTCATAAACCGGAAAATATCTCGTTGAGTTAAGCCGATTTCTAGTGACGAAAAGTATAAACCAATTAAATCCTTATTTCGCCAACGGGTAGGAACTGACGACCGTAGCTGTGCGCGATGCAAATCGATAACTGAAATTTTTAAATCGTGCAGATTTTCTGTGAACGGTAGATGCAGTAAGAAATGGCAAATATAACAGTCGCGGTGATTAATGCCGATGCGATGCATCTTACGTACCATCTCGGCAACTCGCTGGATCAACATTTGCTTAGTTCTGAATTTAGGCGGTTGAGTTGCCCAATTAGCGCAGTAATCTTCTAAACTCACTGTTGGAGTGAGGTCTTCAGTAATAATAAATGAATGACGTCGAAGTGGGTTCCACCCTCTTTGCCCAAAAGCACGCCCGTTCATGGTATCAACGCCAGCTTCAGTCAATCGATGAATTGCATTCCATTCACGATCTGCACCTAAAACAGGTAAACGGAATGAAAATAAATTCTTCAAAACCTCTTTTAGCGTCGTGCCATAATGAATCTTAATAAAATAGCTTTTATCATCAAGCTGGAAACGCAATGTTCTGCGCGTTTCCAATGCACGAAAGACTTCGCCATCCAGTTTATCTGTTTCAACAAATGGGTCTTTATCTTTCCATAATTCGTTAAAAGGTGCTTTTAACTCAACCATTAGAGCATCCTAAAATAATATCGGCCGCTTTTTCCGGTAAACTATACAGATCTTCTGTATCCGCATAGTATTTAGCATTGTTTACCCACTGAGTTCGTTTTTGTGTATCTTGCAGACTATCGCATAGAGCCTGATTTAAAACTGTCTGTTCAAACGGCTCATTAACCACCACGCCACATTGTGCTTTGTCGATAAACGACGCATAACCACACACTTCAGTGACTATAATTGGCAATCCAGCAACAATCGCTTCAAGCAGGACAATCCCAGCCGCTTCTTGATAAGCCGGATGCATCAAAATATCCGCAGCAGCCATTAGCTCCGCAATGTCATTGCGTCCGCTAAAAAATGAAACTTGTTTAGTAATTCCCAACGTTTCCGCTAATCGTTGATATTTACCGGGTTTATCTTGCCCTACCACCATCAAAAGTGTGTTATTTCTGATGTTTTCAGGCAGTGCTGCCATCGCCTTAAGAGTTCTATCAACTCCCTTGCGTTTAAAATCAGACCCAACTTGAAGCAGTAAAAATGCAGACTCTGGAATTTGATTCTTTTCCCGATAAATACGCTTAGCATCCACAATCTGTTGGTCATATTTTCGATCAACGGCTATACCCGGAGGCAGCATGTGAAAACGGTCACTTTCCGTTCCATAGTGCTTTTCAAAATGGGTAATTTGATGAGGAGTGAGCATCATGAGCTGCGTTGCCTTTCCTTTTTGGAAGACCGCTTTTTCAAAAGCAACATAATGTTTATAGCGTGGAGTCAGCTTATAGAAAAAGCCTTTTTCTTCAGCCACTTTTTGCGCATAACAAACATCCGCAGCAAAATATACATCCAGCTCAGGCATTTTATTAAAGCCAACAATTCTATCTACAGGATGTTGCTTCAGATGTGCCATTACCCATTCACAATATTGGGCATTTCGTCCATGGTTAGTGCCTGAACTAGTAGGAACAATAATAATTTCAAACTGTTCTGGGCGTTCACCTTCCCATGACTGGGTATAAACACGAATCTGATGTCCACGAGCTTGGCAAGCCATCGCGATACGTAAAAAGTCGCGTTGTAGCCCTCCAAATGGAAAATATTTATACAGACAAAATGCCAACACCATCTTAGTACCTTCCCATCATTGAGCGCATATTCATCGGCAGCATTTGCTCTGTTGCTTCAATCACATCACTCGCAGGGATCACGGAGAGATATTTTTTATTGCGGTCTAGCTCATCTCTAGGTGGCATATTTTCATAGTCCCCCGCCCAGAATTTCACCACATTATCGCTCCATGGACGCCAGAAAATATGGTTAGTGGCACCAAATAAGCAAACGATGGGAGTTTTAACCGCGGCAGCAATATGCATCGGTGCAGAATCGACACCAATAAAAAGGGCAGCATGCGCAATTAATGCGCCTAATTCAGGGAAAGATGTTTTTCCTGCAAGCTCAGTCGTTGGCTTGGTTTGGCAATTCTCCGCAATTTCATTCACACACGCTAAGTCTTCTTTGCTTGGGCCCGATGTTAATACCACTTGATAGCCACGAGACTGCAACGCATCAATGACGGCTGAGAATTTTTCATTATCCCAACATTTAAAAATTTGTCGGGCAGTAGGCTGGATCACGACATAGCTACTGTGAACGCCAAGGTCTAACAGTCTTTGATCAATTTTTTTCCAATCATCTTCCGCATAAGACATGGTTAGGTCTGTTTTGAATTCTTGGATCCCTAACGGTTTTAATACAGAAAGATTATTTAAAACAACATGCTCTCCTTCAGGAGGAGTGAGATGCGTAAAGCTATTTCGCCAAAATTTCGAATCACGATGACCGAAATCGTGTGAAATCTTAGTTTCTGCGGGAATCGCGCGAACGAGTAACGAAACCATCCATTGGTCGGCAAGGTTAACCACTAAATCATACTGATTACGACGTAATTTAAACAGTAGACTTAAAAAGTTGCAGGCTTTACTCAAACCACCACTTTTCTTACCTTTCATGCCATATAGTGTATGGATCTCTTGGTTTTCCGACAAAATGGGAATGGTGTCCTGATAAAGCAAAACATCAATCTGAGCATCAGGATAATTTTGCTTCAATGAGCTGATAACAGGCGTCGTCAGTAGCATGTCACCATGAAACCGCATCTTGATTACAAGAATTTTTTTATACTGTTTTTTCACCAGGAGCTCTTAATCAGGTCTAGTAGATAAATTGATATGGATATTTGACAATAAAATGCGTTATTAATTCCATGAATACTGAACATGTTACTACGTTCAGATTAATGGTTATAGTTTTTAATCAATATCCCTATGGATAGCCACTTTATGGCTAATTTTTGACATAAAAAAACCCAGCCTAAGCTGGGTTCTTCGTACGCAGAAAGCAAAATTATTTGATTTTTGCTTCTTTGTAGATCACATGCTTACGAACAACTGGATCGAATTTTTTCAGTTCCAGTTTTTCTGGCATTGTGCGCTTGTTCTTCGTAGTGGTATAGAAGTGACCTGTACCTTCAGAAGAAACCAGCTTGATTTTCTCGCGAATACCTTTAGCCATTTTTTAGCTCCTTAGTACTTCTCACCGCGGGTACGCAGTTCAGCAAGAACAGCATCAATACCCTTTTTATCGATAACACGCATACCTTTAGCAGATACACGCAGTGTTACGAAACGTTTCTCAGACTCAACCCAGAAACGGTGAGAGTGCAGGTTTGGCAAAAAACGACGTTTGGTCGCGTTTAATGCGTGTGAACGGTTGTTACCGCTCATTGGACGCTTGCCGGTAACTTGGCAGACTCGTGACATGTCTATTCTCCAAAAATCTAATCAGCTCGAGCTTTTTTGTTCTGGGCTTGACTGCCTCGTCAGGCTTAGGAGCCCATCTCAGCAAACTTTTAAGTGATCAACAAAATATCTTTATCTTAGCAAAAAAATTTACTGAGATAGGCTCTTCTCGTCAAACCCGAGATCCTTAAAGGTGGCGTAGTATACGCTTTCAATCGTTTTCACTCAAGCCCAACACAGCAAAAGTTGTCATTTTTTAGTCAAAAAATAATTTTACAGCCATCCGCGCTCGGCAAATGAGGTGCAAGATTTGTGTCCAACCACAAAATGATCAAGTAATTTAATCCCCATCATGTCACAAGCACTCTGAATTTTCTCAGTAACGTACTTATCTGCCATGCTTGGCTCAGGGTTTCCTGATGGGTGATTATGAGCAAGCACTATCGCTCTGGCATTCATTTTCATGGCAAACCGGATAATTTCTCTTGGATGCACTTCAACGCGATTGATAGTGCCTTTAAACATCTCTTCCTGGCAAATCACCTGATGCTGGTTATTCAAAAATAGCACCATGAAAACCTCTCGCTCCTGCCCTGAAAACAATTCAAGCAACCTCGATTTCAATGTATTGGGGTTATCCATGATGTCATCACAAAGCACTTGCGCAGAAAAACAACGCCTTGCGAGTTCGCTAGCGGCTTGCAACTGACTTAATTTACAAGCCCCCAAGCCTTTGCATTCAATCAGCTTTGCGTAGTCAGCTTGCACTAATAAATAGAGTGAACCAAACTCATGAAGTAAACGCTGAGCAAGTTGTAAAACGGGTTCACCTCGTGTTCCCGTACGTAAGAAAATAGCTAATAACTCTGCATCAGATAATGATGCAGCTCCATATGCCAACATTTTTTCTCGTGGTAAAAGCTCCATGTATTCGTGCATCGACTCATCCTCTTTCACGTCGTTGCCCTCTTTGTAGTCAACCAACATACACAGAGCAATCATATAAACTAGCCTTTGCGTAGCGCTTCGCAAAAATAGCATCGGGATACAAAATCGGCTCTCTCACCAAGCTCATTGATATGGTAAGATGCCCCCCATGTTGACCAAATCGGACAGAGACCATGACTCAACAAACTTCAGTTAACTCATTATTAGGTAAGCGAATTGTTCTTGGTATCAGTGGTGGAATAGCCGCTTATAAAATCCCTGAACTCACTCGCCGACTGCGTGATGAAGGGGCATCTGTACGTGTTGTCATGACACCTGCGGCAAAAGCGTTCATTACACCTCTCACGTTGCAAGCCGTTTCCGGTCATCCGGTCGCTGATGATTTGCTAGACCCTGCCGCTGAGGCCGCAATGGGTCACATTGAATTGGCAAAATGGGCTGATATAATTATTTTAGCGCCAGCTACTGCCGATTTAATCGCACGATTAAGCGCTGGCATGGCGAATGATTTACTTACGACCGTTTGTCTTGCATCTGCGGCGCCTATTGCCGTCGTGCCTGCGATGAATCAACAAATGTATCGCGCTGCAGCAACACAGGATAATTTAATCAGACTGCAACAACGCCAGTGTATGATTTGGGGTCCTGATGAAGGCAGCCAAGCATGTGGTGATGTGGGGCCAGGGCGTATGATTGACCCATTAGCTATCGTGAAATTGGCTGGTCAGCACTTTCAATCATGTTTAGGTCAGCAATCACGTTCAGACCTACAGGGGATTTCAATCATGGTTACGGCAGGTCCAACCCGTGAAGATTTGGATCCTGTACGCTTTATCAGTAATCATAGTTCTGGGAAAATGGGTTTTGCCATCGCGCAAGCTGCCAGTGAACGCGGAGCGAACGTCACTCTCGTCGCAGGTCCTGTTAATTTGGCAACACCGAATGGTGTAAACCGCATTAACGTGACGAGCGCCCTTGAGATGTATGAACAAGTACACCAGTCTATTACTGAGCAAGATATTTTTATCGGCTGTGCTGCGGTTGCAGATTACCGAGCTAAAACCGTCGCTGAGAATAAAATTAAGAAACAAGGGAATGAAGTTTCCATTACCCTTGTACAAAACCCTGACATTGTGGCAAGTGTAGGAAAACTGACGCAAAATCGCCCTTATGTAGTCGGTTTCGCGGCAGAGACCCAAAATGTCGAAGAATATGCACGACAAAAGCGCCAACAAAAGCAACTTGATTTAATTTGTGCGAATGACGTTTCCTTAGCGGATAATGGCTTTAATAGTGATAACAATGCACTACATCTATTTGATGCCCACGGTGATGTTCGATTACCACACAGTAGTAAAATTGAATTAAGCCACCATTTACTTGACGAGATACTCCAACGTTATGAAAAAGATCGATCTGAAAATTCTTGATGCACGTATTGGGAATGAGTTTCCACTGCCAACTTACGCAACCACTGGCTCTGCGGGTTTAGATTTACGTGCATGTATTGATGCACCTATCGATTTAGCACCGGGTCAAACTGAATTGATCCCAACAGGTCTAGCTATCCATATTGCAGACGAGCAACTTGCCGCAGTAATTCTGCCACGTTCAGGTTTAGGTCATAAGCATGGTGTAGTACTAGGTAACTTGGTTGGTTTAATCGACTCAGACTACCAAGGCCAACTGATGGTGTCAGTATGGAACCGTAGCGACAAAGCATTCACCGTTGAACCGGGTGAACGTATGGCACAAATGGTCTTTGTTCCTGTTGTTCAGGCACAATTCAATATTGTGGATGACTTTGACGCGAGTGAACGCGGTGAAGGTGGTTTCGGTCATTCTGGCCGCCAATAATGGGCCGACAATAAGTCGAACCTATTCACGTTGAAATACCGAATATAGGCGCCCTACAAGCGTCTATATTTATGAATAAAAACAATCAGTAAGGTATTTTTGTACCTCGTGAATGGATTAGATTTGATTATAATCTCTACATATTTTAAACCTGTTTTATTCTGAGTGTGACTTTACTCAGAGCGAAATTTTGGATAGTTTGTCTTGCTGTTTTAGCAGGGGTCTTATCAGACATGGCAGAGAATACAATACAAAAACGTAACAGACGTGATGAGATTTTGCAGGCTCTTGCGTTAATGTTAGAAAGTAGCGATGGCAGCCAGCGTATTACAACGGCAAAACTCGCTGCAACAGTTGGTGTTTCAGAAGCTGCGCTATATCGTCATTTTCCAAGCAAAATGAAGATGTTCGACAGCTTAATTGAATTTATTGAAGATTCACTTGTTTCCCGCATCAACCTGATTTTAACGGACGAAAAAGATACACTTGTCCGAATTAAACTGGTTTTAGCGCTAATTTTAGGTTTCTCAGAGAAAAACCCTGGATTAACGCGTATAATGACGGGTCATGCGCTAATGTTCGAGCAAGATAGGCTGCAAGGGCGCATTAACCAATTATTCGAACGTATCGAATCACAGCTGCGACAAGTATTAAAAGAGAAAAAAATTCGTGATGGACAAGGCTTTATCCATGACGAATCACTATTAGCTTCTCAACTATTAGCCTTCTGTGAAGGTATGCTGTCCCGCTTCGTACGTTCTGAGTTTCGTTACCGTCCAACGGTAGAGTTCGAAGCTCGCTGGCCTTTAATTTTGGCTCAGTTACAATAACCGCTTATTTATACTACTCACCCCGCCCATTATTGGGCGAGGGCTTTTTTTCAATTAAATTCCATACTGCTCACGATACGCTTTCATCGCAGCAAGATGCTGTTGCATATCTTCTTTTTCCGCTAAATATGTAATTAAATCGCTCATTGTGATGATCGAATACACTTTACATCCATAGTCACGTTCCACTTCCTGTACCGCAGAAATTTCACCTTTCCCTTTTTCTTGACGATCTAAACACAGCAACACGCCACTCAACGTTGCTTTCTGCTGTTTGATGATTTCCATCGACTCACGAATTGCCGTACCTGCCGTAATCACATCATCGACAACCACAACACGTCCTTGCAGTGGGCTACCCACTAATGTACCGCCTTCCCCGTGGTCTTTCGCTTCTTTACGATTAAAGCAGTATGGCATATCGATATTGTGATGTTCTGCCAATGCGACTGCGGTTGTGGTCGCAATCGGAATACCTTTATAGGCTGGACCAAAAATCACATCACACTCAATGGCACTTTCTTTTAACGCTTGTGCATAAAAACGACCGACAAGAGCCAAGTCACGCCCTGTATTAAACAGCCCCGCATTAAAGAAATAGGGACTCTTACGACCTGATTTCAGCGTAAACTCACCAAATTTCAGTACCTGTTTTTTCATGGCAAGTTCAATAAAATCGCGCTGATAGGCTTTCATTGGTCATTCTCCTCATTAATTAGTATTGGTCTTTTTTAATTGGAACTACTTTCGCGGTTTATTTGCTGCTGTATTCATAAACTGCGGGCATAAAAAAGGCGACTTTTCAGCCGCCTATTTAATAATAAATCTATTTCAGCGCTTCTCGCTGAGCTTCGAAAATGGTGTCTAGCCCCGTTTTCGCTAATGCTAGAAGAGCTAAAAGCTCTTCATGACTGAACGGTTCGCCTTCTGCGGTACCTTGTACCTCAATCATTCGGCCATCATCCATCATCACGACGTTCATATCCGTTTCTGCAGCAGAATCTTCAACATACTCCAGGTCACACAGCGCTTCTTGATTAACGATACCAACAGACACCGCAGCAACCATGGATTTCAGAGGGCTTTTCGCTAATTTGCCTTGAGCAACCATGTTGTTCAGTGCATCAACCAATGCAACACACGCGCCTGAGATCGCTGCAGTACGTGTACCGCCATCCGCTTGGATAACATCGCAGTCCAACGTAATGGTATGCTCGCCAAGTTTTTTCAGGTCAACCGCCGCACGTAATGAACGTGCGATCAGTCGTTGAATTTCCATAGTACGACCGGTTTGTTTCCCTTTTGCCGCTTCACGTTGGTTACGGGAGTTTGTTGCGCGAGGTAACATACCATATTCTGCGGTTACCCAACCTTGCCCCTGACCTTTTAAGAAACGAGGAACACCCTCTTCAACAGTCGCGTTACATAACACCTTAGTGTCGCCAAACTCAATAAGAACAGAGCCTTCCGCATGCTTTGTATAATTGCGCGTAATTTTTATTGGGCGCATCTGGTCTGCTAATCTACCTGCTGGGCGCATGGTGTTATCTCCGTTATCAACTCAAATTGGCACGTATTATACGTTGTTAATCGGATAATGCCTATCCTGTCATCCGTCATAGCGCTATAATCCTGTTATCTTAATGAATGATAGGAACGAATTATGATCCGTAGTATGACTGCTTTTGCCCGCCGTGATATCAAGGGTGAATGGGGGAATGCGGCTTGGGAGCTGCGTTCCGTAAACCAGCGTTATTTAGAAACCTATATCCGTTTACCCGAGCAATTTCGCAGCTTAGAGCCAGTTATCCGTGAACGCCTTCGTTCCCGTCTAACACGTGGTAAAGTCGAATGTAACCTACGTTTTGACTTAGATAGTGCTCACCGTGGTGAGTTACTGCTCAATGAAGATTTAGCTCGCCAGCTGATTAGCGCAGCGAACTGGGTAAAAAATTACAGCCATGAAGGTGAGATTAATCCGTTAGAAATCTTACGTTGGCCAGGAGTGATGTCCGCGGGTGAACAAGATTTAGACGCGATTAGTGAACAACTAATGGCAGGCTTAGATGAAACTATCGATGCCTTTATCCAAAGCCGTGAAGCAGAAGGTGCAGCGCTGCATAGCCTTATCGAGCAACGTCTGGATGGTGTTTTGGTTGAAGTTGCCAAAGTTCGCCAACATATGCCTGAAATCCTGCAATGGCAACGTGACCGCCTGCAAAGCAAATTAGACGAAGCTCAAATTCAAGTGGATAACAACCGCTTAGAGCAAGAGCTTATTTTGCTGGCTCAGCGTGTTGATGTCGCCGAAGAGTTAGACCGACTAGAAGCTCACGTCAAAGAGACGCGCAATATCCTGAAGAAAAAAGAAGCCAGCGGTCGTCGTCTTGATTTCATGATGCAAGAATTTAACCGTGAATCAAATACTCTTGCCTCTAAATCTATTAATAGTGAAGTGACTAACTCTGCTGTTGAACTCAAAGTGCTGATTGAGCAAATGCGCGAACAGATTCAGAACATCGAATAAAAATCACTTTTCAGAGTAACTTCAAGCCAGCTTATTCACTGAATTTGCTGGCTTTTTTATTAAATCAAACTCAACCTTAACCCGCTTTTGCCATTTCCAACGGTTTCTCACGCTGGTGCTTATAATGGAAAGAGAAGTAGAAGATCACGGCCAATATTACGGTGTAGGACGAGAACACCAGCCAGATTGACTGCCAATCCTTCACGCCATCCACACTAAAGTAGTCAACGACCAATCCGCTCAATATCGCCCCAAAATAGGCACCCACACCATTCACCATGGTCATAAACAATCCTTGAGCACTAGCACGCATACGGTGGTCTACTTCCTGCTCAATAAAAATAGAACCGGAAATATTAAAGAAATCGAACGCACAGCCATACACAATCATCGACATAATTAAGAACATCAAACCGATAGTCGATGGGTCACCGAAGGCAAAGAAACCGAATCGCAATGTCCATGCCAACATACTGAGCAGCATGACGGTTTTAATACCATAACGCTTTAAAAAGAATGGGATAGCGAGAATAAACGCCACTTCCGCCATTTGGGAAACTGACAGCAAAATCGACGGATACTGAACAATCAAACTGTCTTGATACAGCGGATTACGCGCAAAATCATGCAAGAACGGGCTACCAAACGTATTGGTAATTTGCAGAACCGCACCCAGTAGCATCGCAAACAGAAAAAATACCGCCATAATCGGCTTTTTGAACAACACCAAGGCATCTAACCCAAGCTTGCTCATCCAACTGGTGGTGATAGCCTGCTTATTTACCGCCATTTTTGGTAATGTCAGGGAATACATCGCGAGCAGCAACGAGCAACTTCCCGCCACATACAGCTGCATACTGCTCAACTCAAATTTCAGTAAGCTAATACTCCACATCGCTGCAATAAACCCTACGGTACCAAAGACACGAATTGGCGGGAAATTGGCAACAGAGTCTAGCTGATACTGACTTAGCGATGAGTAGCTAATGGTGTTCGACAAGGCGATAGTCGGCATAAACGCCATTGCATTGATTAGCATTGCCCAGAACATCACTGAAGGATCCGCCACCGTCGCAGCGTAAAACAACGAACCGGCACAAATAATATGGCAAAGCATATACAGACGGTTTGCAGGGATATATTTATCCGCAATGATGCCGATTAATCCGGGCATCAAAATAGCGGCAATCCCTTTCGAGCTGTACACCATACCGACTTCAGCCCCTGAAAAATCCAAGGTTTTCATCATGTAGGCACCCAATGTCACCAGCCAACTTCCCCAAACAAAATATTGCAGAAAAAGCATGACCTTTAAACGAGACTTAATATTCATACTAGGCTCCGTTTGGAGTGAATTTGGCGGGTAACATTCTCAGCTCGGCGATAACGCCCCAAAGGAAAACCGCTCCCGCACTGTCTTTCTATTAATTTGATAAAAAGCTTAATTTGATAAAAAGCTTAACTTGATAAAAAGTTAGAAGCGTTCAATCACACCCGTCACTAATTTTAAGAAGGTTGCCTTCACTTTTTCTGCCGTTTCAATCACTTCATCATGGCTTAAAGGCTGTTCTAAAATGCCGCATGCCATGTTGGTCAGGCAGGAGATACCGACTGTTTTAATCTGAGAATGGTGAGCCACCAGCGCTTCAGGTACTGTCGACATACCCACAGCATCAGCCCCGAGAGTTCTGATCATACGAATTTCGGCTGGCGTTTCATAAGTTGGACCCGTCCACCATGCGTACACGCCTTGGCGCAGAGACACACCTTGCTCCTTCGCGACATCCAAAATCGTTTGGCGCAGCTCTTTGTTGTACACTTCGCTGACATCAAGGAAACGTACGCCCAGCTCTGGATTATTTGGCCCCATTAATGGGTTATTCGCCGTTAGGTTAATATGATCAGTGATAACCATCAGATCGCCCGGGTTAAAGTCCGTATTCACCGCACCGCAGGCGTTGGTAATGATCAATTTTTCCACACCCAGCGCTTTCATTAAACGCACAGGGAACGTCACTTGATCCAGAGAAAAACCTTCGTAATAGTGGAAACGACCTTTCATCGCCACCACAGTTTTGCCTGCAATCGTCCCGATCACTAACTCGTTCGCGTGACCTACTGCCTCAGACTTCGCAAAATGGGGTACTTCGCTATAAGGAATATGCACCGCATTTTCTAACGTATCAGCAAATGGGCCTAATCCAGACCCTAAAATGATCCCAACAGTAGGCTTCATATCCGTACGAGATTGGATAAAACTTAAGCTTTCTAAGATATCTTTGGTGTTGTGCATAATGCGCTCCGCAATCAAATCAAATAAAGAAGATGATTAGGATAATAACGAAATTAGAAAATCTAACAGCGATCTTAATCTCATTTTGAGAAAATGTTGATAAACATGATATCTGTTAAAGTACTCGCCATGTGAATCTGTTAATCTTGAATGATTAGCTTTATAGCTGGATATTCCACTAGCGAAAATAGGAGGGGAACAATTGTTACACCGTTTATTGAACGAATTTCGCACATCCAAAAATTCCAAAACGCAAAAACTCAAAACGCTGTATCGACTGATCCTTAACCACGGACCAATCCGGGCGGAGGCGCTAACCTCCCTCGCGAATATGAAACCCGCGACCTGTGCTAGGCTCCTCGATGAACTGAGCAAATGCCAATTACTCTCCACTTCAGAACTTGGGGAATCAACAGGAGGACGCAAACCCATTTTGTACAGCGTCAATCCAGCTGATGGCTATTTAATTGGCATTGAGATGAGTGATATCTACTCTACGATTGTTCTGCAAAATCTGAAGTTAGACATTCTTGGCAAAGTCAAAATCAAGTATGAGCACCTCGAAACCGCCGAAAATATGCTCGACCATCTATTGGACAACGTCGATGACCTACTTGCTGAGCATCAGTTAGATACTCAAAAAATACTGGGTATCGGCATTGCCATCGACCATATTTTAGAACGCGATAAAGTGCCTTACTCTGACTACAGCGCACGAATTCAGGCGTTATATCAATACATTACCCAGCGTGTTCCCTGCTTTGTTCTGCTAGGAAGTGGCATCAGCTTCGCGGCCTTTGCGGAGTACCGTTTACGCTACGCCTCTGATAGCCAACGGTTCTTACTCACCACTTGCGACACCGACATTCGCAGCTCGACCATTATCAATAACCAATATGCCCCAACGCCGATAAGCACCGCTCAAGCTTTTGGACACACGACTATCGATATCAATGGTCAGCGTTGTGAGTGCGGCTCGTTTGGCTGTTTAAAACAGTACAGTTCATTGCACGCCATTAAGTCTCGCGTGATTCAGCATTTAAGACTTGGCAAACCCTCGGTCATTAACCAACTCGTCAAATCTGAAGATGAAATTAACTATCACACGATTTTTCAGGCGCTTGCCCAAAATGATGAGGTGTGTCTTAAAGCCTTAGAAGAAGCTGCTTATTACTACGGTATCGCGATTGCCAACGCGGTATTAATTACTCAAGCGGATGTGGTGGTTTGCGGCGGAACACTCACGCCAAAAAACCATTTCTTTGAGATGACCAAAAAATCCATTGAGCAAAAACTGTCGATTTTCCCGCATATCAAACCGCGTATTTACCCAGCTAATGATTCTTATGAAATCGTCGCTCAAGGTGCAGGTGGGATGGTGATGGAAAGCTATCTATCTGAATGACGACGGATACAAATAAAAAATGCCCCAACCTGTGGGGCATTTTCATTATAAATCACCGCTGACTATTTTAATCTTAGTCATTACCAAACAGATCGCGGGTATAGACTTTATCCGCCACATCATCCAGTTCAGGCACCATACGGTTTGCCAAGATAATATCGCTTTCCGCTTTAAATGCGTCTAAATCACGGATAACTTTCGAGCGGAAGAATTCATCGTCTTTCAGTACTGGCTCGTAAACCACCACTTCAATGCCTTTCGCTTTAATACGCTTCATCACACCCTGCACCGCAGAGGCACGGAAGTTATCGGAGCCCGCTTTCATCACTAAGCGATACACACCGACTTTACGTGGTGCTTTAGCGATAATCGCATCCGAGATAAAGTCTTTACGCGTGCGGTTAGATTCGACAATCGCGTTAATTAGGTTGTTCGGTACATCGTCGTAGTTCGCCAGTAACTGCTTGGTGTCTTTTGGTAAGCAGTAACCGCCGTAACCGAAGGATGGGTTATTGTAGTGGCTGCCGATACGCGGGTCTAAAGAAACCCCTTCGATGATTTGACGCGCATTCAAACCACGGCTTTCTGCGTAAGTGTCTAATTCGTTGAAGTATGCCACACGCATAGCTAAAAAGGTGTTGGCGAACAGTTTAACCGCTTCGGCTTCAGTCCCGTCAGTAAACAGCACCGGTACATCTTTCTTAATCGCGCCTTCTAACAGTAAGTCAGCGAAAATCTGTGCACGTTCAGAACGTTCTCCCACCACGATACGGGACGGGTACAGGTTATCCCATAGCGCGCGACCTTCACGTAAGAATTCTGGGGAGAAAATCACGTTGGTGTAACCGAACTCTTTACGCAGACGCTCTGTAAAGCCCACTGGAATAGTAGATTTGACGATAATGGTCGCTTCCGGGTTCAGTTTGTTCACATCATGAATGACGGATTCCACTGAATTGGTGTTGAAGTAGTTCGTTTTTGGGTCGTAGTCTGTCGGGGTCGCCACAATCACGTATTGCGCGCCTGTATAGGCTTCGACTTTATCTTCGGTTGCACGGAAATTGAGTTGTTTTTCCGTTAGAAACTGTTCGATTTCGGTATCGATAATCGGGGATTGCTTATTGTTAAGCATCGCCACTTTTTCAGGAATGATATCGACCGCCACCACTTCGTGGTGTTGGGACAGTAACATGGCGTTAGACAGACCGACGTAGCCGGTACCTGCGATTGCTATTTTCAAACTTGCCTCTCAAATCCTTCTGCGGATATTTCAGGTGGTAAACTATATTGATGGTAAATCGTATTGATGACCGATATTAACGGTGATAATACGACTTGTACCAATCAACAAACGCCTGAACACCCTGTTCAATAGAAACTTGTGGGCGATAACCGGTGACGTTAAACAGGTCTTCGGTGTCTGCCCATGTCGTGTAAACATCTCCCGCTTGCATCGGTAAGAAGTTCTTAATGGCTTCTTTTCCTAACGCATTTTCCAATGCAGAAATAAAATCAATCAGCTTCACAGGCTGTCCATTACCAATATTATAAATCCGGTAAGGTGCGCTGCTTTGCGCTGGCGAATCTGAGCGATTTTGCGGGTCTGCTTGCGGGATTATATCTGAAACGCGAATAACACCTTCGACAATATCATCAATGAAAGTGAAATCACGGCTCAGATCGCCGTTATTATAAACATCGATAGGTTCACCCGCTAAGATAGCCTTGGTGAATTTAAACAGCGCCATATCAGGGCGTCCCCACGGACCATACACGGTGAAAAAGCGTAAGCCTGTCGTCGGGAGCTGATAAAGATGCGAATAAGAGTGCGCCATTAACTCATTGGCTTTTTTGGTCGCGGCATATAACGAAATAGGGTGATCGGTGGACATGTCGGTAGTGAATGGCATTTTATCGGTCACGCCATACACTGAACTCGAAGAGGCATACACCAAGTGTTTCACTTTCGCTTGGCGGCAACCTTCTAAAATCGCCAAATGCCCATTCAGGTTACTGTCAGCATAGGCAAATGGGTTTTGTAATGAGTAACGCACCCCTGCCTGTGCGGCAAGATGGATAACGCGGTCGAAATTCTCTTGAGTACACAACACCAGCACTTTTTCGCGGTCAGTGATATCAAGATGAATAAACCGGAACTGCGGATATTGTTCAAGTATATGCAGTCGAGACTGTTTCAATCCCTGATCATAATAGGCATTCATATTATCGATACCGATAACTTCATGCCCACTTTCTAATAGTCTTTGACACAATCTAAAACCAATAAACCCGGCACTTCCCGTGACCAAATATTTCATATTCGTTATCTTCTTACGTTATTAAATGATGGTTTATCAACATTCTAGCACTAATTAGAGATAAACTACTTGGTCTCATCTTTATTGGCGACACCGAGCACATGATAAACATAGTGGCGATAACCATCGAGTAACTGCTTATCTTCACAGTCATTCAGTTTACCGTCGCATAAATGGCGCATCTTAATATTCGCTTCATAGAACGGCGAAACTTTCAAATTTGCGCGTTCCAATAACATTCCACCAAGGAATGAAATGTCCGTTAACTCACCTGTTTTAATTGCGGTACCCGCTTTGAGATTATCTCTTAGGGTAAACTGTGTCGCATAAGCAGGAGACGATAATGTGGACTTATATTTGTCCAAACTGATCCCCGGTTGATGGTCACCAAAATAGAGGAACATCAGTGGGCGCTGACGCTTTTCCATAAACGAAACGAAATCACGAATGGCCGCATCAGAATGGACGATTTTTTCCATATAATGGCTAAATTCGCCTGCGGAATCTTTATTATCTAGCTTATCTTTAATTCCATAGTCATCACTGTGACCTTCTTTATAAGGTCCGTGTTCATACATGGTTAATGCAAAAATAAAGACGGGCTTGTCCGTTTCTGTTGCCAAAATTTCTTTTACGTACTTCAGCATATCTTCCGTGCTGATCGTCCATAAATTATCTTGCAACTTGCCTGGATAACCTAACTCTTGAGGCTGAATGATACGGTCAACGCCCATCGTTTCATAAGCGTGACCAGAATGATAAGCCCCTTTATTAAACGGTGTCAGGACGACCGTATAATAACCGTTGGCTTTCATCTCTTTAAATAAGCTGTTATTTAAATGATCGACCACAAAATAGAACACACCGCTTTTTTGTGCTCCGAAATCATCGCTATTTAACCCCGTTAATGCAGAAAACTCAGATAACCATGTTCCACCACCGAAGGTTTGTACGCGCATCGGACTATGTGCAATCATATTGGCATCTTGCTGAAACATAAATAACTCTGGCAGTTTAGTCCCTGCAGGTAAATCATAAACTTTTGGATCAACCGTGGATTCTTGTAACAACAGCAGAATGTCAGGCTTTTCGGTTTGTTCATTCTTCGCCAAAGAAACATTCGCCGCTTTTTGTTCAAAATAGCTCGCATCACCCACAAAATGCGGTGATTTGTATTTCGCATTCTGTGCAGACATCACCAAGTTAGTCACTGTACCACGACCTTTCGGCAACATTTGTGACCATTTATCAAAGTAATGCGTACTTGCCCAATCCGCCCCAAAGTAACCAACGATAACCATGAGCACACTAACCACACGTGATATCTTGCGTTTACATGGTGTCGATAAGCGCCAACTGATCACACCGTTGATGATAAGCAGAATAAATAACGCAAGTACCGCCACGCCCGCCAACCAATAGTGACCTAATGTCCCTAAGTTGGAGGTATCCGTCATCAAATTAATATCAGTGAAGAAAAGTTGCTCTTTATAATAGTGAACTTTTAACTGATTAAAGATTTTGATGATAATAAACAGGGTACTCGTAATAATTGCAGAGAAAACCCAACGAGCAGTGACTGTAAATAAAACACCGAATATGACAGCATAAACACAAATGGAAATCAGACCAGGATAGATAACGCCACTTTTTTCAAAGACTAAAAACAGCGAGCCAATAAAAATCAGCGCCAGATAAATACTCGCAATTAGTTTTTTATTCATTTGACTTCCACAATTCACAAAAAGGTATCAAGGTTAACAAAACTGCCAACATTATAATGGCGAAAACCCTACAATTTATTCAACAAAAATGCCTTTATCTCGTAAATAATGCCCATCTTCTTTACGACGAGTAAAGCCACTTTTATCAAAGAACTCGAGAATTTGAATCGCAAGTTTACGACCAATACCCAGTTCATTACGAAAATCAGCGGCAAAAATCACCTCGTGATCAGCACAATGACGTGAAATAATTTGGGCAAATTGGCGGATCTGTTCGCTGCTATAATACCTATCGCGCACAATCGCTACGATCATCCCCATTTGTGCAGCTTTTTTCAGTATACGGCGAATAGTATCTTCATCGTGACCTGTTTCTACGGCAATATCGCGTACCCAACGAGCTTCAGGATGCGAGAACAGCCCTTCCACTTGTTGCCAAATACCTTGCTGCTTGGCATCAAACACTAACCCATGCTGCGGCATATGCAACCAGCCACGAGTCTGCTTAATCACCCCCTCGGCAATCAAATCATTAATCAATTTGAATACCAAGGTTTCATCCATCGTAGGCAGCGCCATTCGTTTCAATCGCGCTTTACCGACACCAATCTGGTCGCTATGAACTTCATTGAAGTTTTCGAGGGATTGAGTCAACTTGTCCTTGGCAACCTGCGCTTTAAACGCAGAAAGTACGACATCGCCGACACGAACAATATCAACTTGTTCCAACAAGGAATCTAATGCCGACTGAGTTAACTGGCGCGACCAACCGTAACTGTTTAAGTCTAGCTCACCGCTGGGTAACTGTAGGTTAAGCTGCGCCAGCTCATCATCCGTTGCACATAAACGGGATAGCCAATCGAGAAACTCAGGTTGTCTCTTACCACGACGCGGAGACACTAAGCGGATCACTCGCGCACCAGCAAGGGTTTGCCGCGCACTAATATCGCGAATAATTAATCTGTCATTATCCACCAGCCACAGTGGCGTATCTAAAATCAGCTCTGCCAACATTGGTGTTTCGCCCGATTCTGTCAGCAAAGAGACTCGCCCTGTAATGTGACTTGCACCGTGGTATAAATGCACGGGTTGCCAATGTTTAAGTGGCGCATCACAAGTCAGTTCCACTATCACCCGAGAGGCGATAAAAGCAGGTTGCTCGGCCAGCAGCCAATCACCACGGGTTATCGACTCTTTATCGATATTCCCCGTTAAGTTAAGCGCGACGCGATCCCCTGCTTGAGCAAACTCAGCCACTTGGTTTTGGCGATGAATCCCACGAATACGGACTGGAGTATCCGCCCCCGTCACCCATAAGGATTCACCCACATTCACTTTACCCGCTAGCGCCGTTCCTGTGACTACAATCCCCGCCCCTTTCACATGGAAAATACGGTCGATGGCTAAACGAAAGCGCTGTTGCAGGTTAGTAGAAGAATTATGTTGTTGGTGTAGTTGCTGTAAGTATTGACGCAGTGCATCAATGCCCAGCCCTGTACTTGCTGAAGTGATAAATAGTGGCGCATTCAACCAGCCTTGGCGACGCAGTTCCGCGTGAACCTGCTGAGTGACCTCTGCCACTCTCGACTCATCAACACGGTCGGCTTTGGTTAAAATCACCGAGACATCTTGGCAACCCGCAAGTCGTAAAATCGACAAATGCTCAAGGGTTTGCGCCATTATTCCATCGTCGCACGCCACCACCAGTAGGGCATGATTAACCCCACCGATCCCCGCCAACATGTTCGCGAGAAATTTTTCATGTCCGGGAACATCAATAAAACCGATTGAGCTACCGTCAGATTGCGGCCAATACGCATAGCCAAGGTCGATGGTCATTCCGCGTTTCTTCTCTTCTGGAAGATGCGCGGTGTTCACGCCTGTCAGCGCTTGAATTAACGATGTTTTACCATGGTCAACATGACCGGCTGTCGCAAAAATCATGACAATAACGCCTGCACTAACTCGTGTTCATCCTCAAGACAACGTAGGTCTAGCCACAATTTGCCCTCTTTTAAACGTCCGATCACAGGCTGAGGTAATTGACGCCAACGGTTGGCAAGACGCTCTAAATTACCGCCTTTTCCATCAAGAGGCGCGAATGTAATCGCATAGCTGGGTAATCGGTCAACAGGAAGAGAGCCGCTACCAATTTGTGATAAACAAGGCTCAGTCTCGACAAAGAAACGATCCCCATAATAAGCTTGCAGCTTCACGAGGATATTTTCGGCACTCTGCCTAATTTCTTCTTGGGAACGTGTTAACCAACGTAATGTCGGCAGTTCAGTGGTAAGTTTTTCAGGGGTTAAATAGAGTTTTAGCGTCGCTTCTAACGCAGCTAGCACCATTTTATCTACGCGAAGGGCTCGTTTTAAGGGGTGTTTTTGAATGGCATCAATCCATTTTTTCTTACCGAGAATGATCCCCGCTTGAGGTCCTCCCAGAAGTTTGTCTCCAGAAATAGAGACTAAATCAATGCCTTGAGATAAATACGCTTGTGGCATCGGCTCCGCAGGTAATCCATATGCAGTCATATCAATCATTGACCCACTGCCTAAATCAATCGCCGTTGGTAATTGGTATTTTTGCCCTAAAACAGCTAGCTCTTCCCCTTCAACTTCCGCGGTAAAGCCTTCAATACTGTAGTTACTGGTATGCACCTTCATTAACAACCCAGTTTGGTCATTAATGGCATTTTCATAATCCCGTAAATGGGTTCGGTTCGTGGTACCCACTTCAACCAATTTACAGCCTGCCTGAGCCATCACATCGGGAACGCGGAATGCGCCCCCAATTTCCACCAGCTCACCGCGAGAGACAATCACCTCGCGCTGCGGAGCTACCGTGGCTAATAACAGTAAAACCGCCGCCGCATTGTTATTCACAATACAGGCATCTTCTGCCCCTGTTAGTTGGCACAGTAAGTCAGCAATAGCACGGTCACGATGCCCTCGCGTTGCACCATCAAGAGAATATTCTAAAGTGACTGGCGAGCTCATCACTTGCGAGACCGCATGGATGGCGGTGTTGGACATCACCGCACGTCCTAGATTGGTGTGCAACACAGTCCCAGTCAAATTAAAGACGTTTTTTAACGCACTGTATTGCAATTTATCATGGCGAACAGAAAGTTCTGCTAACCAATCACCGTGCCAATCCGGTAAGCATCCGTCTTGTGCGATAGATGCTCGCGCTTGTTCCTGCATTTCACGAAGACATTCCGTGACCCAATGCAGACCCGATTTCTCTACCAACACCTGCGCTTCATCGAATTGCAAAAGCTTATCGATGGCTGGTAGCTGGCGGTATAGCGCGACATTTGATTCATCCATAGTCACTCTTCTCTTTCTTACTGTGCAGCTAACAGATTATTTTTCGCCAGGGAATAAGAACGGGTTAATGCTGCTACGAGCAAAACCTTCTTCTTCCATACGTGCATCTAAAATGATCGAAGCTAAATCATCCGCTACCGCTTCCACTTTGGCTTCTTTCTCTTGGTATAAGACTTTCAGATAGCTACCACAGTCACCGCAACTTTCTGCTTTCACTGCCGCATTTTCATCATCCAGAGACCAGTAATTCAGGTCACGAGTTTGTTCGCAGTTACTGCATTTCACACGAACCATGTGCCACTCTGTTTCACACAGTGTGCAGTGCAAATAGCGTAAGCCTTGGCTAGTCCCAATTTGTACAATGCTAGAAACAGGCATGCTGTTGCACACTGGGCAGTAATGACGGTGATCTCCGTGTTCTGCGCGAGCTTTACCTGGAATATTGGCGGCCATTTGTGCCCAATAGACAGACAATGCCGCCCAAATGAACATAGATTTATCCGCAGGGACTTTTTCAAACTGTTCGTTTAACAGCGCAGTTGCCATCTCTTCGAGTTCAGCTTCTGATGCTTTTTCTAAGTTTTCCAAGGCAGTACGGACAGAATCTGGCACGATCGGCATCAATTCGGCGATGATTGAACGTAATAATTTGTGCCAGTGATCCGTGCGTGGGAATGTTTTTGCATCTAATGGTGCAGTATTCGTTGCCATTGAACGCGCTAAAACCGCTTCCATATCCATCTCTAATGGATTGTCATGTTGCGCATTATTTTGTGCCGTTGCCACTTCCGCAGCGAAGTTCAGATAATCTGCAAAAGGATGTTCACCAACGCCTAACTCTTTTAATCTTTCTGCACGACGTTGATAAAGGCTTTTTAAATTCGGGAATAAAACAGGCGGAATAAAGCCGATGCCTTTCTCTTTTAATCTCTCTTGACCTAATTCTTCTTTCGGGACGATACGAATACCCATTGCTCTCTCTCTTTTATATTTTTTATAACAACTTACTCCGAGAAATTGCCTATTCGCATTTCCCCGCAAGCCTCTAAGAAAATATTCGATTAACCAGCAAGTCTTGCCGTTTTACCCGTCAGGATAAAACAAAAGTCGCTGATAGGCTACTCTAGCCCTCCGAATATTCACCGTTGTTAACCCTGGTTTGTATGTGGAAATAACAAATTGGTATTAGGGCATTTTTATTTGATATAACTACTGTTATTTCCATGATGTTAATCCAATTGGCACATATAATAGTGTGCTCTCTATCCGCATCATAAAGGGCAACAATATGACGTCATTATTTCACTTCGAAGCGAAGTCTCACACACCCTTCTTTTTATTGCTTGCCTTTATTGGCGGATTTGTCGATGCCTGCTCATTTGTCATCTTTGAGGTATTTACTGGCCATCTGACGGGAAATAGCATTTTAAGTATGATTTACCTCGCCAAAATGAATATTGGCATGTTGCTACTCTCTGCAATTTCCATATTAGGATTTTTTGCAGGAACATTTTTGGGTTCTTGGATTCGGCTCAAGCATAGCGCAATCGTGTTATACCGCTTTGTTCTAGGTCTGGTATTTTTAATATTTAGTGGTGTTTTCACTATTTATTTTTTCATCCAGCCTTTGTATTCACCTGATTTAGCCATTTTGCTGATCAGCTTATCAATGGGAATTCAAAATGGTTATTTTAATAAGGCAGGAACAGTTGGGATCCACTCCACCTATGTCACCGGCATGACCACATCCTGCATTAATGCCTTTTTGAAAAATGTGCCCGGGGACAGTAGCAAAAAAGTTTTACTCTTGGCTGTACTCTCTTTTATTACGGGGGGATTAGCGGGCGGGGTTTTATCGGTGAATTACCAATATGTCGGGTTTTCTGCCGTATTAGTTCTCTTGGGATGTGCGCTAATTTACAGCTTCACAATCCGTGATTAGCACTATCTATTTTAGTGATAAAAAAAGCCCACAACCAATGTTGTGGGCTTGATTCATCGAGACAAAAACACTTAGTTTTTCTCTTGCTGCTCTTGTTGCTGTTTCTCTTTAGCAACTAGCTCGCGGTACCAACGTGGGTGGTGCTTTCTCGCCCAACCACGTGTTACCCAACCTTCAACCATCGCACGCACAGAGCCTTTGACCCAAATTGCCGCATACGCATGCACAACAATCATCAGGATCAAGCCAATGGCTGACAGCGAGTGAATAAGAATCGCTGCACGGTACACTGGGATTGGGAAATAGTCCGCGAAGAATGGGCGCCACATAATCACGCCAGTGACAACCAATGCCAGTAAGCAGATAGTGACCACCCAATACACCCCTTTCTGACCGAGGTTATATTGGCCTACGTCGCCAGCTTCTTCGTTTTTCAGTACCTTACCGATATTTTTCCCCCACTTGATATCTTCTTTATTAATGAAGTTATGGTGGAAATAACGGAAGAACATAAAGACGAACAGCAAGAACATCGCCGTACCCACAAATGGATGCAAAATTCGAGACAGTTGTGGCGTGCCTAAAATGTTCATAAACCAGTTCAGCGATGGGAAGAAAAAGCCCAGCCCGCTGATAGCCGTGAACAAGAAGCAAATCACAACCGCCCAGTGATTGATCCTTTCAATCGGTTTGTGGCGAATAATTTTGTCGTTATCATCTGGCATCATTTCTGATCCTCCCCGTCTTTTGATTTCGAAGTGTCAGACGACATTGCGTTATGCAAATCTTCTAGAGCCTCTTCTTCATCTTTCTTGGAGACGCGGTTTGGACCAATTCCCACATAGTGGAAAATTGCCGCCGCAAATGTTGCCGCAAAACCAACCGCAGCAATCGGCTTCCAGATACCTTTCCAGAAGGTAACTGTTGGGCTGATGGTCGGGTTTTCTGGTAATCCGTGATACAACTGCGGCTTATCTGCATGGTGCAATACATACATAACGTGCGTACCGCCCACACCTTGTGGATCGTATAAACCTGCGTTTGCATAACCACGAGTTTTCAGCTCTTCAACACGCTCGCCAGCCATGCCAATCATGTCTTCTTTGCTACCAAAATGAATAGCGCCAGTTGGACATGTTTTCACACAAGCAGGCTCTTGACCGACTTCAACACGGTCGACACACAGCGTACATTTGTATGCGCGGTTGTCTTCTTTGTTGATGCGTGGCACGTTGAACGGGCAACCCGCGATACAGTAACCACAACCGATACAGTGTTCAGATTGGAAATCCACGATACCGTTTTTATACTGGACGATTGCGCCTTCTGATGGGCATGCTTTCAGGCAGCCCGGATCAGCACAGTGCATACAGCCATCTTTACGGATCAGCCATTCAAATTTATCGTTCTCTTCCACTTCAGAGAAGCGCATTACTGTCCATGACTTAGCGGTTAAATCCGTTGGGTTGTCATACACCCCAACGTTTGTTCCGATTTTGTCGCGGATATCGTTCCATTCGGAACACGCAACCTGACACGCTTTACAGCCGATACAGGTTGTGACGTCAATCAGCTTTGCAACTTCTTCCTTATAGTCCCGCACCTGAGGTGCGGGCGTCAGGGAATTGGTGGCCGAGCGACGAATAATGTCCTGAGATTGCATTGACATAATTTATCTCCTTACACCTTTTCCACGTTGACAAGGAATGATTTAAATTCCGGCGTCTGAGTATTCGCATCACCCACATATGGCGTTAATGTGTTGGTGATAAAGCCCTTCACTGCAACACCTTCAAAGCCCCAGTGAATTGGAATACCGATGGTATCGATGTCTTTTCCATCCACTTGCAGGGTTTTAATGCGTTTAGTGACCACGGCTTTCGCTTTGATGTAACCACGTTTAGAACTGACCTTAACCGTATCGCCTTGCTCGATGCCTTTTTCTTTCGCTAAACGTTCACCAATTTCAATGAACTGTTGAGGTTGGATAATGGCATTTAACAGCGCATGCTTCGTCCAATAGTGGAAGTGCTCAGTTAAGCGGTAAGTGGTACCCACGTATGGGAACTCAGTCGCTTTACCCATTTGCGCCCAGTCGTCTTTAAACACACGAGCAGCAGGGTTTGACACCACATTTGGATGCAGCGGGTTAGTATCCAGCGGCGTTTCGATTGGTTCGTAATGCTCTGGGAATGGACCTTCTGCCATCTTATCCAGTGCAAATAAACGACCCATACCTTCAGGCTGCATGATAAATGGACCGACACCGCTTCCTGGGGCTGCAGTGCTGTAGTCTGGAATATCCATACCTACCCACTTGCTACCATTCCACTCAAGGATTTGGCGCTTCGGATCCCATGGTTTACCCATTGGGTCAGCCGACGCACGGTTATAAATCACGCGGCGGTTCAGTGGCCATGCCCATGCCCAACCTAATGTGTTACCCAGACCCGTTGGGTCGGAGTTATCACGGTTAGCCATTTGGTTACCTTTCGGCGTCCAGCTACCAGAGAAGATCCAGCAACCACTAGCCGTCGTACCGTCATCACGTAATTGCGCAAACGAACTAAGCAGTTCGCCTTTTTTCACAATCACGTTGCCGTCAGCATCTTTCAGGTCTTCTAATGCGTAACCGTTGCTTTCTTGAGCCACTTCTTCCGGCGTTGGATTATCGCGGTCGAGGTAATCCCAAGTCATGCTCAGAACCTGTTCAGGTACTGCGCCGCCTTCAGTTTCATACATTTGACGCAGGCGATGGTAGATACCTGACAGGATTTCACCATCACTGATAGCTTCACCTGGGGCGTCTGCACCTTTCCAGTGCCACTGTAACCAACGTGCTGAGTTAACAATTGAACCGTTTTCTTCAGCGAAACAGCAAGATGGCAGACGGAACACGGTGGTTTGAATCTCTTCCGGTTTCACATCGTTCATTTCGCCGTGATTTTGCCAGAAGTTTGCAGTTTCTGTGTTCAGCGGGTCGATAGTAATTAAGAACTTCAGCTTAGAAAGCGATTTCGAGACTTTGTTCTTGTTCGGGAATGAGGCTAATGGGTTAAAGCCTTGGCAGATATAGCCGTTAACTTCGCCCTTATCCATCATTTCAAAATAACGTAGAACGTCGTAGCCCTGATCCCACTTAGGTAACAGGTCGAAGCCCCAGTTATTCTCTTTCTGCGCTTTATCGCCATAGAAAGTCTTCATTAAACTGACGAAGAATTTAGGGTAGTTGCCCCAATAGTTCACCTGACCAGCAACGGTCGCTTTTGGTGTATTCGCCGCTAAATAGCTTTCTAAGGTTGTTTGTTTTTCTGATGGTAATGTCAGGTAACCCGGTAAGCTCTGAGATAACAGACCTAAGTCAGTCAGACCTTGGATGTTGGAGTGTCCACGCAGTGCGTTCACACCACCACCTAACATACCCATGTTACCAAGCAGTAACTGGATCATCGCCATGGTACGAATGTTCTGCGCACCAACGGTATGTTGAGTCCAACCCAGCGCATATAAGAAGGACGCTGTTTTGTCTTTCGCGCTAGTTTCTGCAATGTATTCGCAGACTTGTAAGAAGTCTTTGATTGGCGTACCACAGATGTTGTTAACCACTTCTGGGGTATAACGGCTCACGTGCTCTTTCAATAGGTTCAGAACACAACGTGGATTTTTCAGAGTCGGATCGCGCAGCGCTAAGCCGTTCTCATCCATCTCGTAGTTCCACGTGGTTTTGTCGTATTGACGTTTTTCTGCATCGTAACCGGTGAACAGACCGTCATCAAAACCGAAGTCTTCACGGATAACTAAGCTGGCGTTGGTGTACGCCTCAACGTATTCACGTTGAATTTTTTCGTTATCCAGCAAGTATTTGATAACACCTGACAGGAAGGCAATATCGGTACCTGAACGGATAGGCGTGTAAAAATCCGCCACAGCCGCAGTACGGGTAAAGCGTGGATCGATAACGATTAATTTTGCTTTATTGTGGATTTTCGCTTCCATCGCCCAGCGGAAACCGACTGGATGCGCTTCTGCCGCATTACCGCCCATAACGACGATCAGGTTTGCGTTTTTAATGTCAACCCAGTGGTTGGTCATCGCACCGCGACCAAATGTTGGAGCAAGACTTGCTACCGTTGGTCCGTGTCAGACACGCGCTTGGTTATCCACGGCAAGCATGCCGAGGGCGCGACTAAATTTTTGGGTTACAAAACCTGTTTCGTTACTTGCCGCTGATGCACACAGCATACCGGTGGTTAACCAACGATTGACCGTTACACCATCTTTATTCTGTTTAATGAAGTTTGCATCACGGTCTTCTTTCATTAACTTGGCGATGCGGTCAAACGCGTCGTTCCAAGTGATGCGTTTCCATTCATTAGTGCCTGGTTCGCGAACTTCTGGATACTTGAGTCGACTCTCACTGTGGATAAAGTCGATTAATCCTGCACCTTTAGGACAAAGTGCACCACGGTTTACCGGATGATCCGGGTCCCCTTCGATATGAAAAATGCTTTCTTTCGCATTCTTCGCGCCATCACCTAGGCTGTACATTAACAGCCCACAGCCGACAGAACAGTAGGTACAGGTATTTCGAGTCTCTTTTGCACGCAGTAGTTTATACTGGCGTGTAGAGGCTAATGCAGTTGCTGGAGCAAAACCCAGCGCTGCTGCCGTTGTACCTGCCATACCGCCAGCGCAGATCTTAAAGAACTGCCTTCTGCTGACTTGCATGGGGGATCTCCTCATATACATTGCTCATGTTTACCTAACTTCGTCACAAAATTTGAGGTAAACTGTTCTTATTCAACGTCTTCCTTACGTATTCAGGTTCATTGCCTGATGAATGGTGTAAATTCTTTTTACCCATATCGAATATTATGTATCATTAGTGATAGGAATTCATCTAATGTATGAAACAAATACTACAAATAACCCTAAATTATCTAAAATGATCGGCGTTCAATCCACAATCGTGCAACAAAAAAATAACCTCGGTTCACTGGTTAATGATTTCGTTGCGGAGGAAGTCCCTGTCGCTCTCGTTTATAACGGGATATCTCATGTGGTAATGATGGCGACACCCAAAGATCTGGAAGATTTTGCTGTCGGATTTTCATTATCAGAAGGGATAATACAATCCCGTGATGAAATTCGCGGAATTGATATTGCGCAAGGTTGTCACCGAGGCATTGAAGTTCATATTGAGTTATCAAGCCGCCGTTTTATGGCGCTCAAAGAGCGTCGTCGTAATCTGACTGGGCGAACTGGCTGCGGTATTTGTGGTACAGAACAGCTCGATGAGATATTTAAGCCTATCACTCCGCTGCCATTCACTCAAACATTCTCATTATCTTATCTCGATAACGCTCTACAAGAATTGAAGACAGTTCAAGAAATTGGCGCATTAACTGGTTGTACTCATGCAGCTGCGTGGATCTCTCCTGAAGGTCGCTTAGTGGGCGGATGTGAAGATGTGGGTCGCCATGTCGCGCTAGACAAGCTACTGGGAATGAAAAGCCGTTCTGATTGGCAGCAAGGGGCTATTTTAGTGTCTAGTCGCGCAAGTTATGAGATGGTACAAAAAGCCGCAAGCTGCGGTGCGGAAATTCTATTTGCGGTTTCAGCCGCAACATCATTGGCGATTGAAGTCGCCGAAAAAGCCAATTTAACGCTGGTCGGTTTCTGCCGCCAAGGTAAAGCCACCGTGTTTACCCATCCGAGCCGGGTGATAGACTAACCAGTATTCACTCACCGCCTAAATGAATTTACATGCAATGTCTGTGGGCTAGAACCATTTTCCCGATGTCAGGAAAATGGTTTTTTATTTATCTTAATCACTTACCAATACAGAAACTCGAGAAAATACGCCCTAACAAATCATCGGAGGTAAACTCACCGGTGATTTCGCTCAGTTCTTGCTGAGCTAAGCGTAACTCTTCAGCCAGCAGCTCACCGGAGCGAGCGTTCACTAACTGGTCATAGCCTTGTGCAAGGTGGGTTGCGGCATTGTTCAATGCTTGTAAGTGGCGACGACGGGCAAGGAAACCACCTTCTGTGTTGCTATTGAAGCCCATGGTTTCTTTGAGGTGATCACGCAGCAAATCGATGCCTTTTTCTTCACGAGCAGATAAACGGATCAGTGGGTAACGGGCATCAGCAACAAATTCTACAGATTCCCCTGTTTTATCTGCTTTATTACGAATAACCGTAACTGGTAATGTTTCTGGCAAGCGAGCCATAAATTCAGGCCAAATTTCTTGTGGCTCCGTAGCATCTGTCGTGGTGCTATCTACCATAAATAGCACACGGTCGGCTTGTTCAATCTCTTTCCATGCGCGTTCAATACCGATACGTTCAACTTCATCGCTGGCTTCACGTAAACCGGCGGTATCAATAATATGCAGCGGCATACCATCAATATGAATGTGTTCACGTAGGACGTCACGGGTAGTCCCCGCAATATCCGTCACAATCGCCGCTTCACGCCCCGCTAACGCATTCAATAAGCTAGATTTACCCGCATTTGGACGACCAGCAATCACCACTTTCATGCCTTCGCGCAGCAAACTCCCTTGACGAGCCTGTGAACGGACATCTTCTAAATCCGCTACCACTTCGTTTAATTTAGCTTCAATTTTACCGTCAGATAGGAAATCAATTTCTTCATCCGGAAAATCAATCGCCGCTTCCACATAGATGCGCAAGTGAGTAAGCGCTTCCACTAACTGGTGGATGTGGGATGAAAAAGCCCCTTGTAAAGAGTTCATCGCGGAGCGTGCCGCTTGTTCTGAACTCGCATCAATCAGGTCGGCAATCGCTTCGGCTTGCGCCAAGTCGAGTTTGTCATTTAAAAATGCACGCTCAGAAAATTCCCCCGGATTGGCAATACGGATATTGGCAATGGTCAGAATTCTTCTGAGTAATAAATCGAGAATAACAGGACCACCATGCCCTTGTAGTTCAAGAACATCTTCCCCAGTGAAAGAGTTAGGTCCCGGGAAATAAATAGCAATCCCTTGGTCAAGAACAGAGCCATCTGCATCACGAAATGGCAGATAATCGGCATAGCGCGGCTTCGGTAACTTTCCGAGTACTGTTTCAGCAACAAGGGCTGCTTGCGGGCCGGATACACGTAAAATTCCAACCCCACCACGACCGGGAGCGGTTGCCTGTGCGACGATAGTATCGTTGATTTGCATGATGTTTCTCTGTCTATGACTAAAAAAATTGAGGCGACCCTAAATGGATCGCCTCAATGTTACTATAGAATCTGGCTTTGTGAAGCCCTCTAAACTCGATTGGAATTTAGATTATTTCTTCGCTTTCTTATCACGGCTATGTAAGCCACGTTTTTCCAGACCACGGTAAATAACCTGCTGCTGGATAATGGTGACTAAGTTGCTCACGATATAGTACAGAACCAGACCTGATGGGAACCACAGGAAGAACACGGTAAATACGACTGGCATGTAAGTCATGATCTTCTGCTGCATTGGGTCAGTCACGGTAGTTGGTGACATCTTCTGAATAACAAACATCGTCACACCCATCAGCACTGGCAGGATGTAGTACGGGTCTTGTGCAGACAAGTCTTGGATCCAACCAAAGAACGGTGCATGACGCAGTTCAACAGAACCCATCAACATGTAGTACAACGCAAGGAAGATTGGCATTTGAATCAGCAGCGGTAAACAACCACCCAGTGGGTTTACTTTTTCTGATTTGTACAGAGCCATCATTTCTTGGCTCATGCGTTGTTTATCGTCACCAATACGCTCACGCATTGCAGCCAGTTTAGGTTGCAGTAAACGCATTTTCGCCATTGAGGTGTACTGCGCTTTAGTCAGCGGGTACATAATACCACGGACGATAAAGGTGATAACGATGATGGCAATACCCCAGTTACCAACGAAACCGTGAATGAATTTCAACAGTTTGAACAGTGGCTGAGAGATAAACCATAACCAACCGTAATCTACGGTTAAGTCTAAATGAGGAGCAACTTCCGCCATTTCTGACTGAATTTCAGGACCAATCCACAGTGTAGAAGAGTAGGTCGCAGCACCATTTGATGCGATGGTCAGAGGTTCACTCTTATAACCAACGATGGCTGATTTCTTATCGAGATCAATGGTGTAGAAAGTGCTTTGCTCAGAAGAAGCTGGGATCCACGCAGTTGCAAAGTATTGTTGCAGCATCGCGACCCAACCACCTTTGGTTGTCAGGCTTAAGTTTTTATCTTCGATGTCACTGAAACTATATTTTTTATAGTTATTTTCATCAGAAGAGTAAGCCGCACCGCGGTAGGTATGTAGAGCAAAGTTACTGCTGCCAGTGTCACGTTGTTCTGGTAAAGCGATGGTTTGCTTTAATTGTCCGAAGAACGCAAGTGTTAAAGGCTGTGCAGTTGGGTTTTGAATGTTGTATTCAACATCAACAGTGTATTTGCCACGCTTCAGAATGTACGTCTTCTGATAAACCACACCGTTATTATCGGTGAAGGACATCGGAATACGTAATTCGTCTTGACCATCTTTTAACTCAAAGCTTGCTGCATCTGAAGTATAAAGAGGGCGCTGACCATTGTTATTCGCTGGGTTGTCTGGACCATGAGGACCGATCAGACCACTTTGAGCCTGATAAACAAAACCTGGTGTGGTTTCCAATAAACGGAATGGGTTTGGTGAATTCAGGGTTGCTGGATAGGCTAACAGGTCAGCCTCATCGATATCACCACCACGAGTATTGATACGAATATCAAGTACGTCGGTTTTAACGGCAATAAGCTTACCTTGTTCACTACCTGTGACCGCTTGACCATCATTGCTTGCACTGCTCGGCATGTCCGTCTTTTGCTGAGAAACTTGAACAGCCTTGGTTTCCTGAGCAACTTTATCGCTCTCCCAAGCCTGCCAAACTAAGAACGACACGAACAACAAAGCGATGAGTAGAAGATTGCGTTGGGAATCCATCGTTATAATTCTCTATTATCATCAGTTTTTCTAGGTGGGACAGGATCATCTCCACCAGCGTGTAAAGGGTGGCATTTTAATACGCGTTTGGCAGTTAACCAACTACCTTTTAGCATACCAAACCTGCGCAATGCCTCAATTCCGTAATTAGAGCATGTGGGATTGAAACGACAACGAGGTCCTAACAACGGACTAATAGCCAGTTGGTAACCTCTGATCAGCATGATCAGGACTTTTGAGCCAAGCGACGGTGACGACGCCATAACTTATCCAATGATTCCGTAATCTGTTGATTGTCGAGATCGGCTACCCCTCTGCGAACCAGAACCACAAAGTCCATTGAAGGCAACTCATGTTGATGCAAACGAAAATATTCACGGGCTAATCGTTTGATACGATTACGCTCATGAGCACGTTTAACATTTTTTTTGGCGATGGTAAGACCGATGCGGGGATGCCCCAGCTCGTTAAGGCGACCAAGGATTGTTATCTCTGGGGAACTCGCCCTCTGCGGCTGCTTGAAGACATTGTCGAAATGCCTGGGAGTTAACAAACGTAACTCCCGGGTAAAAGCGAGCGTAACCACTATAGAGGGCTAGCTTTATTACTTAGATGAAACGGTCAGACGAGCGCGGCCTTTAGCACGACGGCGAGCCAGAACCTGACGACCATTTTTAGTGGCCATACGAGCACGGAAACCGTGTGAACGGTTGCGCTTCAGTACGGACGGTTGAAAAGTGCGTTTCATAACGATTTCTACCTAACTTTAAAATTTATTACTGATTCAGTAAACGCGTTGGCAACCAGTGGAAACTGATTTACACCTGTGCCTCTATCGCAACAATATAGAAAGAGGCAGGATTGTAATAAAACATAGGGGGTCACGTCAATAAAATGACGTAATCAAACCACTTTTTATTTAAACCTGGCTGACCGGTTTGCCGATATGTGCCGTGACAAGCTACGTATGGAACTCATTTATGCTACCTTTTAGGCAAGTCTAACAGTTTAACTTTCAATCAACTCAAGCGTTTATTGACGTTACCCATAAAACCATGCTGCCTAAATTCATCATAAAAAGTGACATTCGCAGTGTACACAGGGAGGAAGATTATACGGACTCCTCCCTAAAGCGCAAGGATCTTAGCG